>OZ220480.1:0-1530000 GCA_965116025.1 uncultured candidatus Poriferisulfidus sp.
GTCAATGCCTCCGCCCGTCCCGCCAGGCACGCCCGTGAACCTATCCCAACAGCCAGGGACCCGACGCGCGAGGGCCAGAGCGCAAGACCGGCGCGATCGGCCGGCATGCCAGCGGCCTTCCCAAGGGACCCACCTGAACCTTCGGTTCCAGGCCACCCCCTGGCGCGCGGCGGGCGGAGCGCATCTTCTTCATTCTCGAACACCTCTCTCGGCGCGTCCGCGCCGTATCGCGAGGCGGCCCTTTCCAGGCGCCGGCTCGCGCCAAAACCCGCTGGAAAGCTGATCCCGCGCCAAAGCGTCAGGGGCGCCGCTTCTCCGGCATGTTCTAAACCGCAAAACCAACTGGAGGAAAACGTGGCTACCAAACGTTCAACAAGCAAAAAAAGAGGTACCACCAAAAAGAAGGCTAGCCCCGCGAAACGGGCCGTCAAGAAAAAAACGGTGAAGAAGAAAGCTCCGGCAAGAACCGCGAAGAAGAAAGTCGTCAAGAAGAAAATGGCCAAGCGCAAGACGGCCAAGAGGAAGGTCGCTAAGAAAAAGGCCGCGCCGCGCAAGACGGCGAAGAAGAAAGTCGTCAAGAAGAAAGTGGCCAAGCGCAAGACGGCCAAGAAGAAGGTCGCTAAGAAAAAGGCCGCGCCGCGCAAGACGGTGAAGAAGAAGGTCGCCAAGAAGAAAGTGACCAAGCGCAAGACGGCCAAGAAGAAGAGCTGAGCAGGACGAGCCGGGCCGCCGGAGGCGGTCCGGCCCTCCGTCACCGCGCTTCACAGGCTCGATCCCCGAGTCAGGAAGCGCGCTCCGTCCGACCCAGAAAGATATCGCAGGCGGCGTTCGCCGTCTCTTCGTGATACCGATACCCCGAGGTGTCGAGAAAAGTCCGCAACGCGTCCATCTCGTTCTCCGGGACCTGCATGCCCACCAGCACCCGACCATAGGCCGCTCCATGGTTACGGTAATGGAATAGGCTGATGTTCCAGCCCCGCCCCATGCTCGACAGAAAGTCCAGCAGCGCCCCGGGACGCTCCGGGAACTCGAAGCGGTACAGGACCTCGCGTCGCTCGCTGCTGGTGTGCCCGCCGACGAGATACCGCAGGTGCAGCTTGGCCGCCTCATTGTCGCTGAGATCCTGCACGCCATAGCCGCGCTCGCGCAAGCGCGCCACCCAACCCGGCTTCTCGCGCGCCGCGTCGCGAAACTTAATGCCCACGAAAATCCGGGCGGCGCGAGAATCCGCGTACCGATAGTTGAACTCGCTGATGCTGTGGTCGCCCACCGCCTCGCAGAACTGCCGGAAACTTCCGGGCCGCTCCGGGATGGTCACCGCGAACAAGCCCTCGTGCCCCTCGCCAAGCTCGGAGCGCTCCGAAACATGCCGCAGACGGTCGAAGTTGATGTTCGCCCCGCTGTTGACCGCGACCAGGGTCTGGCCGCGGGCCTCCCGAGTCTGCGCGTAGCGCTTGACGCCGGCCACCGCCAGCGCTCCGGCCGGCTCCACCAGCACCCGGGTCTCCTCGAAGATGTCCTTGATCGCCGCGCAGATCTCGTCGATGCCCACCAAAATCATCTCGTCCACGCACTCCCGCGCCAGCCGGAACGTCTCCTTCCCAACCCGCCGCACGGCCGCGCCATCCGCGAACAGGCCGACCCGCTCCAGGCGGATCCGCTCGCCACGCTCCAGCGCCCGCGTCATGGAGGGCGCGTCCTCCGGCTCCACCCCGATCACGCGCGCGCGCGGCGCCGCGTGACGCAACCAAGTTCCCATTCCGGCCAACAGGCCGCCGCCGCCCACCGGGATGAACACCGCGTCCGGAGGAGGCGCGCATTGCTCGCATATCTCGACCGCGATGGTTCCTTGTCCCGCGATCACGTCCGGGTCATCGTAAGGGTGCACGAACGCCCGCCGCTCCTCCTCGGCCCGACGCTGGGCATAGCGGCTCGCCGCGTCGTAGTCATCGCCCTCCAGCACGATGTCGCCACCCAAGGCGCGCACCGCGTTGACCTTGATCGGCGGCGTGGTGCGCGGCATGACGATCACGGCGTCCAATCCCAGCCGGACGGCCGCCAAGGCCACGCCCTGGGCGTGGTTGCCCGCCGAGGCGGCGATCACGCCGCGCGCGCGGCGCTCCGCGTCCAGTCCAGAAATCTTGTTGTAGGCGCCGCGCAGCTTGAACGAGAACGTCCGCTGCAGATCCTCGCGCTTAAGCCAA
Organism: uncultured candidatus Poriferisulfidus sp.; assembly: GCA_965116025.1. Classification (GTDB taxonomy): domain Bacteria; phylum Pseudomonadota; class Gammaproteobacteria; order Poriferisulfidales; family Poriferisulfidaceae; genus Poriferisulfidus. The sequence goes on from OZ220480.1 coordinate 2,205, forward strand.
ACCTCGCACCCGAGACGCTCCGTCAACTGGGGCGCTCGCTGCAGGGGCGTGCGCTCCGCCACGTCGTAGACCCGGGCCTGCCGGATCCGCTTCAGATAATCCATCGCGCGCCGCCCCGTACCGGCGAAAGTATAATGGGAGGTCGAGGATTATGCCAAAGTCTTTCCTGCCCGTCGCCACCGTATCGGAAATTCCGGCGGGCCATACGCTCCGCGTCCAGCCTCGGAAGAGCCCCATCCTGCTGGCCAACGTCGACGGCACGCTCTACGCCTGCGACGATACATGCACCCACGAGGACTCTTCCCTGTCGCTCGGTCGCCTGGACGGGGAGTTGGTCAAATGCACCCTGCACGGCAGCCGCTTCAACGTACGCACCGGACACCCCGTCGAGGAACCGGCCGAAGAGCCCTTGCGCACCTATCCGGTCCGCGTGGAAGGGAACCGCGTGCTGGTCCTCTGCTGACCGGGACCGGCATGGCCACCACATGGATCGAGGGCGCGGTCGTCCAAAACCAGCACTGGACCGACCAGCTGTACTCCCTCCACGTCCGGGCCCCGAACGTCGCGTTCACGGCCGGACAATTCGGCCGTCTCGCTCTCGATATCGATGGGGAGCGAATCGCGCGCCCGTACTCCTTCGTCAACCCTCCAGGCTCCGAGAACCTTGAGTTCTATTCGATCATCGTTCCGGAAGGCCCGCTGTCCTCCCGCCTGGAGGCCCTGGCGCCTGGCGACCGGGTCTGGGTCTCTTCTCAAGGAGTCGGATTCTTCACGCTCGACGAGGTGCCGAGAAGCGACTATCTGTGGCTGCTAGCCACCGGAACCGGCCTCGGCCCCTACCTGTCGATCCTCGGCACGGCCGAGCCTTGGGCCCGGCACCGCAAGATCGCGCTGGCGCATTCCGTGCGCCACGCCCGCGAGCTGACCTACCAGGACGTCCTGCGGAAACACCGAGAGGAACGCCCGGACCAGTTCGTCTACGTGCCCCTCGTCAGCCGGGAAAAGCCCCCGAACGCTTTGCATGGGCGCATTCCCACCGCGATCGAGAACGGCCGTCTCGCGGAGCGCGCCGGTATGGATTTCGACCCCAGGCGAGCGCAGGTCATGCTGTGCGGCAACCCCGAGATGGTGCGGGACACCTCCGCCCTGCTGAGGACGATGGGACTGGCCCGCAACCGGCGCAGCGCGCCGGGGCAGATCACGACCGAAAGCTACTGGTAGGCCGCCGCGAGCCTACCGGCCCGCGACCCGGTTCCGGATCTCCCCGATTCCTTCCACTCCGCATTCCACCACGTCGCCCGGCCGCAGGTATTCCGGCGGCTCGCGCGCGAACCCGACTCCGCTCGGCGTTCCAGTCGCGAGGATGTCCCCCGGTTCCAACCGCATGCCGCGCGACAGGGTCGCGATCTGCCGCGCGATGCTGAAGATTTGATAGCGCGTGTTCGAGCGCTGCTTCTCCACGCCGTTGACCCTGCACCATAAATCCAGATCGTGCGGATCCTCAATCTCGTCGGCCGTCACGACGCACGGACCCATGGGACAGAAGCCGCTGAGGCTCTTGCCAAGGAAAAACTGCTTGTGCCGCCGCTGCAGGTCGCGGGCCGAGACGTCGTTGATCACGGTGTAGCCGAACACATGGGCGTACGCCTCGGCTTCCGGGATGCCGCGCCCGCCACAACCGATGATCACGCCTAGCTCGGCTTCCCAATCCAGCTTGTCCGACACGCTGGAATCGTAAGGAATGTCGCCGAACGGGGCGTTGACGCTGCTCGCCGCCTTGGTGAACACGATCGGGTGCCTCGGCAGGCTCGGGTCGCGCCCGAGCGACGCGGACGCCTCCTCCACATGGTCCGCGTAGTTGAGACCCATGCACATGATATTCTGCCGCGGCCGCGGGATCGGGGCCAGCAGATCGACGTGGTCGACCGGCACGAACGAATCCGCGGAAGCGGATTCGAGCGCCGCGCGCATGGCCCGCAACGCCGTCTCCCCTCCCTCGATCAGCTCCAGCATCGAGCTCGGCGACGCCACGTCGCGCGAAGCTGGAAAAAAGACCCGATCCCCCCGCAACGCGCCCAGCAACGCGCGGGACTCGCGCTCGACCGTCACCAGCCTCATCCCGACCCCCTTTTCGCCTTCTTGATGATTTGGTACGCCTTGGTGAATCGCTTGGTCCGCTCCGTCGCGAACTCCATGAACTCCTTCGGCAATCCCTTGGACGCGAGCTTGTCCGGATGAAAATCTCTCATCTTGCGAGCGTAGGCGCGCTGCGCCTCCTCCACCGAGGCCGAGCGCTCGATCTCCAGCGTGGCGTATGCCCAGTCCAGACCCTCTTGGACATCGGGCGCCGAATTCGCCTCCCGGCCTTGGCCGAGGTAGCGTTTTATGATCGCGCGAAGCCGATCCTCGGGAACTCCCAGCGCATGGCAGCAAGCGAGCAGGATACGCTCCTCCAAGGGAGAAAGCTCCCCATCCGCGCACGCCATCGCGACCTGAATCTCCAGGAAGGTCGCGATCAGCGAGGGCTCTTTCCGGCAGGAGTGGGCCAGCTCCTCCAGACTGCCACGCGGATCGAAGTCCGGCCGAGTTCCAAGCCGGAAATGACGCACGGCGCGGCTCCGTCGCTCCGGGCTCAGCCCCAACTCCTCCATGACCGCCTCGGCGCAACGGATCTCCTCCTCCGTAACCTGGCCATCGGCCTTGGCGACGTGCCCGCTCATCGCGAACGCGACGCGCGAGAACGCCTCGCGCCGCTCGGCCAGATCGTCATCGTCCTCCATACCGCCCGCGCCAACCCATTCGAATCCACCCATCGAACTCTTTCTCGTCGTGAGCGCCGCGACCACCGCGCCCAGGATGATGCCCCAGCCCCCCAGCAAAAACGCGCCGACCACCATGCAGAACGTCCACCAGAACATGGCGAACAGACAACCAAGAAAACCGATCATTTCTAGTCCACGTGCCGCACGTAGCTAGGCTCGCCCTCCAAGAGCAAGCGCGCCCGGGAAGCCTCCACGCGCAACGGCTCGTCGCGCCCCTCCAACCACAAGGACAGCGCGATCGCGCCCGACACGTCCATCGGCACGCGAATCATGTCGCGCTGGACGTACAGGCCATCGTCCACTTCCGCATGCGCGATCCGGAACGGCGGAGCTGGAAACTCCCCCGAGACTCTCGGGTCGAGCGCCTCGATGGCGCCGGCTTGCGTCCACAAGGTGCGTTGCTCGGCGTTGTCCATGACCTTCTCGACGTTCGCCTCCCGAAAGCTCAACGCGACGCGGCGCTCGTCGAGGTCCAGCCGCTCGACGCGCAAGCCTCGCGGGTCCAAAACGCGATAGCTCACGCCTGCGCCTCGTAGGCCGCCAAATAGTCCTCGAAGGAAACCGGCGATTCCCGCTCTTCCTCCTCAATGGCTCGTTGCCGCTCCCGAGATCGCTCGGCGACCCGGTCGAGACGGTCGAGAAGGTCTGGATCAGGCGGCCGGTTCCGGAAGAACTCCCAATGCTCCCGCGACCGTCGCAGAGCCCATTCCACGTAGGCCTCGCCGGATTCGCGCATCGCGGAGACCATGCGTCCCGACGGCGTCCGCCCGGGGTCCCTCAACTTGGCTTCCTGCGTCTCCCACGCCCGCAGGAATTCCGCGCCACCATGGACCTCGTCCAAGAGGCCACAAACCTCCCGGACGTCTCGTAGCAGCTCGCCGGCCCAATCCTGTAAAGAAACCTCCTCTCCACGCCGCAACGTCGCTCCCGGGTCCCGTCCGTGGTGCGCGACCCGGCGCATGTTGTCGTCCGCGTCGGCCTGTTCGGACTCCGACATCTTGGGACTGTCGTCCAGAAGGCAATACAGGACCAAGGCGGTCAGGAATCGCATGGAGGCGATTCCGATACCGCAAGGCTCGAACGGATCGATATCCAGCGAGCGCAGCTCAAGGTATTCCACGCCCCTGCAGCGCAAGCCGCGCGTCGGCCTCTCGTTACCGCGCGGGACGCACTTGGGACGGACGGGACTGTAGTACTCGTTCTCGATCTGCAACTGGTTGGCGTTGAGCTGCCGGTACTCTCCGCCCGCGCGCCGGACGCCGATCTTTCGATACCTGGGACAGGGCGTGGACGTGGCCGCGCGCAAGCTTTCGATGTAGCCTTTCCGACTATTGTAGTCGGCCCGAACGCCAGCGCTGACCTCCTGGCTGTTCTGGTAGCCGATGCTGCCCTGTCGCAAGGAGGTCGCATAAGGACCGTAATACGTCCCCGGAGTGAACATCTCGAGACTCTCGTGCTTCTGAAGGACGAACGAACGACAGATCGCGGGAGACGCGCCGAACAGGTACGCGACCAGCCAGCCGAACCGTAGCAGATTGCGCACGCCATCGAAATAGCGCTCGGAAATCCGGTCCGGGTCCGCCCACTCGCCGAACTCTAGCCGCCAAAATCCCGCGGGCACCGAGCAGTTGAAGTGCACGCCTGATATCACCTGCATTGAACGAGTGTACCGATAGCCTAGCCCGCGCCGGTACACGGTCTTCATGCGGCCCGGGTTGGATTCCCCGTAATACGCCAACGGGATGTCCGGATCCCCCGCGATCACGCAAGGCATGCTCCCGCACCACAGCCGCTCTGGGCCCAGGTGGACGTGGACGTAGCGGTGCAGATCGGCCAGAAAAGCGTGGGTCTCCTCCAATGCGGCTGGCGGAGTGACCAGTTCGATCATCACCTCCGAATAGTCCGTGGTGATGTGAGGGTGGGTCAGCGGCGAGCCCAAGGCGGTCGGATGCGGTTTTCGGCTTAACGCCGCGTCCTCGTCCACGCGCAGGGCCTCCCGCTCCAACCCAACCCGGATATCCCGGAAGATATCTCGATCCGTCGATTCGCGCCACGAGTCGAGGCGTCGCCGAAAAAAGGAAGGGTTCAAGGACATGACGACCCTAGCGGCATCATGGAAGTCATGCCGTGGGGGACGCGCGAGCGCGTCCTTCTCCGAGAGCGACCGAATTCCGGTCGGATTACTTGATGCGCATGGCGATCTGCATGATCACCACGGCGAGAACGGTGGCGCCGATCGCCATCCAAGCCCATCCACTCATATCGTTCTTCCTCTCCAGGTGCGCGAAACGTTAGGACGGCGGTATTGTACCGCAACCGACGCGCCGCTCGCTGTCCAACGTAGCACTTCGCCCAAGGACTATTCTCCGGCGCCGAATACCGATTCGTAAGTATCCGAATCGCCAAAAGGCTCGGGCAGGCTCGCGACGATACGGCTGGTTTCCACACTGACATGCACAATCCTCTGAACTGACGCGATAAATTCCTCCATGCTATCGAACCAGCCGTTGGGGTCATTGACGATGCCGCTCTTCTTGTCTTGGGTGACGCGGTAGCGGTCTACAAACCATTCAAGCGGCGTTCGCCCATTGACTTGATAAAGGTGCGCCTCCGCAGGGATTCCAGAAAGCCGGAGATGGTCGTTGACAACGAGAGTGGTCCTGTCCGGGCCATCAAGTTTCATGGTGTGCTCGCCGAGTGAAAAACCCCTTTCCCCCTCACGTGTGACCTGTAAAGGATATTCTTGGCAAGTCTCGTAATTGAGGTGGAGCTCCGCCAACTGGTTACCAGCTTTGGCAAAAGCGTGAAAGTTCGGCGCGAAAGGAATGCGCGGAAGCTCCTTAACCAGATCATTGATGAAACACTCGCGATACTCGGGCGCATGGAGCACGCCATAGACATAATCGAAAATCATGTCTTTATCGATAGCGTCATCTCCGTAATGGTCTCGAAAAAACCGCAAGGAAGTATCGGTAATATTGTCGACACAATTCCGGGCCTGTTTCGCGAGCGCTTGATCGAACCGGTAACGAGGAAAACATTGACAGGCCGATATCAGCCCCAAATCTGGCATCGCGTTGACCATGAGGGCGGAAAATGGGCTACTTGACCCGATTCCCGGTACGCAAATCGCACGGTTTTCTGTTTCCGAGGAAGGGAAAATATTCGCCATCCGATATTTCCTCTGCACAAGGGAATATTCAACGTAACAATTCTGTTTTACAAAAGGTCGATACTGAGTTTTCCAGATTTTCGCCTCGGAATAGGATATCGGTCCACCATTCTTTAGAGTTGTTTTCAGACCTGGATCCCAACGAATATGTACTGAATGGCGTTTGACAATGTCACCAAGCGCACTTGCGTCAAGCCGCACATCAGGACCCCCACCAGACATCTGGAGAGTTTTATTCCTATCTCGCAGTGCATTTCTGTAATCCTTGATCATCGCTTTGGCATTGGCAGCGCATGCTCTGCGGGAAAAATTGTAGATCCAGGCATCGCGGCCCGTTTTAAGACCGTTGCTGAACAGTCGGAATATTGCATCGTCCGTCTTCCCCGCTTTCACTACCCCCGATCCTATGGGACACAGTTTCTGAAAATCCTCATTACGTTTTCCCACCCAGTCGTTATGCCGGTCTGGCACGATGACTTCCCAGTACTCTATGCCAAAGGTAGATTGCCAATCACGCAACTTTTTAAGTTTGTCCTCGCGGGTGAGATAGTCCCCGATATCGCGATACAGGATGCGGCAACCTTCATATGCCGCGTTCGGATTCTTCACGAGCACCATGATCGCTACCGAAGCTCGGGAGCCCTGGCCGAAAATATTGTCTCCTTCTGAGCGCCTTCGTTCACCTTGTACACGAGCGTTGCCACGCAAATTCAGCACATATATGGACGTAAACTCCTCCGCCAAACAGGCTCGTACACCGGAGTCGACGTTGCTGTGAATATAAGAGCCGTTGGTGACGAAGGCTACAATTCCACGTTCGCTGATACGGTCCGATGCCCAGCGGATCGCCATTTTGTAAGTATCGTATAGACGGTTTTTGTTCTGAGACGTATCCGTCGAATTAACATAAGTCTCTGCAATTCGTCTTTTCATCTCTGGGTAATCCACATTTGGATTGTCGTCAGCGGCATTTTTTTGACCTGCCGACCAAGGTGGATTTCCAACGATGACTTGGATCGGCGATTTCTGCTGACGTTCTGCCCTTTTGCTATTTTCCGGTAACCAATCTTTCGGAAAGCCCTTCCGCTGGGTATGAAGATTAAAGGTATCGGTGAGCACTATGCCATTGAACGGCTCATAAACATCTTCATCGCCAATCCGCCCATGAAATGCCTCTTCAATGTGGATCGCCGCAATGTAGTACGCGAGCAGAATTATCTCGTTGGCATGCAACTCTTTCTGATACTTGCGGCGCAGATCCGCGTCCTTGATCAATTCCGTTTGCAGAAGCCGAACGAGGAAAATACCGGTACCCGTAAAAGGATCAAGGACGCGGATACCTTCATCGCTCAACTTACACCTGAATTCGTCACGCAACACCTTGTCAGCACTTGTCAGAATGAAATCCACGACCTCGACCGGGGTATAGACGATACCGAGCCGTTCCGCATCTTTTTTCATCGCCTTGGCGAAAAAGTGCTCATACAGGTCCATCAGCACGCTCTGGCGAGCGGCACTATTGTCCAAGCCACGGGCGCGTCGCCGCACACTTTCATAGAAGCGTTCCAAATCACGAGTTTCGTTTTCTAAACCAAACTCACCGAAATCACCCCGCAACATGTCGAGCGAACGCGCCACCGGGTTTTTCTTGGCGAAATCGTAACTTTCGAACAGAGCTTCAAAGACCGGTCGCGTCAGGATATGTTGAGCCATCATGCCGATGGCACTATCCGTGGTGATCGATTCATTAATCGACACTTTCAACTCCTCATGGAACGCTGTGAACCACTCGCGCAAAGATTCAGAGTTTTCAAGCAATCTTTTGATTCGATCTACGAGACGAGAAAATATGTCCGCCACATCCTCGGCCCAGTTTTCCCAATACTTGCGATCTCCGCACCGATCAACGATCTTGGCAAAAATTACGGCGGGAGGTAAATCGATTGGTGGAAACGGCAGGCCAGATATCTGCCCGTTCCCATTTCCCCCACCAAAAATAATCCGGTTGGTTGGGTTTTTGTTGAGATCGATCTGATTGATCTCGGCATCAAATCGGTCATCATGCGAACGCAGGGCCCGCAACACGTCCCACACTGGCGCGAAACGTTTATTGTCATCCAGTGCCACGGCAGGATCCATTCCTGGCGGTATGGCGATAGGCAAAATGATGTAGCCATAGTTCTTTCCTTTGGATTTGCGCATGACGCGCCCTACGGCCTGAACGACATCGACCTGACTGTGGCGCGGGTTAATAAACAACACCGCGTCAAGCGCGGGAACGTCGATACCTTCTGAAAGGCATCGCGCATTCGACAGGATGCGGCAAGCACCATCTCCAGACCCTTTCAGCCATTCAATTTTTGACTTGCGCTCAAGAGCATGGTTCTTTCCATCCACATGCTTAATATCGCAGATGAACGAACTCTCGTATTCCACTTCGGACAATTGCGTAGCGGCTTGATCCACCACCTCGCTCCAATGCTTCTCCAGCCGCTTTGAAAGACGAATCGTGTTAGTGAACGCGATCGCTCGTCGGAGCGGTCGTATCTCATCGCTCGGTTCTCGACCCTCGGGATTCTGCAACGCACGCCAGCAACCAACAATCTTGGCCGCATCGGTCAAATTAATCTCGTTGCCATCCGTAGCCAAATACGCCTGCAACTCTTGGCTCGCATGACTTTCCGATACCGTCAGAACGACGACCTTGTAATCCGACAGTAAATCCTGTTCGATAGCGCGCGAAAATGGTAGTCCATGAAACTCGGGACCGTAAACATCCTCATCGTCCATAGAGAACACGTCTACATTGTGGCGTGCCGCCTGCGCTCTCGCACCTTCAGTATAGAGGCGTGGCGTGGCGGTCATGTAGAGACGTTTGCGAGCTCGGATACGTCGCTTGTCGTGCACGAGCACGAAAGGTGAGGTCTGATCATCAGGCCGCTCAATACCCGTGGTTCGGTGCGCCTCATCGCAGATGACAAGATCAAACGGTGGCGCGCCATCATCCTGTGCCTGCTCAATGAGACCGAGTGAGTGATATGTGCAGAACACAACCGTCATCACCTCCGGCGCGCACGCGCCCCGTAAGGCCGAACTCACCTTCTCCAAATCAGTCGTTACCGGGATCTCCAATTCAAGTAGAGACGCGTCTTCATCATTATTTCCGGCCCGAGTATCCGAGCAGATGCCTATGTACTTGTGCTCAAGTTCCCCCTTCTGTTCCGCCCACTCGCGCATTGATTGTTGAAACAGCGAAATTGACGGTACGAGATATAGTACTCGCCCCCCCCCCCCCCCTCGAAAACTCCTCTGCAATACGGAGGGCCGTGAAAGTTTTACCAGTACCGCATGCCATGATCAGCTTGCCACGATCATGATCAGCGAAACCAATTCTCACATCTTCGAGTGCTCGCTCTTGGTGAGGCCGCAGGTGGAATGCCTCTTTTCGAAGCGACAAATCTTCCGGTTTTTGGCGAGACAAATCCGGCCAACCAGTGAATCGTGAAAGATCATCAGAACGAATTACCGAACACGCTGGTTGTAACCCATCCAGCATCTTGACCACATTCTGGCCCCATTCATCGCCGGTATCAATGAAGATGCGCGCCGTGAACGGCTCGCGCGCCGAGGCGGCAACAAAGGAATCGAGATGCCTACGGCTTATCCTCGTGCCTGACTCGTAACACTTGCACTGAATAGCGCAAAAACCGCCATCGCGCTCCTCAGCAACTAGATCGATACCCATATCCTTGCTATCAAAATCGGGCCGGGATGCCGCCCATTCGGACCATAGATTGACTCTCGAGAAACGATCTTGATAGAGCGGGTCTTGAGAAAGATACGACTTCATGAGCCGTTCAAACAGACATCCCTTTTCCGCTTCAGAGCCAGCGGTCGACCTTATGTGATACAAAACTTCATGAAAACCGTTAGTCATCGTCCGCCGCTTTTGATGGTTTTTCGGTCTCTGATTTTACTTCAACATTTTGAGTTGGGAATTATGTAGGTAACTTGACAAAGCCGGGCTTCAGACTTCCTTGATGGTCGGCTTTCCCTTCCTATCGACGCGCATCAGGAACTTTCTCTCCAAGTCTTTCCTGGTCGGCTCCGGCGGGCGGACGTAGGGCACCGAGCGCATTCGGATCAGCGCGCGGATGGCCCGGGCCAACGCTCGAAGGTTCATCGGCTCCCGCTACCAGCCTTCCCCGGACGCGGTGAGATCCTCGTACGTGATCGTCTTGCCCATCATGGCCCGGAACAGATCGTCCAGGCGGTCCTGGGTGTCGCGCTCGCAGTTCCCCTCGTTGAGACGGAACATGAACTCGTTGACGTATTGGCGGCAATGCTTTCTCGACCAGTTGTGGTAGACGCCGTCGAAGCCGCGCTTGAGCACCGCCCAGACCGATTCGATCCCGTTCGTATGCGCCATGCCATTGACGTATTCCTTCGCGCTGTGGTTCACTGCGCGATGCCGGCGAGCGACGCCATGGTAGGAGGGGTTCTCGTCCGTGCAGATCGTGGTTCCCGGCTGGACATGCCGGTGGACGGCCCCTTGCAGGGTGGGCTTGTCGGCGCGCTCGATCGGCAAGGCGACCGCGCGCCCGCCTCGCTCGCGCATCCCCAGCACGATCTGCTTCTCGGCGAAATGCCCGCCATGCGCCTTCCGGCTCTCGTGCTTGTTGGCTTCCCGCCCTCCGAGATAGACCTCGTCCACCTCCACGGTCCCGCGCAGGGGCTCCAGCTTGCCGCCGCAGGCCACGCGCAGACGATGCAGGATATACCAGGCGGTGCGCTGCTGCACGGACAGCTCCTTGCTCAGCTGCAGGCTACTGATCCCCTTGCGGGAGGTCATCAGCAGATAGGCCGCGTAGATGAACTTGCGCAGGTCGATCTTGCATCGCTCCAGCGGGGTGTCGGATCGCACCGTGAAGTAGTGGCGACACCAGCCGCACCAGTAATCGCCCGCTTTCTTCTGGGCGGTGATCTTGTCGGTCGCGCCGCAATGGACGCAACGCGGCTTCTCGCCCCATCGGAGGGATTCCAGGTATCGAACGGCGTCCGTCTCAGTCGGATACATCTTCATCAGGTCGAACAGCCCGAGGGTCTTCGCGATTCTCCTCGACATCGCTCTCTCCATAACTTTCATATTCAAGTTACGATATATCATATGTTCATTACATCTCTTGTCAAGTAGTAGGTGGATTACAATCCGTCTTGTCAAGTTACCTACATAATTCCCTTTGAGTTGGGATCCTTGTCCGCATCCTTTATAATCCGCACGATCCAGTCTCAAGCTCGGCATGAGATCGAAGGAGGAAAAAATGCTTTACAAGGCTTTTGGCCCCTATGAATTAGAAACGAAGAAGGGGGTTAACGGAATTGCTTTGGATATCGATAAAAAAGGCGGTGCGCAAAAAAGATTTTGGGAGGAAATGGACAAAAAGGAAGGCAATTGTGGAAAATCGCTACGAGAGGGGCGCGGCGTTTACGTTTTTGCTGAAAAGTTGAAATTCAACTATACACCATGGTACGTTGGTCAGTCCAAAAAAGGCTTCGCAAAAGAGGTTTTCAGCAATAAGAATATAAAGGATTACAACGATGCCTACATACACAAGTTTCAAAAAGGTTCCAGCGCGGTCATTTTCCTAGTAGTTAAAATGACACGAAGTGAAAAATTATGTGTAGCCAAAATTCTCCAAAGAGAAGCTGATTTTGTGGAACGACTCATTCTCGGGCATGCGATTCATGCAAATAGAAATCTCATCAACGTTAGTGGCATGCGTTTTCTCAGGAATATGGAGATACGGGGAATTTTAAATACGCATGAGGATGATGCTAAGGATTTTACCGCCGCCACGAAGAGTCTCCGCAGATGTCTGAACATAAAAGGAAGGGTGCCATGCATACAAACTGAATCTGAAGAAGATCAGAACCAATAGCAAATTCGTCCCGACGAGCTGTTCTGGGCATTGCACCAAAGATGTACCGCTAATTCTGAACGACCTAACCTTGGTACGTCTGGAAGAGAGTACCCGCTCACTGGCTCGGAATTGGCATTCCTTGAAGCAGGAGTGTAGCGAGACGCGAAGCCCGGTTGACGGAAACAACTCCAGCGCGTTGAAACTACCGCGCAACCCAGGAACACCCGCGGCGCGGATTAGTCAGGACATCACCGGATGATGTCCCTTTTCTTACCCTTCGCCCGCGCACGGCTCGGCATCTACACTCGGTTGGTCCGCTTGGACCGCCCAGTCGGTATTTGGCTGTTGCTGTGGCCGACCCTATGGGGCCTATGGCTCGCCTCCGGCGGGTTTCCAGAGATTCGGTTGCTGCTGATCTTCGTCGCGGGAGTGATTTTGATGCGCTCGGCCGGATGCGCCATCAACGATTACGCGGACCGCCATCTTGATCGGCTGGTCGAGCGGACCCGAAGCCGTCCGCTAGCGCGTGGAGAAATCCCACCGCGCGAAGCCCTCTGGGTGGCCGCCACCCTGCTCGCCGGCGCGTTTGGATTAGCTCTGGCGCTCCCTCCATTAACGCTGGCGCTGGCGGCGCCCGCGGCCTTGTTGGCCGCCACATACCCGTTCGCCAAGCGCTGGCACCACCTGCCGCAACTGCACCTTGGCCTGAGCTTCGCTTGGGCCATGCCAATGGCGATCAGCGCATGCGTCGAGGGCTGGCCGGAACCTTGGGGATGGCTCGCGTTCCTCGCCACCGCGCTATGGGTCGTCGCCTATGACACGCTGTACGCGATGGCGGACCGAGAGGAGGACTTAGCCGCGGGCAACCGCTCCACCGCCATCCTGTTCGGCGATGCCGATTTGTTGATGGTGGCGTCGCTGCAGGGACTTTTCCTGGCGACACTGTTGCTGGTCGGCCTCCACCTCGCCCTCCCACTGGCTTATTACGGGGGATTGATGGCCGCCTTGGCGCTGATCGTCCGTCAGATGTGGCAAGTCCGCGACCGAAACCCGGAAGCCTGCTTCCAGGCTTTTCGAAACAACGTCTGGGTCGGAGCCGCGATCTGGACGGGCATCGCAGCGAGTTTTCCCAACTAGACCGCGAAGCCATTCCGCGAATCGTCGCGTTGCTATAATGCGATTAGCTTCGCGTCAGGCGATTTCCCGCCCATCAGCGTCCGCCACGAGACCCGCCACCGCCATGAGCGTGAAAGGAAAGGAAACGCGCTGGATCGGCCCGCTGGCGGATTCGTTTCTGAAAACGGTCCAGAAATGGGTCGTCCAGGCTGGTTTTTAATCCGTATCGCATGCTCCCGACCGTTCGCCACGACTGGACCGTCTCCGAGATTCAGGATCTGCTGAATCTTCCATTCTGCGATCTTCTCTATCAAGCGCAAGGCGTTCATCGCGCCTGCCACGATCCAAACGAGGTGCAAATCAGTTCCTTGCTCTCGATCAAGACCGGAGGCTGCCCGGAAGACTGCGCCTACTGCCCGCAGAGCGCGCATTATCAGACCGGGCTGGACCGCGAGAAACTGCTGGATCTGGATTCGGTCCGCGACACCGCCCGCCGCGCGGCGGAAAGCGGCGCGACCCGATTCTGCATGGGCGCGGCGTGGCGCTCGCCGACCGACCGGGACTTGGACGGCGTGACGCGCATGATCGAGGTAGCGCGCGAGCAAGGGCTCGAGACCTGCGTGACCCTAGGGATGCTGAGCCGCGGGCAAGCGCGTCGGCTGGCGGACTGCGGCCTGGACTACTACAACCACAATCTGGACACATCGCCAGAGTTCTACGGAGAAGTCATCACCACCCGAACCTATCAGGACCGTCTGGAGACCCTCAAGCATGTCCGCGACGCCGGCATCCGGGTGTGTTGCGGAGGCATACTTGGGATGGGCGAATCTCGGGAAGATCGAGCCGGGTTGCTGGCGCAACTCGCGGCTCAGGACCCGCACCCCGAATCCGTTCCGATCAACCTCTTGATTCGGGTGTCCGGCACTCCTCTGGCCGAGGTGGAGACTCTGGATCCGATCGAGTTCGCGCGAACCATCGCGGTCGCGCGCGTCGCCATGCCGCGTTCCATGGTGCGCCTTTCCGCGGGGCGCGAAAACATGTCCGACGAGATGCAGGCCCTATGTTTCGTGGCTGGCGCGAATTCTATTTTCTATGGCGAGACCCTACTGACCGCGCCCAATCCCGGCATTGATCGAGACCGGGCGCTGTTCTCTCGACTTGGACTGGCCGCGCGACCCGCCACCCCTTCGCCCACGCCCTGAACCACTCCAATGAGAGACTGGCGCGACCCGCGCCCGGCAGCGTTACGACGACAGCGGATCCTGCGAGGTAAAACCAGTTCCGATCTCGTTTCCCTGGACGGTCGCCCGCGATCAATCTGGTGCGACAACGACTATCTCGGGCTGAGCCATGATCCACGAGTCCAAGAGGCGCTCGTCGAAGCCGCCGCGCGCTACGGAGCCGGAGCCGGAGCGTCCGGGCTAATCACCGGTCACACCGAAGCCCATCACGCCCTTGAGGAACGCCTAGCCACCTTCACCGGCCGTGACCGCGCGCTGGTCTTCAGTTCCGGCTTTCTCGCGAATTTGGGTACGGTCCCGGCCTTGGCCGGGCGCGGCGACACCCTGATCGAGGACCGCCTGAACCATGCCTCATTGCTGGACGCGGCGCGCCTATCGCTCGCCCGGCGCCGACGCTACCGACACGCCAACGCGAGCGACGCTGCCAGATTGTTGCGGGAGGGCGACATCCGCTTGATTCTCACCGATGGGGTTTTCAGCATGGACGGAGATACCGCCCCGATCATCGAGCTGGCGGCCGCCGCCCGCGCCCATGGCGCCTTGGTGATGTGCGATGACGCTCATGGTATCGGAGTGCTCGGAGACCGTGGCGCCGGACTGCTTGAAGAAACCGGCGCTTCCCAAACCGACGTGCCGGCGCTGGTGGGAACCTTGGGCAAGGCGCTTGGAGTCCAAGGAGGATTCGTCGCCGGTTCCGCCGACCTGATCGAGCATCTCGTGCAACACGCCCGCAGTTACGCGTATAGCACAGCGCTGGCTCCGCCCCTCGCGGCGGCCGCGAGCCGAGCGCTGGAATTGATGATCGACGAGCCAGAGCACCGGGCGCGCTTGCGCGACAACATCAAGTATTTCCGCCAACGCGCGGCGCGGCGGGACTTGCCCGTCCAGCCCTCGCGCACCGCTATCCAGCCCCTGATTCTTGGCGATCCGAAATCCGCCCTTGAGGCCAGCGAATTCTTGGTGGAGCGAGGCTTCGCCGTCCGCGCCATCCGACCACCGACCGTTCCCGAAGGCACATCTCGGCTCCGCATCACCCTATCCGCCCGCCATACCCACGAGCAAATCGAGCGTTTTGTTGAAGCGCTGGCTTCTTGCCCTGCTATCGCGGAAATTCAGAATCGCCCCCACCATTAAGTTTTACAAAAAATTACAGTTCAAATTTGTTCTTCCTGCAGCCTGCCATTGACCGAAAGCTCCCCCGAGATTCGCCTTCCATGGATATCGGTTAAACTGGAACCATGACGATCAGACAAAAGAAAATCCTGCTTTGCGTAACCGGAAGCGTCGCCGCCTACAAGGCTTGTGAACTGACGCGATCACTGGTTCGGGACGAGGCCGAGGTGCAGGTGGCGATGAGCCCAGCCGCGGAACGATTCGTTAGCGCCATGACGTTCGAGGCGCTAAGCGGGAGGCCTGCGCGCGTCGCTCTGTTCGATCGCGAAGCGGAAAGGTCGATGAGCCATATCGAGTTGGCGCGCTGGGCGGATGTCGTGGTCGTCGCGCCGATTTCCGCTCACTGCCTGGCGCGACTCGCCCTGGGACTGGCCGACGACCTGCCAACCACTCTGTGCCTAGCCACGCGCGCCCCAATCATTCTGGCCCCAGCCATGAACGCGGCCATGTGGGAAAACTCAGCAACCCAGCAACATGTCCAGACTCTCATCGACCGCGGGATCCACATAATCGACCCGGAAATCGGTGAGCATGCTTGCGGTGAGACAGGTCCGGGCCGCCTGCCCGACCTTGAGCGCATCCGCTCCGCCATTGAGGACCTCGGCGCGGACCGCGTCATGCGGGACATCCACGCCATCGTCACCGCGGGGCCTACCCGCGAGCCCATCGACCCGGCCCGCTTCATCAGCAATTTCAGCACCGGTCAAATGGGCCGCGCGCTTGCTGGCGCCTTGCTGGAGCGCGGCGCCCGCGTCACCTTGATCCATGGCCCGATCAATATCCCTCTCCCCTCGAACGCCGAAACGGTAGCCGTCATGACCGCCGCCGAGATGCTTGAGGCCGTGCGAGAGCGAGTCGCGGAGTGCCAGTTGCTGATCTCGAACGCGGCCGTCGCGGATTGGCGCCCAGTCGAGCGCGCCGAGCGGAAGAGCGAAAAAATTGGAAAACGGAAAACACTGGAGCTGGAACCTACGCCAGACATCCTAGCCACTATTGGCCAGCGGGAGTCGCGGCCGTACCTCGTGGGATTCGCGGCGGAGACCGAGAACCTCGCGGACAACGCGCGCGCGAAGATGCGTGCGAAAAACGCGGACCTGATGGTCGCCAACCGGATCGGCTCCGGTCATGGTTTTGGCGATACCGAAACCACGCTTGAGATCGTGGATGCCGATTCCGTCCAACGCCTTGGCCCCGGCTCCAAGAGCTCTCTCGCGCGGCGACTGATCGATCTCATCGCAACTCGGCTGTCCGCCTCCTCTTCCGTGATCAACTTCCCCGATGCCACCCATCGAACTGCGCGTTCTGGATAAACGGCTCGGCGGCTCCATCAAGCTCCCGACCCGCGCGACCGAAGGATCAGCAGGACTAGATCTTCGAGCTTGTCTCCAAGAACCTGTGACGCTCAAGCCGGGCCAAACCGAGCTGATACCGACAGGATTCGCGATCCATATCGCGGACCCTAGGCACGCCGCGATGATCCTGCCACGTTCCGGGCTGGGCCACAAGCATGGCATCGTGCTCGGCAACTTGGTCGGATTGATCGACTCCGACTATCAGGGCGAAATCATGATCTCGTGCTGGAATCGTGGCCACGAGCCTTTCACCATCAAAGTTGGCGAGCGCGTCGCGCAACTGGTGATCGTTCCGGTGCGGCAAGCCGAATTCAGAATCGTCGACGAATTCCCGCGCAGCGACCGCGGCTCGGGAGGATTTGGGCATAGCGGAAAGCGATGAAGCCTATACCAGAACATGTTTTTCGCGCCTACGACATCCGGGGCGTCGCTGGCGGCGAACTGTCGGAGGCGTTCGCCCAAAAACTCGGACAGGCCCTCATCGCGGAATACCCGAACGTCCGGGAGGTTGCCGTCGGACGCGACGGACGGCATTCGAGCGATTCCCTCGCCACCGGCCTGATCAAGGGACTCTCCGACGCTGGCGCGACCGTGCGCGATATCGGGCAAGCGCCGACCCCGGTCCTGTACTTCGCGACCCACGAACTCAGTCATGGCTCTGGAATCATTGTGACCGGAAGCCACAACCCCCCGGAATACAACGGCTTCAAAATGGTCATGCGGGGCCACACCTTAGCGGGTGATGAAATCCAGGCCCTGCGCGCGCGGATGTCGCGAGACGACCTCCCGAGGCCGGGAGCGGGGAAGCGAGTCGAGACGGACGTGTCGCGGGCCTACGTCGAGCGCGTAGCCAAGGATATCCGGCTTGCTCGTCCAATGCGCGTGGCCCTAGACGCGGGAAACGGTGTCGCCGGACCAATCGCCGTCGAGGCGCTACGCGCCTGCGGCGCGAAGGTGACGGAACTGTACTGCGACGTGGATGGAGATTTCCCAAACCACCACCCTAATCCCAGCGACGTGGAAAACCTGCGAGATCTTCAGTCTCGCGTGCTGGAGGACGGTCTGGATTTGGGACTGGCTCTGGATGGCGACGGCGACCGTTGCGGGGTGGTCGACGACCAGGGCGAGATCTTGTGGGCGGATCGACAGTTGATGATCCACGCTCTCGACACGCTTGAGCGCGAGCCCGGCGCCACCGTCGTGTTCGATGTCAAATGTTCCAGCCTGCTACCTCGCGTCATTAAGGAGGCGGGAGGCGCTCCGGTCATGGCGCGGACCGGACACTCGTTCATCAAAGCGAAAATGCGCGAGACCGAAGCCGCCCTGGCGGGCGAGATGAGCGGACACCTGTTCTTTCAGGAAGGCTGGTACGGATTCGACGACGGGATCTACGCCGCCGCGCGGCTATTGCGAATTCTCGCAAAGAAGAAAGAGGCCGCCAGCTCGATCTTCGCTACTCTCCCCCCATCCTGTGTGACGCCAGAAATCAACATTCCGCTCGATACCGATGGAGCTCAGCACCAGTTCATCGAGAAATTCTCCGCCCACGCCCACTTTCCCGAAGCGCGCCTGACCCGGATCGACGGCGTTCGCGCCGACTTCGACGATGGTTTCGGACTAGCCCGAGCCTCCAACACTACCCCGTGTCTGGTAACCCGGTTCGAGGGCGCCACTCCGAACGTGATTCAGAGAATCCAGGCAGCGTTTCGGGAACAAATGCTCGCGGTCGATCCTAGCTTGGAACTTCCGTTTTGAGCGCGCCCGAAGCCGGCGACGCGCCCCGAAAAGAGCCTTTTTCGGTGTTGTTCGTGTGCACCGGGAACTCGTGCCGAAGCATCATGGCAGAGTCTCTGCTCGCCCATCACGGAGGTGACCGCATCATCGCTCGCAGCGCCGGCAGTCATCCAACAGGATTCATTCATCCACTGTCGCTACGAGCGCTGGCCGAGCTGGGCATCGACGCGAGCGCCGCGCGGAGCCAATCTTGGGACCATATCGAGGGCCGCATAGACGCTGTCCTCACCGTCTGCGACGCGGCTGCTGGAGAGACATGTCCCTGGTTTCAAGGGCCCGCGATCCAAGCGCACTGGGGAGTGCGAGATCCGGCCGCTTTTCGCGGAAGCGAAGAAGCCACCCTCGCCTGCTTCCGGAATGTCCGAGACCAACTGGAAGTCCGGGTTAAGGCCATGCTCGACTTACCATTGGAAAGATTGGGCCATTCGGACCTGGAACGCGAGTTGTCTTTGATCGGAAGACTTTGATTATTCCGGGTGGGATCGTCGCTCGTCGCTCACGGACACCCTCACCCCCGCCAATTTTTCATCCGTTCCAGCGAGCCGAAACATCGAATTCGAATAGCTCTTTTTTGGAGTTTCTCTTCCGGATGGCCCGACATTCCACATCCTGAAACCCGAGACTCTCCAGCATCGCCGCGTAGAGTCGCTCCACGGATAGAAGCACCCCATAGAACGTCGAGTTTCCAACGATGTAATGCAACGCGGCTCCATCGTCCAAAACGGGCAAGAGAGCGTTGAGGTGCTTCCAAACGTCGTGGAAGTATTTCGCGACGTAATTCGCCAGAATCTTTCCGTTCTTGTTGTCTTGATGCGCGATACGATCCAGCGGGACATCAAGCAAGGGATGCGTAAAAGAGTTTTTTGGGGATTCCCAGTCGGCTAGCCTGCTGGTCGCCACGCCCCATGTGCCGCCGACCGCCGACCAGTCCAACTCGCCGGCATCGCGTCCGTTGTCCAGAAAGCCAAGCCAGTACATATAGGGGCGGAGCTCGCGAATGTACGACATCCGATTCGCGTAGGGCGGCGACGTGATGACCAGATCAAAGGCTCCTTCTACGGCTTCGGAGAGATTTCGGGCATCCCCAAGAATGACTCGTCCCGTTCCTCTCGGATTGTCCGCCGCGCTATTTATCACGAAACGCAGGTTGTCACGGAAGCTCCGCGTCATATCGATATCGAGAGAAATGCTCGATTGCCCCGCTTCCTTGCCGAATGACATCGACTGATGATTAAACGACGCGTTCGAAAGCTCAATCAAAGTTCTGCAGAACGCCATTAGCAAAAGGTCTCTTTCACGCGACTGCGTTTCAGTCTCGACCTCAAGACTGGCCATCAGAACGCGGAGAAACGCCAGCGCGTCCGTGCTCCACCATCGATCAATGTTGTGGATCGGCGGCATCTCCACAGGCTTCACGTCTTCCCGCTTGATTGCCGTGACCACTCGCTCGCCTGCAGCGCGGGTCGATTGAAGAACCGCGCTGGGATATCGAGCGGTTTTCGCTTGACCAAGCCATACCAAAAAGGGATTGACATCCGTCGTGATGCCTTCGTGCCCATGATAAGCCGCGCTCAACGCCGTCGTCGCCGTGCCGCAAAATGGGTCAAGCACCCGCCGTCGCCGACCGTGCCTTAGGATTAATTCCTCTACGACCTTCACCGAATACGCTGGCGTAAGCCGAAGCCAGCCGTGCCGGCCTGCCTTCGTATTGAACCTGTGGGTATAATCCGACCTTTGCCGCATCTCATCCCTAGCCTCAAGGATCATGTCGACTCCGGGGTAAGCAATGCTTTCAAGATAGAGTTAATTTCCGAGCGAAGCATGGGCGCATTTCGCTGAAAGAATGCTTTCAAATCGTATCCCACGACATCTCGCATGAATCCATAGGTCTGAGGCCACAGGGTCCAGGGTGCCACTAGCGCCCGTTATGACCGACCACTTTTCAGCACGATAACGCGTCAAAATATCATTGTCAATCTGCTCCGACAGAATTACCGCGCATGGGAAATAGCCCTTCGTGTAGGCTGTGGTAGCGTTGGTAATATCCGCATTCTGACGCTTCGAATCCTTGCTTTTATAGCCCTACCGGATTTCAAAGACGGTACCCGATAGACCTCCGAGCACCTTGTCATCTACACCTATCGCTTTTGCAGACTCACGCATCCATTCGTGGAAGCGACCTCGTTTTTCTTTACACTCAATTTTCTCAAGGGGAACTCGTCCGTCCAAGCGCAACGTCCGCTTTTTCCCACTTGGCCGAATCACCTGATACGACCAAGTCACGTCTTCCTCGGATAGCCCCAATGAGTCTTTTATGATTCTCCGGAACAGCTTCTCGCAACCAATTCCGATCTGCCTGTATACGCTTGTCATGCCACCTGCCGCTTTGTGCGCAGCATATAGCAAGGGATTGTTCAGGCCAAACCAATTGTAGAAGGCATCTCCTTCGTATAGGTTTTGGAATTGTTCCAGCGTCAGCCCTCCGCTCGCCGACCCTCGCCCGAACCTTGGCTTGTAGGAACGCATACGCTGATCGCATGCAAAATGATCTGCAGATATTCCTCATCTTCAGTTTTCATGCTCATATGACTATTAGGTCTCCCGATCAGGATCTCGCATCAGAACGTATAGACGTTATCGTAGCGTATAACGTCATTTCAAGAGAAAACATATTAAAAGCAATGATTTATAGATGAGGAGCGCAAGATCGCCGCTCCAGAAATCGATGTTTCTTGGGCCACAACCATAATATAGCATCGCGATTTTGGCGGCGCGGCATTGCCAACAAGGCCAAGACTCGCGACCCGGTTCACTTTTCAAAACCCATGCGTCAACTCGCGCTTTTTTCGATGCTGGAGCAAGATTCTAACCGTAGGCTTGCGGGCACACCCCTATAATGACACTTCCCAAAGCTCCCAGTATCCACCCATGACGCTCTCCACCGCCGACATTTCCGATCAATATCCAGACGAGATCCAGGTCGTCGAGCCGGGATTCCGCGATTACGGCGGCATTCCCGCATTCGCGGGAGTGATCTCCACGGTGCGATGCCTAGAAGACAACTCCAAGGTGCGAGAGGCTCTCGAAGAGGAGGGAAACGGCCGTGTGCTAGTCGTGGACGGGTACGCTTCCAAGCGATGCGCGCTACTCGGCGATATCCTCGCCACCATGGCCCGCGATCATCACTGGGCTGGGATTATCGTCTACGGTTGCATCCGCGACTCCGCAATCATCGCCACGATTCAGATCGGGGTAAAGGCTCTAGGCACTAACCCATTGAAAAGCGTGAAACGGGGAGATGGAGACCGCGATATCGCGGTCCACTTCTCTGGAACGGATTTCACTCCCGGACACTGGGTATGCGCGGATTCGGATGGCATTCTGGTGGCCTCTCGGGCGCTCGCCTGAAAGCCGAATCGCGCTCAGGACCGAGCATCACCCCGCCGCTCGCCACGGCGCTTCAACCGGACCAGGTACAAAATCGGCCCCGACAGCGCGTAGCCGGCGAAAACGATCAGCAACACATTCGGCGGGTGAATGGAGAACAGCAAAAATCCGCCCAAAATGGCCAACCAGGTAATCAGACCGACGCGAAACTTGGGCCGGGTTTCCTTGAAACTGTAGTAGCTAAACCGACTTACCAGCAAGATGGCGATCAACAGGGTGGCCGCCAGCGTCACTTCCTTGAGATCTCCGCCGGCATACCCATAGCTGGTCGCGACCCACATTCCCGCCATCAAGACACCCGCTCCCGCCGGACTCGGAAGTCCACGAAAAAACGTCCGATCCTGGGACTGGGCATGCGTATTGAAGCGCGCCAGTCGCAATCCAACCGCCGCCATGTAGAAAAAGGCGCCCAGCCATCCAATCTTGGCCCATTCGCCTCCGACTGGGGCCATGAACTGCAGGGACCACTCGTACACCACTAAAGCCGGCGCCACTCCGAAAGCGAGCATATCGCTCAGGCTGTCGTAATGCAGGCCGAACTCACTGGCCGTATGGGTCAGGCGAGCGACCCGACCATCCAGCGTGTCGAACGCCATGGCCACGAAGACCGCGATGGCGGCCGCCTCGAAGCGCTGCTCAATCGCGAAGATGATGGCGGAGAACCCGGCGAACATCGCCGCCGTGGTCAGCAGGCTCGGCAACAAATAAATGCTGCGGCGATAGCGACGTGAACCCTTCACGGAGCGAAGCCTTGAGAAAATGACACCGCGGCGGCTATCCGCCGCGGCAGGAACGTTCGGTACTTGGTCTAGACGAGGTTGACTACGCACCACGCGAGCAATGCGTATACCGCCCAAAACACAACCATCGATACGAGATTGCCTATCATTTGCTCCTCCAGAATGTCCTGGGTATCAATCGCCGGGCATATCGCCTGCGAGGCGCATTTTAGCATGGACACATGAGCGGGAGCTGGCCCGATCACGCCGGGTTGGGTGCGCTGCCCGAAGTCCCCCTCGCCAATCCCACGCGCCTCCTCGCCATCGGGTTCGCCACGAGCGACCCCACTTTCCAATAGGAATGACTTCGCGATGCCAGCCACGCGAAAGAAGTCGACAGGCCGCGCCATGGACGCTACCCATCGATGGCGGGCCGGGCACTCTCCGCAACGGCCGCGATCGCGTCCAATTTCTCGTCTATCTCGGGGTCGATCTCCTCTTCGGGGATATGATCGGCAAGTTCGTAAAAGCTCTTCTTGTCCAACAGATTGGGCAAATCTATCTTCTTAAAATAAGACTGAAACAGCGGTTTCAGAAATTCTTCGCTTGCCTTGACTTGATCGCTCCAAAGCGCCCCCTTCCCCAAGGTGTCCAGAGCCTCGCCAACCTCCCGAATCGCCTCTCGCATGGCCGTCACCCGCTTATCAGCCTCCCATGGCGCAAAAAGAGGCAACGCTTCCATCATCGCGGACGCGCGCGCGTAAGCTTCAAGAGTCGCTTCCGTGCAAAGATAGTTCTCGATCTCCCACCGCCTCCAAGACAAAAGAGGGAAAGACGCGTCGGCGGGTACGCCCTTCTCCAATCTATCAAAAAGAGCTATGCCTCGGAGATCCTGGCGCGCTTTCCTGAGACCATGGAAATGGTTCTCGGCCGCTTTCGGCTGGTTTCCGACATAGCGCACGAAGGGTCTTTCCAATGCTTGGACGGCCCGGTCTTTATTAAGCCGCTTGGCGAAGGCGCGCAATATCTCCAAGTCGGTCGAGCCCTCCAGGTAGAGCACCCATCCGGTCTGCTCAGCTTGATAATATTGGTCATATCCAATCTCGGCCAGCGCCTTGCGCGCTTGACTCCGGCGATCATCAATTCGATGCGGCGATCCAATAAACGCGATGACCAAATCCTTGTCGGCGGCCTCGTTCAGAAGAACTTCGGAATGACTCGCCGCGATGATCTGATTCCCGTTATCCTTGGCGGCTTGGGTGATCAGGCCATAGATCTGGTGCTGGCGCAAAATTTCGAGATGCGCGTCAGGCTCGTCCAACAGAATGGCGGCGCCGGGGTTCGCTTGCATATAGGCGAGAATCAAAAGCGTTTGCTGCAACCCTCGCCCGCTCGACGAAAGATCCAGCTTCACACCCTCCTCCTCATACCCCATCGTGATCTCTCCCCGTTCCTCAATGTAGCGGGGAACGCCCAACTTTACGCCGAATAGCGCCTTGATCCGCTCCACCAAGGAATTCCATTGATCGGGATTCTGGTCCGCGATGCGGAAGCAGAGATTGCGCAAAACTTCCGCCGTACGGCCTTCTCCGATCCTGACATTCACGGCACCCGGATCCAGCCGCGTCTCGGTGGCGGCGAGACCAGACATAGGAGGAAGGAAAGCGACGCGAACGGATCTCGCCTCATTCGCGACCGGCATTCTATCGGGATGCTTGCCTTGGCCGATTCGAAGCAGTCGACAATAGAATGATTCCTCATTGGCGTAATCGAATTCCATGCCGCAAGTCCATGCCTTGCTCCCGCTTACGCCCTCGACGATGAGATCAATCCGAACGTTGTCCATTCTCTGCTTTCCATGGTCTCTCCGCACGTTCCGCATACGCATAGCTCGCCACAGGTGCGCGGCGCTCGGATGCGGAATAGCGAACAGATCCTTACGGTTGATCGTCACGCCGGGACGTTTCTCCGGCGCGCTTCTGCCAGCGCGTTTCTCATTCCACCGTTTCACGCCGATATCCCACAACGCTAGAGCCTGCATGGCCGAGGTTTTCCCTGAATTGTTAGGCCCGATGAACACGACCGGGTTACCCAGATCAACATCGACTTCGCCAAAGCGCTTGAAGTTTCGGATGGTGATCTTAGTAAGCATGAGAACGCTACTTCGTCAGTCCTGATTCCCATCAACAAAGCATCGCTTGCGAATCCCCAATGCCCCGCCTTGTGATTTTTTTAGCTTTTCGCCACAGATCGGAACCCCCAACTTATGGCGCGATGCGATGCCGCACTTTGCGACTGAGATCTTCACGCGATTCGAGCGACGAAATCATATCGCCACCAACATCGGATAGTCTCGCCAAATCCATCCTTGATATCTCAGCCTGGTCTTCAAAAACGAGAAGAGATTCGAAACGCAAGTCATGCCGATGAAAGTGCGAAAGAATAATTGTCGTTAGGCGCGCTTTGTCCCGGTTCGGAATACCATAGAGGAAGAGTGGATCTCTCCTCTCGCCCTCTATGCAGTAATCCACCGGATAGCATTCGGCATTGGGCACTTCCGGAAAATAATCGCGTTTGACCGAGGATTCATCGACGACACTGATCAAAAATGCAGTCAAATCATCGTAAAACGTTGAACCTGTGCTGGAGCGTGAAAGCAACGTTAGATCATACACTCTAGTCAGGGCCTGCCCGAAAGTAAAGATAGCTTCCGGCAAGCACTCGGGCGCAACATCAAAACAGAGAGCACCATGATTACCGTCCCAGCGAAGTCCAGACTCGCGCATGATTCGCTCAAGAAGCATGCCGCGCGTTCCATCTAAGAATGAATCCACGTCATGCTCATAACTGACATGCATTAGCGTATGCCCACGATCTGACAATTGAAGCCCACCAGCCGCAGCTTCGGAAAGGTGGATCGGGTAGTGATCACCATCGGGAAACGCGAAATGCGTGTGCAACATCAAAGCACCGTCGGGACGTTGCTCGACTCGCACATCCTCACAAAGCCGTTGGCACAGAAAATCCCGGAGCGCGTCCGCGTCAAGAGACATTAGAGCAATCTCGGCGCATCAGGTTGGGCAATCAATCCAGCCACATTGTAATCCTCGACCAAACAGGATAGCGCGCCCTCCAAGGACTCGAACCGATTAGTCACAGTCGCATATGCTTCGGCTTTCCTACCCGACCTAATAGCATTTTCCGACGCGAGGTGAATGTGCGGCCGATAAATGATCTCACCGTGCACATGGCTTGGTCCATTGTAGCGAGCCAGCGTCAGTGGCAGAGCACCGCGAGGCAGATAGGAAATTCCACATGAGAAATCGCTCTCATCTTCCAGATTCTGCCGCTGATATATCAGAAAGGCCTTTTTTTCTTCCTCTCCAGATACATTGAAGTTCCGTTGCCGATGAACAGGCTTTCCTCTCGGCTTTTTTAGCCAACGCGCTTTTGGATTTTCCACGCGCTTCTCCATCAACCGAAAAGCGCGCAGATCCTCTTCGCTGTATATCTTGGTACGCATGAACGAGCTCGCGTCAGTTGCGGTCCCGGTCCACAAGGCGCCGCTCGCGAATCCAAGGCATCATCTCCCTCAACCGCGCCCCAACCTTCTCGATCGGCTGGTTTTGGCTGGCCTCGCGCAACTCGCGAAGACGCCCCGCTCCAGACGCGTTCTCCCCGACCCACTCCCGAGCGAATTCTCCGCTTTGGACATCGGCCAAGATCTTTCTCATCGCCGCGCGCGCCTGATCCCCGATCACCTTCGGCCCGCGGGTCAAGCCACCATACTCCGCCGTGTTGGAAACCGAGTAGTTCATATTGGAAATGCCACCCTCATAAATCAGGTCCACGATCAACTTAAGCTCGTGCAGGCATTCGAAATACGCCATCTCCGGCTCATATCCGGCTTCCACAAGAGTCTCGAAGCCCGCCTCAATCAACGCGGTCACGCCGCCGCACAAGACGGCCTGCTCGCCAAACAGATCGGTCTCGGTCTCGTCACGAAACGTGGTCTCGATGATTCCAGCACGCCCACCACCGTTGGCGCTGGCATAGGACAGGGCCTTGCTCCTGGCTTGGCCGCTAGCGTCCTGAAACACCGCGATCAGGGTCGGGACTCCCCCGCCTTGTTTGTAGGTCGAGCGCACTAAGTGCCCAGGGCCTTTTGGGGCGATCATGATCACGTCTAGGTCCTCGCGCGGACGAATCTGCTCGAAATGGATATTGAAGCCGTGCGCGAACGCCAGCGTGGCGTCCTGACGGAGATTAGGCTCGATCTGGTCGGCGTACAGCGTGCTCTGGCGCTCGTCTGGAGCCAGCACCATCACGATATCGGCTACGGCCGTCGCCTCCGCGACTTTCGCGACCTCAATTCCGGCCTCCCGCGCCTTTGCTTCAGAGGGAGAGCCCGGTCGCAGGCCAACCACAACCTTCACGCCGGAATCCTTGAGATTGTTCGCGTGGGCGTGACCTTGGGAGCCATAACCGATGACCGCCACCGTGCATCCCCGCACGATGGACAGATCCGTATCTTTATCGTAAAAAACTTTCATAGTCCGCTTCCTTGCCGGCGTTCCCCGGCGATTGTCATTAACAATTTTGCCGAATGGAGAGAGTCTGCTCCCCACGGGCTAAGCCAAGTGGGCCGGAACGGACCACTTCCAGCACATCATGCTCCGCCACCGCCGCGAGATACGCGTCGACCTCCTCGCTGGTGCCGACCACCTCGCTGGTGTAGCACAAAGCGTTGACGTCGGCGATACGCCCACGGTACGCCTTGTTGACGCGCCGCAGGTCGTCCACGCGACTCTCGTCCCGCAGACGTAGTTTCACCAGCGCCATTTCGCGCTCCAGATGATTCTGCCCGGTCATGTCCACCACCGTCACCACGTCCACCAGCTTGTGCAGCTGCTTGGTGATTTGCTCCAGCACCCGGTCGTCGCCGAAGGTCACTATCGTCATGCGGGATAGGGTCTCGTCCGGGGTGGGAGTCACCGCCAACGATTCGATGTTGATGCCTCGCGCGGAGAACAGGTTGGCGGCCCGCGACAGCGAGCCGGCCTCATTCTCCAAGAGGACTGCCAGGATGCGCCGCATGATCAGGACAGAATCATCTCGTTGTGCGCCGCGCCCGGAGCGATCATCGGAAACACGTTCTCGCGGGGATCGGTCACGAAATCGGCGAACACCAGCCGATCCTTGATGCTCAAGATCTCGCGCAGGGCTGGCTCCACGTCCTTCGGCCTCTCGATCTTCATACCGATATGGCCATAACTCTCCGCGAGTTTCACGAAGTCCGGCAACGCGTCCATATACGACATGGCGTATCGGGAATCATAGAAGAAATCTTGCCACTGGCGGACCATTCCCATATATCGGTTGTTCAGGTTGATGATCTTGATCGGCAATCCATATTGCCGGCACGTCGACAGCTCCTGAATGCACATCTGGATGCTCGCCTCGCCGGTCACGCAACACACCAACTCGTCCGGATGGGCCAGCTGCGCGCCCATCGCCGCGGGCAATCCGAAGCCCATGGTGCCAAGCCCGCCGGAGTTAATCCAGCGACGGGGCTTGCTGAACTTGTACAGTTGCGCCACCCACATCTGGTGCTGTCCCACGTCGGAAGTCACGAAGGCGTCTCCTCCGGTCTGCTCGTATAGCCGCTCCAGAACGTACTGCGGCTTGATCTCGCCGTCCATATCTTGCTGATAAGCGAAAGAATTCTTTTTCGTCCACTCGCGGATCCGCTTCCACCACGCGGAAATGTCGGGTAACGAATATTTTTCGCTTTGCAACTCGTCGATCAGCGCGCGCAACACTCTTCGAGCGTCGCCCACCACCGGAACGCGCGCCTGAAAGTTCTTCGAGATGGACGAGGGATCGACATCCACATGGATCACTTGGGCATACGGGCAAAAGCCATCCAATCGTCCCGTGATCCGATCATCGAAGCGAGCCCCTATGGCAATCAAGACATCGCTGTGGTGCATCGCCATATTCGCCTCATATGAGCCATGCATGCCCAGCATCTGGAGGAACTGCGGGTCCGTTCCTGGATAGGCGCCGAGCCCCATCAGCGTGTTGGTGATAGGGAATCCGGTCAGCCTCGCGAACTCGATCAACTCTTCGTGCGCCTCGCTGGAAATCACGCCACCCCCACTGTAGATGACCGGTCTCTCGGCCTTCGCGATCAGCCTGGCCGCCCGCTTGATCTGTCCCATGTGCCCTTCCAGATTAGGCTGATAGGAGCGCATGTTCAGCTCTCGCGGATAAGAGAACGCCATTTTCTGCTCGGTCACGTCCTTCGGGATATCCACCACCACCGGACCCGGCCGGCCGGTCCCAGCGATGTGGAACGCGCGCTTGATCGCGAGCGGCAGGTCCGCCACCGTCTTCACGAGGATGTTGTGCTTCACGCAGGGCCGCGTGATGCCCACGGTGTCAACCTCTTGGAAAGCGTCGTTACCGATCAGCGCGGTGCGCACCTGCCCGGTGAACACCACCAACGGAACCGAATCCATGTAGGCGTCGGCGATGCCGGTCACGGCGTTGGTCGCGCCCGGGCCAGAAGTCACCAGCACGACTCCAACCTTTCCGGTCGATTTCGCGTAGCCTTCGGCCGCGTGCGCCGCGCCCTGCTCATGGCGGACCAAGATATGCTTAACCGCGCGCTGCTTGTGCAACTCGTCGTAGATATGCAACACGGCGCCGCCCGGGTAACCAAACACCGTGGTAACCCCCTCCTCGACCAAGCAGCGAATGAAAATTTCCGCGCCGGTCAATTCCTGCTCGACAGGATTCAGGCTGTGTTTCAGGTTGTTCATATGGTCGCCCGCCCCTCATAGCGAGGGCAAGCTAGGATCGTCGCGCGCTATTGTGCGTCAAAAACCCCTATCTTTCAAATTAAAATCTCTCTTCAGATGGCGAGCGAACCGGCCTAGAGCATCAATTCTCCGTCAAGAAGCGATCCCAGAAACCGACCCGCGCCGCGGCGAGACAATCTATCCAATGCGGAAGCGCGTTGATCTCACGAAAGACCAGCGCGGCAACTTCGGGGGGAATATAACGCTCAAGTTAGCTGCCAGTTGGGTTTTAGCCAGAGAGCTCAATGAAGCGTGATCGTTTCTGGCATAGCCACAAAAAAAACGCGCGCGAGGTACCCGATGATATCGAGAAAAAGTTCCCGGCTCCTCCTCGGTCTCAACCCGATACTCAAGATGAATCCCGACAAGAAATTTTGCTGGAGAGTTACGAGACACCGCCATCCCATCAGCGCGACATGAATCCGACCGCGCGCCACCGAGGAGGCGTTCCACTTATCGATCCGCAGAACCCTGAAGAATCAATGACCCCCAGCGCCCACACAGTCGGATTTGGATAGTTCGCGAAAAACTGAGCCAGCCAAACCTTCACTCTAAAGAAGAGATGTCCTGATCAAAGGATCAGTGGGAGACTCTCGTCAATCAGGCTTTTCGCAACCGAAAGCAGAATTTCCCGTTTTCCTCGGAGGACTCCAGCAACGGGTTTCCGGTCTGCTTCGAAAACGCTTCAAAATCCTTGACCGCCCCGGGATCCGTCGCGACCACGCGCAACACCTGCCCACTATCCATAGAGGCCAAGGATTTTTTCGCGCGCAAGATGGGGAGCGGGCAATTCAGTCCAGAGGCATCCAACTCTTGGTCAAAATCCGACATGCGTATACACTCCTGTTGTCAATGTCCAGTTCTATTATATGCTGGGCGCGTACAATATAATTCCCATATAATTGATCGCGCCACCTCAAGCCAGGACCGATTCGCCACACGCCGAAACGCGAGACCGGAACCTTCGCCCGCCTCCCTCTGTCCAACTTTCCACAGTTGCGCGCCAAATCCGCGCGAGACCGACGTTCCATGCTCATTATTTAGATTTTTGGAAAAATGACGCGAGCGACCCCCTTTTCCGCACGCGAAATACGGGCCGGGCTCTTGGGTCTGTTTCTCTTCGCGCACGGCGCTAGCCTCGCGCATTTCTATGACGATGTCATCGATGATTCCGAATTGCCCAGCGTCGGAGAGCCAGCCGACCGAGTCATGACCCAGGCCGAAGAAGCCTGGATCAAGAAATTCCTGAAAGCCCAGATATACGGAAGCATGCCGGTAAGCGAGGACCCGGAATCCAACGCCTACATCCAGAGCCTAGCGAATCGCATCCTGGAACGCGCCGCCATTGAGCAAGAATTCGAGTTGCTGATCGTGCGCAACAGGCAGGTCAACGCCTTCGCCATGCCTGGAGGGTTGCTCGCGTTCTATACGGGCCTGATCTCGAAAGCTCGAAACGAGAGCGAGCTGGCGGGCGTGGTCGCGCACGAGATGGCGCATGTCACGCAACGCCATCTGGCCCGAATGCGAGACCACAGCGGCTTCTCGAATCTCAGTCTCCTCGCCCTAGCGGGCATGATCGTCGCCGGAGCCGCCCAGACTTCCGCGTTGTTGCCCGTCACCATATTGGGACAAGCCGCGGAAAAGCAGCGCTTCCTGAATTATTCGCGCGCGCATGAGCAGGAAGCGGACCGCATAGCGACCCACTTTCTCGCGCAGTCGGGAATCGACCCGAACGGGGTCGCGAATTTCTTCGAGGTCCTGCTCAAGGCCTCCGACCAGCGGTACAGTGAGGATTTCGAGTATCTCAGCACCCACCCGGCGACTTCTTCCCGAATCGTGGAGGCGTGGGACCGGGCGAGGCAATACCAAGGCGTCTATATTCAAGACAGCGACATGTTCCAGTTCATTCGCCAGCGCATCATTTCCCTGCATACCCCCGCGCATGAAAGGCTGGAGCTGTTTCAGAGCCAACTGGCCGCGGGCCACGAGCCTGACGCTCCAGAACGGTATGGAGCGGTGGTGGCCCTGCAGAAGAATGGCGATCACGCCAAGGCTTTGGAGGAGCTTCGCGGCATCAAGGTCGAGGCCCCGGGACCGCGCCTTCTGCTGGGTATGGCGGCCGCCGAATCGCGGAAACGCCTAGGGCGACTCGAGGAGGCCATCGCGGATCTGGAAGCACTGCACCGGGAAGCCCCTAGCCATACCGCGGTGGAATTCTATTTGGCCCAAGCCTATCTCGCGGATGGCAAACCCGACCAAGCGCTAAAACTAATCCGCAAACGGGTCCGCCGAGGCATTCAGACTCCCCAGACCTATCGATTGCTGGCCGAAGCTGCCGACGCGACTGGCCAAGCGGTGATCTCGCATATCGCGTTGGCGGATCATTACCTCAGCAAATACCAGCTTCGGCAGGCGGCGTTGCAATTGGAAATCGCGGAAAAGCGCACCAAGGCGAACACGGCGAACCAAGCCAGGATCGACCACCGGCGTTCCGAAATCCTGACTATGGCGCAAGGGTTTTAGCGATCCTGCCGTACAATTAGCCTATGAAAAGCTTTCCTCTATCAAGACTCTCGCGCCGGCTGTTTCTACAGGCTTGCGCTGCCTTGCCGGCTCTCGCCTTGGCTCGCCCGGCTTTCCCTGGCTTCTCCGACTGGTCGAAATCCTTTTCGGCGAATACGCTTGACGCGGCTCTAGCCGAGCTCGCGGACGGACAAGTCGTTCAAGACCATCCAGACATTGAGTTGGAAGTTCCCGACATAGCCGAGGACAGTGGAAAGGTGCCGATCCAAGTCCGCGCCCCTCTTCCTGGAGTCGAGAGGATCAGCGTCTTGATTGAAGCCAACCCGGTCCCGCTAATCTCCATCGCTCATATCCAGAAGCGAACCGAGCCTTTCGTCTCGCTACGCGTCAAGATGCGGGAGACCTCGCGCGTCATCGCGCTAGCGCACACGTCTAACGGAATCTTTCAAAAAGCGCGAAAAGTCGAGGTCACCGCGGGCGGTTGCGCGTAAGCGCGACCTTGTGATCCAGACCGATCAAATCGAACGCGGTCCCGGGCGGGAATGCGCCCCCTCGCCACGATCACTTGACCACGCCAGCTAGCGTCCTCGGCGTAGGAGCGAAATCCGGCGAGATCGCCTTGGCCGGACAAACCTCTATGCAGGCGTAGCAACGGATGCATTCCTTCTCGTTGATATAGAGCGTGTTGTAGTACAGCCCGGCCGTCTCGGCCGGCTCGACCTGTCCATATTCCATGGTGCCCGGGGCGCCGCCATCCGCTGGGCGCAGACTCGCGGCCTCCACGATGCAGTGCTCCACCGGCTTGACCATGAGGCATTCGTCACACAGCACGCACTTGGAGTTGTCGATCACCGGGACTGGCGACCGGGCATCCTCGAATTTGTCGTAGAAAATATTCTCGCTCGACAGACCAGCTTTTCGTAGCACCGCGATGCCAGCATCAATCATCGGAGGCGGGCCGCAGAAATACGCTTTCATCCGGTTGATGCTGACCTGTCCGCTCGCCAAATAGTGTCGCTTGAAGTAGTCCGTGACGAGTCCGCGTCCGCCGGACCAATCGGAGCCCTCTGGCTCCTCGTTGAGCACTTGGTGGAATTTCAGCACGTAGTCCGGGTGCCAGCGCCTCTGCAACGCCTCGACCTCCTCCTTCAGATACAGATCCCGTTGCGTGCGAGCACCGTAGAAGAAGTAGCAGTTCCGGGCGACCTGAAGATTCGCGGCATGCTCAATGATGGCGAAGACCGCGCTCATGCCGGAGCCGCCCGCGATGCAGACCATGTCCTCCCGAGACGGATCGAGCTTGAACTTTCCAAGCGGCCCCGATAGCGTTACTTCCTCTCCGGTTCGATCCCCTCCCGCCAACCAGGCGGACAATTCTCCTCCCGGCACTAGACGTATAAAGAACGTATGCTCTCCCGGGTTTTCCGACTCTGGAGCGCGGGCGAAAGAATAAGGGCGCGGCTTGCGAATGCCTGGGACACGAATCGTCCAGAACTGTCCCGCCTCTCCGACCCGCAATTCCTCGTCGTGGTCGCACTGAACGATGATCTCGTAGGTATCGTGCGTCAAGCTGCGCATGCTCTTGACCTTGCCTTCCCGGTATCCAACGCGCAGAGTCTGGATATGGCGATCCGGTTTTGGCAGGGCCAGCGGATCCCGGTAACTTTCCAACATTTCCTGTGCCATCAGTTGAAGACCTCCGGATGCTCCTGCTTGGCGTATTCGAGAATCTGCTCATCGGTCGCGTCGGCGCCACGATTCTTGTTGCGCCAGGCCGCGATATAGCCTTCCAGGCCCCCGAGCTCCTCAAGGCGAGTCTTCTTGGTGGTTTCCGGATCCGCCTTCTCGATCTCAGCCAAGCAAGAATAGAACGTCGGGCTCATACCGAAGTCGGTCAGCATCTCCGAATTCAGGGCATTCACGTTCACCCCACCAGGAGTGTTGCTTCCCTTGAACTGCTTCTGCGTCGCGCACACGCCGTCGAGCAGTCCCTTGATGATGACCGCGTAGCAGTACGTCTCGCCCCGGTCGTTGTATAGGCGCACCAGATCCCCGTCTTCAATGCCGCGTTCTCGGGCGTCATTGGGACTCATCTCCACGGTGGGCCTCGACATCATCGCCTGCAATCTCGGCACCGACTGGAACGAATCGCCAATGAAATAGTGGGCGGCGGAACTCAACACCTGAATGGGATAGCTCTCGCGTTTCGGATCCTCCTGTCCCTCCACTTCCGGGTTGTAGGTAGGCAACGGGTCTTGTCCCTGCTCCGCCAGCGTCTGGCTGAAGATCTCGATTTTCTTGCTCCCGGTCGGCCAACCGTTATGCAGGAAATCCCGTCGCTTGGACTTGTCGCTGGCGCGCGCCCAGCCGTTCTTCTCCAGCTGTTCGTACGTGATCCCCTCCATAAGAGGGTTGACCTCCTCGTCGAACAAAATGTCGCGGATCATCTCCTCGTCGGTCTGGGTGAACGCGTTGTCGCCCTCTTCCACATATCCCATCTTTCGCGCCATGCGACGGAACAGCTCGGTATTGGAGCAACTCTCGCCCAGCGGCTCAATCACCGCCTTGTTCATGTTGAAGTGCCAGTGGCCATAGGCCGCGTGCAGGTCCATACGCTCGAACTGCGTGTCCGCCGGGAGCACCACGTCCGCGTAGTTGCAGGTGTCCGTCCAGAACGTGTCGTGCACCGCCACGAACAGATCGTCACGCATCAGTCCACGCCGCACGTTGCCGGAGTTCGGCGCGCAATTCGCCGGGTCCGAGTTGTATACGAAGATCGACTTGATCGGCGGATCCATCGGCTTATCGTCGGAGCCAATGTTGTCGGCGAGGGCGCGACCGATCTGCACCATGTTCACGATCCGCTTCTCGGGCCGGTTGCCGAGATCCGGGCGCTGCAGCTTGGGCAGGTTGAATTGCAGCCACATCTCTTCCAACGTGCCGAACGCGGCCCCACCGTTCGGCTCGCGCCAAGCGCCGGTGAGGCAAGGCATCACCAAGACGGCCCGGCAGGTCTGCCCAGAGTTCTGGTGACGATTGAGTCCGTAGTTGGCCCGGATGAAGGACTTCTTCGCCTTTCCATACATCAAGCCGAACTTCTCTATGTCCGCCTCCGACAAACCCGTGATCTCCGATACCCTTTCGAGCGGATACTCGGGAAGCTTCTCGCTGATGAATTGCTCCCAACCTATCGTCTGCTCGCGCAGAAACGCCTCGTCGTGCAAGCCGTTGTCCACGATGACCTTCATCGCGCCAAGCGCTAGCGCGGCATCGGTTCCGGGGCGCGGCTGGATGTGCCAGTCCGCCATCATGGTCGTCCGGGTGACCCTAGGGTCAATGACGATCAGCTTGCAACCTCGCTCCTGGGCCTCGCGTATGAACGGGATCGCGTGCACCCCCGTGCTGACGAGGTTGGCCCCCCACAGGACGATCAGCTCCGCGTCCTGGGCGGCGTCGTGAATGGCCGGCCCGTTGGCCACGCCATACGTATGGATGCCAGCCCACATCGCGGCATAGATGCAGATGGATTGCTCCAATCGGGCGGCCTCCATCTTGTTCCAGAAGCGCTGGTCCATAGCCCAATAGTTGAGCATGCCCAAAGTGCCAGAATACGAATACGGCTGCACGGCCTCGGAACCATGCTCGGCGATCACTTTTTTGAAGTTTTCGGTGACCATATCCAGCGCCTCGTCCCAACTGATGCGCTCGAACTTCGCGCCCGGACCCCTGGAACCAACTCGCTTGTGCGGATACAGCACCCGGTTGTCGTTGTAGACAAGATCCAGGTAGTGGTTCACCTTGTTACACAAATAGCCCCGCGTCACCGGATGGGTGGGATCACCTTGCACCCGGACCGCGCGGCCTGTGCTATCGTCTCGGGTCACGAGCATGGAGCAGGTGTCCGGACAGTCGTGCGGGCAACACACGTGATGCAGAGAGTGCCCGTCGGGAACCTTGATTTTTGAAACTTGCGTCATGAGCCTTCCTCGAAAATCTCGCGGCAGGAACGTTGCCTCGAACCCTTCAAATTATACACAAACGAGTTAGGGATTTATCCCCGATTTCCGAGCTAACGCCGATTTTTGGGAAATTTCTGAATGATCTTTCGCTTTCACGGATGCGCCAGTCGGATTCGAGGCGATGCCAAGGCCAGGTTCGGGTGAATTTTCACGGTCAAAGCTCGGATTCCACCCGATTCTCGAGAGCATGGCTTGGGCTGCGCGCGCGGCTTATGCGGGCCGCGTCTTCCGAATGGCGCTGGCGGATCACCGATTCGCGCTCTTGATCAATGCGCGATCAGGGAGGGAAGTGGTGGGTCGTGCAGGGATCGAACCTGCGACCAACGGATTAAAAGTCCGGTGCTCTACCTGGCTGAGCTAACGACCCAGGATTCTTCAGCTATATCGCTTCATGGCGGCGCCATTTCCCGGGCGCCAAGCGCAAATCGGCCATTCCGGCGATCAGGGCGCTTCCCCAACTCGCCTCGTCCTCGTAGACCATTTTGTAGTATTGAGCCTTCATCGTCAACGCGCTGCCCA
Source organism: uncultured candidatus Poriferisulfidus sp. (assembly GCA_965116025.1). Lineage (GTDB taxonomy): Bacteria > Pseudomonadota > Gammaproteobacteria > Poriferisulfidales > Poriferisulfidaceae > Poriferisulfidus. The sequence continues at coordinate 38,889 of OZ220480.1, forward strand.
AGCAGATGCTGGCGAAGGTCAGGAAAGACCCCATCGCCAGCGTGGAGACTCCAGAGACCGCTTGCCCGATCGTGCAGCCGATCGACAGCACTCCGCCGAAGCCCATCAGCAACCCTCCAGCCGCATGCCTCACCGCGTCACCAGCCGACTGGAACCACTCCAACCGCAACCGCCGCGAGAGCGACGCGTACAAAAAAGCCCCAGCGATCACTCCGGCCCCCGCCACTAGGGCGAAGCTCACGAAGCGGCTGGAAAACCCGGTCTCCAAGTAACGGATCAGGACCGCCGCCGGCTGCACGAAAGTCAGCGACTGGGCTCCCACCCCGTACGGCTGCTCATCGCCTTCCAGAAAAGCGACCTCCTCGATCAATTCCTGCCCCATGCTCCCGGCCGTCACGTACCAGGCCGCCACCACGCATAGCCCCAGCGCGACTCCGGCCAGCACGTTGTCTCGGCTCTTGACGAAATCGGGCGAGCGCAACGTCCATACCAGCATCAGGCCCGCGACGAGCAGGCCGATGGCGAGCATGACCACTGGCGTCGGCAATCCCAACGGCGCGGAGATGACCGCTCCCAGGGACTGGTCCGCGATTCCTAAGCTCCGAAGATCAATGAAAGCCGGTTGCATCCATCGCAGGAACGCGTGGTAGCCGAAATTGGTGAAGATCATCAGATAGCCGGCGATCCCCATCGCCAGCAACACCACCACCGACTTCAGGTTGCCTCCGCCGACGCGCACCATGGTGCGGTTCCCGCAGCCAGAGCCTATCGTCATGCCCACGCCAAACAAAAGTCCGCCGACGAGGAAGCGCGGCCAAGGAAACAGGGCGGCGCGATATGGGGGCCGCCCGGTTTCCGCGCTCTCGGTCAGGCTCATGTCCGCCAAGCCCAAGTACTCGAGGATGGCCACCCCCAGCACCGCCACCGCCATGCCGAGCACCCAAGCCCGCATGCGCCCGGAATCGCCGATGTTGACGAGGTCCGACACGGCCCCCATCGTGCAGAAATTCGTCTTGTAGGCGACCGCCCCCAAGACCGCGGCGATCAGAAAGCTGGCAAGCAGAACCTGGCGGTAGATTTCAAGTTCCATATTCGCGTTCGCGCGTTTCGCGGGGTGGTCAATTGTACAACGGGACGCGCTCACCCCCTGCGCGCGAAGCCTGATCGGCGGCGCGCGGAATCCAAACGTCAGGAAATCCGGTTTAAACTATAGAGAAGCCCACTTTCATGGAAGACTCGAGATGGAGCGCATCCGGATTCGCGGAGCGCGGACGCACAACCTCGCCGACATCGATCTGGATATCCCCCGCGACCGGCTGACCGTGATCACCGGCCTGTCTGGCTCTGGCAAGTCCTCGCTCGCCTTCGACACCATTTTCGCCGAAGGACAGCGCCGTTATGTCGAGTCGCTGTCGGCCTACGCGCGGCAGTTCCTCGCGCGCATGGAGAAACCCGACGTGGACAGCATCGAGGGCCTGTCCCCCTCCATCTCGATCGAGCAGAAAAGCGCCTCGCACAACCCCCGCTCCACGGTCGGCACGATCACCGAGATTCACGACTATCTGCGTCTGCTGTACGCCCGGGTCGGGATCCCCCGGTGTCCGCGTCACCACCATGATCTGCAAGCTCAGACCGTCACCGAGATGACGGATCACGTGCAGTCACTGCCCAAGGGCCGGCGCGTCATGATTCTCGCGCCGGTCGCGCGCGACCGGAAAGGGGAGCACCATGAGACGTTGCGGGCGTTGCGGGCACAGGGCTTTCTACGCGCGCGCATCGACGGCGTGGTGCGCGAGCTGGACGAGTCGATCCATCTGAAGCTTCGCCAAAAGCACACGATCGAGGTCGTCGTCGACCGCCTCAAGATACGTGACGGCATTCGGGCCCGAATCGCCGAATCTTTCGAGACCGCGCTACGACTGACGCAGGGAACCGCGCGCGTGGTCAACATGGATGGCGACACCATCGACGAGACCTTCTCCAGCCAGTACGCATGTCCAGAGTGCGGCTATAGCCTGAACGAGCTGGAGCCTCGTCTTTTCTCCTTCAACAGTCCGGTCGGCGCATGCGACGAGTGCGATGGCTTGGGGGTGCAGATGTTCTTCGACAAGACCAAGATCATTCATGCCGACCGATCTTTGCGCCATGGGGCGATCCGGGGCTGGGACGCGCGGAACACCGCGTACTTTCGGATGATCCAGACCCTGGCGCGCCACTACAATTTTTCCGTTGATCAGCAATTCCAGAACTTGCCACGCTCGGCGCGCGAGATCATTCTGTACGGGTCCAAGGGCGAATCCCTTCCCTTCGAGTACACTGATGTCCGTGGCCGGCGGGCACGTTCCACGCATCCGTTCGAGGGCGTGATTCCGAACATGGAGCGGCGGTTCCACGCCACGAGCTCCGCCGCCGTGCGCGATGAGCTGTCGAACTACCGTAGTCAGCACGCCTGTCCTGCCTGCGAGGGAGAGCGGCTGTGCGAGGCCGCGCGCAACGTCTTCATCAACGACACCTCCTTGCCTCGGCTTCTGCGCTTGCCCATCGCCGAGGCGTTCGAGTTCTTCGAGAAAATGGATCTGCAGGGGTACCGAGCCCAAATCGCCTCGAAAATCGTCTCCGAGATCAGCCAGCGCCTTCGCTTCCTGATTGATGTCGGCCTGGAGTACCTCAGCCTCGAGCGTCGGGCGGAAACCCTTTCTGGAGGAGAGGCGCAACGTATCCGCCTGGCCAGCCAGGTCGGGGCCGGGCTGGTCGGCGTCACCTACATCCTGGACGAGCCATCCATCGGACTGCATCAACGAGACAACGGCAGATTGCTCAAGACGCTCACCCGCCTGCGCGACATCGGAAACACCGTGATCGTCGTGGAACACGACGAGAGCGCCATGCGCAACGCCGATCATCTGATCGACCTGGGACCGGGCGCGGGAGTCCACGGAGGGCGAATCGTCGCCGAGGGCTCGCCAGAGCAAGTCGCCCAGAACGTAGACTCGCTGACCGGCCAGTATCTTTCCGGCCAGCAAAAGATCGAGATTCCCGCGCGACGGACGCGCGCCAAAAAGGACCGCCGACTAGTCATTCGCAAAGCGTCAGGCAACAATCTGCGCGACCTCGACGTATCCATTCCCATCGGGCTGCTCACCTGCGTCACCGGCGTGTCCGGGTCCGGCAAGTCCACGCTGGTGAATGACACGCTGTACGGCCAGGCGGTTCGCCCGAAAGACCAGATTCCCGGTCCGTGCGAGAGATTGGAGGGAATGGCCCTGATAGACAAGGTCATCCGTATCGACCAGAGCCCCATCGGGCGGACGCCGCGCTCGAACGCGGCCACCTATACCGGCCTGTTCGGCCCGGTGCGGGATCTGTTCGCGTCGACCGAGGAGGCGCGCGCTCGGGGCTACGCCCCCGGACGGTTCAGTTTCAACGTGCGCGGCGGCCGGTGCGAGGCATGCCAAGGCGACGGCGTCATCAAAGTCGAAATGCATTTTCTTCCCGACGTCTACGTCCCCTGCGACATCTGCGGAGGGCTGCGCTACAACAGGGAAACCCTGGACATCCGCTACAAGGGAAAGAACATCGCTGAGGTTCTCGACATGACGGTCGAGACGGCCATCGAATTCTTCCAGAACGTTCCCGTGGTGAGTCGAAAGCTTGACACGTTGGCTCAAGTCGGGCTGTCCTATCTGCGATTGGGACAAAGCGCCACGACTCTATCGGGGGGAGAGGCCCAACGTATCAAACTGTCGCGCGAGCTGTCCAAGCGAGGAACCGGAAAAACCCTATACATCTTGGACGAGCCGACCACCGGGCTGCACTTCCACGACATCAAGCTGTTGCTACGGGTCCTGCATCAGTTGCGAGATTTGGGGAACACCGTGATCGTGATCGAGCACAACCTGGACGTAATAAAGACCGCGGACTGGATCATCGATCTGGGACCAGAGGGAGGCCAAGCGGGGGGAGAGATCGTCGCCGAGGGCACGCCAGAGCAGGTCGCCCGCAACAAACGGTCTCATACCGGGAAATTCCTCGCCGCGACGCTGAAATGAGAGTCGGCGAGCGGCTTTTGGTCGCTCTTCCGAACCAGCGCTTCGCCGGTGAGGGTTCCGTTACGGGAGCTGAAGCTTGGGCGTCTCGGCCGCGGCGGGAATAGATGTCGGCGAATCGCTCAGGGCTCTTTCCCGCTCCACCAGCTCGACGTACGCCATCGGAGCGTTGTCTCCCGGGCGATAGCCATTCTTGAGGACTCGCAAGTAGCCGCCGGGACGATCCCGATACTTAGGGCCCAGCGTCGCGAACAGTTTCGAGACCACCTCCCGATCACGCAACTTGTCGAACGCACGTCGGCGGCGAGCCAACGTATCCTCTCCAGCCAACGTGATCAGGGGCTCGACGATCCGGCGCAGCTCCTTGGCCTTTGGCAAGGTCGTGCGGATCCCCTCGTGCCGCAACAGCGACACGGCCATATTGCGGAACATCGCCCGGCGATGCGCCGAATCGCGGTTCAGGCGGCGGCCCGCCTTCCGGTGACGCATGGCGAGGCCCTCAGAATAGCGGCGTGCGTCCGCGCACCAAATCCGCGGGCGGCCAATTCTCTATCGTCATGCCCAGCGTCAGCTCGCGCTTCGCCAGAGCCTGTATGATTTCCGAGACGGTCTTGATCCCGATGTTCGGGGTCTGCTTCATCAGCTCGTCCTCGCTCTTCTGCACCAGATCGCCCACGAAGAATATGCTTTCCTGCTTGAGGTTGTTGATCGAGCGCACGCCCAGTTCCAACTCGTCGATCGGCAACTTGAAGACCGGATTGACCTCGGTCACGCGCGTCTGCACCGGGCGCGCGACCTCGCCTTCCAACCCGACCAGCACCGACAGTTGCTCGCTCAGAATCACCGCGGCCATGCGGATGATCTCTTCCGGCTCCACCGTGCCGTTGGTCTCCAGGGTCAGCACCAGCCGGTCCAAGTCCGTGCGCCGTTCCACGCGGGTATTCTCCACGTGGTAGGCCACCCGACGGATCGGGCTGAAGCTAGCGTCCAGCAACAGGGATCCAATGGCGTGCTCCTGATCGTCGCGCCGCCGGACCGGCACCGGGACGTAGCCGCGACCCCGCTCGACCTTCATCGTCATGTCCAGCGAGCCGTTCTTGGCCAAGCGCGCGATCACGTGCTCTGGATTGGCGATCTCGACATCATGACCCAACTCGATATCGCCAGCGCGCACGATCCGTTCGCCGCCATCACCCTCCGCGCCACTCTCGCGCAGGCGCAACTCGGTCTTGACTCGCTCATGCATGCGGATGGCGACGCCCTTGAGATTCAGCAAGATGTCTACCACGTCTTCCTGCACTCCGTCAATCGTGTCGTATTCATGATTGACGCCCTCGATCTCAACCTCGGTGATGGCCGAGCCTGGGATGGAGGACAATAGGACCCGGCGCAACGCGTTCCCCAGCGTATGCCCGAATCCGCGCTCCATCGGCTCCAGCACCACGCGCGCCTCGCGTCCGGCCGTGTACTTGGCTTCCACCACGCGCGGCACCATCAACTCACTGCTCAGCATTCTTCCCGTCCTCTTCCGGATTATTTCGAATAAAACTCAACGACCAGAGACTCGTTGATCTCCCGATACACCTCATCGCGCCCAGGGGGCTGCTTGAAGGTTCCCCGGAACTGGTCGAAATCGACCTCCACCCAGTCCGGGAGTCCCTGCTGCTTGACGATAGCGATGGCGTCACGGATCCGAACCTGCCCGCGCGTATTCTCACGCACCGCGACCACGTCGCCGGAAGCCACGGAGTAAGACGGGACGTTGACCACCTTGCCGTTCACCTCGATCCCCTTGTGCGAGACGATCTGGCGGCATTCCGCGCGAGTCGCGCCAAACCCCATCCGATACACCACGTTGTCGAGCCTGCACTCCAGCAGGCGCAACAGGTTCTCGCCCGTCGATCCCTTGCCCCGCGAGGCTTTCTGGTAGTAATTTCGAAACTGCCGCTCGAGCACGCCATAAAGGCGGCGCAACTTCTGCTTCTCGCGCAATTGCAACCCGTAGTCGGAGACCCGCGGTCGCCGGCCGCCACGCCCTCCTTTGCTGCCCGGCGGAACGTCGATCTTGCATTTCTTAGCCAACTCGCGCGCTGGCGACTTGAGCTCCAGATTCGAGCCCTCGCGCCGCATGAGCTTGCATCGGGGTCCGAGATAGCGCGCCACGGGACCGCCCTCAGACGCGGCGCCGCTTCGGCGGGCGGCAACCGTTGTGCGGAATCGGGGTGATATCCCGGATATTAGTGATCCGGAAGCCGTTGGCGTTCAGCCCCCGCATCGCCGACTCGCGGCCGGGTCCCGGCCCGCGCACTCGAACTTCCAGATTCCGGATCCCGAACTCCAGAGCTTCCTTGCCCGCCCGACTGGCCGCCACCTGGGCGGCGAATGGCGTGCTCTTGCGGGAACCCTTGAAGCCAGCCCCCCCAGAAGTCGCCCAACACAGCGTGTTGCCCTGCAAATCGGTGATGGTCACGATCGTGTTGTTGAAGGAGGCGCGAATATGCGCGATTCCGTCGGTCAGGGTCCGGCGGACCTTCTTACGGGAACGAGACGCGGCCTTGGGCCTGGACTTGGGAGCGGCCATAGGTTACTTCCGGATGGGACGGCGCGGTCCTTTTCGGGTGCGCGCATTGGTTCTGGTACGCTGGCCACGCAGCGGCAAACCACGCCGATGACGCACCCCCCGGTAGCAGCCCAAGTCCATCAAGCGCTTGATGTTCATAGCGGTCTCGCGGCGCAGGTCGCCCTCAATGGCGCGCTTGCCGACCGCCTCGCGCAACGCGCCGAGCTCGGCCTCGCTGAGAGCGCCAAGCTTCGCCGCCGGATTCACCGAGCAAGCCGCGCAAATCTCCCGGGCGCGAGAGCCGCCGATTCCGTAGACGGACTGCAACGCGATCACCGTGTGCTTGTGATCAGGCAGATTGACGCCAGCGATTCGTGCCATGGTTTCTTGTATTCCTCGCGTAAACGGATTATCTTACCTTAATTAGCCCTGCCGCTGCTTGTGGCGCGGAATTTTGCAGATCACGCGCAGGACTCCGTTGCGCCGCACGATCTTGCAGTGGCGGCAGATTCGCTTGACCGAAGCCTGTACTTTCATGGGAACCTCCTCATCGCAAAAGGCCGCGAGAGCGCATGCCCTTCGCTTCGGCCTTCTTCAGCAATCCTTCGTATTGATGGGACATCAGGTGGGTCTGCAGCTGAGCGATGAAATCCATCACCACCACCACGATGATCAGGAGCGAGGTGCCCCCGAAATAAAACGGCACGCTCAGCCCTAAGATAAGAAATTCTGGCAGCAAGCAAACGAACACGATGTACAGCGCGCCGACCGCGGTCAGACGGGTCATCACGGTGTCGATGTAGCGGGCCGTGCGCTCGCCCGGACGAATGCCCGGAATGAACGCGCCCGAGCGCTTCAGATTGTCCGCGGTGTCCTTGGAGTCGTACACCAGCGCGGTGTAGAAAAAGCAGAAGAACGCGATGGCGAGCGCGTAGAACAAGACGTACAGCGGCTGCCCCGGAGCCAGAGTGGACGAGATGTCGCGGAGCCACCCCATGCCCTCGGTCGAGCCGGCCCACTGCCCGAAGGTGGCCGGAAACAAAATGATGCTGGACGCGAAGATCGGGGGGATGACGCCCGCCATGTTGAGCTTGAACGGGAGGTGGGTGGACTGCATGGCCACGTGCCGTCCCTGCTGCTGCCGGGCGTAGTTGACCGTGATGCGGCGCTGCCCGCGCTCGACGAAAACCACGAACGCCGTGATGGCGAGCACGAGAGCGAACAGGAACACCACCAGCGCGGCCGACAGCTCGCCGGTGCTGGCCAGCTCCAGCGTGCCGCCGACCGCGGTCGGCAGGCCCGCGACGATGCTGGTGAAGATGATCAGGGAAATGCCATTGCCGATGCCGCGCTCCGTGATCTGCTCGCCCAGCCACATCAAGAACATGGTTCCCGTGACCAGGGTGATGACGGCGGTGATCACGAAGCCGTACCCGGCGTACAGCGCGATGCCCTGACTTTGCAGCGCCACCGACACGCCACCGGCCTGGAAGGTGGCCAGCGCCAAAGTGCCGTAGCGCGTGTACTGGGTGATCTGGCGCCGCCCCTGCTCCCCTTCCTTGCGCAGTTCCTTGAGGCTGGGAAGCACCGCGGTCATCAGCTGCATGATGATCGCCGCCGAGATGTAGGGCATGATGCCGAGCGCGAGGATGCTGAGCCGCTCCAGCGCTCCTCCCGAGAACATGTTGAACAGATCGATGATGGTCCCGCTCTGCTGCTCGAAGAAGCGAGCCAAGGCGTTGGGATCCACGCCCGGCACCGGGATGTAGGTCCCGACGCGGTACACGACCAAGGCCCCGACCACGAACAGCAAGCGCTGGCGAAGCTCGGCGAAAGGCGAGGCTTTGGGCGGCGGCATGGCCCTACTCCCGGATCTCCCCGCCGGCGGTCTTGATGGCCTTCCGCGCGCCGCTCGTCACGGCGACTCCCTCCACGACATAAGGCCGGCCCAGAACGCCGCGCAGCATGATTTTCGCGCGCGCCGCGCGCTTCGGGATCAGCCCGGCGCCACGCAGGGATTCCAAGGTGACGACCGGCTCCTCCAGCCGCGCCAGACGGTCGGTGCCAACCTCGGCGCTCGGTTCCCGGCGCGTGCGGAAGCCGGATTTCGGCAGACGCCGCTGCAGAGGCATCTGCCCGCCCTCGAAACCCACCTTGTGATAGCCTCCAGAACGCGATTTCTGACCCTTGTGGCCGCGTCCCGCGGTCTTGCCGCGCCCGCTGCCGATCCCTCGTCCCACTCGCTTACGCGGACGACGGCTACCGGACGGGCGGCTCAGTTCGTTGAGGCGCATCAGTTCTCCTCCACCTTCAGCAGGTACTCGACCTTGCGGATCATGCCGCGGTTCTGCGGCGTGTCCTCGACCTCGACGGTCTGACGCAGACGGCGCAGGCCCAGCCCGCGCGCGCAGGCCCGGTGCCGAGGCAAACGGCCGATCAGGCTCCGCACCAAGGTGACTCTCACGCTTTTCGCCATCGCATTCGCTCCTTCATCTCGGTTGCCGGCTTGCCCAGCTTCTCGGCCACTCGCTCCGGCGACTGGATGGACCGCAATCCCTGGAGCGTGGCGTGGACGGTGTTGATGGGATTGCGCGAGCCGATGCATTTGGCGAGCACGTCGCGCACGCCCAGCACCTCGAACACGGCGCGCATGGGTCCGCCGGCGATGATTCCCGTTCCTTCGGAAGCGGGCTGCATGTACACTCGCGCCGCGCCGTGCCGGCCGACGACCGGATAGTGCAGGGTTCCGTCGCGCAACGGCACCGCGACCATGGAGTGCCGCGCCTTCTCCATGCTCTTCTGGATGGCCAGCGGCACCTCGCGCGCCTTTCCATAGCCGACCCCGACGCGACCGGCGCGGTCGCCGACCACGGTCAGCGCGGTGAAGCCGAACTGCCGGCCTCCCTTCACGACCTTGGCCACGCGATTGACCGTGATCATCTTCTCGACCAGATCCTCGCTGCCCTGCAGGGTTTCCAGATTCGTCGCCATTCTCGTCTCCTTAAAAATTCAGTCCGGCCTCGCGCGCGGCTTCCGCCAGCGCCCGCACGCGACCATGGTATCGGAATCGCCCACGATCGAACCAGATGTCTTTGACCTTCGCCTCGAGCGCGCGTTCCGCCACCACGCGCCCGACCCGCGCGGCCGCCGCGCGGTCTCCCGTGGCCTTGAGCTCCTCGCGCACGCCTGGACCCAGAGTAGACGCCTGAGCGACCACCCGCTTTCCATCCGGGCTGATCACTTGGGCGTACATGTGCCGCAACGTTCGGTGCACGGTCAGCCGATACCGCTCGGACTCCTCCAGCCGGGAGCGAACCCGGCGGACCCGACGGCGCGCGGTCCTGTCGATCCGGCTCATTTCTTCTTCGCCTCCTTGCGCAAGACCTGCTCGTCGCTGTACCGCACGCCCTTGCCCTTGTAGGGCTCCGGAGGGCGGTACGCGCGGATCTCCGCGGCCGCCTGTCCCACTTTCTGCTTGTCGATCCCGGACACCACCACCTCGGTCTGACTGGGCGCTCGCAGGGTCACCCCGTCAGGCGCGACATAAACGATCGGATGCGAGAATCCAAGACTCAGATTCAAGGTCTCGCCTTGCATCCGCGCCCGATAGCCCACCCCGACCAATTCCAGCTTCTTCGAGTATTCTTCCTGAACTCCCTTGACATGGTTCCAGAGCAGGGAATTCATGGTGCCCGCCAGCGCGGAGGCCTGCGGCGGAGCCTCGACGCGCACCACGCGATTCTCCTCGCGAACGCGGACTGGCTCAGGCACACGCAACGTCAGCTCTCCCTTCGGACCCTTGATTCTCGCCCGCCGCCCGTCCAGAGAGAACTCGACCTGGTCCGGCAACGGGATGGGGCGACTCGCGATTCTCGACATCGGTCACTCCACGACGCAGAGAATCTCGCCGCCATGCCCGCCCTTGCGGGCCTCATGGTCGGCCATGACGCCGCGCGAGGTCGACACGATCGCGACGCCCAGACCGCCCCGGACCCAAGGCAGCTCGCGCGCGCCGCGGTAGACGCGCAACCCAGGTCGGCTCACCCGACGCAAACGGGCGATCACCGGTTGGCCCTCGTGGTACTTCAGGCGGATCCGAAGGCGGTCGCAGGGCTGAGCCTTCTCGACCTTGTAGCCAATCAGATAACCCTCGTCGCGCAGCACCTTGACGATCGCCTCGCGATGCCTCGAGTATTCCATTTCCACGGTATCGTGCCGCGCCTGCTGGGCGTTGCGGACGCGCGTCAGCATATCGGCGACCGGATCTTGCATGCTCATGATTCTCTCCTCACCAGCTGGACTTGGTCAGTCCGGGGATATCCCCGCGCATGGCCGCCTCGCGCAGCTTGTTGCGGCCGAGCCCGAAACGCCGGTAATACCCGCGCGGGCGGCCGGTGATGCCGCAACGATTGCGCAGGCGCATCGGCGACGAGTCGCGCGGCATCTTCTGGAGCGACTCCTGGGCCGCCACGCGCTGCTCCAGCGTGCTTTTCGGATCCTTGACGATAGCGCGCAGCTCGGCGCGGCGCTTGGCGTAGCGACTCACCGCGCGCTGGCGCCGCAGGTCTCTTTGAATCATGCTGACTTTGGCCATTCCTCAACTCCGTAGGGGAAACTTGAACGCGCGCAGAAGCGCCTCGGCCTGGGCATCGTCGCGAGCGTTGGTGGTGATGGTCACGTCCAGTCCCCGCATCTGATCGATGTTGTCGTAGTCGATCTCGGGGAAGACGATCTGCTCGGGAACGCCGAGGCTGTAATTGCCACGCCCGTCGAAAGAGCGCCGTGGCAGTCCGCGGAAATCGCGCATCCGGGGAATCACGATATTGATCAGCCGGTCCAGAAACTCGTACATCAGAACCCGGCGCAAGGTCACCCGGCAACCGACCGGCCAGCCTTCCCGGATCGAGAATCCGGCCACCGATTTGCGCGCCCGGGTCACCACCGGCTTCTGGCTGGTAACGCGCCGCAGATCGTCCAGCGCGTTCTCAATAATTTTCTTGTCGCGCCCGCTCGCCCCCAGCCCCATGTTCAGAGTGATCTTCTCGAGCCGGGGCACGGCCATCGGACTACTCACGCTCAACTCTTCCCGCAAGCGGGGAAGGATCTCCTCTAGATACTGTCGCTTCAAACGAGCCATGATCGCCTCAGATGTCGATGACTTCGTTGTTGGACTTGAAGAAGCGCACTTTGCGGCCATCCTCCAAGGTGCGGAAACCGATTCGGTCCGGACGGTCGGTGGTCGGGTTGTAGATCTGCAGATTGGAGAGATCCAGCGGCGCCTCGCTCTCCAGGATTCCGCCTTTTCGCCCCGCCCGCGGGTCCGGCTTGACATGCTTCTTCACCATGTTCAGGCCCTCCACGAGCGCCCGGCCGTCGGGTAGCACGCGCGACACGGTGCCCTGCTGACCTCGATCTTTGCCAGCCATGACCACGACCGTGTCGCCTTTTCGAATTCTGTTCATGACCGCCTCACAGGACCTCCGGCGCCAGAGAGATGATCTTCATGAATTTCTCCGAGCGCAGCTCCCGGGTCACCGGTCCGAACACGCGCGTGCCGATCGGCTGCATCTGGTTATTGAGCAACACGGCGGCGTTGCGGTCGAAGCGGATCAACGAGCCGTCGGGGCGCCGGACGCCGCGCGCCGCGCGCACGACCACCGCGTTGAGCACGTCTCCCTTGCGCACCTTGCCGCGCGGGATCGCGTCCTTGACGCTGACCTTGATCACGTCGCCGATGCGCGCGTAGCGCCGGCGCGAACCGCCCAGCACCTTGATGCACTGCACCTTGCGCGCGCCGCTGTTGTCGGCCGCGTCCAGCATGGTCTCGACCTGGATCACGAGCGCCCCTCCGCCGCGTCGAGGACCTCGACGAGCTCCCACGCCTTGCGCTTGGAACGCGGGCGGCATTCGCGAATCCGCACGCGATCGCCCACGCGCGCCTGGTTGTCCTCGTCGTGCACCAGCAATCTGGTCGACCGGCGAATGTACTTACCGTATAAGGGATGGCGCAACTGGCGCGTCACCCGGACCGACGCGGTCTTGTCCATCCGGTCGCCGACCACCTGGCCGACCTCGGAACGAATTCTCTCGCTCATTTTCCAGCTCCCCGCCGACGTTCCGTCAGCAATGTCTTGACTCGGGCGATATCGCGGCGCGTTTCCCGGATGGCGTGATTCCGCGCCAGTTGCCCGGAGCGCAACTGCATCCGCATCTCGAATTCGGAGCGACGAAGGCGCGTCAGCTCCGCGCGCAGACTCGCGTCGTCCTTCGCGCGCAAGGTCGGCATATCCATCAGGCGAGCGTCCGGCGCGCGAACGTGGTCTGGACCGGCAACTTGGCGTCGGCGCGGCGAAACGCCTCGCGCGCGAGGTCCTCCTGGACGCCCTCGATCTCGTAGAGCATACGCCCAGGCTGGATCTTCGCCACCCAATACTCGACGTTGCCCTTGCCCTTGCCCTGACGCGATTCCAGCGGTTTCTTGGTAACCGGCACGTCCGGAAACACGCGGATCCAAATCTTTCCGCCACGCCGAATGTGACGCGTCATGGCGCGCCGCGCGGCCTCGATCTGGCGCGCCGTCAGGCGCCCGCCGGTGATCGCCTTCAGGCCATACTCGCCAAAGCTGACCTTGTGCCCACGCTGCGACAGGCCCCGATTACGGCCTTTCTGCTGCTTGCGGTAGCGGGTGCGCTTGGGTTGCATCATGGCGGCGTTCTCCGTCGACCTCCGCTATTTGCCGAGCGATCCGTCCAGACCGCCGACCTCGCCGTTGAATATCCAAGCCTTGACGCCGATGACGCCGTAGGTGGTGCGCGCCTCGGCGAAGCCGTAGTCGATATCCGCGCGCAGGGTGTGCAGCGGGACCCGTCCCTCCCGGCACCATTCGCTCCGCGCGATCTCCGCGCCATTGAGACGCCCGGCCACGTTCAGCTTGATCCCCTGAACGCCCAGACGCATGGCGTTCTGCACCGCCCGCTTCATGGCGCGGCGGTACATGATGCGGCCCTCCAGTTGCTGGGCGACGCTCTCGGCCACCAGATGAGCGTCCACTTCCGGATTGTGGATCTCGTCGATGTTGACCTTGAGCGCGCCCAAGGCCAGCCCCATCATGCGCGCCACCTCGCGGCGCAGAAGCTCGATATCGTTGCCCTTCTTGCCGATCACGATGCCTGGACGGGCGGTGTGAATCGTGATTTCCGCGGTGTCGTTGCGCCGCTCGATCCGGATGCGGCTGACTGAGGCCTGCGCCAGTCTCCGGCGCAGGAAGTCACGCACCAAAAGATCGTTATTGAGCTGATCGCGGTACTCGTCCCGCTCCGCGTACCAGTTCGAGTTCCAGTCCGTGATGACGCCGAGGCGAAACCCGATCGGATTGACTTTCTGTCCCATCGCTCTTTACTCCTTCGCCTCGCTCAACACGACCGTGATGTGGCTGGAGCGCTTGAGGATCTTGCCCGCCCGGCCCCGCGCCCGTGGACGGAAACGCTTAAGCGTCGGGCCCTCGTCGACCAAGACCTTGCGCACCCGCAACAGATCCATGTCCCCGCCATGATTATGCTCCGCGTTGGCCAACGCCGATTCCACGGTCTTGCGCAACAGCCGCGCCGCCTTGTGCGGAGAGAAGCGCAACACCTGCAACGCGTCCCCAACTGGCAGGCCACGCACCTGGTCGGCCACCAGCCGACACTTGCGCGGACTGATCCGCAGGTGGCGAGCGACGCACCGGGCTTCCTCGTCCATCACGACTTCGCCTTGCGATCGCCCGCATGTTGCCGGAAAGAGCGCGTCAGGGCGAATTCGCCGAGCTTGTGCCCCACCATGTTCTCGTTGATCAGCACCGGGATGTGCCGGCGTCCATCGTGCACGGCCAGCGTCAACCCGACCATTTCCGGCACGATCATGGAACGCCGCGACCAGGTCTTGATCTGGCGGCGGTCATTGTTCTTGACGGCTTCCCGGACCTTCGCCATCAGGTGATGGTCGACGAACGGGCCTTTCTTCAATGAGCGTGGCATGGCGTCACCTTTGCTTCTTGCGTCTGCGGCGGACGATCAGGTAGCCGGTCCGCTTGTTGTGGCGGGTCTTGTGCCCCTTGGTCGGCACCCCCCAAGGGGTGACCGGATGGCGTCCTCCAGAGGTCTTGCCCTCGCCCCCGCCGTGCGGATGATCGACCGGATTCATGGCCACGCCGCGCACCGTCGGGCGCACCCCGCGCCAGCGCTTCGCGCCCGCCTTGCCCAGCTTCGCCAAGGAGTGCTCGGAGTTGCCCACCTCGCCGATCACCGCGCGGCATTCGCCCAGCACCCTGCGCACCTCGCCGGAGCGTAGCCGCAACGTGGCGTAGGCGCCCTCCCGGGCCAACAGTTGCGCGTACGCGCCCGCGCTGCGCGCCAAGCGCGCGCCGCCGCCAGGCCGAAGCTCCACGCAGTGCGCCACGATGCCCACCGGCATGTTCCGCAACGGCAGGCAGTTGCCCGGGGAGATCGGCGCCTTGTCGCCAGAGATCACCTCCATCCCCGCCTTCAGCCCCTCGGCGGCGACGATGTAGCGCCGCTCCCCGTCCGCGTACAGCAACAAGGCGATGCGCGCGCTGCGATTCGGATCGTACTCGATTCGTTCCACCCGGGCCGGAACGTCGTCCTTGTCTCGGCGGAAGTCGATGACCCGATAGCGTCGCTTGTGCCCGCCTCCGATGTGCCGGGTCGTGATGCGGCCTTGATTGTTTCGTCCCCCGGTTTTCGCCTGGCCTCGCACCAAAGCGCGATGCGGCTCCCCGCGATGCAAGTCGGGAGTGCGAACGCTAGCGCGAAACCGGCGGCCGGGAGAGGTTGGGCGAGACTTGACGATGGTCATGCCCCGATCTCCGTGCTCTCGATGCTCTGTCCGGGCGCCAGCCGCACATAGGCCTTGCTCCAGTGATCGCGGCGACCCTGGCGCTTGCGCTTGCCGCGAACGTTCGCCATTCGCACCGCCTCGACCTCCACTTGGAACAGGCTCTCGACCGCGCGCTTGACCTCGATCCGGTTCGCGCTCCTCAGCACCTCGAAGACGTATTGCCCGCGCTCCGCAAGATCCACCGATTTCTCGGACATTCGCGCGCCCCGGATCACTTGCGCCAAGCGCTCCTCATCGAATTTCTTGACGACGACCGGAACCGGCTTCTCCAAGCGAACATCCTTCTTGGGCTCGAGCTCGACCGCCTTCGGCTTCTTGATCGCCGGGGCCAGCGGCTTCTTCCGCTCGCGCCGGAAGAAATCCTTGAACTTCCCCCACACGCTCATGACGCCGTCCCTCCCAAGCGCCGCTCCAGCGGCGCCAGCGCCGAGCGGGTGACCACGACGCGCTCATAGCGCAACAGCGACACCGGATCCACCGCGCCGACCTCGCAAGCGTCCTGATTCGGCAGATTGCGCATCGCGAGAAACACGTTCGGCTCCATGCGCTCGACCAGGACCAGCGCGCCGGTCAGTCCGAGCTTCTCGAGCTTCTCGCGCGCCAACCGGGTTTTCGGCTCCGGCAGATCGAACGACTCCACGACATGCAAACGCTCTTGGCGGAGCAGCTCGGAGAAGATCGAGCGCATCGCGCGCCGGTACATCTTCTTGTTCATCTTGGCGTCGTACGAACGGTCGTTCGGCGGATGCGCGATTCCGCCGCCGCGCCAGATCGGGGAGCGAACGCTCCCGGCCCGAGCCCGCCCAGTGCCTTTCTGCCGCCAAGGCTTGGCGCCGCCGCCTCGCACCGCGGCGCGATTCTTCCGCGCCACGGTGCCCGCGCGGCCACGCCGCGCGTAGGTCACCACCGCCTGATGAACCAGCGCCTCGTGAAACTCCACGGCAAAGCACTCGTCCGCTAGGGTCACGGCCGTCATGGCGTCGCGGGTCATCATCTCCATCGCGTGGGTCCTCATCGCGCCGGGCGGACGACGACCCGCCCGCCGGCGGCGCCCGGAACGGCGCCTCGAATCCACAGCAGACGCTCCTCGCCGCTGACCTGGACCACCTCCAGGTTGCGCTGGGTCACGTTCTTGCCACCCATGCGTCCAGGCATCTTCTTGCCTTTGAACACGCGTCCCGGGAACTGGCACTGCCCGGTCGCGCCCATCACCCGATGCGAGAGCGAGTTTCCGTGCGACCGGTCCTGGCCTCGGAAATTGTGGCGCTTGATCGTGCCGGCGAAGCCCTTTCCGATCGAGACGCCGCTGACGTTGACTTTCTGCCCGACCTCGAACAGACCCGCGCCGACTTCCGCGCCCACCTCCGGGATATCCTCGTCCGCGTCGACGCGGAACTCCTTGAGGCCCCGCGCGGTCTCCAGCCCGGCGCTTCTGAGCTGTCCGGCCAGCGGCCGGCTCATTCGGCTCGCGCGGCGGGTTCCGTAGCTCGTCTGCACCGCGGAATAGCCGTCCGATTCTCTGGTCTTGACGCGAACCACCCGGTTGGAATCGACCGCCACCAGCGTCACTGGCACGGATTCGCCGCTGTCGCGGAAGATCCGCGTCATTCCAAGCTTGATCCCGATGACGCCGAGGCTCATGACGCTTCTCTCACTTGAGCTGGACGTTGATGCCCGCGGGCAGATCCAGTTTCATCAGCGCGTCCACCGTCTTCTCGGACGGATTGATGATGTCGATCATGCGCTTGTGCGTGCGAATCTCGTATTGGTCCCGCGCGTCCTTGTCGACGTGCGGAGAGATCAGCACGGTGAACCGCTCCCGGCGAGTCGGCAACGGGATCGGGCCATGCACCTGGGCGCCGGTGCGCCGCGCCGTCTCGACGATCTCGCGCGCCGATTGGTCCACCAGGCGATGGTCGAAAGCTTTGAGGCGAAGTCGCAAGCTGCTGTAGCGGCCCTTGCCCTTCTTCGGGACGGCCGCGGCCGCCACGGAGACCTCGGTCTCCGGTTTCGCCGAACGGGCTTTTTTCTTAGGAGCGGCCATGATCGCGAGGCTCTATCGTCCGAAAGGCTTACTTGGAGATTTTGGTGACGACGCCGGCGCCGACCGTGCGGCCGCCCTCCCGGATGGCGAAGCGCAAGCCCTCCTCCATCGCGATCGGAGCCCCCAGCGACACCTCCAGCGAAACGTTGTCCCCCGGCATCACCATCTCCGTCCCCGACGGCAGCGACACCGCCCCCGTCACGTCCGTCGTCCGAAAGTAAAACTGCGGACGATACCCCCCGAAAAACGGCGTGTGACGACCCCCCTCCTCCTTCGACAGAACGTACACCTCCGCTGAAAACTCCGTGTGCGGCGTGATCGACCCCGGCGCGCACAGCACCTGACCCCGCTCAACCTCCTCGCGCTTCACGCCCCGCAACAGCGCCCCGATGTTGTCCCCCGCCCGACCCTCGTCCAGCAGCTTCCGAAACATCTCCACCCCCGTGCACGTCGTCCGACCCGTCTCCCGCAAGCCCACGATCTCCACCTCGTCGTTCACCCGAACCACCCCGCGCTCCACGCGCCCCGTCACCACCGTCCCCCGACCCGATATCGTGAACACGTCCTCCACCGGCATCAGAAAGTCTCCGTCCACCGCCCACTCCGGCTCCGGAACGCTCGCGTCCAACGCCTCCACCAGCCGAGCGATCGAGCCCACCCCGTGCGGACCCTCATCCCCCTCCAGAGCCTTCAGCGCCGAGCCCACCACGATCGGAACCTCGTCCCCCGGAAACTCGTACTTGCTCAAAACCTCCCGAACCTCCATCTCCACCAGCTCCAGCAACTCCGCGTCGTCCACCTGATCCGCCTTGTTCAAGTACACCACCATGTGCGGAACGCCCACCTGACGCGCCAGCAGGATGTGCTCCCGCGTCTGCGGCATCGGACCGTCCGCCGCGCTCACCACCAGGATCGCCCCGTCCATCTGCGCCGCCCCCGTGATCATGTTCTTCACATAGTCCGCATGCCCCGGACAGTCCACATGCGCGTAGTGCCGAGACCCCGACTCGTACTCCACATGCGCCGTCGCGATCGTGATCCCACGCTCCCGCTCCTCCGGCGCGTTGTCTATCTGATCGTACCCCCGCGTCTCCCCCCCGTGCGCCTCCGACATCACCTTCGTCAGCGCCGCCGTCAGCGTCGTCTTCCCGTGATCCACGTGACCGATCGTCCCCACGTTCACATGCGGCTTCACTCGCTCAAATCGCTCCTTCGCCATCTCTCTCTCCCGGTCAGGCCTGGCCGCGCGAAATCACGTCCTCGGCGAGGCTGCCGGGGACTTCCGCGTATTTCGCGAATTCCATAGTGTACGTCGCGCGACCCTGGGTCGCGCCGCGCAAATCGGTCGCGTATCCGAACATCTCCTTGAGCGGCACCTCGGCGCGAATCACCTTTCCGCTCGGCGAGTCCTCCATGCCGCCGACGATGCCGCGCCGGCGATTGAGGTCGCCGACCACATCGCCCATGTAGTCTTCCGGCGTCACCACCTCGACCTTCATCATCGGCTCGAGCAGCACCGGGCTGGCGTTCTGGGCGCCCTCGCGGAAGGCCATCGAGCCCGCCACCTTGAACGCGGTCTCGGAGGAATCGACCTCATGGTAAGAGCCGTCGTACAGGGTGACCCGGATGTCCACCACTGGATAGCCGGCGACGACGCCGTTCTGCATCTGCTCCTGAACTCCCTTGCCGACCGCCGGGATATACTCCTTGGGCACCGCGCCGCCGACGATCTTGCTCTCGAACGAATAGCCCGCGCCGGGCTCCTGCGGCTCGATCTTCAGCCAGACGTGGCCGTACTGCCCGCGGCCGCCGGTCTGGCGAACGAAGCGGCCTTCCTGCTGGACCGTCTCGCGGATGGTCTCTCGATAGTTCACTTGCGGGGCCCCGACGTTGGCCTCGACGTTGAACTCCCGCCGCATCCGGTCGACGATGATGTCGAGATGCAGCTCGCCCATCCCCGAGATGATGGTCTGCCCGGACTCCTCGTCGGTCGCGACCCGGAACGACGGGTCCTCCTGCGCCAGCTTCTGCAGCGCCACGCCCATTTTCTCTTGATCGGCCTTGGTCTTGGGCTCCACGGCCACGGAGATCACCGGCTCTGGGAACTCCATGCGCTCCAGCGTGATCGGCGCGCCGGTCGCGCACAGCGTGTCGCCGGTGATCACGTTCTTGAGGCCCACGGCGGCCGCGATATCGCCCGCGCGCACCTCCTTGATCTCCTCGCGATGGTTAGAATGCATCTGCAGGATGCGCCCGATGCGTTCCTTGCCGCGCTTGCGCGGGTTGTACAGGGCGTCGCCAGAATTCAGGACGCCGGAATACACCCGGAAGAACGTGAGCGTGCCGACGAACGGGTCCGTGGCCACCTTGAACGCCAACGCGGAGAATGGCGCGTCGTCATCCGATTCCCGGCGGTCTTCCTCGCCATCGTCCAGATGCCCCTTGATCGGAGGGACCTCCGTCGGCGACGGAAGATAGTGCACCACCGCGTCCAGCATCGCCTGGACGCCCTTGTTCTTGAAGGCCGAGCCGCACAGCACGGGAACGATCTCGTTGCGCAACGTGCGCAGGCGCAAGCCAGCGCGGATATCGGAAGCGGACAGGTCCCCCGTCTCCAAGTATTTCTCCATCAACTCGTCGTCGCCTTCGGCGGCGGCCTCGACCATGCGCTCCCGGGCCTCGTCGCACTCCGCGGCCATATCCTCCGGGATTTCCTTCATCTCGAAGGTCGCGCCCATGTCGCTCTCGCTCCAGTAGACCGCCTTGCGCTCGATCAGATCCACCACTCCGGCGAAACTCTCCGCGGCCCCGACCGGTCGCTGCACCGGAATCGGGACGGCCCGCAGGCGGTCGCGGATCTGGTCGACCACGCGGTCGAAGTCCGCGCCCGCCCGATCCATCTTGTTGACGAACGCCAAGCGCGGCACGCCGTAGCGATTGGCTTGCCGCCAGACGGTCTCGGACTGCGGCTCGACGCCGCCGACCGCGCAGAACACCGCGCAAGTGCCATCCAGAACCCGCAACGAGCGCTCGACCTCGATCGTGAAATCCACGTGCCCGGGCGTGTCGATGATGTTGACGCGGTGCGTGTCCATGTCGCCCGCCATCCCGCTCCAGAAGCAGGTGGTCGCGGCCGACGTGATGGTGATGCCGCGCTCCTGCTCCTGCTCCATCCAGTCCATCACCGCGGCCCCGTCGTGCACCTCGCCGATCTTGTGCGAGATCCCGGTGTAGAACAAGATGCGCTCGGTAGTGGTGGTCTTGCCGGCGTCGATGTGCGCCATGATCCCGATGTTCCGGTACCGCTGCAGAGGAGTCGCGCGCGCCATGGTCTTACCAGCGATAGTGCGAGAAGGCGCGGTTGGACTCGGCCATGCTCAGGGTGTCCTCGCGTCTCTTGATGGCGATGCCTCTCTGGTCGGCCGCGTCCATCAGCTCGCCAGCCAGTCGCCGCATCATGGAAGTCTCGGAACGCTTGCGCGAGGACTCGATGATCCAGCGGATCGCCAGCGCTTCCTGCCGTTGCGGGCGCACCTCGACCGGCACTTGATAGGTCGCGCCGCCGACTCGACGGGACTTGACCTCCACCGGCGGGCGAACGTTCTCCAAGGCGCGCTCGAGGATCGCGACCGACTCGCCGCCGCGCCGACGCGCGATCTCGTCCAGAGCGTCGTACAGAATATGCTCGGCGACCGACTTCTTGCCGTCGCGCATGAGAGCGTTGACGAACCGGGTCAGCAACTTCTTCCCGTACTTGGGGTCCGGCTCGACCGGACGTTGCGGGACGTCTCTACGGCGTGGCATGGCGGATCCTCCTCAGGGCTTCCCGACTCAGCCGGCCTTGGGCCGCTTGGTCCCGTACTTGGAGCGACCTTGCCGACGGTCCGCCACCCCCTGGGTGTCCAGGCTTCCGCGCACCGTGTGGTAGCGCACGCCCGGAAGATCCTTGACTCGACCGCCCCGGATCAGGACCACGGAGTGCTCCTGGAGGTTGTGGCCCTCGCCACCGATGTAGCTGGTGACCTCGAAGCCGTTGGTCAGACGGACGCGCGCGACCTTGCGCAGCGCGGAATTCGGCTTTTTGGGGGTCGTGGTGTAGACGCGGGTGCATACCCCGCGTTTTTGCGGGCAACGGGCGAGCGCCGGCACGTTGCTCTTGCTCGTGGGGCGCTTGCGCGACTTGCGCACCAACTGGTTGATCGTTGCCATCGTGTCGTCAGTGAAGCGGCATCCATATAAAAACAGGCCAGCGCCCGAGGTCGGATGCTGGCCCGCCAAATCCGGCGGCGGATTATAGCACAGGGAAAACCCTCAGCCCGCGCCAGGGAGCGCTCCGAAACGCGGCGCTTCCCGCCCAATGTCCCACCAAGCCGCCACGCCGTCCTCTCGCCAGAACTCCCTCTCCCATCAGGCGCGATTTCACTGCGCTCGCAAGGAGAACGCGACAAAAGGGCGGGAGGCTCAGAGTCTCGGCACCTCGGTACCCGACGCGGGATCGATATCTTGGACGAGAGGCGGCGCGCGCAGGACATCCCCCAGCACTCGCCGTGCCCATTCAGGCTCCCCGTGCAGAAAATACACCCCGCGTTCTTCCCATTCCCGTCGCGACTTCTCCTCATCTCCAATCTGGTCGGGGGTCGTGACGGAAAGGACATAGGCATGCAGGCGCAAATTCGGATTCTCCTCGCGGACTCGGCGCTCGACATTCTTAATGGCGGTATGCAACCGTACCTTCCTGCGTTCGCTGGGACCAAACCGGACCAGCCCTTTGGGATCAAGAAACACGATGTGCTGGCTCTCACCATCCACCAGCCAGACGATAAAGTCGGGGTAGTACGCATGGTCATCGAAAAAGGACACGCCCCGGCCCCGGCTGAGGTTGCGGATCAGGAACAACTCTCTGCCCCGCAGGCAGCCATCGTCAGATCGCGCCAAATCCGTCAGCCCTTCGACGACCCTCTTCTCATTGCGATCCAAAGGCACTGGCCGTACCGTGATGTCGCTTTTTCCGATCACGTGAAGCAGAGGCTTGTACGCATGGGAATCGCGATGGAGAAGGCCGAGCCCAAGGGAGCGATACGCGCGATCCTCACGCATTGAGACAAGAGACCGCACGTCATCAAGCAGCTTCGTTTCCTTGGCGGCCACCGACAGCGTGAACTTCTTCACATTGTTGGGATCGGATTCGCTCAGCGACATAACTTCGATGTGGCTGGCCTCCCATCGGTTGCGCTTCGTCTTCCAGAATCGATCCGCGTATTCGGCGAGGAGGTCTATCGCGATATCCTCCAGCTTCCGCAAATCCGGGAAACTTCTCACCACAAGCCGCTCTGGAGGCAGATACAGCGCGTACCAATCATCTCGATCCAGCAACGCGTCTACGGTCGATTGGCGGATCGTCAAATTGTGCCAGCCCATTTTTCGCTTGCGCGCGAGCAATTCGTCATATACGCGAATTCGGTCGAACAGGGCGACGTGACGCGGATCCAATTTGACCGGCGCCTTCTCGACCATACCGCTTTCCTCGCCACCGCCGGCGCCGATGGACTGCAACCGTGAATAGAGATCCATCTCCACAATCGGCTCCCGGGCATCGCCGCACTCCCCAAGAACTGGCCGGTCCCCGGAGCGGTGGTATACCAAACCTTCCTTGAGCCGGATGATCTTCAGGTCCTTTTTGGCGAAGTTCCACGTGACGGGGAGCCGGAACGTCTTCCGCTCTACTCCGATTCCGTCCGTTTCCAATATCTCTCGGAAAGTCTGCATATAGTTCGCGCGCAGTCCGAAGACGCGCAAGGTCTCCAGCTCCGCCAACCGGTCACTGTCCTCCGGCAAATCGGCCCCGCTCTCGCGATGGCGCTTCAGGCTCATCTTCCAGCCCATGAGCCGAACTCCACGCCCGAACATCTGGATGATCTCCGGGCCCTCACCAACTCCGACATGCATCAATCCCATGGCGCTCACCCGCCAGGAATTCCAGCCGGCAATGAAACGCCGCGCGCCAATCACGACGTTCACTTTCGAATTCGGGCGATCCACGCTGGCGAACAGCGGACGGGAGACCCCCGCGTCGCGCTCGACGACAAGGTCGGGATAGTCGCCCTCGGCAAGCAACTTGTGGAGCGCCGCCGAATCGCCGACGTTCACCACGCCAAAAGGAGCGTTTTCACCGGTACGCAAATGCAGCTCGCCTTCGCCCCGGGTCAGGTAGCGCACGCGCAAACGTCCCGGCCCATGGAATAGGGTGTGGCAAATATCTTCATAGAGCGCGTCCTCGCCCTCATTTCGGAACTCGTCGAAACGTCCGGCGAAAAAATCCGCGCCGTCCGCGTCGGTCAAGCCGCTATTTCCAGAAACGAGACGCTTGATCATGGCGCGCACGCGCTCGCGGTGGGCCAGCGTCCAGCCGAAAAAGGTCAGAATTCGAGCCACGTCCGATTTGGTGTCTTGGTTGGCTTTGGAGCTTCTTCCACCTATCACCGTCTTGCCAAGGAACACCCATAGCGGGCGGGCAACGTTGAAGTCCGCCCAGCCAACGCGACCTTCGCGCCAGATGCGGCATTGCCGGTAGAAGCTTAGCAAGCAACCCAGCAGATACATATCGCTGTTCGCGTCTTCGCCCCCTTGGGGAAGGTTGGCGATAGCGTAATCCTTGCCATAGCCATCGGCATGGAAGGTGCGGTAAGAATAGTCGAACAGCAGGCTCTTTCCATATGCGTCGCGTAACTCAGCGTCTTTGCCAACGATCTGGTTGAAAGTGGCCGAGTATTCGAATGTGAAGCCCCCCTTCGCCAGTTCCGCCCTGAGATTCCGCCAAACCTTTCCAGAGGCGCCGAGATGTCCTTCGTCCACCAACACGAGATTGTTGGAGCCAAAATCGCTCACGGCGATACGCTTTACCCCCCCAGTTTCAACTTTCAAGTGCAACACTCCGAAGAATGGCGGTGGAGGCGATGAGTTGCGGTAAGGTCTCATTGTCATCAACCGCCCCCGAGAGAGGCGCTTATGAGAAGTTACACGCAACTCACCGAGACCCAACGTTACCAGATCGAGGCGCTGCGGGGCCTCGACATGAGCCAGGCGGAGGTGGCGCGAAGGATCGGCGTCGACCGCGGCACGGTGTGCCGCGAGCTGAAGCGGAACGCCGACGCTCGGAGCGGACGATACCGGGCCGAGCTGGCGTGCCGAAAGGCGAAAGAGCGCCGCCAGAAGCGGGCTCGGCGGCGGGTCTCGCCGGCGGTGTGGAGGCGGGTCAAGAAGCTGCTGAAGCAGGGCTGGAGCCCGCAGCAGATCAGCGCGTGGCTGGACAAGGAGGGCTTGGCGAAGGTGAGCCACGAGCTCATCTACCGCTGGGTATGGGCGGATCGGCGGCGGGGCGGCGACCTGTATCTGTATTTGCGGCAAGGCCACCGTCGGCGCCGGCGGTATGGGCGCGGGAAGGGCCGGTCGCGCATTCCGGGGCGGGTGCCGATCCAGGAGCGTCCGGAGGTGGTGGAGACGCGCTCGCGGCTGGGAGACTGGGAAGCGGACACGGTGATCGGACGGCGTGGCAGTGGGGTTCTGGCGTCGCTGCTCGAGCGCAAGTCGCGGCTGGTGCGCTTCAAGCGGTTGCCCCGGCGCTCGGCGCGCGCGGTGGCGGACGCGATCATCGGCATGCTGGCGCCGTTGAAGGACCGGGTTCTGACCTTGACCTCGGACAATGGAACCGAGTTCGCGGATCACCGGCGGGTGGCGCGCCTCCTGGGCGCGGAGTTTTACTTCGCGGATCCGTATTCCTCTTGGCAGCGCGGGAGCAACGAGAACGCGAATGGGCTGATCCGGCAGTATTTCCCGAAGTCGCGGCGCTTCGACACGATCTCGGAGGAGGAGGCGCGGGCGGTGGAGGACAGCCTGAACAACCGGCCTCGGCGCTGCTTGGGATGGCGCACGCCGAACGAGGCGTTTTTCGGAGCGGATTCGGAGGTGGTTCGGGCCTGGCGAGAGGAGATGTCCCGGCTTTTGTAAATTCGAGTGGGCAGGTTGGCGCGGCGATGATTCGTCCGGGGAAGGCCAGCCTTCCCCGGACGGAACGCGGCCGACTGTCGCCGGCTTCCCCCGACCCTCTCCCCCATCCTGCCGTTCTTCCCGTCCGGCGACCGACCCTCGCCGCCTTCCCCCGATCCTCTTCGTCATCCTGCCGCTCTCGCCGCTCTCCACCGGGTTACAATGCTGTTGCACTTGAAAGTTGAAACTGGGCCCTCTCTTTTCCGCCAACTTGTTGACATCGATAATTTCTACCGGTGCCGTAAGGTCGGCACCCGCCGCGCTCGAGAACAAGCGGGCGGGCAAATCGCTCCTCAAGAATTCGCGCTCATGCTGCGCGGAGAGTTGCTCATTCGGCGTCACCAGAATGACGTTGCTTGGCGAGCGGCCAGCCACGCGCGCCAAGCGAAGGTACTGCAGGATATGGGCATGCATGACCAGCGTTTTGCCCGACCCGGTGGCGGACTGCACAGCGACGGCACGCATATCGTCGGCGGTGTATTCCGCCATCCCGCTGGTCATTCTTTTTTGCCTCATCGCGTTGATCAGGTCGCCGCGCAAGGCTTCGGAGTCCTCGAAATAGCGGCGCAGATAGCGCTCCGCGAACAGCAAAGCCAGCCACTGATATGGTTTCCAACTCCGCCCTCGCGCGCCATCCATGCGCAACCGCCGACTCAGTGCCGCGATCTCAGCGCAATAGTCTTCAAGCCGGTCCGAGTCGACACCACCTCGACTCGAATAGATCCAGCTCGCGTATTCATTCTCCTTTCCTATGGAGAAATCGGCCGAAGCGCTCTTCAGCCTGTCTAGCATGGCGGCCAGACTGTCGTAGCCGAATTCTCGGCATAGAAAGCGATGGAGAACGAGACGATTCTCGAGAGGCGTCATGAGAGCGCCGACCTTTCGGCCTCCGCGGCATCTCGTTCGTTGGAATCGAACATCCACGCGCGAAACAGGGGCTCTATGCTCTCGGCGGTCCAAGTCTCGCCGGCTTGCCGGACCGCGCGCAGGGTGTGATCTCCATTGGTGTAGATCACGTCTGGAGAATCCAGGACGCGCGCTCGGTTGTCTACGAGCCAGCGCTCAAGCGCGTCGTTGTCAGTCGTCTCCAAGTTGCGCCACAGCACGAGACAACGCTGGCCTAGCGGATCCTCTCCAGCGATGGCGAGAACGCCATCGATGCGGCGGCGGAACTCGACGCGCAAGCCGAGCAGAAAGTTGAAAGTCTCTGGCAGATCAACTGATGTCTCGCGGCGCGCGCCGTCGCGTGCGATCGAGAGTTTGTAGGAGAAAGGGTTCACGAAATTTTTCCCCAGCAGACAGGCGCTGCGGGCGGTCTCGGCACCCAGCGCGTAGCGCAAGCGGTAGTCTTCGGCCAGCTTGGGCTCGAGCTTCGCGAGCAAATCCTCTTTTGGCGGAATCACGACCAACCCGTCCAGCGTGTCCTCGTAGGATTCGAGGCGAACGTATTTGATGAGTTGCGAAACGCCCTCGCCGCGCGACAGAGGCTTGCCACCTTTCCAGTCCGGCGCGTAGACGATTTTCTTGAGCCGCGGCAACATCACCGTGTCGAAATGATCTCCCATCTCGACGAGGATATACTTTCGATGCCCTCCGTCCTCGCGGTTGAGGTTAATCACCGCATGCCCGGTGGTGCCAGAACCGGCGAAGTAGTCGAGCACGATTCCTGACCGCTCGCATCTCAAGGAAGCGTCCACGCAGTCTCTGACGGTGTAGATAGACTTGGGAAACGTGAAATCGTTGTCTCCCAAGACTTCATTGAGTATCCTGCTTCCCCAGGAATTGGCGGAATACCGCGCTCCCGTCCACACCGTCTTGTAGTTGAAACGCTCTTTTTTCCGCAGAATGTCCCATTCGCCAGATTTGGCGTCCTGTTTCGGGAACAGCTCGGCTTTGATATCCTCAACGCTTTGGCGGGCGAAAACCCACTTTCGCTCAGTGCCAGACGCATCGATCGGATAAACCTCAATCACCCCATCGTCTCGAACGACGTTCCTGCTCGCTGGATGAAAGTCGTCCGGGCAAACGTCGCCGAAGCCGGCGATTTCGCCATCACGCAAAAAAACCGGATAAAAGCAATTCGCGGCATCACCGCGCAAATGCGAGCCTTTGCTCACATCGCGAAAAGGGCGGATATCCGGCTTCTCGCGTTTCTGCAGGCCTATGCTTCGCTCATCTCTGGAATAGAGGAAATAGGCATACTCGTGGGTGGACGAGAAGTTATTTCCTTGCTGACCGGTCGCGTTGTGCACGACGGTCACGCAAGTCTTCGCCCGATCATGAAACACCGACCTCAGAAGACACCCGAGATATTCTTGCTCCACCTCGTCAATGGCTACGACCACGACCGCTCGATCCGATTCGAAAGATCTCGCTTTCGCCATTCGGTTTTCAACGAATGACAGCCACGTCGAATCTCGATACGAGTTTTTATACAGAATTTCGGACGATTGAGCATTGTATGGCGGATCGATGTACACGCAACGCACCTGCTTCGCGTACCGCTTCCGCAACAAGTTGAGCGCCTGGAAATTCTCGCCATGAACCAACAGCCCATCCGTTCGCTCATCCAGCGACCCAGATTCGGAAAGGGCCGCCAGCAATCGATCCTTGAAGTCCCCGTCAAAGTGCCGCGTGTCGAGCGCGAGGCTCTGGTGGGACCGCAAGAACGCGACGCTCAGAGGCTCACTGTAGCCAGCCCCGCCGCTTGACGGATCGCTTGTGGCTTCCTCGTCAATGGCGAACAGCTCCACCCATTCCTCTCGCTGGGCGTCGTTGGCGGCGATTTCCGAATAGAGCTCTATGGGAACCCGGTCCAGCGTCACACACCACTGAGTTTCCAGGACGAACTTCTTCTTAAGCCAGAGCCGCTTCTGGAAGCCTTCGATCAGCGTCAGAAGATCAATGATCTTTCCTCCAATATGGCGGACGGCGCGCATGCGCGCCAGCGTCTGGCGCAATTGGTCATCGTCGCTCATCGACAAATCGTCCACGTTCAGCACGTCGGTCTTCAGATACATATCGAGCTCGCGACGAAGAAAACCGCCAAGATCCTTGTGGATGAAATAGTCAAAGCTGTTCTTCGCCGTGTAGCGCGCGACATGCTTCGCCAGTAAAACGCGCTCTGGATCAGCGTCGGTCGGAACGGACGCGCTCAGCGAAGGAATCCAATCCGGAACCAATCGCTTCGCCGAATCCAAAATTCGCGCCACCGCTTCCTTGTCTATTTGATGCTGCTGGTGGATGCCGTTGCTCTTCCAGCGATTCTTCTCCGCGTCGGTGAGCGGGCGGTGCTCGAAGCGAACGATCAGATGGTCGCCATCGAGATGAATGGCGGATTCATCCTTCGCCAGCACGAAGCGCCGCTGCCTGCCGTTGGCTTCCTTGATATCGTCTCTCTCGTTGTCCGCCGCCACGACATCAAAGCAGACGCGACGCGCGGGTTCCTCCGATCCGATCAGGAAAGCGTAGGAAGCGTAGTTTTCGGTGGTCTTGATGTAATATTGGTCGGCGTTAGCCCAATGCAGCCTCACTTCCTCGCCATCGTATGGGATCAGGTAGGTGGGCCGCCCGCCGCTTGAGTAACGCCGCAAGGTCATGAAATCGCCTTCGTGATAGTAACGCCCGAAGAACGTGGCGAGGTGGTTATAGACATCGGTCTCGGCCTCCGAATCGGCTCTCGCCGCCGCCAGCCTCGCGCGCAACTTCCGCACCGTCTCGCTGTCCTCTACAGGCACGCCGAGCTCTCTAAGCGTTTTCAGCGCCCTAGCGAGCTCGGCTTCGACCAACGCTCGCTCCTCTTCCGAGGCTCCCGCCACGAACTCCCTCACTTGGGGCAGGAGATCATGGTCAAGGAACGCGTTGATCTCGTCCGCCTTTCGGTTCATCACACGGTACAGGCCGAAATCCAGATCTCCTCGGTCGAGCTCGAGGATTTCCCGCAACAATTTTTTCAGCCGCTCAAAAGAATCTTCCGCTCGCCGGACGCGGGCCGCGCGTCCTCCAGGTGTCGCTTGTTCCGATGCGGCCATAATGGTATGCACGTGATCGAGAACGGCCAGAGCAGCGTCATTAGCATCCCTCTCGATAAGGAGTTCCGCCCAGTGTCGCTGATGGTCTTATTCTACCGAATCACTGGTCCTCCCAATATGCCCGCCTGGTCAACTCCTACCGAAAGATCCGCCGGAAAAACGCCCGCACGCTCTCGGTCGAGCGCCGGTCAGCTTCGGGATCGTATCGCAACGCCTCAATACCGTAACGCCCGGCGTCTGGATTGGTGAAGCCGTGGCGCGCGCCATCGTGACCGTGGAACTCGTATTCGACCCCGGCCTCGTCCAGCGCCGCGCGAAACGCGAGAACCCGCTCGCGCGGAACGACCGGGTCATCGTTCCCGTGCTCGACCAGAATCGCGGCCCGGATCGCCCTCGCCTGATCTTCGGTGGCGGGCGGCAGCGAGCCGTGCAGGCTGACCACGCCTTGGATATCCGCGCCGCTGTAGGCGAGCTGCATCACGGTCGCGCCGCCGAAGCAATAGCCGACCGCGGCGATTCTGTTTCCGTCCGTCAGCTCATGGGCGCGCAACAGCTTGATGCCGCGCCGCGCGCGCTTTCGCCAATCCGCGACATCGGCGGTGACCATCCCCATCCATTCCCTGGCTCGCTCTGGGTGCTCGGTGACCTTTCCCGCGCCGTACATGTCCATAGCGAAAGCGACGTAGCCATCGGCGGCCATTCGCCGCGCCCGCGAGCGCGCATGCTCGTTCAGCCCCCACCATTCGTGCACCACCAAGACGCCGGGACGCCGGGCGGAATGGCCGTCGTCGTAGTAGACGTAGCCCCGGTGCGGAGCGCCGTCGAGATCGAAATCGACGGGCTCCTCGACGATATCGGCCGCCGCCACGCCACAGACCAGCAGGCAAAGCGTCGGCAGGACCGCTCTCATTCGCCTTCCCCTCGCGTCCCATCATCCGGATTCGGCCGAAGCGTCTCGCGTAGCCGCTCGCTGACCCGCCTCGGATCAGCCTTGCCTCCCGACATCCTCATCGCCTGCCCGACGAAGAATCCGAGCAACCGATCCTCGCCGGCGCGATACCGCGCCACCTCGTCGGGATGTCGCTCGATGACCTGGCGGATCCACTGATCCAGATCGGCGCCCTCGCCGATCTGGCGCAACCCTCGCGCTTCGATGATCTCCTCGGCCTCGCCCTCGCCACGCCACATCGCGTCCAGCACCTCTTTCGCCGCGCTACTGGAAACGGTGCGGTCGTCGACGCGCCTGAGCAACCGCGCCAGCGATTCCGCGGACACCGGCGGCTCGGCCGCCCCGGCCGAGCTCTTGCGCATGCGGGCGAAAACCTCGCCGGTGATCCAGCGGGCCGCGGCGGTCGCGCGAGCGCCGGCCTCGACGACCGCCTCGAAATAATCGGCCCAGTTTCGACTCCGCGCCAGCGCCGCGGCCAGATCGGGATCCAGCGCATGCCGCTCGATCCACCGGTCCTTGCGAGACTGAGGCAACTCTGGAATCGATCTGGCCAGTTCTTCCCGCATCGCCTCGTCGA
Organism: uncultured candidatus Poriferisulfidus sp.; assembly: GCA_965116025.1. GTDB lineage: Bacteria > Pseudomonadota > Gammaproteobacteria > Poriferisulfidales > Poriferisulfidaceae > Poriferisulfidus. Next base: position 70,034 of record OZ220480.1, read on the forward strand.
CGACGACCGGCAACAGGTCCGGGTCAGGAAAGTACCGGTAATCGTCCGCGCGCTCCTTGACGCGCATCGGGCGAGTGCGGTCGCTTTCCGGGTCGTACTGCCGGGTTTCCTGTATGATCGTCCGACCGCTCTCCAAGGCATCGATCTGACGCTCCCGCTCGTAGCGCAACGCGCGCTCGACGAAGCGGAAGGAATTAATATTCTTGATCTCGACCTTGACGCCCAGCTCCGACTCGCCCGCGCGGCGCACGGAGACGTTCGCGTCGCAACGAAACGAGCCCTGCTCCATGTTTCCGTCGCAGATCTCCAGGAACGTCACGATGCCGTGCAGAGCGCGCATGTAGGCGGACGCCTCCTCGGGAGAGCGCATTCGCGGCTCCGAAACGATCTCCATCAACGGCACGCCAGCGCGGTTGAGGTCCACCGCGCTCTCCCCACCGAGTCCCTCGTGCAGCAGCTTGCCAGCGTCTTCCTCCAGATGCGCCCGGGTCAGCGCGATCCGGCGGCGGGCTCCGTCCGGGAGCTCGATCTCGACCGAGCCGCCCTCGACGATCGGCGCCTCGTACTGGCTGATCTGATAGCCGCGCGGGAGATCCGGATAAAAGTAGTTCTTTCGCTCGAAGACGCAAGGCGAGCGGATCTCCGCTCCGACCGCGAGCCCGAACCGGACGGCCATGCGAATGGCCTCGCGGTTGACCGTCGGCAACACGCCCGGCAGCGCCAAGTCGATGCCGCAGGCCTGGCGGTTCGGCTCCGCCCCGTACCGCGTCGAGGCGGTGGAGAACAGCTTGCTCCGGGTCGACAGCTGGGCATGGACCTCCAGCCCGATCACGGTCTCCCACGCGCTCACGCGAACCCCGGCGGCGCCTGTCGGTGCCAGTCCGTCTCCCGCTGCCAAGCGGCGCCCAGGCTCAGCAGGCGCCCCTCCTCGAAATAGTTCCCGATCAACTGCGCGCCGGTCGGCAGGCCCTCCACCGGTCGCGTCGGCAACGACAGCGCCGGCAGGCCCGCGAGATTGATCGGAACGGTATAGCGGTCCATCTGGTACATCGCGACCGGATCCCGCGTCTTCTCGCCAAGCCGGAACGGAAAGGTCGGCGAGACCGGGGCCGCGATCGCGTCGACCGTCTCGAACGCCCGCTGGAAATCCTGCTGGATCAAGCGCCGGGCGCGCCGGGCGCGGTCGTAGTACGCGTCGCGATAGCCCGCGGACAAGGCGTAAGTCCCAGCCATGACGCGGCGGCGCGTCTCCGCGCCGAAGCCCTCCTCGCGCGAGCGGCAGAACAAGTCTTCCAGATCCGCCGGATCCTGGCAACGATGCCCGTAGCGCACGCCGTCGTAGCGCGCCAGATTGGAAGAGCACTCGGCCATGGCGATCACGTAGTAGGCCGGCGTGGCGAGCGACAGGTTCGGCAACGAGATATCGACCAGCCCGGCGCCCAGCGCTTCCCAGGTCTTGACGGCCTCCTCCACGGACTCCCGGATCCGCTCGTCCAGCCGAGCGTCGAAAAACTCCTTAGGGAGCCCAAGGCGCATGCCCTCAGGCGAGCGCGTCATCTCCTGACCGTAGTCCGGCACGGGGCGCTCCACGCTGGTCGAGTCGCGGGGATCGAATCCCGCCATCGCGCCGAGCAGGTCGGCGCAGTCCTCGACGCTCACGCCCAGCGCGCCGCCCTGGTCCAGGCTCGAGGCGTAAGCCACCATCCCGAAACGCGAGACCCGCCCATAGGTGGGCTTCAGACCGGTCACGCCGCAAAACGCGGCCGGCTGCCGGATCGAACCACCCGTGTCGGTCGCGGTGGCCACCGGAGCCAAGCGCGCCGCCACGGCGGCGGCCGAGCCCCCGCTGGAGCCGCCCGGGACCCGCTCTGGATCCCAAGGGTTGCGAACCGGACCATAGTAGCTGGTCTCGCTGGACGAGCCCATTCCGAACTCGTCCATATTCGTCTTGCCTAGCATCACCATGCCGGCCGTCTCCAGCCGCTCCACGACCGCCGCGTCGTACGGGGAGACGAACGCGTCCAGCATGCGCGATCCGCAACTGGTCCGCGCGCCGCGCGCGCAGAAGATGTCCTTGTGCGCCAGCGGGAGCCCGGTCAGCGGTCCGGCTTCCCCCGCGGCGCGCGCGCGGTCCGCCGCCTCGGCCCGCGCCAAGGCCCGCTCCTCCGTCACCGTGATGAAACTGTTGAGTTCCGCGTCGCGCGCCCGGATGCGGTCGAGATAGAGCCGCGTCAACTCGACGCTGGACACGTCCCCGGCGCGCAGCGCCCGCGCCTGCTCGCGCAAGGTACGCTCGAGCATCAGCCGGAATCCAGCACCGAGGGGACCCGGTACAGGCCCGCGCGCGCGTCCGGAGCGAGCGCCTGATAGTCCTCCCGCCGATCCGGCTCGGTCACCGCGTCCTCGCGCAAGCGCTGAGTGATCTCGAGCGGATGCGCCAGCGGCTCCACGCCCTCGACGTTCGCCTCTTCGAGCAAAGCGAAAAACTCCAGAATCGCCTCCATATCGCGGATCAGTCCCTCCTCTTCCAAAGCGGCGGGGCGGAGGCGAGCGAGCCGCGCGATGGCGCGCGCGGTGTCGACGGTCAAGTCCATGGGCGAGACGGGTTTTCGGGCGCCGCGAGGCGGCGAGTTGCTTTAAAGTATAGCCGGGAAGCGGGAAGGTATGCTAAATTGGCGCCGCGAAACTTCAGGAAGCCTCCATGTTCCGGCATCTTTTCCGCAATGACATGTCCATCGATCTGGGCACGGCGAACACGCTGGTGTGCGTCCCGGGCGAAGGCGTGGTGCTGAACGAGCCCTCGGTGGTGGCGATCCGCAAATATACGTCCCAGAACAAGCCGCTGGTCGAGGCCGTCGGCAGCGACGCCAAGCTCATGCTTGGCCGGCACGCGCAGAACATCGAGGTGGTGCGACCCTTGCGCGACGGAGTGGTCGCCGACTTCGCGACCGCCGAGAAGATGCTTCAGTTCTTCATCCGCAAGGCCAACCGGAGACGGCTGCTCAACCTTGGCCCACGAGTGCTGGTCTGCGTGCCCGTCGGCGCCACCCCGGTCGAGCGCCGGGCGATCCAAGGTGCCGCGGAGGCGGCCGGAGCGCGCAAGGTCTACCTCTACGCGGAACCGTTGCTGGCCGCGCTGGGCGCGGGCCTGAACATCTCAGAGCCCAAAGGCCACTTCATTCTGGACATCGGCGGCGGCACGTCGGAGGTCGCGGTGCTCTCGCTCAACGATATCGTGCACGCCGACTCCTTGCGCACGGCCGGAGATCACTTCAACGAGAACATCATGGAATACGTGCGAACCGAGTGCAGATTGCTGATCGGCGAGGCGACCGCGGAGCAGATCAAGCACCGGATCGGCAGCGCCTATCCCCCGCAAACGGTCGAGGAGATGGACGTGAGCGGCCGCGACGCGGCCGAAGGCAATCCGCGCACCATCACCGTCAACAGCAGCCAGATCAACGAGGCCATGCGGGAGCCGTTGCAAACAATCCTGAACAAGGTCCACGCCGTGCTGGAGGTGACCCCGCCCGACCTGACCGCGGATATCATGGAGCACGGAATCGTGGTCACCGGCGGCGGCGCGATGCTGACCGGCATCGACGAGCTGCTCCGGCAGGAAGTCAAGGTTCCCGTCGTCATCGCCGACGAGCCCCTGCATTGCGTGGCGCGCGGCGGGAGCAGGGCTCTGGAAGACAACATCGAGCTTCGGCAGGATTCCCAAGCCTTCGCGCGGTGACCCGGATGCCTGGCGGGCGGTTCGGCCGGGCCGCGCGGCCCAACACCGACATGCTCCGGACCCGGCTGATCGTCAGCCTGGTCGCGGCCGTCATGCTGGCTGGCGTGGATCACCGCTACGCCGTGGTCGACCGAGCGGCCCCCCTGGTCAACCTCGTCCTCCTGCCCATCACCAAGGCCGCGACCTTGCCCGCGGATCTGTTCGAATGGGTCTCCCGCCATTACCGAGGCGTCCAGGAACTGACCGAGGAGAACCGGGAGATCCGGAGGCAATTGCTGGAGAATTCCTTTCGCGTGGAAGCCCTGGACGCGCTGAAGAAGGAGAACCAGCGCCTGCGCGCCTTGGCGCGGCTGGAAATCGAGGAGGGCGAGCGTAAGACGCGAGTCGCCGAGGTCACGAAAGACAACACCCACGCGTTCCGCCAAACCATCGCCGTCAACCGCGGCTCCCGCGACGATGTCTACGTCGGCCAGCCGGTGATGGACGAGCGCGGCATCGTCGGCCAGATCACGGCAACCGGCCTGTTCCAGTCCACCGTCTTGCTGATCACCGACGTCAGCCATGCCCTGCTGGCGCGCAACGCGCGCACCGGCGACCGATATCTGGCGCACGGAAACGGGCAAGGGCTGACCCTTCGGTACGTGCCGCGCCACAACGATCTTGAGCCCGGCGACATCCTGCTGACCTCGGGCCTCGACGACACCTATCCCGGACAGCACATGGTGGGCCGGGTCACGCGGGTCACCGCCCAGCCGGGCAGAGACTTCCTGGAAGCGGACGTCCAGGCCGCCGCGCAACTGCATCGGAACCGGGAGGTGCTCTTGGTCTGGTACCGAAAACCCGCGAGAGGGGCCGACCATGCGGATTGAGAGGTGGCGACTCTATCAGGCGTCGAGCCTGCTCGTGGCCGTCACCCTGTCGGCCTGGCCGCTCCCGGAGTCGTACGCCCCGTGGCAACCTCAGTGGGCCGCGATGATCATGATTTTCTGGATCTCCGTCAAACCGGACAAGGTCGGGTTCGGGATGGCCTGGGCGGCTGGCCTGCTCAACGACCTCGTCGTCGGAAGCTGGATCGGCGTTCACGCGTTCAGCTATTGCCTGATCGCGTTTTTGTGCATCCGGTTCTACCGCGTGCTGCAACTCTCTACCACCATGCAGAAAACCCTTCCGGTCGGGCTCCTGCTAACGCTGCACCTGGGTTGCATGCACCTGTCCTCGATCTTTCTCTCCAACGTGAATCCCGGCCTGGAATATTGGGCCTGCCTGCCCGCCAGCCTGCTGGCATGGCCAGCCCTGCACTGGTTGCTGGAAAAAACCCTGACGGAAGAGCGGCGAAAGGACTAGGAACGAATCCAGAGCGTCGCTCCGCTATGGATAGCGCTCCAGCCAGCGCGTCACCGCGTCCAACTGCGGCGATGATCCCATCGGCCGCAACAGTCCCTGGGCGCGGCGAAACGCGACTCGGGCCGCCTCCTTCTCTCCCAACAGAACGTAAACGTTGCCCAGCTCGCCAAGGAGGTCCGGATGCTTGGGCCAACGCTCCGTCAGGTCCCGATACGCCCGTTCCGCGCCCGCCAAGTCTCGTTGCCGCAACAGCTTTCGGGCGCGACTCCACGATTCGTACAACGCTTCCGCCTCGTGGTCACGCGCGGGCGCCTGGACTCGCTCGGGCGTGGGCGCCGGCGCCGGGCCGGAATCGGCTTCTTTCCGAGATTCCTCCGGCCCGGAGACTGGCTTGACGGGTTCCGTAACCTCCACCTCGGGCTGGTTGATCACGCCCCGAAGAGACGGCAACTGATCGGCCTCGAACAGAGGCTCCGTCTTCAAACCCGGAACCCAGCTCGCGTCCGGACTCATCCTCCATCCGAGAAACAGCAACGTCGCCACGATGGCGACGACCAGCAGATGACTGGCGACGCGAGAACTCCAGCGGATTCTCATGGCGCCGCCCGGCGCATCCCTGGAGTCAGGCGCATGCGCGACAAAGGATAGACATACGGCATGTCCGTCAGCGCGTCAGGAGAATACAAGCTCGCCGAATTCGCCGGCGGCGCGAGCGTCTCTCCTCTCGGCGCGGACGCCGCCTCGACCGGCGATCCTCCTTCCGCGGACGTCAGGAGATCCGACGACGCGGGATCTTCCGCCACCGGGTCGCTCGCCCGCGCCGGAACGCATGCGAAGGCGAGCGCCAGGGACAGGGAAAAAGCCCGAAAACCAAGCATCTTCTTGATGTCGGAAAGGTCTGGAGGCGAGGGTCATATTATACTGTCGCGCCTATGGGCAGGGTGCTGATTCCCGACTGGACGTGGATCGCCCGACAGGAGGCTCTGCGAAGCTTTCTTGATCGCGTCGCCAACGCGCCTTGGCTCGCGCTCGACACGGAGTTCTTGCGCATCCATTCCTACTACCCGGAACTCTGCCTGATCCAGATCTCGGACGGCTCCGAGCACGCCCTGATCGACGCGAAGGCCAACTTGGACTTGTCCGCGCTGGTGGAACGGTTGCGCGAATCCGATCAGGTCAGCGTCCTGCACGCTTGCCTGCAGGATGTCGAGATCATGCACCACGACTTCGACCTCATCCCTGGAAACGTGTTCGACACCCAGACCGCTTGGGCCCTGCTCGGACATGGCTTCCAGATCAGCTACGCCGCCATGGTCGAGCGGAAACTGGGAATCACGCTCGACAAGTCGCAAACGCGCAGTTGGTGGGATCGCCGGCCGCTGAAACCCGCCCAACTCCGGTACGCCCTGCTGGATGTCGTGCATCTCGGATCCGTCTATCAGAAGCTGGCGGAAGAGCTGGAAGCGCGAGGACGGCTAGACTGGATGCGGGAAGAAATGGAGCGGACGCTGACTCCGGCGACCTGGGTCCCGGACCCGGACCAGATTTGGAGGCGGATCCGCACTTCCAAAGGCAACGTCCCCCCTACGCACATGCATGTGCTGCGGAGTCTGGGACGCTGGCGAGAGCTTCTCGCCAGACATCGGGACCAGGCGCGCGGCCGCATCGCGTCGGATGAGGCCCTGGTGGATCTCGCCAGCGCCACGCCGTCGAACCGAAAGGCTTTCGAGCGCGTGGTCGCGGGCAGAGTCTGCCGGAAACTGCGAGACGAGCTCTGGGAAGCCCTGCGGCTCGCCGAGGATGACCCGCCGCTCGCGCTGAATTCCATGCACTGGGAAGAGCGCAATGAGCAGCGCAGGAAAGCGAAAGCCCTGGCTGGCATCGTCCGCGAGGTCTCCCAAGATATCCGAGTCTCGCCAGAATTACTCGCGCCGCGCGCCATGCTGATGGAGCTTTTGGACCAGACCCCTGATCCAGCCGTGCTCCAGGGGTGGCGCGGCGAGACGGTCGGCCCGGCCCTGACCCAGGCGCTTGATGCCTTCTGAATCCGGCGCGGACGCATTGAGCCTTCTTCTGAAGAAAGTTCGGGAAGTCGCGCCGAATCGGAACATGCTCCTGATCTCCGATCATCCGCCGACACGATTGCCGAGGTGGATCGAAGCGACGCTGTCGAGCGCCGAAACCCTGGCGGCGACCCGTATGGAATCGCGACGCGCATGCGGGCTCGTCCTGACTCCGCTGGTGGAGCCGGAGAACGTGGACGCGGTCATCGCGCGCTCGCGCGATTTCCTGACGCGGGAGCTATACGTTCTGCACCCTGGCGACGCCCTGGAGCAAGCCCGGCGAATGGGCGCGCTGGGACTGCGCCTACTGGACGCGTTCGACGCCAACGGCCAACCCTGGGGGCTGAGCCACTTCAGCCTGAAGACCTACAAGAAAACGCCCAACTGGCTGAACAGTCGCCACTGGGCCAATCCCCGGCTTTGGGACCGGTTTCGCTGGTGAACCGGATCAGCCCTGGTCGCCCGCGTCGCACAAAACCCGAACTTCCGGCGGAACGTCGTCTGGACAACGCCCGCACCGCTCGTTGGCGGGAACGGAAAAACTCATTTTCTTGGGATGGGGCAATCTCAGATCGTTCATGATTCTCACGAAATCCTCCTCGCCACGGTCGTCCTTGAGGCGGGGATTGCGCGCCTTCTCCTGGCCCACGGTGGACACGCGCCGCCCTTCGTAGTCATGCGCGGGATAGACCAGAGTTTCGTCGGGGCGAGAAAATAATTTTTCATGGATCGAGCGATACAGCGTGGCGGCGTCCCCCATCTGGAAATCCGTCCGTCCGCAAGCGTCGATCAGCAACGCGTCGCCCGTGAACAGCCAGTCTCCGCTCGGAGAGTGGAATAGATAGGCATGATGGGTGTCGGTATGTCCCGGGGTGAACAGCGGATGGATCTCCAAGGTTCCAACGCGGAACGTCTCGCCCTCGCGAACCCCGATATCCCGGCAGGGAAGGTCGTCCATCGCCGCGCCCGCGATTTTGCAATCGGCGAGCGCCTTGAGCTTGAACGCCCCGCTCACATGATCCGCGTGGATGTGCGTATCCAGAGCGTAGGAAAGCTTCAGCCCCATGTCGCGCAGGGTCTCGAGATCGCGATTCACCGTCTCCAGAACTGGATCGATAAGCGCCGTCTCGCCCGTCTGCGGACAGCCGAGCAAATAGGTATACGTAAAAGATTCCGGTTCGAAAAGCTGTCTGAAAATCATCGCGACCCGCGCTCGGAGCAACTCCCGCATGACCTACGGATTTGAGATTATACCCACACCCCCGCACGCCTCATTGCCCGCGCGACCTCAATGTCCTGCCAAATCGCGCGGGCGGTGAAATCTTCGCGTGTGGGCGCGTTTTCGCCTCGCGACGATCGCGGCACGGAATTCGCCCAGCACCAAACCAACCGTCCCAGCAACCCGCCTCGTCACCTCATGTTTTACAATCTGCCCGCTCACGAGATGGAATCAGCCCGTCATCCTGACCAGTCAAGAGTTTTTCACCACCACTCCTCAAGACCATGACGACCCCGCTCACCAACCAAGGCTCTCCCAACTGGGATAACCGCACCCTCTTTCATGGCGACAACCTGAAATTCCTCCGCGCGATGAACAGCGATTCCGTTCATCTCATCGCCACCGACCCCCCTTTCAAGAAAGGCAGGGATTTCCACGCCACGCCCGAGAGCCTCGCGTCGGGAGCGTCTTTCCAAGACCGCTGGTCTTGGGATCGAGATGTGCATACGGAATGGCTGGATCAGATCAGGGACGATTATCCAGCTTTGTGGGAGGTGATTGACGCGGCGAACGCGATCTACATGCGCAAAACGAAAAAGAACCTGCGGAAACCCAGAGAAGAAGTCGGCTCAGACATGGGCGCGTTTCTGTGTTTTATGGCCGTGCGTTTGCTGGAAATGCGCAGGGTGTTGCGAGAGGATGGCAGCATCTACCTGCATTGCGACTGGTCAGCCGGACACTATCTCAAGGCTATCATGGACTCGATTTTCGGACAGAAAAACCTGATCAACGAGGTCGTTTGGCATTATTCGAACGCCTCGCGCGGAAAGCGCCGGATGGCGAGATCCCACGAGATTATTTTCTGGTACTCAAAGTCCAAAGGAGCTTATCGCTTTAATCGGGATGATGTGCTGGTGGACTTTCAGAGTGACATGACCGAATGGCGATACACGAAAGGCGGGCAAGCGGGAAAGCCTATGCCCAAGGGGAAGACCCCGGATGACGTGATCTCGATCCCCGCCCTGAATGCCATGTCTAAAGAACGCTACGGATATCCCACCCAAAAACCGCTGCAACTGTACGGGCATTTGATTCTGGCGGCCTCATGCGAAGGCGATATCGTGCTGGATCCTTTCGCTGGGTGTGCAACGACGCTGGTAGCCGCGGAACGGCTAGCGCGCGAATGGGTAGGAATCGACTTATGGGGAAAGACGAAAGATGCCGTGCTATCCAGGCTTGAACGAGAAGGCCTACTCGGAAAGTTCACTCGCGCAGAGATGGTTTTTACCAAAACCCCTCCAACGCGGACGGACGGTGGGCACGCGACCGTGCCCTATCTGCGCCCAAGAGAATCCATTGAGGAGCCAAGGGATCAATTTCGGTCAAACGCCGAAAGAAAGCGATATTTGTTGGAACAGCACGGGCCAAAATGTCAAGGTTGCGACCGAACGTTCGATGACCCGCGCTATTTGGAACTCGACCATAAAACGCCCCGCGCCGATGGAGGCAACAACTACATATCCAATCGGGTTTTATTATGCACTCCATGCAATCGAACCAAGAGCCATACTCTCACCTTGTCCGGACTGCGCAGGCTTAACAAGAAAAATGGCTGGATGGCCAACCAGCAATCCAGTCTCGCGAATCTGAAATGAATCGGTCAGCACTTTCCATCATGCTACCGTTCTCTCGCCACTCTCCACTGGAGAAGTGATCGCATGTTGCCCGCCATCTTGAAACCTGCCGCGACTTACGCGCTCACACGCTTGGGACGCGACCAGGATGGCGGGTATCTGGTGGAAGAGTCGTCAATTGGAAAGGCGATGCAACTAGTCAGTTGTGGACTCGGCAACGACTGGTCGTTCGAAGAGGACTTTCTGGCGCATGGAGAAGTGCCGTTACGGGTATACGACCACACGGTAAGCGAAAAAGCCATGTGCAGGAAGATTCTGAGATCTTCAGGCATTCGACGGATAAAAAATATCGGGGGTACAAAAGGTTTTTCAGCTCGCCCAGCCGGATACACCATGAGATCATGATTGGCTACGACGCGAAAAACTCGGTTAGCTTGGACCACGTGCTAAGAGAAACGCCATGCCAATTCCCGGCATTCGTGAAGATTGATATTGAAGGAGCGGAATACCGAGTGCTGGATGACCTAATTCTGCATGCCGCCAATATCTGTGGATTGGCGATAGAGTTTCACGATGTAGACTTGCATCAAGACCGCATTGTTAGTTTCGTCCAAAACTTTCCCTTGACCCTAGTGCACATCCACGGAAACAACTTTTCGACCGTTGACCCCTTTGAAACAGTGATGGTCATTGAGATGAGTTTCGCGCGAGACCCAATCGAAATCGCCAGCGAACCATCAATCCCGCATCCGTTGGATCGGCCATGCAACCCCGCAGAGCCAGAAATCCAGCTCTTTTTCGAGCCAACCGAAACAACTGACAGAAAGTCGCCCTCATAGAACGCCAATGGACGCACGACAAATCGAAAGTCTGATACGGGCCGGAATTCCCGATGCAAAAGTGACCGTCAGCGGTGGCGAAGGGAAATTCGAGGCGACCGTGATAAGCGGCCAGTTCCAAGACCTGGCGGCCGTCAAGCGGCATCAATTGGTGTACGCCACCTTGCGGGAGCAAATCGCGGACGGATCACTGCACGCCCTGAGCATCCATCCACTCACGCCAGACGAGAGCGAGCGGCTCCGTTGATTCAGGGAGTATCGACTCCGCGACCAGCGTCGATCTCGCGCAATCCTTTCTGGCTCGCGTAATACGCCGCCAAATCTTCCAGATCCGGTTCAGATAATGGCTGCACTATGGCGGTCATGATCGGATTGGTCCGCTCGCCAGTCTTATAGCTCAGCATGCTGTGTAGCAAATAATCCTGATGCTGCCCCGCGATGATCGGGAATGTTGGCACTGGACTGTTGCCATCCGATCCGTGACAGGCTTGGCAGGCCATGGACTTCCGTTGTCCGGCCACCGGGTCACCAGCTAGCGCCGAGTCAGAAAGCCCAAGCCCCAGCGAAATCGCGGCAGAAGCAAGAGCAGCGCGAAGCGGACGGGTCATTTGAGGGAAGAAAAATACGTGGCGATATCTCGGATTTGCGCTTCCGAGAGCCGGACCGAATGTGCCCGCATCGTTGGATGGCTGCGCTCACCAGATTGATAAGCTTTCAATGCCGCCACAATGTATTCAGCATGCTGGCCACCGAGCTTGGGAACGCGATAGCTCGGGTAGACATTGGTATAGCTCGGAACGGCATGGCAACCAAGACAGGTTCCCGCCAAGGCGCGTCCGCGCTCAACCGCCGTTTCATCGGCGGAAACCAAGCCGGGGGCCAGCCCTGAAGCGATGGCGATAGCCAAAAAGAAGCCGCGTCCGTGCATGATGCTTGCGAGATCCCGAAAAGACTAGCGCAAGAACTCGCTCGCGCCTATGCTAATTATAACACCGCACCCTTCTCCAAGCCGCGCGAGATCTGGATTGGCGACACCAAAATCCGGTGATGAAACGTGGCCTCAAAATCATATCGCGCCAGGCTTTGGCTTGTTCATCAATGGACACATGTCGCGCATGCAACCGCATGGCTTGTCTCCACATATCCTCATCTCCTTGATCGCTCGCTCTAACGCTTCTTCCCTAGTCGCCGTAAAACCCTCGCGCCATTCCGGGCTGGCGAATCCGGTCCGCTCGAAAATTTCCATGATCTCTGGCTTGGCGCGCGTGACAATAAACGTGATGCCCGATTCGACCAATTCCCGGGCGAGATCGTGCAACATGCGCTCTCCAGTGGAATCAACCTCCGTGATGCTACTGGCATCCACGATAATATAGCGCAGGCTCCCCGCCGAGGATGCCGCGCGCAGGACCTGATCGCTGAAATACCCCGTATTGGCGAAAAACAGCGGGCCATCGAAACGCAAAATCGATATGCTGCAGCAAGTCTCGAGGATCCTCCGGCGGGCATCCGCGAACTTGCCCGCGTTATCTCGCGAAATCAAACTAATATTCGGACGCATGACACGGTAGACAAACAGCCCAAGGGAGAGCAAAACGCCAATTATGATCCCATTCTCGAGATGCGGCGCGAACGCCAAGGTCAACACGAAAGTGATTACTGACACGACGGCATCATGCCTTTGAACCTTCCAGGCATCGACCACCGGCTTGATTCGGATCAGGCCGATCACCGCCATGATGATGACCGAGGCCAGCATGGCTTGCGGCATGTGATACAAAACCGGGGTCAGGAAAAGCAACGTCGCGGCCACGAGAAGTCCGGTCACAACGGAAGAGAATCCGGTGGCCGCTCCCGCTTCCAGATTCACCGCGGAGCGGGAAAACGAGCCGGAAACCGCGTACCCTTGGAACAGGCTGGCGGCCAGATTTCCCAAGCCTTGACCCAACAGTTCCTGGTTAGCATCCAAATGTTGGCGCGTCCTCTTCATCGACATCGACTTGGCCACGGAGAATGCCTCCATGAAGCCAATCAGCGAAATGGCGATCGCGGCGCCCGCCAAATCCAGCAGATAGCCAAAATCAACAACCGGAAGAGCGAAACTGGGTAGACCCTCCGGTATCTCGCCCACGATCGCTCCACCGAAGTTCTCTTTGAAGCCAATGGCCCAAGACGCTATCGTGGTCAGTACCGCGGCAACCAGGATAGCCGGTACCTTCTTCCAATATCTGGGCAGAAAGTACATCAAACTGATCGCCACAACGCTCATGACGACCGTGGGCCAGTGCGTGAATTCGGCGGCCGCCACGAAGATGTTCCAGACGGTCTCGTAATGATGATCGCTCTTCTCGGCCATCACTCCTAGCAATTTCCCGAGTTGGGAAGTGGCGATAATCAATGCCGCGGCATTGGTGAAGCCGACGACGACCGGGTGCGACAGAAAGTCGACCAGCACCCCTAACCGCAAGAGTCCCAAAGCGATTTGGAACACGCCGACCATCAGCGCGAGCATGATCGCGTAAGCGATGTAGCCCTCTGACCCAGCCGCCGCGATCGGCTCCAAAGCCGATGCGGTAAGAAGCGAGATTACGGCCACCGGCCCGGTCGCCAACTGGCGCGACGACCCGAACAGGGCCGAAACGATCACCGGTAGGAACGATGCGTAGAGACCGTAATACGTGGGTAGACCCGCCAACTGGGCATACGCCATCGACTGTGGGACGATCACCAAGGCGACGGTGCTTCCCGCGATGAGATCCGCCTTCAGGACGGAAGAGGCGCGCAATTCCGGTAGCCACGCGAGAAATGGCAGGAACCGGGTTTTCAGGTATCTCGGAATGTTTTTAGCGGTCTTGACCCAGAATTTCCTCATGCTCGTCGGTTACGCTTGGTTTCGATAATCCGCCAAAAAGAGTGAGATTACTTTAGCATATGGACACTTTGCCCGCAAAACGTCCAGAATGTAAAATGCCCGTCAATGGCTCAATTTCCTCTTTAGTTGGTAATCGGATAGAACACGCGAAGGTATTGCTGGACATGGATGAGAAGCGCACCATCATCGTATCGGGAGCGGATGACGCATACATGGGGTTTTTGGATGACATGCTCGCCTCAATACAGGATCGTCTGCATGAATACGATTTGGGGATCCTCGACTTGGGCCTCTCGGAATGGTCCAGGAAAACGATTCGGAAAAGAAAGCCGAGCGCGCATATCATTGATCCTGGATGGCGCTATCACCTTAAATCTACGTCAAAACAGCCCTTATATAAAAAAGCGTATTACGCGAAGCCATTCCTTCCCGACGTGTTCCCTGGATATTCCGGCTACATGTGGGTTGATGCCGATGTCTGGTTGCAGGATTCATCCGCGCTAGAGCATTACGCGGTTGCCGCCGAAAACGCTTCGGGCAAAGGCGCGATCGCGTTCGAATGCCATCCGAGCTATCGAGACATAAGCCATAAGCCTAGGTTTCGGGTGGTGAGGAAATTCGGTATTCTTCCCATTGCGATCCGAATGGTCGGCCGAAAAGTCTTCCGCTTGGTGTACGACATGTTCGGGGATGGCATTGCCCGGGAATACGGCCTCGCCCCTGACAATAACAGCGGACTGTTCTTCATCCACGCTGATTCGCCAGCCTGGAGGGCTTGGCAGAATTATCTGGCTAAGGCGAACCACCGAAACTTCGAGAAGCGGAATTACTTCCCGGACCAGACCTGTCTCAATGTCGCCCTGAGAAGTGAGAAAATCTCTTTTAGCGTGATGCCGCCAACGTATAACTGGGTTGTCGGCCTTGGATCCCCTTTGCTCCATGCGAACACGGGGATGTTGCTTGACCCATGCGAGCCCCACCAAAAACTGTATGCCATTCACCTCACTGGAGACAGCGGATCTCGAATTCTCAATCTCCAAACCACAGATGGTGGCCAGGTTGACGTATCACTGAAACGATCTGAGTTTCTGCGGGGAAAGTCGAGCCACTGACCGTGCCTATCTATCGTGAAATCACCACCCGCATCTCTTCACAAACCCAAATCATCGCTAGGCTCCTGGTTGCGGCTACTCAGAAAAGCCCGGCAACACGCAACGCTCGAGATGATGCGACGCTGGTCTAATTGGAAACGAGATGCCTCGGAAGTTTATCGGCCAGAAGGCGTTCGCCGCATTTTGGTGACACTGCCGGGAGATGCCATCGGAGAGTCTTTGATGGCCAGCCTGTTTCTGAAAGCCGTTAAAACTTGCAGGCCTGACATTGAAATCTCCGTCGCCAGCGGAACTCAGACCGCTTCCTTGTATCGAGATTGCGATTCGGTGGACGATATGATTTCGGTGGGTGGTCGAAGGATGCGCCCCAAAGATCGTATGAATGCGCTTATTAGGGAAATCAAGAACAGAGAAAAATTTGACTTAGTCGCCGACATGCGCACGCGATTGGATGCCAGAACATTTTCTTTCATGGAGAAAATCGACGCGAGACACTACCTCGGCCATGCCAAGGAACACTATGCCTTGTTTAACCTCAACGTTCCTCCCAACGTGTCGCACACGTCGGAAAGATGGACGGCGGCATCTCAGATCGTAACAGGACAAGCCGAGCTCCCTTGCCAAAAACCGTCACCCCAAGACTTCTGCCTTCCAGTTGACACGAGGAAAGTTGAGATTGACCAGTGGCAGAACACCCTTCCTCCATCCAGAGCGCGGATCCTATTCAACTTTTATGGAAGCAGTCCTCACCGCTGCTTTCCATACCCAGAAGCTTTGCGATTGCTCTGTTCGTGGCAGGAAAGATTCCCCGATGATTTGCTACAGATTCTTCCGATACCGGGGCACGAGCCAGAAGCGAGAAGGCTAGCGAGAGAAATTGGTCGCGAGCGTATCACGGTAGCTCCATCTCCGCTCTCCCTTCCAACATCCTTTACTTTGGCGTGCCAGGCTGACTTGATTTTCACTCCAGATACGGGAATGGTCCATATAGCATCTTCACTAAATACTCCAATTATCGCGATATATGATGACGACTCTCTTAATTTTTCGGAATGGAAACCCATAAGCGACCATCAAGCTGTCATTTTCACTCGGCCTCCTAAACAGCCGTACGAAAGGGTTGGTGTCCATGAATTCGATTATGCGGAAATGTGGAAAGCGGTTGATGGCTTATTCGCCAAGATTAATGTCTGACACGATATCATATCGCGTTAATCGAGTCAAGATTAATGTCTGAACGGCTACATCTCTCCCGTGGTCAACGAAACATCCAAAACACGTCTCGTCAGAGGAAAAGACTTTGACACGAAATACCTGCAAGGAAAGGTCTTGGACATCGGAGCGGGAGCAGACCGAATCTGCCAAAACGCGGAAGGATTTGACACTGATAACGGGGATGCCAATCGAATACTGGATTTTCGAACCAAAGAATCTTATGACACGGTGTACTCGAGCCATTGCCTTGAGCACATGCTCGATCCACCACAAGCATTGCGACAATGGTGGGAACTGGTAAAGCCTGGCGGATATCTGGTTATGGTGGTACCAGACGAGGATCTATATGAACAGGGAATTTGGCCTAGTATTTTCAATACAGACCATAAAGCGACTTTTCGCATGAGCCCACTCCCCTCATGGTCACCTGTCTCATATGACATCGAGACGCTGGTTGCAGCGTTACCAAAATCATCAGTGATTTCTATTGAAAGGCACGACGCAGATTATGACTACCGCTTAATGGCCAAACCGAGAGAAGCGTGGAGCCCAGTTTCAACTTTCAAGTGCAACAGCATTGTAACCCGGTGGAGAGCGGCGAGAGCGGCAGGATGACGAAGAGGATCGGGGGAAGGCGGCGAGGGTCGGTCGCCGGACGGGAAGAACGGCAGGATGGGGGAGAGGGTCGGGGGAAGCCGGCGACAGTCGGCCGCGTTCCGTCCGGGGAAGGCCGGCCTTCCCCGGACGAATCATCGCCGCGCCAACCTGCCCACTCGAATTTACAAAAGCCGGGACATCTCCTCTCGCCAGGCCCGAACCACCTCCGAATCCGCTCCGAAAAACGC
The DNA here is from genome assembly GCA_965116025.1 of uncultured candidatus Poriferisulfidus sp. Classification (GTDB taxonomy): domain Bacteria; phylum Pseudomonadota; class Gammaproteobacteria; order Poriferisulfidales; family Poriferisulfidaceae; genus Poriferisulfidus. Next base: position 86,916 of record OZ220480.1, read on the forward strand.
CTCGTTCGGCGTGCGCCATCCCAAGCAGCGCCGAGGCCGGTTGTTCAGGCTGTCCTCCACCGCCCGCGCCTCCTCCTCCGAGATCGTGTCGAAGCGCCGCGACTTCGGGAAATACTGCCGGATCAGCCCATTCGCGTTCTCGTTGCTCCCGCGCTGCCAAGAGGAATACGGATCCGCGAAGTAAAACTCCGCGCCCAGGAGGCGCGCCACCCGCCGGTGATCCGCGAACTCGGTTCCATTGTCCGAGGTCAAGGTCAGAACCCGGTCCTTCAACGGCGCCAGCATGCCGATGATCGCGTCCGCCACCGCGCGCGCCGAGCGCCGGGGCAACCGCTTGAAGCGCACCAGCCGCGACTTGCGCTCGAGCAGCGACGCCAGAACCCCACTGCCACGCCGTCCGATCACCGTGTCCGCTTCCCAGTCTCCCAGCCGCGAGCGCGTCTCCACCACCTCCGGACGCTCCTGGATCGGCACCCGCCCCGGAATGCGCGACCGGCCCTTCCCGCGCCCATACCGCCGGCGCCGACGGTGGCCTTGCCGCAAATACAGATACAGGTCGCCGCCCCGCCGCCGATCCGCCCATACCCAGCGGTAGATGAGCTCGTGGCTCACCTTCGCCAAGCCCTCCTTGTCCAGCCACGCGCTGATCTGCTGCGGGCTCCAGCCCTGCTTCAGCAGCTTCTTGACCCGCCTCCACACCGCCGGCGAGACCCGCCGCCGAGCCCGCTTCTGGCGGCGCTCTTTCGCCTTTCGGCACGCCAGCTCGGCCCGGTATCGTCCGCTCCGAGCGTCGGCGTTCCGCTTCAGCTCGCGGCGCACCGTGCCGCGGTCGACGCCGATCCTTCGCGCCACCTCCGCCTGGCTCATGTCGAGGCCCCGCAGCGCCTCGATCTGGTAACGTTGGGTCTTGGTGAGTTGCGTGTAACTTCTCATAAGCGCCTCTCTCGGGGGCGGTTTTTGACAATGAGACCTTACCGCAACTCATCGCCTACACCGCCATTCTTCGGAGTGTTGCACTTGAAAGTTGAAACTGGGGAGACCCAAAACTTTTCTCGTCAAATATCTCTACCGAATCGCGCGCCAAGCACCTAAAGACATGCGACCCACTTGCCGAAAATGGGTCGATAGATACGCCCGCTTCCGAAAGATTCCAGTCGATCAAACCCTCGGGCCGGCTTTAGCGCAAATTCAAGTCATAGCCCAAAAGCGAAAAAGCCAGAATGAACAATCGAAGATTGACCATCAGAATGATTCTTGAAAATGTCGCTATCCGAATCATCCACCCGAAGCCAGCCCATGATCGCTATAGACTTTGATGTGTTCCCCAGCTATTAGCTCCGGACTATACTCTTTCGCCCTTTCTAACCCTTTCTCCGACATATCTCGCCGCAATCTCTCTGATCCACGCAAGTGGAGCAATTGCTCCGCCAATGCCTTCGCGTCCCCAGGCTGGACCAAAATCCCACATTCATCAGTGACGACCTCTGGAATTCCATCCACCCGGCTCGCCACGATAGGAACTCCCGCGCGCAATGCGTCCAGAAGCGTAGATCCCAAAGGCTCGACCAAAGAAGGAAAAGCGAAAAGATCAAAGGCAGAAATCCATGTGATCGGGTCTTCAACCCAACCCGCGAAATGCACGTTGCTCAGTCCGTCAGATAGCTGACGGAATTCACCTTCCAGACGACCGCTCCCCAGCAATACAAATTGGATGTCCTGCGCGTCTCTCTGCAAGAGACGCGCCGCTTGCAGCAGTACGGAATGTCCCTTCTCCGGGCCATCCATCGCGGCAACGTGTCCAATGATGAATTTGTCTGGAAACATTCTTTTGATATCCCACACTTTCTTTGGGTCTGGATATTCTGGATTCCAGGCATCTGGAATACGGACGATGGAGATATCCGGGAAACGCTCCCTAAGTCCCCCTTCGACCGCCTTCGTCAAGGCAATTACGGTCCGCGCGGCGCGGTATACGGCAGAACTGCAAAAATTGGATCGCACCGGTTTCGTTAACCGGCGCGTTATCAGGTATGGTTTGCCAAACAGACCTGCGACATACGCCACTTGCGCCGCATGAGCCTCATGTGCGTGCAGCAAGGCCGCGCCCCGACAAGCGAAAATCGCCGCAACTCGATTTCCTACCTGACGAATTTCCAGATTTTCACCGCTACGAAATCGGCGCGCCAAGGGTCCGTGTCGCAGAACGATGACGCGTTGTTTAGATATGCCCTGTTTCGCGAGCGCATCAACCAGTATCTTCGTTTGCCGCTCACCCCCTCGTAGCTTCGGGTCGCGAGCCAAATTAATGTGACATAGCGTAATGTCGTCGCGAACATGTCCTTGATCCCATAATTTAGCGTGATACTCGGGAGACTGCGTCGCGCGGCGGCGTATCAGCCAGAAAGGCCCGATGAGATTCCGATAGGTTTTTGATTCGTACCAACACTCCCGAAAACGCCAAAAAATACTCCAGACCACCCTAGTATCAAACGACAAATCAACTACCAAGTTTCGCGACACTTGCAATTCAAACCAATCTCTGTCGTGCAACCGGAATCTGTCTCGCAACTTGCATGGAGCGACGATTTCAATGATATGCAGAGGATAGCCTTTCGCCCGTTTAATCAAGCAACGCATTCCGTCAATTTCACAGGCCCAGAAAAACGCTCGTGGCCCCAGCATGAACTCAACCCGCTCCGGGTTAAACCGGATCGGTTTCTCTAACGCCAAATTCAGGCTCCTTCGCTCAGGGGGCCCACCAAAAAAATTGATAAAGGAGAGAGGGGGAGGAGAATCCTGCTTCGAGTAGATACCACGCCCACTGAGCACGCGACCACGCAAAATCATGAGTTTATAATGACAACCGCTCCGGCATGGAGATTATTCGATATGGCTAGAATTAAATTAGTCGCCCGTCGTAGTTCGATAGAAAGCCACTTGTCGCCGTCCCAGCGCATATTCTACGCCCCCGATTCCTCGTCCCAAACGGTCTACACATCGCACGAAAGATCGTCCTCTGTCAAAAGGCATTCTGAAAATGCAGAATGGAAGAACGAGCAAACAGCCTAGGCTTGTGCCCAACGCTCGGACCCCCCCCCCCCCCCCCCCCCCCCCCCCCCTATATATTGCCTACGAGCGATACTATTGGCTCGCGCTCTAGCGAATCCGTACTTTAGCATCAAGCGATTCATGGCGATAGTTTCTTCCACGTGTAGATCCGTAGTAATAGCATGGCGACCACCTGCGAAAATCAGGTCCTCGTAAAAACGGAAATCTTCTCCTACCGCGAGGCTCAACGCCTCATCAAAACAGAGATCGTGAACGATCACAAACGCCATTCGAACCATCCAGTAACCCGTCCCTCTTATCGCCGCTCCATCTGCGCGATGCGCCCGCTCTCTCCAAATATCGCTACTTGCGATCATGTTTTCCGCCAAAGCTTTCCCAAAAAAGTTACAGTTTTCCAAGTCCGCTGTATATCGAACAATCCCACAAACCAAATCCGCGTCTTCGGCTTTCTGCACTTGAAGCAACCCAGTTATCCAATCCGAGTCCACCCTGCAGTCATCATCGGTAAACGCCAAGAAATCACACTCATGGTCTGTGGCTATTTCAAGAGCTTTATTCCTCGCGTATGGAATTCCCAATCTAGGCTCAACCGAGAAATGAACCCGCGCAGGCGATGCCAATCGAGATGCCGCGAGCTTATCCTGGAAGACTGACACGGCCTTGGCCACGCCCACAGTTCCGACAGGATCGTTTTCCACGATAATGAACTGGAGCGAAGCATCGTCAGGAACCTTCAAAGCCACCCAAGATTCCAACAAATTAGAAAGCATGTTGGGCCGTCCGCGAGTGACCACCGCGACACCAACCTGGATCTTCTCTTCGCTCACTCTACTTTGCCTAAAAAATTGGCGGTTGGATCGTCCTGAAAACGCTACACTTTCATATTGGTTCTTGCCGCATGGAAGCGCAAACTTGCTCCAAGATGCACATCGCATGCCTCGCCATCATCCCCCAGCCTTCGGATCCTGAAGCCCAGTCTCAACTTTCAAGTGCAACAGCATTGTAATCCAGTGAAGAGCGGCGAGGACGGTAGGATGACGAAGAGGATCGGGGAAAGCCGGCAAGGGTCGGTCGCGTTCCGTCTGGGGAAGGCCGGCCTTCCCCAGACGGATCAGCACCGCGCCGACCTTCCCCCTCGGATTTACAGAAGCCGGGATATCTCCTCCCGCCAAGCGCAAACCACCTCGACTCCGTGCCGAAAAACGCCTCGTTCGGCGCGCGCCATCCCAAACGGCGCCGAGGCCGGTCGTTCAGGCAATCCTCCACCACCCGCGCCTTCTCCTCTGAGATCGTGATGGGATGGTTCGCCCTGCTTCCCTGCTTGGCCTTGAGCGAGTGCAATGAGCATATGACCAACCCATCGCGAAAGCGGCACGACCCTTATGAAACAGACTCCACCTCAACTTGCCATCGCCCATCTGGGCGTGGACCTGGGCAAACAGGCGTTTCCATGCTTGCGGCATGACGCGCGCCGGCAGGATCGTGCTGGAGAGGCGGTTCACGCGGGCTTAGTTGGAACGCTTCGCGGAGGAGCTGCCGCCGTGTCGGGTCGGGCTGGAGGCCTGCGGCGGCGCGCATCATTGGGCGCGGCTGTTCCGGCGTCAGGGGCATGACGCGCGGCTGTATCACAAGGCGCGGGCGGCGCTGGTTCGGGAGGCACCTCCGCGCCGCTTCCGGCCGCGGAGCCGGCGGCCATTCTTCCCCACGAACGCCCGTCGGCGCCACGGACGGCCCGAAATCATGCGAAAATCCTCCGCGCGGGGGTTTTATGCCAAGCACTAGATATTCTCTGAATAATCCCATCCATGGTATTATTCATTGCCCGGATTCGATGACTTGCGCCATCGAATCTAGCGGCACATCTGGAAGCTCTGGCTTGATCAGAGCTTCCCTAGCGTATTGATATGAGGGAGGAATTTCAAAGGACCGTTGAACACCTGAAAATGGTACAAGGCGTTGTTACCCACATGGCGGGTAACAGTGCGCAAATGAAGACATGGACCGTATCTCTGGTTACTGCGTGCCTCGTCTTTTCGGGGCTATCAGATGACCCACACTGGTTGATTGGTGCTGGGGGCTGCGTTTCGGTCATCGCCTTCTGGACGATGGATGCCAGATACCTTCACCTTGAGAGGTGTTACGTCAAGCTCCATGAAGCTCTTGTTTCCAGAGAGCCAGTCGAACCTTTTGATCTGGATTATCGATCTTACTCGGCGAGAGTTGATTCTGTCTATAGGATTGCGTGTTCTTGGTCCGTCAGTACATTTTACGGTTCCCTACTCGTAGTGATGATCGCGCTACTTGTATATCTCGCACTTTGAGGAAGCACGATGGCACGAAGAGTCTTCTTTAGTTTCAAGTACGAGCCAGACGTTTTCCGCGCGATGGTCGTACGAAACAGTTGGGTAACACAAGGCAAGGAAGCTACCAGGTTCGTGGATGCCGCCAATTTCGAGAAATTAAAAAAACAGGGGGATTCGTCCAAGGTCAGGATGTCTGATCTTAGCTCTTTCGCCAAATCTCGGACAAATCTGGCTTTCTCAGCATCAGTGGCAGACATATCTTCGTTTCGCTCGTCAGTCCAATAGACTCTTTAGATTTTCCCAATTCCAGCGATAAAGTCTCCCTGCATAAGGTACAGCGGTATAGTCTCCATTCTTATAACCGATAATCTGAACGATGTGCTTGTTGGCACTTCGTGCCATTTGGACTTCTTTTAGAACTCCATGCGCGAGATGCGTATTAGGCCCTACCATTACAATCACAATGTCAGACCGTTTTATCGCCGTATTGGCTTTTTCCTCCCAGTTTCTTTCAGGAGCAGCTTCCTTCAACGAATGATCTACGACCTCAAATGGCGAGTCAGGCAACTTGGATTGACCAATAATGAAGTCTTTCAACCGCCTATCGTTGTCAAAATCAAAACTTACAAACACTCGTTTCTTCACAATTCTTTTCTCCCTCCCCGTTTGAACTCCGAAGTGCATAAGCCCCCAGTGGTGGGCGGCGCACTTCTTTCCAAGGGGGGATGATAGCAGAAGACGATGGTGGGGCGAGAGAGCGGGCGGGATTTCGCAGTGAGGGCGGAGCCCGAACGGAGAAATCCCGCCCGACGCCCGGAACGCCCCCTCGCGGCGGCGCGGCAGGGCGCCCGCCGGACGCGTCTCGAGCCGCGCGCGGGCTGCCCCTCTCCGATCCAGAGGACCCTGACCCCCGACCCCGCTCAGCCGGAAGAGGTCGCCTCCAGCGCCTCGTGGAACGCCTCCGCTGGCGTCCGATAGCCAAGCGCCCGCCGGGGGCGGGCGTTCAGCCGATCCTGCACTTGCCGAACCTCCGCCGGCATCACCGCCCGCAGGTCCGTCGACTTCGGGAAACGCTCCCGCACCAGCCCGTTCGTATGCTCGTTCAGGCCGCGCTCCCACGAGTGGTACGGCCGAGCGAAGAAGAACAGCGCCGACAGCGCCTGGGCGATCTTCGCATGGCCGGCGAACTCCTTGCCGTTGTCGGCGGTGATCGTGTGCGCCAGCGCCTTCACCGGAGCCAGGCGGGCGCTCACCGCGGCGCTCACCGCCGACGCGGTGCGAGCCGGAACCCAGTGAAGCGGCGTGAACTTCGTCGCGCGCTCCACCAGCGAGACCAGCGCCCCGCGCTGCCGCGCGCCGATGATCGTGTCGACCTCCCAGTCGCCAACGCGGCTCTTCTCCTCGACCACCGCCGGACGCTCCGAGATGTCCACGCGCCCGGGGATCACGCCCCGGCCGCAGCCGTCTCGCCCGCGCCGGTTCGCCTTCTTCCCTCGGCGCCGAAGGAGCCGGTGCAGCTTCCCGCCCGCTTTCCGGTCCGCCCACGCATGGTGGTGGATCCACGCCGCGCTGACCTTGAGCGTCCCTTCCCGCAACAGCCGCCCCGCCACCTGTTGCGGACTGTGGCCGAGCGACAGCCGCTCCCCCACCAGATCCCATAGCCCCTCGACATCTCGCACGGAACCGAGGACGCTTGATGGCGCCGCCGTTCCGACATCTCATGCGCCTGCTCGGGACAGTACCCTTGCTCTCCAGCGTTCCGCTTCAGCTCGCGGCTCACCGTCGATCGCGAGCAGTCGACCAGCGCCGCGATGTCCTGTTGCGGCAGCCCGCTGTCATGACAAGCTCGGATCTGGCGCCGAGCCGCGTAATCCAGATGACGATACCCTTTGGGCATGGGGGACCCTCCTTGTCTTGCCGACAGAGAGCGTCGCCGCTTCCCACGCGATCCGCAACGCGGAGCGAGTTTTCCGCGCTACCATAAGGCTATGCACTTCAGAGTTTAACGGACCCTAATTAGTGCTTGGCAGAAAATTATAACGCCTGCATATCCTCTTGATTCTTATTATTTAAATCCCCATATCCTTAACTGAAGAATCGCCCGGGCCCGGCGGGTTTCGGCGATTTTCCCCGTTTTCCGGCGATTTCGCCCAAATCTTCGAGGATTCCATGAGACGGTTCGAGACCCCGCAACGCCAGTTCGGCCAGATCGAGATTCTGGACGTTCAGTTCAACCCCAAGTCGCGCGACGACGTCCCGGCGCTCCTGATGGGGCTGCAGCACCTGTACCGAACGCGGCGCGAGGAGCTGCGCGCGCTGCTGGACCGCCACATCCTCCCGGACGCGAACCGCCGCGTCGGGCGCCCGGGGATGGACTTGTGGAAGGTTCTGGTTCTGGGCGCGCTCAAGCAGGGGCTGGGGCGCGACTGGGACCGCCTTCAGGAGTTGGCGAACGAGCATCAGACCTTGCGCGAGATGCTCGGGCATGGCTGGCTCGAGCGCGCGCGCTACGAGCGGCAGAACCTGATCGACAACGTCAGTTTGATGATGCCGGAGCTGCTGGCGGAGGTGAACGCGCTGCTGGTGGCCAGCGGGCACGAGGTGGCGCGAAAAAAGCCTGGCGCCGCCTTGGCCGCGCGCGTTGATTCCTATATGGTTCGCCCCCTCCCTGCAAGTCGGAAGCTCGAGGCGACGGTCGATCAGCCGCGCGCATATATCCGGCCTCTCGGTGGGAGGACGTCGCCTCCCGGGCCCCGATGGGTTCCGCACGCTCCGGCCTTATCATTCGTACGGCCTCGAAGTCCTAGATCAACATCAGGCTCTCGGAGCGTCGGTCCGACCTGTTCCGCCATCCTTTCGCTTCTTCCCCGCAACCGACCTGGCGGGCATGGCCCGCCGGGATACGGAGGGAAGCCTCACGTCATGCAGGCTTCCTCCCGATAGGTTCCGCCGCGCCGGAGCAGCGCCCAGACGACGCGGACGTTCTTGTTCGCCAGCGCGACCGCCGCCACGTTGCTGTGGTGACGTTCCAGCAGGCGGCGAAGCCAGTCGCCGAGCGCGCCCTCGCGCTGGTCCGAGACCCGCAATACCGACCGCGCGCCTTGGATCAGCAGGCCGCGCAAAGCATCGTCCCCCCGCTTGCTGATCCCTCCGAGCTTCGGCTTTCCGCCGGTGGAATACTGCTTCGGCACCAGGCCGAGGTAGGCGGCCGCCTCCCGCCCGTTGCGGAACTCGCTGCCGTCGCCCAGCTTCGCGACCAGGGCGCTGGCCGACAGCGCGCCTATGCCCGGGATCGTCATCAGCCGCCGGCAGCCCGGATCGGCCTCGGCATGCGCCTGGATCCGCGCCCGGCAACTCGCCTCCCGCCGGTCAGCCCCCGCACCTCCTCGTGGCCGTCCGCCAGCGTCTCGCGGACTTCCAGAAGCAAGCCGTTCTCGCCGTCCTCCAGGATCTCCGGCAGCCGCGCCCGAAAGACCCCGATCCCTTTCGGCATCACGATCCCGCGCTCCTGCAGAAATCCTCGCAACTGATTGACCAGCCGGGTGCGGTCCCGCACCAGCCGCTCCCGCGTCCGATGGCATTGCTGGATCGCTTGCTCGGACGGCTCCGCGCCTCTCGGATCGCCTCCGCGTCGCGCGCGTCGTTCTTGCTCGACTTCACGAACGGCTTCACGAAGGACGGCGCCATCAGCCGCGCGTCGTGTCCCTGACGACGAAACAGCCGCGCCCAGTGATGCGCGCCGCCGCAGGCCTCCAGCCCGACCCGACAGGGCGGCAGCTCCTCCGCGAAGCGTTCCAGCTGAGCCCGCGTGAAGCGCCTCTCCAGCACGATCTTGCCGGCGCGCGTCATGCCGCAAGCGTGAAACGCCTGCTTGCCCAGGTCCACGCCCAGATGGGCGATGGCGAGTTGATGTGGAGTCTGCTTCATAAGGGTCGTCCCGCTTTCGCGATGGGTTGGTCGTACGCTCATTGTGCCCGCTCAAGGCCAAGCAGGGAAGCGGGGCGAACCATCCCATCACAATAGCTTGGCACGGTACACAGGGGCCTGTGTTGCACGACGGCGTATCAACCAGAAAGGGCCAATCAACAGTCGATAAGTCCTTGACGCATACCAAGTCTCCCGAAAACGCCAAAAAATGGCCCAGACTACTCTGGTGCTTATCGAAAGGTCTTCAAGGATACCGCCTGATACCTGCAACTCAAGATTATCACCGTCGTTTAGCTGAAACATGTCTCGCAATCGGCAGGGAGCTATAATCTCAATAATATGCAATGGATGGCCCTTCGCGCGTGCGACCAAGCATCGCATTCCACCAATTTCACAGGCCCAGAAAAAGGCATTTTCTCCCAACATAAGCTCGACCAGAACCGGATTAAATCGGATCGGTTCATCCAGTGCCAAATTCAGGGTCCCTCGCTCTGGATGCTTACCAAAAAATTTGATTAGGGGGGGGGGGGGGGGTCGCTTCGAGTAAGTGCCACGGCCACTGATCACGCGACCATGCAAAATCATGAGATCAGGCATGATGGAAATTCTGGAGGGGAGTGGGGAAAAAATAATATGGCAGGAACTAATCGCCCGTCGTATTTCTATAAAATGGTATTTGAAGCTTCCCCAGAGCATGCTCTACACATCCTAACCCCCGCCCCAAGCGCCTTACGCCTCTGACAAAAGAACGCCCACGGTCAAGAGGTACCATGCAGGCACGAAATGGTAGAGTAAGCAAACCGTTCAAGCTGATACCCAGCGCTTGAAAGCCCCCCCCCCCCCCCCCCCCCCCCCCCCCCCCCCCCCCCTAGAATTTTGGTAGCGATAGCATCCGCTCGCGCTCTAGAAAATTCGTACTTTAGCGTCAAACGGTCCGTAGAGATAGATTCCTCTACATGAGTATCCATGGTAACGGCATAGCACCCCCCTATAGCAAGCAAGTCTTTATAAAACCTAAGATCTTCTCCTGGTGCAAAACCCAAGCTTTCATCAAAGTGGAGACCATGAGAAATCACGAATTCCATTCTGACCATCCAATAAGCTGTTCCCATGGGTATCGGGCTATCTTTATCTTCGCGATGCATCCGCTCTATCCAAGCCTCGGTCCCGCAAATTCTATCCCTCGCCAGAGCCTTTCCAATGATGTTGCAACTTCTTATGTCTACCGTGTACCGAACAATGCCACAAACCAAATCCGCATCCTTGGCTTTCTGCGTTCGGAGCAATCCAGTTATCCAACCTGGCTCCACCCTGCTATCGTCATCGGTAAACGCCAAAAAGTCACACTCATGGTCCATGGCCATTTCGAGGGCTTTATTCCTCGCATACGGAATTCCCAATCTAGGCTCAACCGCGAAATGAACCCGCGAAGCCGGAGCCAATCGAGATGTCGAATGCTTATCTTGGAAATTTGACACGACCTTGGCCACTCCCTCGGTTCCGGCAGGGTCGTTTTCCACGATAATGAACTGGAGCGAAGCATCGTCAGGAATCTTCAAGTCCACCCAAGATTCCAGCAGGTTAGAAAGCATGTTGGGCCGCCCGCGAGTGACCACCGCGACACCAACCTGGATCTTCTCTTCGCTCACTCTACTTTGCCTCGAAAATTGGCGGTTGGATCGTCCTGAAAACGTTGCACTTTCATATTGGTTCTTGCCGCATGGAAGCGCAAACGCGCACTGGACGGCATATCGCATGCGTCACATCTCTCGCAGTCAGCCAACAGGCCGCCAGCATCCAAGCGGAACAAGCCAATCCAGCCGTCCGATCCGGTAACGCTGATCTCCTTCATTTCAGGCACTCGACCCAGCTCATTGGAACGGGGCGCGATGAAATTATACTTGCCCTCCTTGCTACAATACGTGCCCCAGCTTCCGCACGTCTATGGAGTTCCTGAAACCCCGCACGCTCAAGGCCCGCCAGAACGTCCTTTCCCTTCTCTTGCCTTGCCTCGCGCCCGTTCAGGATGACCTCGGAAACGTCCCGGTTTCCATGCAGCGGGACTCCCGAGTCAATGGCGCGCTGATCGGCCTGACTGAGCGCGTTTGCACTCATTTCGAGATCACTAGCCCCAGGCTCGTCGAGCGCGTGCTTTCCTCTGTCTTCGAGGAAGTCTACCGCCGCGAGGCGACCACCGTTCTGACGCGGTGCGACAAGTTGCGGAAAGACCCGGAGTCGGATTTGTTCCGCGCCTGTGCCGAAATTGGCTCGCTACGACCGGAAACTCCAGATCCGAACTGGGTGAGCGACCTGAACGGCTATATCCAAAACAACTACGAACGCCCGAACGCGCTAGCGCTTTGATCCTCTGATTCATGGATATCGCCCTGCATCGCTCATCCTCTGATATTGAGGAAGACCTGGAATACTACTTCAGCGAGCGGCGTGACAAGCACGACCAGATCCGCCCATCGGATGACATACGGTGTCTCACCACGGATTCCTGGAATTCCAGCGGATTGCCTAATAAAACCGAGATGATCGCCAACGCGTTTTATCCTTTCCCGCCATTCTCGCTGGAGCGAATCTTCATCGGCATTAGCTTTCCTCTGTTCTCCAACAACTGGGGAGCCGCGTTCCTGCGATATCTGCTAAGCTTGATAGGGTCCAGCGGTTCCGTCATCCTTCCCGTCTATCCAGAAGCGCAGGCGCGCGACCAAGGCTTGTGGTGCCGAAGCTCCTTGGAAAGCGTATTTCGCAGCCGCTCTCGTTTCATCGGCGCCAGCAACATCTGGGCGGAAAATGACGGGGTCATGTCCATGCGCGTCGGCCGTCGCTGGCCCCCTGTCATTTCAAGCACGGCCCGGTGGGTTTTTGAGCAAGCTCCGCGCTTCGCTACCGCTTTGGGACTCTCGGAAAGCGCGGAAGATATCCGAAAGTTCTGGAAATCCGAAACTCAACGTCTCTGGCGTCTTGGTCGCTACCATGCCGTAATCGAGCAAATCATTCGAGACCGACATGGCCCGCGACGACCGGTCACCCTGATGGCGCTCGGCGAGGATTCCGGAATTCTCGCGCTTGAATGCCTTTTTAGCCCTTACACCCGCGTCACCCAGGCCTATGCAGCCAGCCCCATCGAATCCCGTGAAGAACTACGCGCCTTAGATCAATCTTGCTCGACCGGAGCGCACGGCCCTCTGGAGCGTCTGCACCAGGCCAAAATCAAGGAAACATGCGACGTGCTGTGCGTCACCAATCCGGCCGCGATGCCTTATCTGGAAACCAGCCAGCTTGCCAACGGCGGCACCCTGATACTAACGCCCGAGTGTGCCAAAACTGGGCTGGAGATTAGTTCGGGATTTGGCGCGCCGGAATTTTATTCGGACAAGATCGCGCGACGACTTCACCGGAGCGTTCCCATCTACCATTACTCCGAGCGGATCGAGAAAGAGATCGATCAGCAAATCGAATCGCGCCAAAACGCGTTCGCGGTTTTCCGCAAGACCTAAAGCCACTGCCAAATCGCGCCCGCGATGACCGTGACACCGGCCACGAGAATTCCTGCGTTCATGAGCGCCGCCCTCAAACTCGCGTCTTTCCGCCCTTTCATCAGCTTCCCGACCTCATGGATCAGCATGTTTCCGCTGACCAAGGCGGGAAGAGCCACCAGCGCGGCAAAGAAGGTCACGCCATAACGATACTGCGGCAGGCTCATGATCCAGTCCCAGTCCATTCGGTCTTCCGATTTCTCCCCATCTCGCGGACAGTATACGGGCTGGTCACTAGCACTCGCGATCTCGCTCATCCTATCCGCTTCGGTCGTTACCGCCGAACCTGAAAACCACGAACTAGCGACCCAGCGAACGATCTACAGCCAAGCCCTGAAGGCCTTGCGAGAAGGAAAGACGCGGCAATTTCAGAACTTGCGCGAGCGACTTGGCGACTATCCACTGGTCGCCCACCTCAATTACCATTATCTGGTCGCGCGCCGAAGCGGCTCGCGCGATACCGAGATCGCCAAATTCATCGCTGAGCACGAGGGATCCCACCTGAGCCGCCGGATGAGCAGGGCCTGGTCGCGTTCTCTGTTCCAGCGCCGCCAATACGCCAAACTGATCGATGCCTACCAAGAACACGGCGATGTCAGCCTTCAGTGCCTGTACGTCCGTTCCCACATCCGACTCAAGAGACCAACCAAAGAACTCAAGCCACTGATTCGCTCAGTCTGGCTACATGGGAAATCCCGCCCCAAAATCTGTGATCCTCTGCTGATGTGGTTCCGCCACAACGGGATGACCCGGGATCTGGTCTGGCAACGCGTCCGGCTAAGTGTAGAGGGTGGCAACACCCGAATGGCCCGCTATCTCAAGCGCTTTCTGCCCAAAAAAGATCGCGCTTGGGTAGATCTGCTGATTCGGGTCCACCGGAACCCAAAGCGCTACCTGAGGGATCGCCGCCTGAAGTCCTCTCACCCCTATGCAAGCCAGATCGTCTCGCATGGCATCACGCGGCGAGCGCGCAAGAGCCCCGACGCCGCCCACGAATGGCTCCAGGGATTCCAAAAGGCCAAGGCGATCAGCCTGAGACAGTATCAGGTTCTCCGCTATCGAATCGCTCTGGAAGCCGCCAGCGACGGATTGCCGATCGCCCGCGAGCTCATGGATTCCACCCCTCCGTATGTGCGCGACGACGCGTTCCGGCACATGCGCCTGCGACTAGCCTTGCGCGAAAGAGACTGGCCACGAATTCTGGAAGCCGCCAAAGACTTACCGAATTCCTATCCGTACGACCAGATGGGCCCGTATTGGCAAGCGCGCGCCCTGAAGCGCCTTGGTCGCAACGCTGAAAGCACCGAGCTGTTTCAGCGAATTTCCCGGAATCGTGGCTACTATGGATTTCTGGCGGCTGAGCGAATCAACCGACCGCATTTCCTGAACCACGCGCCAGTTCCATTGGGAAGCGAGCCTGCGGAACCGCTTCCCGCGATAGCTCGCGCCCGCGAGTTCTACCACCACGGAAGTATCATGAACGCGCGCGAAGAATGGCGTGACCTTCTGACTCAAGGCGACAAGGAGCTCCTCAACAGCGCGGCGGTCGCCGCCAACCGCTGGGGATGGCACGAAGGTGCCATTCACGCGTTTGGAAAAAGCCGCTACCTAGACGATCTCAAGCGCCGCTTCCCGCCGGCTTACTCCGATCTATTCGAGAAGGAAGGCCGCCGCAATGGAGTCGATCCCTCTCTGCTGATGGCCATCTCGCGTCGGGAGAGCGCGTTCGCGCCCGATACCCGCTCCCCGGCCGGAGCCGTCGGCCTGATGCAGTTGATGCCCGGAACCGCGCGGCAGGTCGCCCGGTCTCTAAAGATCAAGCGCCCTCGAACGCAATCTCTCAAGAAGCCCGCCCTGAACATCCGCCTCGGTGCCCGCTATATCGCGGAGATGCTCGCGCACTATGATGGCAATCCCGCCATGGCCCTAGCCGCCTACAATGCCGGACCCGCGGCCGTGGACCGCTGGCGACCCGAGGTCGAGATGGACGCGGATATCTGGATCGACACCATACCGTTTAGGGAAACCCGCCAATACGTGCGAATCGTTCTGGAGTACGTCTCGATCTACCAATGGCGAGCCGGCCGACCCACCTCGCCGATATGGCCGCGGATCCAGCCGGTCCGTCCGGCTTCCTGAGTTCGCTTCAGCCTCTCGCCGCCCGAAGAGCCTGGTCGATGTCTTCAAGGATGTCGTCGATATGCTCAATGCCGATCGACAAGCGCACCATGTCCGGGGTCACCCCGGCCGCTTTCATGGACGCGTCGTCCAACTGGCGGTGGGTCGTGGTCGCCGGGTGGCAAGCCAGCGATTTGGCATCCCCGATGTTGACCAGCCGGACGATCAAATCCAGGGCATCAATGAACCGTCCACCCGCTTCCGCTCCGCCCTTGATCCCGAAACTCATGATGGACGATGCCTCGCCGCCCATATAACGTCGCGCCCGATCATGGTGCGGGTGATCTTCAAGGCCCGCGTACCGCACCCAAGCCACCTGGCCGTGCCCCTGCAGGAACTCGGCCACTTTCCTCGCGTTCTCGCAATGCCGCGCCATACGCAACGGCAAGGTCTCAATGCCCTGCAAAATAAGAAAACTGTTGAACGGCGACAGCGCCGCGCCCATGTTCCGCAAGGGAATCACTCGCACCCGCGTAATGTAGGCGGTCGCGCCGAGATCAGTGTAGACCACCCCGTGATAGGACGCGTCCGGCTCGCTCATCATGGGAAACCGGTCGGCATGGTCGGCCCAAGGGAAATTCCCCGAGTCCACGACGATCCCGCCAATCGACGTGCCGTGCCCTCCCATATATTTGGTCAGGGAATGAATCACGATGTCGGCCCCGAACTCGAAAGGCCGGCATAACGCCGGGGTTGGCACGGTATTGTCCACCACCAGAGGCAACCCATGCGCATGCGCCAGATCGGCGAGCGGCGCCAGATCCGCGACGTTGCCCAGCGGATTCCCGATCGTCTCGCAAAACACCAATCGCGTGCGGTCATCCACGCTCGCCTCCAAGGCCGCCAGATCATCTGGATCCACGAAACGGACCTCAATCCCGAGTCTCGGCAGGGCATGCGCGAACAGGTTGTAGGTGCCACCGTACAGGGTGTGCGTGGAAACGATGTTGTCCCCGCTACCCGCGATGGCGAAAATCGCGTTGGTGATGGCCGCCATGCCGGACGCCTGGCCTAACGCGCCAACGCCCCCCTCCATATCGGCGACGCGCTTTTCCAACACCGCCGTGGTCGGATTCATGATGCGCGTGTAGATATTGCCCTCAACCTTGAGGTCGAACAGGTCCGCCCCGTGCCGCGTATCGTCGAACGCGTACGACGTGGTCTGGTAGATCGGAACGGCCACCGCCTTGGTGGTGGCTTCCGGATCGTAGCCGCCATGCACGGCCAAGGTTTCCATTTTCATGCGCGGTATCCTTTATTCAAAGTCGATATGGTGGTCATAGGGCTGGAATGGCGGGAATCATCCGGCGGAAACGCGTGACGCGGGCGAGGCTTCCGTCAAGCGTCTCGCGCCGCTAAAAAGATCCCTGCAGCGCGCGTTTTTCTCTTGGGCAGAGATTAAGCGTTTCGCACGCATCGACATTTCACTGGCTGAATGCGCGCATGATCCGATGCGCCCACGCTTCGCCTCTCAAAAAATCGCTTTCGATCATTTTGGGCATATCCCGGAAAGTGATACGCGACGCTCGCCTACGACATCCTCCAGGAGAGCGTTCGTAGCCAATCACCCATTGAAAGATGCTACCGACTATCATGCGGGCGGCATCGCGCTCGGAAACCTCCGTCAAGGGAATAATCGCCTCTTGACTCTCATGGGATAACCCCTCTGTCAGATCCACCAAACGCGCGACAAACTCCTCCTCCTCGATCTGGACAACACGCCCTTCCCATTCCTGCAGCACATGAAAGTTAGTCATGTGGAATTTGAGTTCCACCTAGTGGCAGAAGACTTGTGGGCATCGCGAAGACTCTCTTTCGAGCGCGGTTTTTCGAATGTTTCGGCTGATTCCCAGTGGCTCATTCCCAATACCCGAATACCCGAACTCAATGATAAAGAGAGGCCCCAGGTTAGTACCAAATCTTACCGAAGGAGTTCGTTGAAATGGAAGCATCTCACTCACTGGGTGAAGGAACAACGCCCCGCCAGAAGATTCATCATACGAGTCTTACGAGACAACCTGACAAAACCGACATCGGAATTAGCGGCACCACATGATGCGGTATCGCTAATATCCCCTATTTGCGGATCTGCCGCTTGATGTCTTCGGCAATATCCTTTCTGTGCTGCGCCAGTTGCTTCTGCATATTCTCGTTAGTGGTATTCGTGGACTGGTCGATTTTGTTCTCCAGCCGCTCTTCCACTTGGCTAATAAGAGAAGCATTGTTCTCCTGAGTAATTTTCGTGGACCGGTCGATTTTGCTCTCCAGTCGCCCTTCTACTTGGCCAATAAGAGAAAAAGCGTTCTCTTGCGTTTCCACAAAAACTTGCCGGATGGCCTTAGCCAGCAAATCCGCGCTCCCGTTCATTTTATTTTGATCCATGGCCGATTGTCCCCAGTTTCGTCAATTTTTTCGAAATTCCTTCAGAGACTCGGGAGCGGTATTGTACTCCTCGCTAAATCGCTAGCCTGAAATTTCCAAAAGGTCCGAAATTGATCCCCCCGATTTCGAGCTGATGAAGCGGCGGGGATATCTCCAATTAGCGCTAGGTTTTACCGAAAAGGCATTCGGTAAAATGGAGACGCTTCACTCATTGAGTGAAGGAACGACAACTCACCAGAAGCGCAATCACATGTCGGATTTCTCCTCTCCGGTCCAGACCAGAGCGGACGAACTCGATCAGACTGGTCCCGGAAACGCCCGGCTGTTGTCTCCGGTAGATTCGCGCCTTCCTGAACTTCTAGCCAACGCGACGCATGAGAGTTTTGAGGTCGGCATGAACAGCCGATTTTCGGATGGATTGCAGCAGCTGTCCCTGATCGCCATGCCAGATCTGCTGGAGGCGTTGCATGCCCAATTCTCAAAACATTCCATATCCCCACAGATTCTTTCCGAAATACTATGGTGGGCTTCTCGGCAGAGCAGGGACGAATGGCGCCGCGAAATTCTCCAAATAATGTGGAGCGGATTTTCGCACGAATCGAGTCTAGTCCGCGATACGACCGCTCTCGCTCTAGCGGACTTTGATGAGGCCACCGCTCGCGCGCATCTACCCCTCGCGATTGAGCGAGAACAAGAGCTTCCGCTCAAGGCCGATATGCGGAGCCTACTTCGGTCGCTGATGCCTGATGACCAGCCAAAGGCGAGATGATCAAGGGAAGTTGCTATGTTCGATAGCATTGCGAGGCAGGCAACCCCACCTATATCTCCTCGGAAACAAAATGAGATTCTCGCGTTCACGGAACGGGAACAGATAGATCTTTCCGAAATTCTTTCACACTACGAAAAAACCCTTGACGATTTGAACTGCGAGCGCTCGCGCGAAGAGGTTTGGTCTGGTAGCGAGCCTCACTCTCCAGATGATTTCAGAGGTGCCCAAAGCCAGGATACCAATGGTCAGTGTTTTCCCGGTGACCAACTCGGGCAGATAGACAGGTTATCCCCTCGGTCAAAGAAGATGATAGCGAGTGGGACAAATAGCGGAAGACGCTTACATTCGCATCCTGAAATATCAAGAACGCTCAGTGTGAGAGAGCGCGCGCGGTTGCGAGCTTTCCGAGATAACCACGCTTTCGGTGATCCAACAGCCCGGCAGCTTACCCAAATAGGCAACGCGGTTCCTCTTGCGCTCACCGCGCGACTCGGACCGTCTCTCGCCTATTCCGTTTTTGGCGTGGACTAACCGAGGAAGCCTCCGCCAAGGCCATTTTTTATGTCCCCGCTACTGCCCACCGCCCCCTTCGCCCTGTATCTGCTCGCCCTCGCGGGCATCCTGTCGGAAAAATTAAGCCGAGGCGCCACGGCCGCTGCTTGGGCCACGGGTTGCGGCCTGCATGCCTGGATCCTGTTCAACCCCACCGTGATTGGAAACGGCTTCTCGTTCACGTTCTTCAACGCCATGGCATTGACCGCGTTGCTAATCAACGCGCTGGTGTTCGCTTGGGCCATGTTTCAGCCAACTTGGCACTTGGGCCTGATCACTCTTCCGTGCGCTCTCGCCGCCGTCTGGATCGAGCCGGCCGCGAGCGCGCAAAACCCCAGCCTCGCATGGAACGTCAACGCCCACATCATGATCTCGCTGCTGGCCTACGGCACGCTGACGCTGGCCGGGGCCCAAGCCTTGATGTTGCTACTGAAAGAACGCCAACTCAGATCCCGCCGCCTGGCCGACCGGATTTCCAGTCGATTGCCGCCATTGGACCGAATGGAATCGTTGCTGATGAAGATCATCGCGCTGGGCCTGATCCTACTTTCGGTCGGGCTCGCGGTCGGAGGAAGCGCGATGTCCGAGCCATTCAGCCCTGGCATCATGCATAAAATCGTATTTTCCGCCTTAGCGTGGATCACGCTCGTCGCGCTCTTGTGGGGACACTGGCAATTTGGCTGGCGAGGCCGGCTGGCCGCCAGCATGACCTTGGCGAGTCTGGCGTTCCTGGTCTTGGGCTTTCTCGGCACCAAACTGGTGCTGGAGGTCATCTTGAACCGGCCGGTCTAGCCGGAGCCCTCCAGCGACTGAAAACCCGGAGCCGAGATCAAGCGCTCGCTTGAAACTCGGTGATCGACCCGCGAATTCCTTCCGTGTCCAGCTTGGCTTCCGCCAGCTGATCTTCCCGCGTTCCGTGCGCGATATAACGATCCGGGAGCCCCAACCGCAACAGCCGCGTGGACCCATCCAAATTCAGGGACTCAGCCACCGCGCTGCCCGCCCCGCCCGCCACAACGTTGTCCTCGACGGTCACCAGAAGGTCATGATTCTTCGCTACCTCATTCAGGAGACGCGTGTCCAAGGGCTTGACGAAACGCATGTCAATCAGCGTCGCGTCCAATTCTTCCGCGACAGGATTCGCCTGTTCCAGCAAGCTGCCGAACACCAGGAACGCGATTTGGCTTCCCTCCCGGACTTTCCGCGCCTTCCCAATCGGAATCGGCTCCAAGGCTTTCTCGACTTGGGCCCCCGATCCCTTGCCACGCGGATAGCGCACCGCCGCCGGACCTTCGTGCAGAAATCCAGTAGTCAGCATCCTTCGACACTCATTCTCGTCGGACGGAGCCATGATCACCATACCCGGCAGGCAACGCAGATAAGACAGGTCGAAGGCACCGACATGAGTTTTTCCGTCGTTCCCGACCAGACCGGCCCGATCAATAGCGAAAAGCACGTCCAGCTCCTGCACCACGACATCATGAATCAACTGGTCATATCCTCGCTGCAGGAAAGTCGAATAAATGGCCACCACCGGCTTCGCGCTCGCGCATGCCATGCCCGCGGCCACGGTGACCGCGTGCTGCTCCGCGATGCCGACATCGAAATAACGGTCCGGATATTCTTTTTCAAAACGGACGAGACCGCTTCCCTCTCGCATCGCCGGAGTGATGGCCATCAGCCTGGAATCCGCGGCGGCCTGATCACTCAGCCAATCGCTGAACACTTGCGTATAGGTCGGCCCACCACTCGACCCTTTCTTCCGCACCCCGATTTCCGGGTCGAAGGTCGGCACCGCATGATAGCCTACCGGGTCTCCTTCAGCTGGTTCGTAGCCCATCCCCTTTTGCGTGATAACGTGCAACAGTCGCGGCCCAGTCTGGTCGCGCAACCGTTCCACCACCTTAAGCAATCCCAGCACGTCATGCCCGCCAACGGGGCCGAAATACTGCACTCCCAGCTCCTCGAACAATGTGCCTGGAAGAATCATCCCCTTGAGGTGCTCCTCCATCCTCATCGCGAACTTCTTGACTCGCGGCACTGAGCTCAGCATGCGCTGACCCTTCTGGCGAACCGTGGAATACAGGCTGCCCGCCAAAAGGCGGGTCAGGTAGCGGGACATGGCGCCCACGTTCGGAGAAATCGACATCTCGTTGTCGTTGAGCACCACCAAAACGTCCGCTTCGGAAACCCCCAAATGGTTCAGCGCCTCGTAAGCCAGCCCGGCGGTCAAGCCACCGTCCCCGATCACGGCGATCGACTTGCATGGCTTTCCCACGTTTCGACTACCCAGCGCCATGCCCAAGGCCGCGCTGATCGAGGTGCTGGAGTGTCCCACCCCAAAGCTGTCGTAAGGGCTCTCCGCCCGCTCCGGGAACGGCGCCAAGCCTCCCCAGCGGCGAATCGTCTCCAAGCGGTCCCGGCGGCCCGCCAAAACCTTGTGCCCATAGCTTTGGTGTCCCACGTCCCAGACCAGATAGTCTTCTGGAGTGTTGAACGCGTAATGCAGAGCCACAGTCAACTCGACCGCGCCTAGGCTGGCCCCAAAGTGGCCGCCACAGCGGGCCACGCCTTGAATCAGGAATTCGCGGAGCTCCTTAGCGACCGCAGGAAGCGCGTCGCGGTCAAGCGCCCGCAGATCAGCCGGGCTGTCGATCTTCGACAGATAGGGAAAGTCGTCCATGACTACTCTTCCCCTAAATCCAAGGGCTGGGCCGCGCCCTCCCCTTTTTCTTGCTTGACGATCTTGTCGACTCTCTGCTGAGCCTTGTCGAGACGCTCGCGCAACGCGCGGGTCAAGGCCACTCCGCGCTCAAAATCCCGCAGGGATTCTTCTAGCGAAACCTCTCCGCTTTCCAGCCTCTCGACCAGATCCTCCAATTGCTGGAGAGATTCCTCGAAAGGAAAAGCTTGGTCGTCTTTCGGTTGATCTGCCATACCTCGCTACCGAAAGTTGAATCGCCGTTAGTTTATCATCCTAATTCGCGCCCGTCGCTTTGGATCGTCACATCTCTTTGGCAAACTCGGGACCACCCGCCCGAAAACCCGGAACGATTCCCTATACGCGCCCTCGTCCGCCATCCTCACCAGCGAAGCGAGCTGCGCAACATCAGCCGATCTTCCGTGGCGGATGTCCCGCTAAGGTCACGTTCCGCTTCCATAGAAAGAGACAGCTCGTCCGTGAGGCGGTAGCGCGTTCCGAAGCGCACGGTCCGCCCACCCGCTTCCTCCAGCGTAAATGCCGCGTACGGCGAAACCAACGCCACCGGACCCGAGCCCGGCACCGCGAAGCCATGCCCGATCTCCGCTTCTAGGCGATACTCCGCGCCAACATCACCCGATCCGACAAGATTCGAGGTCGGCGCGCGGTCAAACATGCGGTCGATCCCGCTCTCAGTCCCACCACGCGAGAAGCCCAGCGTCAAGGAGGGCCCCCGACCGTCTGATCCGGGAGCTAGGGACAGCATTCCGCTCACGCCCCATTCATCACGGTCCCTCTCGTGCTCCACCAACGCGCGGGTTCGGAAATCCGCCGTCAAACCAGCCACTGGGTCGCGGTACGTCAGGCTGACCCCGGCCTCAAGGCCAGCCCCTTCCGCCGCGTCTCCGCCGTCGTAACGCACCCCAGCCTCCAACGCCGGAGTCAGCGTCCCACCTCCTTCCAGAGCCCGCTCGTGCGAGCCCTCCAACGCGAGACGCAACCGACTCGTATCCACCGACAGCTTGACGAGACCATCCTCTGCATCAGTCCGGGCCTCGGCCAGCGAGCCTTCACCCTTCAACGCGAGACGCGTCACCCCGCCTCCAATCAGATCCTCGTTCGATACCAGAACGTGGCGGCCGCCGACCGCCGCGCTCACGAGAGTCAAGTCGGTAGAGCGCGCCGCCTCACTCTCCTCCTCAATCCGAACCTCGCCACGGCCGTAGCCCGCGCTCGCCCACAGACTCGATCCGTCGCCAAATAGCCATGCCATATATGGGTGCACCGCCCTAAGCCGGGTCTCGTAGACGCTCTCCACCTCGTCCACCTTAGAGTCAAGGTCGGCCTCGGAATACGAGACCGCGGCCCCGGCCAGAAGATCTGGACGCAGTCGCAGGTCCATACCCACATGCGCCGACCAGACCTCACCGTCCCAAGAGACCCCGTCCTCCGATCCGTCCAAGGACACCTGCCCCCCTCGGCCCCACACTGAAACGGGAGTCTCCTCGCCGGCAACCCCAAGCGGTAAAGCGAACGCCGCACCATCCAGAAGCTCGCGCAAGCGTGGGCGTGATTCTCCGCTCGCGCCCGCCGCCGGTAGCGCGCCAATTCGGAACGCGCTCTCCGCGATGCCGCCAGAAGACACCACCTTAATGCGGTCCGTGATCACGTCCAAGGATTGCGACAGCACCGCCGCCGCCACATGCGGCAGAACCTCGTTGTTGATCCGATTCGCCCGAGCGGCCGCCATTGACGAATCGTCGTTCAGCGCGCCAGCGGCCGTGACATCATCGCCTATTGCGTAACCGACCGCGTCGTTCAGCGTGATAGCGTAGGTTTCCGCCCCTTCCGCCTCCGAGTCGACCCGGGTCGGAATCGTGACCACGCCTGTCAGACTGGCGGTATCTCCGAACGCCGCCTCGAAACTTCTCGGACCAAGCCCGCCCGGAAGGTCGTCCTCCGTGAATCCACTCGCGCCGCGGTCCGCCAATGTCAA
Organism: uncultured candidatus Poriferisulfidus sp.; assembly: GCA_965116025.1. Taxonomy (GTDB): domain Bacteria; phylum Pseudomonadota; class Gammaproteobacteria; order Poriferisulfidales; family Poriferisulfidaceae; genus Poriferisulfidus. The sequence continues at coordinate 110,341 of OZ220480.1, forward strand.
GCTTACAGTCAGCGTTCCGGTCAACTCTCGGTCGGACGTGAGCGTCAAACTGATCGCCACTCCCTCGGTCACCGCTTCTGGATCGATGAGAAGCTGCAGGGTCGGCGTCGTGTCCGTCACCGACACCGTGACCGAACCTACGTTCGCTGAATCGTAGCCCCCGCCCGAGGCGGAATGCGTCAGCGTCACGTCAGCGTCCGTCGTCACGTCTTCATCTCGCGCCGCGGATACGGTCACTGTTTGCGCAATTTTCCAGTTGGCGGTGGTGAAAGTCAGAGCTGACGGCTCCACTGACACATCGCCTGAGGCCCCATCCACAGTAATCGCGACATCGCCGGAAGGTGGGGCATCCAGCGCCACCGTGTACGTCCCGGTCGCCCCCTCCGCCACCGACAGCGTCGCCGGCGACAGCGTCACCCCGGCCGTCTCGTCGTCGGCGACCGACACCGTCACCACGCCGCCCGCCGACACGCCGGCGTAGCCCGTCACCGGATGCGTCACCCGCACGGTCTCGTCCGTCGCGTCGGCGTCGCCCTCCGCGGTCACCGTCACCGTCCGCGCCGTCTCCCAGTTCGCCGTCGTGAACGTCAGCGTCGACGGGCTCACCGTCGCCGCCCCCTCGTCCGCGCTCGTCGGCGACACCGTCACGCTCCCCGAGGGCCGGCTGTCCAGCGCCACCGTGTACGTCCCGGTCGCCCCCTCCGCCACCGACAGCGTCGCCGGCGACAGCGTCACCCCGGCCGTCTCGTCGTCGGCGACCGACACCGTCACCACGCCGCCCGCCGACACGCCGGCGTAGCCCGTCACCGGATGCGTCACCCGCACGGTCTCGTCCGTCGCGTCGGCGTCGCCCTCCGCGGTCACCGTCACCGTCCGCGCCGTCTCCCAGTTCGCCGTCGTGAACGTCAGCGTCGACGGGCTCACCGTCGCCGCCCCCTCGTCCGCGCTCGTCGGCGACACCGTCACGCTCCCCGAGGGCCGGCTGTCCAGCGCCACCGTGTACGTCCCGGTCGCCCCCTCCGCCACCGACAGCGTCGCCGGCGACAGCGTCACCCCGGCCGTCTCGTCGTCGGCGACCGACACCGTCACCACGCCGCCCGCCGACACGCCGGCGTAGCCCGTCACCGGATGCGTCACCCGCACGGTCTCGTCCGTCGCGTCGGCGTCGCCCTCCGCGGTCACCGTCACCGTCCGCGCCGTCTCCCAGTTCGCCGTCGTGAACGTCAGCGTCGACGGGCTCACCGTCGCCGCCCCCTCGTCCGCGCTCGTCGGCGACACCGTCACGCTCCCCGAGGGCCGGCTGTCCAGCGCCACCGTGTACGTCCCGGTCGCCCCCTCCGCCACCGACAGCGTCGCCGGCGACAGCGTCACCCCGGCCGTCTCGTCGTCGGCGACCGACACCGTCACCACGCCGCCCGCCGACACGCCGGCGTAGCCCGTCACCGGATGCGTCACCCGCACGGTCTCGTCCGTCGCGTCGGCGTCGCCCTCCGCGGTCACCGTCACCGTCCGCGCCGTCTCCCAGTTCGCCGTCGTGAACGTCAGCGTCGACGGGCTCACCGTCGCCGCCCCCTCGTCCGCGCTCGTCGGCGACACCGTCACGCTCCCCGAGGGCCGGCTGTCCAGCGCCACCGTGTACGTCCCGGTCGCCCCCTCCGCCACCGACAGCGTCGCCGGCGACAGCGTCACCCCGGCCGTCTCGTCGTCGGCGACCGACACCGTCACCACGCCGCCCGCCGACACGCCGGCGTAGCCCGTCACCGGATGCGTCACCCGCACGGTCTCGTCCGTCGCGTCGGCGTCGCCCTCCGCGGTCACCGTCACCGTCCGCGCCGTCTCCCAGTTCGCCGTCGTGAACGTCAGCGTCGACGGGCTCACCGTCGCCGCCCCCTCGTCCGCGCTCGTCGGCGACACCGTCACGCTCCCCGAGGGCCGGCTGTCCAGCGCCACCGTGTACGTCCCGGTCGCCCCCTCCGCCACCGACAGCGTCGCCGGCGACAGCGTCACCCCGGCCGTCTCGTCGTCGGCGACCGACACCGTCACCACGCCGCCCGCCGACACGCCGGCGTAGCCCGTCACCGGATGCGTCACCCGCACGGTCTCGTCCGTCGCGTCGGCGTCGCCCTCCGCGGTCACCGTCACCGTCCGCGCCGTCTCCCAGTTCGCCGTCGTGAACGTCAGCGTCGACGGGCTCACCGTCGCCGCCCCCTCGTCCGCGCTCGTCGGCGACACCGTCACGCTCCCCGAGGGCCGGCTGTCCAGCGCCACCGTGTACGTCCCGGTCGCCCCCTCCGCCACCGACAGCGTCGCCGGCGACAGCGTCACCCCGGCCGTCTCGTCGTCGGCGACCGACACCGTCACCACGCCGCCCGCCGACACGCCGGCGTAGCCCGTCACCGGATGCGTCACCCGCACGGTCTCGTCCGTCGCGTCGGCGTCGCCCTCCGCGGTCACCGTCACCGTCCGCGCCGTCTCCCAGTTCGCCGTCGTGAACGTCAGCGTCGACGGGCTCACCGTCGCCGCCCCCTCGTCCGCGCTCGTCGGCGACACCGTCACGCTCCCCGAGGGCCGGCTGTCCAGCGCCACCGTGTACGTCCCGGTCGCCCCCTCCGCCACCGACAGCGTCGCCGGCGACAGCGTCACCCCGGCCGTCTCGTCGTCGGCGACCGACACCGTCACCACGCCGCCCGCCGACACGCCGGCGTAGCCCGTCACCGGATGCGTCACCCGCACGGTCTCGTCCGTCGCGTCGGCGTCGCCCTCCGCGGTCACCGTCACCGTCCGCGCCGTCTCCCAGTTCGCCGTCGTGAACGTCAGCGTCGACGGGCTCACCGTCGCCGCCCCCTCGTCCGCGCTCGTCGGCGACACCGTCACGCTCCCCGAGGGCCGGCTGTCCAGCGCCACCGTGTACGTCCCGGTCGCCCCCTCCGCCACCGACAGCGTCGCCGGCGACAGCGTCACCCCGGCCGTCTCGTCGTCGGCGACCGACACCGTCACCACGCCGCCCGCCGACACGCCGGCGTAGCCCGTCACCGGATGCGTCACCCGCACGGTCTCGTCCGTCGCGTCGGCGTCGCCCTCCGCGGTCACCGTCACCGTCCGCGCCGTCTCCCAGTTCGCCGTCGTGAACGTCAGCGTCGACGGGCTCACCGTCGCCGCCCCCTCGTCCGCGCTCGTCGGCGACACCGTCACGCTCCCCGAGGGCCGGCTGTCCAGCGCCACCGTGTACGTCCCGGTCGCCCCCTCCGCCACCGACAGCGTCGCCGGCGACAGCGTCACCCCGGCCGTCTCGTCGTCGGCGACCGACACCGTCACCACGCCGCCCGCCGACACGCCGGCGTAGCCCGTCACCGGATGCGTCACCCGCACGGTCTCGTCCGTCGCGTCGGCGTCGCCCTCCGCGGTCACCGTCACCGTCCGCGCCGTCTCCCAGTTCGCCGTCGTGAACGTCAGCGTCGACGGGCTCACCGTCGCCGCCCCCTCGTCCGCGCTCGTCGGCGACACCGTCACGCTCCCCGAGGGCCGGCTGTCCAGCGCCACCGTGTACGTCCCGGTCGCCCCCTCCGCCACCGACAGCGTCGCCGGCGACAGCGTCACCCCGGCCGTCTCGTCGTCGGCGACCGACACCGTCACCACGCCGCCCGCCGACACGCCGGCGTAGCCCGTCACCGGATGCGTCACCCGCACGGTCTCGTCCGTCGCGTCGGCGTCGCCCTCCGCGGTCACCGTCACCGTCCGCGCCGTCTCCCAGTTCGCCGTCGTGAACGTCAGCGTCGACGGGCTCACCGTCGCCGCCCCCTCGTCCGCGCTCGTCGGCGACACCGTCACGCTCCCCGAGGGCCGGCTGTCCAGCGCCACCGTGTACGTCCCGGTCGCCCCCTCCGCCACCGACAGCGTCGCCGGCGACAGCGTCACCCCGGCCGTCTCGTCGTCGGCGACCGACACCGTCACCACGCCGCCCGCCGACACGCCGGCGTAGCCCGTCACCGGATGCGTCACCCGCACGGTCTCGTCCGTCGCGTCGGCGTCGCCCTCCGCGGTCACCGTCACCGTCCGCGCCGTCTCCCAGTTCGCCGTCGTGAACGTCAGCGTCGACGGGCTCACCGTCGCCGCCCCCTCGTCCGCGCTCGTCGGCGACACCGTCACGCTCCCCGAGGGCCGGCTGTCCAGCGCCACCGTGTACGTCCCGGTCGCCCCCTCCGCCACCGACAGCGTCGCCGGCGACAGCGTCACCCCGGCCGTCTCGTCGTCGGCGACCGACACCGTCACCACGCCGCCCGCCGACACGCCGGCGTAGCCCGTCACCGGATGCGTCACCCGCACGGTCTCGTCCGTCGCGTCGGCGTCGCCCTCCGCGGTCACCGTCACCGTCCGCGCCGTCTCCCAGTTCGCCGTCGTGAACGTCAGCGTCGACGGGCTCACCGTCGCCGCCCCCTCGTCCGCGCTCGTCGGCGACACCGTCACGCTCCCCGAGGGCCGGCTGTCCAGCGCCACCGTGTACGTCCCGGTCGCCCCCTCCGCCACCGACAGCGTCGCCGGCGACAGCGTCACCCCGGCCGTCTCGTCGTCGGCGACCGACACCGTCACCACGCCGCCCGCCGACACGCCGGCGTAGCCCGTCACCGGATGCGTCACCCGCACGGTCTCGTCCGTCGCGTCGGCGTCGCCCTCCGCGGTCACCGTCACCGTCCGCGCCGTCTCCCAGTTCGCCGTCGTGAACGTCAGCGTCGACGGGCTCACCGTCGCCGCCCCCTCGTCCGCGCTCGTCGGCGACACCGTCACGCTCCCCGAGGGCCGGCTGTCCAGCGCCACCGTGTACGTCCCGGTCGCCCCCTCCGCCACCGACAGCGTCGCCGGCGACAGCGTCACCCCGGCCGTCTCGTCGTCGGCGACCGACACCGTCACCACGCCGCCCGCCGACACGCCGGCGTAGCCCGTCACCGGATGCGTCACCCGCACGGTCTCGTCCGTCGCGTCGGCGTCGCCCTCCGCGGTCACCGTCACCGTCCGCGCCGTCTCCCAGTTCGCCGTCGTGAACGTCAGCGTCGACGGGCTCACCGTCGCCGCCCCCTCGTCCGCGCTCGTCGGCGACACCGTCACGCTCCCCGAGGGCCGGCTGTCCAGCGCCACCGTGTACGTCCCGGTCGCCCCCTCCGCCACCGACAGCGTCGCCGGCGACAGCGTCACCCCGGCCGTCTCGTCGTCGGCGACCGACACCGTCACCACGCCGCCCGCCGACACGCCGGCGTAGCCCGTCACCGGATGCGTCACCCGCACGGTCTCGTCCGTCGCGTCGGCGTCGCCCTCCGCGGTCACCGTCACCGTCCGCGCCGTCTCCCAGTTCGCCGTCGTGAACGTCAGCGTCGACGGGCTCACCGTCGCCGCCCCCTCGTCCGCGCTCGTCGGCGACACCGTCACGCTCCCCGAGGGCCGGCTGTCCAGCGCCACCGTGTACGTCCCGGTCGCCCCCTCCGCCACCGACAGCGTCGCCGGCGACAGCGTCACCCCGGCCGTCTCGTCGTCGGCGACCGACACCGTCACCACGCCGCCCGCCGACACGCCGGCGTAGCCCGTCACCGGATGCGTCACCCGCACGGTCTCGTCCGTCGCGTCGGCGTCGCCCTCCGCGGTCACCGTCACCGTCCGCGCCGTCTCCCAGTTCGCCGTCGTGAACGTCAGCGTCGACGGGCTCACCGTCGCCGCCCCCTCGTCCGCGCTCGTCGGCGACACCGTCACGCTCCCCGAGGGCCGGCTGTCCAGCGCCACCGTGTACGTCCCGGTCGCCCCCTCCGCCACCGACAGCGTCGCCGGCGACAGCGTCACCCCGGCCGTCTCGTCGTCGGCGACCGACACCGTCACCACGCCGCCCGCCGACACGCCGGCGTAGCCCGTCACCGGATGCGTCACCCGCACGGTCTCGTCCGTCGCGTCGGCGTCGCCCTCCGCGGTCACCGTCACCGTCCGCGCCGTCTCCCAGTTCGCCGTCGTGAACGTCAGCGTCGACGGGCTCACCGTCGCCGCCCCCTCGTCCGCGCTCGTCGGCGACACCGTCACGCTCCCCGAGGGCCGGCTGTCCAGCGCCACCGTGTACGTCCCGGTCGCCCCCTCCGCCACCGACAGCGTCGCCGGCGACAGCGTCACCCCGGCCGTCTCGTCGTCGGCGACCGACACCGTCACCACGCCGCCCGCCGACACGCCGGCGTAGCCCGTCACCGGATGCGTCACCCGCACGGTCTCGTCCGTCGCGTCGGCGTCGCCCTCCGCGGTCACCGTCACCGTCCGCGCCGTCTCCCAGTTCGCCGTCGTGAACGTCAGCGTCGACGGGCTCACCGTCGCCGCCCCCTCGTCCGCGCTCGTCGGCGACACCGTCACGCTCCCCGAGGGCCGGCTGTCCAGCGCCACCGTGTACGTCCCGGTCGCCCCCTCCGCCACCGACAGCGTCGCCGGCGACAGCGTCACCCCGGCCGTCTCGTCGTCGGCGACCGACACCGTCACCACGCCGCCCGCCGACACGCCGGCGTAGCCCGTCACCGGATGCGTCACCCGCACGGTCTCGTCCGTCGCGTCGGCGTCGCCCTCCGCGGTCACCGTCACCGTCCGCGCCGTCTCCCAGTTCGCCGTCGTGAACGTCAGCGTCGACGGGCTCACCGTCGCCGCCCCCTCGTCCGCGCTCGTCGGCGACACCGTCACGCTCCCCGAGGGCCGGCTGTCCAGCGCCACCGTGTACGTCCCGGTCGCCCCCTCCGCCACCGACAGCGTCGCCGGCGACAGCGTCACCCCGGCCGTCTCGTCGTCGGCGACCGACACCGTCACCACGCCGCCCGCCGACACGCCGGCGTAGCCCGTCACCGGATGCGTCACCCGCACGGTCTCGTCCGTCGCGTCGGCGTCGCCCTCCGCGGTCACCGTCACCGTCCGCGCCGTCTCCCAGTTCGCCGTCGTGAACGTCAGCGTCGACGGGCTCACCGTCGCCGCCCCCTCGTCCGCGCTCGTCGGCGACACCGTCACGCTCCCCGAGGGCCGGCTGTCCAGCGCCACCGTGTACGTCCCGGTCGCCCCCTCCGCCACCGACAGCGTCGCCGGCGACAGCGTCACCCCGGCCGTCTCGTCGTCGGCGACCGACACCGTCACCACGCCGCCCGCCGACACGCCGGCGTAGCCCGTCACCGGATGCGTCACCCGCACGGTCTCGTCCGTCGCGTCGGCGTCGCCCTCCGCGGTCACCGTCACCGTCCGCGCCGTCTCCCAGTTCGCCGTCGTGAACGTCAGCGTCGACGGGCTCACCGTCGCCGCCCCCTCGTCCGCGCTCGTCGGCGACACCGTCACGCTCCCCGAGGGCCGGCTGTCCAGCGCCACCGTGTACGTCCCGGTCGCCCCCTCCGCCACCGACAGCGTCGCCGGCGACAGCGTCACCCCGGCCGTCTCGTCGTCGGCGACCGACACCGTCACCACGCCGCCCGCCGACACGCCGGCGTAGCCCGTCACCGGATGCGTCACCCGCACGGTCTCGTCCGTCGCGTCGGCGTCGCCCTCCGCGGTCACCGTCACCGTCCGCGCCGTCTCCCAGTTCGCCGTCGTGAACGTCAGCGTCGACGGGCTCACCGTCGCCGCCCCCTCGTCCGCGCTCGTCGGCGACACCGTCACGCTCCCCGAGGGCCGGCTGTCCAGCGCCACCGTGTACGTCCCGGTCGCCCCCTCCGCCACCGACAGCGTCGCCGGCGACAGCGTCACCCCGGCCGTCTCGTCGTCGGCGACCGACACCGTCACCACGCCGCCCGCCGACACGCCGGCGTAGCCCGTCACCGGATGCGTCACCCGCACGGTCTCGTCCGTCGCGTCGGCGTCGCCCTCCGCGGTCACCGTCACCGTCCGCGCCGTCTCCCAGTTCGCCGTCGTGAACGTCAGCGTCGACGGGCTCACCGTCGCCGCCCCCTCGTCCGCGCTCGTCGGCGACACCGTCACGCTCCCCGAGGGCCGGCTGTCCAGCGCCACCGTGTACGTCCCGGTCGCCCCCTCCGCCACCGACAGCGTCGCCGGCGACAGCGTCACCCCGGCCGGCCGCGTCACCGTGATCGTCACGTCCTCCGTGTCCGTGTTGCCACTGCCATCGCTCGCCGTCACCGTCATCGTGTACGTGCCCACCGATGGAGGCATAAATGTCAACCGTGCCTGGCTCAGTGCCGTACCGTTAGGCAGGGCTGGCAATGTTTCATCGGATTTGCGCGTCCAAACATAGCTGACCGTGTCTCCATCCCCGTCCGTCGCCGATGCCGTGATGTCCACGGTCTCGCCAACATTCACTGTCTCGTCCTCGATATCCGCCAGCACGGGCGACTCGTCGTCGTCCGTGATCGTTACCGTGGTCGCGGCGTTGCCCAGCGCGAAACCCGCTGGCAACGTAGCGGCGGGGTTGATTGTCACCGTGAACGTCTCATCGTCCTCGTCCAAGTCGTCATTCGTGATCGGAATCTCAATGTCCTGCGTCGTATCCGCAGACGAGAACGCCACCGAGGTCACCGCATCATTGTCGTAGTCGCCATCCGACGGATCGGACGCTCCCGTCGCCGTGCCTCCGCTATAGCTCACATTGAACGTCACCGCCTCGCCGAAAGCCTCGGACGCCGTGATCGTCACCGTCGCGTTCGCGTCCGTCCCTTCGGTCACCGGTAGCGACGACGGCACCGACACCGTCTTCGTGTCATCGTTCAATGTGCCATCGGCCACGGCATCATCACCAACCACGTAATCAGCCGCGTCGTTCAGCGTGATCCGGTAGGTCTCCGGGCTCTCCACAATCCTGTCAAGGCTGGTCGGGATCGTCACTGTGCCCGTCAGGCTTGGATTCGTGCCGAACGCCACGTCGAAAGTCTGCGCCAAAGCCCCGGGGATATCATTCGTGTCGAAGCCACTGGAACCACGATCCGCCAACGTCAGGCTCACCGCTAAATCGCCCGTCAGCGCCCGGTCAGACGTGACCGTCAGGTTGATATCGGCCCCCTCGTCCACCACCGCTGGATTGGTCAGCAATTGCAACGTCGGCGTCAGGTCGGTCACCGTCACGTCGACATCATCGATGTTGAGCGAGGGTCCGTAGTTGGCATCGTCGCTGGACGCGCCATGGGTCAGCGTCGCCGTGTCGTCGATCGCGTCCTCATCAGCGCCCGCGTTAACCGTCACCGCCTGCGCCGTGTCCCAGTTCGCCGTCGTGAACGTCAGCGCCGACGGGTCCACCGTCACCTCGCCCGAGGCGCCACCCACCGTCACCGTCACGCTCGCCGAAGGCTGTGTCGCCAGTTCCACCGCGTAGCTACCGCTCGCGCCCTCGACCACTTCCAACTCAGCTGGATACACTCTCACCTTAGCGCTATCGTCGTCGAGGATAGTAATTTTGATCGAGTCCGGGGCCCAGTCCGTCCCTCCACGCGCGTAATACGCATTCAGTTCGATCACCTCATCGCTCTCGCTCTTCTCGTCACCCACAATTTTCAAGGTGGCGGTGCCCCGTGTTTCCCCTATTGGTATTCGGACATGTGCCGGTGTCCCTTTGAAATCCTCACCAACTTTCGCTGTGCTGACGCTTGTTTGGGAATACAGTACGCTAACCAGAAAACCTAGAAGTCGATTACGGTCAACATCGGGCGCCGGCTTACTGAGCGTGACGGTGAGCGTGACTTCGGTCTCGCCGGAATCTCCCTCGGTGACCCTTGTCTCGCTGGCCGACAGCGTAATCGTGCCCTCCACCGGTATCTCCCTCACCTCATCCGAAGCCGTACCATTACCCAAGGAATTCACCGCGCGGATACTGAAACCGTACGATGTCCCCAACTCCAAGTCTGTCACCGTGTGGCTCGTGGTCGCCGCGCCAGAACCGGTGATCCTAATCCAATCCCCCCATTTTCCTGCAGCACCAGCAAGCTTCCACTCTCTCTGCCGATACTCCCACCTAGTGATGCTGGAATCGTCTGGATTGTCCCATGCGAGCGTCACTTGATTGTCGCCCGCCGTAGTCGTCAGACCGGTTGGCTTCATGGGAACCGAAGTCGCCATCATCCCTTCATCATCCGTGATCGTCACCGTGGTCGCGGCGTTGCCTAGCGCGAAACCCGCTGGCAACGTAGCGGCAGGATTGATCGTCACCGTGAACGTCTCATCGTTCTCGCCCAAGTCGTCGTCTGTAATCGGGATTGAGATGCTCTTCGTCGTATCGGTGAGCATGAACGCCACCGAGGTCACGGCGTCATTTTCATAGTCTCCATCCGATGGATTGGGCGCCCCCGTCGCCGTGCCGTCGGCATACGAGACATCGAACGTCACCGCTACATCAAACGCCTTGGACACCGTGACCGTGACCGTCGCGCTCGCGTCCGTCCCTTCGGTCACCGATAGCGACGACGGCACCGACACCGTCTTCGTGTCATCGTTAAGCGTTCCGTCAGCCGTCTTGTCGGCACCCAACGCGTAGCCAGCCGCGTCTTTCAGCGTAATCCGGTAGGTCTCCACGCTCTCCACAATTCTGTCGACGCTAGTCGGGACCGTCACCGTGCCCGTCAGACTTGGAGTCGCGCCGAACGACGCGGTGAAAGTCTGCGCCAACGCGCCAGCGACATCGCTCGCGTCGAAGCCGCTGGAACCCCGATTCGCCAACGTCAGGCTCACCGGTAAATCGCCCGTCAGCGCTCGGTCAGACGTGACCGTCAGACTGATATCGGCCCCCTCGTCCACCGCCATCGGATCAGTTAGCAGCTGTAGCGTTGGCGTCGTGTCGGTCACCGTCACCATGACATCGTCGATGTCGAGCGAGGGTCCGTAGTTGGTATCGCCGCTGGACGCGCCGTGGGTCAGCGTCGCCGTGTCATCGGTCACGTCCTCGTCAGCGCCCGCGTTGACCTTCACCGCCTGGGCCGTCGCCCAGTTCGCCGTCGTGAACGTCAGAGCCGACGGGCTCACCATCACTTCGCCCGATGCGCCGCCCACCGTCACCGTCACGCCCACCGAAGGTCGGGTGTCCAGCTTCGCCGTGTACGTCCCGGTCGAGCCCTCCGCCACCGTCAGCGTCCCCGGCGACAGCGTCACCCCGGCCGTATCGTCGTCGTCGACCGACACCGTCACCGCGCCACCCGCCGTCACGCTCCCATAGCCCATCACCGGGTGCGTCACCTTCACGGTTTCGTCCGTCGCATCAACATCACTTTTAGCGGTCACCGTCACCGCCTGCGCCGTCTCCCAATTCGCCGTCGTGAAAGTCAGCATTGACGGGCTCACCGTCGCCGTCCCCGCGTCCGCGCTCGTCGGCGACACCGTCACGCTCCCCGAAGGCCGGGTATCCAGCTTCACCGTGTACGTCCCGGTCGAGCCCTCCACCACCGTCAACGCCGTCGGAGACAGCGTCACCCCAGCGGCCCGCGTCACCGTGACCGTCACGTCCTCGGTGTCCGCGTTGCCATTGCCGTCGCTCGCCGTCACCGTCATCGTGTACGTGCCCACCGATGTCGGCATGAACGTCAGCCGCGCCTGGTTCAGCACCGTGCCGTTCGGCAGGGCTGGCAACGTTTCACTAGATTTACGCGTCCAAACATAGCTGACCGTGTCTCCATCCCCGTCCGTCGCCGATGCCGTGATGTCCACGGTCTCGCCAACCTTCACCGTCTCGTCCGCGACCTTCGTTAGCACCGGCGACTCGTCGTCGTCCGTGATCGTCACCGTGGTCGCGGCGTTGCCTAGCGCGAACCCCGCTGGCAACGTCGCGGAAGAACTGATCGTCACCGTGAACGTCTCATCGTCCTCGTCCAGATCGTCGTCCGTGATCGGAATCTCGATATCCCGCATCGTGTCCGTGTCCATGAATACCACCGAGGCCACCGCATTATTGTCGTAGTCACCATCCGATGGATTGGGCGCCCCCGTCGCCGTGCCCCCGCTATAGCTCACATTGAACGTCACCGCCGCGCCGAAAGCCCCGGACGCCGTGACCGTCACCGTCGCGTCGCCCGCACCCTCCGCCACCGTCAGCGTCGACAGCACCGACACCGTCTTCGTGTCATCGTTAAGCGTGCCGTCGGCCATGGCATCGTCGCCCACCGCGTAGCCAGCCGCATCGTTCAACGTGATCCGGTAGGTCTCCGGGCTCTCAACAATCCTGTCGACGCTGGTCGGGATCGTCACCGTGCCCATTTGGCTTGGAGTCGCGCCGAACGCCGCGTCAAGAGTCTGCGTCAGCGCCCCAGAGATATCGCTCGCGTCGAAACCACTGGAACCTCGGTCCGCCAACGTCAGGCTTACCTGCAACATTCCCGTCAATACCTTATCGGACGTGACCGTCAGGCTGATAGCAGTCCCCTCGGCCACCACCGCTGGATTGGTCAGCAACTGCAGCGTCGGCGTCGTGTCGGTCACCGTCACCATGACATCGTCAATGCTGAGCGAGGATCCGTAGTTGGTATCAACGCTAGACGCGCCGTGGGTCAGCGTCGCCGTATCGTCGGTCGCGTCCTCATCAGCGTCCGCGTTGACCGTCACCGTCTGCGCCGTAGCCCAGTTCACCGTCGTGAACGTCAGCATCGACGGGCTCACCGTCACCTCGCCCGAAGCCCCACCCACCGTCACCGTCACGCTCTCCGAGGGCCGGCTGTCCAACTTCACCGTGTACGTCCCGGTCTCCCCCTCCTCCACCGTCAACGCGGTCGTCGACAGCGTCACCTTGGCGGCCCGCGTCACCGTAATCGTCACGTCCTCGGTGTCCGCGTTGCCATTGCCGTCGCTCGCCGTCACCGTCATCGTGTACGTGCCCACCGATGTCGGCGTGAACGTCAGCCGCGCTTGGTTCAGTGCCGTACCATTCGGCAGGGCCGGCGATATCTCACTGGATTTACGAGTCCAAACATAGCTGACCGTGTCTCCATCCCCGTCCGTCGCCGATGCCGTGATGTCCACGGTCTCACCGACTTTCACCATCTCGTCCTCGATATCCGTCAGTATCGGCGACTCGTCGTCGTCCTCAATCGTGCCGGTCGCCGTCGCGTCCCCGATCACTACGCCGTCAGACGGATCCGACAGCGTCACCGTGAACGTCTCATTGAGCTCGTCGAGATCGTCGTCCACTACCGACACCGTGATCGTCGTGCTGGTCGAGCTCGCCGCGATGGATGCCGCTGTCGCCACCGTCACCGCCGTGAAATCGGCTCCCGCCGTCGCCGTATCGCCACTCGCCGCCGTCACCATGTACTTGAACGTCACCTCTTCCGAAGGCGCCGGATTCGCCGTGACCGTGAACGAGAACGTCCCGTCCTCCGCCACGCTCACGTCCGCGACGCTCAGCGAGACCGTGGACGATGCCTCCTCCGGCGTCGCCTTCACTGCCTCGGATTCCGCGCCATCGCCCGCGCCGTTCTTCGCCCGAATCTGGAAGCGATATTCCGAGCCGTTCTCCAATCTCATCACCACATGGCTCGTGGTCTCCGCGTCCGAACCATCAATGTCGGTCCAGTCCCCCCAGTCCTCGCCAACCTTGCCATGGCGCGACTGCCAGATCGTGATCGAGGCATCCTCTGGATCATCCCATCTCAGATTCACTTGGCCGTCGCCCGCCGTGGCGGCGAAATTGGTCGGCTTGCCCGGCTTCGCCAGCACCGTCACCGACACAGTTCCCGCGTCTGGAATGAAATCCGCGCTCGCTCCGCTCAGCCGGTAAGAATGGTTGATAATCGCCGTCCCGACATCCACGCCTGTCACCGTCACCGTCTGCGCCGTAGCGTAGTTCGAGACCGTGAACGCCAAAGAGCTCGGATCCACCGTCGCCTTCGCCGTGGTGGAGCTCGAGATCGACAGCGTCCCTGCCGCATAGGGCTTCATCAAGGCGACCGTGTAACTGGCGGTGGCGCCGGGCGCCACCGTCACTGGGGCACCGACGATCTTGAGCGCCTTGTTGAGCGGCTCGTCGCCATCCTCGAGCGTGATGCTCGCTATGTTCGACCATGGGCCCCATACAACGGAGACGGAGGATGTCCCCGGCAGACCACCGCTCGCACGGATTTGGATCTCCACGACCCCACCATGCGGGATGAGGCGCGACAGATTCGTCTCGGCCGTTCGCGCGTCGCTATCGACATCGGTGAGAAGCTCAAGCTCCCAATTTTCTTCGTTTCCTCCTTTTGGTCGGTATCGAATTTGCCACCTGCCGAGGCGTGCCGCGTTCTCGACGATCGCGTGCGGGTCGCTGTCCATCACGCTCCAGTTCAACGTCACCGCGCCCTTGACCCCCACCGTGGCGGTCAGGGTTGGAGCGACCGGCATCTTCGGCGTCGCGCTAGCCGCGTCGGACTCCGCGCCGTCGCTCGCCAAATTCACCGCGCGAAGCTGGAACGTATAGGCCGTTCCGTTCGTAAGACCCGGCACGGCGTAGCTAGTGGTCGCCGCGACGGAGTTCGGGATGGGGGTCCATCCGCCATAGCTCCCGGTTCCGGCTTTCCGCCGATATTCCCAGCGCGTGATCGACGCGTCGTTCGGATTTCTCCACGTAAGCGTCACTTGCCCATTGCCCCCGGTGGCGGCGAAACTAACCGGCTTGCCTGGAGCGTTCGCGGGGGCTGGCGTCGGCGTCGCGTTGGCGGTATTCGATGGTTTGCTGTTACCGCCATCGTTCTGAGCGCGGATCTGAAACTGATAATTGGAACCGCTCACCAGACCTGTCGTCACCGTGTAACTCATCGTGCTCGCGTCCGAGTTAGCGATGTCAGCCCAGCTTCCCCATCCCTCGCCAACCTTGCGGTAACGCAACTGCCAGCCCGTGATGCTATCGTCATCCGGATCGGCCCAAGACAGCGCCACGAACCCAGCGCTTCCCGTGGCCTGGAATTTCTTCGGTTTGGCAGGCGGCTCGGGGGCGGTCTCGTCCTCCGTCACCGACACCGTCACCGAATCCACGCTCACCGAGCCGTAACCCCCACCAGCCGCGTCGTGCGTCAGCGTCACGTCGGGGTCCGTGACCGCGTCGCGATCATGGTTCGCCATCACCGTCACCGCCTGCGCCGTCTCCCAGTTCGCCGTCGTGAACGTCAACGCTGACGGGGCCACCGTCACGTCCCCTGACGCCCCGCCCACCGACACCGTCACGCTCGCTGTCGGCAAACTGTTCAGAACCACCGTGTACGTCTCGCTGCCGCCCTCCGCCACCGTCACCGCGGTCGTCGACAGCGTCACCCCGGCGGCCCGCGTCACCGTGATCGTCACGTCCTCGGTGTCCGCGTTGCCATTGCCGTCGCTCGCCGTCACCGTCATCGTGTACGTGCCTACCGATGTCGGCGTGAACATCAACCGCGCCACATCAAGCGCCGTGTTATCTGGAAACGCGGGCAATGACTCGCCGACCGCGCGCGTCCAGGCGTACGTGACGGTGTCTCCGTCTTCGTCCGTCGCCGATGCCGTGATGTCCACGGTCTCTCCCACTTGCACCGTCTCGTCCGCGATCTCCACCAGCACTGGCGACTCGTCGTCGTCCGTGATCGTTACCGTGGTCGCGGAATTGCTCAGCCCAAAACCTGTCGGCAACGCGCTCCCTTGCGCCAGCGCGATCGCCACCGTGAAGGTCTCATCGTCCTCATCCAGGTCATCATTCGTGATCGGAATCTCGATGTCCCGCGTCGTGTCCGTGGACGAGAACGCCAGCGAGGTCACCACGTCATTGTCGTAGTCGCCACTTGATGGATCGGAAGCCCCCGTCGCCGTGCCTCCGCTATAGCTCACGCTGAACGTCACCGCCGCTCCAACAGCCTCGGACGCCGTGATCGTCACCGTCGCGTCACCCACGCCCTCCGCCACCGTCAGCGTCGACGGTATCGACACCATCTTCGTGCCATCGTTAAGCGTGCCGTCGGCCATGGCATCGTCGCCCACCGCGTAGCCAGCCGCGTCGTTCAACGTGATCTGGTAGGTCTCTGCCTTCTCCACTTCTCCGTCCACATTGGTCGGGATCGTCACCGTGCCCGTTTGGCTTGGAGTCGCGCCGAATGCCGCGTCAAGAGTCTGCGTCAGCGCCCCAGAGATATCGCTCGCGTCGAAACCACTGGAACCTCGGTCCGCCAACGTCAGGCTTACCTGCAACATTCCCGTCAATACCTTATCGGACGTGACCGTCAGGCTGATAGCAGTCCCCTCGGCCACCGCCGCCGGGTTGGTCAGCAACTGCAGCGTCGGCGTCGTGTCGGTCACCGTCACATCGACATCGTCGATGCTGAGCGAGGATCCGTAGTTTGTATCATCGCTGGACACGTTATGGGTTAGCGTCGCCGTATCGTCGGTCGCGTCCTCATCAGCGCCCACGTTGACCGTCACCGTCTGCGCCGTAGCCCAGCTCGCCGTCGTGAACGCCAGTGGCGAACCCGACACCGTCACCTCGCCCGATGCGCCGCCCACCGTCACCGTCACGCTCGCCGAAGGTCGGGTGTCCAGCTTCACCGTGTACGCCCCGGTCTCGCCCTCTTCCACTGTTAGCGCGGACATCGACAGCGTCACGCCATATGGCTTCGGAGTCGCCATCGCCTCATCAGACGCCGCGCCATCTCCAGCGCCGTTCACCGCGCGAATCTGGAATTTGTGGGCGGTCCCGTCGGTCAGGCCCGTCACCACGTATTTCGTGGTGGTGGCGACGGAATTCGGGATTGCGATCCAGGAACCGTAGCCTCCAGTTCCTTCTTCCTGTCGATATTCCCAACTCGTGACGCTACTGTCGCCCAGATCGCTCCAGGACAACTCCGCTCGCTGACTCCCCACCGGCGTAGCGACCAGATCCATCGGTTTGGCGGGAACCGGAATCGGCATCGCCGACGCTTCCGCCGAGGCGACACCGAATCCTCCAAGGTTTACCGCGCGAATCTGGAAGCGATACGCCGTGCCGTTCGTCAGCCCCGATACCGTGTGAGTCTTGGTGGTGGCTCCAGATCCGGGTATGTTATTCCACGTCGCGGCGCTTAAGTCCGTCGATCCGGACGCGCGTCGAAATTGCCACTTCGTGATGCTGGCGTCCTTCGGGTCGGTCCAACTGAGCGTCACCTGCCCATCACCTGCCGTGGCGGCCACCCCCGTCGGCGCGACGGGCGGGTCGGGGTCGTCCAGCGCGCCGTCAGCCGTCTTGTCAGTACCCACCGCGTAGCCGGTCGCGTCATTTAACGTGATGGTATAGGTTTCCTCGCCTTCCACCACCGAATCGGCAGTGGTCGGGATGGCCACCGTCCCCGTCGTGCTGGCGCTCGTGCCGAACGCCGCGTCAAAATTCTGTGTCAAAGCTCCAGAAATGTCGTCCGCATCGAAATCGCTGGAACCCCGGTCCGCCAGCGTCAGGCTCACCGATAAATCGCCCATCAGCGCCCGGTCGGACGTGACCGTCAGGCTGATATTCGATCCCTCGGTCACCGTCGCCGGGTTGTCCAGCAACTGCAGAGTCGGCGTAGTGTCCGTTACCACCACCGTCACCGAGGCGATCTTCACCGAGTCGTAATCCCCGCCCATGGCGGTATGCCTCAGAACCGCCATGTGGTCATCCGTGTCCTCGTCGGAGTCGGCCGACACCGTCACCATTTGCGCCGCGCTCCAATTCTCCGTCGTGAAAACCAGCGAGGACTTGTCTACCGTCACGCCTGACGCCTCGGTCACCGTCACCGTCACGGCATCCGAAGGCTCGGACTTCAACTTCACCGTGTAGGAGCCACTGCCACCCTCCTCCACCTGCAACCGGACTGAGCTGACCTCGACTTTGGAAGCGACCGTGATCACCACCTTCTCGGTATCTGTATTACCATTGCCGTCGGAAGCCGTCACCGTCATCGTGTAAACGCCGGGATCGACGGGGGTGAACGTGAGCTGAGCCTGGTTCAGCGCCGTGCCATTCGGCAGGGTTGGCGTGGTCTCGCCAGCCTCGCGCGTCCAAACGTACGTGATGGCGTCGTTATCCTCATCCGTCGCCGAGGCGGTGATGTCAACCATCTGTCCCAGCCCGACCGTCTGGTCACGGATTTCGGCCAGAACCGGCGACGCGTCGTCGTCCGTGATCGTCACCGTGGTCACGGCGTTGCCCAGCGTGAAGCCCGCTGGCAACGCGGCGGAACTGATCGTCACCTTGATCGTCTCCGCGTCATCGTCCAACTCATCGTCCGTGATCGGGATCGTGATGTCTTTCGTTAAATCGGACGCCCCAAACCGCACCGAGGTCGTCGCGTCGTTGTCGTAGTCTACGTTCGCTGGATTGGACGCGCCCGTCGCCGTGCCGCTGTAGCTGACGTTGAAAACCGCCCCATTCGGGAAAGCCTTGGTCGCCGTGATCGTGACCACCGCGTTCCCAGCCCCCTCGGCCACCGAAAGCGTCTTCGGGACCGAGACCATGGCCGCGGAAACGACCGTGATCGTCACGTCCTCAGTGTCCGTGTTCCCATTGCCATCGGATGCCGTCACCTGCATCGTGTAGGTTCCAGTCTCGACGGGGATGAACGCGAGTCGGGCCCGGTTCCGCACCGCGCGGGCGGGCAACGCGGGCACGGTCTCGCCAGCTTTCCGCGTCCAGGCGTACGTGACATCGTCGCCATCAGCGTCCATAGCCGAGGCGGTGATGTCCACCACCTGCCCCAGATTGATCGTCTGGTCGTCAATTTCGTCCAGAACCGGCGACGCGTCGTCATCCGTGATCGTCACCGTGGCGACGGCGTTGCCCAGCGTGAAACCAGCGGGCAACGCGGCGGAATTGATCGTCACGGCGAACGTCTCCGCGTCCTCATCCAGGTGATCGTCCGTGATCGGAATCATGATGTTCTTCATCGTGTCCGTGGACGAGAAATTCACCAACGTCACCTGGTCGTTGTCGTAGTCGCCATTCGCTGGCACCGGAGCGCCAGTCGCCGCGATGCCCACCGACGCGGCGCCGTAACTGACGTTGAGAGTCGTTTCTCGCCCAAACGCTTCAGGTGTCGTGATCTTGACCACGGCGCTCGCGTTCGTCCCCTCAGTGACCGCCACCTGAGATGGAATCGAGACCATGAGGGCGGGCACTACCGTGATCACCACCTTTTCGGTGGCCTCATTGCCATTGCCGTCCGAGGCCGTCACCGTCATCGTGTAAACGCCGGGACCGACGGGAGCGAACGTGAGCTGATCCTGATTCAACGCCGTGCCGTTCGGCAAGGCTGGCGTGGTCTCGCCAACCTTCCGCGTCCAAGCGTACGTGATGGCATCTCCATCCTCGTCGGTCGCCGAAGCGGTGATGTCCACGGTCTGGCCCACCCGCACCGTCAGATCCTCGATAGCGTCTAAAACCGGCGAGGAGTCGTCGTCCGTGATCGTCACCGTGGCCATGGCGTTGGTCAGCGCGAAATTCGCGGACAGCCTCACGGAATTGATGCTCACCGTGAAAGTCTCGTCTTTCTCGTCCAAGTCATCATCCGTGATCGGGATCGTGATGTCTTTCGTGAGATCGGACTCCTCGAACCGCACCGAGGTCGTCTCGTCGTTGTCGTAGTCGCCATTCGCTGGATCCGAGGCGCCCGTCGCCACGCCACCGTAGAGGACGTTGAAGATCGCTCTGCCTTGGAACGCCTTGGTCGTCGTGATCGTGACCACCGCGTTCCCGACCCCCTCGGCCACCGTCAGCGCCTTCGGAATCGAGACCAAGTCGGGGGTTGGCCCGACATCCACCGAATCCGAAGGGGGCCCGCCGTCACCGAAAGGCTCCACCGCCCTTATCCGGAATTGGTACTCTGCTTGGTTAATCAGACCCATCACCACGTAACTCGTCGTGCCCGCGCCAGAGCCACCAATATCTACCCAAGGCTGATAATTGGGGTCCGCGCCGGCCTTGAACTGGTACTGCCATTTCGCGATGTTGGGATTGTTCGGGTTATTCCAAGACAGCGTCACCTGCCCATTGCCTGGTTGCGCCCGGAGGCCGGTCGGCTTGGCTGGCAATGGGACCGGGGTCGCGCTCGCGCGCGCGGGGTCCCCAATTTCGCCATCAAAAACGTTTGAGCCGGCCAATGCGACGACCTCGAAATCACTCCGCCGACCATTTGGCAAATTCCCCACCACGTAGCTCGTGGACTTGATATTACGTTTGACAGTCGGAACGTTTTCATGCCATCTTCTGAATTGGACGATAGGAAATGTGCGGTAGCGCACCATCCAAGACGTGATCTTTTCGTCGTCAGGGTCGTCCCAAGACAGTCTCACCTTTCCATTGCCCGGCGTGGCCTTGAGGCCCGTCGGCCTCGCTGGCTTGCCGGAATCCGGCCCCTGGGTCACTTCCCCCGAGGGCGCTCCAGGGCCAGCAGCATTCACCGCGCGAATCTGGAACGTGCGCGTCTCGCTCACGCCCGTCACCGCGTAATACGTCGTGGTCGCGCGGGAACCGGAGATATCCGCCCAATCGGCATAACTTCCTCGGCCAGATTTCTGCCGGAATTGCCACTTCGTGATGCTGGAGTCGTTCGGATTGTTCCAGAATAGCGTCACTCGCCGATCGCTCCCTTCGGCTCTAAGACCTGTCGGCGCGGCGGGTCGACTGAGAACTGGCGTCGCCGATACCTCAGGCGATTCGGCACCCGGACCACCGAGATTCACCGCGCGAATCTTGAAGCCATACGCGATCCCGTTCGTCAGGCCCGTCACCTTGTGACCCGTCGTGCCCGCGGCGGAGCCACCGATGTCGATCCAGTCACCGTAGGCGGCCGTGCCAGCCTTCTGCTGGTATTGCCACTTCGTGACGCTGGCATCACCCAAAGCGGTCCAGGACAACGTCACTTGCCGATCACCCGCCATGGCGGCGAAAGCCGTCGGCGCGGCAGGCAGAGGCGGCAACGGTCTCACCGTGACCTCGACCGATGATGCTCCAAAACCGGAAGGATTCACCGCGCGAATCTTGAAACCGTATGTGGTTCCGTTCGTCAAGCCCGTCAGCTCGTGGCTCGTCGTGCTCGCGCTAGAGCTCCGAATGGCCATCCAAGAACCATAGCGCCCGGTTCCTTCTTTCCGCTGGTATTCCCAGCGCGTGACGCTCGCGTCGCCCGGATCTCTCCAAGACAGCGTCACCCGCCCATCGCTCGCCGTGGCGGTGAAATCGCTTGGCGCAGAGGGCCGCGGGACCGGTATCGCTCTCACTTCGTCCGAGACCGCGCCCTCGCCGTTGGCGCTCACCGCGCGGGTCTGGAAGCGATACTCCGTTCCATTGTCCAGATTCGTCACCGTATGGCCCGTGGTGCCCGCGCTAGAGCCCGGTATTCTGGTCCAAGCGCCTTGGTTGCCAGATGCTTTTCCATGGCGCAACTCCCAGCCAGTGATCAACTCGTTTTTCGGATCGTCCCAAGACAGCGTCACCCGCGCGTCGCCCGCCATCGCTCTGAAGTTCGTTGGCTTCACGGGCGGGTCGTCCTCCGTCACCGTCACCACGACATCGTCGATATCCACATTGTCGTAGTCCGCGCCCAAGACGCCATGCGTCAGCGTCACCATGGGGTCCGCGCGCGCGTCGTCATCTTCTCCCGCCGTCACCGTCACCGTCCGCGCCACGTTCCAGTTCGAGGCTCCGAAAACCATCGGAAAGCCTGACACCGTCACGTCTCCCGACGCGCCACCCACCGTCACCGTGACGTTCCCCGAAGGCCGCGTGTCCAGCTTCACCTCATATTCGCCCGCATCTCCCTCCTCCACCATCAGCGCGGATGTCGAGACCGACACGCCCGGCGCGTCGCTTTCCGTCACCGTCACCACGACCTTGTCAATGCTCACATCGCCATAGCCACCACCCGTGGCCGCATGCGTCAACATCACCGCAGGATCTGGAAGCGCGTCGTCGTCCGACATCGCTGACACCGTCACCGTCTGTGGCGCGTTCCAGTTCATAGTCGTGAAGGTCAGCAGATTCGGGGCCGCCGTCACGTCACCCGACGCGCCACCCACCGTCACCGTCACGGACCCCGAAGGACGCGCGTCGAGCGCCACCGTGTAGCTCCGGTCGGAGCCCTCCGGGACTCTCAGCGCGCGTGGTGAAAGCGACACGCCAAGCGGCATTGATGTCGGCGTCGACGTCACTTCCTCGGACCACGGGCTTGAATTTTCGCCGGAACCAAATCTGGCCCGCAAGCGAAACGTGTATTCCACGCCATTCTTAAGCCCTTCGGCCACTACGGATGTGGCGCTCGCAAGATTTACAACATGAAAATCCGCAGGCGCTTCGCCATAGTCTTCGCCACCGGATTTGTACTGATATTGCCACGACTGAATGCCCTGGCCAGACTGAGCGTTCCATCTCAGGGTGACCGAGCCGTTGCCCGCGACCGCCCGCAACTCACTTGGCGCGTCCACCACGCCAGCCCATATCTGGGTCTGGTCGGATACCGGGCCAGCGACCGTATCATTGACCGCGCGCGCGCGCAAATCCAGCGGTCCACTCCAGCTCGAATCCAGTTCCCTAACAGTGAATGACAGCGTCCATACTTTGGTCGCTGACCCACTCTGGGATTTATTAACAGCTGATGACCATGTCGCCGCGTCATCCCAGTTTTCAGCAGGAGCCTTGGTCTGGAATTCGGCCCCGGTGACCTTCCCGCAATCGGCGGGGATAATCATCCAGAGTGTCCCAGACATCTCACCGTTAGATGATATGAGATTCCCTTCGGCTTTCTGAATTCCGACCCTGCAGGGAGCCGCTAGGGTGGGGGTCGCCGTCTTCTCGGGCGATTCCGAGCCATCGCCCGAGGGGTTGATCGCGCGAATCTTGAAGCCGTACGCGGTTCCGTTCATCAGATTCGTCACTACGAAACTCGTCGTGCCCGCGGCGGAGCCACCGATGTCAATCCAGTCGCCGTAGGCGGCCGCGCCAGCCTTCTGCTGGTATTGCCACTTCGTGATGCTGGCGTTCCCTGGATTAGTCCAGGACAGTGTCACCTCTCCATCGCCCGCCGTCGCGGTGAAACCCGCCGGCGGCGCGGGCTTCGGTCTCGGAACCACGGACACACTTCCATATTCAATAGAACCCTGTAGAGACTTCATCGCCCTGATCTGAAAATCGTACTGGATTCCGTTGCTCAATCCCGTCACCGTGTGGCTAGTGGTGCTTACGCTCACTCGATTCCCCGGGCCTCCCAGCCACTCAGGAAAATTAATCTCGATACTAGTCTTGTACCGCACAATCCACCTGTTGGTGATGCCATCGCTAGCGGCATCCCAAGAGAGCGTCACCTGCCCATTGCCCGGTTGCGCCCGGAGACCGGTCGGCTTCGCGGGCGTTCGACTCTGCGGGGTCGCCGTCTTCTCGTCCGACGCTTGGCCGTTTCCCTTGGAATTCACCGCGCGGATTTTGAATTTGTACACGGTCCCGTTGGTCAGGCTCCCCACCACGTGCCGCGTGGAACTCGCGCCGGAGCCAGTGATATCGGTCCAGTTCCCATAATTGGCCGTGCCGGTCTTCTGCTGAAATTGCCACTTCGTGACGCTGGCGTCGCCCAAGATGGTCCAGGACAGAATCACCAGCTCGTCACCTCCTATGGCCGTGAAACCGGTCGGTTTCGCGGGCAAGACTCGTTGCGGAGTCGCCGTCGCCTCGTCTGACGCGGCGCCGGGACCGGCAACATTGACCGCGCGGACCTTAAAACCGTAAGCGGTCTCGTTCGTCAAGCCCATCACCACGTAACTCGTCGTGCCGAAGCCGGAGCCATCGATGTCGGTCCAGTTCCCGTAATTGGGTGCGCCGGCCTTCTGCTGGTATTGCCATTTCGTGACGCTGGCGTCGCCCAAGACGGTCCAGGACAGCGTCACCTCTCCGTCGCCCGCCATCGCGCTGAAACCGGTCGGCTTGGCGGGACGTGGAGGGAGTGGCGTCACCGCCGCATCGACCGACGCGGCACCAGGACCGGCGACATTGACCGCACGGACCTGGAAGGCGTAAATGAGCCCGTTAGTCAGGCCCGTCACCAAGTGACTCGTCGTGCTCGCGCCGGAGCCATCAATATCGATCCAACCTCCGTAGCCCCCAGCCTCTTCCTTTCTCCGGATCTGCCATTTCGTTATGCTGGCGTCATCCGGGTCGTTCCAGGACAGCGTCGCCCGACCGTCACCGGCCGTGGCGGCGAAACCGAGCGGAGCGGCGGGAAGCGCGAGTGGCCTCGCCGTCGCCTCGACCGACGCGGCGCCGTCACCGTAAAGATTCACCGCACGCGTCTGGAAGCCGTAGATCGACCCGTTGATCAAGCCCGTCACCGTATGGCTCGTCGTGCTCGCGTCAGAATTCGGGATGTCGGTCCAATCGCTGTACGCGCCACCGTCGACGTTCCGTCGGAATTGCCACTTCGTGATTCTGTCCTCACTCGGCGGGTCGTTCCAGGACAGCGTCGCCTCTCCATCGCCCGCCATCGCGGTGAAACCGGTCGGCGCGACGGGCGGCACCTCGTCGTTGACGATGGTGATGGTGGCTGAACTCGTAGCGACCCAGTCCGGGGGCGCGTTCTCCACTCTCAACGTGATCGTCTCGTCTGGTTCGACATTTTCGTCGCCCCGAATGCTGAAAGTGAACTGTTTCGTCTTGCCACCTCCTAGAAACAAGACGCTGTTGGAGCCCGCGCTCCAACACATGTCCGCGTCTACCGGCTTTGGCTCTTCGCAGGAGTTCACTGAGATGTTGGTGTTCCCTGCCGCAGTCGACGCGTCGTCGATCACCAAGTGAAACAAAAGTTGCCTGAAATTTCCCCCGAAACCTCCCGAACTGGGCGGCAACTCGCCGAGCAGGATATCGATGGTCACGGGGGTCTCGCCAGCGTTCCCCTCAATGAACCGGGTCTTGGAGGCCGACAGCAGAATGATCTTGCCCGGCGGGATCGCTTCTGCTTCATTCGAGGCGACGCCCGCGCCATTTCCATTCACCGCGCGAACCTGAAATTTGTACCGCGTCCCGTTCGTCAGGCTCGTCACCGTATGGCTCGTCGTGCTCGCGTTGGAGCTCGGAATTCGGATCCATTCGCCGTAGGGCCCGGTTCCAGCTTTCTGTCGATAATCCCAGCGCGTAATAGCGATGCTCTCGTCGCGCGGTCTCAGCCAAGCCAGCGTCGCCCGCTTTTCGCCCGGAGTGGCGCTCGAAATAAATGGCTTTGGGGGAACTTTATCGTCCTCCTGCACCTTCACAATAACCGAGTCAATGGCCGTCCAGACGTAGTCACCCCCTCTGGCGCGATGCGCCAGCGTCACGTCGGGGTCCGTGACCGCGTCGGCATCTTGCTTCGCCGTCACCGTCACCGTCCGCGACGTCTCCCAATTCACCGTGGTGAACGTCAGCACCGCCGGAGTCGCCATCACGTCAGACGAGGAACTACGGACCGTCACCGTCACCTTTCCCGTTGGACGGGTCTCCAGAACCACCGCGTACTCGGCATCGGCGCCACCCTCAACCATCGACAATGAGGTCGGCGTGACCGTCACTCTGGCTTCGGCGGGTATGCCCCTAGCCACTTCCGACGGCGGGCCATCGCCAGAGATATTCACCGCGCGAATCCTGAACGAGTACGTGGTGTCCGCGGTCAAACCCGAAACCGTATGGGTCGTCGTGGCGGCACCGGAGCTTGGGATCGGCGACCAAGCGTCATTGGACTCAAAATTGCCAGTACCCACCTTTCGCTGGTATTCCCATCGGATGATGCTGGGGTCAATCGGATCATTCCAGGACAGCATCATCTTCGCGTTGCCCACTGGCGTGGCCTCCAGGCCTGCCGGTTTGCTGGGGGGCGGGATTGGCGTCGCCGTCACTTCATCCGATTCTGGGCCTCCGCCTCCCGCATTCCGCGCGTGAATTTTGAAGGTATAGGTTTGCCCGTTCGCCAGGTCCGCCACCGTGTGACTTGTCGTGCTCGCGTTGGAGGCTATCGGAATCCAGTTACTATAAAGCCTTTTGCCCTGCTTCAGCTGATAACTCCACCCATCGATACTTGGGTCTTCAGGATCATCCCAAGAGAGCGTCACCTTTTCGTGGCCCGGCGTGGCGGTCAAACCCTCCGGTTTTTCTGGACGCGGGACTTGCGGACTCACAAACAGCCTCTGCGATAGGGCACCTTCAGCCGAACCATTCCTCGCGCGAATCTGAAAATGGTACCGCGTCCCATTCGCCAGACCCGTCACCGTATGGCTGGTGGTGCCTGCGCCAGAATTCTGGATAGGAGCCCAAACTGGTTGCCTGCTTGGACGCGGGTACTGGGAGTACTCCCACTTCGTGATTCTGGGGTTGCCGCTTGGAGCATCCCAAGACAGCGTCACCTGCTTATTGCCCGCCATCACCTGAAAGTTGGTCGGCATGCCTGGCTTGGTGTCATCGTCGACGATAGTGAGAGCGATATCTCCCTGTTCCCAGATGAATCCGCTATCATCAAAGTTGCCATCACCGAGAGTGCCTGTGCGTCGCACCCAAACCTGTAGCCGCAACACCTCATCAGCCTCCATATTCTTGTCGCCCCGGATGCCAACCTCAAGCGTTCCGGTTCTCTTACCAGCCGGTATTAGCACCGTTCTTCTGAGCCAGCAAGCGTCCTCTTCAGTCAGAGCTGTGTTAGTGCATAAACCGTTGTCCGAGTTTCTATCGAACCAACTTCCCCTAGTCTTCTTAACATAACCAGACCCGAAAGCGCGACTCTCGACGACCTCCAACGCCAAATGATTAGGATATGCTGGATCAACAGAGAACGCGTCCGCGCTGAGCGTGATGTGAAGGGTGACGGTTTTGGTGTCACTATCTCCTTCCGCGATCCGCGGCGTGGTGGTCGACACATGAATGGGGCCACCCTTTTCCGATGGATCAGCTGGGGGAATTGGCGTCGCGACCGCCTCGTCTTGGACTACGACTATCGCACTCCCACTCTCCCCTCGTTTCCGTGCGGTCACCTCGAAGGTGTAGGCGACCCCGTTCACTAAATTTTTCACTACATGGCGAGTAGCACTCGCGGTCTCCGAGATTCTTACGGCATCCCCGTATTCTTCTCCAGCCGCTTTTATCTTGTATTCCCACCACTGGATAGTAGCGTCTTCTGGATCTGTCCATTCCAGAGTCACTTCCCCATCACCCGATGTCGCGGTGAGGACCGTGCTGGAGGCTCTCGTGTCCTGCGGGGCCAGCGCGGCACTCAGCGCGAGCAGAAAAGCGACGGCGAACGCCGCGTTCTTGCGATAGGCTGTTTTCCAGGAGCAGCCCGCGGATTCAGCCATCGCGGCCCGTTCCTGCGGGATGGGGGGGGGGGGGGGGGGGGGGGGGGGGGCAGGCCCACCCAGGCGGAAAACCGCGACGGAGCGAACGGAGCGGCCCCGCTCGCCATCATCGTCTCAGCCCTGACCGGTGCCTCCGCGCCTAAGCGCGAAGGCTGGGCGAGAAGCTCGTCCAGCTTGATGCTCCGTTGCCTCATGAAACCAAGTTTCAGGGACTTAAACCATGTTGATTCCTCGCCCGATTATAAACCGGTCAGGAAAAGCGACAACTTTAAGTCACGCCCATTTAACTCGGTGACCACACCAGATTCCCATGCCCGAGCTAGAAGGAATTCCAAGCGAGAGGGCGATATTTTCTCGCTGGACCACGGACCGCATCGAGAAAACATCATCAGGCGCGCCCCAACGCTCCGAGATCGCTTCATCCAAAGAGCCGTATCAATTCCGCCCTTGCTCGCGATCCAGAGACCGCGCGATTAGATGGACTCCAACGCCGCCAGCTTCTACCGGACCATGCTCGCTCCGAACCTCCCCGACGGCGTCATCGCCACCGATTGAAGCCATGCGTCCGCGTCGCGCGAGATTCCTCGATATTCCCTTGACGCTCATGCGCGAGGCACGTCAGCACAACTCGCTGTCGCATATCCCATGTGCTACCATGCTCCCGCGTTCTTGAAAAACCATCGCGGATAGAATTGAATCGAATTGGTTCAGGCTCGTGATTTCTTACAAACAGGCATGAGGTGCAGGAAAATCTGGTCATGCGCACCTTCCGGAAACGCGTCATGGAGCGCGCCAAGAGCCTTACAAAAGAAACGCCACTATGCCCGGCGGGGCCAGCGCGGCTCGTCAACCGACCGGCGATGAACCACGCGCTGTCGCGCCTCACGCGATCAGAACGTCTCATGCAGATCTGTCACAGTGCCTGCACACGTCAGATCATGACCCGCTTTGGACTTCGGAATCCTTGGAAATATAAGGCGATGGCCACTCTGTTGGAACTGTGGGACGAGACCATTGTCCCTTGTGGCGGAGCCACAACGAACCGGCTCGGGCTGACGACCCATAATCCGATTCGACGGATCTACTTCACACCTGGGAACGACTGGAAACAGCACTTCGAAAGGCGCGAAATCGTATCGAGTCACGCTCCCGGCCAGCAACTGGTAGCCCCGCCCCGCGAAGCGGGTAAACATCTCGGTCGCGCGTGCCACCATGCCGGCGTGGATGGAGGAGCCGGTAAGCGAGCACCTGTCTCATGGCTAATCCTCAATCTCTAGATCTTCCCGCCGATGACCGTCGCGCAGTCTTGGCGATAGCGGCGAGAAACCAAGGCCAAGCGGCGTATCTTCCAGAGAAGGATATCTGGGTCGGCGCGCGGCTTGACAGCCAGTTTCGTGCCCCGTTCGCTGAGCCGCTGATCATTGAAAGCCGCGGAACGGCGATCAGTCATTGAAAGGGCCCATGCCCACCGAGCCCACTCCACGTTCCCGCACCAACGGCGACTGGACCGTCCTCGGCGTCAGCGGACCTGACGCGCGCGATTTTCTGCACGGCCAGCTCACCAACGACCTCCTGTCTCTTCCGAAGGATCGAGCCCAGTTGTCTGCCTACTGCGCGCCCAAGGGACAGATGATCGCCAACTTCCTGATCTGGCGAGCACTCGACGACTCGTTCCGCATCCTGCTTCCCCCAGGCATGGAAACGCACGTGTCGAACCGCCTGCGAATGTTCCAATTACGCGCCGATATCGAGATCGAATCGCTGGCGGAATCGCTCCTCCTCTCCGGGGTCGAGGAATCCCATATCGGAGAGTCGCCCGACCTTCCCACGCCGCCGTCCTCCGCGCTCGACAAAATAGAGACCGAATCCCGCTCCATGATCGCTTGGCCGGGGCCGCGTCGACGGTGGCTGGTGATTCGCCATATTAGCGAGGGCCTCTCTCTGGAGGAGAAGAAAAGGAAGGTTTCGGGCTTGAGCTCTGATGAATGGCGACTTTGGGATATTGAGGATGGCGTCCCGTTCGTCCGCGCCGAGAACCGCGAGCATTTCGTCCCGCAACACTTGAACCTGGACTTGATCGGCGCGATCAATTTCGAGAAAGGATGCTACCCTGGCCAAGAAGTGGTCGCACGCATGCGATACCGGGGCCAAGTCAAGTTCCGCGCCTACCGCTTGAGCGGCGACCTTGAGCGAGCTCCAGCCCCGGGCGACCCCATTCATCTGGGCGATGCCCCTGCCACTCGTCCCTGCGGGCGGGTGATCGATGCCCGCGTCCCTCCCGAAGGCGGTCCTTGCCAGATTCTGGCCTCCGTCCGCGTGGCGGACGCCAGCGCGCCATTGCGCGCGCATAGTCCGGATGGCCCGGCGCTCAAGCGGCTCCCGCTCCCCTACGAACTACCTGAGGACGACTGAAATGTCTCGAATGATGCTAATCCTGTACCTGGCGATCCTGTTCCTGATAAGCGGTTACATCCTGTTCAAACGCCATCGAGACATAGGCATTCTCCTCTATCTTCTCGGAGCGATCACCGTCGGGCTGGCGATTATCGGCTTCTTGGAAATCGTCTGACCCGGATCAATTCGCCTCTGGACGCATGTGCGGGAACAGCAACACGTCCCGGATCGACGGCGCGTCGCAGAAAAACATCGCCAGCCGGTCGATCCCGACCCCGATCCCCGCGGTCGGCGGCATGCCGTGCTCCAAGGCGCGAATGTAGTCGGCATCGTAGCGCATGGCCTCTTGATCGCCCGCGTCCAGCCTTTCCACCTGCGCCCGAAACCGCTCCGCCTGATCCTGTGGATCGTTCAGCTCGGAAAATCCATTCGCAAGCTCCCGCCCGGCCACGAATAGCTCGAAGCGGTCGACCAAGCTGGAGTCATGGTCGCAACACCGCGCCAGCGGCGAGACCTCCAACGGATATTCGGTCACGAACGTAGGCTGTTCCAGCCGCTCCTCCACCGATGCCTCGAACAGATCGAAAAGCAGTCCGCCCGCGCCTCGGTTTCGGTCCACGTCCACCCCATTGTCCCTGCACAGCCCCGCCAGCAACTCCCGGTTCGACAGGTCAGCGCACGCCAAGCTTGGGTGACGCTCCAGCACCGCCTCGGCCATCGTCACTCTTCGGAAGGGCTTTCGCAGGTCGTATTCCCGCCCCTGAAAAGATACCATCTCGTCTCCCAGCACGACCCGCGCCGTCTCCCGCATCAACTCTTCCGCGAGGTCCATCAGATCCCGGTAGTCCGCGAACGCCTGGTACAGCTCCATCATGGTGAACTCCGGGTTGTGCCGCGACGACACTCCCTCGTTTCGGAAACTGCGGTTGATCTCGAACACCTTCTCGAAGCCGCCGACCACCAGGCGCTTGAGATACAGCTCCGGCGCGACGCGCAGGTACAGGTCTTGGTCCAGCGCGTTGTGGTGGGTTACGAAAGGCCGTGCCGCCGCGCCACCCGCGATCGGATGCATCATGGGCGTCTCGACCTCCAAGAATCCTTTTCGCTCCAGTTGCCGCCGCAGGCAGTCCAGCATCCGGCCGCGCCGCAGAAACGCGTCCCGAGCGTCTTGGTTCATGATGAGATCCACGTAACGTTGCCGATAGCGTCGCTCAATGTCCGTCAGTCCATGGTATTTCTCGGGAAGCGGCCGCAGGGACTTGCTCAGTAGCCGCAACTCCCGGGCATCGACCGACAGTTCCCCGGTGCGGGTCTTCATCAGGGCGCCGCGCGCGGCGATGATGTCGCCGATGTCCCACGTCTTGAATTCGGCGTACCCGTCCTCGCCCAGCTCGTCGCGGCGAACCAACAGCTGAATCCGTCCGGTCTGGTCCTGCATGTGCGCGAACGCGGACTTGCCCATAACTCGGCGGCTCATCAGCCGCCCGCCCAAGGCCACGTCCACCCGTTCGCTCGCCAGCTCCTCCGCCAACCGCTCGCCATGCGCCTCGCGCAACTCTCGCGCCGCGCTCGTGGGGCGAAAGTCGTTTGGATAGGCCCAGCCGGACTCCCGTAGCTCCCGTAACTTCTCCCGCCGCCGCGCGAGCAACCGCTCCTCGCCGGTTTTCATCTTGGCTATCACAGCCCCGCCTTGAGGCTCGCCTCGAGGAAAGCGTCCAGATCTCCGTCCAGCACGGTCTGCGGCGCTCCCGTCTCGACCTGAGTTCGCAAGTCCTTGATTCGCGACTGGTCCAGAACGTAGGACCGAATCTGGCTGCCCCAGCCGATATCCGCTTTCTCTCCGGCGCTTTCCCGCTCGGCCTCGCGCCGCTTTCGCTCCTCAATTTGGTAGAGCTTAGCCCGCAACTGCCGCATCGCCATCTCCTTGTTCTTGTGTTGCGAGCGACTATTCTGGCACTGCGTGACCACGCCGCTTGGCAGGTGCGTCAGCCGCACCGCCGATTCGGTCTTGTTAACGTGCTGCCCTCCCGCCCCACTGGCCCGGTACACGTCGATCCGAAGGTCGCTGGGGTCGATCTCGATCTCGATCTCGTCGCTGACCACCGGGGAGGCGATCACCGAGGCGAACGAGGTATGTCGCCGGTTTCCGGAATCGAACGGCGACTTGCGCACCAGCCGGTGCACCCCGGTCTCCGTCCGCAACCAGCCATAGCAATAATCGCCGGCGTACTTGACGGTCGCGCTTTTGATCCCCGCCACTTCGCCCGCCGACGCGGCGATCAGCTCGGTGCCGAAGCCGCGCTTCTCTCCCCATCGAAGATACATGCGCAACAGCATCTCGGCCCAATCCTGCGCCTCGGTGCCGCCGGACCCGGCTTGGATATCGAGAAAGGCATCGCCCGCGTCAAAGCGCCCGGAAAACATGCGGCGGAACTCCAGATCGCGCGTCCGCTTCGCGCACTCCCGGACATCATCCGCCAAAGCATCCAGCGCCTCCTCATCCTTTTCTTCCAGCGCTAGCTCCAGCAAGTCGCCGGCGTCGCGCAGGGAATCGCCGAGATCGTCCAGCGTCCCGACGACGGACTCCAGTCGAGCCCGCGTCTGTCCCAAGTCGCGCGCTTGGCCCGGGTCCTTCCAGACTTCAGGGCTTTCCAGGCGTTTTCTTATCTCGTCCAGCTGACGGCGCTTACCGTCGATGTCAAAGATACCCCCTGAGCGCGTCCACCCGCTGTGTCAGGTCGCGCAACTGTTCCGGCAGTGAGATCTCTTCCATGGTCGGGGCCTCGCAGGCGGCGAATTATACGCGGATCTGGCCGTCTCCGTACACTACGTACTTCTGGCTGGTCAGTCCCTCCAGCCCCACCGGCCCCCGCGCGTGCAGCTTGTCCGTGCTGATCCCGATCTCCGCGCCCAATCCGTATTCGAAGCCGTCCGCGAACCGGGTCGAGGCGTTGACCATCACCGAGCTGGAATCCACCTCGCGCAGGAATCTCTGGGCCCGCTCCTCGTCCTCGGTGATGATCGCGTCCGTATGGCTCGACCCGTGCTTCGCGATGTGCTCCATGGCCTCGTCCAGGCCAGCGACCACGCGCGCCGACAAGATCGGCGACAGGTATTCCTCGCTCCAGTCCTCCTCGACCGCGGGCA
This sequence comes from uncultured candidatus Poriferisulfidus sp., assembly GCA_965116025.1. Taxonomy (GTDB): domain Bacteria; phylum Pseudomonadota; class Gammaproteobacteria; order Poriferisulfidales; family Poriferisulfidaceae; genus Poriferisulfidus. Next base: position 143,089 of record OZ220480.1, read on the forward strand.
CGGCCCCCTCCAGCAACGCGCAGGTTCGCGGGCAACCGCGGACCTCCACGCCATGCTCGGCATAGGCCGCGCCTAGAACCGGCAACAGCTCCTCCGCGCGGGACTCCGCCACCAGCAAGGTCTCCATCGCGTTGCATACCCCGTAGCGCTGGGTCTTGGCGTTGACGGCGATCCGGATAGCCCGTTCCGAGTCGGCCGCGTCGTCAATATACACGTGGCACACCCCGTGCAGGTGCTTGAGGACCGGAATGCGCGTCCGGTCACGGACCCGCTTGATCAGCTCCGTGCCGCCCCGAGGGATGATCAGGTCCACCCACTCGTCCATCTCGAGCAACGCGTCGATCGCGGCACGGTCGGTGGTCGGCAACAGCTGCGCGCCGTCCGCGGGCAGCGAGACCCGTCGCAACCCCTCCCGCAAACACTCGATCAGGGCCTGATTGGAGCGCCGCGACTCCGATCCGCCGCGCAGAATGACCGCGTTGCCAGATTTCACGCACAGCCCCCCCGCTTCCACGGTGACGCCGGGGCGGGCCTCGTAGATCATCCCGATGACCCCGATCGGGACGCGCATCCGGCCGATTTTCAGGCCATTGGGCTGGCGCCGCATATCCGAGACCCGGCCCAGAAGATCCGGCAACTCGGCGATATGCTCCAACTCCACCGCCAACGCCTCCAGCCGCGGTCCGTCCAGAGCCAAGCGATCCAAAAACGCCTCGTTCCGACGCTCCCGCGCCTCGTCGACATCCGTGGCGTTAGCCTCGAGAATCGCGTCCGCGCGCTCCCGCAGCAAGCGGGCCGTGCCCCGCAAAGCGTCATCGCGCGCCGCTCTGTCGGAGGACGCGATCATCCGTCCGGCCGCGCGCGCCGCTGGACCCAGCGCGGCCACTCGAGCGTCCATGCTCTTAGCGGACACGCTCGGAAATCCCCCGCACGGGCAGCAATCGGTCTTTTCTCGAGAACGCCAGGCAGGCGTTCTGGATGGCGGCCCACGGGTTCTCCGATCCCAGGCCCTTGACCACCCGCTCCAGCTGGATGAAACGTCTCAGCATCGCCCGAAAATGCTCGCGGGGATACTGCGCCAAAGCCCTCTTCAGAGCATCGCGGCGGGCAAATGGAAAGACCGACTCCAGACCGGACGGCTCTCGGCTCAGAGCGAGCGCCTGCCGCGCCTCGCGCAGCAACGTGGCGTGCGTCGCGACCGGGTCACGCCCCTCGCTCTCGAGATTCCGCGCCACACTGACGACGCGCCGCCCCCGACCCTGCAGCATGGCCAAGGCGAGGTCCATCGGCTCGTAGCGGGAATCTTGCCCCATCAACCGCCGCAACGACTCCAGCGGAACCGGCCCCGGACCGTTCAGAATGCGCAACTTCCGCAACTCTTGCTCGGCCGCCAGCAGGTTGCCTTCCGCGCGCGACAAGAAATACTCCACCTCGACCGTGCCCAGTTCCAGCTCGAATCTCCGCAAGGCCGCCCCCAGCCACTGTCGCGTCTCTCTCTCGTCCAACGGCATGATCCGCACGATCAGCCCGATCTTGTCGATAGCGCGCGCCCAGGCCTCGCCCAAGGCCCGGTTGTCGAGCCGGGGCGTCTGCAGGGTGACCAGACTCCCCTCCGGGGGCCGCGCGCACCATTCCTTGAGCCGGGACTTCGCCGTCGCGTCCAGCTTGCCGCTGAGCAGACGCAAATCCAGCATCGCCTGGTCGCCGAACAGGGATGGGCCGCACAGCGTGAACAGCTCCTCCCAAGCGAAGCCTCGCTCGACGATGCGCAACTCGCGCCGGTCGAAGCCTTCCCGCTTCGCCCGCGCGCGGATCATCCGCGCCGCGTCCCGCATGTGCACGGGCTCGTCCCCGGTGATCAAGTACACCGGGCGAAGCGGGCCGCTCAGGGCCTCGCGGAGCTTCCGAAAATAGGTTTTCACGACGCGTCCATGATGCGCTCGTATTGTAACGGCCACGAGCGAAACCGATCGGATTTGGCATCGACGCGCGCGAGCGGGAAGAGCGGGCCCGCCACGAACATCGGTCGCAGCCAGCGAAAGAGACGCTCCAACTCAATGATCGCGCCTCGAAAGGCTTCCCGCGCCCGGGACGGCGTCAAGCGTAAAATGAAGATCGCTCGCCCAAGGCGACAATGATCGATTCCCATGAATCTCGACGAGGATTAGCGCGTGGCCGAACCGAACTGGAAGTCCAGAACTATCTGGACGGGCGACAACCTCGATATCATGCGGGGCATGAACTCCAATACGGTCGACTTGATCTACTTGGACCCCCCGTTTAATTCCAAACACGATTACGCCACGCCTATTGGAAGCAAAGCGGCAGGGGCCGCGTTCAAAGACACCTGGACATTGCGGGACGTGGACATCGCTTGGCTCGACCTGGTGGAAGCGAAACACTCAAAACTGCACCGCGTCATTCTCGCGGCCATGAGCCAATCGGACAAGTCGTACTTGATCTATATGGCGGTACGACTGCTAGAAATGCGCCGAATCCTGAAACTGGAGGGATCGGTCTATCTCCATTGCGACCCGACCATGAGCCACCACCTGAAACTGATGATGGACGCGATTTTCGGAAGGAAATATTTCCGCAACGAGGTGATCTGGCATTACCGAAAATGGTCTTCAGGGAAATACCAATTTCAGCGCAATCACGACATCGTTCTCTTTTACGGGAAAGAAGGAAAAGAGCGGCCTTTCAACCAACTCTATATGCGCCGGGCGGAGTCCACGCGAAAACGGTTTGGGACCGGAAAGATCGTTTCTGGACATGACGAATATGGCAAGCGCGTTCCGTCCACGACGAAGGGCGAATCCATCGGGGTCAGGCAGGATGACGTGTGGCTGATCAAGCGCGTGCCACCGGTGAAGCAGATTTATCCGACCCAAAAACCTCTCGCGTTGCCAGAACGTATCGTCAAGGCGTCAAGTGATCCCGATGACGTGGTACTGGACCCCTTCTGCGGATGCGCGACCACGCTGGTCGCGGCGGACGATTCGCGACGGAAATGGGTGGGCATCGACATATCGGAGAAAGCGGCGGAACTGGTAGTGCGCCGCGTCGAGGAGCGACAAGGATTGTTCCGCGATATCACGCACCGCACCGACATTCCCCAACGAACGGATATTGGCGATCTGCCGCCATACAACAGCGCGACGAACAAGCGAAAGCTTTATAGGGAACAGGAAGGAAACTGCGCGGGTTGCGGCACGCATTTCGAGGCCCGGCATCTGGAGATCGACCATATCATCGCGCGCGGGAAAGGCGGAACCGACCATCTCGACAACCTGCAATTGCTTTGCGGCTCCTGCAACAAAATCAAGGGTGATCGAGGCATGGAGTACCTGCTCGCCAAACTGCAACTATAGACGGTCGCTCCAGAACCCACCCAGCGTATGGCCTCAAATCTCTCCATCGGATGGATCGGCCCCGGCATCATGGGCCGGCCGATGGCCCTCAATCTGCTACGCGCCGGCCACCCCGTCATGGCGTTCGCGCGCCGACCCAAACAGCTGGCTCCCTTAGTCGAGGCCGGAGCCACAACTGGAGACAGCCCGGCCGAAGTCAGCTCGGACACCGACCTGACCATCGTCATGGTGGCGGACACCCCGGACATGCTGGAAGTCGTCACCGGAAAGCATGGCATCGCCGAAGGAGCCCGACCCGGGCATGTCGTGATCGACATGAGCACCGTCTCGCCAACCGAAACCCGGGCAGTAGCCCGGAAGCTGGAAGCGAACGGCGTCGCCATGCTGGACGCTCCGGTATCCGGCGGCGAGGCCGGGGCGATAGACGGCGCGCTGTCGATCATGGTCGGCGGGCCGGAAGAGGTCTTCAAGCGCGTCCGCCCGGTTCTCGAGATCCTCGGAAAACAAGTGCACCGAATCGGGGACGCAGGTGCTGGACAGGTGGCCAAAGCATGCAACCAGCTGCTCGTCGCGCAAACGATGACGGCGGTGGCGGAGGCATTCCTGCTCGCGGAAGCGAGCGGCGTGAGCCGCGAGCGGACGCGCGAGGCACTGCTCGGAGGCTTCGCCTACAGCCGCGTCTTGGAAGTTCACGGACAACGCATGCTGACCGAAGACTACCGACCCGGTTTCAAGGCCGAGTTGCACCTCAAGGACCTCAAGATCGTGGAGCGGGAAGCTCGGGAAGCAGGCCTCTCATTGCCCGGAGCGACCGACGCGTCGCGCCTGATGGAGCGGCTGGTCGCGCACGGCGATGGCGGGCTGGATTCCGCGGCGCTGGCGAAAATGGTTCACCAGCGCTCCCGGAAAACACCTGAATCCAAGCCAAAACCCACCTTATCGGACAGAAAGCCGAAAGCGTGCGGGCTGGCTTCAGGAGCCCGAAGTTGACATCGCGGGCGGATGCGACAGAATGAGCGCGTCATGCCAAAGTGGCCGGATTCGCTCCAAGATCCGCTGGTGCCACATCCCCCGAGGGTGGTTCGAGAAACATGACTGAACTAAGTTTCGATCAGAAGCTACGCAAGGCAATAGACGAAGGTGCGGAAATCTCTGGTGGGGCTATCGGAGGTGCGCTTGGCGTGATCTCTGGAGACCCTGCGCTAATGGCGACATTGGGGGCAACTGGTGTCGCAGCAGGAAGCGCATTGCGGCGAATAGGCCACGAAATCGTCAATCGCATGTTGGGGCCAAGGGAACAAAAGCGGATCGGAGCTGTAGTGGCGATTATCGCCAAAGACATTTACGCCCGAATGCAACGCGGTGAAAAAGTCAGGCGTGACGGCTTTTTCAATCAAGATCCAAACAGCAGAAGCGAAGCGGAAGAAGTCGCGGAGAGCATTTTCTTGAAATGCCCAGTTTCAACTTTCAAGTGCAACAGCATTGTAACCCGGTGGAGAGCGGCGAGAGCGGCAGGATGACGAAGAGGATCGGGGGAAGGCGGCGAGGGTCGGTCGCCGGACGGGAAGAACGGCAGGATGGTGAAGAGGGTCGGGGGAAGCTGGCGACAGTCGGCCGCGTTCCGTCCGGGGAAGGTCGGCCTCCCCCGGACGAATCATCGCCGCGCCAACCTGCCCCCTCGGATTTACAAAAGCCGGGACATCTCCTCTCGCCAGGCACGAACCACCTCCGACTCCGCTCCGAAAAACGCCTCGTTCGGCGCGCGCCATCCCAAGCGGCGCCGAGGCCGATTGTTCAGGCTGTCCTCCACCGCCCGCGCCTCCTCCTCCGAGATCGTGTCGAACCGCCGCGACTTCGGGAAATACTACCGGATCAGCCCGTTCGCGTTCTCGTCGCTCCCACGCTGCCAAGAGGAATACGGATCCGCGAAATGAAACTCCGCGCCCAGGAGGCGCGCCACCCGCCGGTGATCCGCGAACTCGGTTCCATTGTCCGAGGTCACGGTCAGAACCCGGTCCTTCAACGGCGCCAGCATGCCGATGATCGCGTCCGCCACCGCGCGCGCCGAGCGCCGGGGCAACCGCTTGAAACGCACCAGCCGCGACTTGCGCTCGAGCAGCGACGCCAGAACCCCGCTGCCACGCCGTCCGATCACCGTGTCCGCTTCCCAGTCTCCCAGCCGCGAGCGCGTCTCCACCACCTCCGGACGCTCCTGGATCGGCACCCGCCCCGGAATGCGCGACCGGCCCTTCCCGCGCCCATACCGCCGGCGTCGGCGGTGGCCTTGCCGCAAATGCAGATACAGGTCGCCGCCCCGCCGCCGATCCGCCCATACCCAACGGTAGATGAGCTCGTGGCTCACCTTCCCCAAGCCCTCCTTGTCCAGCCACGCGCTGATCCGCTGCGGGCTCCAGCCCTGCTTCAGCAGCTTCTTGACCCGCCTCCACACCGTCGGCGAGACCCGCCGCCGAGCTCGCTTCTGGCGGCGCTCTTTCGCCTTTCGGCACGCCAGCTCGGCCCGGTATCGTCCGCTCCGAGCGTCGGCGTTCCGCTTCAGCTCGCGGCACGCCGTGCCGCGGTCGACGCCGATCCTTCGCGCCACCTCCGCCTGGCTCATGTCGAGGCCCCGCAGCGCCTCGATCTGGTAACGTTGGGTCTCGGTGAGTTGCGTGTAACTTCTCATAAGCGCCTCTCTCGGGGGCGGTTTTTGACAATGAGACCTTACCGCGACTCATCGCCTACACCGCCATTCTTCGGAGTGTTGCGCTTGAAAGTTGAAACTGGGGGCTGGTAGCAAAAATTCTGGACATGGCCTGCGGCAAGGAATCGATCATTCTCGATTCATTCGCCGGTTCCGGAACGACCGGGCATGCGGTTCTCATGGCCAACAAAAAGGACGGCGGGCGCCGCCGCTTCATTCTGGTCGAGCTTGAGGAGTACGCGGATCAGGTGACGGCCGAGCGCATACGTCGCGCCATTGGCGGCTACGACTTCACCGGCGCTCAGCGCGTGGAGTTGATGCGCGAGAAACTGACCTGGTCCGCGCTTCGAAGCCCCAAAAAATGGGCGGACACCATCGCCGCCACCGAGAATCTCCAAAGCCTCCACGGCCACGAATACGACGCGATCCGGAAAACGTTCAAGAACGGGACGCTCGTCGTTACGGGCGAGAAAAAGGCGGACCGCCGCGCTGATGGCCTGGGCGGGGAATTCACCTTCTGCACCTTGGGCGAACCGCTTGATGCCGATGGAGTGCTGACGGGAAAGACGCTCCCTCAATACGAGGCCCTCGCCGGCTTTCTCTTCCACATGGCGACTGGCCAGTCTCTGGATCTCTCTTCCGTGCGCGAAGAGGATTTCTACCTCGGAGAGACCGACGCGCGACATGTCTGGATGGTCTACAAGCCCGACCTCGAATGGCTGAAATCGCCAGAATCCGCCCTGACCTTGACTCGCGCGCGGCGGTGCGCGGCAGCGGACCCGAAGAAAGAGCATCTCGTCCTCGCGTCGGCCCGCTATGTGGGCCGGGAAGTGCTGGCCGAGGAGAATCTCCCCGTCGAGTTCGTATCCCTTCCGTTCACCCTCTATCGAGCCGGTGGCGGTTGATCCGTGTTTCGTCAGCTGGACTACCAAAAGTGCGCGCTCGACACGTTCGCGACCTATATCGACGAGCTGAAGGACGCGCGGCGCAACGCGGAAGGCGTCGCCACGCTGATCAAGAGAAACCCGGAGCTGAGACTGCAAGCTCCAGATTTCCTGGTGGAAGCCTGGGAAGCAATGCGCGACAAAAACCTGCTCCCCGCCTCGCGTCACGCCATCCCTTTTTCCCCGCGTCTTGATGGATGCGGCCGCTCGGTCCCGAACGCGGTCCTCAAGAGCCCAGAAATCGGGAGAATATGTGAATTCGGCAAACTCAGTGGCTTCGAACATCCACTCGTCAGTTCTCTTTCTCTGCTTCAATTCCCATCCAGCAAAGCAACTCTATATCATCTTCGCTAATTGGCGGAAGGGGAGCCGGGGGCTTGGCTGGCTCCAGACCAATCTCAAGAATATGGCCAATCAAGGTGCGCGAACACTCACCATCCTGATTTTCTTCCGATTCAAACCAGCCACGGAGCAGCTGTTCTTCACGGCGCGGCCAAGGTGACTCCAGGATGTCCAATGCTCTTTCGAATCTCTCTTCCGGCTCATCGTGGGGAGGATGTTCACGGATAAATGTCGCGACTCGGTGGTTGAGAGGTCGAACGTTTGGCTGGAGGTTGGCAGGGTCGGTTTCCCGCATCCAATCACGCAAAATATCCTGTTGCGCAATTTCCCAAAAATCGTAAACGCATTTTTCCAAAAGATCTGAATGCCAAGCAGGCGTGTCGCAAGCACATTCGATCCGGCGCAAGCAAGTTCCCAGTTCACTCTCGACAGCATCATCATCCAATCTCGGATGCCACTCCTCGTCCGCCACAATGAACCGAAGATAGGTTCGTTCCAAGTCGCTGTCTCTACCAACGACCGCGCAAAAGAACACTCCTCGCTTATCGCCCCTGATCATGCTAGAACCAGCCTTCCACGGCAACCGGGTAATTCTCTCGCTATCTTGCTGTAGAGCCTTTCGCAATGTCTGCCGGTACTCCTCCCCTGTTTGCGCGGCGCTTATCGTCCCGCCGCGATTGAAAAGCGACGCGTCTTCAGCAAGCAATTTCTCAATCTCTTGACGTGTTTCCGTGAATACCTGCCGCCCATGCGAAGCATTTTGAATCGGGGCCATGACCCCGATACTAGCGGCCGCCATCGCAAGCTTGTCAAGTATGCGCTGTTCCAGATTGAGTAGCCGATCAAGTCGATCTGCTGGAAACATCGTCCGCAAGAATACACGATTATGGGGGCTACCAATACGATCAATTCGGCCATGCCTCTGGACCAGCCGCATCGGGTTCCACGGCACGTCAAAATTAATAATATTCCGGCACTGCTGAAGGTTCACACCTTCGGCGAGCACATCAGTAGCGATCATAAGATCGTAGAGATCATCGTCCTGGCCACGCGACGCTCCCATCGAAACTGGTGCGAAACCCTGCACCGCGCTTTGGCGAGATTCCTGGGCAAGGTTGCCAGATCCGCTAACCACGGTTATCCGTCCACGATAACCTGCAAGGTTTGGTCGAACATCAATCACGAAATTCAGATAGTCTCGAATCCACTCAACGGTATCTTCGAAGAACGAGAATATGACCACTTTGCGCTTTTGCCGCTCGTCCAAAGCATTTATGGCTTCGCGCTCGGCTCGCTCCACTATCTTTTCCAGAGATTCAGCAAGAACTTGGAGTTTCGGGTCTTGATCCTTGGTTACTTTCTTAGCCTGATCCTTCAGACTCCGCAACAACTCACGATCTCGCTCAACCGCCGAGCGTAGATTCACTATCTTGTAAGCTGAAGCAGCTTCGCGGTACTGCGAGGAAGAAAGAAGATCTTCAAATACAGAATCATCGTCTGCTGACAACTCTTTCATGAAACCCGTTCTGACAACATAACCCGCATCAAGTGCTTTGATAAACACATCGTGTTCTTCAACCATCTTTTTAATAGTGTTGCAAAATGCAAAAATGGAGGACTCGAAGCGTTTCAGCAAACCTGAACGTAATAAGCCTATCAACGCTCCAGCGCGAGCGATTTCCTCGTGGTCTCGTTCACATGAATATTCCTCGGGTATGTAGCGCGCGAAAGCGATAGATTGTTCATGGTCTGGATCAAGCGCTCGTTCCAGCTCGTCGAAAAAGCCGGGCAGAATCTCATCTAGGTCATACCGCACACTAATGGCATTAGGCTTGGGAAAGACTATAGGACAGGGTTTCCCATCGAGCCCTTTTATGGTGTCTCGAGAGTAATGTTTCTTCACGAACTGGCGAGTCCGCTTGACCGTGGTCGCATCAATAATCGGATAAAGGATATCTGGACTCAGGCTGGATGGATCTTCACGCATGGCGCGATCGAAACGTTCGCGTATCGACCGAATTCCTCGATCCGAAAGATGTGCGTCTTGTCGCAGAAAAAAGCGAATTAGATGGTAGAGATCCCATAGCGAATTGTTAACTGGAGTGGCGGTCAGAAGAAGTAGATCACGCCGCTTTCCAAACAAAAGTCGGCGTAACACGGCCGCTCGCGTAGGCGTGTCAGGATTGCGGTAGTTATGCGCCTCATCAACGATAACAAGTTGATATTCTTCTAACGGTTGCTTAATGTGCTCTTGATCGGCCCTGGGCCGTTGAACATCACGGAGCTGTCTATCATTCGCGAGTTGCTCAAATGACAGGCATTCGCCAAACAATTGATAAGTGTTCAAAAATTCTCTCCATGTCGTGTCACGGAGCGACGCTGGGCAGATCAGCAAGGCGCGTTGCCGACATTCGTGGTAAATCTTGAGTATCTCGCCCGCAATAAACGTCTTCCCAAGACCAACCTCATCAGCAACAATTACACCACCCATTTCTCGTATCAGTCGGCGTGCTCGCGCAACTCCATGCTTCTGAAAACTAGTCAGTGGCAAATTGTTGTCGTCGCTCCTATCGCCTTCGACTTCCTCGCCATAAAGATGCCAAAGCACACGAATGAAGATATCCCACGGCTTATGACGCGCCAAAGCATCCTCGAAAACAGCAGCGAGGTCATAAGGGACAGAATCCTCCCACAGGTCGTCGAACCATTCCTTTCCTTGCTCCGCGATTTCACGGTCGTAACGCCCCAAGTTAAGCTCAAGGTTTTGGGTAAGGCCTGCACTGGTCAGATTGGACGAGCCTACTATTAGCCCTTCTGAACCACTGGCATTCTCACTCGACGGTGTGGAAATATAGGCTTTTGCGTGCAAGAATGCATCCTCATATCGCCTGACCTCAATGTTTCCAGCCTGAAGAGATTCGATCAATTTCCGTAATGTTTTCGCACTCGGACCGGTGAAGGGAAGACTGTCTCGCTCCCGCTGAAGTGTAAAGTCCATGCGAGATAAGCCCGCCCGCACCTGTCGCTGTTGGAATGCGGATAAAGTCTCACTGAGCTTCTTCCGCTCACCTGCCCAAGTGGCGGCTGGGTCGGCACCGAGAAGAATTCGCACCATTGGCACAGGACGCAGAAAGTCAGCAATTTGCGCGAAGCCTGTTGGGTTGAAATATGCTGTAGCTATGCGAATAGAATTTGATGAAACATTCGTAGATACCTGTTCATCAAAACTATCAAAAAACAAACGTAGGGCACTCTGGAGAGTATTCCCGTCTTGATTGTCGATAAACTCAGGAAGATCCGTCATAGCAACGCGACCAAAAGAAACTGTGCCCGTTTATTGCGCAACATCTCAAGAGATGTAATTATTGATACCGAACCCCCAAACAAAAGGAAAGTTTTTGATGCAGTGCCTGGATACGAAAGCCATCTCTCTGTTTTTATTATCGGTTGCACCTCACCACTCTCCCAAAGACGATATTTGGAGAATTTGTAAGTCAGTTCATCAGCCTCTATCTTGACTCGTTCGCAGATCCAATGCAGAACATCCAGAGCCACGAGAACCCTAATCATCATTTCCTCCATCTCTGGAAATGTCGGTGAACGCCTGTGAGACGCGCATCGTAATCCCAACCTTCATGAAAAGTCTTAAAAATATGGATGAGTTGATTCTCATCCAGACCATAAAGGCAGGCGACAATCGCATCAAGCTCATGGATCATGTCATTCTTCTCGTCTTCGGCAAGTGGACCACACTCAACTCCAACCGATTCTGCCCAAGTGGAAAAACGGTCATCTGGACTAGCCAAACGTCCAGCAAGTGCGACGACCCGTTGCCAGCGAGGATCATTACGTTCGGGACGTGGAATCGGAAAAGGATTGAGGAGAAAAAAATTAACATTCAACTCAACAAAGCACCGCGCATACCAATCCAGTGGAATCGAACTTAGTACGCCCAGCAAGAAAGATTGATCCTGCTCATCACCACGAGGCCATAGGAAATATGGTCCTTTGTTCGTGAGAAAAATCTTAGGTGGTACGAGGCAAGCGATAATAGTCCGCTGAGCTGTTCGACTGGTGATGTCACGGAATGCAATCCTAGGCATCAAACATGGGAGAGTAGAGCGACGCATCAAGTGCTTCGTAGAAAACTCTCGATGGGGACTGTTGCGCCGACTCTTTTTTGCCTTCAAGCGTTTGCTCTGGAGCCAATCGAGCACCGGTTCCGGTTTGGCCCAAGCATAGTAATGCCCAGTATCAGGGTTCCAAATATTGAACGATTTCCCCTTGTAAACAGGCCAATAGCCGTTGGGCTGAGTTTGGCTATCAAGAGCCATCAGGTGCTTCTGCGCCGTGGCGTGGAGTTCAGTGTCAGGCCTCGACCGCCATTTTGGTTGGGATTCTCGAACACCATGAAATCCTTCTGAAGCGTGGCATCCATCTCCCGGTCGGGACGCGTACGCCATGCCCCCCCCCCCCCCCCTCATTTAAATCAAGACGTGGTGCTTTGCGCAACTGGGCGAAAACAGCTACAGAGTCCGATTTGGGCAACAGGGGAAGCGAAGCAGTGTCACCCCAAGAAAACACTTCCTCTCGGTTAAATTTAAAGGCGCATTTTTCGATGCTTTTTTTGAACTTCTCATACGAAGAAAATGGGCCACGAAGGTGTATTGACCTCTCCACCGGCTCTCCATGGACTAGGCAGACAAGAGCAATGGTGTATGAACTCGCGACCTCATCAAAAACCCATCTGGCACGATTGATTAACGTTGTCGCTTTGACGCTCACTGATTGGTCGAAGATAATCCGGCGAAACGCAGTCGACCCCTTTGCTGATAACACGCTACGGGGTAACACGACACCGACATGCCCACCCTCGACAGCCGACAACCGCCAGAATCTCCAGCAAAATGCCTTGTAGAAATCTGGATCGCCCGTTCCCATTCCAGGGTACGAACCGCCTACGAGTGCCTTACGGACCCGTTCCATTTCGTCTAGTTCCGATTCATAGATGGCGACAAGATCTGGTCGATCAGCACGTAACCGCGATTTTTCTTGCTCTTGCTTTTTTTGCGTCAAACCACGGAGGCCGGGAAAATGTCGCGCCCAAAAAGCGTGTTCCTCAACTGTAGCCTCTTGCCACGGCGGATTACCAAGGATGACATCAAAACCCGGACGGTCACGCAAAAACACTTCAGGAAAAGTGATCGGAAAATGCAATGCATGGAGACCTTCGAGTTGCTCCTTCGCGGCTTTCGCTGTGTCCATCATTTTCTTCTCGTCAGACACCCTCCCCCATTGGTCGAACGTGAACCCTTTGATTGTCGGATCCTCTGATATAGATTGCGCTGTAATAAGATCGCAAAGACACTCAGTTTTAGCAACAGCGGTTCGGATTTCCAGCACCGCTTCACGAGCCATGGAAATATCGGCAAGAGTCGCGTCCTTGACGTTGGCAAGACGATGGAGAGGCTTCTTTGCTGCGCCAAGCAATGCCTCCGCATCCACCTCGAACAATGGCAATGATGCTTCTTTAAATTTTTTTCTGATTTCCTCTATGCTTCCCACCCCAACGAGTGCATTTCCCCGAACTAGGTTATGGTCAAGAAATGAGAGTGGCAGACCGGGAATAAATGTATGGATCCAGATAGCAAGCCGGGCAAGTTGTACGGAAAGCGCATTCAAATCGACTCCGTGGATGCAACGCCGGGCAATCAGTCGACGGAGCAATTGGCTATCCTCTATTTCAAAGGTGGCAGAACCCAACTGTTGATGTGCTGCATTACGAAGCTCTTCTATATCTCTACGCACAGATGGAATCGAGTGGTCAGCAATCCAGTTAGCCATACGTTTCTCTATTCTATCGATAGCACCAATCAGGAAATGACCTGACCCCATCGCGATATCGGCCACTCGAAAATCGAAAAAATGATCTGCCACATCGGTATCGTCCATTCGATCAAGGCAGTCAAAATGCTTATTGAGGGCGGGTTCCAAAGCTTCATCAAGCAGGTGTTCTACTGCAAAAGTCTTGGTGTAGTAGCTACCCGAAGCTTTGCGGGCGCCCGATTTATTATGGATATAAATCTCTCCACAAGGAACGACAACATCGTCTCCATTTCGAGCGGGCTTGTAATTTCCCCTCTGGTCCAGTGCCAAATCAGTTTCAGCGAGTGCAAGTCCAGATTCCAGTAACCCCTCGTAAATGGTTCCGAATTCGCGAACACCAAGTGACCGAAAATCGACTGGTCCCTGGACTCCATCGGGTGTTTCAATCACCAGAAGTTTCCGCAAGGCTGTTTCGAATGTCTTGTTAGACAACGAAAGGCTTGCAAGGGAGGCTCCAGTAGCAGAAATGTCCGAATCATCGGAAAAAAGCCCTCCATCGTAAGCGGGAACACCCCACTGCGGATTGCCATCAGCAACGGCCCGAAACAGTAATACCGTTTCTTGCCAATGGGTATCACCATCAGCTATCGGAGCATCCTTCTCGACATACTCGACGAGCTCCTGAGCTTTCTTTTTCAGTGAGCGCCTCCGATACGAATCATTGGAACGGTATGGCAATAAATCGCGGTCCTCGGCGTAGGCGATGAAGAGCAACCGAAACAACACCGTGAGCGTCATCTCATAGGTGTGCTCGAGATCCTCCGCCGTAGGCATATCCATGCGGCGTTCTGTAGCGATACCCTGTCCTAACACCGGAATGACGTGGTCGTAAATGCGCTCGCGGAGACGCTCCGCCAAATCACCCGCAAAGCGGCTCGAATTCTCGAGTATTTGATGGAGACTTCCTCCTCGTGTGAGAGCGTCCACCGAATAGAGCAACCAAAGATAGGGAGTATGTTCATCGGACAGCAATGAGGATTGGCACTCGATAAATGTTTCGGTACGACCGCGTCGACCAACACCCACTTCATTGGCGGTCGCATAAAGACGGATGCGGCTCCCTTGCGTAAGGAGCACCCAAGGAAGGTTTTCGTCATCGGCCTTCTTGAGCGCGTAGGAAACCGGAGAGAGACTATTGAATCTATTGTTCCCAGCTTCCGGCGATTCCTCCTCACACAACATGACCGCGAGCGCAGTACGGCGATCACCTCCCAATAACAAACTGGTTAGATTGTCTATCCGCTTAACACAAAATCCAAGCGCTTCCAGAAGATCACCGCCACGCTTACCAAGCAATGAAAAAGACTTGTCTCTCGCTGATTCCCAATCCGCCCTTTTCGGTACTCCATACCGTAATTCATGCAGAGCGAGCAAGCCCTCGTTGTTAAGCCCCGGAATATCCGTGTCAAGGGAAGGCAACGCTCTCGATAGAAACCGGAGGGCCGCATGCCGGCCCGGCTGGCTCAACGCTTCTCTACAGAGACGTTTAACCTGTGCCGCGTCAAGATCATCATAGATCGGCGGTTGCTCACCAGTGACACCACAAACCAAAACTCCGCCTGGGTGGATAATCACGAGCAAAACCGGAGCGGCTCGCCTCCCACGGCGGGACTTCCATATCTCAAGAATTTTCGAGTGAGCAAAATTATGCCCACAGGCTACGGCAACCTCAAGGGCAGGCGTACCTTCTCCTACATAGAGTTCTGGCGATTTTAAACCGTATTTTGAGTCAGGCGACCAAGACCTGACTACGTGACCGGAAAGAAATTGGGTAGCCATTACCGACAGGCGAATTATAGCGAAAGAAAATGATGTAGCGGGTCGACAAACTCAGCCAAGGCCTGGCGCGAAGGTAGTTGAAACTATCATGAGCAAACAGAACGATACCGGGACTGATGATCTTGGCGGCATAGGGATTCGCGAGCGATTTCATTGCACGGCAAATCGCGCCTTTGATCATCCAGTCATGGCTTCCGCTTGGCGGAGAGGGAGGGATTCGAACCCTCGATGGGGTATCAGCCCATACTCCCTTAGCAGGGGAGCGCTTTCAGCCACTCAGCCACCTCTCCACAATCTATCCTTCCCCAGATCCGCGCCCGCGCGGCCGGCCGGTCTCGTCGCGAGGAAAAATCTCTTCGCGAAACACACGGATATCGGCAGGCGCGTCAATCCCAAGCCGCACGTGATTTCCCTTGATGGCCATCACCGTGACAGTGATATGGTCGTCTATGATGATGGATTCATCGACCTTTCTCGTCAGAACCAGCATCCCTGCGCTCCCGGACGTCCAGCCCAGAGACCAAACGGGCTTTCAGTGTATCACTACCGGCTTTCCGCCAGACTGAACTCCTCGTGCAGAACCTGGACGCATGTCTCGAGCGACGGCTCGTCAACCACCACCGAGACCTTGATCTCCGAGGTGGAGATCATGGAGATATTCACGCCCGCCTCGGCCAAGGCCCGGAACATTCGGCTCGCGATCCCCGCGTGCGAGCGCATGCCAACCCCGACCAGCGACACCTTGACGATGTCGCGGTTTCCGCGAGTCTCGCGCGCCCCGAGATCGCCACCGATTCGCTCCAGAATGTCCAGCGCCTTCGGATAGTCGTTGCGATGCACCGTGAACGTGAAATCCGCCGATCCGTCACTTCCCACGTTCTGCACGATCATGTCCACCTCGATATGCGCGTCGGCGATCGGCCCCAGGATGCGCGCGGCGACGCCGGGCATGTCCGGCACGCCGGAGATGGTCAGTTGCGCCTCGTCGCGGTTATGCGCGATGCCCGCGATGGTGGCCTGCTCCATAGTTTCCGCCTCCTCTGATATCAACGTTCCGGGACCCGCTCCGAACGCGGAAAGAACCCGAAGCGGCACATTGTACTTTTCCGCGAACAGCACCGAGCGCAACTGCAGCACCTTCGACCCCAGTCCGGACATCTCCAACATCTCCTCATAGGTGAGACGCTCCAGCCTGCGCGCGTCTGGCACGAGTCTTGGATCCGCCGTATACACTCCTTCGACATCGGTGTAGATATGGCATTCATCGGCCTCCAGCGCGGCCGCCAGCGCGACCGCCGTCGTGTCCGACCCACCTCGGCCCAAGGTCGTGACCCGACCGCTCTCGTCCATGCCCTGGAACCCAGCCACCACCGCCACCTTCCCATCGTCCAGCAACTCGTTCAGCCGGGCGGCATTGATGCTCTTGATCCGGGCCTTGTTGGGCTGCCCCTCCGTCAGGATTCCGGCCTGCCGCCCAGTCAGCGCCACGGACGAACAGCCCAGCGCCTGCAGAGCCAGCGACAACAGGGCGACGCTAACTCGCTCCCCGGACGACAGTAGAAGGTCCAGCGCCGGACCCGAGGGTCGCGGATTCACCTGGCGCGCCAGCGACAGCAAGTGGTCGGTCTCTCCGCCCATCGCGGAAAGCACCACCACCAGACGGCGCCCCTGCTCATGCTGTCCGCGAAGACGCTCGGCGATGGCCAGCAGCTTCTCGGTGCTGGCCACCGAAGTCCCGCCATATTTCTGCACCCAGAGGCTCATGTCAGGAAAGTCTCTCGCGAATCCAACGCGGGACCGATTCCAGCGCCTCCTTCAGTTCCTGTGGGCGATTCCCCCCCGCCTGCGCCATGTCCGGACGCCCCCCGCCCTTGCCTCCGACTCGCGCGGCCACGGAATTGACTAGATCCCCGGCCTTGATTCGCGCGGTCTGGTCCGGCGTCACCCCGGCCACCAGCGTCACCTTTTCCTTCTCGACCGACGCTAGCACGATCGCCGCGCTGCCCAGCTTGTCCTTGAGTTGGTCCAGCATGCCACGCATCGACTTGACGTCGGCGTCGACCTGAGTGGCCAGCACCTTGATCCCATCGATTTCCACCGCCCGCCGCGCCAGATCTCCACCAGCCTGACTCACCTGCCGATTCTTAAGCCGTTCCAGCTCTTTCTCGAGAACCTGATTCCGGTCGACCAGGCGCCGCAATTTCTCACGGAGGTTCCCCGGCTCGGCCCGGATCGCTTCGGCGACGTCGCGCAGCAATTCCTCCCGTTCCCGGACCCAACGGTGCGCCACCGCCCCGGTCAGCGCCTCGACCCGCCGCACCCCGGCGGCGACGCCCGACTCGCTGACGACGCGGAAGAACCCAATGTCCCCGGTGCGCTCGACATGCGTGCCCCCGCACAGCTCTATCGAGAAGTCTCCCATTCGAAGCACCCGGACCTCGTCTCCATACTTGTCGCCGAAAAACGCTAGCGCGCCAGCATCCATCGCTTCCCGAAACGGCATCACGGTCGCTTCCGTCTCGCAGTTTCTTCGAATCGCCGCGTTGACTCTCTCCTCGATCTGGCGCAGCTCCTCCTCCGTCACGGGCCGCGGATGCGAAAAATCGAAGCGAAGCCGATCCGGCGCGACCAGCGAGCCTTTCTGCATCACGTGGGAGCCCAGCGTCTCGCGCAGGGCCGCATGCATCAGATGCGTGGCGGAATGGTTGAGCACGATCGATTGGCGGCGCTCCGCGTCCACTTCCGCCACCACCGAATCGCCAACGCTCAAGCTTCCCTCTCGCAACCGGCCAAGATGCAGGTGCGCCTGTCCTCGTTTCCGCGTGTCCAGCACCTCGAACCGAACGTCCGCGCCACGCAACCAGCCGGTATCGCCAACCTGTCCTCCGGATTCGGCGTAGAACGGGGTTTCCTCCAGCAGCACGGCCGCGTCGGCGCCCGCCTCCAGCGCGCGCGCGCTTCGACCGTCTTGGTACAGCGCGACCACCGAACTTTCCTGGACGATCCGCTCATACCCGCTGAAGCGTCCGTCCTGGGCGACATCCCCAAGCTGGGAGTAATCGACCGAGAATTGGGCAGCCTCCCGAGCGCGGTCGCGTTGCTCATCCATCCGCCGCTCGTAGTCTTTCATATCCACCGTCAAGCCACGCTCCCGGGCGATGTCCCGGGTCAAGTCGATCGGAAAGCCATACGTGTCGTACAGCAGGAACGCGAGATCCCCAGGAATCTCGCGCTCCCGAATCCGGCTCAGCCCATCCTCCAGCGCCTTCAAACCGGTCTGAAGCGTTCGCGCGAAACGCTCCTCTTCCCGCGCCAACGTCTCCTCGATCCGTTCGCGAGACTCCGCCAGATCCGGGTAAGCCCCTCCCATCACCTCGACCAGCGGTCCCACGAGACGGTGGAAGAAAGGCTCGGTCAAGCCGATCTTGTTGCCGTGGCGCAACGCGCGGCGGATGATTCGGCGCAACACGTAGCCCCGTCCCTCGTTGGACGGAAGCATGCCGTCCATGATCAAGAACCCGCTGGTTCGGATGTGGTCCGCGATCACGTTAATCGACGCGGCTTCCGAGCCATCCGCCACCCTCACCATATCCATCACGGCCCGCCGCAACGGCGCGAACAAGTCCGTCTGGTAATTGTCATGCACGCCTTGCAGAACCGCCGCGATTCGCTCCAGTCCCATGCCCGTATCCACCGAAGGACTCGGCAGCGGCTCCATGTCCCCGTCCACCTCGCGTCGGTATTGCATGAAGACCAGGTTCCAGATCTCGACGAAACGGTCGCTGTCATCGCCTTGCCCCGGCGGCTTGCCAGGAATCCCCTCACCATGGTCGTAATACACCTCGGAGCAGGGGCCGCATGGTCCGGTGTCCCCCATCGACCAGAAATTCTCGTCCGCGCCGAGCCGCGCCAAACGATCCGGACTCACGCCGATATCTTCCCGCCATATCCGTTCCGCCTCGTCATCGTCCCGATACACCGAGACCCAAAGCCGGTCCGGCGGCAACGCGAGCGTGTCCGTCAAAAACTCCCAGCAATACTGGATCGCTTCCTCCTTGAAATAGTCGCCGAAGCTGAAGTTTCCGAGCATCTCGAAGAACGTGTGGTGCCGAGCGGTATAGCCGACGTTCTCCAGGTCGTTGTGCTTGCCGCCGGCCCGCGCGCAACGCTGCGCGCTGACCGCTCGGGGCGGGTCACGGGTTTCATGCCCGAGAAACGTCTCCTTGAACTGCACCATGCCCGCATTGGTGAACAGCAAGCTCAGGTCGTTGGCCGGAATCAACGAGCTGGAGGGCACGACCTGATGGTCGCGGCTCTCGAAGAAATCCAGAAACGCCTGGCGAATATCGTCGCCGCGCTCAATCATTCCGTCTCTCCACGAAACGCCTCCTCGACGGCCCGCCTCGCGACCTCGCCCGGATACCCGCGCTGGGCCAGGAAGCGCAACGCTCGCTCGCGCGACCTCGTTCCTCGCTCCAGCGCCTCGCGGGCGCGACGCGAGTCCCCCTCTCTCGCCAGCGCCTCGAATTCATGCGCGAGTTCGCGCGACACGCCACGCTCGCGCAGGTCGCGCGACACGCGCAAGCTGCCATAGCCACGGTCCATTAACGAGCGAGAGCGCGCCTCCGCGAAGCGACGGTCGCTCTGCAGGCCTTCCTCGCGGACCGCCGCCAACGCCTCGTCCACCGCCTCAGCGGCGTAGCCTCGCGCCCGTAGCTTGTCGCGCAACTCCCGGCTCGAATGTTCGCGTCGCGCCAGAAGGCTGACCGCTTGCCGCGCGGCGTCATGCCTCGGTCGCGGCATGCTCCGGTTCGGCGGTTTCGGATTCGGTCGACTTCTCGTCCGGGAACAGGATCGCCCGCAAGTCGCGCTCCAGCGTGGCGGCGATTTCCGGATGCTCGCTCAGATAGAGCCGCGCGTTGTCTTTTCCTTGCCCGATGCGGTCCCCTTGATAGCTATACCAGGCGCCGGATTTCTGGACCAGTCCATGGTCCACTCCCAGCGTCAGCAACTCGGACAGACGGCTGATGCCCTCGCCGTACCGGATCTCGAATTCGGCCTTCTTGAACGGCGGAGCCATCTTGTTCTTAACCACCTTCACGCGGGTTTCGTGGCCCATCACCTCCTCTCCCTTCTTGGTGGCCCCGATGCGGCGGATATCCAGACGCACCGACGAGTAGAACTTCAGGGCGTTGCCGCCAGTGGTGGTCTCGGGATTGCCGAACATGACCCCGATCTTCATGCGCAACTGGTTGATGAACACGACCAGCGCGTTGGACCGCTTGATGTTGCCGGCGAGTTTTCGCAGGGCCTGCGACATGAGCCGCGCGTGCAGGCCCATGTGGCTATCCCCCATGCCGCCTTCCAGTTCGGCCCGTGGCGTCAGCGCCGCGACCGAATCCACCACGATCAGATCAACCGCGCCGGACGTGACCAAGGTGTCAGCGATCTCCATCGCCTGCTCGCCGTGGTCCGGCTGCGAAAGCAGCAGGTCGTCCACCTGCACGCCCAGATTAGTGGCGTAGCCCGGGTCCAGCGCGTGCTCCGCGTCGATGAAAGCGGCCACGCCACCCTGTCTCTGGCAATTGGCGACGACATGCAGGGTCAGCGTGGTCTTGCCGGAAGCCTCCGAGCCGTAGATCTCGACCACCCGGCCTCGTGGCAAGCCGCCGATGCCGAGAGCCGCGTCCAACGCCAGCGAACCGGTCGGAATGACTTCGACCTCGGGAACCGCCACCCCCTCGCCGAAGCGCATGACCGCTCCTTTGCCGTACTGCCGCTCAATCTGCCCGAGCGCGGCTTCCAATGCCTTTTTTCTGTCTTTGTCCATGAGTGAACTGTTTCTCCATCAAGGCGGTTCCGGTTTCGCAGGCGTATTATTCCACAGGGACCGATCCGGGGCTTGGCGAACGCTGGATTCATGCGGAAGCCTCCTCCGCCAGTCGTCGCAACGCGTGCAGCGTCGACTTCCGCCGCACCGCGTCACGCGCTCCAGAGAAATCCTTCCACTCTCCGCGCGCCCTCCCACCCGAGCGGGCGAACGCGAACCAGACGCGCCCCACCGGGACGCGGTCCGTGCCGCCGGCAGGGCCGGCCACGCCACTGATCGCGCACGCCAAGTCGCAACAGGCCCGCTCCAAAGCCCCACTCGCCATCGCCTCGACCACCGCCTGGGAGACGGCCCCCTCGCGATGGATCAGCTCACGGCTCACGCCCAGAGACTGATTTTTCGCCTCATCGCTATAGGTGACCCAGCCGCGCTCGAACCAGTCGGAACTGCCTGGCAAATCAGTGCAGCATTTCGCCAGCCAGCCGCCGGTGCAAGACTCGGCCACCGCGACGCGCGCTCCCCGCTCTCGGCTTCGGTCCGCCAGCGCCTTCGCGGCCTCAAGCAACGTCGCGTCATCCATAGGTCAATCTTACCCGCTCGCCATTCGGGAGATACTGGAATTAACGCGCATCAAGGAATGTCGAAGATCTTTACGGCGCGCGGTTTCCGCGACCTGATGAACAACGTCGCGACCCTCGCGCGGGAGCCGGACTTGAATCACGAGTCCCAAGCATGCATCTTCACATCAAAACCTGACCTATGCGACGTTAGATGTCGGGCTATTCGGAGCGAGTTCCGATCGGAACTCACCCGACGACGCCCGTGAATTTCATATCTCCAAGCGGAAAACCTAGAAAAATCAACGCCCCGCGCGCCCATCGCGCCGACGAGCCCCGGCCAAGAGTCCAAAAAAGCGAGAGCCTAGACGTTCCATAGCGTTGATTTCCTTGGAAAAAGCGCGAGCGTGGGCAAGCGACCCGATTCCCGCCTCCGGGAGCTCGTGTAAGATAGCCACAAGCCATTCCAAAGCCCCCAAGAGAAGCCCCTCTCCTCAATTTCCACTCGGCAAGGATGACACTCGCGTGAGCCCCAGCCCGAACGCCCAGCGAAAGCCTGAGCCCGACCCCGCCGCGCGGGAACCGGGATGGCCGCGACCACACTTTGATACCATGAAGGCGGCGGGAGGCTTGGTGGAAGCGGGATTCAACGGGCGGCAGGCGAAGGCCATCGTCAACGTCATTCAGGGCGCGCAAGGCGAGCTGGCCACCAAGGCCGACCTGGACCAAATGGAGTCCAAGCTTGAAGGCAAGATGGAGAAGATGGAGGCCGGCATCCGCTCCGACATGAAAGATATGGAGAACCGTCTGGAGAAATCGATGCATGAGCTCCAGCTGGACATGAACGCCAAGTTCCAGAGGACGCTGGGCTTCCTTCTACTGGCGATCGGCGCGGCGACGGGCATCGTCAGCGCGGTGGTGGTCTTGGCGATCAGGTAAGCGCGCCTCGTAGCGAGGAAACTGGAACGAGAGGCGGAACCCCGCGCTATCCAATATCCAAAGGCGTTCCGCGAAGTCGGGCGCGCGGTAGATGGCTGTCAAGGCGTTTACCATTGCGCGGCCATGGTCTCGACCATCGAGGGAAACCATACTTATTGCCGGGAGATCTACGAGAACAACGTCCTCGGCGCGCGCAACCTCTTCCCGACTTCGACGGTTTAGCGATCAAACGCTAGGAAAATCAACGACCCGACTTTTCGCTAGGCACTACATCAGCGCCTTCGAGGGGGCTGGGAGCGAGGATTATCTGGAGGCCGGGTCGAGCGCGAACGGCTCCCGGTCGTGGGTCTGGCCCGCCACCCGATACAGCTTGCGACCCAAGTGGCTGCCTTCGACGGCATCTCGTAGAGGCGCCCGGTGTCCCTGTGCTGAAGCACGCTGTGCTGGACATGCGTCAGGGCGTACCGGATCCGTTCCGGCGAGACCCGCTCGCCCTGCTGCGGCGGGCATCACGCGGTGTTGCAGATGCTGGGCGCACAGCATGGTCATTGAACGCGATCAAGACATGCGCGCGAACGCGCCGCGGGATCCAGTGGAAAATCGTACGCGCTCGCCCTCGCGCGCAATAATGCATGGAAAACCGATTTCCCGATATAAAGAAATTTTGACAAAATAAGGGGACTATGGTAGCGAAGCAGACTCCACTGTTGACTCCCTCCAAGCCGAATAATCAGCATACTCCCATCATGCGCCAATACCTTAAGTTCAAGGCGCGTTATCCCAAGCACCTCCTGCTCTACCGCATGGGAGATTTCTACGAGTTGTTTTTCGAGGACGCCAAGCGCGGCTCCGAGTTGCTGGACATCGCGCTGACCGAGCGCGGGCGCTCCATGGGAAAACCCATTCCCATGGCGGGGATCCCGGTAGTCTCGATCGATACCTACCTCGCGAAACTGGTTCATATGGGAGAGTCCGCGGTGATCTGCGAACAGGTCGGCGAAACCCCATCCGGGCAGGGACCTATGG
The DNA here is from genome assembly GCA_965116025.1 of uncultured candidatus Poriferisulfidus sp. Taxonomy (GTDB): domain Bacteria; phylum Pseudomonadota; class Gammaproteobacteria; order Poriferisulfidales; family Poriferisulfidaceae; genus Poriferisulfidus. The sequence goes on from OZ220480.1 coordinate 166,467, forward strand.
AGCGCCGAATCTCGCGCATCGTCACGCCCGGCACCTTGGTCGAGGACGAATTGCTGGAATCGGGGCGCGATGCCCTGCTTCTCGCGCTATCGCTGAACTCCTCGATCGGGCTGGCCAGCCTGAACCTGAGTTCGGGCCTCTTCAACGTGATGGAGCTTCCCTCCGTGGAAGAGCTGCGCGCCGAGCTGGAGCGCCTGCACCCAGCGGAGATTCTGTACCCGGAATCCTGCGCGCCTCCCCCGTGGGAAGGCGCGCGCTTGCGGCCGCTCCCGGACTGGCATTTCGATGTCGAGACCGCGACCCGACTGCTGTGTCAGCAGATGCAAGTTCACGACCTATCGGCCTTCGACTGCCAAGACGCGCCCTCCGCCATCGGGGCCGCCGGGGCCCTGCTGTACTACGCCCGGGAGGCGCAACAGGCGGCGCTGCCGCATATCATGCGCCTGCGCCGCGAACGGCGCGACGCCCATGTCTATCTTGATGCCGCCACCCGACGCAATCTCGAACTGGAGCGGGCTCTCTCCGGGGATCCCCGGCATAGCCTGCTCGGCGTGCTGGACAAGACCGTCACGGCCATGGGGCGCCGCTGTCTCGGTCGATGGATCCAGTCCCCTCTTCGCGACCGAGAAACTCTGGCGACGCGCCAGCGGATCGTTTCCCATTTGCTGAATGGAACGCATCGGAATCCGATCCAAGAGCAACTACGAAAAGCTTCCGACATTGAGCGCGTGATCGCTCGCATCGCCCTCTGCAGCGCTTCTCCTCGAGATCTGCGCGGGCTGTCCCAAACCTTGAGACTTCTACCAGATCTGCGCCGCTTGCTGGAGGACACCGGCGCAGAGGAATTCGAGCGCTACCGCGCCGACTTGCGATCCGACCCACGGTTAGCCGAGCGCCTCGCCTCAGCGCTCGCGGACAATCCTCCCCCGACCCTCCGCGATGGAGGCGCGATCGCTCCGGGCTTCGACGCTGAGCTCGATGAACTGCGCGAGTTGTCGCAGGGAGCCGACGCCCTCTTGTCGGAGATGGAGGCGACCGAGCGGGAGCGCACCGGCATCGCGCAACTCAAGATCGCCTACAACAGGGTGCACGGCTATTACATAGAGATCCCACGCGCCCAAGCCACGCGCGCTCCTGACCACTACCAGCGCAGGCAAACGCTCAAGAACTGCGAGCGCTACCTAACGCCAAAGCTGAAAGAATTCGAGGGCCGGATCCTGAGCGCGCGCGGCCGGTCGCTCGAGCGGGAAAAAAGAGTGTATCAGGAACTGCTGGAGAGTCTGGCCCCGCATCTGGCCCACTTCCAACGTTACGCGGTGGCGCTCTCCGAGCTGGACACGCTTTGCTGCTTCGCCGAGCACGCCCAAGCGCATCGCTACTGCTGCCCCGAACTGGTCGATGAGCCTGGCGTCGAAATCCAGGCGGGCCGCCATCCGGTCATCGAGCTGATCTGGAACGAGCCATTCGTGCCAAACGACACGTCGATTTCCGAACGACGGCGCCTGCTGCTCATCACCGGACCGAACATGGGAGGCAAGTCCACCTACATGAGGCAGACCGCGCTGATCGTCCTGATGGCACACATCGGCAGCCACGTGCCCGCCGACCGGGCCCGGATTGGTCCCGTCGATCGCATCTTCACCCGCATCGGGGCGTCCGACGACCTCACTTCCGGGCGCTCCACCTTCATGGTCGAGATGACGGAGGCGGCCAACATCCTGCATCACGCCTCCGAATCCAGCCTGGTGCTGATGGACGAGATCGGCCGGGGCACCAGCACCTTCGACGGCATGGCGCTGGCGCTAGGCTGCGCCGAGCGCCTGGCGACCCATAATCGAGCCCTCACCCTGTTCTCCACGCACTACCTCGAGCTGACTCAGCTAGCGGAGACTCACCCTGAGATCGTCAACCTGCACTTGGACGCCACGATGCACGGCCAGCAGATCGTCTTCCTGCATACTATCAAGGACGGACCGGCCAGCCAGAGCTATGGCCTGCAGGTAGCGCGCTTGGCGGGCGTTCCCCCGGACGTGATCCAGCGAGCGCAGACGTACCTGCTGGAGCTTGAGGACGACAGCGTCCAACGCTGGGCCCGCGACAACCAGCAAAAAGACTTGTTCCTCAACCCGCCCGAACCGCCACCCGTCTCGATGGCGCTGCAGCGTCTCCGACAGGTAGGCGCTGATCAATTATCACCTAGGGAAGCCCTGGATCTAGTCTATGAACTGCAGAAGCTGGACGTTCCCACGGATGACTGACGCGAGCGCGTTTCGCGCTTTCCGGTAGAGCCAAATGCGGCTTAGGCCACTCTTGCTTTCGGCATGCCGAAAAGTCGCCGCCCCATGGACGCGACTGTACCGGAATATCCGGCGGGGAGCGGCGCGGCTTCCCGAAGAACTGGTCGAGCGAGGCCCGCGCGTCCAGGCGAGCGCCCGATACGGGGGAATGGGCGAGCGGGAGCTGGAGCTGCGCATGGAACGAATCGTCGAGCGCATGCTTTCCAGCCGTCACAGCATGCATGAGCCAGCGAAGCGACTCGCCATCTTCAACCACTTCGAGCAACGCCGCTTCCTCAAAGCCGGGCGGGACCTGGCCCGTCTCGAGCCCAAACTCGCCTACCAGTTCTTCCACCATGGCATTCCCTCGCTCCGGATGATCGATGAGGAGCGCTGGGATGACTGGCTCGAACATCTGCGCTCCTGTCATGGCCTCGCCGGCATCGACGGAGCCGTGGAGGCCATGCGGCAAGTGGAGACCTATCTGCGGAATACGCTTGGCGACAGCCAGAGCGTTCGGCTGAGCGACGTGGACCAACTGATCGAATCGCTGCTGCTCGGCTTCGGCGGGAGGCCCTTGAAGGTCAAATCCGCGCCCGAGCCCTACACGGACACGGAGACCGTCTATCTCCCGGATTCGCTTAGCGCCTGCGATACCCGCGAAGAGAATTTCGATCTGCTCAAGGCGACCGCCGCGCACCTGTGGGCGCAAACCCGTTATGGAACGTACCGCGCGTCACCGGATGCCTTCTCCCGCTATTCGGACCGCGCGCGAGCGCGGCGGTACTTTCGCGCGCTGGAAACCTTGCGGCTGGAATCCAAGATCCAGCGCGACATGCCTGGCATCGGCCGCGTGCTCCAGCGCCACAACCCTCCCGACTCATGGGCTGACCTGCCCGCCGAATGGGCGAGCGCCATCCAAGAGATCTCGCGCCCGCGGGCCACAGTGGAAGATTCCCTGCGCCTGCTCGAGACGCTGTACCCGACAGTGACGGCGTTGCCGGAAATTCCTTACCAAGGCGCGTTGCGGCCCGAGCTCGCGGCCGACGTCATGAACCAGCGAATCGAGGAGGAGCGGCATCAACTGGCGAGCGCCCTGCTTGGCATGCGGCGCGACCTGTCTCCCTTTCAGTCCGAGGGCGCGCGAAGCGAGCGCTTCACCGCGCGCAGAGAACCGGACCAGATAGCCGACGAGTTCTCGTTCTCTCTGGAGTTCGGCGACGAGACCGTCACGCCGCCGGAGGAAGTCCAGAAGTTGCTGGAATCCATCGTTCAGGATCTCGGGGACCTTCCCGACGAATACCTGGAACCAACCGACGCGAGCGCCTATCCTCCGACATCGGAAGAGCGGGACCCCCCCTCTTCCACACCGGAAGACGCCCACTACGTCTATCCGGAATGGGACCATTCCCGTCAGAAATACCGGACGAACTGGTGCCAGTTGCGCGACCGCCCGATCACGGGCTCCAGCGAGCGGTTCGCTCTGGACACGATGGCCCGGCACCGCCGCCTGCTCACCGGGCTCCGCCGCTCGTTCGAGGCCCTGCGCGACGAGGAGCGACGAGTCCGCCGGGAAACGCACGGCGATGAAATCGACCTGGACAGTTTCATCCACGCGTACGGCGATTATGTCAGCGGCTCGGAGATGGACGAGCGGCTGTTCACCCGGGTGAAAAAGCTGGAGCGCGACATCGCCGCGGTGTTTCTCATTGACATGAGCGCGTCAACCTCCGGCTGGGTCAACGACCTCACGCGCGAGGCGCTGGTTCTGCTATGCGGCGCGCTGGAGGCTTTGGGCGACCGCTACGCGATCTACGGATTCTCCGGCAAAACCCATCGCGGCTGCGAGCTGTACCCGATCAAGACCCTGGATGAGCCCTACGACGGCGACACGCGACGGCGCATCAGCGGCATCACGCCCCGAAGCTACACCCGGATGGGCGTCATGATCCGCCACGCCACGCGCTTGCTGAAGGATACGGAAGCGCGCACCCGATTGCTGATCACGCTGTCCGACGGAAAGCCGGATGACCAGGACGGCTATCGAGGCAGCTATGGAATCGAGGACACGCGCCAGGCCCTGAACGAGGCCCGGTATTTGGGAATCCACCCGTATTGCATTACCATAGACAAGGAAGGCATGGAGTATCTCCCGCACATGTTCGGAGCCTCCAGCTTCGCCGTGGTCAGCGATCTTCGAAAGCTCCCGGCCAAAGTATCAGACATCTACCGTCGCATCACTCTATGAACTCTCTCCAACATCGCGGAATCCGCTTGTGCATGGCGTTGACGATGGCGCTCGCGTCGGTCGGTTGCCAAAACGACTTTCTCAGTAGCCAAGACATCCCCGAAGGGGTCAAGGAAATGGGCAAGACCAGCGTGGACTACGCGCTGGACGCGCACCTGAACGCCACCACCGATGGACTCGAGGCGCTCATGCGGGAGCTGTACCGGATGAATCCCGAGGAGTTGGCCAAAGTGCCCGACGCCACGGTCGACGACCGGCTGACGTTGCTGTTGCCGGACCGCACGTACGACGAATTGCGCTTTGGAGAATTGAACAGCCACCGCGGCACCGAGGCCATGCAGTTCGCTTTCGAGCCCCGCTTCATCGGGGACCGGGTGTTCGCCCTGATGGTGGGGCTAGTCAGCCAGATGCGGGTCGCGTACAACGACAAGCTGGAGTTTTTCGCCCTGAACCGGCTGGATCCCCAGAACATCGAGAACTTCGCCGACAACCTGGAAATCGTTCGCGTCAGCCTCAAGCGCAGAACCGCCGCGGACGGCTCGCCCCTTCTGCTTCATGAGGGAGAGATGCCGCTCCAGGAGTCGGGTTTGCCATACCCCTCCGCCGAGCAGATTCTGGATCAGCTCATTGGCCACCAGCGGGTGCTGGTCACCATCACGAACAAATGGCGAGACCGCGCCAACCAAACCGCCATTCGGGCGATGGGCGCGATCATCCTGTTGCCCATACCCTAAACGCATGCCCGAGACCGTCACGATCTACCACAACCCCCGGTGCAGCAAATCCCGACAGACGTTGCGATTGCTCCGCGAACGAGGCATTGAGCCCAAGATCGTCGAATACCTGAAGACGCCGCCGGACGAGGCGACCTTGGCCCGCCTCCTGAAACAACTGGGAATCTCCGCGCGCGAGCTGGTCCGCGTTGGCGAATCGCTGTACCGGGAGCTTAGGCTGGACGAGGATCCGCCCGATGACGAGCGGATGCTTCGCCTCTTGGCCGAGCATCCGAAATTGATCGAGCGGCCCATCGTGGCGACGGCGCGCGCCGCGGTGATCGGACGCCCTCCCGAGAACGTCCTCAAACTGTTGTGAGCGACGTCGAGATCCTGGTTTTGTATTACAGCCGCTACGGCTCCACCGCCGAGATGGCGAACCGGGTCGCGCGCGGCGTCGAGGAGGCGGAAGGCGCGAGCGCGAAGGTCCGCACCGTCCCGCCCGTCTCGGCCAGTTGCGAGAAGACCGAGCCGGACATCCCCGAGACGGGACCGCCCTACGCCCGACCCGAGGACCTGGAAAGCTGCGACGGGTTGGCGCTTGGCTCGCCAACCCGCTTCGGCAACATGGCCGCGCCGATGAAATATTTCTGGGATCAGACCGGAGGCCAGTGGCTCTCGGGCGCGCTGACTGGAAAGCCAGCGGGCGTGTTCGCCTCGACCAACAGCCTGCACGGAGGCCAAGAAACGACCTTGGTCAGCATGATGCTGCCCCTGCTTCATCATGGCGCCCTTATCGTCGGGGTTCCCTACGGGGAACCGGCGTTGAACGCGACGCGAAGCGGTGGCACGCCCTATGGACCCAGCCATTGGGCCGGACGCGAAGATTCCGCCCCGCTGACCGAACATGAAATCTCCATTTGCCGAGCTCTGGGCCGGCGAATCGCCCTGCTCGCCAGAAAAATTCGACCTCCGTCCGAATGATCAGGCGCCGCTTCCCGAAGCCGGAAGCCGCTCCAGCGTCTCACGCACGAACGGCACGGTGATCCTGCGCTTTCGTCCAAGCGAGGCGTCTTCCAGTCGGTCCAGCAAACGGCACAGCTGACCCAGCCCCCGCGCCACATGCCGTTGCATGTAGCGCACCGCCTCCTCGGGCAGGTCGTACCCTTGGCTACGCGCGCGACGACGCAACGCCTCGGCCTGTCGATCATCGTCCAGAGGACGCAGCGGGAATGACACGGCCCCGCGAAACCGGGACCGAAGGTCGGGCAGGCCCACCGCCACGCTTGACGCGGGACCGCGCGCGGCGAGCAACAAACTGGCGCCATGATCCACCGTCTGGTTGACCAGGGCGAACAAGCGGCGCTCCCAATCCTCTCGCTCCATCACGGAGTCCACGTCATCCAGGCACACCCACGCGCATCGGTCCAGCCCATCCAAGGCTTCCGGACTCAACTCGCGCATTTTCCTCAGCGGCAGGTAGGCCGCGGACTGCCCCCGAGCCTTGGCCTGAAGGCAGGCCGCCTGCAGCAAATGCGTCTTTCCGCTGTCTTTCGGGCCATGCAACCATAGGGAGCCGCCTTGCCGAGGCAGGGACTCCAGAGCCTCCTGGACCCCCGGATTGCCGTGCGCGCAAAAATTCGCGTAAGTATGCCGCGGGTTGTTTCCGATGGGCAGGACCTTCTGGCTCATCGCGCGTCGCCTCCAGGATCCGCCAGCAGTCCACCCCAGACCAGCGCGTACCCGATTCCACTGACGACCGCGGCGAGCACTGTTCCCCACAGAAGGATATCGAGCATCATCACCGGCAACGCGACCAACTGGTCGCCCAAAAAAGAGAACGCCGTGACGATCTGCAGAAAGGTATTGATCTTCCCGACTTTGAGAACTGAGGCCTTCCGCCCGGGGTGAAGCAGATGGTTCAACAACGTTCCGCCAACGATCAGGACATCGCGCCCGACCACTAGCATCACCACCCAAGGCGGCACGATCTCCATGTGGCCCAGCATCACGAAAGCGGAAATCAGCATCACCTTGTCCGCGAGCGGGTCCAGCACGGCGCCCAGCGCGCTCGTAGCCTTCAAATAACGAGCCAAAAAGCCATCCAGCGCGTCCGAAACGCCCATCACGACGAACAAGAGCAACGCCAGATCGAACTGTCGCTCCAGCAGCAGCATGGCGAACCATGGCACCAGAAGCAAGCGCAGAACGCTGATCAGGTTGGGAATGTGCTGAGCCATGAGATTTCTGGCCCGGTATTTTATATGGTGGAGGAGTAAAATGGCGCCCGTATCGAGTGGTCTCGTGCCAGAAAAAATACCTTCCTCTTCCGCGTATCAGGAGGCCGGAGTCGATATTGACGCCGGCAACCGCCTGGTCCAGCGGATCGCTCCGCTCGCGCGACGAACTTTCGATGAGCGGGTGCTGTCCGGACTTGGCGGATTCGGCGGGCTCTACCAACTGCCGCGGGACTGCGAGCGACCGGTCCTGGTTTGCGGAACGGACGGCGTCGGCACCAAATTGCGCCTAGCCCAGAGACTCCAGCGGCACGAGACGATCGGCATCGACCTCGTGGCCATGTGCGCCAACGATGTCCTGACGCATGGCGCTCGCGCCCTGCTGTTCTTGGATTACTACGCCTGCGGAGCGCTCAACGTGGAAGAGACGGAAGAAGTAATTCGAGGAATCGCGGCAGGTTGCCAGCAGGCCGGCTGCGCGCTCGTCGGCGGGGAAACCGCGGAAATGCCCGGACTCTACCGGCCGGGAGACTACGATATCGCGGGGTTCTGCGTAGGTCTCGTGGACCGCGGCCGGTTACTCCCTCACCCGGACTGCAGGACGGGAGATGTCCTGATCGGAATGGACTCGAGCGGCGCGCACGCCAATGGCTTCTCCCTCATCAACCACCTGCTGGACTCGGAGCCGGATGACCAAGAGCGGATGGACGCGCTGTTGCAACCCACCACGATCTACGAGCCGCATCTTAGGGAATCTATCGATTCCGGAAAGATTCTGGCGCTAGCCCACATCACGGGTGGCGGCCTAACCGAGAACGTTCCGCGCGTTCTTCCAGAGGGCCTGTCCGCGCGAATCGATCTGGAAAGCTGGCGGCGACCGGAGCTGTTCGACTGGATCCAGTCGCGAGGCGATATCGATGAGGAAGAGATGCGGCGGATATTCAACTGTGGAATCGGGATGGTCGCGCTGACTCGCGCGGCGCATGCGGAAGCCCTCGTCCAAGAAATTCAAAACACCGGCCTGGATGCCCGAATCATAGGCGAAGTCATCGCCCGGAAGGCTCCCCAAAGGGCGATTTATACTACATCGCCATGATTCCGATGGCCATTCTGTTCTCCGGCGAGGGAACCAACCTTCAGGCCCTGATTGACGCCGTGCACCAGCGTCGCATCTATGCAGAAATCCGCTGCGTGATCAGCAACCGGCCTCAGGCGCATGGACTGGACCGCGCCCAAGCGGCCGGGATCGAGACGCTGGTCATCAGCGACGACGACCGCGCCACCCGGGAAAAGAAAACGCTCACCGCCCTGCAGGAGCGTGGCGTCGAGTTGGTCTGTCTGGCGGGCTACATGCGCGTCCTATCCGAAATCATGGTCGAGCCCTATCTGGGGCGAATGCTCAACATCCATCCATCTCTTCTTCCCGCCTACCGGGGCGCGAACACGCACCGCCGGGTTTTGGAGGCGGGCGAGAAGTTCCATGGATGCAGCGTGCATTTCGTGACCCACGAACTAGACGAGGGACCCCTGATCATCCAAGCGAGCGTGCCGGTGTATCCAGACGATACCGAAAGGGCCCTAGTGCACCGCGTGCTGGAGCAAGAGCACCTGATCCTGCCTCTGGCGGTTCAGTGGTACTGCGATGGCCTGCTACGCATGGAGGACGGAGTCGCGCATTTGCGCGGAGAGCGACTCGACGAGCCGTTGCTCTATGAAGCGGGCCCTTAGCCTCTGCGGCCTGCTTCTCTTTGGGTTGTCCGCCACGGCAGCGGACACCACCCAGGCCACCTACGACCTGTACTACGAAGGCATGCCAGCGGGGACCGTCACCGTCACCATCACCCGCGAAGCCATCCACACGCGCTACCGCGCCATCGCGGAGCCGAATTGGCTGGGCCGACTGTTCGGCCAGGACACTATCATTGAACGCGGGGTCATGACTAGCGAAAAACTGCGGCCCACGGAGTATTTCTACCATGACGCCGGACGCGAGCGTCACTACAAATACGTCTACGACTGGCCACACGGCCTGGTGCTCATCACGACCCACGAGGGCGGGTCTTCGGAGCCGCTCGGAGAGGATACGCTGGATCCCGCGGCCATGGCCACGCGCTTGCTTCGCGACCTGCCCGACATCTCTCCAAACTACAGCGTTCTCTCCAAGGGCCTCCTCAAGGTATATCGCTTCGAGGCCCCGACGGTGGAACCCATCGAGGTGTTAGGACAAGAGCGGCGAGTCTGGAAGGTGGTTCGCGTTCGCGGAAGTAGCCCGGATTCGCGCGTCATCACTTGGCACGACCCTCAGCGCGAGCAGTGGATGGTGCGTACCGTTCGCATGGAAGGTGGCGAGGAGAAAGTCCGGCTCGAGTTAACCGGCATGGATCGGCTAGATTCCCGCGACCTGCATCCGGTCGACTAGCAACGCTCCGGTTTGGAGAGAGCCACGGCGGTCCGGTTCCGCGCCGACCGCGACGATGCCACGATACATGTCTGGCAAGGATCCCGCGATCGTGATTTCGTGCACGGGGTAAGCTATCGATCCACCCTCAACCCAGAATCCAGCGGCGCCCCGCGAATAGTCTCCGGTGACCTGGTTGACGCCTTGCCCCATCAATTCCGTCACCACCAGCCCCCGGTCGAGACGCTGGAGCAACTCGTCCCACGATAGCGTCGGCGCTCGGGTTTCCAGTGAGAGATTCCGCACGCCACCAGCGTTTCCAGTGGAAACCAGACCGAGCCTGCGGGCGGAGTAACTGCCCAGAAACCATCCGCGCAAGACTCCATCATCCACCACGACGCGCTCCCGCGTCCTCACGCCTTCCGCGTCGAACGGAGCGCTGGCCACGCCTCCAGTTTCACGCGGACGCTCGACCAGCCGGATGTCCTCGGCCCAAACCGGCTTATCCATGCGGCCCAGCAAGAAAGACGCCTCCCGGTACAGCGCTCGGCCACTGGCCGCCCCAACGAAATGCCCGAGCAACGAGCGGGCGACCGGCGCCTCGAACAGCACGGGAGTCGCGCAACTCGCGAGAGAGCGGGCTCCCAAGCGGCGCGCGGCCCGCGCCGCCGCGACGCGGCCGACCGTCTCGGGATCCTGCACCTCGCGCCAATCACGGTGGGCGCTGTGCCAATAGTCCCGCTCTTGGTCGCCCTTTTCGTCGCTCGCCACCACGCAACAGATGAGGTCGTGACTACTGCGCCAATAATCCCCCATGAAGCCCAAGCTGTTTCCCAGCACCCGAACTCCATCGTAGCGGCGGACTTCCGCGCCTTCCGAATTGACGATGCGCGCATCGTCCCGCGCGGCCCCCTCACACGCGAGCGCCACTCGAGCGGCCTGGTCGCTATCGATTTCCGATGGGTGATACAGATCCAGATCTGGATACTCGAAAGCCAAAAGCTCTTCCTCCGGCAAGCCATGGCAAAGATCTTCCTCGGTGCTTTGAGCGATCTGGCAGGCCGCCTCCACCGTGCGGTCGACTGAATCCTCGCGCAAGTCCGTACTGGACGCGTGGCCGCGCCGCTGGCCGAAGTAAGCCGTGATCGACAGGCCCTGATCCCGCTCGCGCTCCACGGTCTCCAGCTCGCCCATCCGAACCGAGACGGTCAGCCCCTCTCCGCGTTCCAGCGAGACCTCGGCCGCGGTGGCGCCGCGCCGCCGAGCCTGATCCAGCGCTCGCTGAGCGCATGCGCGGAGGTCCTGTTCCAGCGCGGTTTCAGCCGCCATGCATTCGGGTCCCGCCGACTGTCAACTCATCGACCCGTAACGTCGGCTGGCCCACGCCGACCGGAACTTGCTGGCCATCCTTGCCGCACGTGCCCACGCCCTCGTCGAGTTCCAGATCGTTGCCCACCATGCTGACTTGGCGCAACACGCTGGGACCATCCCCAATCAGAGTCGCCCCCTTCACCGGATGCGCGATCTTTCCGTTCTTGATCAGATAGGCTTCCGAGGCGGAGAACACGAATTTTCCAGACGTGATGTCCACTTGTCCTCCGTTGAACCCTACCGCGTACAGCCCATGGTCGACCGAGGCCAGTATCTCTTCCGGCGCGTGATCGCCCGCCTGCATATATGTATTGGTCATGCGCGGCATTGGCTGGTGCGCGTAGGACTCCCGGCGACCGTTGCCCGTCGATTCCGTTCCGCACAAGCGCGCGTTGAGTCGATCATAAAGAAAGCCACGGACGATGCCCTCCTCAATCAGCACAGTGTTCTGGGTCGGGGTCCCCTCGTCGTCCACGCGCAAGGATCCACGACGGTCTGGCAGGGTGCCATTGTCGACAACAGTGACCTCGGAACTGGCCACGCGCTTCCCCATCAGGTTGGTGAACGCGGAAGTGCCTTTGCGAATCGCGTCTCCTTCCAGTCCGTGCCCGATGGCCTCATGCAGAAGCACGCCAGGCCAGCCATGCCCGAGGACCACGGTCATCGCGCCCGCCGGCGCGTCCTCGGATTCCAGATTGAGTAACGCCAGGCGCGCGGCTTCTTTCGCGAAACGGGCCGGCGCTCCGGCATCCAGCAAACGATCATAGCCATAGCGTCCACCTCCGCCATATCCTCCCGCCTCTCGCCGCCCGTTCCGTTCGGCGATCACGCTGACGTTGAGGCGCGTCAACGGGCGGATATCGGCCTGATACACTCCCTCCGTCGAGGCGATCAGGACCACCTCGTAGGTAGAAGCCAAGGTGGCCGTCACCTTCTTGACCTCGCCCGACGAGACGCGCGCGGCTTCGTCCACCTCTCGCAGCAGCGCGATCTTTCGCGTCATATCCATTTCCCGCGACGGATCGGTGGCGGCGCAAATGGCGGGCGGCTGGATTGAGGACAGTCGCGGCAGGCGAGCCTGCCGAGCGCCGCGCGCGATGGATCGCGCGGCCCGAGCCGCTTCCAGCAACTGATCGGGACTCAGCTCCTCGGAGTACGCGAATCCGGTCTTCTCCCCGAGGGCCACGCGAACGCCTGCGCCCTGCTCCAGCGAGAACGCCGCGTCCTTGACCACGCCATCCTCAATCGTGAGCGATTCATGTCGCGCGTGCTGCAGATAGACATCCGCATAGTCGCAGGCGCGCGACCAGGCACGCGAGAGCGCGCGCTCCAGCGTCCCGGGCGTCAGCCCCCCCGGTTCCAAAAGATAGCGCCGCGCCGCGCCGTCGGTCAAGCGCTCATCTGGCATGCCAGCCTCCGGTTGTTGATGCAGGGGAAGTTCTTCCTGATTTCCTTAAGGCGATGCAGGTCAATGTCCGCGAGCACCACGCCCGCCCCGCGCGCGCGCCGCCCCAAAATCGTGCCCCAGGGGTCGAGAATCATGGAATGGCCATGCGTCTCGCGTCCATTCAGATGGTAGCCTCCCTGCGCGCTGGCGACCAGATAAACGAGATTCTCGATCGCCCGAGCGCGCAAGAGAGCCTCCCAATGCGCCTTCCCGGTCTGCGCCGTGAACGCGGCGGGCAACACGATGAGCTCCACGCCCTGGTCCAAGAGCGCGCGGAACAGCTCCGGGAAGCGAAGGTCGTAGCAGACGGTCAGACCGACGCGTCCGAACGGGGAATCGGCGACCACCGGCTCGCGCCCGCTTCGAATGGTGGCCGACTCGTTGTAGCTCTCCCCGCTGGCGGGCAGCGTGACGTCGAACAGATGGATCTTGTCGTAGCGCGCGCGGAGCTCTCCCTGGTCGTCGAACAGCATGCAGGCGGACGCCATCTTGTCCTTGACCTCGCAATGCATCGGGATGGTGCCCGCCACGATCCAGATTTGATGGCGGCGGCATCGCTCGCGAACGAATTCCTGGATCGGCCCCTCTCCTTCCCGCTCCCGATACGCCAGAACGTCCGGGTCCCGCAACCCCATCATGGCGAAGTTCTCGGGCAACGCAACCAGGCGCGCTCCACCATCGGCCGCGGTCTTGATCAGGCGTCCAGCCTCCAGAAGGTTGGCATCCAGATTCGGTCCGGAGGCCATTTGCACGGCGGCGATCTTGCTCATGATTCTCCGCGAGGTCGGCGCGAGCGGCTCGGCGCCGTCTCGCCCGGAATTCGCTCCTGAAATCGTAACACGTCCTCGCGCTCAGGTTTTCGCTTGAGCCGTATCCGGTAGCGCTCCGTCACGAACCGCCGAGCCGCTTGGTGCAGCATGTGATCCGGGCTCGCGCCGCAGTATTTCTCAAGCCATTCGTTGGTGCGAGTCAGACCAGAGTACTCCGCGATGCTGTACGTGTCGCGCACCAGATAGTTATACGCGGTCAGATATCCAGAAAGCCAGCTGTAGTACAGGCCACGCTCATCGAGAGGGGTATCAAGAAAGCTCGCGCAGGTGTCCAGCCCCAAGCCTTGGGCCTTGTATCGCTGGTTCAGGTCGCGCGCGGGCGACGATGTCGCCAAGACCAGAGAAGAGACGCCCGCCCAAACGACCGCCGCGATCCAGCGGCCGCGTGGCGAAACCGGACTCAGCCCCTCGGCCATCACGTCCCGAGCGGCGGAAACGGAACTCCAGAGCCGCCATGCCCGCAATACCCTCCCGGATTCTTGCCGAGATACTGCTGATGGCGGAGCTCCGCGAAGTGGAACTCGGTGGCTGGAATGATTTCCGTCGTGATCTCGCCAAATCCTCTCGCGGCGAGCGCGGCTTGGTACGCGTCGCGGCTTTTTCGAGCCAGCGACTCTTGGTCGGGATCGAAAAAATAGATGCCGGAGCGGTACTGGCTCCCGATATCGTTTCCCTGACGCATCCCCTGGGTCGGATCATGCCCTTCCCAAAAGCATACCAGCAGATCCGAATACGCGATCCGGTCCGGGTCGTACACGACGCGAACCGCCTCGGCATGCCCCGTCTGGCCAGAGCACACCTTCTCGTAGTCGGGGTCCGGAGTGTCGCCCGCGGTATATCCGACGGCGGTCGTCCACACGCCTTTCAGTTGCCAAAAACGCCGTTCCGCTCCCCAGAAACACCCCAGCGCGAACTCCGCTATAAGCAAACCCGCAGGGTACGGCGGCGTCAAGGGATTGCGAGTGAACCAATGCGATTCCCTCGTCTCCATCGCGGCGCCAGGCTCCATCATGGCGTCCGCCGGACAAAACAAGGCCGCCTAGCGGCGGCCTGAGTTTTGGAGGTAATTATTATTATTGTTGTCTGCGACCCAAAACCGCTCGCGACGCGATCAATCCGGCCCATAGGCGAAGTTCGAGGCCAAGCTCACGGTGCCCGAGTGCTCATGGGTGGTTCCGTTATCGTTGTACGACACCTTGACCGTGTCGCTAATCGTGATGTCGTTGCCCGGGGCGATCGCCAGAGGCGGATTGGAGACGATCACCGGACCGCCGTCCGCGCCCTCGACCTCCACGACCTCGCTCTCGCCAATGCCATCCCCGACTTTCAGGCGGCGGGTCTTTCCGTCCACGGAATAGTCGATCGAGGTTTGCTTGACGCTGACCACCTCGCCGACCAGACTGCTCACGACCGCCAAATGCCCGCCCAGCTTGCCGGAGTACATTTGGGTGATCGCGTCGAACTGCTCCTCGCTAGCGCGCTCGTCCACGTACAAGGCCACCCGGAAATTTCCTTCGGTCAGAAGCCCGGGAGCCTCCAGAAACATCGCGACGTTCAGGTCATTGATCTCGAGATCGTCCAGATGTCCCTCATCAATGTGCCATCCCAGCAACGCGGTGCAGGTCCCGCCAGTCGGGGGTTTCAACGTGATGCACGGGCAAATCAGGTCGCACGTGCAGGATTCAAAGTAATTGCCCTTGATGCTCCAGTTGTCTGATGCCATGGCTTCCCTCCTGTGGTTGTCGTAGGGTGCGCGACTCGACGTTCGCTTGGCAGGGAGTATAGCACGTCCAGAAATTGGAGGTTGACTGGAATTTCCATGGGTCGGGAAGCGCGCTCGACCGCGCGAATCGTCCAAGAGGTCGCCGTCGCGAACCAGCGCGTCGTCCGCGACGAATCCCATCAGGCCTTCTCTTCCCGCGAAGAGCCAAACTCTTTAAGAGCGAGATCTTTCCGTCCACGAAAGCAAGAAACGCGCGCCTGGCGTCCATGCCATGGCTGGCGATGCCCTCGTGGAAGTGGAAAGCGGGCGAGAGCCCGGTCGAGTGGCGAAGCGGCCCGATCACCTGTTAAAATGGGTGCGGAAGCCTCGCTCATGCCCGCCTCGTCCTCGCCTCCCGAGTTCGCTCCCCTGCCCGCGACCGAGCGCTGGGTCCTGATCGGCGCGGTCTCCGCCGTGGCCGCCAGCGGATGGGCCTGGATGCTGCATATGGACTGGGCCATGCGCGACATGATGCGAGGCGGGCCCTCCACCGCCTGGATGCCGCCGCCCGCCGGATTCGGCGGCTGGACAGGATACGATTTCTGGATGCTGTTCGTCATGTGGTCAATCATGATGGTCGCGATGATGACGCCCAGCGCCGTCCCCATGCTCCGAATGTATCGGGTCGTGCAGCGCAACCGAAGCCGGTGGACTCTGGAGACGGTCCCTTGGGCCATCTTTCTGCTTGGCTATCTCGCGTCTTGGGTTCTGTACTCCGTCGCCATTTCGGCGATCCAATGGCCGATGCACGAATGGGGGCTTCTCGACCCCATGATGAATAGCCGGAGTCATCTATTCAGCGGCGCTCTGCTGATCGTGGCGGGACTGTATCAATGGACTCCGTGGAAAGACGCTTGCCTGACCCAGTGTCGGACTCCGATGCAGTTCCTGCTCGCCCGCTGGAAGGACGGAAAATCCGGCGCCTTGCGCATGTCTTTCGAGCACGGCCTTTACTGCATCGGGTGCTGCTGGGCGCTCATGCTGGTCCTGTTCGCCGTCGGCGCGATGAACATGCTGTGGGTCGCCGCCATCATGCTGTTCGTGATCGTCGAGAAGGCCCTGCCGAGCCCGGCGCGCCTGTTCCGCGCGGTCACCGGGTTGCTGTTGTCTGGCTCGGGCATCTGGATGGCGCTTTCTTATTTTCAAGGCGCCGCGTGAGTTCCGAAGCCGAATCCCGGGTTCAGCGACTGTTCGAGGAGAGCGTCGCGACCCACCAGGCGTCCCAAGACCGCCTCGTCGAACCCATCGCCCGAGCCGGAGCGACGCTGGCGCGAGCTCTGTCGGAGGGCCGGCGAGCGCTGAGTTGCGGAAACGGCGGCTCGGCGGCGGACGCGCAGCATTTCGCCGCCGAACTGATCGGTCGTTTCGAGAAAGAGCGGGCGGCCCTGCCCGCCATCGCCCTTTCCACCGACACCTCAGCGCTGACCGCCATCGGGAACGACTATGGATTCGAGCGGGTGTTCAGTCGCCAAATAGAGGGACTCGGACGGGAAGGAGACGTATTGATCGCGATCAGCACCAGCGGCAACTCCCCCAACATCGCGCGCGCCGTCGCGGCGGCGCGCGCCAGAAACATGCGGGTGATCGCCCTGACTGGACGCGACGGAGGCGCCCTGCGCGACCAATTGGGCGAGCTGGACATCGAGTTGCGGGTCCCGTCCGATTCCACGGCCCGGATTCAGGAAGTCCACATCTTGATCCTGCATTGCCTGTGCGACCTGACCGACCGCCTCGCGCATGGGTGAGCCAGCCTGGCTGGCCGCGCTGCGCGATCTGGTTGACCCCGAGGATATTCTCGACGACCCGGCCGACTGCTGGGTATACGGCTATGACAATAGCCGGAGGCATCGCGCCCCGCAGGCGGTGGTGTTCGCCCGGGACGCGCGGCAGATCCAGGATTTGATCCGGTTCTGCCGCGCGCGGCGCGTCGCCCTGACCCCGCGGGGGCTCGGCACCAGCACCACCGGCGCCGCCGTGCCCGCGCGGAAAGGCATCGTCCTCTCCACCGAGCGCATGAATCGTCTCTTAGACATCGACCAGCGCGAGCAAACCGCTCGAGTCGAGCCAGGTCTGATCAACCAGAGTCTCCAAGACGCGGCGGGCGAGCGCCAGCTGTTTTGGGCCCCGGATCCCTCCAGCTCTCCGTTCTGCACGATTGGCGGCAACCTGGCCTGCAACGCGGCCGGGCCGCGCGCGCTCAAGTACGGCACCACCCGAGACAACACGCTTCAGGTCCGCGCCATCACCGGCGCCGGAGAAGTCTTGCGCGCTGGCACCCTGACCCGAAAAGGCGTGGTCGGCCTCGATCTGACGCGCCTGCTGATCGGCTCGGAGGGAACGCTCGCGGTCTTCACCGAGGCGACTCTGCTATTGCGTCCGCTTCCGCGCGCGCGGGCCACCGCCCGAGCCGTCTACGCCGACCCTCACCACGCGATGGAGGTCATCGAGGCGCTCCTCGCCCAGCCCCATTCGCCGAGCGCGCTGGAATTCATGGACGCCGCCTGTCTCGACCTGATCCGCGAGGACGGGAAAATCGATCTTCCGAAGTCCGCTCGCGCTCTTCTGCTGATCGACATGGACGGGGACTCCGAGGAATTGCCACGGACCTCCGCTCCAGTCGCCCGAGCGGCGTCCAACGGGCCCTGCCTGGACTTCCAAATCGCGTTCAAGCAAGATGAGAGAGAGGAGCTATGGCAGGCCCGGCGCGCGCTTTCGCCAGCGTTGCGCCGGATCGCCCCGGAGAAAATCAACGAGGACATCGTGGTTCCGGTTACCCGGCTAGCGGAATTGCTGCGCGAGCTGGACCATCTGCGCGCGCGGCACGCCGTGCCCATCGTCTGCTTCGGCCACGCCGGATCCGGAAACATCCATGTCAACCTTATGCCAGACGGCTCGGAAGCGCAACGCGAGGCCGCCCGGGCCTGCCTCGACGAGGTGTTCGGCGCGGTTCTTCGCCTCGGCGGCACCCTGTCCGGCGAGCATGGGGTCGGCATGGCCAAGCGGAAACATATCGCCCGCGAGCTGGATCCGGCGTCGCTGCGGATGATGCGCGCGATCAAGAAAGCCTTCGATCCAGACGGCATCCTCAACCCCGGGAAGAACCTTCCAGACCCGGAACCGGACGCCAGCGCGTCTCGCGAAGAGTAGGCTCCGCCTTCAGGCGCTCGCTTCAGAAAGCGATCTTTGGTACGGCTCCGCGTCCCGCGCGGAGAAGCAGCAGCATAGCAAACGTTCGAAGTCGGCCTCGTGCTGGCGCAAGGATTCCAGCGCGACTCGCGCCGCCTCGATCTTGGGGTAGCCATACGCTCCCGTGCTGATCGCCGGAAACGCCAGCGACCGGATCCCTTCCCGCTTGGCCAGCCAGCAGCAATCGCGGTAGCAGGACGCGAGCGCTTCCCGCTCGCTTTCCTCTCCACCCCTCCAGATCGGGCCGACCGTCAGCAACACATGGCGCGCCTTGAGGCGGAAGCCTGGAGCGATCTTCGCCGCGCCGGTCTCGCACCCTCCCAAGCCAGCCGCGTACTGGGCCAGTTCGGGGCCGGCCGCGCGATGAATGGCTCCGTCCACGCCCCCGCCCGGCATCAGGCTGGCGTTGGCGGCGTTGACGATCGCGTCGACATCCAGCCGGGTGATGTCCCCCACGACGACCTCGATCACGTCCGGTTCCGCCGCGGCCTCACTTGACGACCCTCAGATGAGCCCGCCCCTTTTCCGGCTGCGGGTCTTTTTCCTGGGGATCCGAAGGATCCTCGTCGCCTCCCCAAGGGAAAATCAGCCCCTCGTCGTTCTCCCGGCAATAGACGCGGACCACGTCCCGCGGGTCCAGAATCACATGTCTGGAGGCCCCTTGGAAGCGCGCGCGGAAGCGGATTCCCTCATCGTCGATCATGAGATCGCGCACCGCCTGGGGCGAGACGTTGTAGACGGTGAACTCCTCCTCCAGCGCGGCCTCGGCGTCCGCTCCCCCGCCGCCGCGAACCGCGATCATCGGGGTCATGTCGTTATCGACCACCCACTCGTAGATGGCGCGAATCAGATAGGGACGATTGGAAGTCACCGCCAGCTCGGCGCGGGGATCAGCCTGTCACAGATTAAGATCCCGCTCGGCCTCGGTGAGGGTGTAGTGGAAGCAATCCATTCCATAGAGGGTCTCCTCATACGCCCTCAGCGCGCTAGGGACGCGCTTCGAATTTATTTTGTACGCCTTCCGGCGCCACAGGATCGGCGCCAGAGAGGCGTCCAGGACGGTGAAGTTGTCGCCCATGAAAAATTTCTTTTCCCGTTGCTTCAGCTCCGTGTTCACCAAGGCTAGGAAATCCCGCATGGTCTCCCGGGCGACGGCGGACTTTTTCGCGCCGGTCGAGCGCAGGCTATCCAGCTGGGCATACAGGCGCCGCTCGATCTCGAGCATCCAGACCCGGGCCCGCGCCTTGTTGACCGGGTCGACCGGCATCAGGGGCGGATGCGGGAAGCGGTCGTCCAAGTACTCCATGATGATCCGGGGCTCGAACAGCGTCAGCCCCCGATCGAAGAACGTCGGCGTGGTGCTTTCGGGGTTGATCGTCGCCAGATCCTCGCGCGCCTGCGGATCGTCCGTATAGGCCACGCTGGCCTGCGCCTCCTTCTCGTACAGAACCATGCGGACCCGCTGGCATTGCGGGCATTGGGGAGAAGAGAACAGTATCATCGGGGAGCCTCTAGTGAACGTCTCGCCAATACTCGCGCTTGAGGAAATAAGCGAATCCGCCCAGCGTCAGCAGGAACAGCAGCACCCATGTTCCCACGCTCTCGCGCGTCAGGCGCGCGGGCTCCGAGGCATAAGTCAGAAACGACGTGATATCGACGACCATCCGCCGGTACTCCTCGGGGGGTTTCCGCCCCGGGGTCTCCAGCGTGAGGGACGAGATGACCTTCTTGACCTCGCCTTCGCGCTCGACTTCCTTCCACTCCGCCCGTTGCAGGCCCTGCTCGCGCCACAGCGCGTGCGGCATCGTCGTGTATGGGAAGCGCCAGTTGTTGACGCCCCACGGACGGTCCTCGTCGGCATAGAACGTCATCAGGTACTGGTAGATGTACGTGGAACCCTTCTGCCGCGCGATCATGCTCAGGTCCGGCGGGACCGCTCCGAACCACCTCTCGGCCTCCTCGGGGGTCATGGCGATTTCCATTCGCTCGCTGACGCGCTGCCCGGTGAAGATCAGGTTGTCCTCCACCATGCTCATGTCCAGGCCCAGATCCTCGCCAACCCGGCTGTAGCGGCTGTATTTCAATGAATGGCAACCCAGGCAGTAGTTCATGAAGTATTTGGCGCCGCGCTGGAGGGACGCTCGATTCTTGAGATCGACCACGACCTGATATCCCGGCAACTCCGCTCCGCCAGCGGCGAGCGCGTACCCGGCCGAGCCGAGGAGCAGAGCGGCCAGGAAGAGCGCGCGCCTCATCCGGTCACCCGATCCGGCACCGGCAAGTCCCGGCCCAACCTCTCGACCCCGCTACCGAGGACCATGATGGCCACGAACGAGGCTGGCATCAGCCACCCCAGAAAGACCAGCGTCTCGTGGCCAGGCTCCATCCTGACGACATCGTAAAGGCTGATCAGGCCCAGAACCGCCACGAGCGTCAGCAAACGCTCGGAGCCGCCGCGCGGGCGGCTGAAGAACCACAACGCGATGAAAAACAGGAAATACCATTGGCCGAAGCGCAACGCGAGCTCGCTGTACAGCGGGGTTGGCGGGTTGAATCCGAGATAGCCCAGCGCCGCGAAGGTGACCACGAACAGGAGCAGGTTGAGCTTGAACAGCGGGCTGCGGTAGCGCACGGACCGCACGGGATTGCGGTCGATCCACGGCAGGAAGAACAGGACCAGAATAGAGAGCAGCATGGCCAGCGCGCCGAATTGCGGGTCCGGGATCGCCCGGAGTATCGAGTAGAACGGCGTGAAATACCAGACCGGAACGATATGCTCCGGGGTCAGCAAGGGATTCGCGGGCGTGAAGTTGTCCGGCTCCAGGAAGTAGCCCCCCATTTCAGGGGCGAAGAACACCACCAGCGCGAACAGAAACAAGAACGCGACCGCTCCCCAAATATCCTTGACGGTGTAGTACGGATGGAACGGAATGCCGTCGACCGGCTTGCCGTCGGCGTCCTTGTGATCCTTGATGTCGATGCCGTCCGGGTTGTTGGAGCCGACCTCATGCAGGGCCATGACATGCAGGGCCACCAGCGCCAAGATCGCCAGCGGGATGGCCGCTACGTGAAGCGCGAAGAAGCGGGTCAGAGTGGCGTCGGACACGGCGAAGTCCCCGCGTAGCCAGATCGCGATGTCCGGCCCTACCCAGGGAATGGTGCTGAAGAGGTTGACGATGACCTGCGCCCCCCAGTACGACATGTTCCCCCAAGGGAGCAGATAGCCCATGAAAGCCTCCGCCATCAACGCCATGTACAGAAACATGCCGAGCAGCCAGAGCAGCTCGCGCGGCGCCTTGAAGGAGCCATACATGATTCCTCGGAACATGTGCAGGTACACCACGATGAAGAAGAACGACGCGCCCGTGGAGTGCATGTACTGAATCAGCCAGCCGAGGGGAACGTCGCGGCGAATGTACTCCAAAGAGGCGAACGCGAGTTCCGCGTCCGGCTTGTAGTGCATGGTCAGAAAGATGCCGGTGACGATCTGGATGACCAGCACCAGCAACGCCAGAGAGCCGAAGAAGTACCAAAAATTAAAGTTCTTCGGAGCGTAGTAGCGCGCCAGATGCTCGTTCCAAAGCCGCGTCAGCGGGAATCGGGCGTCAATCCAGCCCACCAGCCCCGCGAGACGAGCTTTCATGCCGGCGCGTCCTCTGGCGTCTCCCCGATCATGATCCGCGTGTCGCTGACGAAACGGTACGGAGGCACCGGCAGGTTGGCGTTGGCTGGCACGTTGTCATAGACGCGTCCCGCCAGATCGAACCGGGAGCCGTGGCAGGCGCAGAAAAACCCGCCCGGCCATTCGGCGCCAAGGTCTTCCGGCGCGGCGTCGGGCCGATAGGTCGGGTTGCACCCTAGGTGGGTGCACACGCCCACCAGCACCAGAAACTCCGGATTCAGCGAGCGGTGAACGTTTCGCGCGAACTCCGGCTGCTGACTCTGGTCGGAGCGCGGGTCCCGAAGGTAGTCGGCCTCGGCCTCCAGCGTCGCCACCATTTCCGGCGTGCGGCGGATGACCCAGATCGGCTGTTTGCGCCAGATCAGGTCCAGCTTCTGGCCCCAGTCCATCTGTCCGACATCCACCTCGATCGGCGCGCCCGCGGTGCGCGCGCGCGCGCTGGGCGACATGGACGCGACGAACGGCCACGCTGCCACCACCGCGCCAGCCCCCCCCACCAGGGCCGTGCTGCCAGTCAAAAACCTGCGGCGGCCCACATCGACTGCGTCATCTGACATGCGTCGGAAATCTCCAAGCGAACAAAAAACGCGGCGCCCATCCTTTTCGCGCGGCCACCGCGTTCACTCCGTATGCGGGGAAAAATTTTAACACACGCGTCCGGGCGCGCCGTTCCGGCGGCGCGCCTCGACCTCAGGCTGGATTCGGGATATCGACGAACTGGTGCCGAAGCCCGAACTTCTCCTCCAGGCGCCTGCCCAAAGCCCGCACCCCGTAACGCTCGGTCGCATGGTGGCCGCACGCGAAATAGTGGATCCCGCACTCCCGCGCCACATGCGCGGTCTGCTCAGAGATCTCCCCGCTGAGGAAGGCGTCCAGATCCAACCGCGCCGCCCGCTCGATGAGGCTCTGGCCCGCGCCCGTGCACCACCCGACCGTGGTGATCGGGTCTTCCGTCTCGGGTCCAGCCCAAGTCACGGGGCGCCCCAGCCGAGTCTCTAGGAACGTCGAGAGCTCGCTCGCCGGGCGCGGCTCTCGCAGGCGCCCGATTCTTCCGGCTTCCGGGAGATCCCGCCGAAGCCTACCGGTGACCTCCAGTCCCAAGACTTCCGCCAATTGAACGTTGTTCCCGAGCTCCTCGTGCGCGTCCAGCGGCAGATGATAGGCGAACAGGTTGATATCCGCGGCTAGCAACGCGCGAAGCCGCCGCGCCTTCATGCCCGTGACCGTCATGTCCTCGCCCCGCCAGAAATATCCGTGATGCGCGAGCAGCGCGTCCGCGCTCCGCTCGCGGGCCACATCGATCAATCGCTGGCTCGCGGTCACTCCCGAAATCAGGAACCCGATCCGCTCGCGCCCCTCGACCTGAAGCCCATTGGGGCAGTAGTCCGAGAAGGTCGAGGGCCGGAGCAACTCGTCCAGATAGGCGGAAAGCTCCGCGCGCCCGACCATCACTTCGCGCCGCCGCGCCAGCGCGCCGAGGCGGCGTGGGCGGCCAGGCCCTCAGTGCGGGCGAGACGCTCGGCCAGCGCCGAGAGTTCCGCCGCGCCAGAACGCGACATGCGAATCGTGCTGCTGCGTTTCTGGAAATCGTGGACCCCCAGCGGCGAGGCGTAGCGGGACGCCCGCATCGTCGGCAGCACGTGGTTGGGTCCAGCGCAATAGTCGCCCATCACCTCCGGGCTGTCCGCGCCTAGAAAAATCGCGCCAGCATGGCGGATCTGGTCAAGAACCGCGTCCGGCTCCGCCAGCGCAAGTTGCAGGTGTTCCGGGGCCAGCCGATTAGCCAAATCCACCGCCTCGCTCAGGTCCTTGGTCCGCACCAACGCGCCGTGACTCGCTAGCGCGGCGCGGATGATCTCCGCGCGCGGCATCTCGTCCAGCTGCCCGGCGAGCGCCTCCGCCACAGCGGAAAGGTGGTTCTGGTCCGGACTCAGGAGGATCGCCTGCGCTTGCTCGTCGTGCTCCGCCTGCGCCATCAGATCGGTCGCCAGCCATCGCGGGTCCGCGCTTCCGTCACTCACGATCACGACCTCCGAAGGACCCGCCACCATATCGACCCCGACCCGGCCGAACACCTGCCGCTTAGCTTCAGCCACCCACGCGTTGCCTGGACCGACGATCTTGTCGACCGCCGGGACGGTTTCCGTCCCTAGCGCCAGCGCCGCGATGGCCTGGGCGCCGCCCAGCGCCCAGCCGCGATCAACCCCGGCCACATGGGCCGCCGCCAGCACGACTGAATTCGCCCGTCCTTCAGGGGTTGGGCTGACCATCAGGATCTCTTCCACGCCAGCGACCCGCGCCGGGATCGCGTTCATCAGCACCGAGGACGGATACGCCGCGGTCCCTCCAGGAACGTAGACGCCCACCCGCCGCAAAGCGCCGATTCGCTGGCCAAACCGCGAGCCATGGTCATCCTCGAACTCGAACGGCTCCAGTTTTTGCCGGCGCGCGTACTCCCGAATCCGGCTGGCCGCCGTTCGCAGAGAATCGCGCAACGGCGTTTCCAGAGCCTCGAACGCGGCTTGGAAATCCGGCGCTCCCCAAGACAGGGCCGCGACCGAATCGGGCGCATGGCCATCGAATCGCCTCGTGCGATCAAGCAAGGCGCGGTCGCCGCGCGCGCGGACTTCCTCAATGATGGCCGCGACCGTCGAAACCTGTTCTGGACGGGCGTCCAGCGACCGAGCGTCGATCAGCGCCTGAAACTCCTCCTCGAATTCCGGCGTTCCGGTCGACAAAACGCGCGGAAGAGAAGGGCTCATGCGGTCTGGCGGGCGCGGCGGCGCGCCCGGACCGCCTCGGCGAGGCCCTCGAGCAACCGCTCCGTATCCTCGAAACCCAGGCACGCGTCGGTGACGCTTTGCCCATACCGCAAAGATTCTCCAGGAACCAGCTTCTGGTTGCCCCCGACCAGATGGCTCTCCACCATGACCCCGACGACGCGCCGGTCTCCCGCGCCAATCTGCTCGCCGACGCGGCTGGCCACCTGGAGCTGCCGCTCGGGCATCTTCTGGCTGTTCGCGTGACTGCAATCGATCATGACGCGGACCGGCAGTCCGGCGCGCTCCAGACGGGCGCACGCCTCCTCGACCGCGTTCGCCTCGAAATTCGGTCGCTTCCCGCCGCGCATGATGACATGCGTGTCCTTGTTGCCCGTCGTATGGAAAATCGCGCTTCGCCCCTCCTTGGTGAGTGACAGGAAGCGGTGCGGCTGAATAGCCGAGCGCAGGGCGTCCACCGCCACCTGGACGTCGCCGCTGGTGCCGTTCTTGAAGCCGACCGGGCAAGACAGACCGGAGGCGAGCTCCCGGTGACACTGGCTCTCGGCGGTGCGCGCGCCGATCGCCCCCCAACTGACGCTGTCGGCGACGTATTGCGGCGTGACCAGATCCAGAAACTCGGTGCCGGCCGGAAGGCCCCGCTCGGCCAGCCAGAGCAACAGATTTCGGGCCAAGCGCAGTCCTCGGTTGATGTGGAAGCTGTCATCCAGGTCCGGGTCGTTGATGAGCCCTTTCCAGCCCACCGTGGTGCGCGGCTTCTCGAAATACACCCGCATCACGATCATGAGATCGTCCGCCAGGCGCTCCCGGACGGCGCGCAGGCGCGACGCGTACTCATGCGCCGCCTCGACGTCGTGGATGGAGCACGGCCCGACGATCACCAGCAAGCGGTCGTCGGAGCCCTCCAAGATCTCCCGAATCCGCATCCGGGCCTCGAACACCGTGCGCGCGCCCTCTTCCTTCAACGGCAATTCCCGCAGGACCTCGTCCGGCGCGCTGACGTTGTGCACGTCCGTGATGCGCAGATCATCCGTTTGCCGCTTCATGCTCCGTCCCCGCCGCTTCCGCGGCCTCTCGCAGGCGCGTCAATATCGGCATGACCCGCTCATGCCGCATCTTCCACGCGCCCTTGTTGACCACCACGCGCGCGTTGATCTCGGCGAGCGTGGCGTATGGTTCCAACCCGTTGGCGGCCAAGGTTCGCCCGGTCTCCACCAGATCCACGATGCAGTCGGCCAACCCCGCCAGCGGCGCCAGCTCCATCGACCCGTACAATTTTATCGTGACCGCCTGACGCCCCCGCGCGGCGAAGAACTCGCGGGCCAAGCGCGCGTACTTAGTCGCGACCCGGACCCGGGGACGTTCCAGGCAGGCATCGCCTCCCTTCGGCCCGGCGACGACCATCCGGCAGCGCGCGATCGGCAGGTCCAGCGGCTCGTACAAGCCTGGGATGGGGCTCTCCATCAACACGTCGCGTCCGGTCACCCCCAATTCCGCCGCGCCCAGCGCCACGTAGGTCGGCACGTCCGCCGCCCGCAACACGACCAGGTCAATGTCCTCCTCGACGCACGGCAGGATCAATTGCCGGCTTCGCGCCGGGTCCGCACGCGGCGCGATGCCGGCGCGCGCGAAGACCTCCAGAGCCTCGCGCATGATGCGCCCTTTGGAAATGGCGATCCGCACCCGTCCCATGTTCAGTTCACGCGCTGGATGCGAGCGCCCAAGCGCTGGAATTTCTCCTCCACGCACTCGTAACCCCGATCAATATGGTAGACCCGATCCACGACCGACTCCCCTTCCGCGGCCAGGCTGGCCAAGATCAGGCTGGCCGAGGCCCGCAGGTCCGTGGCCATCACCGGAGCTCCCCGCAACCGCTCCACGCCCCGAATCACGGCAGTGCTGCCCCGCACCTCGATGTTCGCGCCCATCCGGACCAGTTCCTGGATGTGCATGAAGCGGTTCTCGAAGATCGTCTCGGTGATGGCGCTGGTTCCCTCCGCCACCGCGCTGACCGCCGCCATCTGCGCCTGCATATCCGTCGGAAACCCCGGATAGGCCGCCGTGTGGATATCCGCGGCCCGGGGCCGGCCGCCTCGCATGTCCAGTTCCACGTAGTCCTCTCCCAGCTTGATATCCGCGCCGTATTCGCCAAGTTTGACCAGCACGGCCTCCATGGTGTCGGGCCGCACCCGAGTGACCCGGACGTTCCCTCCGGTGACGCAACCCGCGGCCAGATAGGTGGCCGCCTCGATTCGGTCGGGCAATACCCGGTGCGTCGCACCACGCAACGCGCGGACCCCCTCAATCTCGATTCGGCTGGTCCCCGCCCCCCGAACACGCGCGCCCATCGCCGTCAGACAGGCGGCCAAGTCCTCGACCTCAGGCTCGCGGGCGGCGTTCTCGATCACTGTCGTGCCCTCGGCCAGCGTCGCGGCCATCATCAGATTCTCCGTTCCGGTCACCGTGATCTGGTCAAAGGCCAGCGCAGCGCCCCGAACGCGCTTGGCGCGCGCCCGAATATAGCCGCCGTCAACCTCGATGCGGGCGCCCATCAACCTGAGATTCGAAAGATGCAGGTCGATCGGCCGGGTCCCGATCGCGCACCCGCCAGGCAACGACACCTCCGCTCGGCCATAACGCGCCAAGAGCGGACCCAGAACCAGAATGGACGCGCGCATGGTGCGCACGATCTCGTACGAGGCATGGCAACGGTCGAGCTTACGGGCGTCCACGCGCAAGCTGTTGTCCTCGCCTAACGTCACGGTCGCCCCCATGCTGCTCAGCAAGAGCATGGTCGAGGCCACGTCCTGAAGGTGCGGGACGTTCTGGACTATCAAAGGCTCCTCGCTCATCAACGAGGCGGCTAGCACGGGAAGCACGGAGTTCTTGGCGCCGGAGATCGGCACCTCGCCGCATAGCGGCGCTCCGCCCTCGATCAGCAGCCGATCCATCGCGAGGGTGGAACGCGAATCAGGCCCGCGCGGTCGGCGGCGCGAGCCGTCGGGAGGATATCCCGGGAGCCTCGCCCCGCAAACGCTGAATCACGGAATCCAAGCCATTCTGGTTGATTTCGGGACGCAGGCTATCTTTCAGGCTCTTGATCAGGAACACCCCGTCGGCGCGAATCTCGAACACGCGCCACTCGCCCTCGGTCTCGCGCATCAGATAGGTCAGGTCGACCGGCTCCTTGCCCGACATCACGAACTTGGTGCGAACCACTTGGTAGCTCTTGTCTGGCAGCATCTCGAACGGCAGGTAGCTCACCTTTCCATCGGCGTACTTGAGAATGATCTTCGCGTACAGCTGAAGCAACTGCCGCCTCAGAGAGACGATGAACTCGCGACGCTTCTCGAAGGACGTTTCCTGGTAGACCTTCTTGCCAAGAATAATTCGCGCGATCCGGTCGTAGTCCAGCACCCCGCCCAGCGTATCACTCACGAACCTGTACAGCGTCTCATCGTCGCGCTCGAACTCATCCATTCTCAGACGGATCTGCGACAGCAACTCGTCGCTAACGCCGCGCAACCGGGCCTGCGGAGAGTCCGCCGCCTCAAGATTTGAGCACGGCAACAGGACGGAGAGCGCGAGCGCGCCCCCGAACAAACGCAGCGATGCAATGCTCGTCACCCTACAGTCTCGCGCGGATCAAGTGAGGAATTATAGCAAGTCGGGCGTGGTCGGGAGTGCCATTTCTAATGCCATTGGCGCTATTGGCGGCGGGGCTTTCGGCGCTGGCGCTGCCGGCGCGGGCGGAGACGATCAACCTGTACGGGTGGCAGAACCACTCGTGGGAGTTCGTGGACATCGACGGCGGGCGCAGCTTCGACCGCATCCAGTCGAACGCCGGGAACATCGGCTTCTCGGCCAGCGTGGACACTGGCATGAGCGACATAAAGGTGAACCTGCAGTGCGAGCAGTTCACCTACTACAACCACTTCGCCGGCGGCACCGGCTGGTGCAACCGCAACTCCAAGATCGGGCTGGCGCACCCGATGGCCGGCGAGATCATGTTCGCCACCTGGCTGCTGCCGTACAACGAGGGCGTGGCCCAGTGGGTGGACCCGTTCTACGACGCCGGGGCCGACTCGCACACCAGCATCATGGGCTCGGTCGGGGCCAACACCATCTTCTACAACACCGGCGACTTCGACCAGCAGGCGTCGGCGTCGGGGCCGGCGACCGGCTTCTCCGGGGCGGAGTTCAACTACGCCGGGGCCGGCTACGACACCGGCTTCAACCGGCGCCAGGAGAACATCATCCAGTACTGGTCGCCGAACTGGAACGGCTTCGTGTTCCGCTTCGCCTGGACGGCCGGCAACCGCGACGAGACGAACGCGCCGACCGGCGGCGGGAAGATCGACCCGGTGATCCGCTCGAGCAGCCTGGCGTACACGAACGGCCCGCTGTGGCTGGCGGCGACCTGGCAGGACCACGAGGACTGGACGGCGGTCTCGGTCGGGGAGATGGAGAGCTCGGACGCGGAGAGCTTCCGCCTGGCCGGGCGCTACATCATGGACCTGGGCGACGGCATGAGCGTTCAACTGTCGGCCATGTGGGAAACGCTGGAGTACGAGTTCCACGGCGTGACCACCATCGATAAGGCCATGAAGGCGTTCGGGTATGGGAATTTCATGGATTCTTACGAGTTGAGCGTCACGGATGCGGAGATAATGAAGAAGAAGACCCAAGGGCTGGCGCTCGATATCTTGACGGATGAGAAGGGCATGCTGATTCCTATGGGGGACACGGCGCGGGGTTTATATGGGGAGCAGGTTAAAACCACTATGAGCCTGTACACCGCATACATGGGTGAGATAGACACCGTAACCTCCACCAGCTTGAACTTGGTCGCTGAACGCAGAACTGTGGTCGACTGGAACGACTATTACAAAGAGGCGCCTGATAATCCTGTTAAAGTCAGCACTACCGCCATGCGAACCGGGTCCCAAAATGTCATGCTTTTCACGACCATGCTGAGCACGACTACGCTGAACGCGGCTAAAACGGCCGCGGAGGAGGCCAAAATGAAGGATATGGATGATCGAACGGACGAGGACAAATCGAAAATCAAGTTCTATGACGATCTGGTCTCGATGGCGAAATCCCGAGCCCGCGACGAGAAGAGCATGGGCGGGAACGTGAAGATCGAGCGAGACGCCTGGATGGTGTCGGGCAAGATCAAGTTCGGCGGCCCGCTGGACTTCCGCTTCTCCTACATGGACGCCGACGACCTGGAGCTGTCATGCAACTACTGCATGGGAGACTGGGACGAGACGGCGGCGGACGCCTGGAACGTCGGGGTGTTCTACACGATGCCGGCGGGAACCGAGCTGCGGCTGACGTATTCGGAGGTCAACAACGACGACAACGGGACCTACGGGCAGGGCATCTCGGGGACCGGCTTGGGAACGCCGGGGGCGGAGATCGAGATGTTCGCGCTGGGGATCGTGCACTGGTTCGACTGACCCGTTGGGTCATCCACGACAGCGAGCGGGCGCCTTCGGGCGCCCGCTTTCTTTGAGGATCAGGATTCTCGACTTGATCCGCCGCCACGAGGCAAATCGTGATGATGGCGGATCGCGAGAGCCAGATGTAACCGCTTCGGATGGTCGCGCGGGCGCTTGGAGTGATGCCACGAAAGCTGTGCGGGGCGTTCCGGCTTCAGGCTTTCATCAAAGATCGGAAACTCGATAGTTCCAGAGATCGATAGGCTGACCCCTGTTCGTCGCCACGCGGGAAGTCTGCTTGATCGAGGACGACGGGCCTCTCACCCTCTTTCCTCCCCGAGGCGCGCGCCGATCCACGCCCTCCGATTTCTCACCGCGTCTCTTATATCCAAGCGATATCAAGAATTCTCAGTCCACCGCACCACCTTGTGGTGGATCGGGTCATCCCGATCCGGTCTGCCGCGAGCGGATCGCCTTCCGGGCGCGTCGGAACCAGGCCTCGCGCCGCCGGCGCTGGCCCGACTCTCGATCTGGTCGCGAAGCGCCGACCTCAAAGAAAGCGGGCGCCCGAAGGCGCCCGCTCGCTGTCGTGGATGACCCAACGGGTCAGTCGAACCAGTGCACGATCCCCAGCGCGAACATCTCGATCTCCGCCCCCGGCGTCCCCAGGCCGGTCCCCGAGATGCCCTGCCCGTAGGTCCCGTTGTCGTCGTTGTTGACTTCCGAATACGTCAGCCGCAACTCGGTTCCCGCCGGCATCGTGTAGAACACCCCGACGTTCCAGGCGTCCGCCGCCGTCTCGTCCCAGTCCCCCATGCAGTAGTTGCACGACAGCTCCAGGTCGTCGGCGTCCATATAGGAGAAGCGGAAGTCCAGCGGGCCGCCGAACTTGATCTTGCCCGACACCATCCAGGCGTCCCGCTCGATCTTCACGTTGGAGCTCATGGTTTGCTTCAGCTTGGCGTCGGCGTATTCCGTCATCTTCTTCTCGTACTCCATCACCTTCTCGTTGTGCGGCTCCAGGGCGTACTCCCTCGCCTTCGCCACGTATTCCTTGTAGAAGTCCATGTCCGTCTTGTCATCCAGATACTTCGTGGTCGATGTCTTCAACTTGTTCAGGATCGTGGTGCTCAGCTTGGTAGTCAGGGCCGCTTTGTACGCCGTGTTCAATCCCCCAGTGGTGAACCTGTAGTAGCGATCGATCGCTGGGATGTTCTGATAATTACTCCAACTTTGATTATCGAAGTATTTTTTATAGGACCCCCCGTATCACTAGGACTTAAGTCGGTGGGCCATACGGCCAGACCGGCCATGTTGGTCCTCCATTTCCCGTTCTCGTCCGTCAGCAGCTCGACCGCGAGCCCCCCGGTCATCTGCGCCTCTATCAGCGGCTTCAGCTCCGCTTCGGTGGGCATCGTCGGCTTCGTCGGCATGTCCATGTCGGCGGGGGCCATGACCTTCATGTCGTAGTAGGTTTTCTCGAAATGGTTGATGTTGGGATCGGTACCGCCGTACCCGAACGCCTTCATGGCCTTGTTGATGTCGGTCACGCCGTGGAACTCGTACTCCAAAGTCTCCCACATGGCCGACAGTTGAACGCTCATGCCGTCGCCCAGGTCCATGATGTAGCGCCCGGCCAGGCGGAAGCTCTCCGCGTCCGAGCTCTCCATCTCCCCGACCGAGACCGCCGTCCAGTCCTCGTGGTCCTGCCAGGTCGCCGCCAGCCACAGCGGGCCGTTCGTGTACGCCAGGCTGCTCGAGCGGATCACCGGGTCGATCTTCCCGCCGCCGGTCGGCGCCATCGTCTCGTCGCGGTTCCCGGCCGTCCAGGCGAAGCGGAACACGAAGCCGTTCCAGTTCGGCGACCAGTACTGGATGATGTTCTCCTGGCGCCGGTTGAAGCCGGTGTCGTAGCCGGCCCCGGCGTAGTTGAACTCCGCCCCGGAGAAGCCGGTCGCCGGCCCCGACGCCGACGCCTGCTGGTCGAAGTCGCCGGTGTTGTAGAAGATGGTGTTGGCTCCGACCGAGCCCATGATGCTGGTGTGCGAGTCGGCTCCGGCGTCGTAGAACGGGTCCACCCACTGGGCCACGCCCTCGTTGTACGGCAGCAGCCAGGTGGCGAACATGATCTCGCCGGCCATCGGGTGCGCCAGCCCGATCTTGGAGTTGCGGTTGCACCAGCCGGTGCCGCCGGCGAAGTGGTTGTAGTAGGTGAACTGCTCGCACTGCAGGTTCACCTTTATGTCGCTCATGCCGGTGTCCACGCTGGCCGAGAAGCCGATGTTCCCGGCGTTCGACTGGATGCGGTCGAAGCTGCGCCCGCCGTCGATGTCCACGAACTCCCACGAGTGGTTCTGCCACCCGTACAGGTTGATCGTCTCCGCCCGCGCCGGCAGCGCCAGCGCCGAAAGCCCCGCCGCCAATAGCGCCAATGGCATTAGAAATGGTATCGTAGGGCATCAGCAAATCGAAAAACTCTCCACGGAATATCTGGCCAAAACGTCGCTTCTCCCATATATTGTTCGGTGAAATTCCGCCTCCCAAACTCTCGATTTCCGTTCCCTAGATTCCGCATTGAATTGCGGCACCATTTCCTTTGTGGGAAAATAAGACGCTATGGGACGGGATTATCAATGTTGGCAAGGAAACCGGGAGAGGGTTGATGAGAGGAACTAGAGTCCCACCGCGAATCGAGCGATTAAAGGTGCAGAACTTCCGCGCGTTGCGCGATGTGGAGCTAAACCTTACGCCGCTCACCGTGTTACTTGGCCCAAATGGCAGTGGAAAGTCCACGATTTTTGATGTCTTCGCCTTTTTGGCAGAGTGTTTTGAGAGCGGGCTACGTCGAGCGTGGGAAAAACGTGGCAAAGCTCGGGAACTTAGGTCGCGGGGCGGAGAGGGTCCTATATTGATTGAAATCGCATATCGCGAAAAACCGCGCACACCCTTGATCACGTATCACCTTCAAGTGGACGAGAAAAATGGCCGACCTCGCGTGGTCTGCGAATGGCTCCGATGGAAGCGGGGGCGCTACGGGCAACCGTTCAAATTTCTCGATTACGCGGACGGAGTTGGGCAGGTCATCTCGGGTGAGATGCCTGACGCGCGGGCTGAGCGGATAGAGATCCCTTTGAGTTCTCCTGATACGCTCGCGGTTAACGCGCTTGGCCAACTGGCGGAAAATTCTCGTGTCGTCGAGCTGAGAGATTTCATCATGGGATGGCATGTGTCCTACTTGTCAGCCGAGGATACGAGAGGACAACCGGAAGCGGGGCCACAGGAACGCCTGAGCAGGACAGGAGACAATCTCGCTAACGTGATTCAATATCTGTCCGAAGAACATCCAGAACTTTTGGAGTCCATTCTTGGCAGCATCAGAGAAAGGATCCCGAAAGCCCAGAGCGTGGTGGCGGACCAGATGCCGGACGGAAGGTTGTTGCTGAAAATCAAGGATGCCCCATTCGCTGACCCCGTCATGGCGCGCTTCGCGTCCGATGGCACACTTAAAGTGCTCGCCTATCTAGTCTTGTTGCGTGATCCAACCCCTCCTCCTTTTATTGGCATTGAGGAGCCGGAGAACTTCCTGCATCCACGCCTGCTTCACGGTTTGGCGGAAGAATGCCGAACCTCCTCCGAGGCCACACAGGTCCTCGTGACCACCCATTCTCCTTTTTTCCTTGATGCGCTTCGTCCCATGGAAGTTCGGGTGTTGTGGCGCGACGAATTCGGTTACACGAGATGCGACCCCTTGGATGAGAACAAAAAAATTTTGGCGTTTATGGAAGCGGGCGCCCAGCTTGGAGATCTTTGGATGGAAGGACATTTCGGGGTTGGAGATCCGCTGACTTCGGAAGGAATGGCCATGCCGGGAAGAGGCGGGAGCTGACATGCCCGCGTCTCATTTGGAGTTCCTCGTGGAGGAGCGTTCCATGGAAGCGTTTCTCGTTGCTTGGCTACCAAAGTTTCTGCCGGAGGGCTGCACTTTCAAGGTCTATGCGCACCAAGGCAAAAACGCGTTGTTGAGAAAAATCGAAGATCGACTCGGAGCATATAAGGCATGGATGCCAAACGAATGTCGTATCGTGGTGGTAGTGGACCGCGACCGGGATGCGTGCGATGAACTCAAGCTCAAGATGGAGCGATTCTGTGAGAAAGCGGGATTGCGGTCGAGACGGGCCGCTGATGGTTCGGACTGGCAAGTGGTGACGCGGATAGCCATAGAAGAGCTTGAAGCATGGTATTTTGGGGACTGGCAGGCGGTGTTGGCCGCTTTTCCGGGTGTCGCGGAGAATATCCCAGACCGCGCGGCTTACCGGGATCCAGATGCGATTCAAGGTGGAACTTGGGAGGCATTCGAGCGGATTCTCCAGAAACATGGATATTTCGCGCAAGGACTGGCAAAAGCGCAGGCCGCTAGCGAGATTGGCCGACATATCGACCCTGTTCGCAATCGGTCCCGCAGTTTTATCGTTTTTCGCGATGCCATCGTCGATGCCACCACATGAACATGCCATAGAAGCTATCGTGTTTCCGCAATTGAAATATCTTTGCTATGGCTATAGGAAAGCCGGTTTTCAGGACCCTCTGACCTCTGCGGTAAAATAATCGCCCAGCATGATTTTCTGGGCCCGCCGAGCCCGAAGCCGGACTTTCAGGAGACGTTACTTGGCCAAACGCGCGTTGCTCGCTCTCGAAAACGGCGCGTTGTTTTTCGGAGATTCCATCGGGGCGAACGTCACCGCCATCGGGGAGGTCGTCTTCAACACCTCCATCACGGGCTACCAGGAAATCTTGACTGACCCGTCGTATTGCCGCCAACTGATCACGCTGACGCATCCGCATATCGGGAACGTCGGGGCGAATGACGAAGACAGCGAATCCGGCGCTCCGGCGCGCGCCGCTGGCCTGATCGCGCGCGATGTCCCTGCGCGCGCGAGCAACTGGCGCGCCAAGCGGTCTTTAGGGGATTTTCTTGACGAGCACGGACTGCCTGGGATCGTGGGCATCGACACGCGCCGCCTCACGCGAATCCTGCGCGACCAAGGAGCCCAGTCGGGTTGCCTCACGACCGATGTCTCCGACCCGGACCAAGCGGTCGATCAGGCCCGCGCGTTCCCGGGGCTAGCGGGAATGGATTTGGCGCGAGAAGTCTCCACGAAGGAGTCGTACGAGTGGGACGAGGGACCTTGGGGGGCAATGCCAGACGAGCTGCCGCCCGCGCGATATCGAGTTGTGGCTTACGACTACGGGATCAAGCGAAACATTCTCCGCCTCCTGCGCGCGCGCGGATGCGCGGTCACGGTCGTGCCGGCCAAGACCCCGGCATCCGAGGTGCTGAGCCGGGATCCAGATGGAGTTTTTCTATCCAACGGACCTGGAGATCCAGATCCATGCACGTACGCCCGGGACACGATCCGAGAATTGATCCAGACCCGGACTCCGATGTTCGGCATCTGCCTTGGTTGCCAGTTGCTCGGCTTGGCCAACGGAGCGCGCACGGTCAAGATGAAGACCGGGCATCACGGAGCCAACCACCCAGTTCTCGAGATGGACACGGGCCGGGTTCTGATCAGTAGTCAGAACCATGGTTTCGCGATTGAGGAAGAGTCTCTTCCAGAATGCCTGCGCTTGACCCACCGCTCGCTTTTCGACGGCACCGTGCAAGGCATCCGGCATGTCGAGGCCCCAGCGTTCGCTTTCCAAGGACACCCGGAAGCGAGCCCCGGGCCACGCGACTTGGCTGGCTTGTTCGATCAGTTCATCGACCTGATGCGGCATCGCCCCGGACGACTTGGTTAACGCCATGGCGAAGCGGACCGATATCGAGAGCGTCCTCGTGATCGGGGCAGGACCAATCGTCATCGGCCAAGCCTGCGAATTCGATTACTCCGGGGCGCAAGCTTGCAAGGCGCTACGCGAGGAAGGCTACCGCGTCATCTTGGTCAACTCCAACCCCGCCACCATCATGACCGACCCGCAGATGGCGCAATCCATTTATATCGAGCCAGTCGAGTGGCGAACGCTGTCGCGCGTCATTGAGCGTGAGAAGCCGGACGCGTTGTTACCAACCATGGGCGGACAGACCGCGTTGAACTGCACGCTGGACCTGCATCGAGAGGGAACGTTGCAGGCTCATGGCGTGGAGTTGATTGGCGCCTCCCTTGAAGCCATCGCGATGGCCGAGGACCGGCAACTGTTCCGGGAGGCTATGGAGGAGATCGGGCTGGAGCAGGCGCGGTCCCGGGTGGTGCGCGGCGTGGAGGAGGCGCTGGGCTTTCA
Source organism: uncultured candidatus Poriferisulfidus sp. (assembly GCA_965116025.1). Lineage (GTDB taxonomy): Bacteria > Pseudomonadota > Gammaproteobacteria > Poriferisulfidales > Poriferisulfidaceae > Poriferisulfidus. The sequence goes on from OZ220480.1 coordinate 203,123, forward strand.
GCCCCACATCGGCTATCCCGTCATCGCGCGGCCCTCGTTCACCTTGGGCGGAACGGGAGGGGGCGTGGCCAGGAGCGAGGAGGAGCTCAGGCGCGTCGTCGCGCACGGGTTGGATCTGTCGCCCACCCGCGAGGTCCTTTTGGAGGAATCTCTTCTGGGCTGGAAGGAATTCGAGATGGAGGTGGTCCGCGACGCCAAGGACAACTGCATCATCGTCTGCTCGATCGAGAATCTGGATCCGATGGGGGTGCACACCGGAGACTCGATCACGGTCGCGCCAGCGCAGACCTTGACGGACAAGGAATACCAGCGGATGCGCGACGCCTCCATCGCGGTATTGCGCAAGATCGGCGTGGACACTGGTGGTTCCAACGTGCAGTTCGCGACGCATCCAGGAACTGGGCGATTGCTCATCATCGAGATGAACCCGCGCGTCTCGCGCTCCTCGGCGCTGGCCTCCAAAGCGACCGGATTTCCTATCGCCAAGGTGGCGGCCCGCCTGGCCGTGGGCTACACCCTGGACGAGTTGCGCAACGACATCACGGACGGCGCGACTCCGTGCTCGTTCGAGCCGACTCTGGATTACATCGTGACCAAGATCCCGCGCTTCACGTTCGAGAAGTTTCCGCAGGCGGAACCGCTCCTGACGACCCAGATGAAATCGGTCGGGGAGGCGATGGCGATCGGGCGCACCTTCCAGGAATCCTTGCAGAAGGCGTTGCGTAGCTTGGAGACTGGGCAATGCGGACTGGATCCGCTTGGCCCGATGGATCGGGAAGAGCGGAAAGATCGGCTAGTCCACCCGGATCCGCATCGGCTGAGACATGTCGCCGACGCCTTGCGCGAGGGCTGGAGCCTGGAGGAGATCCACGAACTGACCGGCATCGATCCGTGGTTCATCGCGGAAATCGAGGATCTTGTGGCGCGTGAGCGAGCCCTGTCGGGAAGGGACTTGGACGACTTGTCGAGGGAAGAGTTGCTCGTCCTGAAGCGCGCCGGGTTTTCGGACCGGCGCCTAGGGCAATTGCTTCATGTGGATGAGGAAGACGTGCGCGCGCGGCGTCACGCGCAGGGCCTGCGGCCAGTATACAAGCGGGTCGACACTTGCGCGGCGGAGTTTCCGACTTCCACGGCCTATCTCTACTCCACCTACGAGGAGGAATGCGAGGCCCGACCGACGAACGCGCGGAAAGTGGTGGTGCTCGGCGGCGGCCCAAACCGAATCGGACAGGGCATCGAATTCGACTACTGTTGCGTGCATGCCGCGCAGAGCGCGCGCGAGCTGGGCTTCGAGACCATCATGGTCAACTGCAATCCAGAGACGGTCTCCACCGATTACGACACTTCCGATCGTCTGTATTTCGAGCCTCTCGCGCTGGAGGACGTGCTGGAGATCCTGCATGTCGAGCGTCCGTACGGAGTGATCGTCCAGTTCGGGGGGCAGACTCCCCTGAAACTCGCTCAAGGATTGGCGCGGGCGGGGATCCCGATCCTGGGCACGTCCCCGGACGCGATCGACGCTTCCGAGGATCGAGAGCGCTTTACCGGAGTGCTTGATCGCCTAGGCCTGCGTCAGCCGCCGGGGGGAACGGCGCGCGACCGCGAGGGAGCGCTGAGGTTGGCCCGCGAACTAGGCTATCCTTTGGTCGTGCGGCCTTCCTACGTGCTGGGTGGGCGGGCGATGGAGATCGTGTTCGACGAAGTGGAACTCGAGCGCTACATCAAGGACGCGGTCCAAGTGTCCGACCAGACCCCGGTGTTGCTCGATCGCTATTTGCAGGACGCGGTGGAAGTCGATGTCGACGTGGTGCGCGATGGGGAGGAAACGCTGATCGGAGGGATCATGCAACACATCGAGCAGGCCGGGATCCACTCCGGGGATTCGGCCTGCTCCCTGCCCGTCTACTCGATCGAGGAACCGGTCCTGGATATCCTGCGCGACCAAGCCACGGCGCTGGCGCGCGCGCTGGAGGTGGTGGGCCTGATGAATATTCAGTTCGCGGTGCGGGGAGACTCGATCTACGTGATCGAGGCCAACCCCCGCGCCTCGCGTACCGTGCCGTTCGTTTCCAAAGTGACCGGTCGCTCGCTGGCGCGGATCGCGACCGCCTGCATGCTGGGCCGGTCCTTGCGCGAGCAAGACTGCCGCGAGGAGGCGCGGCTGGAATACTTCGCGGTTAAGGAAGCGGTGTTTCCCTTTCTCAAATTCTCGGGGGTCGACCCGATCTTGGGCCCGGAGATGAAGTCGACCGGCGAGGTGATGGGGGTTGGCGAGCGCTTCGAGGAGGCGTTCGCCAAATCGCAACGCGCGGCCGGGGTGCGCATCCCAACTGGCGGGCGAGCCCTGATCAGCGTGCGAGACCAGGATAAGCCTGGATGCTCTCGGTTGGCGCGCGAACTGCTCGCGGCTGGCTTCGAACTGGTGGCGACCCACGGAACGGCGGAACACTTGCGCCAGGAAGGCCTGGACTGCGCTGGCATCAACAAGGTGGCGCAAGGCTCGCCTCATGTCGTTGACAGGATTCGGGGCGGCGAGATCGACTTGATCATAAACACGACCCAAGACAAGCTGGCGATCCGCGATTCGCTAGCCATTCGCCGGGAAGCGCTGCAACGTCAAGTTTGCTACACGACGACCTTGACCGGCGCCAGCGCGTTGGTCCGCGTGTTAAAATCCGAGGTGATCGAGGATGTGTATCAATTGCAAGCCTTGCACGAGAAGCGCGTGCGCCGGATGCCGGCGCGAGATGATGTTTCCGAATAGACCGGGAGATTGATGGGCATGGTGCCAATGACCGCGCGCGGGGCCTCCCTCTTGCGCGAAGAGCTTGAGCGGCTCAAGCGAGTGGAGCGCCCGGCCGTCATCCAAGCGATCGCTGAGGCGCGCGCCCATGGGGATTTGCGCGAGAACTACGAGTACAAGGCGGCGCGGGATCAGCAAGGATTCCTGGAAGGACGCATCAAGGAAATCGAGGCCAAGCTATCTCGCGCGCAGGTCATAGACATCTCCGAACTGCAACTCAACGGCAAGGTGGTGTTCGGCACCACGGTGGAATTGGTCGACTTGGAATCTGGAGAGCGGGTGCGCTACCAGATTGTTGGCGAGGATGAGGCGGATATCGAGAAAGACCGGCTCTCGGTGCATACGCCGATCGCTCGGGCGTTGATCGGACGCCCGGAGGGAGAAGAGATAACGGTGGAAACGCCGGGCGGGAAAAGGGTTTTCGAAATTGTCGCGGTGCGCCGCGAATAATCAGGACCGCGTAGACCGCTCGCTTACCACCATCCCGCCGCTCTTCACGGGCGTACAATGACTCTTGCGTTCACGAGTTGAAGCGGCGCATGCGAAAAACCACCATTTCGACCTCTTGGTTCATTCGCTGGACCCTCGTCGCTCTGACGCTGATTCTGGCCGCGTCCCCGGCGTGGGCCGAAAGCGCGTCAAAGCCATCCGGCGATTTAGAGCAAGTGACGGTGACTGGATCTCGCATCAAGCGGACGTTGCAACAGGATGTCGCCACGCCACTGGCGAGCTACGATTTGGAAGATCTTCGGAATCTGGGCGCCAGCGATATCCGGGATCTGGTGCAGTCGCTGCCCGGCAACGCCGGCGCCCAGAACAACGCTGACGCTCTTTCGCAGAACTACACGGTCGGCACCTCGAACATTAATCTTCGCGGACTCGGAGTGTCCTCGACCTTGGTGCTGCTCAACGGTCGCCGGCAGGTCGTCTCGGCGCTTCCCACCATCGACGGATCTAGTTTCGTGGATCTGTCGGCATTGGTGCCGACGCTCGCGTTGGAGAGGGTCGAGATCCTGAAAGACGGAGCGGCCGCGGTCTATGGTTCAGACGCTATCGCCGGCGTCGCCAATTTCGTCACCCGCTCCGATTTTCGAGGATTCGAAGTAGCGGCCGAGCGTCGCGAGCGGACCAACGACGGATCCCAGTCGGATGATCGCGTGGAACTCGTGTATGGACGAGATTTTATAGAATCTGGCGATCTGCTGCTCGCGCTGAGTTATTTGGATCGGACGCGGCTGGTTATGGATGAGGTTTCTTGGGTCACCCCGTCGTGGAGCACCGCGGCGAATCCTGGTAATTTCGTCATGTTGGGCGAGACGGCTTTGCCGGACGGAACCCGGCTAGCGTCCGGCGCGATCACGGCCGCGCCCCATTGCTCCGAGCACGTCCCGCCAGCCAGTTACGTCCCGCCAGCGGCCTTCGCCAAGAACTCTGGAACGCACAGCGTCTGTCGTTTCGACTATGGACCGCAGGTTACGGTCGTGCCAGAGGAAGAGCGAGTCCAGGCTTTCGCCCAACTCAAATTCGGTCTTGGCGAGAAGGCCCGCCTGACGGCGGAACTCGGCTACGCGCGAAACGATATCCGCCGCCTCATCTCTCCCAGCCTTCCCGCCATCAGTCCCAATCTGTCCTACATTCCGGCCATGCACCCCGGCAACCCGTTCCGAAATGACGATGGCGACCCAGTCGCGGCGCGCTACATCGGTCGCGTATATGGTGTCAGCGAGCCGCCCGAGACCAACGATTTCAAGAACGAGACAAGCCGCATGGCGCTGATGGCCGAAGGCGACGCGACTGACCGTCTGTCGTGGGAAATGTCCTTCCTGCATGCCCGTAGCGATATCGATTGGCGGATCCCCGACACGCTATACCGCAATCTGCAGAGCGCCATGGGCGCGGGCGAGAACGATACCGCCTTGCTCGGCGTGGGCCCGGACTGTCCAGTCGATCGCGGCGCTCTTGAGAAAGGAGATGTCTGCCTGTTCTACAATCCGTTCAGCGTCGCCAACAAGGTGCTGGCCATGACTTGGGATGGCGGCGCGTTCGGAGGAACGCGCGCTGGCACGGCGGGCGAGCAAGCGTTCATGCGCGACTATCTTCTCGCGGACGCGCTTGGCGCCGCCGAATCCGAGTTGAACGTCTTCGAGGCGGTTTTGACCGGCGATGGAATGTCTCTGCCAGGCGGCAATCTAGTCGGCTACGCCCTCGGCATTCAGTACCGAGACGAAACCATTCGTGGCGATTTCAGCTCGCTCTTCAACGACTTCGAGTTCTCGTTCGTAGGGGGAGGCCCCGACTATTCTGGCTCCCGGGACGCTATCGCCGTCTTCGGTGAGGTTTTGTTGCCTTTGGGGCCGGATCTTGAGGCGACGCTTGGCGCGCGCCATGAGGACTACGGAGGCGCCATCGGTAGCGCGACCGATCCGAAGCTGTCTCTGCTCTGGACGCCAACGAACATTCTTTCGCTACGCGCTTCCGCGAGCAGCTCGTTCCGCGCTCCCGCGTTGCACCAAACGCAGGGCGTGCAAACGTCCTTCTCCGATATCGTGGAAGGCGGGCGACAGTTCTTCGTCCCCAACCTGACCTACGGCAACGAGAATCTAAAACCGGAAACCGCCACGTCTCTGAATCTGGGCGGCTCCATAGCCGTGGAAGATTGGGAGCTCAACCTGGATTACTGGAACTTTCGCTTCGAGGACGCTCTGGCGCGCGAGAACCCTCAGTCGGTCGTCGAGGCCGACGCGCGACGCGTCGCCGCTGGCGAGGAGAGCCGTGTGATTCGCACGGCGGACGGAACGGTCGCTCGCGTTCGCACTCGATACATCAACACCGACGAGATCCGCGCCTCTGGATTGGATTTCTCGGTCAGCGGGAGAATCTGGACGGAATTCGGGAGCCTCCTTCCCGGCTTGCGGGCGACGCGCGTCCTCGAATACGAGATCACGCGCCCCGACGGGCGAAAGATCGATGGGGCCGGCTACCTGAATTTCGCCAATATTGGCAGTCCCATGCCGGAATGGCGTGGCGCGCTGAGTCTGGTCTGGCGGCGCGGCGACCACCAAGCGGGCTTGACTCTCAACTACACGGATGGCTATCAGTATCGCCGCTCAGTCGCGGCCTTGGATCGCATCGATTCCACTACCACCCTTGATTTCCAGTATCGCCTCACTCTCGGAGGACTGTTCGACTCGGATTCCGAGACATCGCTGACGGCCGGGGCGCTCAACATCATGGACGAGGACCCACCGTACGTGAACATACCCGGTGGGTACGACTCGCGCACCGCCGACCCACGGGGGCGACGGGCGTACGTGTCGATCCGGTCCCGTTTCGAATGAAAACAGATTTTTGATTCGACGGGCGCGCCCTCGCCTCGCGGCGATCAGGAAGAATCGGGACGAAACGCCATTGACGATTTTCGCGCGCGTGATTCGATAAGCGGGTGTATAATTAGCGGCAGGAGATCATCCGGGTTCCAAAGAGAAGCCCCCGAAAGGGGGTTTCTGTTAGGTGCGGGAGGAATGTTGATGAGGGCCGATGGCGCGACTCACACATTGAGATCCCTGGTCGCTCCCCAAGTCGAGAAAATGGGCTATGAGTTATGGGGGCTGGTGTGCCGGCTCGGCGCGCGCCAGGGTCGGGTGTGCGTGTATATAGACCATCCGGACGGCATCAGCCATGCGGATTGCGAGGTCGTGAGCGACCAAGTGAGCGGATTGCTGGACGTGGCGGATCCGATTCGAACCCCGTATCGGCTGGAGGTTTCCTCGCCGGGGCTGGACCGGCCGTTGCTGTGTCCGGAACACTTCCGGCGTTATCGGGGCTCGCGGGTCGACATGCGCTTGCGCTGGCCGCTGGAAGGACGCCGCCGTCTGTTTGGGCGAGTGGAGGAAGCCGACGGTGACGCCGTGGAAATCCGGGAGGAGGATGGGCGGACGTTCGTGGTTCCGTACAACGTGATCGCGCGGGCGCGATTGCATTACGAGGAGGAATGACTGGCGATGGGCGATGACGTGATAGACGTTCTGGGCGTGGTTGATGCCGCTTCCGCGGAGAAGGGCATTGAGCGCGAAGTGATTTTCGAGGCTCTGGAGATGGCGCTGGCCGCCGCGACCCGCAAGAATCTGGGTGGCGATGCCGACGTTCGCATCGCCATCGACCGGGAAACGGGAACCTACGAGACCTTCCGGCGCTGGCTGGTGATGGCGGACGACGACCCCGAGTTTCAGTCGCCCGATGGGCAGAGGCTGTTGAGCGTCGCGCGGCAGACCGATCCGGGGGACCCAAAGCTTGAGGTCGGAGACTACATTGAGGAACCGATCGATTCAGTAGACATCGCGCGGATTTCCGCGCATACCGCCAAGCAGGTCATCGTGCAAAAAGTGCGCGAGGCGGAGCGAGCGCAGATCGCGGAAGCCTACCAGGACAAGGTCGGCGAGTTGCTCATTGGGATCGTCAAGCGAGTCGAGAACTCTGGGGCTTACATAGACTTGGGCGGCAACACGGAAGGATTCATTCCGCGAGAGGACACCATCCAGCGCGAAATCATTCGCACGGGCAACCGACTGCGCGCCTATCTGCGCGAGGTGCGCGAGGAAGCCCGAGGCCCGCAACTGATCCTGTCCCGGACCGTTCCGGAGTTCCTGGTCCAGCTGTTTCACTTGGAGGTTCCAGAGATCGACCAAGGACTCATCGAGATCGTGGGAGCGGCTCGGGACCCAGGAATTCGCGCCAAGATCGCGGTGCGCACCAACGATTCGCGACTGGACCCGGTCGGCGCCTGCGTGGGCATGCGGGGATCCCGGGTGCAGGCGGTCTCCAACGAGCTTTCGGGCGAGCGCATAGACATCATCACCTGGAACGAGAACGCGGCGCAATACGTGATCAACGCCATGTCGTTGCCTTCGGTCGACGAGATCGTTCAGGACGAGGAAGGGAAGGTTATGGACATCGCGGTCGAGGAGGATCGTCTGTCGCAGGCGATTGGCCGCAACGGGCAGAATGTCCGTCTGGCGAGCCAGCTGACCGGTTGGACGCTGAACGTCATGACCGCGCAGGAGTTGCGCGAGAAAAGCGACCAGGAGCAACGGGCGCTGGAGGAGCGCTTCCAGCAAGAGCTGGATGTCGATGAGCACATCGCGGCGATTCTGGTGGAGAATGGCTTCCGCGAGATCCAGGAGTTGGCGTATGTCCCGGATCAAGATCTTCTGCAGGTGCCCGAATTCAACGAGCAAGTGGTGACGGAGCTAAAGGAGCGGGCGCGAGACAGTCTGGAGCAGAGCGCGGAGGTGGCGGAAGACGAGGATATCCTCAACGTCGAGGGAATGGATCCCGACCTCGCTATGCAACTGGCGCTTCATGGCATCACCACGCGGCGGCAGCTAGCGGAACTGGCCCTGGACGAGTTGCCCGAGATCGAGTCGTTGGACGAGGAGCGCGCGGGCGCCTTGATCATGAAAGCGCGAGAAAATCTGGAACTGCAGTTGCCGGACGCTTGAGGCGCGCCAACATGCCCACGATCGCCGAATACGCCCCATCCTTGCGCATGTCGCCCGAGCAGTTGCTCGCGATGTGCCAGCGGGCTGGACTGGCGAAGCGCGACGAGTCGGACGCGCTCAGTGACGAGGACAAGAAACAGTTGGTGCGCTACATGCGCGGCGGCGGACCCATGGGCGCGACGCTGGTGAAGTCCCGGCCATCGGCTGGCCAGGTCGAGATCCCGAGGACGGGCGGACCCGGCCGCAATCGAGTCAAGGTCAAGCTCAAGGGCAAGTATCGCGTGGTGCGACCCAAGATCGAGACGAGTGAAAAGACGCCAGAGCCACCTGTCGAGCCCGCGCCCGAGGTCCAGTCCGGGTCCCCTGCCGAAGTGAAGTCGGAGGAGCCGCGAGAGGAGCGGCCGGAGAAGCCCGCCACGCAGCCCAAGGAAGAGAAGAAAACCCCTGCCGCGCCGCCTCGCTCTGGGCGAAAGGGTAAGCCGCGCTCCAAGCCGCGCGACGCCAAGGATTCTCGCGGCAAGGCGCCCTCAGGCCGAGGGCGGCGCCGTGGCCAGTTGCACATAGACGACCAACGCCGAACGCGCAAGCCACGCGCCAAGAAGCAGGGCAAGGTGGTGGTCGACAACAAGCATCAGTTCACCGAGCCAACCGCCCAGATCGTGCGGGAGGTCGTCTTGGGGGGGCCGATGACGGTGGCGGAGCTGGCGATGGCGATGGCGGTCAAAGCCTCCGCGGTGATCAAGACCATGATGGAACTGGGCGAGACGGCCACCATCAATGATGTGCTGGATCCCGACACCGCGGAGTTGGTCGTCGAGAACATGGGACACAAGGCGCGGCGCTCCCGCGACGAGGATGTGGAAGCGGGCTTGCTTTTGGATTCCGCGTCGGAAGGCGATCCCGTGCCGCGCCCGCCCGTGGTGACCGTCATGGGGCATGTCGATCATGGAAAAACCTCGTTGCTGGACCATCTGCGAGAAACTCGAGTGGCCGCCGGCGAGGCGGGCGGGATCACCCAGCACATTGGCGCCTACCAGCTGGAGACGCCGCGCGGCAAGATCACGTTCCTGGACACGCCCGGGCACGCCGCGTTCACCGCGATGCGTGGACGTGGCGCTCGGTGCACCGACATCATCGTGCTGGTGGTCGCGGCCGACGATGGCGTGAAACCGCAAACCGAGGAGGCGATCCGGCACGCGCGGGAAGCGGAAGTCCCGATCATCGTGGCGATCAACAAGATTGATCGCGAAAACGCGGATATTGAGAAGGTGCGCACGGAGCTCACGGCTCTGGGCTTGCAGCCCGAAGATTGGGGCGGCGATACGATGTTCGTACCGGTCTCGGCCAAAACGGGAGAGGGAATGGACGCGTTGCTGGAGGCTATCTCCCTGCAAGCCGAATTGATGGACCTCAAAGCACCAGCCGAGGGCATGGCCCGTGGCGTGGTGATCGAATCCAGTCTGGATCGCGGCCGTGGCTCGACCGTGACGGTGCTGGTCGAGGAAGGACGTCTGCGTCAGCGCGATCTGCTTCTGTGCGGCCAGGAATACGGGCGAGTCAGAAGCATCTTCGACGACAACGGGCGAAAAGTCGACCAAGCGGGACCGTCTTCCCCGGTGCTGGCGCTGGGCTTGTCGGGAGTCCCCCAAGCGGGGGATCCTATGCATGTGGTGGCGGACGAGCAAAAGGCGAGGGAAATAGCCGATTATCGAAAGGAGGCAGCGCGACGCCAGCAGACGGACGAGCCGCGCGAGGCTAGCCTGGCCTGGGCGATGCAAATGGGCGAGGAGCGGAAAGCGGCACTCAATCTGATCATCAAGACGGACGTGCGCGGGAGCGGCGAAGCCCTTCGGGGAGCGCTGGATGGCTTGTCCACCGACGAGGCGACTATCAAAATCGTGCTATCAGGGGTCGGGGGCATCAACGAATCCGATGCCTTGCTGGCGGATGCCTCCAAGTCCACCCTGCTAGGCTTCAACGTGCGCGCCGATAGCGCGGCGCGGCGCGTCGTCGCGGACCGAAGCCTGGACTTGCGCTATTACAGCGTGATCTACGAGCTGGTCGACGACATCAAGGAAATGCTGGAGAAGCAATTGGCTCCAGAAGTCCGCGAGGAGATCATGGGACTGGCGAACGTCATCGAGGTCTTCCGTTCCAGCAAGATGGGTCCAGTCGCCGGTAGTCGGGTGGACCAAGGCGTGGTCCAGCGAGGTGGCTACCCAATCCGGGTGCTACGCGACAACATAGTCATTTACGAGGGAGAACTAGAGTCTTTGCGGCGCCACAAGGAGGATGTCCAGGAAGTGCAGGCCGGTACTGAATGCGGCATAGCGGTGGCCAACTACAACGATGTGCAGGTCGGCGACCAGATCGAGGTGTACCGCCGCGTGGAGACCGCCCGCACGCTTTAAGGAAGGCGAGTGATTCCCGGACGGCGCCCGTTGGCGGTGGGCGAGCAAATGCGCCGGCTTCTCGGCTTGGCTCTGTTGCATGAGGCCAATGACCCGCGCTTGCGGCGGCTGACGGTCGCCGATGTCGTCATGAGCCGCGACCTCAAGCACGCCACCGTGTACGTAATCAGCGCCGAGACTCCAGATTCACGCCGTCGCGCGGAGATCGCCGCCGGGCTCACGCGCGGCATCCCGTTCTTTCGCCGGTTGATCGGCGCGCGCGCGGGCCTGCGCTATGTGCCAAAACTGCGTTTCGTTTTGGACGATACCGAGGATCGGGCGGAGCGGATCGAGAGCCTCCTGAAGGAATCCGCCCGCGCCAAGACGACCTCATGAATCGGCGGGAGCCTTGTGGCTGGCTACTGCTGGACAAGCCGATCGGCCTGAGCTCGGCCCACGCCGTGGCCCGCGTCAAGCGCGCTTTTCAAGCGCGGCGCGCTGGCCACGCGGGCACTCTCGACCCACTGGCGAGTGGTCTTTTGGCGATTGCGCTGGGTCCGGCCACGCGCTGGTGCGCCTACCTGCTGGACGCCCCGAAATCTTACCGGTTCACGATCCGCCTAGGGCAGACCACGGACAGTCACGATGCGGAAAGCCTTGCGCGCACGGTCCCGCCCGAAGTTGACATTCCTTCACTAAATCAAGACGATATCAAGGCTTTGCTGGCTCGCTTCACCGGGACCATCCAACAGGTTCCGCCGATGTTCTCCGCGCTCCACAGCGGGGGGCGGCGCCTGTACGAGCTGGCCCGCGAGGGCAAGGAGGTCGCTCGACCCGCCCGCGCCGTGCGGATCGATCATCTACGCTTGGTCCGGGACCGCGGGGAGGAGTGGGATCTGGAAGTCCGCTGCGGCAAGGGCACGTATGTGCGCTCGCTCGCCCACGATATTGGCCAAACCTTGGGTTGCGGAGCTTATGTGAGCCGGTTGCGCCGCTCGGGACTCGGCTCCTTCGACGAATCGCGGGCTGTTAGCCTTGAGTGGATCGAGAGAGACTCGCGCGAGGGTCGCGAGGCGCGCTTGCTACCAGCGGATGCGGCGTTGCCGGAATGGCCGATTCGCGTCTGCGCGGCGGACGAGGAGCGCGCTTTGCGCGCCGGGAAACAGGTCACGCTTGAAGGGCCTGCGGGGTTCTGGAAACTGGTGGACGCGCGCGGGCGGTTCTTCGGCGTGGCTGAATCGCGGGACGCGGGGCGGCTTCAGCCGCGCCGCCTGATGACGATGCCAGAAGATTCGGTACAATCGTGAAACTGGAGGTGTAGCCGCTATGGACGAAAAAGAATCCGCCTTGGTCGTCGCGGTCCGGGAACTAACCGTCGAGACCCGCCGGGCCCGACGCTGGCGGACCGCGTTTGGGCTGTTACCGGTTTTGGTTCTGTTTTTAGTGCTGCTCGCGGTTCTTGGAAACGAGACTTCCCTGCCGAGCCAGAGTCCGCACTCCGCCCGGATCGACGTGTCCGGTTTGATCGCGCCCCAAGCCCCGGCAGGCTCGGAGTTCGTGAACCAGTCGTTGCGGGCCGCGTTCGAGGAAGATCTGGCGAAAGGGGTGATTCTGTGGATCAACAGCCCCGGAGGGTCCCCGGTACAGGCGGATCGCATAGCCGTGGAGATCCAGAAGTTGAAAGCGGAATACCCAAGCAAGAAAATCTACGCGGTGGTCGAGGATCTGTGCGCCTCCGCCGCGTACTACATTGCCGTCGCGACGGACGAGATCTATGTGAACGAGAGCAGTCTGGTCGGCTCTATCGGGGTGATCGCTAGTGGGTTCGGCTTGGTAGATCTGATACGGGAGTGGGGCATCGAGCGGCGCGTGATCACGTCCGGGCGCCACAAGGCGATGTTGGACCCGTTTCTACCAATGGATCCGGAAGCCGAGGCGCATCTGCAGGCGATAGTGGACGAGGTCCATGGGCAGTTCCGGGATATCGTCAAGGAAGCGCGGGGGGATCGCTTGGTCGCGTCAGACGAGACGCTGTTCGATGGACGGATCTGGACGGGCGATCAGGCTTGGGAAATGGGGCTGGTGGATGGATTCTCGGATGTCGAGCGAGTCGCGCGCGAGTTGATCGGTGCCGAGGATGTGGTGGATTACACCTACGAGCCGGATCTTTTGGAGCGCTTCGCGGATCGAGTCGGGACCCGCGTTGGCCAGATCATGGAGGCCTGGTCGCGCGCGCCCGTCAGATTCTAGTCCGAGCCGGGAATCTCGAGCCCGGCATCCTGAAGCAACTCGATCAGGCGGATCATCGGCAACCCAATCAGAGCGGTCGGGTCGTCGCCTATGATGTGATCCGTGAGGCTGGCTCCCAGTCCCTCGGATCTGAAACTCGCGGTGCAGTTGTATGGCCTCTCGCTTCGCAGGTAACGCTTGATTACGTCCTCGCTCAATTCCTTGTAACGTACCGTGTGGCGGGACTCGGAGTAGCGGCATACGCCGGCGCTGGTGTCCAGAAGGCATAGACCGGTCAGGAAAGCCACCTCCTGCCCGCTGAGCTGGCGTAGTTGCTCCACGGCCGCGCCATGCGTTCCCGGCTTGCCCAGCAACTTCCCGCTTAGCTCCGCGCACTGGTCGCTACTGATTATCAGGGAATCCGGGTGTCGGACCCCAACCTCCGCGGCCTTCTCATGGGCGAGCCGTCGCACGTAGTCCGAAACCCTCTCGCCTAGCCGCGGGGTCTCGTCGATATCGGGCGCGTCCACCGTGAAGTCTAGGCGCAAGCGTTCAAGAAGTTCTCGACGATAAGGAGAGCTGCTACCGAGCACGAGAGGACGCGTCGCCGCCATTTCGATCATCATGGCGAGAGACCGACAGGATTTTCGTTGGACAGCGGAGCTCGGTTCCATCGCGCGTCTCGCTTCCGGTCTGGATTCGCGATTACGTGCAAGTAGGAAGTGGCGCGGCTAAACCCGACGTAAGCGAATCGGTCTGGACTCTCTCCAGAAGGTCGGTCGAGCACCACGACCACCGCGAGGGATTCCAGTCCCTTAAAACGAGCGATCGTCTCGGTCACGATGCCATCGGCATCATACTGGCAAAAAACAGTGTCGGATACATCCATATCGAGGAGGCGATTCCGGAGAGACGGCGTTTCGCAAAGCACGACAATATCCTGCCGTTCAAAGTTCTCGGACAATAGGCGGTCAACGACTCGGCGTACGATCTTTTCTGGTTTCTGGGAAGGCTGGAGGTCCGTCCAGCGGGGTTTCGGACCGGATGCCCCGGAAGCGAGCGTGGTCGCCCCAGTGGTAGCCGCGACTCGCTCGGCGATCGGTTGCGCGTTTCGGCAGTTCATGGACAAATCGATCATCACGAAACCTTCGGGCGTGTCCCAGTCCCTTTCCCACAGTTTTTGGTCCTCATCCGCCAAAATCAGGAACGGAGTGTCCGAACCCCTTTCGCAAAGCGTCTGGAGCGCCTCGAGCCAAAGGCTGGAAAAGTCTTGGCCCTCATCAACGATGATCGCGTCGAATCGCGCGCCCGCCCGCTCCGCCGCGTCAACGAGAATATAAGGCACTTCCTTCTCCCACCATTCCGCTTGAGGCGCGTCGGGAACCTCGACTCCGGCCTGGCGCGCCGTGGACATGCATAAGGCATGAAACGTGTGCGCCGCAACCCCCTCCAAGGAGGGGTCGTCCCCGAGTTTTTGACCAAGCAGTTTGTTGTAGCAGGTCAGCAGCACTCGATGACCCGACGCGTGAAGTTGCCTCGCTTTCTCGCAAGCGAGAATCGTTTTTCCTGTGCCAGCCCCACCGAACACGACGACTCGCCGATTCCGGCGCATCATGTCAAGAACCCGAATCTGCTCCTCGGTCAAATTCACAAGGCGGACCTTGGCATCGTGCGCCTCATCAGACAGGGTTCGCCGAACCTGGACGGTAGGCGCCAAGGCGTTAGCGATATCTTGGACTTGACGGAAGGATAAATCCGCGGAAAGCCGCCAATGAAGAACTACATCGCGAATGGCGGAAGGCGCGTCCGTCAAATGGCCCGCGTCCAACGCGATCGCTTTCGGGGCATCTGGACCCAACAACGGCAATTCCCGCAAGTCAGGGAACCAAACGGCATGGCACGTCGGAACGCGACGCTCGAATCGCTCCGCTATGAACCGACCCAGAGCGGCCTTGGACGCTACCGCCTGCTCAAACGGGTTTTTGATGTCGTGGACTTCCTCGTTTCGGTCCCGGGACTTCCAACGTCCGGCTTCGACGTGGACTCCTCCGCCCTTCACCTCAAGCACGACGATCCCATGCGACCGATGAATCAGGACAAAATCCGCTTCTCCGTCGCCGGTCCGTCGCCCGCGCGGGCCCTGCCAAGCGACGGAGTGAAGCACCGTCCAATCATCGGATAGCGTAGACAGCGCGTCGTAGACCTTCCGTTCCGAATCGGCATCGACTCCGACTGTGGGGCAGGCGAATGTGATGGCCATGACCGTGGCGTTTCCGTTCGACTCCGGCTCACCCGAAGTCAATCATGAATTCGATCAAGAGCGCGCGCCAAGGGCCGCGGTCAGATTCCGGAAAACTTGAGGAATCAATAGTTCGCCAAGAGGTCTTGAACGTCGACTTGAAGTCAAGCAAGCCCGGCGTGCCCGGAAAAAGAAAGATATCGCGTCTTGAGCCATGCTCGAGATGGAAATCCCTCCTTCTTGCGGCATTTCACTCGGGGTGGTTTCTTTCGGGATAGGAAAAGGCAAAGTGCCAACATGTTACTCAATAGATCGCTGGCGTTTCTCCGGCTCTACGGCGTTGGCCGCGAAAGGACCAGATCATGTGAAAGAGGGATCAAAGCTGGGTGGGAAATACAAACGAACGCATAGCCGAGTCTCTAACTCGTGATGCGTGGTCGATTATAAATCACGCGCGATCATCATGAGCGCGGACGCGCTCGATATCCAAATTGGCCCGAGCACGGGATTCCGTAGCAATCTCATTTCTAATCCCATTGACGCTGCTGGCGGCGTCGCTGTCGGCGCTGTCGCTGTCGGCGCGGGCGGAGACGATCAACCTGTACGGGTGGCAGAACCACTCGTGGGAGTTCGTGGACATCGACGGCGGGCGCAGCTTCGACCGCATTCAGTCGAACGCCGGGAACATCGGCTTCTCGGCCAGCGTGGACACCGGCATGAGCGACATAAAGGTGAACCTGCAGTGCGAGCAGTTCACCTACTACAACCACTTCGCCGGCGGCACCGGCTGGTGCAACCGCAACTCCAAGATCGGGCTGGCGCATCCGATGGCCGGCGAGATCATGTTCGCCACCTGGCTGCTGCCGTACAACGAGGGCGTGGCCCAATGGGTGGACCCGTTCTACGACGCCGGGGCCGACTCGCACACCAGCATCATGGGCTCGGTCGGGGCCAACACCATCTTCTACAACACCGGCGACTTCGACCAGCAGGCGTCGGCGTCCAATCCTGGCACTGGCTTCTCCGGCAACGAGTTCAACTACGCCGGGGGCGGCTACGACACCGGCTTCAACCGGCGCCAGGAGAACATCATCCAGTACTGGTCGCCGAACTGGAACGGCTTCGTGTTCCGCTTCGCCTGGACGGCCGGCAATCGCGACGAGACCCACGCGCTCAAGGACGCCAAAGGTAATTACGCGGCCGGCCCCAAGATCGACCCGGTGATCCGCTCGAGCAGCCTGGCGTACACGAACGGCCCGCTGTGGCTGGCGGCGACCTGGCAGGACCACGAGGACTGGACGGCGGTCTCGGTCGGGGAGATGGAGAGCTCGGACGCGGAGAGCTTCCGTCTGGCCGGGCGCTACATCATGGACCTGGGCGACGGCATGAGCGTTCAATTGTCCGCCATGTGGGAGACCTTGGAGTACGAGTTCCACGGCGTGACCACCATCGATAAGGCCATGAAGGCGTTCGGGTATGGGAATTTCATGGATTCTTACGAGTTGAGCGTCACGGATGCGGAGATAATGAAGAAGAAGACCCAAGGGCTGGCGCTCGATATCTTGACGGATGAGAAGGGCATGCTGATTCCTATGGGGGACACGGCGCGGGGTTTATATGGGGAGCAGGTTAAAACCACTATGAGCCTGTACACCGCATACATGGGTGAGATAGACACCGTAACCTCCACCAGCTTGAACTTGGTCGCTGAACGCAGAACTGTGGTCGACTGGAACGACTATTACAAAGAGGCGCCTGATAATCCTGTTAAAGTCAGCACTACCGCCATGCGAACCGGGTCCCAAAATGTCATGCTTTTCACGACCATGCTGAGCACGACTACGCTGAACGCGGCCAAAACGGCCGCGGAGGAGGCCAAAAAGAAGGATATGGATGATCGAACGGGCGAGGACAAATCGAAAATCAAGTTCTATGACGACCTGGTCTCGATGGCGAAATCCCGAGCCCGCGACGAGAAGAGCATGGGCGGGAACGTGAAGATCGAGCGAGACGCCTGGATGGTGTCGGGCAAGATCAAGTTCGGCGGCCCGCTGGACTTCCGCTTCTCCTACATGGACGCCGACGACCTGGAACTGTCGTGCAACTACTGCATGGGAGACTGGGACGAGACGGCGGCGGACGCCTGGAACGTCGGGGTGTTCTACACGATGCCGGCGGGGACCGAGCTGCGGCTGACGTATTCGGAAGTCAACAACGACGACAACGGGACCTACGGGCAGGGCATCTCGGGGACTGGCTTGGGAGTGGCTGGCGCGGAGATCGAGATGTTCGCGCTGGGGATCGTGCACTGGTTCGACTGACCCTTCGTCATCCACGAAGCGAGCGGGCGCCCTCGGGCGCCCGCTTTCTTGTGGGCTCAGGAATTCCTGACAGGTCCGCCACCAGGCGGGACCAAGACGATGGCCAGCCTCGAGACCGAGACGGACCCGCTTCGGACTACCCCCCGAATGCTTGGAGTGGCTCCACGGAAGCCGTGAGGGAAACTCCGGTTTCAGGCTTTCATCAAAGACTGTGCACCCGATATTCTTGAGAAAGGAGTTCCGGGGACCGATGGACTTGTGAAAGCCTTGGTTCACCCACCGCGCGAGCGAGACGCGTCGCGCGAAGTCCACTCGATCAAGGGCGATGGCCCTCTCGCTCTTTTCCTCCCCGAGGCGCGCGCTGACCCGAACCCTCCGGTTTCCCGCCGCCTCGCCTGGATTCCAGCTATACCGAGAATTCTCGGTCCTCCATCACTTTGTCGTGGATTGGGTCATCCCGATCTCGCCCGCCGCGAGCGAATGGCCTTCCGAGCGTGTGGCGGGCGCGGCGAAGCCAGGTCTCGCGCCGCCGGCGCTGGCCCGACTCCCGATCTGGCCGCGAAACGCCGGATCCAAAGAAAGCGGGCGCCCGAAGGCGCCCGCTCGCTGTCGTGAATGACGAAGGGTCAGTCGAACCAGTGCACGATCCCCAGCGCGAACATCTCGATCTCCGCCCCCGGCGTCCCCAGGCCAGTCCCCGAGATGCCCTGCCCGTAGGTCCCGTTGTCGTCGTTGTTGACTTCCGAATACGTCAGCCGCAGCTCGGTCCCCGCCGGCATCGTGTAGAACACCCCGACGTTCCAGGCGTCCGCCGCCGTCTCGTCCCAGTCTCCCATGCAGTAGTTGCATGACAGCTCCAGGTCGTCGGCGTCCATGTAGGAGAAGCGGAAGTCCAGCGGGCCGCCGAACTTGATCTTGCCCGACACCATCCAGGCGTCCCGCTCGATCTTCACGCTCGACCCCATGGTCTGCTCCAGCTTGGCGGCAGCATATTTTTCCTTGCCCTCCTCGTATGCCGTCATGGCATCGTCGTAGGCTTTCTTAGCCTCGTTGTACTTCTCGTCATATGGCCTCATGGCCTCCTCCTTGACCTTCGCCACGTATTCCTTGTACCAGTCAGCGCCTGTTTTGTCGCCCGAATATTTCGTGGTCGATGTCTTTAAAGTATTCAGTGTCGTGGAGCTCAGTTTGGTGGTAACGAGCGTTCGCAGCGCCTGATCCGTTCCTATAGTGTTAAGTCTATAGTATTGAACCAGCTTTCTCCGATGTACGAGGCCAGAACCCCATTGCGCTAGCTCTGTGTGGAAGCTGCCTTGGAGAGTACTTAATTCCTTGGGCACCGCGATATTACTGAGGCTTGATGTCGCGCTCTTGCTATCCACTGGAATGGTCCGCCAGTACCCGCTCTCGTCAAGCAACATCTCCATCGCAAGCCCTTGGGTCATCTGCGCGTCGATCTCGGCTTGGGTGGCCATCCCTCGTTCAGGCTTCGTCGTGGTCGGCTTCGTCGGCATGTCCATGTCGGCGGGGGCCATGACCTTCATGTCGTAGTAGGTCTTCTCGAAATGGTTGATGTTGGGATCGGTGCCGCCGTACCCGAACGCCTTCATGGCCTTGTTAATGTCGGTCACGCCGTGGAACTCGTACTCCAAAGTCTCCCACATGGCCGACAATTGAACGCTCATGCCGTCGCCCAGGTCCATGATGTAGCGCCCGGCCAGACGGAAGCTCTCCGCGTCCGAGCTCTCCATCTCCCCGACCGAGACCGCCGTCCAGTCCTCGTGGTCCTGCCAGGTCGCCGCCAGCCACAGCGGGCCGTTCGTGTACGCCAGGCTGCTCGAGCGGATCACCGGGTCGATCTTGGGGCCGGCCGCGTACTTGCCCTCGGCGTTCTTGAGCGCGTGGGTCTCGTCGCGATTGCCGGCCGTCCAGGCGAAGCGGAACACGAAGCCGTTCCAGTTCGGCGACCAGTACTGGATGATGTTCTCCTGGCGCCGGTTGAAGCCGGTGTCGTAGCCGCCCCCGGCGTAGTTGAACTCGTTGCCGGAGAAGCCAGTGCCAGGATTGGACGCCGACGCCTGCTGGTCGAAGTCGCCGGTGTTGTAGAAGATGGTGTTGGCCCCGACCGAGCCCATGATGCTGGTGTGCGAGTCGGCCCCGGCGTCGTAGAACGGGTCCACCCACTGGGCCACGCCCTCGTTGTACGGCAGCAGCCAGGTGGCGAACATGATCTCGCCGGCCATCGGGTGCGCCAGCCCGATCTTGGAGTTGCGGTTGCACCAGCCGGTGCCGCCGGCGAAGTGGTTGTAGTAGGTGAACTGCTCGCACTGCAGGTTCACCTTTATGTCGCTCATGCCGGTGTCCACGCTGGCCGAGAAGCCGATGTTCCCGGCGTTCGACTGGATGCGGTCGAAGCTGCGCCCGCCGTCGATGTCCACGAACTCCCACGAGTGGTTCTGCCACCCGTACAGGTTGATCGTCTCCGCCCGCGCCGACAGCGACAGCGCCGACAGCGACGCCGCCAGCAGCGTCAATGGGATTAGAAATGGTATCTCCTCGAAATCCCAATCCCACCGAGAACCATGATGACCATGCGCCCCAAGACTCCGCCCAAGAGACCGTGGAAACCGAAATCCACCGATCCCCGGAGCATGGGAAACTGAGACGAAACCATGGCTGATTCTGAAACTTCGGGATGACTCCAACTCACTAGTGTCCCAACGTTTCAGTTCGATTGGTCTGCAATAGATTGTTTATAATGAGTTTTTTCGCGATTTCCAGCGTTGTCGATTTCAATCTTTGGCCGGAGCCCGTGGCGGACCCTGCCCGGCGCGAGCTGTCGCGAGGGGGGTCAAGCCAATGCATTCCGGAAAACTCGTGTTCGCTCAAGTGATGGATCATCTTCCCTGGCCCAGTTTCCAGCGGCGCGTCGAGCGCCACGGCGGACATCACAAGGTCAAGTCCTTCAGTTGCGGCGATCAGTATCGCTGCATGGCTTTCGCGCAACTGACCTATCGGTCCTCCCTGCGCGACGTCGAGGCCTGCCTGCGCGCGCAGTCGAGCAAGCTGTACCACATGGGCATCCGCGGGGGCGTGGCGAGGAACACGCTGGCGAACGCCAACGCGACCCGGGACTGGAGGATCCATGCCGATTTCGCGCGCGACCTGATTGACGAGGCGCGGCGTCTTCTTGGCGAGGAGAGCCACGGACTGGATCTGGACCGCACCGTCTACGCGTTGGACTCGTCCACCATCGACCTGTGCCTGTCGCTGTTTCCGTGGGCGCCGTTTCGCGCGACCAAGGCGGCCGTCAAGATGCATACGCTGCTCGACCTGCGCGGAAACATCCCGACTTTTCTGCATGTTACGGACGGAAAGGTTCACGACGTGAACATTCTGGACCTGCTGGTTCCAGAGCCCGGGGCCTTCTACGTCATGGATCGGGCCTACCTCGATTTCTCCCGCTTGCACGCGCTGCGCCTGCATGGGGCCCACTTCGTGTTGCGCTCCAAGTCCAACATCAAACTCCGGCGCTTGTCTTCCCGCGCGGCCGACCGCGACGCGGGCGTTCTTCGCGACCAGGTGGTCCGGGCCAGCGGCGCCACCACCGCGAGCGCCTATCCCGACCGGCTTCGGCGCGTCAAGCATCGAGACCGAGAGCGGGAGAAGACCCTCGTGTTCCTGACCAACGACTTCACGCTTCCGGCGCGGACGATCGCCGAGCTGTATCGGGCGCGCTGGCGCGTGGAGCTGTTCTTCAAATGGATCAAGCGGCATCTGAGGATCCAGTCGTTCTTCGGCACGACGGAGAACGCCGTGAAGACCCAGATCTGGATCGCGATCTCGGTTTACGTGCTGGTGGCGATCCTTCGGAAGCGGTTGCGGCTGGAGACGGAGCTGCGCGCTATTCTCCAGATTTTGAGCCTCACTCTTTTTGAGAAAGTTCCTTTATATCAATTACTTGCGAAGAATGAACCCCAAATCGAACTGCCGGGGGGCCCTAAACAGTTGAATTTGCTACCATTAACGTTGGGACACTAGTGACTCCAACTATGCCGACAGATTGCCGAACCAACCCATTCCGAGGCAGGAAACGACGACGATGGCCACCCTAATAGGCGAGCGTCTTGAGCGTTGGCTTATGCGGTGTGAGAGTCGATGTCTACCATCGGGCGATACTGAGTGATGGAATTGATAATTCGCGCTTATTTGACTGGCACGGGAGACGTGAACACGAATCGAGCCAAGCCATCGCCATAGCGGACCGCGCACCGTGATGGCAAAGACTGCAACATGTTGGTGTCCACAAGGTAGCGCTCTGACTGACGCAGGCCACGAATGTTTCGCTCGCGCTCGGCGAGGACCGCGTTGGCCTCGAAATCGCGCATCTCGTCATCGATTAGGATGCTGCCGCTCATGCGGGCCAGCCATAATGCCGTGTCTGGATCGTTGACCCGGTAGGCGAATTTCAGGCCGCAGTTCTCGGTTACTGAAGATATCACCTGTTCCGGGTCCAGATCGTCGGGAACGTTGCGCAAGTCGTTGACCGTCTGATGCGCCAGCACTAGGTGCGCCCGTTTGTCCCGGATAGAGGCGAGCGCCTCCAGTAGCGGAGCGCTGATCAGATAGCGGAGCTCATCCAGAAACATGCAGACTTGGCGGGATCTTTCGCGGGCGCGGCGCTCGCAACTCTGGATCACCGACAGCACGAACATCTTCTGAAGCTTGAGAATACGGGAGTGGCGTGGGGAGCCGAGCACGTAGATCACCGCGCCCTCCTCAATCGCTCGCGCGACATCCAACCCCTCCTCGGCCCGAGCCGCGGGGGTCGCCGCGATCTCTTCCATATCATCAATGAACTTCGTGGCCTTGCGCGCAACGGTCTCGCTTCGGAACGTCGCCAAAAGATTCGGCAGGGACTCGCCGTCATGCAACCGCGCGAATTCTCGTGCGGCGCGACGATCATTGAGACGATAGAAATCCGCCTCGGAGCCTCGCTCTCCGAGGCCGAAGCTTGCCACCAGGAGCTCCTCAATCTCATCGGAACTCTTTCCGCGCAGGGGATTCCATCGCGCCTCCTCGCCCATGAGATCCAAGCGATAGAAGGGTTTGCCGGCCTCGCGGGCCGCACGCTCCAAGACTCGTGGAGCGTACTCGTCACGCTTAGGGTCCACCACCACGACCGCCTCGCCTTGCCGCGCGGCCTGGGTTAGCAGAATTCCTGCCAAGACACCTTTTCCACTTCCGGTCATCCCGATAATATCGATATGGGACCGCCTCCATAGATTCTGATCCACGTGCACGGGATCGCCGTTCGGATCCAGCCCTAAAAATAGTCGGTCATCAGACTGGCAGAACGGCAAGGGGTCATACTCGTTCCGGGCCTTCGGCAGGAAGTCTCCGATGTCGCGGATATCGGTCCGCGCGTCCCGGGCCAGTGGGCTACGTTTCATCCATCGCGCGCGCCACCGCTCGAGCGCGCCGCTTCCTCGACGCGCCATGAGGATGGCCAGCGCGGTGCCAATGAGAAACTGTCCCATGAAGAGCGGGACATGCCAGCCCGGATGGTTTGTCCCTATCGCATGCGGCACCAGCACCAAGAGCGCCGTAAAGACGGACAAGGTCAGCATCAGCAAGCCAAGCGCCCTCGGCGCTTGTAGCAGACCAAGCGTCATGAGAATGCCGCCGGGCAACCCAAGCCAAGGCCAACT
This sequence comes from uncultured candidatus Poriferisulfidus sp., assembly GCA_965116025.1. Classification (GTDB taxonomy): domain Bacteria; phylum Pseudomonadota; class Gammaproteobacteria; order Poriferisulfidales; family Poriferisulfidaceae; genus Poriferisulfidus. Next base: position 226,314 of record OZ220480.1, read on the forward strand.
CCATCCGTAGAACATGTTTTCGGACAGGCCGCCGACGATCTCCCAAAACCCCATGCGAGCGTCCTATTGGGGTCGGGCTGGCGGAGAGGGAGGGATTCGAACCCCCGGAACCTTTCGATTCAACGGTTTTCAAGACCGCCGCATTCGACCACTCTGCCACCTCTCCGCATAGCGTTCCGGTGGACCGCGTCCGCGCGAGCCAGTCTACACCGCGAGCACGTCCTGCATGGAATACAGGCTAGGAGGCTGACCCACCACCCAAGCGGCCGCGCGCATGGCGCCACTGGCGAAGATCTCCCGGCTTCCGGCATGGTGCGCCAGCTCCAGCCGCTCGCCGTTCCAAGCGAAAATCACCCGGTGCTCACCGACCACGTTCGCCATTCGCATGATGTGGAACTGTATCTTGTCGATTTCCCGCTCGACACCCGTCGCCAGTGCCTGAAAAGACGCGCAATCCGGGAATCGCTGGCCAGTTCCCTTGGCCACGGCCTCGCCCAGCGCTAGCGCGGTGCCAGAGGGCGCGTCATGCTTCTCGCGATGATGCAATTCTACGATGTCCGCTTCCGCTTCGGAACCAAGCGCCTTGGATGCCGCGGTGACCAGATTCAGCATCAGGTTAATGCCAACGCTCATGTTCGGCGCCATCACGATAGGAATTTCCCGGGCTCCTTGGGCGATAGCCTCCAGCTGCTTTTGGTCGTGCGCGGTCGTGCCGATGACCATTCCCTTGTTTTTCTCCACGCAGAATTGAACCAGATCCACCGTGTACTCGGGGCAGGTGAAGTCAATAGCCACATCGAAGTCCGTGTGACAGTATTCCAGCGATCCAGAAATCGCCACGCCCGATTCCTTTCCTCCCGTGAACAGTCCCGCATCCCGCCCAATCACCAACTCGTCCTTGCTACGCGAGCTAGCCGCGCCGAGCGTGATGCCGGGGGTCTCCAGCGATACTCGAACCAGGATGCTTCCCATGCGGCCGGTGACCCCGGCGATTCCCACGCGAACCTTCTCCATCTCTAGTGCAGCCACGATTTCAGGTTGTCCACGAAGTGCCGCCCTCGTTTCAGCCAAGAATCGGCACGGGGGGAGTGTACCTCATTTCCGGTCAGGGAGCCCTCCAGCTCTTCCAAGAGCCTGCGTTGCTCGGGGTTCAAGTTCACGGGAGTCTCCACGACCATAGCGCAAATCATATCGCCCTTAGCTTGGTCGTGGAGCGAGCGCACGCCCTTGCCGCGCAGGCGCAACGACATCCCGGTCTGCGTTTCCGGTGGAACTCTCAGATTGACGTGACCGTCAAGCGTCGGCACTTCGATAGTCCCTCCCAACGCGGCCGTGGCGAAACTGACCGGCACGTCGCAATGCAGATCGTCGCCCTCGCGACGAAACAGGTGGTGCGGCCGCACCGTCACGTCGACGTACAGGTCCCCCGGCGGGCCACCTCGCGCGCCGGCCTCGCCCTTGCCAGACAAACGAATCCGGTTTCCTTGGTCCACGCCCGCCGGAATCTTGACGTTCAGGGTGCGCGTTTCGCGCACGCGCCCTGAGCCATGACACTTATGGCATGGCACGCGAATGATCCGACCCCGCCCGTGGCATTTCGGGCAGGTCTGGCGCAAGGTGAAAAATCCTTGCTGGACGGTCACCTCGCCTCGGCCTTGGCAATTCGGGCAGATTTCCGGCTTAGTGCCTGGCGCGCAACCGGAGCCGTCGCAAGCAGGGCATTGCACGGCCATGCTGACATTAATTTCGCGGGAGGTCCCGAGCGCCGCCTCTTCCAGATCCAGATCAATGCGGTAGACAAGATCCGCGCCACGCGATTCCGCGTGCCCTCGAGCGGCTCGACCGACGCCACCGAACAAGTCCCCGAACATGTCGCCAAACATGTCCTCGAACCCGGCGGCGGCCCCCGACCCCGCCGCATTCGCGTAGCCCGCGGCCCCGACTGCATCGTGCCCAAAACGGTCGTAGAGGGAGCGTTTCTGGGAGTCGGAAAGAACGCCGTAGGCTTCCTGGACTTCCCGGAATTTCTCGTCGGCCCCGGTATCGCCCTTGTTGCGATCCGGGTGGTGCTTCATGGCCAGCCGGCGATAGGCTTTCTTTAGATCCGCCTCATTGACCTGGCGATCCACGCCCAGCACTTCATAGTAGTCACGTTTGGCCATCGGATGCTCGGCATCGAGCCACCTTCACCTTCAGGCGGATTTGCCGTTGCCCTTGTCTGATCGATTCTCGGGCGAGTCGTCGACCTCGACGAAGTCGGCGTCCACCACGTCCGGGTCACGCTCGGAATCTCTCGCGGACTCTTCGTCGCCGTCCTTTTTCCGCCGAGTTTCCTGATAGGCGCGTTGCACGATATCGCCGCTGGCCTCGGTCAGCGCTTTGGTCTTGGCCTCTACGGTGGCCAGGTCGTCGCCTTTCAGCGCGTCCTTGAGATCGTTCATCGCGCTCTCCACTCGCGCGCGCTCGTCGCCCGAAACTTTGTCGCCCAAGTCCTCCATCGCCTTGCCCGTGGCATGGACGAGAGCATCCGCGGCGTTGCGCGCCTGCACCAGCTCTTGGAATTTTCGGTCCTCATCGGCGTGCTTCTCGGCATCCTTGACCATCTGCTCAATCTCGGATTCCGACAGCCCACTGGACGCTTTGATCACGATAGACTGTTCCTTCCCCGTGGCCTTGTCCTTGGCCGACACGCTGAGAATGCCATTGGCATCGATATCGAACGACACCTCGATTTGCGGCACGCCGCGCGGCGCGGGCGGCAGGTCCGCCAGATCGAACCGGCCCAGAGACTTGTTGGCTTCCGCGCGCTCCCGTTCACCCTGCAGCACATGCACCGTAACGGCGGGTTGGTTGTCCGCCGCGGTCGAGAATACTTGGGTCTGGGTGGTCGGGATGGTAGTGTTCTTCTCGATCAGACGCGTCATCACTCCTCCCAAGGTCTCAATGCCGAGCGACAGCGGGGTCACGTCCAGCAACAAGACATCCTTGACGTCTCCGCCAAGCACGCCGCCTTGGATGGCCGCGCCGATCGCCACCGCTTCGTCTGGATTGACATCCTTGCGCGGCGCCTTGCCGAACAGGGATTCGACTGCTTCCTGAACTTTAGGCATTCGGGTCTGACCACCAACCAGGATGACTCCAGAGATATCCCCGGCCGAAACGCCAGCGTCGCGCATCGCGACGCGGCATGGCTCCATCGTGCGCTCGATCAGGCCCTCAACCAAGGACTCGAGCTTGGCGCGGGTGATCTTCGCGTTCAGATGCTTCGGTCCACTGGCGTCAGCCGTGATATACGGAAGATTCACTTCCGTTTGCTGCGAGCTGGATAACTCGACCTTGGCCTTCTCGGCCGCCTCCTTCAGGCGCTGGAGGGCGATCGGATCGTTGTGCAGGTCCACGCCGTGCTCTTTTTGGAAGCCTTCCGCCAAGTGGTCGATCAGGCGCAGGTCGAAGTCCTCGCCGCCTAGGAAAGTGTCGCCGTTGGTCGCCAGCACCTCAAACTGATGCTCGCCATCAACCTCGGCGATCTCAATGATCGAGATGTCGAACGTCCCGCCACCCAAGTCGTACACCGCGATCTTGGTGTCGCCATGCTTTTTGTCCATGCCATAGGCCAGCGCCGCGGCCGTGGGCTCGTTAATGATGCGCTTCACCTCAAGCCCGGCGATTCGCCCAGCGTCCTTGGTCGCTTGGCGTTGCGAATCGTTGAAGTAGGCCGGCACGGTGATCACCGCCTCAGTCACTTTCTCGCCCAGATACTCCTCGGCCGTCTGCCTCATCTTGCCAAGCACGCGCGCAGAGACCTCTGGGGGCGCCATCTTCTTTGCGCGCGCCTCGACCCAAGCGTCGCCATTGTCCGCCTTGACGATGCCGAACGGTACCAGCTTAATATCTTTCTGCACCTCGTCTTCATCGAAACGCCGGCCAATCAGCCGCTTGACCGCGAACACGGTATGCTTCGGATTGGTGACCGCCTGGCGCTTGGCGGTCTGGCCCACCAGCACCTCGCCACCCTCATCAGGAAACGCCACAACCGACGGGGTGGTCCGATCACCCTCGCTGTTCTCAAGGACGCGCGCGCCAGAGCCCTCCATCACCGCTACGCAGGAATTGGTGGTCCCCAAGTCAATGCCAATTATTTTTCCCATGAGGTCTGATTCTCCTGAAAGACTGGCCGACACCGGCCGCGTTAGTCATAAATATGGATTAATTGGGGGAAAATCAAGCCAGGTCCGCGGGCCCACCCGGCGGGGCGGCATCAGCGTCCTCGGCATCTGGTTCCTGTTTCTCGGACTTTGGCTCAGCCGCTACTACGACCCGAGCTGGGCGCAACAAGCGATCATGCATTCGGTAGCCTTTCCGAAACACTTCCAGCACGCCGCCAGGAGCCAAGTCCTCGCTGGGCCGCGTCGCCACCGCCTCATGCAACTGCGGATCGAAAGGCTTTCCTTCCGGGTCGAGCGCCTCAATCGAGAATCGTTCCAGCACCCGCGCCATGTGGCGCAAGGTCAGCGCATGTCCCTCGCGAACGATTTCCGGCACGCTCTCATCCTGCGTCATCACTTCCCGCGCCTCCTCCATCACGTCCAAGATTTCTGGAAGCTCGCGCGCTAGCGGCTCGACCCGGTAGCGCGCCGCCGCCGCTCGCTCGCGCTCATGCCGTTTCTGCAGGTTAGCGAGCTCCGCTCGCGCCCGCGCTAGCCCGTCCTGGAGCCGCCGCGTCTCCTCGCGCAGGCGCTCAATCTCCGCGTCTTCCTCGGATGGCTCTTCCAGAACGTCCTCGCCAGTGGTTTCCTTGGGCTCGGCGGCATCCGTGGGCGGAGCGTCGTTCGATGAGATGGAAGCCATGGATTGAAACGCTGGAATTCCTTTCAATATGGGGGCTAATCGAGTGGATTCAAGCCGGGCGGGTCGTTGTGGCCCAACGCGCTCCCGTCGCAGGGATTACAATACGAACCGCCATCAAGTCATGAGGATCGTCCCCTGATGCCCGAATTCCGGCGCGTCGGCGTCGTCTCCCGCCCTAGCGCGGAAACCGACGCGGAAACCCTCCGTCGGGTGGCCCGGCTGGTTCGGGAGAAAGGGCGGGAGTTGCTGGTGGACCCGACGACCGCCCGAGCTCTCGGGATGTCTGGAGGACTCGAGTTGCCCGAACTCGCCAAGCGGGCCGATCTCGGCGTGATCGTTGGCGGTGACGGCACCTTGTTGCGCGCGGTTCGCCAAATGGCGCCGCGCGGCGTTCCGGTTTGCGGCGTCAACCGGGGCCGGCTGGGCTTCTTGGCGGACATCTATCCAGAACAGGTCTCCAGCGTCTTGGGCGCCATCCTAGATGGAGAGCATATGGCCGACCTGCGCTCAATCTTGGTCGGTGAAGTATGGCGCGGAGAAGAGCGGTTGCGCGTCTCGGACGCGCTCAATGACGTAGTGGTCCACAGCTATCGGGATCTGCATATGATTGAGCTCCAAACCTTGATTAGCGGACATCCGTTGAGCGCGCTACGCGCGGACGGCCTGATCATTTCCACGCCGACTGGCTCGACCGCTTACGCTCTGTCCGGAGGTGGGCCGATCCTGCATCCCTCGCTGGATGTGCTCGTGATGGTGCCCATTTGCCCTCACATGCTGAGTAGCCGGCCCATCGTGGTCGATCTGGACAGCGAGATTGAGCTGGAGGTGATCGGCCGCCCAGAAAGCCGGGGAATGGTTTCTTTCGACGGTTCCGCCAACCAAGAACTGAGGATCGGCGATCGCGTGCGCATCCGCCGACAGAAATACCCGCTGACCATCGTCCAGCCGAAGGGTCATGATTATTTCGAGATCCTGCGGCGGAAACTGTCTTGGAATTTGTAGCTTCCAATGTTGCGCGCCCTGAGCATTCGCGGCCTGGCCGTTATCGAGAAGCTGGACTTGGAGTTTCATCCGGGGCTGAGCGTTTTCAGTGGAGAGACCGGGGCTGGAAAATCTATTCTGGTCGGCGCGCTCGGCCTCGCGCTCGGCGCCCGCGCGTCTCGAAGCCTGATTCGCCGTGACGCTGAGCGGGCCGAGGTGACCTTAGAGTGCGATCCTGCCGCGCGGCCTGAAGCCTGCGCGTGGCTTGATCGACGCGATTTCGATTTCCGCGACGGATTATTCCTTCGGCGCGTCCTCGCCCGGAACGGCTCATCCCGCGCGTACATTAACGACACTCCGGTCTCGGCCGCCGCCTTGCGCTCAATCGGCCAACGACTGATCGAGATTCATGGCCAGCGAGAGCACCAGCGCTTGCTACGCCGCGACCAGCAACGCGTTATCTTGGATTCGGCCTGCGGTCATGCGGAAACGCTGGACGCGCTGGCCGAGCATTATCGGCTCTGGAGCGAGGCGCGGGCGCGGCTTGACGAGATCAGCGGGGACGCTGAACAGCGCTCCCAAGCCTTATCCCTCTTGAAGTTTCAAGTCGAGGAGCTCAATGCCCTTGAGCTTGAAGACCAGACGTACGAGGATCTGGACGAACGCCAGCGCGCGCTCGCTGGAGCGGACGAGCTTCAGGCGCTCTGCCAAGAGTTGATTGATGCTCTGTACGATCATGACGAGCGGGCCGAGTACGCCCGGCTCGCGGAGCTCGCGGACCGACTGGAGCGGGCCGCGCGAATCGACCCAAAGCTGGAACCGGCCCGGGAACTGCTTCCGCAAGCGATGGCCTGCGTGGAGGAGGCGGTCGGGCTGTTGCGCGCGACGCTGGATCGAGTGGATCTGGATCCCGAAAGCCTGGCTGAGGTCGAGCAGGGACTAGGCGCTCTCCACGACCTCGCCCGCAAGCACCAAGTCGCCCCGAGAGATCTATGGAAGCATGCGCGAGGCCTGAGCGAGAAATTGGAGCGATGGCAGTCACCGGAGCATGATATCGTCTCATTGTCCGAAGAAGTGGACCGGCTGGAACGAGAGTATCGCGCCTTGGCCAGAATGGCGCACCAGACCCGATCCAAAACGGCGAAGCGAATCTCTGAACGGGTCACCGAAATCCTGCACCGTCTAGGTATGCCGCACAGCGAGTTTCGGATCTCGGTGAGCTATGATCACCAGCGTGCGCCCGGGCCGCATGGGCTGGACGACATAGACTATCGCCTCGCTACCGGTCCTAGACAGGATCCCGGTCCAGTCGGCGAGATCGCCTCGGGCGGCGAGCTATCGCGCCTGTCACTCGCCGTCCAACAATCCACGACCGGCGGCGATGACCCTCCGGTCATGATTTTCGATGAGGTGGACGCGGGAATTGGGGGCGGAGCCGCGGAAATCGTCGGCCAGCTGTTAGCCCGGCTCGCCGAGCGCGCGCAGGTGTTGTGCGTCACGCATTTGCCGCAAGTGGCGATGCAGGCCCATCACCAATATCGCGTGCGCAAGCATGGAGGAACGCGCGCCGAAGTCGAATCGCTGGATCGGGAAGGCCGGGTGGAAGAACTTGCGCGCATGCTCTCGGGGGTGAGGAAAACCGATACCGCGCGCGAGCATGCCGAAACGCTGCTTCAGCGTGGCCGCGACCGCTCCTTGCTAGAATTGGAGTCATGAGAACGTTCTTGGCTCGATCCGCCCTCGCGCGCTTGGCGCTATCGTGCGGATGCGCGGCGACCGCTGGATGCGAATACATGTTGCCGGACGGGTTCGAGTTGGGGCAGCATCGGATCGCCGTGCAGCAAGGCAACACGCTGACGGAGGAATCTATCCGGAACCTGCGCGCCGGAATGGATGCTCAGCAAGTGCTGTTCTTGCTAGGAACGCCCTTGGTCAAGGACGCGTTCCACCCGGATCGATGGGATTATCCTCTGTACGTAGAGGCGAAGGAAAGCGGCGAGAAATCCCGCCTCGACGTGGTCAGCTTGCGCTTCAAGGAGGGCAAACTCGAGGAGGTTCGCAGGCTAGTGCCGATTAACCCGGAAGTCGCGAGCGTCGAGCCTGGAGGCCAACTTGACGCGGCGGCTGAATGGTTCGAACTAGGCGACGCGTTGGTCGCGGACAAATCTCCAGAACCAGCGGCGATTGATGGCGAGGTCATCGCGGAGCCCGAGCAAACGCATCGGGACTGATAACGCCCACGGATGAGCGTCGCCCGAACGGCGTTCTCCGTTCAGACATCTCACTTTTTCGCCGCCGCGCGGCGGCGGACCTCTTGCGGCGATATCTCCAACGGCGGACAGATCTCTAGCCGGTCTCCCTCCCGAAGCTCGTACCCAAGGGAGACCGTTCGGCCGAACACGCCAATCCCCCATTTTCCTCTCTTTTCCTCCGGCTCTGTCCAGCCATAGTGGGACAGCGCGTCGGACACGGTCGCTCCTTCTGGCAACGTTAGGATCCGCGTCGCCGGACGCGGGTCGCTAGCGTCAACCACCTCGATTTTCATCCCCGCTCCGCGCGCGGCGGTGAGCTTCCGCGACGAAAGACTGCACCAACCGCCCACATACTTCGGCGAACACGGCGGAAAGCGGCAAAAAACGGAACGAGCCTTTCACCTCGAATTCCATGTCCAACGCGACCCGGCAGCCATGTGGCCGTTCGGAAAAGGTCCAGATTCCCTGCAGATGCCGGAACGGGCCGTCTTGCAGGCGCATGTCGATTCGCTCGCGTGGGGTCAGCGCGTTGCGCGTGGTGAACGAAGTGCGCAAGCCACCACGCGCGAGCGTCAATCGGGCCGTCACTTCAGCGTCAGCATGGCTCAGCAACTCCGCCCGGGGACACCAGGGAAGAAATTTCGGATAGGATTCGACGTCGTTGACGAGCTCGTACATCAAGGAAGCCGGGTACGGCACCCGGGCCTCGCGGTGAATGCGCACGGAACCGTGGGTCAGAGCCAGCCGAAACCGTTCAGCAGGATCAAGAAGACCGCCACCGGGACGAGCAACCGGACCAACCAGAGCCAGCACTCGAACAGCCAGCCTTTTCCCATATCCGCTTCGCCCTCAAGCACGGATCGCTTGACCATCCAGCCCGCGTAGACCGCGATCAGGATGCCGCCGACCGGCAACATGACGTTCGAGGCCAAATAGTCCATCCACTCGAAGAAGTTCTGCCCGTGGAATGTCCAGTCCTTTCCGATATTGAACGAGACCACGGTGCCTAAGCCCGCGAGCCAGATCACGGCCGAGCTGGCCAAAGTCGCCGCGCGGCGACTCATTCCACGCGAGTCCACCAGCCAAGAGACCGCTGGCTCTAGTAGCGAGATCGCCGAGGTCCAAGCCGCAATCAGGGTCAGCGCGAAAAACAGGACACCGATCAGCCAACCCCCAGGCATTTGTCCGAAGGCGATCACCAGGGTCTGGAAAATCAATCCCGGTCCGGCATCCGGCTCCATGCCGCTCGCGAATACGATTGGGAACAAGGCGATGCCCATCAGGATCGCGACGAGCACATCCGCGGTCACGACTACTCCGGCCGCTTCCGGGATAGAGAACTGGCGAGGCAGGTAGGCACCATAGACCATAATCGCGCCCATGCCAATGCTCAGCGAGAAGAACGCCTGGCCCATCGCCTTGAGCGCGACTTCTGGAGATAGCTGCTCATAGTTGAACGAGAACAGGTAATTGATGCCACGGCCGAAATCTCCATGCAACGCGGCGAAACCGACCAGTAGCAGCAACAACCCGAAGAGGGAGGGAATGAGAATGGTCGTGGCCTGCTCAATGCCTCTGTTGACACCGCGCAGAATGATCCAGGCGACCAGAATGGTCATCAGGGTGTGCCAGCCAAGCAACCTCCAGGGACTTTCAGTCAGTCGGGCGAAGTGACTCTCCGCGGTCGCCCGATCAAAGCCTTGGAACGTGCCGAATATGCTGTCCACCAAATACGCCGCGGTCCAGCCAGAAATAACCAAGTAGAAAGACAAGATCATCACTCCGGCCAGCATGCCGAGCCAGCCGATCGCTTGCCAGTTCCTTGAGCGTCCGTCCTGCTTAGCTAAGCGACGCATGGTCTGGATCGGACTGTGGCGGCCGCGACGACCTAGCACGATCTCGGCCATCATGACCGGAAAACCGATCAGCACCACGCAGGCTAGGTACACTAGGACGAACGCGGCCCCGCCATTCTCCCCAGTCATGTAGGAAAATTTCCAGATGTTGCCTAATCCCACCGCTGAGCCAATGGCGGCGAACATGAACGCGGTGCGCCGCGACCACAACCCATGTTGCGAGAATTCGGGGGAAGACGCTTTCATCGAAAAAGAGGGAGTGCCGACTTCCGTATGGAATCGGACGCGACAAAATCACCGCGCCCGGATCTAATAACGGTTATCCGAGCGCGATCAGAGCTGGTTGTGGATCGCGCGCGTCAATCGTCGCCGAACGCGGAGAGCAGATGCAGCAGACTAGTGAACAGGTTATACAGCGACACGTACAAAGTCACGGTCGCCATGATGTAGTTGGTCTCCCCACCGTGGATGATGGCACTGGTCTGGTATAGGATCAGGCCACACATCAGCAGAACGAACATGGCCGAGATTCCGAGCATGGCTCCAGACACCTCCATGCCGAACATTGAGGCGACGACCAAGCCCAGCCCAGACAGGAAAGCGACCAGAATTCCCACCATCAACATCCCGCCCATGAAACTGAAGTCTTTGCGCGTGGTCAGCACATAGCCGGACAGTAGCAGGAAGATGCCGCCGGTCATCCCGAGGGCAGTGGTCACCAGTTGCGAGCCGTTTCGCGTAGCCGTCAGGTAATAGTCGATGATCGGACCAAGCGTGAGTCCCATGAAGCCGGTCAGGGCGAAAACGCATAGCAGTCCCCATCCGCTGTCACGGAACCGGGTCGTGAGAAACAACAGCCCGAAATAGCCAACCAGCGTCAGAATCAGCCCCGGATGCGGCCAGTTGAATGCCATGGAAAGTCCGGCCATCGCCGCGCTGAACAACAGCGTGAGAGACAGTAGCGCATAGGTGTTGCGCAAAACGCGGTTGACGGCAAATGCCGGAGCCGAGGCGGAAATCGCGCGATGTTGATTCATTGGAGAATCCTCCCTGAAAAGATAGCGACTAGTTTACCAAATCCCTAGCCACGCGAGTTTCTGGGTTTCTCGATTTGCTGATGCTCTACGATACCATTTCTAATCCCATTGACGCTGCTGGCGGCGTCGCTGTCGGCGCTGTCGCTGTCGGCGCGGGCGGAGACGATCAACCTGTACGGGTGGCAGAACCACTCGTGGGAGTTCGTGAACATCGACGGCGGGCGCAGCTTCGACCGCATCCAGTCGAACGCCGGGAACATCGGCTTCTCGGCCAGCGTGGACACCGGCATGAGCGATATCAAGGTGAACCTGCAGTGCGAGCAGTTCACCTACTACAACCACTTCGCCGGCGGCACCGGCTGGTGCAACCGCAACTCCAAGATCGGGCTGGCGCATCCGATGGCCGGCGAGATCATGTTCGCCACCTGGCTGCTGCCGTACAACGAGGGCGTGGCCCAATGGGTGGACCCGTTCTACGACGCCGGGGCCGACTCGCACACCAGCATCATGGGCTCGGTCGGGGCCAACACCATCTTCTACAACACCGGCGACTTCGACCAGCAGGCGTCGGCGTCGGGGCCGGCGACCGGCTTCTCCGGGGCGGAGTTCAACTACGCCGGGGCCGGCTACGACACCGGCTTCAACCGGCGCCAGGAGAACATCATCCAGTACTGGTCGCCGAACTGGAACGGCTTCGTGTTCCGCTTCGCCTGGACGGCCGGCAACCGCGACGAGACGATGGCGCCGACCGGCGGCGGGAAGATCGACCCGGTGATCCGCTCGAGCAGCCTGGCGTACACGAACGGCCCATTGTGGCTGGCGGCGACCTGGCAGGACCACGAGGACTGGACGGCGGTCTCGGTCGGGGAGATGGAGAGCTCGGACGCGGAGAGCTTCCGTCTGGCCGGGCGCTACATCATGGACCTGGGCGATGGTATGAGCGTGCAGCTGTCGGCCATGTGGGAGACTTTGGAGTACGAGTTCCACGGCGTGACCACGGTCGAGAAGGCGATGGCGGCGTTCGGCTACGGGAACTTCGCGTCCTCCTACGCCGAGCCGATCTACGCCATGGATGCGGCCACCAAGAAGGTGGACGAGACGGTCATGGACCCCACCCAGGCCGAGATCGACGCGCAGAAAACTCGTGGAGCGGCGCTCGAGTTCCTCACGGACGAGAAGGGGCTCCTAAGGTCGATGGAGGTTAAAGAAGGGGACAGTGGCAACCCGAGAGGCACATCCTTAAAAGGAATGTTCGTATCCAAGCCTTTATTCAATGATCTCACCACGAACGATAAAGGAATGCTGATCGGCTGGACGGATCAGACCGATCTGAGCATGCCTGATGCCACCTCAGTTCATGGCGCGTACGCGGCCTTCCTCACCACTGACGCCGCCAAAACGGCTATTCGAGCGGGAAACCTGAAAGAGGTGATGCGCAAGCAGTCGTTCTACACCACCCGGCTGACCTCCACCGAGCTCACGGCTCTGAAGCTACCCGATAAAGCTGTCTCAGGAGCGGATACCGGCGCGGTGGTTGGCGACAAATGGCTCTACGACAACATCGTGGCGCATGCCAAGACCGAGGCCAAGAAGATGAAGGAAACGGCCAAGGAGGCGGAGATGAAGGCCGTGGAGACGGCCCGGATGGCCAAGAGCATGGGGTCGAACGTCAAGATCGAGCGGGACGCCTGGATGGTGTCGGGCAAGATCAAGTTCGGCGGCCCGCTGGACTTCCGCTTCTCCTACATGGACGCCGACGACCTGGAGCTGTCGTGCAACTACTGCATGGGGGACTGGGACGAGACGGCGGCGGACGCCTGGAACGTCGGGGTGTTCTACACGATGCCGGCGGGGACCGAGCTTAGGCTGACGTATTCGGAAGTCAACAACGACGACAACGGGACCTACGGGCAGGGCATCTCGGGGACCGGCCTGGGGACGCCGGGGGCGGAAATCGAGATGTTCGCGCTGGGGATCGTGCACTGGTTCGACTGACCGGTTGGGTCACCCACGATAGCGAGCGGGCGCCTTCGGGCGCCCGCTTTCTTTGAGGATCAAGATTCTCGACTTGATCCGCCGCCACGAGGCAAATCGTGATGATGGCGGATCGCGAGAGCCAGATGTAACTGCTTCGGATGGTCGCGCGGACGCTTGGAGTGATGCCACGAAAGCCGTGCGGGGCGATCCGGCTTCAGGCTTTCATCAAGGATCGGAAACTCGATAGTTCCAGGGATCGATAGGCTGACCCCTGTTCGTCGCCGCGCGGGAAGTCTGCTTGATCGAGGACGACAAACCTCTCACTCCGTTTCTTCCTCGCGGCGCGCGCTAACCCGAACCCTCCGATTTCCCGCCGCCTCGCTTGGATTCCAGCGATGTCAAGAATTCTTGGTCCACCACCTTGTCGTGGATCGGGTCATCCCGATCTGGCCTGCCGCGAGCGGATCGCCTTCCGGGTGCGTGGGGGCGCGTCGGAACCAGGCCTCACGCCGCCAGCGCTGGACCCACTCTCGATCCAACCGGAAAACACCAGTCTCAAAAGAAAGCGGGCGCCCGAAGGCGCCCGCTCTCGTCGTGAATGATCCAACGGATCAGTCGAACCAGTGCACGATCCCCAGCGCGAACATCTCGATCTCCGCGCCAGCCACCCCCAGCCCGGTCCCCGAGATGCCCTGCCCGTAGGTCCCGTTGTCGTCGTTGTTGACTTCCGAATACGTCAGCCGCAGCTCGGTCCCCGCCGGCATCGTGTAGAACACCCCCACGTTCCAGGCGTCCGCCGCCGTCTCGTCCCAGTCTCCCATGCAGTAGTTGCATGACAGCTCCAGGTCGTCGGCGTCCATGTAGGAGAAGCGGAAGTCCAGCGGGCCGCCGAACTTGATCTTGCCCGACACCATCCAGGCGTCCCGCTCGATCTTCACGTTCGACCCCATGCTCTTGGCCATCCGGGCCGTCTCCACGGCCTTCATCTCCGCCTCCTTGGCCGTTTCCTTCATCTTCTTGGCCTCGGCCGTCGCATGCTTCACGATGTTGTCGTAGAGCCATTTGTCGCCAGTCACATCACCGGTATCCGCTCCTGAGACAACTTTATTGGGTAGCTTCAGGGCCGTGAGCTCCGTGGAGGTCAGCCGGGTGGTGTAGAACGACTGCTTGCGCATCACCTCTTTCAGATTGCCCGCTCGAATAGCCGTTTTCGCGGCGTCAGTGGTGAGAAAAGCTCCGTACTCGCCGTGAACCGTGGACGTACTAAGATTGTTGAAGTTTCTCGTCGTCCAACCGGTCAGCATTCCTTTATCGTTCGTGATCAGCGTATTGAATAAAGCGCCAGTTACGGCTCTTGTGATGGATGTACCGGCATTAGTACTCCCAGAAGGCGTCATTAATCCTTTCTCGTCCGTCAGAAACTCAAGCGCCGCTCCACGAGTTTTCTGCGCGTCGATCTCGGCCTGGGTGGGGTCCATGACCGTCTCGTCCACCTTCTTGGTGGCCATGTCCATGGCGTAGGCCTGCTCGGCGTAGGAGGACGCGAAGTTCCCGTAGCCGAACGCCGCCATCGCCTTCTCGACCGTGGTCACGCCGTGGAACTCGTACTCCAAAGTCTCCCACATGGCGGACAATTGAACGCTCATGCCGTCGCCCAGGTCCATGATGTAGCGCCCGGCCAGACGGAAGCTCTCCGCGTCCGAGCTCTCCATCTCCCCGACCGAGACCGCCGTCCAGTCCTCGTGGTCCTGCCAGGTCGCCGCCAGCCACAGCGGGCCGTTCGTGTACGCCAGGCTGCTCGAGCGGATCACCGGGTCGATCTTGGGGCCGGCCGCGTAATTACCTTTGGCGTCCTTGAGCGCGTGGGTCTCGTCGCGATTGCCGGCCGTCCAGGCGAAGCGGAACACGAAGCCGTTCCAGTTCGGCGACCAGTACTGGATGATGTTCTCCTGGCGCCGGTTGAAGCCGGTGTCGTAGCCGCCCCCGGCGTAGTTGAACTCGTTGCCGGAGAAGCCAGTGCCAGGATTGGACGCCGACGCCTGCTGGTCGAAGTCGCCGGTGTTGTAGAAGATGGTGTTGGCCCCGACCGAGCCCATGATGCTGGTGTGCGAGTCGGCCCCGGCGTCGTAGAACGGGTCCACCCATTGGGCCACGCCCTCGTTGTACGGCAGCAGCCAGGTGGCGAACATGATCTCGCCGGCCATCGGATGCGCCAGCCCGATCTTGGAGTTGCGGTTGCACCAGCCGGTGCCGCCGGCGAAGTGGTTGTAGTAGGTGAACTGCTCGCACTGCAGGTTCACCTTTATGTCGCTCATGCCGGTGTCCACGCTGGCCGAGAAGCCGATGTTCCCGGCGTTCGACTGAATGCGGTCGAAGCTGCGCCCGCCGTCGATGTCCACGAACTCCCACGAGTGGTTCTGCCACCCGTACAGGTTGATCGTCTCCGCCCGCGCCGACAGCGACAGCGCCGACAGCGACGCCGCCAGCAGCGTCAATGGGATTAGAAATGGTTTTTTCATTTTTTGACTCCTGAAAAATTAGTCTCCGCAAGGCAATCACTCCTCACGAACAATGTGGTGAAATTACCACATTTCGGCGTGGATTATATAGCCTAGAGATGATGTCAATCGGCCATGCTGTTGTTTTTTAGAAACAAGTTTGGTTTAGGTAAGGTGGATGTCGATATCAGCATCTTTCTAATTTAAAAACAACAGGATTTCTTTACCTACTGCATTGCCTCGATAGGCGTATAGATATCCGAAACTGATAATGTTTTCTAGCTTTAGGAGATTTTCTGGAGTCATAGCGAGATGATCACTTCCCATGGATATGGTAGTAAAACGACCACATTTCTGCACGGTTATAGAACCTCTGGACACAGGCAAACGTCATGCCTATTGTTAGATTTTAGTGACAGGAGCGAATGAGAAAACCAGAAGCTGGTTTCAGTTTTCTATTGTTCTAAAAACAACAACATATCTTTCCACCAAAATTTCTATCGGATAGGATATAGTGAACGTATCAAGTTCGCCGTTATCAACTCGGCAACTGATTAGCGAATTGGCCTACAAAAATGAACGGAGCGGCGACGAAAATGCGTTCAAGCCAATTCGATTTTGCAACTGGCTTGGCACGGGTTTTCATGGTCCAAATATAGTAATGAATCCAATTATCAATAGTGACCGTCGCTTGCTCCCGCCTGAAATCTCGTTATCAGAGCTCGGAAGAGCGACGCTCAAACTTAATCCTTAATGAAGGAGAAAATAAAAATGACAGCAAGAGACTTTGAGATGGTTGAGGAATCTGGCCGTTCGGTCCCTTCCAAAACGTACGCTAGCTACGTCGGACTCGATGTCCACAAGGACAGCATCGCCGTCGCCGTCGCTCATGCGGGCCGAGGAGCTCCAGAATCCTGGGGTACCATACCGAACACGAAGAAAGCGATCGCAAAACTCGTGGATCGGCTGTATGCGAAGAACGAGACTTTCCTGATTTGCTACGAGGCTGGCCCATGCGGATACACCCTGTATCAGAACCTGATTGCCATGGGGGTAGATTGCCGGGTCGTGGATCCTCCAAGAAACGAAAAGATCAAGACGGACCAGCGGGACGCGTTACGTTTGGCACGGCTTTTGCGCGCTGGAGAACTGGTAGAGATTTGGGTGCCGGATCAAGAGCAAGAAGCGATTCGCGACCTGTGCCGTTGTCGAGCCGATTTCATGGTGCAGCAACGGAAACTGCGCCAGCAATTCAACGCTTTCTTGCTACGCCATGGACACCATTGGCCAACAAACTGGAAACGCTGGACGCAAAAACATCTCGATTGGTTGGAAAAGCTCGATTTCCCGTATATTTTCATGAGCGAGGTTCGAGATGAATATATCTCGGCCGTCCGCCTGTCCGCGTCAAGAATTCTTGATCTCGACAAAAAAATCGACAAGGCTGTGCAGGCTTGGTCGTGGGCGCCAGTGGTCAACAGCCTGAAAGCGTTGCGTGGGTTCGACCAGTTATCCGCGGTTATGTTGCTATCCGAATTGGGTGATATCAGTCGTTTCGAATCTCCTAGTCAACTTATGGGCTACTTGGGACTGGTTCCGTGCGTGTATAGCTCTGGGGCGTATCACCGCACCGGGGGCGCCACGCGAGCGGGAAACCGTCATGCCCGGCAAGTATTGATCGATTCGGCTTGGTGCTACCGGTTCCCCGCTCGTCAAACCGCCTACATGAGCCGCAAATCGGAAGGCGCATCCGCATACGCCCAAACTATTTCGTGGAAAGCGCAAAAACGATTGTGCGGACAATATCGGAAGTTGACCACGGCGGGAAAGAGCCAGAAAGTTGTTTGCGTGGCGATTGCGAGAGAATTGTCGGGGTTTGTCTGGGATATCGTCTGTCACGAAAAAGCCCGCCTAAGCCGAGTGAGATAGGAGGTATATGCCGAGACTTGTCGCAAAAATCAGGGTGCTTCAGTCTGTCGGAGAATCCTTGTAATTTCTATATCGGTGCGAGACCGTGTATGCTTGATTCGCATATTTGAACTCGTGATCCATGCTATTAGACAAAGGTTCAGCTCCGCGACTTCTACAGGTCACATCGGTAACCAACCCGAGTTTCATCCATGGCCTGCTATCGCAAATGATTGGAGTATCCTGGTTTTTGCGCCGCGTCTAGGGGGCAGCTACTTGATGCTCTCGAGCCAATGTCCTTCGGAGACAATCCTGATTGGAAATTCTTGGGTACGCAACGTCACAGCCTTCTCAATTTTTCGGCCATACGCGGACTGTATCCAAGTACCCTCAGCATAGGATCCGATCACCAAATAATCCGTTGCTCTTGTGGGGGATTTTTGGCAAATTCCCTGCCGTGTTTGGATTTCACGCTCGCACTGTATGCGGCTACCATAGAAAAACTTTCCAGTCAGGCAAAATTTGCGACCCGCGAATACGACTTCCGGGGGTGGGTCATCCAGCCATAGCGTTGTCGCATTCAGGCACTCCCCAACTTCCGTCTTCCCGCCGACCAAGCCGCTCAGCAGTTGTAGCAATTGCATAGTTCTATCGGTATCTCCCGCGTTCTGCCCCCAAAAAGAGTTCAGCTTCTCTCGGAACGCCTTGGCCACTGGATTGTTGAATGTCTCTTCATGATCTATCAGCCAAGTACGCAACGCCCGTGTCTCGCTTTCAGCAATTTTTCCATCCGCGATCAAGCCGCGGCATAGCCCCAGCAATTCGGGGATGTAACCACCGTCCAATTCGTTGATTGCAATTCGACCGTGACCAAATGATTCCTCTCCACCCGAATAATCATCCAAAAGAATATGAACTAGTTGCGTCAGTTCCTCGCTTTCACTGGTATCCAGCGTCTCGTCCTTGAGCATTTGTCCGACGCGCGTCCGCAGAATTTCCACGAGAGAATTCCCTGTCTCTTGATCGATCAGCCAAGCATAAAGCGATTCCACTTCGCTTTGGACGATTTTTCCGTCCGCGATCAGGCCCTTGCATAGGCCTATTAGTTCTGAACTTTGGCGTCCATTCAAACGACCACGATGGTACTTCAAGAAATTCGATTGATCAGACATTAGGAAGAGCGACGTTTTGGCCAGATATTCCGTGGAGAGTTTTTCGATTTGCTGATGCCCTACGATACCATTTCTAATCCCATTGACGCTGCTGGCGGCGTCGCTGTCGGCGCTGTCGCTGTCGGCGCGGGCGGAGACGATCAACCTGTACGGGTGGCAGAACCACTCGTGGGAGTTCGTGGACATCGACGGCGGGCGCAGCTTCGACCGCATCCAGTCGAACGCCGGGAACATCGGCTTCTCGGCCAGCGTGGACACCGGCATGAGCGACATAAAGGTGAACCTGCAGTGCGAGCAGTTCACCTACTACAACCACTTCGCCGGCGGCACCGGCTGGTGCAACCGCAACTCCAAGATCGGGCTGGCGCACCCGATGGCCGGCGAGATCATGTTCGCCACCTGGCTGCTGCCGTACAACGAGGGCGTGGCCCAGTGGGTGGACCCGTTCTACGACGCCGGGGCCGACTCGCACACCAGCATCATGGGCTCGGTCGGCGCGAACACCATCTTCTACAACACCGGCGACTTCGACCAGCAGGCGTCGGCGTCGGGGCCGGCGACCGGCTTCTCCGGGGCGGAGTTCAACTACGCCGGGGCCGGCTACGACACCGGCTTCAACCGGCGCCAGGAGAACATCATCCAGTACTGGTCGCCGAACTGGAACGGCTTCGTGTTCCGCTTCGCCTGGACGGCCGGCAACCGCGACGAGACGATGGCGCCGACCGGCGGCGGGAAGATCGACCCGGTGATCCGCTCGAGCAGCCTGGCGTACACGAACGGCCCGCTGTGGCTGGCGGCGACCTGGCAGGACCACGAGGACTGGACGGCGGTCTCGGTCGGGGAGATGGAGAGCTCGGACGCGGAGAGCTTCCGCCTGGCCGGGCGCTACATCATGGACCTGGGCGACGGCATGAGCGTTCAATTGTCGGCCATGTGGGAGACTTTGGAGTACGAGTTCCACGGCGTGACCACGGTCGAGAAGGCGATGGCGGCGTTCGGCTACGGGAACTTCGCGTCCTCCTACGCCGAGCCGATCTACGCCATGGACATGGCCACCAAGAAGGTGGACGAGACGGTCATGGACCCCACCCAGGCCGAGATCGACGCCCAGATGACCCGCGGGCTCGCCATCCAGCTGCTCACGGATGACCGAGGACGGGAGAAAGAGGACGATGATGGCAACAGCTTTTTGGCTACCGCTCTAGGCCAGGAAATAGTGACGACGGCCGCTCCCAACAAGCCCGCCGAGTGGACGTTCAAAGAAATAGATGCCAGTGCTGACCTGCCAACGACTACGGTCATAGGAGAGTACCGGCAGTATCTTAGTACCGCCCTCAAGAAAATCGCCGGTCCGGGCGGACATCAAACCTCGGGGCTCATCTACAGCGTGAATCCCGTGAAGCATCGCCAGTCGCAGCCGTTCTGGACCACCCGGCTGACCTCCACGGAGCTCACGGTCCTGAAGCTGGGCTACGCGACGACCATGATCGCCTCATCCGGGGAGAATCAGAAAGTGTTTGGCGACCCTGCGCTGTACACGGCGATCATGAACGCGGCGAAGGAAAATGCCAAAACGAAAAAGCAGATGGACAAGGAGGCGGAGATGAAGAAGGTGGAGGACGCCCGGATGGCCAAGAGCATGGGCTCGAACGTGAAGATCGAGCGGGACGCCTGGATGGTGTCGGGCAAGATCAAGTTCGGCGGCCCGCTGGACTTCCGCTTCTCCTACATGGACGCCGACGACCTGGAGCTGTCATGCAACTACTGCATGGGAGACTGGGACGAGACGGCGGCGGACGCCTGGAACGTCGGGGTGTTCTACACGATGCCGGCGGGGACCGAGCTGCGGCTGACGTATTCGGAGGTCAACAACGACGACAACGGGACCTACGGGCAGGGCATCTCGGGGACCGGGCTGGGGACGGCTGGCGCGGAGATCGAGATGTTCGCGCTGGGGATCGTGCACTGGTTCGACTGACCCGTTGGGTCACTCACGGCAATGAGCGGGCGCCTTCGGGCGCCCGCTTTCTTATGGGCTCAGGAATTCCTGACAGGTCCGCCACCAGGCGGGACCAAGACGATGGCCAGCCTCGAGACCGAGACGGACCCGCTTCGGGCGGTCGCGCAGGCGCTTGGAGTGATGCCACGAAAGCCGTGCGGGACGCTCCGGCTTCAGGCTTTCATCAAGGATCGGAAACTCGATAGTTCCAGGGATCGATAGGCTGACCCCTGTTCGTCGCCGCGCGGGAAGTCTGCTTGATCAAGGACGACGGACCTCTCACTCCCTTTCCTCCTCGAGACGCGCGCCGATCCACGCCCTCCGATTTCTCACCGCGTCTCTTAGATCCAAGCGATATCAAGAATTCTCGGTCCACCGCACCACCTTGTGGTGGATCGGGTCATCCCGATCCGGTCTGCCGCGAGCGAATGGCCTTCCGAGCGTGTGGCGGGCGCGTCGAAGCCAGGCCTCGCGTCCGCCGGCGCTGGCCCGACTCCCGATCTGGCCGCGAAACGCCGGACCCAAAGAAAGCGGGCGCCCGAAGGCGCCCGCTCGCTATCGTGGATGACCCAACGGGTCAGTCGAACCAATGCACGATCCCCAGCGCGAACATCTCGATCTCCGCCCCCGGCGTCCCCAGCCCGGTTCCCGAGATGCCCTGCCCGTAGGTCCCGTTGTCGTCGTTGTTGACTTCCGAATACGTCAGCCGCAGCTCGGTCCCCGCCGGCATCGTGTAGAACACCCCCACGTTCCAGGCGTCCGCCGCCGTCTCGTCCCAGTCTCCCATGCAGTAGTTGCATGACAGCTCCAGGTCGTCGGCGTCCATGTAGGAGAAGCGGAAGTCCAGCGGGCCGCCGAACTTGATCTTGCCTGACACCATCCAGGCGTCCCGCTCGATCTTGACATTGGAGCCCATGCTCTTGGCCATCCGGGCCGCCTCCACATCCTTCACCTTCTTGTCATGAGCCGTTTTCGCGGCCGTCTCCTTCATCTCCTTGGCATTGGTCTTCGCCTGCGTCATGATCGCCGTGTACAGTTGTTGGAAACCCCACACCGGATCGCTTGTCGAAGGACTGGTGTCTGGGCCTGGCCGCGCGAGGGCCGTGAGCTCCGTGGAGGTCAGCCGGGTGGTCCAGAACGGCTGCTTCTGGCGAAGCTCCACGTAATCCCCGCCAGCGTTATATGCAACTCTGTTGTCAAAAAGAAATTTGTTGTACTCTCCGTACACCGTGGTCGTCGGAAGGTTGCTGTTATTGGTACTGGTGAATCTCCACGCGGTGGGATCGCCCGGCTTGTCGTTCGTGTTTATGGTATGGGCTATGGCGTTAATTACTCCCTGTTGATCGGTAGCTACAGGATTGCTTGCGCTTGCCCTATACAGTTTAAACAATCCCCGGTCATCCGTGATCAACTCGATGGCGAGCCCACGGGTCTTCTGCGCGTCGATCTCGGCCTGGGTGGGGGCCGCCACCTCCCCCATCGGGTCCACCTTCTTGGTGGTCTCGTCCATGGCGTAGATCGGCTCGGCGTAGGAGGACGCGAAGTTCCCGTAGCCGAACGCCGCCATCGCCTTCTCGACCGTGGTCACGCCGTGGAACTCGTACTCCAAAGTCTCCCACATGGCCGACAATTGAACGCTCATGCCGTCGCCCAGGTCCATGATGTAGCGCCCGGCCAGACGGAAGCTCTCCGCGTCCGAGCTCTCCATCTCCCCGACCGAGACCGCCGTCCAGTCCTCGTGGTCCTGCCAGGTCGCCGCCAGCCACAGCGGGCCGTTCGTGTACGCCAGGCTGCTCGAGCGGATCACCGGGTCGATCTTGGGGCCGGCCGCGTAATTACCTTTGGCGTCCTTGAGCGCGTGGGTCTCGTCGCGATTGCCGGCCGTCCAGGCGAAGCGGAACACGAAGCCGTTCCAGTTCGGCGACCAGTACTGGATGATGTTCTCCTGGCGCCGGTTGAAGCCGGTGTCGTAGCCGCCCCCGGCGTAGTTGAACTCGTTGCCGGAGAAGCCAGTGCCAGGATTGGACGCCGACGCCTGCTGGTCGAAGTCGCCGGTGTTGTAGAAGATGGTGTTGGCCCCGACCGAGCCCATGATGCTGGTGTGCGAGTCGGCCCCGGCGTCGTAGAACGGGTCCACCCATTGGGCCACGCCCTCGTTGTACGGCAGCAGCCAGGTGGCGAACATGATCTCGCCGGCCATCGGATGCGCCAGCCCGATCTTGGAGTTGCGGTTGCACCAGCCGGTGCCGCCGGCGAAGTGGTTGTAGTAGGTGAACTGCTCGCACTGCAGGTTCACCTTTATGTCGCTCATGCCGGTGTCCACGCTGGCCGAGAAGCCGATGTTCCCGGCGTTCGACTGAATGCGGTCGAAGCTGCGCCCGCCGTCGATGTCCACGAACTCCCACGAGTGGTTCTGCCACCCGTACAGGTTGATCGTCTCCGCCCGCGCCGACAGCGACAGCGCCGACAGCGACGCCGCCAGCAGCGTCAATGGGATTAGAAATGGTTTTTGAATCCCAGTTGTGGCAAAATTAGTCTAGAGTTTCCCGTTAGACGGGTTTCCGAATAAACTGACTGGTCAAAATCATGCCTAAATACATTATTGAACGCGAAATTCCCGGTGCAGGGAACTTGTCAGCCGAAGACCTGCATGACATTTCCCAAAAATCCTGCAGCATCTTAAATTCTATGGGACCACAGATCCAATGGGTCGAGAGTTATGTGACGGACGATAAGGTCTACTGCACTTATATCGCTCCCAATGAGGACGCGGTCCGTGAACATGCCAAAAAAGGTGGATTTCCAGCCAATCGTATCTCTGAAGTGCGGGCGGTGATCAATCCCACGACCGGAGAATAAGCGATGCCCGAAATGAGCGCGTTGGGTCGGATCCGGGAACAGGTTACCGGAAATCCTGTTATCCTGTATATGAAAGGTACGCCCCAGATGCCGCAATGCGGTTTCTCCAGTCGCGTCGCGCAGGCCCTGATGGAGTGTGGCGAGGAGTTCGCTTACGTAAACGTCCTGATGGATCAAGAAGTTTTTCAGGATCTGCCGAAATTCGCCGATTGGCCGACTTTTCCCCAGTTGTATATCGGTGGCGAACTGATTGGCGGTTGCGATATCGCCATGGAATTGCACCAGAAAGGAGATCTTCAGGAAATGGTGCGGAAGGCGCGCGCGAGTGCTTAATCAGCTCGAAGGTTCTCTCTGATCCTGCGCGGGATGTCCCGCGCGGGCCGCGTTCTGGTATTGGTCTCGCCAATAGTTGACGATCATGCAGAACACTCGCGCCGTCATGGCGGCGTCATAGTTGGCGCTGTGCGCCTGGCTCTCGTCCCAGCCAAGTCCCGCTCGTTCCGCGATCCTCGATAGCACCGTTTGTCCAAACGCTACCGCCCCCAAGCTGACCGTATCCAGTGTACTGAACGGGTGAAACGGATTTCTCTTGATTCGGCAACGCTCACAAGCGGCATTGATAACCGCTAGATCGAACGCCGCGTTGTGCCCAAGCAAAACCGCTCGCTGACAGTGATGCTCTCGAACCGCTTTCCGGATCGCCTTGAAAATGGTTTCCAGAGCCTTTTTCTCAGATATCGCCTCGCGTTCAGGATCATGCGGATCAATGCCAATCAACTGCAGTGAGGCCGGATCGGTCCGAGCTCCTTCGAACGGATGGACCGCGAGGGAAATGGGACTCTCGGGGAACAGATAACCGTCGGCGTCCATGCGCAACAATACCGCCGAGACTTCCAACAACGCGTCGGTTTCTGGAACCAGCCCACCGGTTTCCACGTCCACCGCGACCGGCAGGAAACCGCGAAATCGGTTTTCTAGACTAATCCCTGTCATTTCCATTCCCCTGCACTCAGGTCTCCCCCTTATAATATCAACCCGCTTTCACCGGCGCTTCGCCAAGTCTCTCCATCATGTCGAAATACCGCAAGGTCGTGTTAGCGTATTCGGGAGGTTTAGACACATCGATCATCCTGAAATGGTTGCAGGAACGCTACGAATGCGAAGTCGTAACGTACACTGCCGATTTGGGCCAGCAAGAGAATCTCGAACCAGCCCGGCAACGGGCGCGAGCGTTGGGCATCCAAAATATAAGGATTGAGGACCTGCGCGAGACGTTCGCGCGGGACTATATTTTTCCGATGTTGCGGGCCAACCCTTTGTATGAGGGACAGTATCTTCTTGGCACCGCGATCGCCCGGCCGCTCATCGCGGCGGGAATGGCGCGGGCCGCGCGCGAGACAGGAGCCGACGCGGTCGCGCATGGCGCGACCGGGAAAGGAAACGATCAGGTGCGTTTCGAACTGGCTATCCGCGCGCTGAATCCGAACTTGGGCATTATCGCTCCATGGCGAGAATGGGATCTGAGGTCCCGGGCCGACTTGCTCGCGTACGCGGGACGAAATGGCATTGAGGTCGAACGAAATCCAGATGGTGGGAGCCCCTACTCAATGGATGCCAATCTGTTGCACATCTCTTACGAGGGAGGGGTTCTGGAAGATCCGAATGCCGCCCCACCCGTCGATATGTGGCGTTGGACCACGGACCCTCGGGAAGCTCCGGACGAGCCCCAGATATTGCGTATCTCGTTCGAGGAGGGAGACCCCGTCGCCGTGGATGGGGAAGAATTGGAGCCAGCCGCGTTGATGAAGGCGGTTAACGCGGTTGCCGCGCGCCATGGCATCGGCCGGGTCGACATGGTTGAGAACAGATATCTGGGCCTCAAGTCACGTGGGTGCTACGAGACTCCCGGCGGTACTGTGCTGATGGCCGCGCGCCGGGCAGTGGAATCGCTGACTCTGGATCGCGAGGTCGCGCACCTCAAGGAATCGCTAATGTCACGGTACGCGACGATGGTCTACAACGGCTACTGGTTCAGTCCAGAGCGCGAAGCCATGCAACGGATGATCGATTATTCCCGACAAGATGTTCGCGGAGAGGCCAGAATGCGCCTGTACAAAGGCTCGGTCACTGTGGAAGGCAGGCAGTCCCCCAACAGCCGGTATGACCCAACCCAGGCGACTTTTGAGGACGACCAAGGCCGGTTCGATCACACTGACGCCACGGGATTTATCCGGCTGTCCGGCCTGAGACTGGAATCCTGCCGACCTGTGGATGGTATATAGTAGCCTAGCAACGTTCATGCCCCGGAAATCCATGCATCGTCAACTCCGTTCTTCCGCCCTGTCATTGGCTTGCCTGTTGACGCTCTCTGTTCCCGCGCTAGCTGACGATCTCGCCCCCAACGATCCGCGTGATCCTTGGGAAGGATACAATCGCGCGATATACGGCTTCAACAAGGGAGTCGACTCGATGCTCTTGAAACCGGCCGCGCAAGCCTACGACGCGCTGACCCCGGAAGCGGTCGACCAAGGCATCACCAATTTTTTCTCCAACCTCGGAGAGATCCGAAATTCGCTCAATAATTTCCTGCAGGGCAAGCCGGACAAGGGAGCCACTTCTCTCGCGCGGTTGCTGATCAACACTACGGTCGGATTGCTTGGGTTCATTGATGTCGCTACCGAGGTTGGAATTCACAAATCCAAAGAGGACTTCGGTCAGACTCTTGGTGCTGGAGGGATCGAGCCTGGTCCTTATTTCGTGTTGCCATTTCTTGGCCCAAGCACGGTGCGCGACGCCATCGCCACACCTGTCGATATCGCCACCAATCCCTTCACTTGGGCGGATGACAGCGAAGTCAGAGCCGTCGCCTTTGGGGTTCAAGTCGTGGATTATCGGGCTGACCTTCTGGATACGGAGGAGGCCGTTGAAGGCATTACCGAGGATGAGTACGCGCTGGTGCGCAACGCCTATTTGGATCAGCGCCGGTTCGACGTAAGCGATGGCGCGGTCGCCGACGACTACGAGATAGAAGACTGACGAGCGGCCCACCGACTAGGCGGATCGCTCGCCCACAGGTGCTTTCCTCGGCTTGGCTCTAACCGCAAAACAGCTTTTTCAGCCAAGCGCAGAACCCACTGTTCTGGCTTTGTTGCCCCTCGCTTTGGCTTTGGGAATCGCTACACGAACCACTGTCGCTGGCCGCGGTGGAAGAACCGCCTGAACCGCTTCGGCTGATCATTTGTTCGTGATGGCGTTTCAACACGGAATCTGTTGGTGCGCTCATTATCAGTTGGCCCTCGTGCCATTATCACTCTGACATTGTACATAGTCGTTGCTGAAGTATCCGCCTCCGGTCATGCGGGACGGAGAGAAAATCGCCTCGAAAAGCTGAGGATCCGGCCTCGGAGGAGAAATTCCCGGAATTTTCTCCAGGCGCGGGAAAACCCGGCCAGAAGCTTGGCGAAGTCGTGCCCGGCCGCCGCCAGAACCGCGTTGGCGCGGTCGCCGGAGCGGCCTTTCAGCCGATTCCGATGCAGCCGGTGATCCGATTTCAGATGGCCGATGGTCGGCTCGATCACCGCCCGCCGCTTCATCCACTTCCGCGCCATTCGCGTCGCCGTCTTCGGGATCTTCCCCACCACATGCGCCCGCGTCTCTCCCGACACCCCGTGCCCCCGATACCCCTGGTCGCAGTAGACCCGCTTCGGCCGCTGGCCCGCCAGCCGCTCGATCCGCTCCAGCGCGGCGGCCAGCGTGCGCCCGTCATACGGGTTCCCCGCCAGGCTCATCGCCGACACCAGCCAGTTCCCCTTCGAGGTCGTCGCGAACGAGACCTTGCACCCGAACTCGTAACGCCGATGCGGCCTGCCCTTGGCGACGCGCTCCACCTCCGGCGCATGCACGCTGTACAGCTTGCCCTTGTCCTCGCGCTTCTGTTTCAGCAGGTGCTCGGATCGCTCCAGTAGCGTCTCCAGCGCCGCGTCCGGGCTCGGAACCTTCCGCCGAATGTCCCGCGCCACCCGCCCGAGCATCGTCTTCAAGGTGCGCTTCTGGCGCACGTACCCGTAACGCCCGCACAGGATCAGCGCCTTCTTCCCGACCCGCTGGTAGCTCTGCCGCAGAGCCACGCCGCGCTTCCACGCCTCCCGAACCAGCGCCGCCCGCGCCTTGTGATACAGCCGCGCGTCGGTCGGGAACGCCACCGCCTTCTCCTGCACCGTCGTGTCCACGTTCACCCGCTCCAGCTCGCGCGCCCATGAACCCTTCCCGCCGCGCCACCCGGATCGTCCGCGTCAGCAAGCAGTCCAGACGCTCCCCCACCCGCTCTCGCCAGCACGTCATGCCGCTCGAGTGCAGAGGCGCCTTCATCTGCATGCGCTCATAACCGCAGAACGCCTGCCAGTACGGGTTCTGCCGCCAGATCCAGACCACCCGCTCGTCGCTCATGCGCGCGCTTCAGAAAGTGGAGACCCGCCATCAGCCGGGTCGGCAACGGCAGCTGTCCCGGTCCGGGCGTGTGCAGGCCGCCGAGCTCCTCCTCCATCTCCTCCCAGTCGATCTTCTCGCCCAGAAGCGGCAAGGGCTCCTTCGGGTCCAGCATCTGGGACAGGCGGGCGCGGAACAGGTCGGCGTGATTATCGGGCTTTTTCGGTTTCATGTTTCGCAAGGAATCGGCGCTCGAGCGCGGGAAAACTTGCGATGCGGCATACCCGAAAACGGATTCTATGTCAAGTGAATCAGGCAGTTAGGAATATTTCAGCAACGACTAAAATATCTGAAATAAATTAAACTTTATTCGGTGCAAGTAAGCCTGCCGGGAAGGTAGCGCGGTCGCAAAAAAGTTTTTAGCTTCGCCTGTTTTGGTGTCGTGTTATGATTATCAAACTTGACCAGATGGATTACTGACATCCTTGTGACCTTCCTTAAAAAACGTTTGATTTTTATTCGGGAAGAAAATTTTTATGACTCAAGCCCACGCTCAAGAGGCTTCCCAGCGGCCGCCCGCGTTTGATACGATAAAGGGGCAGAAGAAGCTGACGAACGGGGGCTTCTCGGAGAATCAGGCCATGACCATCGTCGAGACCATCCAAGACTCCCAAGCGGAGCTCGTCACGAGAGACGATTTGCTCTCGACGCGGAAAGATCTGAAAGCCGAGATCGTGAAATTGGGACTTGAGCTTCGCAACGAGTTCCGTAACGCGATTAACACCTTGCGCGACGAGTTCCGAGGCGAGTTGCATAGAGAGATTGACGGCCTGCGCCAGGAGATGCATAGAGAGATTGGCGACCTGCGCCAGGAGATGCATAGAGAGATTGGCGGCCTGCGCAAGGAGATGCATAGCGAGATTGGCGGCCTGCGCAAAGAAATGCGAGATCAATTTTCCGCCATGCATGATCAATTTTCGGCCATGCAGGGTCAGTTTTCCGCTATGCAGGATCGTCTTTCCACTATGCTGTGGCGCATCCTGATTGGTTTCGGGGTGATCGTTGGTATTTTCGGAACCATTGTCGGGATCATCTTCACGCTGATTGGCGGAAAGTAGTGCTTCGAGCCAGACGGCTTTACCAGATCGTCAACGTCGCGAGCTGGAGTGCCCACCGGACAGTGCGGGGATTCCTGAACAAATGACTAGAGCAAGTGAAGACGCGCGATCACCATGATCGTGCTTAATCTGGCGAGGCAGCGGACTTAAAAACAAGATGAGCGACAATCCATCGATCTCCGTATGGTCGCTATTGTCAAAGCCGAGTTGATCTCTGGTGAAAACCACGGTCTTGCCCGCAAAACGGTCGGATCCGTCCTTAATTTCTCGAAGGTTCTGGATACGAACAAGGAAGAGACCAAAGTACCCCGGACATCCTGAATGGAAAACCGAAAATGGATGCGCCGAGCATTATGGATCACGCTGGCCTGCATCATCATCGTTTTGGCTTCGACGCTCGCCGCGCTTTTTCTCAGCCGCCCGCAAGTTTCTGGATTTGAGAATCTCATTGGTCTGGACCACCCGGTCGCCGTTTCCCGAGACATCATCGGGCATACCAAGATACAGGCTAGATCGCGGGAAGACATCGCTCGGGCCGCGGGCTTCATCCATGCGCAGGAGCGCTTTCTTTCCATGGATTTACGTCGTCGGTTCGCGGCGGGCGAGATAGCCGCTTTGCTGGGAACCTTTGGATTAGGACAGGATCGAGAAAATCGACCGCACCGTTTTCGAGAAAAGGCGCGGAAAATCGTCACCGGCTTATCCGAAAAGGAGCACGCCATCCTGCGGGCCTACGCGGAAGGAGTCAACCAGGGTCTGGAAGCGCTTCCCGTTTGGCCTTTTCCCTATGTCTTGTTTCTGACCCGACCCGATCCATGGAAACCGGAAGACAGCATTCTGTCGCTCTTCGCCATGCATTTGGTTCTCCAAGGCGGGCGCTGGAAATACGATTCCGTGGTGGGAGTCCTCCACGAGGTTTTCGGGGCGGATGTCACGGACTTCCTAGTGCCGGTAGGCACCCACCACGACGCTCCTTTGGATGACACTCCGATTCCACTATATCTCCCACGAGTGCCCGAAGCGCATGAGATTGACCTGAGATCAACCCCCTTGAATCCAGAAAATATCAAGAATGTACGAATGTCGTGGGAAACCCCCGGAAGCAACGCTTTCGCTGTTAGTGGCGACCTGAGCTCTCACGACAGCGCTTTATTGGCCAACGATATGCATCTGGTATTGCTGGTGCCGAACATTTGGTATCGGATGCATTGGCAATGGAAAGAAGATGGAACGAGTCACATGGTCAGTGGCCTTACCCTCCCGGGGCTGCCTTGGCTGATCGCTGGAAGCAACGGACGAATCGCTTGGGGCTTCACCAATAGCAACGTCGATAGTCAAGACTTGATCGAGCTTAGTCCCGGAGATGCCTCGTTAACCACGATCAAGGAAACGTTGGAAGTCCGCTTTGGTATGGACGAGAAATTCGCTTATGAAGTTTCTCCTTGGGGGCCCGTCGTCAGCGAAACATCCGAAAACCGGAAGCATGCGCTGCGCTGGGCCTCGTATTGGTTGACGGGAGACCACATCAATTTCAGCCAGATTGAAACGTCCGAAGACGCGCGTTCCGCTATTCCTTTGTTTCAGAAATCCGCGATTCCAGGGCAAAACGTGGTGATGGCGGACCATAAAGGAAATATCGCTTGGACTATCGCCGGCATCTTGCCCAAGCGCGATGGTTATAGTGGCCGAATCCCGATCGGGAGCACCGTGCCGAGCCTTCCTCCTCAGTGGCTGTCGCTCGGCGAATACCCTGTGGAGATCAATCCTCCCGGCCAACGCCTCTGGTCAGCGAACAGTCGTCATGTCGGTGGCGAGCGATTCGCCGTTCTGGGAGATGGCCGCTACACATCCGGGATGCGAGCTCGGCAGATTCGAAACCGTCTGAGAGAGCAAGAAACGTTTCGCGAATCCGACTTGCTGGCTATACAACGTGACAACCGGGCGGAATATTTGGATGAGTGGTATCCCAGGATCGAGCGCGCGATGAACCAGCCCAGCGTCACCCCTTTGGTGAAGCGCCACCGCATTCGCGAATGGCTGGAAAAATGGAACGGGCGAAGCGATGCTGACAGCGTCGGCTACCGAATCATGCGCAACTTTCGAAAGCGCTCCCACGAACTCTTCCTACTGGCGCTTCAGACCCGGCTAAGCATGGCTCCGGATCGTCATGTCCGGCACATCCGATGGCAGCTGGATGGCCCCCTGACCCGCATCTTGGATAGCGAAGCGCAGAATTTCCTGCCCAAAGGCATGCGGACTTGGGATGAGTTTTTGGCTTTGGCGCTCGAATTAACGATCAAGGGCATGACGAAAGACGGGCGTGAGGATATGGCCGACGCGACTTGGGGGGCGCACAACTATGCTCGAATACGCCACCCTCTGTCCCATATTCTGCCGTTTTTGAGTGGCTTTCTGGACGCGCCACCATCCCCTTTATCTGGCGATCTCAACCTTCCTCGCGTTGAGCATCGAGCGTTCGGCGCATCGCATCGCACGGTCGTCTCCCCCGGCCGGGAGGAGAGGGCCATCATGAACATGCCAACTGGACAGTCGGGGCATCCTCTGTCCCCGTTCTACAATGCGGGCCATATGGATTGGCTGGAAGGGAAGCCCAGCCCATTCCTGCCAGGACCGGCGGTAACCACGCTGACGTTGGCGCCATCATTAGAACACTGACGACCCCAGCTCGTTGATGGCCTGAAGCATCTCCGGGTCATCTGTCAGCGCTTGGGACACCGCGCTCGCGCAAGCGATCGCCGGATCCACTCCCGAATGGATCAGTTTCCCCGCGTGAACCAACAATCGAGTGCTGGCCCCTTCATCTAGGCCGTTTCCTTTCAGGTTGCGGGTCATTTCAGCGAATTTGACGAGATGCCGCGCCGTTTCGGGATCCACCGATGTCTCCCGGATGACGATCTTTGACTCGATTTCCGCTCGGGGATAGTCGAATTCAAGAGCCACGAAACGCTGTCTAGTGCTTTGTTTGAGATCTTTGAGGACGCTTTGATAGCCGGGATTATAGGAGATCGCCATGCAGAATTCCTCGGGGGCCTCCAATAACTCCCCATGCTTTTCCATAGGCAAGACGCGTCGGTCATCGCACAGGGGGTGGATCACGACCGTGGTGTCCTTGCGCGCCTCCACCACTTCGTCAAGATAGCAAATGCTTCCCGAGCGCACGGCTCGAGACAAAGGACCGTCCACCCATACCGTCTCGCCTCCGGCGATTAGGTAGCGTCCCACCAAGTCGGAAGATGTCAGGTCGTCATGGCATGACACCGTGATCAATGGCCGCTTGAGTCGCCATGCCATGTATTCCATGAAACGGGTTTTCCCGCAACCGGTCGGACCTTTGAGGAGGATTGGTAACTGATTCTTCCAAGCTGCCTCAAAAATTTCCACTTCCGATTTGATCGGCTCGTAGTAGGGCTCTCTTTCAACCGTATATTCTTCCGGTTTCAATGTGCGCGCTTGAGTCATACTGAATCCATGCTGAGTACGCGCCCATTGTGGGAGCGACGATGCGAACTGTCAACCTGAATTAACAGCGGATGGAGGCGCGGACGGCCGCGAAGCCATCAGGAATTTCCACGAAAACGGGCTAGGGGTCTGATACAGCATTCGGCCTCACGCCCAGCAACCTCAGTGCCTCGCTCCATAGCGCGTTGGTCGGGTCATCGATTCGAAAACGGATTGCCTGATATGCGTGGTTCGTACCGATTTCGGGGGACGGTATCAGAGTTCTGAACAAGTTGGGAAGCTGTGCCAGCGAGGTGCGCCGCGCCCTCGACATTCATTTTTTCCTTTGTGCCTTTTGTGGTGGATTGGCGGGCATCGCGCGCGAACCATCTCATATCGCTCCCTTGCGGGAAGTCAGCAGGCACAGGTTGGTGAGCAGAGCGAGAATTCATAGATACCACGATATATTGGGTAGGACAGGCCATCGAACTACTACATATTGCATTTTCTTTTTTCTGTGCCATAATTCCGCCCACGGAAACGGGATGAATAGCTGGATTCTCCAAATCAGGTTAATCCCAATCTCGTAGGCCAATTAACTTTCAGGAGTCAAAAAATGAAAAAACCATTTCTAATCCCATTGACGCTGCTGGCGGCGTCGCTGTCGGCGCTGTCGCTGTCGGCGCGGGCGGAGACGATCAACCTGTACGGGTGGCAGAACCACTCGTGGGAGTTCGTGGACATCGACGGCGGGCGCAGCTTCGACCGCATCCAGTCGAACGCCGGGAACATCGGCTTCTCGGCCAGCGTGGACACCGGCATGAGCGACATAAAGGTGAACCTGCAGTGCGAGCAGTTCACCTACTACAACCACTTCGCCGGCGGCACCGGCTGGTGCAACCGCAACTCCAAGATCGGGCTGGCGCACCCGATGGCCGGCGAGATCATGTTCGCCACCTGGCTGCTGCCGTACAACGAGGGCGTGGCCCAGTGGGTGGACCCGTTCTACGACGCCGGGGCCGACTCGCACACCAGCATCATGGGCTCGGTCGGGGCCAACACCATCTTCTACAACACCGGCGACTTCGACCAGCAGGCGTCGGCGTCGGGGCCGGCGACCGGCTTCTCCGGGGCGGAGTTCAACTACGCCGGGGCCGGCTACGACACCGGCTTCAACCGGCGCCAGGAGAACATCATCCAGTACTGGTCGCCGAACTGGAACGGCTTCGTGTTCCGCTTCGCCTGGACGGCCGGCAACCGCGACGAGACGATGGCGCCGACCGGCGGCGGGAAGATCGACCCGGTGATCCGCTCGAGCAGCCTGGCGTACACGAACGGCCCGCTGTGGCTGGCGGCGACCTGGCAGGACCACGAGGACTGGACGGCGGTCTCGGTCGGGGAGATGGAGAGCTCGGACGCGGAGAGCTTCCGTCTGGCCGGGCGCTACATCATGGACCTGGGCGATGGTATGAGCGTGCAGCTGTCGGCCATGTGGGAGACTTTGGAGTACGAGTTCCACGGCGTGACCACGGTCGAGAAGGCGATGGCGGCGTTCGGCTACGGGAACTTCGCGTCCTCCTACGCCGAGCCGATCTACGCCATGGATGCGGCCACCAAGAAGGTGGACGAGACGGTCATGGACCCCACCCAGGCCGAGATCGACGCGCAGATGACCCGCGGGGCGGCGCTCGAGTTCCTCACGGATGAGAAAGGGATCCTGCGGCCTGTCGCTCATAACGTAGCAACTGCAAGGATTTTCGGCGGTTCGATCTTACAAAACACTGTAACTATGGCTTTATACAATACGCTGATCACGAACGCGCAAGGGGAGCTGACCGGCTGGACGGCTATAACCGACCGTACAATGGTTAGCACCACCACAGTTCATGGCGAGTATGAGGCATTCCTCACCACTGATACTGCCAAAACCGCTGTTCGAACGGGAAATTTTAAAGAGGTGTTGCGCAAGCAGTCGTTCTACACCACCCGGTTGACCTCCACGGAGCTCACGGCTCTGAAGCTACCCGATAAAGTTGTCTC
Source organism: uncultured candidatus Poriferisulfidus sp. (assembly GCA_965116025.1). Classification (GTDB taxonomy): domain Bacteria; phylum Pseudomonadota; class Gammaproteobacteria; order Poriferisulfidales; family Poriferisulfidaceae; genus Poriferisulfidus. Next base: position 260,743 of record OZ220480.1, read on the forward strand.
AGGAGCGGATACCGGTGCGGTGGTTGGCGACAAATGGCTCTACGACAACATCGTGAAGCACGCGACGGCTGAGGCCAAGAAAATGAAGAAGACGGACAAGGAGGCGGAGATGAAGGCCGTGGAGGACGCGCGGATGAAGAAGAGCATGGGCTCCAATGTCAAGATCGAGCGGGACGCCTGGATGGTGTCGGGCAAGATCAAGTTCGGCGGCCCGCTGGACTTCCGCTTCTCCTACATGGACGCCGACGACCTGGAGCTGTCATGCAACTACTGCATGGGAGACTGGGACGAGACGGCGGCGGACGCCTGGAACGTGGGGGTGTTCTACACGATGCCGGCGGGAACCGAGCTGCGGCTGACGTATTCGGAAGTCAACAACGACGACAACGGGACCTACGGGCAGGGCATCTCGGGAACTGGGCTGGGGACGGCTGGCGCGGAGATCGAGATGTTCGCGCTGGGGATCGTGCACTGGTTCGACTGACCCTTCGTCATTCACGACAACGAGCGGGCGCCTTCGGGCGCCCGCTTTCTTTGGGCCCGGCGCTTCGCGGCCAGACCGGGAGTCGGGCCAGCGCCGGCGGCGCGAGGCCTGGTTCCGACGCGCCCGCCACGCGCTCGGAAGGCGATCCGCTCGCGGCAGACCGGATTGGGATGACCCGATCCACCACAAGGTGGTGCGGTGGACCGAGAATTCTTGATATCGCTTGGATCTAAGAGACGCGGTGAGAAATCGGAGGGCGTGGATCGGCGCGCGTCTCGAGGAGGAAAGGGAGTGAGAGGTCCGTCGTCCTTGATCAAGCAGACTTCCCGCGCGGCGACGAACAGGGGTCAGCCTATCGATCCTTGGAACTATCGAGTTTCCGATCTTTGACGAAAGCCTGAAACCGGAATTTCCCGCACAGCTTCCGTGGCATCACTCCAAGCGCCCGCGCGACCGCCCGAAGCGGGTCTGTCTCGATCTTGCAATGGTCATCAACACGGACTCACCTCGTAGCCTTCGCGGCAGACCGGCCAGGAATTCCTGAGCCCATAAGAAAGCGGGCGCCCGAAGGCGCCCGCTCATTGCCGTGAGTGACCCAACGGGTCAGTCGAACCAGTGCACGATCCCCAGCGCGAACATCTCGATCTCCGCGCCAGCCGTCCCCAGGCCGGTCCCCGAGATGCCCTGCCCGTAGGTCCCGTTGTCGTCGTTGTTGACTTCCGAGTACGTCAGCCGCAACTCGGTTCCCGCCGGCATCGTGTAGAACACCCCGACGTTCCAGGCGTCCGCCGCCGTCTCGTCCCAGTCTCCCATGCAGTAGTTGCATGACAGCTCCAGGTCGTCGGCGTCCATGTAGGAGAAGCGGAAGTCCAGCGGGCCGCCGAACTTGATCTTGCCCGACACCATCCAGGCGTCCCGCTCGATCTTCACGTTCGAGCCCATGCTCTTGGCCATCCGGGCGTCCTCCACCTTCTTCATCTCCGCCTCCTTGTCCATCTGCTTTTTCGTTTTGGCATTTTTCTTCGCCGCGTTCATGATCGCCGTGTACAGCGCAGGGTCGCCAAACACTTTCTGAGTCGCCCCGGATGAGGCGATCGCGCTCGTCGCGAGACCCAGCTTCAGGACCGTGAGCTCGGTGGAGGTCAGCCGGGTGGTCCAGAACGGCTGCGACTGGCGATGCTTCACGGGATCCACGGTGTAGATGAGAGCCGAAGTTTGATGCGCGTTCTTACTGACGACGGTACTAAGATACTGCCGGTACTCCCCTATGACCGTAGTCGTTGGTAGGGCAACGCTGGGATCTATTTCTCCGAACGTCCACTCGGCGGGCTTGTTGGGAGCGGCCGTAGTTACTATTGTCTGGCCTAGAGCGGTAGCTATGTAATTGTTTGCATTATTGTCCCTTATCTCGTGTCCCCGGTCATCCGTGAGCAGCTGGATGGCGAGCCCGCGGGTCATCTGCGCGTCGATCTCGGCCTGGGTGGGGTCCATGACCGTCTCGTCCACCTTCTTGGTGGCCGCATCCATGGCGTAGATCGGCTCGGCGTAGGAGGACGCGAAGTTCCCGTAGCCGAACGCCGCCATCGCCTTCTCGACCGTGGTCACGCCGTGGAACTCGTACTCCAAAGTCTCCCACATGGCCGACAGCTGCACGCTCATACCATCGCCCAGGTCCATGATGTAGCGCCCGGCCAGACGGAAGCTCTCCGCGTCCGAGCTCTCCATCTCCCCGACCGAGACCGCCGTCCAGTCCTCGTGGTCCTGCCAGGTCGCCGCCAGCCACAGCGGGCCGTTCGTGTACGCCAGGCTGCTCGAGCGGATCACCGGGTCGATCTTCCCGCCGCCGGTCGGCGCCATCGTCTCGTCGCGGTTGCCGGCCGTCCAGGCGAAGCGGAACACGAAGCCGTTCCAGTTCGGCGACCAGTACTGGATGATGTTCTCCTGGCGCCGGTTGAAGCCGGTGTCGTAGCCGGCCCCGGCGTAGTTGAACTCCGCCCCGGAGAAGCCGGTCGCCGGCCCCGACGCCGACGCCTGCTGGTCGAAGTCGCCGGTGTTGTAGAAGATGGTGTTGGCCCCGACCGAGCCCATGATGCTGGTGTGCGAGTCGGCCCCGGCGTCGTAGAACGGGTCCACCCACTGGGCCACGCCCTCGTTGTACGGCAGCAGCCAGGTGGCGAACATGATCTCGCCGGCCATCGGGTGCGCCAGCCCGATCTTGGAGTTGCGGTTGCACCAGCCGGTGCCGCCGGCGAAGTGGTTGTAGTAGGTGAACTGCTCGCACTGCAGGTTCACCTTTATGTCGCTCATGCCGGTGTCCACGCTGGCCGAGAAGCCGATGTTCCCGGCGTTCGACTGGATGCGGTCGAAGCTGCGCCCGCCGTCGATGTCCACGAACTCCCACGAGTGGTTCTGCCACCCGTACAGGTTGATCGTCTCCGCCCGCGCCGACAGCGACAGCGCCGACAGCGACGCCGCCAGCAGCGTCAATGGGATTAGAAATGGTATCCCTTCGAAATCCCAATCCCGCCGAGAACCATGATGACCATGCGCCCCAAGACTCCGCCCAAGAGACCGTGGAAACCGAAATCCACCGATCCCCGGAGCATGGGAAACGGAACCCGAAAAAGCTCGCCTGCCTGCCCGTATCATATAATCGCCGCGTCACCATGACATCCCATCTTTCCCGCTTCGCGCAGGCTGGGATCGGACATCCTTACCCCGCATGACCTTGGACCAAATCCGCTTGATGATCGCCGATGACCTCGACGCGGTCGACTCCCTGTTGCGCGAGCGGTCTCGCTCGGAGGTAAGCTTGGCGGACCAAGTCGCTCGCTACATCATCGAGGGAGGCGGAAAACGCCTAAGAGCCGTCCTGGCGCTCCTTTGCGGGCGCGCGTTGGGAGGGTTGCGCCATCCAGACGAGTCCTTCAGGCTAGCCGCGGTGATCGAGCTCATCCATACCGCCACCCTGCTGCACGACGACGTGGTCGACGATTCGGAGATCCGCCGCGGCCGAGCGACCGCGAATAAGGTCTGGGGCAATGAGGCCAGCGTGCTCGGTGGCGATTTCTTCTATTCCCGAGCTTTCGGCATGATCGCCGACATCAACCGCCCCGAGGTCACCCGGATCTTGGCCGACGCGTCCAGCGCGATCGTGGAAGGCGAATTGCTGGAGCTGATGCATGCCGGACAGACGGAAATGGACGAGGCGCGATACCTGACCATCATCGAGGGCAAGACGGCCAAGCTGTTTCAGGCGTCCTGCGAGGCTTCCGCGCGGATTGAGGGAGCGGATGGCGAGCGCGTCCGGGAATTGGCCGACTTTGGCCGGTTGCTCGGCGCGGCCTTCCAGATCGCGGACGATGGAATCGACTATCTGGAAGACAACCCGGAAGCGAACAAAAGCGTCGGCGACGACCTCGCCGGTGGCCGTCTGACCCTACCGTACATCTATGCCTTGCGCGAAGCTCCAGAGGAAGACCGGCAGTTCCTTCGCCATGCGATCCGATCTGGACAGCGCGAGCGCATTGGAGACGTATGCGCGATCATGCGCCGCTCTGGAGCGATCGGACATGCTTGGGAACGAGCGCGGGAGTTCGCGCGACGCGCGCGGGAGCGCCTGCACGGTCTGGAGCCCTCGGAATGGCGTGACGCGCTGGACGGCGTGGTCGAGTTCTCGGTCTCCCGAAGGTATTGAAGTCGTGTCGATCCGATCCGGACCCACCACGCTCCTCCGCTTTCGATACGGATACCCACTTCACCCTACCCGGAATCCCCACGGAATTTCATACCATCGTCACATTTGGGCAGAATACTGACTTCTCGCTCTCGCACGCGGCATGCCTAGCAAGAAAGACCTGATCCATCGCTACAACTGCCGCGAGATCTCGCAGTTGCAGTTCAACCTGCGGGTTGTCATGCAGGGCGCGGACAAAAGAACTCCGGTGCTGGAGCGTCTGCGCTTCCTGTGCATCGCCAGCCGCAACTTAGACGAGTTTTTCGAGGTTCGGGTCGCCGCCTTGCGCCAGCTGGTCAAGTACGGCACTGAAACGCACAGCGGCGAGGGTCTGACCGCTCAGGAAATACTCGCGGAGATATCCAGACAGGCGCACTTGATCGTCGATATTCAGTACCGTCTGTTGCAGAAAAGCGTGCTGACCGCGCTGAGAACACGCGACATCTATTTCCTGCGCAGGCACGAGTGGAACAAGGCGCAACGGCAGTGGATTCGGCAGTATTTTCGCCGCGAGATCCTGCCCATCCTCTCTCCGCTGGGCCTTGACAGCCGACACCCGTTCCCCCGCGTGCAGAACAAGAGCCTCAACTTCATGGTCAAGCTCGCCGGCAAGGACGCGTATGGCCGTGACGCGGAATACGCCGTCGTCACCGCGCCGCGCTCCCTGCCCCGCATCGTGCGCCTGCCGGAGGAGATTGGTAACAAGCGCGACAGTTACGTCTTCCTGTCCTCAATTATCCACGACAATCTCGGGGACCTGTTCCCTGGTCTCAAGATCAAGGGTTGCCACCAGTTCCGGGTCACCATGGACAGCAATCTTTTCTACGACGAGGAGGAGGTGAAGAGTCTGCGCGACGTCTTGGCCGGCATGCTGCCCGAGCGCCAGTACGGCGAGGCCGTGCGCCTGGAGGTCGTGAACGACTGCCCAAGCGACATCATCCGATTCCTGCGCGAGCAGTACCAGTTGGACGCCGGCAGCGTGTACGCGGTCAACGGGCCCGTCAACTTGTACCGGCTAATGAATTTCCCGGAATTGATCGACCGCCCGGACCTTCGCTATCCTCCCTACCGCTCGAAAACGCCCAAGGTCTTCCGGGATCTTTCGGCCTCAAGCCAGCTGTTCGACCTTCTGGACCAGCAGGATATCCTGCTGCACCACCCATTCGATTCGTTCAAGTGGACCATCCGGTTCCTGCGCGAGGCCGCCGCGGACCCAAAGGTGGTCTCCATCAAGCAGACCATTTACCGAACCGGGCTGGAATCCGATTTGGCCGCGATCCTGGAATCGGCGGCCCGGTCTGGAAAGGAGGTCACGGTGATCATCGAGCTGAGCGCGCGATTCGACGAGGAGGCCAACATCCAACTGGCCCAACGGCTGGAACAGGCTGGCGCGCAAGTACTGTATGGCGTGGTCGGCCACAAGACGCACGCCAAAATGATGCTGGTGGTGCGTCGAGGCGAAGATGGCCTGCGGCGCTACGCGCACCTCGGCACGGGAAACTACCATTCGGTCACCACCCGCCTGTATACCGATTACGCCCTGCTGACGTCCCACCAGGAACTCTGCGAGGACGTGCACAAGATCTTCCTCCAGGTGGCCAGCCTCGGGCGGGCCCCGAAACTCGCCCTCATGTACCAGTCGCCATTGACCTTGGGACAAGGAATCATCGCGAAAATCCAGATGGCCGCCGAACGGGCCCGCGAGGGAGCGAAATCGGTCATCTACGCCAAGATGAACGCGCTGACCGAATACGGGATCATCGACGCTCTCTACGAGGCGTCCCGGGCCGGGGTCGCCATCGATCTGCTGGTCCGTGGCGAATGTCGCCTGCGCCCCGGCGTCAAGGGCCTCTCGGAAAACATACGCGTCCGCTCCATCATCGGGCGGTTTCTGGAGCATACTCGGGCGTTTTGCTTCCGCGTCGGCGAGAAGGAGGAGATTTACCTGTCGAGCGCCGACTGGATGACCCGGAACATCCACCACCGCGTGGAAACCATGTTTCCAATCCTGGACCGAAAGATCCAGAAGCGCGTCGTGAAAGAGACGTTCGAGACGTACTTTCGGGACAACTGCCAGAGCTGGCAGCTGAAACCCGACGGAACGTACGCCAAGACCGCCATCGGCCGCGGCCGCCGGAGATTCTGCGCGCAGGAGACGCTCATGGCCATGCATGGAGAGATCGATGAGCCCCGCTTATAGCGTCCTGGACCTAGGCTCCAACAGTTTCCACATGATCCACGCTCGCGTGGATGGGAATGGCGGCATCGTCGTGCTCGACAAGTTCAAGCAATACGTCTCGCTCGGGGCCGGCCTCAAGAAAAACGGAGAAATACGGGAACGCTACCGGCACGCCGCCCTCAACTGCCTGCGGGAAGCGTCCAAGGTGATCCGAAGACAACGCCCCGCCCATTTCTCCGCGGTCGCCACCAATGCCTTCCGTCGCCAAAAAGACGACGAATTCAAAAACGCTTGCGAACGCGCGCTCGGGCATCCGATCCGCGTCCTGAGCGGCGAGAAGGAAGGCGACTACATTTATCGCGGCGTGGTGCTGACGACCCCGCTGTCAGGCCGAGACCACTGCATTCTCGACATCGGCGGAAGCAGCACCGAATTCATCCTCGGCAGCGGCGACCGCGCCAGTTGCGTCATCAGCTGGCAGCTTGGCAGCGCCATCGTGACCGAGCGTTTCTTCGACACCGCCCGGCTACGCCCCGCCAACTGGCGCTCCGCGGTCGACTACGCGGGCGAGACCATCACGCTGGCGGGCAAGGGACGCATCCACCTGCCCGGCATCCAGACGATGCATGGCGCGTCTGGAGCCATCCGCGCCATCAGCCACACCATGATCGAACTGGGCGTCAACGATACCGGGACCATTGACGCCGAGGCGGTGGAGCGGTTGGTCGAAAGCCTCCTGAACATCCATATCGGCTCGCGCTTCCAGCATCTGGACCGCTATCGAGTCCGGGTGTTTCTGGGTGGACTCGCGATCCTGCACGCCCTGTTCGAGTTGCTGGATATCGACAGCCTGAAACCCGCCAAGGGAGCCTTGCGGGAAGGCGTGCTTCTGGAACTCCACCAGCGGGCGGCGGCTCCGGCCGCGAAAGCCGCATAACTCCCCCTCCCCCTCTTATAATCTCATCACGACACCATCCTCCTGAAATCCGCATGCCTCGCCTGCCACGCCCACATTCCCGCGTGATCGTCGACGGCCTGGAACGAGCCCCCGCCCGTTCCATGCTGCGCGCCGTCGGTTTCGACAACGACGACTTTCGTCGGCCCCAGATCGGCATCGCCTCCACCTGGAGCGAGGTCACTCCCTGCAATATGCACATCGACCGCTTAGCGCGCCAGGCGGCGCGCGGCGCCGGTCAGGCTGGTGGAAAACCGCTCACTTTCAACACCATCACCATATCCGACGGCATCTCCATGGGCACGGAGGGCATGAAATACTCCTTGGTCTCGCGAGAATTGATCGCCGACAGCATCGAGGCGGTGACCGCGGGAGAGGGATTCGACGCGCTCGTGGCGATCGGCGGATGCGACAAGAACATGCCAGGTTGCCTGATGGCGATCGCGCGGCTGAACCGTCCGGCCGTGTTCGTCTACGGCGGCACCATCGCCCCAGGCCGCCACCGCGGGAAAAACGTCGACATCGTCTCGGTGTTCGAGGCGGTGGGCGAGCGGGCCAAAGGCCGGATCTCCGCGCGCGAGCTGTCCACCATCGAGGCCAGCGCCATCCCCGGCGCCGGCTCGTGCGGCGGCATGTACACCGCCAACACCATGGCCTCGGCGATCGAGGCCATGGGCATGAGCCTCCCCGGCAGTTCGGCGCAAATGGCGACCTCCCGGGCCAAGCGCGAGGACTGCCTGCGGGCCGGCGAGACGGCGGTCAACCTGCTGAAACTCGGGATCACCCCCCGAGACATCATGACGCGCCCAGCCTTCCTCAACGCCATCGCCGTGGCGACCGCTCTCGGGGGCTCCACCAATGTCGTTCTTCACCTGCTCGCCATGGCCCGATCCATAAGAGCGCGCCTCTCTCTGGACGATTTCACGCGCGTGGGACGCAAGGTGCCCGTGCTCGCGGACCTTCGGCCCTCCGGGCGGCACATGATGTCGGAACTGGTGCGAATCGGGGGAATACGTCCCCTGATGAAGCGCCTGCTGGAGGCCGGTCTCCTGAACGGGGACTGCCGCACGGTCACCGGACGCGCGCTGGGCGAGGATCTGGAAGACGCGCCGGACTACCCGAAAACCCAGAAAATCATTCGCCCACTCTCCGACCCGATCAAGCCAGAAGGCCACTTGGTCATCCTGCGCGGAAATCTGGCCCCCGAGGGCGCCGTGGCCAAGATCACCGGCAAGGAGGGCACCGCTTTCGAGGGACGCGCGCGCGCGTTCGACTCCGAGGAAAAAGCTCTGCGCGCGATTCTGGACGGCTCCATCCGCGCCGGCGACGTGGTGGTGATCCGCTACGAGGGCCCCCGCGGCGGACCTGGGATGCGCGAGATGCTCGCCCCGACCTCCGCCATCATGGGCCGGGGGCTCGGCGACAGCGTGGCCCTGATCACCGACGGACGATTCTCGGGGGGATCGCGCGGATTCGTGATCGGGCACATCACTCCGGAAGCGGCCGACGGAGGCCCGCTCGCCCTAGTGCGGAACGGCGATCGCATCTCGATCGATGCCACGCGCCGAGAGATCACCCTGCGAGTGTCAGATCAGGAACTGGAACGTCGCCGCGAAACTTTGAGACCTCGACGCCCGCGCTACCGCGCCGGCGTGCTTGCGAAATACGCGCGAAACGCGCGCTCCGCCTCAGAAGGAGCGGTCACGGACGCGTTCGACTGACCGAAGCGCGAGCCCGAAACCGTCAATAACCGCCCTTGCGGCGGCTCTCCGGCAACCCGGCGATCCGCCCACCCTGCTTGCTGGGATCCCCCGGAAACAGGTCGTAGAGAGTCTTGGCGCTGATCCTCTCGCCCCAAAGCCCGCCCAGATGCTTCACCAAATTGCGGGTGTTGGGTTGGTTCCCAGCGTTCTGGAAGAACTCTTCTCGCAGGTGGTTGATGATGTCCCAGTGACGTTCCGTCAGTTCCAGATCCTCGGACTTCGCCATGCGCTCGGCCAGCCCCTCGCTCCAGTCTTCCGCGTTGACCAAGTAACCGCCCGGCGTGGTCTCGATCACCTTTCCTTCAAACTCAAAGCTCATTCGGTCCTCCATGAATTTCCGAAAAGATAAAAGCGAGCGAATTATAACGAGAGCCCGGGAGACTCGAATCCCGGCATTGACCGACCATAGCGAAAAACCGCCGCGCTCACGGAACGCGCGTCAACAAATCCCACTAACGACTCGCGCGCTCCGCCCCATCCTCAGCGGATCCCCCGGGAAACTCAGGCGAAAACACCGAGTTCCAGCGTCACCTCCCGCCAACCAGCGTGAAGACGCTTCCGACAACGCTGACGATCACCCCAACGCCAAGCAGGATGCGCCAGAGCAAAGTGGAGAGTTGACCCTGCATTTCTTTGCGCAGGCCACTGATCTCGCTATGCAATTCGTTGCGAAGCTCAAGCCCCTGCTTCACGATCTCGGCCTTCAGCTCTCTCCGCGTCGCGAGCAAGTCCTCTCTCGTGGCGAGTTCCGCCTGGGAGTCTCGAATGGTCTCGACGATAGCCATGGCCTGACGCTCCTGGAAGCCTCCGTTCGTCAGTTTCTTCTCCGCTCCCATTGTGATGGGATGGTTCGCCCCGCTTCCCTGCTTGGCCTTGAGCGGGCACAATTAGAGTATCACAACCCATAGCGAAAGCAGGACGACCCTTATGAAGCAGACTCTACATCAACTCGCCATCGCCCATCTGGGCGTGGACCTGGGCAAGCAGGCGTTTCACGCCTGCGGCATGACGCGCGCCGGCAAGATCGCGCTGGAGAGGCGCTTCACGCGGGCTCAGCTGGAACGCTTCGCGGAGGAGCTGCCGCCATGCCGGGTCGGGCTGGAGGCCTGCGGCGGCGCGCACCATTGGGCGCGGCTGTTCCGTCGTCATGGGCACGACGCGCGGCTGATGGCGCCGTCCTTCGTGAAGCCGTTCGTGAAGTCGAACAAGAACGACGCGCGCGACGCGGAGGCGATTTGCGAAGCGCGGAGCCGTCCGAGCATGCGCTTCGCGCCGGCACGGTCGGAGGCCGAGCAAGCGATCCAGCAATGCCATCGGACGCGGGAGCGGCTGGTGCGGAGCCGCACCCGGCTGGTCAACCAGTCGCGCGCGTTCCTGCAGGAGTACGGGATCGTCATGCCGAAAGGGATCGGGGTCTTTCGCGCGCGGCTGCCGGAGATCCTGGAGGACGGCGAGAACGGCCTGCTTCCGGAAGTCCGCGAGGCGCTGGCGGAAGGCTACGAGGAGGTGCGGGCGCTGGATCGGCGGGAGGGGGATTGCCGGGCGCGGATCCAGGCGCATGCCGAGGCCGATCCGGGCTGCCGGCGGCTGATGACGATCCCGGGCATAGGCGCGCTGACGGCCAGCGCCCTGGTCGCGAAGCTGGGCGACGGCGGCGAGTTCCGCAATGGGCGGGAGGCGGCCGCCTACCTCGGCCTGGTGCCGCGGCAATACTCCACCGGCGGAAAGCCGAAGCTCGGAGGGATCAGCAAGCGGGGGGACCGCGCCTTGCGCGGCCTGCTGATCTTGGGCGCGAAAGCGGTATTGCGCGTCTCGGACCAGCGCGAGGACGCGCTCGGCGCTTGGCTTCGCGGCCTGCGGGAGCGCCACCACGACAACGTGGCGGCGGTCGCGTTGGCGAACAAGAACGTCCGCGTCGCCTGGGCGCTGCTCCGGCGCGGCGGAACCTATCGGGAGGAAGCCCGCATGACATGAGGCTTCCCTCCGTATCCCGGCGGGCTCTGCCCGCCGATCGGTTGCGGGGAAGAAGCGAAAAGATGGCGGAACAGGTCGGACCGACGCTCCGAGACCCTGGATTTGATACAGGCCTTCGAGGCCGTTATCGTGATAAGGACGGAGCGTGCGAAACCCATCGGGGCCCGGGAGGCGACGTCCTCCCATCAAGAGGCCGGATATATGTGCGCAGCCGATCGACCGTCGCTTCAGCTTCCGACTTGCAGGGAGGGGGCGAACCATATATATCAAACGCTGGCGGCCGTGGGGCCGGACGCTCGGAAGCCGATTCGGCGGGAATTCGTTGCTGATGATGTTCCATGAGAGATCTCCTGATCCAAGTCAAAGGGCGAGGACGGAGCGCGCGGATCTCGGCCTCCATCCGGCGAGTCTCCGACCATGCCCCAAAGCGCGGGAAAACGCAAGCGAAAATGGTCACTTTCTCGTGACCATTTTCGCTTGACTTTCCGTCCCGCTTGTTGTAGGACGAATGATCATCTGTGGAATCATGGACTTACGCGCGACGCTGATCCGTGGGTTCGCGCCGGAATCCAAAACGCCACCCTCCCGCCGTTCCCCGCCCCAGAATCTGGAGTCGCCTCGAGAATACGAATTCGAACACTGAGTGAGGATTGGAATAAGGTAAAGTCACGACCTTAGAGAATTCCCGATAACGTCTGGCAATCAAGCCGTGCTCCTGATGATCGAGAAGTGAAAGCATAGGAATTTAAAGATGTGAAAATCAAAATAATTAAAAATTCAATTTTGATTTATCTTAAAAAGATGTGCAATATTCGGCCATGATCGAGCGCGACCTGGCCCCGAGATTGGAGAAAGCGGCCTTGACGTGGCCGTCCATCACGCTCACCGGACCCCGGCAGAGCGGCAAAACGACGTTGTGCCGCGCTCTGTTCCCCGAACATCCCTACGAAACGCTGGAGAATCCTGACGCGAGGGGCTTCGCGGAGGAAGACCCCCGCGCCTTCCTGGCCCAGTTTCCGCAAGGCGCCATCCTCGACGAGATCCAAAGATCGCCAGGCCTGCTCTCCTACCTGCAAGGCATAATCGACGAGGACCCGACTCCCGGCCGGTGGATTCTCACGGGATCGCAAAATCTCTCCCTCCTAGAGAAAGTCAGCCAATCCTTGGCTGGAAGAACGATGGTCCGCAACCTGCTCCCGCTCGCCAGAAGCGAGGTGATACGTTTCCCTCGGCATCCAGAAACGCTTGATGAGACCCTTTTCATGGGATCCTATCCACGCATATTCGACACCGCTATCGATGCCTCGGACTGGCTCGGATCCTACATCATCAACTACATTGAACGCGACGTTCGCTCCATTAGCAACGTAAGCGACCTCCCGACGTTCCAGCGCTTCCTCGAGCTCTGCGCCGGACGAACGGCGCAGTTGCTGAATTACTCGGCCCTAGCCGGGGACTGCGGCATCTCGCAACCGACCGCGAAAGCCTGGCTTGGCATCCTTGAAGCCAGTTTCCTCGTCTTCCGCCTGCCCGCCCTCCACGCGAACATTCGCAAACGACTGGTGAAAATGCCGAAACTGCATTTCTACGACACCGGGATCGCGTGCTGGCTGCTGGGCATTCGCGCGCCCGAGCAGCTCCGCGCGCATCCGCTTCGCGGCGCGATCTTCGAAACTTGGGTGGTCTCGGAGATCGCGAAACGGTGGGCCAACCTCGGCGAGACGCGCGGGCTGGCGTTCTACCGCGACCAGAACGGAGCGGAAGCCGACCTCATCGTCGAACGTCCCGCCAGCACCGTGATCGTCGAGGCCAAATCCAGCGAGACGGCATCCTCCAGCCTATTCCACAGCGCCCGGCGCGTCCGAAAGCATCTCGCCTCGGCAACCCGTCGTTGCTCCACGATCGTGGTGTACGGCGGAAATCAGCTTCAGCGCCGGAGCACGGACAGCCTGATTCCCTGGCGGGAACTGCATGAATTCGACTGGGAGACGTCGGACAGCATCGTCATAGTGCGGTCGTCCTCTGGACAACCGGTCGCCGGAGCCGACGTGCTCGCATTGTTTCCCAACAAGATTGGGAAGAGCGCGACCACCGATGAGAACGGCGCGGCGGTATTCGATCTGCATTCGGCGGAGTCGCCAATGACCGTCTTCGTGGCGGCGAAAAGATTCGAGGCCCATTTGGAGCGCGCCTGGATCCCTGACAGAGGAGCTCTGGATGTCGAGTTGCGCGAATCACCGGACGGCGGGGCAGTCATTTTTCCAAACGGCGTCGGGCGAGTGCCGCCCCTGCGAGGGCGAATCGAGCCGATCCTGGACGACCTTGGCAGGTCATATCTCTACGCCTATGACATCGCCATCAATGACGGACGCCAACAGCAACCGACGCGCTTCGAGTTTGGAACGGAGCTGCTTCTCAGCGATATCGAGGGGCGGAGCGCGCTGGCGAGCGTCGTGGAAATCGTAGACCGAGCCGCGTTGATTCAGTATCGTCGAGTCTAGACCTTCTCTCGATATCTCCTGACGCGAATCGGCATCGTCCCTTCAAACATAAAGCGATCCTCCAGATTCCAGACGGACAGGTCTTGAAGCCCACTCCGATAGCGGAACCATCCGGTCAAACGATTTTATATGATTTTATATATTGAAAGCTTCACTTGCAATTATTTAGGAAAGAGTTATCATGTGGATATGGTAAAGCGCGAAATCACGCCCTGCCTGATCGAACGGTTCGGTCAATACCCCTTCGTCACCGTGACCGGGCCACGGCAATCGGGCAAGACCACGCTCTGCCGCGACGCTTTCCCAAATCTCAAATACGTCAGCCTCGAGGCTCCCGACCAAAGAGAATTCGCCAAATCCGACCCCAAGAGCTTCCTCGCGCCACTTATGGGAGGCGCTATCCTTGACGAGATCCAGCGCGCTCCGGCACTTCTTTCCTACCTGCAGGTGATCGCTGACGAGATGCGCCAGAACGGCCTCTTCGTCCTCACGGGAAGCGAGCATTTCACTCTCTCCGACGCCATAGACCAATCGCTCGCCGGACGGACCGCGTTGCTTCGGTTGCTACCCTTCTCTTTGAGGGAACGTCGTCAGGCGGGCGCAGGAGGCGATATCGACGATATCTTGTATTCCGGCTTCTATCCCCGAATTCACGATCAAAAGATCGAGCCGAGGGAAGCTCTTGGCGACTATCTCGAGACCTACGTCGAGCGCGACGCGCGCCGGATCGAGAACATCCAGAACCTGTCCAGTTTTCGGCGCTTCGTCCGACTGTGCGCCGGGCGCGTTGGGCAACTCGTCAACTTGTCCGCGCTCGGCGCGGACGCCGGCGTGTCCCACACCACGGCCCGCCACTGGCTGACGATCCTGGAAGCGAGCTATCTGGTTTTCCAACTCCAGCCTTTTCACGCGAACATGCGCAAGCGCCTGATCAAGTCGCCAAAACTCTACTTTTACGATGTGGGGCTGGCGAGCCATCTCGTCGGCATTGAGCGGGCGAAGCAAATCAGCACCCATCCACTCAGGGGAGCGCTGTTCGAGAACGCCGCCGTGGTGGAAGTTCTCAAGCACCGTTTCAACCGGGGACAGCCGTCCAACCTGTCCTTCTTTCGTGATGCCCGAGGACTGGAATGCGACTTGGTCCGGGAGCGTGGCGGCGAGCTCGACCTTATCGAGATCAAATCCGGCGCGACTGTCGTCACCGACCATTTTCGCTCCATCGGTCAAGTGTCCACGATGCTTTCGCGAGTCTCCCGGAAGGCCGTCGTGTACGGCGGCGAGCAAATCCAATCAAGGGGAGATGTGGAAGTCGTGCCTCTGGCGGACCTGGAATCCGCGCTTGAAAGATTCGAGGGGAGGGAACCGCCGACGGAACCCGAGCCGCGAGCGGTTCGATGGCTTTTGCATTTTTGGCACTCGAACGGCAGAGACCGCGACGAGCCCGATTTTCCGGAGGTCTCCTTCTGGCAACCTGACGAGGAGACGGCCCGGAAGGAGGCCGCCCGCGTGCTAATCGAGTTAGCGGAAAAAAGAGGCGATGATCGCGACTGGGCGGCGACGAGTCATCCCGATCCCTTCGCGGTCAGTTCCGGCCAGATACCGGACGGGCGATGGGCGCTCCGATACGGCGATTTGAAACGCGACGATGGCGGTGGCGACGACCCGTGAACGGATGCCCTTTTCGCTCGATCCGACCAAAGCCGTGACCGGAAAAACCGGTTTTTTAGCCCTTGAGCGTCAGTCGGTGCGCGCCAACCCACGGGCCTGCGCCCGTACAATCCGCCCCGAACCCGGGATAGCAGCCAACGCTAAAAGATCGCGTGCTGAGGAAAAGTGGGAATGATTCGTAAAGTCGTCGTGAAACGCTTCCAGAAGCTCGACCGCTTGGAGTTCGAGCTGAAGGAACGAACCCTCGTCGCTGGCCCAAACAACTCAGGCAAGACGACACTTCTGCAAGCGCTGGCGACTTGGTCGGAGCTTGGCGAAATATGGCTCGACAGCGGCGCGGACATGACCCGCCGGACCGATGGCGGCTTTCCCCGAATCGAGCTCGACATCGTCGCTCTCGGGGCATCGCCTCTCTCCCGCTTTGACGCATTGTGGCGAAACCAAGAAACGCGAGAACCCATATCCATCAGAGTGACCACGGACGATTGGGATGTAGGATTTGAGATGCGTTACCAAAGACCCACAATCGCCACAATTGGACCTTTGGCGGAGATATCGGAGGACCACCTGGAGCATTACGCCAAGAACCCCCTGAGAGCGCTTTACATCCCATCGCTCTCAGGCATGGACCGCCATGAGCCGAAATACGATGAAAGGGTGGTGGCTGCGAGATTGGCGCATGGAAAGGGCGGAATGGTCATTCGAAATATGGTTCAGGCGGTGAGTCGGGACAGAGCGAAATGGATGGAGCTACAGAACGCCGTGAACGAGTTTTTCGGGCTCGAGCTATCCGAGCCAAGCGGTGTCGACCCGATAGTGGCGCGATATAGACATTCGGAGAAAGAACATTGGTACGATCTTATAAACGGCGCGTCAGGCTTCCTGCAAACGGTCCTGATTCAGTCCGCTCTTCTGCACTCCAACGCGAAACTTTTTCTCTTGGACGAGCCGGACGCTCACCTGCACGCGTTGCTCAAGGAAAAGATGTATCGTCTGATACGGGAGCGTTGCGAGCAAGATCGCTGTCAAGCGGTGATAGCCACCCATTCCGGCAGATTGATCGAAGAGGCGGAGAAAGAAGGAAGCCTGTTTCTGGTCACGGAGAACGGCCTGAGCCATGTTCGCCAGCGAGAGTCCAAAGAGCTTCTCAAAATTCCGACCGAGCAAATCGTTCACGCGGAAACCTGCAAGCGCGTCCTATACCTGGAAGGGAAATCAGATCTAGACCTTTTGCGAGGGTGGGCCAAAGCGCTGGATCACCCCGCGGCCCGGCTGCTGGAGGGAACGTTCTGGATTCCGACCGCGGAAGAAAGCGGTCGCGGCTTCACCAAAAAGCATTTTCGAGCTCTGAAGGCGCGAGCGCCCGCGTTGCGGGCGCTGGAGATTCGGGACCGCAATGGAAGCGATGCCGCGCGCTGGCGCGGTCTGGCGCCGGGCGACTTGCGTACCGAGAAAGAGAGCCGAGAGATGCCAGATGACTTCCTTCTAGCGTTTTGGACCCGCTACGAGATCGAGAATTACCTGATTCATCCTGAAGCCATCGCCCGCTTCGTGGCGCGCTCAATGGACGAGAAGCGGGCGGAAAACGTCAGAAGAGGCATTAAAGAGTATTGGCCACCCGTCCTGATCGAGAATCCTTTCGGGACGACTAGCTATGACCAAACGAAAGGAAAAACGGTAATCACCGAGGTGCTCGCCGTCGCCGGGATCGACGCGAAAGAATCCGAATATTGCCGAATAGCCCGCATCATGAAGCCCGAAGAGATTCACCCGGATGTCGTCGCCATGCTGGATAAGATCGAGAGCCAGTTGCCGGCCATAGAGAAGTGACCGTCGAATGAGCGCGCCTTAGGTCGGCCCGCCTCCCCTCCAGTGGCCCCGACCGCCGGGAAGTCCGCCTCAAGGAACGAATTCCGAATCCCGATTTGGTATAATTGAGGTCCACGATCCCACGGGAGACCGCACTGATGAAAAACCCTCTGGCCTCCGTCAAAGGAACCCTGATCTCCGGGCTGATCCTGGCGATCATCTTGGGCTACCTGATCGACATGAAACTCGAGATCAACTGGGTCTCGCTGATCGTCTGGGCGCATGTCTTCGTCGGCATCATCTGGATCGGGCTTCTGTACTACTTCAACTTCGTGCAGATCCCGGCGGTGGCCGAGGCGGTCGCTGACAGCGACGGCCCGGGACCAGCGGCGATCAACAAGTACGTCGCCCCGAAAGCATTGCTATGGTTTCGCTGGGCGGCCTTGGTGACCTGGCTGACCGGCGCGGCCGCATTGGAAATGCTGGGCATCGGGATCGGCAACGCCTTCTCGCTCGCCAACCCGAACATCGGCATTGGCGTATGGCTCGGCACCATCATGCTGCTCAATGTCTGGGGGCTGATCTGGCCAAACCAGAAAAAGGTACTCGGCATGGTGGAGGCGTCCGACGAGGAGAAGGCGAGAGCCAAGAAAGTCGCCATGCTGGCATCGCGAACCAATACGTTGCTGTCCATCCCCATGCTGATGTCGATGGTGGCGTTCGGCCACGGGGGATTGGCTATCTAGTACCTCGCACCATTCCCCTGTTGAGGGCAAGGCGGCAGCTTCGCGCTGCCGTTTTGCCTTAAGAACCATGCGTGACGACGATTCCGCCCTCCTTCCCACCTACGCCCGGCTTCCGGTCAGCTTCGCGCGCGGGCGCGGCTGCTGGCTTTGGGACGAGAATGGAGACGAATACCTCGATGCCATCGCGGGTATCGCCGTCTGCGGGCTGGGCCACTGCCACCCCGGCGTGACCGAGGCCTTGCGCGAGCAGGCGGGCATCCTGGTCCACACTTCCAACCTCTACCGAATCGAGCCTCAGGAATCCCTAGCCCGCCGGCTCGCCGGGATCTCCGGGATGGAGCGCGTCTTCTTCTGCAACTCCGGAGCGGAAGCCAACGAGTGCGCGCTGAAGATCGCGCGGCTGCACGCCGCTCGTAAGAACGTCTCCGCCCCGGAAATCCTAGTGGTCGAAGGCGCCTTCCATGGACGCACCCTCATGACGCTGAGCGCCTCCTCCGGCGCCCGAGTCCGCGACGGCTACGCCCCCTACGCCGAGGGTTTCGCGCGGGTCGGCTTCAACGACCTGCCTATGGCGCGCGCCGCTCTGGCCGAACGTCCGAACATCGTGGCGGCGCTGATCGAGCCTATCCAGGGAGAGGGTGGAATCCGCCCGGTGGACGACGACTACCTGATCGGCCTGCGCGCGCTGTGCGACGAGCATGACGCGCTATTGATCCTGGACGAGGTGCAAACGGGATTGGGCCGGACTGGACGAATGTTCGCCTACCAGCATGCTCGCGTCCTGCCGGATGCCGTGACGCTTGCCAAAGCCCTCGGAAACGGCTATCCGGTGGCTGCCTGCCTGACGCGGGGAGCCGCCGCCACCGTCATGGAGCCTGGGCGGCACGGCACGACGTTCGGGGGCGGTCACCTGGCCTGCCGCGTGGGACTCGCGGTGCTTGACGCGCTGGAGGAAGAACGGTTGCCGGAGCGCGCGGAAAGGCTCGGACGCCTCCTTATGGAAAGATTCAACGACGCGCTGGCGGACTTGCCCGGCATCAGATCCATTCGCGGACGCGGCCTGATGATCGGCATCGAGCTGAGCGAGCCCGCGCCTGACTTGGTCTTGCGAGCCCTGCGCGCGCGGCTGCTGATCAACGTGACCCGAGAGCGAGTGGCGCGGCTGTTGCCGCCCTTGGTGATGAGCGATGGCGAGGCCGATCTTCTATGCGAGCGCCTGATCCCCATTCTGGCGGAGGCCGCCAGCGGAACGGCATGAGCGCGCGCCACTTCCTGAGCTTGATGGACCTTAGTCCGAAGGAACTCCAGGGCATCCTTGAGCGGGCGCTGGAGCTCAAGGAGATGCGCCGTGACGGAACCGACCGGGGACTCTTGGCAGGCAAGACTCTGGCCCTCGCGTTCGACAAGAGCTCGACCCGGACTCGGGTGTCGTTCGAGGCGGGCATGACCCAACTCGGCGGTGGCGCCCTGTTCCTGTCTCCGGACATGACGCAACAGGGACGCGGGGAGCCGATCGAGGACGAAGCGCGGGTTCTGTCCTCAATGGTCGATGCGGTCGTGGTGCGCACCGGCGCGCACGAAACCCTGGAGCGTTACGCTCGGGCCTCGTCCACACCAGTGATCAACGGCTTGACCGACCGGTTGCATCCGTGCCAGCTCTTGGCCGACCTGCTCACTTGGCGCGAGTTGCGCGGCGATATTCATGGCGAGCGCGTCGCGTTCGTGGGCGACGGCAACAACATGTGCCGCTCGTACATCAACGCGGCCCGACAGTTCGGTTTTCGTCTGAACGTCGCCACCCCGACCAAGTACGCGCCGGACGAGGAATGGCTGGCGCTCGCCCCGGACTTGGTCCAGTGGAGCGAAGACCCAAGCGTCGCGGTCGCCGACGCGCGGCTGGTCGTCACCGATGTTTGGGCCAGCATGGGCCAAGAAGACGAGCGCGCGGAGCGGCGCCGGACGTTCGAGCCCTACCAGGTCAACGCCGACCTGATGAGCCGCGCGGCGGCGGACGCCTTGTTCATGCACTGTCTCCCGGCCCACCGCGGGGAAGAAGTGACCGCCGAAGTCATCGATGGGCCGCGAAGCGTGGTGTGGCGGGAGGCCGAGAACCGGCTGCATGCGCAGAAGGCGCTGCTGGAGTTCCTGCTGGCCTGATCGCTCTCTCCGCGCGGTCCGCTCAGGCGCGCGATTCCGTCAACTCCCGCTCCACCTGCTCGATCGAGACGTGGCGCAAGTCCTTGCCAATGACCTGATACAGCACGTGCTCGCAGATATTGGCGGCATGGTCGCCGATGCGCTCCAGAGCCTTCGCGCACCACAAAACCTCCAGCACCAGCCGAATGCAGTGCGGATCCTCCATCATGAACGTGATCATCTGCCGGATGCCCGCCTCGTACTCCTCATCGATTTCGGCATCCTCCTTGAGCACCTCCAAAGCCAAATCCGTGTCCAAGCGAGCGAACGAATCGAGCGCCTTGCGTAGCATGGCCCGGACGTGCCACCCAATATGCTTCACGGCGCGCAGATGCCGCTTGCGAACCGACTGGTAGTCCAGATTCTCGGCCAGCCGGGCGATCTTCTCCGCCTCGTCCCCGACCCGCTCCAGATCCGTGGTGGCCTTGATCACCGCGATCACCGTGCGCAGGTCCATGGCGACCGGATGCCGCAGGGCGAGGAACTCGCTGCATTCCTCGTCGATCTTGATTTCCAGCGCGTTGATCTTGAAGTCCGCCCGGGAAATCTTGCGCGCCAGCTTCTGGTCTCCGTTCAGAAACGCCTCGATCGCGTGCTCCACATGCCGCTCGGCCAGCCCGCCCATCTCCAGGGCGCGCCCGCGCACGTTCTTCAAAAACCGCGAGAACTCCGCGGACGTGTGCTGGATTACGTCTTCCGCCTCCATCGCGCGCTCTTCCGCCTTACTTTCCGGCGCCCATTCTACCAACCGCCGCGCCTTCCAGAAAAGGAGCCAGAGCGCGGCGATTCATCGCGATCAGCAGGAGACTCGGTATCACCATCAGGGTCGTGATCACGAAGAACAGAGGCCAATCGCCGCCTAGCCCGTCGATCAGGACGCCGCTGCCGGCAGCGAGCATGGTGCGCGACAGCGTCCCGAGCGAGGCCAGCGCCGCGTACTGCGTCGCGGTCCAGCTCCGGTCGCACAATTGCGACAAGAACGCGACGAACGCGACCGTGGAGATGGCGGTGGTGAACTGGTCGGCGACCACGGCCGTCGCGAACAGCCCCGCCGACGGATACCAGGCCAGCAACGCGAACAGCAAATTGGTCAGCGCCATCGCGACGCCGCCGATCAAGATTCCGCGCAGCAGGCCGTAGCGAGCGTTGATCAGGCTCCCGACCACGGCGAACGCGGAGATGGCCAAGGCTCCGTAACCCTTCGAATACAGCGCGATATCGGACTTCGAGAAACCGATCTCGGTATAGAAGACCAAAGACATTCGGCCCAGGAAGGCCTCCCCCACCTTAAACAGAAAGATCGCCAGCAACAAGAACGCCGCGAGACGCGTCCCGTAGCGCGTCACGAAATTCCGGATCGGCGCCACGTACATGCCCAGCAGGCGAAGCGCCGGGGCGGCGGACCGAGCCGCCTGCCGCGGAGGACGGGCCGGCTCCGGCACCAGCCACAGGAACAGCCCAGCCAACGCGCCCACCAGCAGGATCAGCCACAGGTAGCCATGCTGCCAGGCCCGCTCGACGCCGGCATCCTGCATCCGCTCCACCAGCCACAGGGCGAGACCCCCTCCCAAGCCGTATCCGATCCACCACCCGGAAGTCGCCATCGCCGAGCCGCCACCGACTTTGCGCGGCTCGTCCGTCCGGAACTGCTCGATCCGGAGGGCATCGATCGCGACATCCTGAGTCGCGCCGGCAACCGCCAAGACCACCGCCCAGACCACGATCCATTCCAGCTGCCCGGCGGGCTCCAGCCGCGACAGCGCGCCCAAGGCCGCGACGATCACCAACTGCATGGCGACGATCCATGAGCGGCGGTGACCGAGCCGGCGGGCCAGACCCGGGAGGCGCGCGGCGTCGACGAACGGCGCCCACGCGACATTGACCGCGTACACCACCAGCACCAGGCCGAACAGGCCGATGTCGGTCCGGCTGAAGCCGCTCTCCTGCAGCCACAAGGTCATCATCGACAGCACCGCGACCTGCGGCAGGCCACTCATCGCGCCCAACAGCAGGATCCGCGCCATGCGAACGTCGCGGTACAAGGCTAAGGACTCGCGCCAGCTCAGCGCGCGTATCTCCATCACGCTCTCACTTGGACAAATCGTAGTCCATGATCAGCGGCGCGTGGTCCGAGAATCGCCGATCCTTGTAAATCCGGACGCGCCGCGCGCGCCCCGCCAGATTCCGCGACACCACCTGATAGTCGATCCTCCACCCGACGTTCTTCTCCCAAGCCCGACCGCGGTTGGACCACCACGTGTACTGGTCGGGCCTCGAGTCGACCTCCCGAAAAGCGTCCACGAATCCCCCCTCCCCGAAAACCCGGTCCATCCACGCTCGCTCCTCCGGCAAAAAGCCCGAGTTTTTTCGGTTCGCGCGCCAATTTCGGAGGTCGATTTCCCGGTGCGCGATATTCCAGTCGCCACAGACGATGGCGCGGCGACGCCGCAAACTTTGGAGACGCGCCGCGAACTCATCCAAAAACCGATACTTGGCCCGCTGGCGCTCGTCGCCAGAAGATCCCGACGGCGCATACAGGGACACCACCGACAAGCCACCGAAGCGGGCCTCGAGGTAGCGCCCTTCCTGATCGAACTCTGGCGAGCCATAGCCCTCGATGATCCGATCCGGTCGCTCTCGCGAGAACAGGGCCACGCCACTGTAGCCGGGCCGCTCCGCCGGGTGGTAATGGCAGTGGAACGATCTCGGGCGGAAGGCCGAGGCGTCGATCTGGTCGAGACGGGCCTTGATCTCCTGCAAGCAGACCACGTCCGCCCGCTGGCGGGCCAACCAGCGGAAGAATCCCTTGCGCTCGGCGCTACGGACGCCGTTCACGTTCAGCGTGATCACGCGCATATCGGCGTCTCCCGCTTCATCGGCTAGAATCCTGGTCAGAGACCCGCTTCGCATGCCACCCTCCGACCCGACCCCGCCAACGGACTTTCGCGCCGAATTCCTGCGCCTCGCGCTGCAGTACGAGTGCTTGAAGTTCGGCGATTTCACGCTGAAGTCCGGGCGCAGGAGTCCGTATTTCTTCAACGCCGGAGCGTTCAACGACGGCGCGGCTCTGGAGCGGGTCGGCGAGTGTTACTCGCGCGTCTGCGCCGCGCGCCGCCTCGCGTTCGACATGCTGTTCGGGCCAGCCTACAAAGGCATTCCCTTGGCCACCGTCACCGCCTGCGCCCTCCAGCGCCTGTACGGGCGAACCGTCCCGGTCGGCTTCGACCGAAAGGAGACCAAAACGCATGGCGATCAAGGACGAACCTTCGGCGCCCCGGTCGCGGGACGAGCGTTGCTCGTCGACGACGTGGTCTCCTCCGGAACCACGGTCTGGAACTCGGTGGAACTGATCCGCTCGCTCGGCGCCACGCCAGTCGGACTGCTCATTCTGATGGACCGCGGCGAGCGTGGGCGAGGACGGGTCTCCGCCGCGCGGGAAATCGAGGAGGACTGCGGCATCCCAGTCATTCCGGTCGCGCGCGCCAGCGACTTTCGCGAGTTTCTGAAAGACGTCCCACAGTATCAGAGGCATCGGGAGCGGGTCGAGGAATATCTCAGAGAGTACGGAGCGTAGCCGCGGCGCGCAAGCGCGCGCGCAGAGGTCCGGTGTCCGGGCGCGCGCCGTGCCATAACTCGAAACTCTCCGCCGCCTGTTCCAACAACATCCCGAGCCCGTCGCTGACGCGAGCGCAACCCGCCCGCCTGGCCCAAGCCAAGAACGCGGTGTCTTCCCCGTACCGCAAGTCATAGCAAACGGTCCGCCGCGCGGCCAGGGCCGAGACGGACAGATCCAATGGCGCGTCCGCCGGCCCCGTCGCCGTGGCGTTGAGAATCAGATCGAAGGAGGCGTCCCCGATATCCTCCAGAGAGCACGCGACGAGGGGAACGGACGTATCGCGTGACGCGACCAACGCATGCGCGCGCTCCAGAGTCCGGTTGGCCACGGTGAGGCGACGCGGAGCGGCGTCCATCAGAGGGCCCAAGACCCCACGCGCGGCGCCGCCGGCGCCCAGCAACAAGATCCGCATGCCAGAAAGATCCAGATCCATGTTTTCCGTCAGATCGCGGACCAAGCCGCTGCCATCGGTGTTGTCGGCGACGATAGCGCCGTCCTCGAGAGACAGCCAGTTCGCCGCGCCCGCCACGCGAGCGCGCGCCGCGCTCCGATCCGCCAGCTTCAGCGCCGCCTCCTTATGTGGCGCGGTGACGTTCAGGCCGCGTCCGCCCGAGCGCCAGAAATCTCGCGCGGCGGACTCGAGGTCCGCCGCGGCGACGCGAATCTGCCGGTAGTGAATCTCCTTGCCGGCCCGCGCCGCGAACTCGACGTGGATGACGGGCGACAAACTGTGCGCGACCGGATCCCCGATGACGGCGTAGCATTCCACGAACTTTATCCGGCGAGCCAGACGGCGGCGTCCAGAGCGGCATAGGTGAGAATCGCGTCCGCGCCCGCGCGCTTGAACGCCAGCAACGTCTCCAGCATGCACGCGCGCTCGTCCAGCCAGCCATTCTCCGCGGCGGCCTTGAGCATAGCGTACTCCCCGCTGACGTGATAGGCGAAAGTCGGGACTCCGAACTCTTCCTTGACGCGACGCACCACGTCCAGATACAGCAGGCCTGGCTTGATCAGGATCATGTCCGCGCCCTCGCGCAGGTCCAGCGCCACCTCGCGCAGCGCCTCGTCGCCGTTGGCCGGGTCCATCTGGTAGCCGCGCTTGTCGCCCTCCCCCAGACTGGCCGCCGAGCCCACCGCGTCGCGGAACGGACCGTAAAAGGAAGACGCGTACTTGGCCGCGTAGGCGAGAATGCGAACATCTCGAAAGCCTCGCTCCTCCAGAGCCTCGCGGATGGCGCCGACGCGCCCGTCCATCATGTCGGACGGCGCCACGACGTCCGCCCCCGCGGCGGCGTGGCGCAACGCCTGCCTGACCAAGATCTCCACCGTCTCGTCGTTGGCGACCCGGCCCTCCCCGTCCAGCACCCCATCCTGTCCGTGCGAGGTGTAAGGGTCCAAAGCCACGTCCGAGATCACCCCCAGCTCAGGCGCGGCCCGCTTGACCGCCCGGATCGCTCGGGGAACCAGCCCCTCCGGGTCGTCCGCCGCTTCCGCCCGTGGACTTTTCACGCTCTCCCCGACCACCGGAAACAAGGCGACGGCCGGGATCCCTAGCCCATAGGCCGCCCGCGCCCTTTCTTCCAGCGCGTCCAGGCCCAAACGCTCGACGCCCGGCATCGAGGGAACCTCGTCGCGCGGCGCGGCGTCCTCCTGGACGAACAGCGGCAGAATCAGGTCGTCCACCGTCAGGCGATGCTCGCGCGTCAGGCGGCGCGAGAAGTCGTCGCGCCGCATGCGGCGCATTCGGACGCCTGGGAAATGGGCCGGGTAGAAAGCCATGGATCAAGCAGAAAATTTCCGTGCATGGTACACCGAACGGGGCGCGGAAAGACTACAATGGGCGCATGCGCCGAATCTCGCGCCTTCACCTCACGGGTCTCGCCATCTGTCTGGGCGCGCTCGCCTTCGGCTACCTCTATCTGGAACAAACGCTGGGGCTCGAACCCTGCCCCCTGTGCGTCCTGGACCGAATCGTCCTCCTCGCGCTGGCCGCGATCTTCGCGCTAGCGCATTTCCAACGCCCGAGCGCGGGAGAGCGGATCGGCTACGACATCGGCGCCCTGATCGTCAGCCTGGGCGGGATCGGGATCGCCGCGCGGCATGTCCAGCTCCAGAGCCGCCCTCCAGACTCCCTCAGCGACTGCGGGGCGGGATTCTGGCACATGCTCGACCAGATCGGCATTGAGGGGGCGGTCGCCGACGCGCTGCGCGGAGGCGGCGACTGCGGCAGCGTCCAGTGGACGTTCCTGGGCCTGTCCATCCCGACTCTGACGCTGGGCGTTTTCGTGGTATTGTCCCTTCTGTCCCTGACCGACCTGATCGACGCCATCCGCAATCGCCACCGGGAATCCTGATATGAAAGCCATGCGCCTCGCGGCCCTCGCCCTGGGCCTGACCCTGTCCCCCCTGCACGCCGAGTTGCCCCGCCAAAGCTCCCCAGAAGGCGCCAGCGCGTACTTCATCGAGCCCGCCGACGGCGCGACCGTGCGCTCTCCCTTCCGGGTCTCGTTCGGCCTGCGCGGCATGGGCGTCGCCCCGGCCGGCGTGGCCCGTCCGCACACCGGCCACCACCACCTGCTGATCGACGCGCCGGAGTTCGATCCCGGCATGCCGTTGCCGGCGACCGACCGCGTCCGCCATTTCGGTGGTGGACAGACGGAGACCATGCTGACGCTGGAGCCAGGGCGCCACACCTTGCGGCTCGTGCTCGGCGACCACGCGCACATCCCGCACGACCCGCCGGTCGCGTCCGAGACGATCACGATCACCGTCGAGTGATCAGACCCAGTCCCGAGCTCCGAGGAAGCGCTCCGTCAATTCCGCTTCCGGCGTGCCCGGCTCGGGCCGGTAGTCGTAGGTCCAGCCGCAGTCCGGCGGAAGCGACATCAGAATCGATTCGGCGCGACGGCTGTTCTGGAGCCCGAACAGCGTGCCTCGGTCGTACAGCAAATTGAACTCGACGTAACGGCCGCGGCGATACTTCTGGAACGCTCGCTCGCGCTCCCCCCAAGGCGTCTCGCGTCGCCGCTCCACGATCGGCAAATAGCCTTTCAGAAAGCCCTCCGCCACGGAGCGCGCGAACGCGAAGGTCCGGTCGAATCCCCACTCGTCGAGATCGTCGAAGAACAGCCCCCCGACGCCGCGCGTCTCGCCTCGATGCGGCAAATAGAAATACCGGTCGCACCAGCGCTTGAATCTCGGATAGACATCGTCCCCGAACGGCGCGCAGGCGGCGCGGGCCGCGGCGTGCCAGCCGCGCGCGTCCTCCTCGAATCCATAATGCGGAGTCAGATCGAACCCGCCGCCGAACCACCAGGGACCCGTTCCGTCGTCCGCGCGGGCGTCGAAGAACCGTACGTTGCAGTGCGCCGTCGGCGCGTAGGGATTTCGGGGATGAACGACGATGGACACGCCCATCGCGGAGAACGCCCGGCCCGCCAGCTCCGGGCGCCGCTCGGTGGCGGCCGCCGGCAGCGCGTCCCCCGAGACGTCGGAGAAATTCACGCCCGCCTTCTCCAGAGTCTCCCCGCCCTCCAGCGTCCGCGTCTCGCCCCGGCTCCCGTCGGGATGCTCCCATGAGTCCCGACGGAATCTGGCCTTGGGCTCGAATCGCTCCAGGGAATCGGTGGCCTCCCGCTGGAACCCCTCAAGAAAGGCGCGGACGGCGCGCGAATCGGGCGAGCGGCTCATGCCGCCGGAGCGGGACGGACGACCCGGCCCGTCAGAAGGTCCCGGATCTCGCTCGGCCCCGAGGCGCCGCCGAGCGCGCCTTCCACGATCCCGTCGATTCTCGTCCCGAACATCGCTCGAACCTCGCTGGCCGTTCGCGCCGGAGGCCGACCCTCCAGATTCGCGCTGGTCGAGACCAAGGCGCCGGCCTCAAGGCACAGCGCGCGGCACAAGGGGTGGCGGGTGATCCGCACCGCCTGGGTCGCGTGCGCGCCCCGCAACGGGACCGGCGCGCCCTCAGCGGCCGGAACCAGCCAGGTCACGACGGCCTCCGGGCGCGCCATATCTTCTCGCTGGCTCTCGCTCAGAGGGCGAACGTACGGCTCCAAATCCGCGCATCGCGCCGCGATCAGGATCAATCCTTTGTCGGGACCTCTTTTTTTCACGTCCAGCAAGCGGCGCACCGCCTCCGCGTAGCTCGGCAGACAGCCCAGCCCCCAGACTCCCTCGGTCGGGTAGGCCAGCACCTTACCCGCGCGCAACGCCTCGACGCCCTCCTGGACGTTCAGCGCGCCGCCGCCCAGGGGAATCTCCTCAGCTCTTTCGCTTCGCGCGGCGCTTGCGCGACGGCGCGGCGGCCAGGATCTCCTTGCATCGCTCCAGCGTCAGCGCCGCGGGGTCCTCGTCCTTGGGAACGCTCGCGTTGCGCTTGCCGTCCGTGACATAAGGACCATACCGCCCGTTGAGCACTTGGAGACCCTCGGTCCCGAAATCCTGGATCGTCCGGCTCGCCTCGCGCCGCTTATGCTCGGCGATCAGCTCGTCCGCGCGCGCGCGCGTCACCGCCATCGGGTCCTCCCCCTCCGCCAAGGACGCGTATTTCTTCGGGCCGTATTTCACATAAGGCCCGTAGCGCCCGAGGCCCACCTCAATCTCCTCTCCGTCATCCCCGGTCCCCAAGGATCTCGGGAACGACAGCAGATCCATCGCCTCCTCGAACGTGATCGTCTCGAAGCTCTGTCCCTCGCGAAGACTCGCGAACCGGGGCCTCTCCTCGTCCTCGCGATCCCCGGCCTGAACGAAGGGCCCGAAGCGCCCGACCCGCACGCGCACCGGCTTGCCCGTGTCCGGATCGATGCCGAGCTCGCGCATCTGCTGCGCCTTCTGGCGACTCACGGTCTCGTCTTTCTCGGTCACTTGCTTATGAAACGGTTTCCAGAAGTCGTCCACGACCGGGACCCATCGGGTCTCCCCCCGCGCGACCTGGTCCAGCGAATCCTCCAGTTGGGCCGTGAATTCGTAATCGACATAGCGCGAGAAGTGCTCGGTCAGGAAGTTGCATACTACCTTACCAAGCGCGGTCGGGCGAAACGCCCTGTTGTCGAGCTCCGCGTATTTTCGGCTGACCAAGGTCGACAAGATGTCCGCGTAGGTGGAGGGTCGGCCGATCCCGTATTCCTCCAAGGTCTTGACCAGGCGCGCCTCGGTGTAGCGGGGAGGAGGCTCCGTGAAGTGCTGGTTCGCCTGAACCGCGCGTAGCGCCACGACCTCGCCCTGACGCAGGTCCGGCAGATAGCGCTCGTCTCCAGAATTTTCCTCCGCTCCAGCCTCGTCCCGGCCTTCTTGGTACACGCGCATGAACCCGGGATCCCGCACATGGGAGCCGGTCGCCCGCAACTGGGCGGCGGGGCCGCAGTCGATATCCACGCTGACCTGATCGATCACGGCCGGAATCATCTGGCAGGCCACGGTCCGCTTCCAGATCAAATCATACAGCTTGCGCTGGTCGGCGCTCAGCTCGCGGGCGCTCTCCGGAGCGCGCGCCGGATCCGTCGGGCGAATCGCCTCATGAGCCTCCTGCGCGTTGCGGGTCCGGGTCTTGAACCGCCGCGGGGCGGACGGTATCTGGTCCTTTCCGTAGCGCTCCCCAATCGTCTCGCGAACGCTCTTCAGGGCCACGGACGAGAGCGTGACCGAGTCCGTGCGCATGTAGGTGATCAGCCCCACCGGCCCGGAGCCCAGGTCCACGCCCTCATACAGCTGCTGGGCGACCCGCATGGTCTTGCGCGCGGAGAAGCGCAACTTGCGAGACGCTTCCTGCTGCAGGGTGGACGTGGTGAACGGCGGGGGCGGATTGCGCTTTCGCTCCTTTCGCTCCACCGCCGAGACGGTCAGCTCCGCGGCATGCGCCTCGATTCGCTCGCGGGCGACGACGGCCCGCTCCTCGCTCGATAAATCGAACTTCCTCACCCGCGCGCCGTCGAGCGTATGCAGCTTCGCCGGGAACTCGCGCCCGTCCTTGTCCAGCGTCGCGTCCACGGTCCAATACTCGCGGGGCTGGAACTCCTCGATCTCGCGCTCGCGCTCGACGACCAGCCGCAAAGCCGGGCTCTGCACGCGTCCAGCCGAGAGCTTGGGCGCGATCTTCCGCCACAGCAACGGCGACAGATTGAATCCCACCAGATAGTCGATGGCCCGCCGCGCCTGATAAGCGTCGACCAGATCATCCGATAATTCCCTCGGGTTCGCCAGCGCCTGGCGCACCGCCTCGGGCGTGATCTCGTAGAACGCGACCCGGTAGACTTTCTTCTCGCCCAGCTTCTCGCGCTCGGCCAAAAGACCGCGCAGCGACCATGAGATCGCCTCGCCCTCGCGGTCCGGGTCTGATGCCAGATACAGAGCGTCGCAACTCTTCAGCGCGGTCGCGATATTCCTCACGTGCTTCTCCTGCCCCGGAGGCACCTGATACTTGAGGGCGTAGTCGCCCTCCGTGTCGACCGCCCCGTCTTTCGGCGCCAGGTCCTGCACGTGGCCGTAGGACGCCAGCACCCGGAAATCGGGACCCAAGTACTTCTCGATGGTCCGGGCTTTCGCCGGGGACTCCACGACAACCAAGTTGCTCGGCATGGCGGGGGTGATTAGGATTCGCTTACTCGCGGGCGTTTAAATTAGCGTACCACGTTTTAAGGCGCGGGAACGCCGGGCGGTCCGCGAGACTCTCTACGAGCGACCCTGGCTCGTGGTCGGATCGACGCACCAAGCCGTCGGGCTGCGCGCGAAATCTCCCGGGGCGACGACGGCCTCGGGATCCAGCAGCAACGCGTAACTGTAACTGGGATAGACGGCCGCCACCACGGCCCGCGACCAGGCTGAGGGTTCAGCCACCTTCCCCGCGGGAACCACCGCCAGCGCCGCGCCGACCGACAAGAAGTCTTGGTCGCCCGCGTCCAGGCGAATCACCGGACGAGGCGTCGTCGCGCCGCTCGGCCAGAATCTGGACACGCGGCGGTGGACCGCGCGCGCCGGCTCATGGATCTCGGTTTTCGTCAAGTCGAACGCGACGCGGCGCGGCGGACGCAACCGCGCGTCCGGAGTCCAAGCGAACGGCTCGATGCTCTTCGCGTCGAACTCCTCCAGCGCCCGGGCATGCGGTAGCTCGCCGGTCCCGAGCCGGGCGCGCTGCACCCAGCCGCGCCCGTTGATTCGCACGCGAACCAGCAAATCGCCCGGCCCGATCGCGACCGCCGGGTCATAGCCCGGCCATGGACACCACACGTTCGGCCAATGACGGAGGTCCTGGACGAAACGGGCGGCCACGTCCTTCTCGGTCTCGCCATGGCGCACCAGATAAGCGTGGGGCGCGTCGGCCCGAAACCATTCCGCCGCCGGATCCGCCTCCAAAGAGGCGGACGCCAAGCCAGAAACCAGAAACGCCCCTAGGAACGCCACGCGCATGCGGCGATTTTCGGGCGAGCCGAATCGCCTCAATATTCCTGCGGAGCGACCGACTAGCGCCTCGACGGCCGGGCGCTGGCGAATCCGTCGAGCGCGGCGTGGCGGCATCCGCGTTCCCATCAATCGGGATCGGAAGGGCCCAGCCACTCGATCAGGTAGTAAAGATATTGTCCTTCGGAAGATTTTGACGGCCCCAGAACCTGCGCCGCGTGGCGGTCGGGTCGACTCTCCGCGCGGCGGACCGCGGCTTCGGGGCCTTCCACGATCTCCACGGTCCCAGCCGCGAACCGCCGCCGGTTTCGCCTCGGAGCCTGGATCACCGCGTACCGGGGACTGGAAACGGAGGTCTCCGGGTCCGGGGGCACGAACCCGCGCATCACGCCTCGTCCGCCACGTCGCGCCTCTCCAGAAAATGGATGTCCACGCCCCCCTTCTGGAAACGCTCGTCTTCCAGAAGCTCTTGGTGGAGCGGAACGTTCGTGCGGATTCCCTCGACCACCAGCTCGGCCAGAGCGCGGCGCATTCGCCGCAAGGCGACGGTGCGGTCCCGCGCGTGCGCGACCACCTTGCCGATCATGGAATCGTAGTTGGGCGGCACGGCGTACCCGGTGTACAGATGCGTGTCCATGCGCACCCCGGGCCCGCCCGGGCTGTGGAAATGCGTCACCCTGCCCGGTTGCGGAAGAAAGGTCTTCGGATCCTCCGCGTTGATCCGGCATTCCACCGCGTGCCCGCGCAAGCGCACCTCGGACTGGCGAACGGACAGCGGCTCGCCCTGCGCCACCAGCAACTGGTGGCGCACCAGATCGATCCCGGTGACCATTTCGGTCACCGGGTGCTCGACCTGGATTCTGGTGTTCATCTCGATGAAGTAGAACTCGCCGTCTTGATACAGAAACTCGAACGTGCCCGCGCTCCGGTAGCGCATTTTCCGGCACGCCGCGACCACCCGCTCGCCCAGCTCCGCGCGCTGGCTCTCGACGATGCCGGGCGCCGGAGACTCCTCGATGACTTTCTGATGGCGGCGCTGCACCGAGCAGTCCCGCTCGGCGAGATGAATGGCCTCGCCATGCGAGTCGGCCAGCACCTGGAACTCGATATGCCGGGGATGGTCCAGAAACTTCTCCAGATAGACGGCGCCGTTCCCGAACGCCGCCCGCGCCTCGGCCCGAGTCAGCTCCAGCGCCTCCTCCATCTCCGCCTCCTCCCGAACCACGCGCATCCCTCGCCCGCCCCCGCCGGCCGTCGCCTTGATCAGGACCGGGTAGCCGACCGCGCGGGCTTGCGCCTTGCTGTCGTCCAGGGAATCGGTCAACTCTCCGTCGCTGCCCGGCACGCACGGGAGGCCGGCCGCCAAGGCCGCCTTGCGGGCCGCCGCCTTGTCGCCCATCTCGCGAATGTTCCGGGCGCGCGGCCCCACGAAAATGAAGCCACTGGACTCCACGCGCTCCGCGAAATCCGCGTTTTCCGAAAGAAAGCCGTATCCGGGATGAATCGCGTCGGCGCTCGTCACCTCGGCCGCGGAGATGATGGCGGGGATGTTCAGGTAGCTCCGCTGGGAGTCCGCGGGGCCGATGCACACGGACTCGTCCGCCAGCCGCACGTGCAGAAGATCGCGATCCACCTCGGAATGCACGGCCACGGTGCGAATCCCGAGGTCCCGGCAGGCCCGCAAGACGCGCAGGGCGATCTCCCCGCGGTTCGCGATCAAAACTTTTTTCAGCGCCACCTTTCAGCCGATGACGATCAGCGCCTGCCCATACTCGACCGGCGTCGCGTTCTCGACCAGAATGGCCCGGACCACCCCCGCCTGGTCGGCCTCGATCCGGTTGAGCATCTTCATGGCCTCCACGATGCATAAGGTGTCGCCTTCCGCGACCCGGTCTCCCACGTTGACGAACGGCTTCGCGCCCGGAGCCGACGCGGTATAGAACGTCCCGACCATCGGGGACACGACCCGATGTCCGGCCGGAAGGTCGGGTTCAGGCGGCTCCTCCTCAGTGCCCGCGGCGCGCTCGGTGGGCGGCGCCGGCGCGGCGGGCGCGGCGACCGGAACTTGGGGCGCGGGAGCGGACGGGCCCGCTCTGCTGATGCGAACCGACTCCTCCCCTTCGGTTATCTCGATCTCCGCGATATCGGATTCCTCCAGCAACTGGATCAGACTCCTGATCTTTCGAAGGTCCATCAGGCATCCCCCTCCAAGCGAGCCGCGGCCGCCTCCAGCGCCAGCGCGTACCCCCGCGCCCCCAAGCCGGAAATCACGCCGACCGCGATGTCCGACAGGTACGACTTCCGCCGAAACTCCTCGCGCGCGAACACGTTGGATAGATGAATCTCTATGAACGGGATGGCGACTCCCAGCAGCGCGTCCCGGAGCGCGACGCTGGTGTGCGTGAGAGCGCCCGGGTTGAACAGGATGAACTCCACCCGGTCCTCGCGCGCCTGATGGATCCGGTCCACCAGCTCCCCCTCGGAATTGGACTGCATGGTCTCGACGTCGCAACCGCGCCGCGCCGCGACCGCCCGGACCTCTTCCATGATCTCGTCCAGAGAGGCTGAGCCGTAAATCTCCGGCTCCCGAGTCCCGAGGAGATTCAGGTTGGGTCCGTTCAGCACCA
This sequence comes from uncultured candidatus Poriferisulfidus sp., assembly GCA_965116025.1. Taxonomy (GTDB): domain Bacteria; phylum Pseudomonadota; class Gammaproteobacteria; order Poriferisulfidales; family Poriferisulfidaceae; genus Poriferisulfidus. The sequence goes on from OZ220480.1 coordinate 294,392, forward strand.
GAATTCGCGCCATGATCAAGTCCGAGCGGGTCCGCACGCTAGCGCGGCCAGTTTAGCACAAAAATAAATTTTTTATTTGTCGCAATTTGCGCGCAATATAAAGAAAAATATGGCTAGATAGCGACTATTCGGAAAATTCCAGAGCCTCGTCCAGTCTTGCCGCGAACGGCTCCGCCGGGACGTAGCTCACGGTGCGGAACGCGCGCAACTCCTCTCCGTCAGCGGCGTAGAACAGAATCGCGGGCGGCCCGAACAGCCCCAGCGACGCCAGCAGCTGCCGATCAGCCGCGTCATTGGCCGTGACGTCCGCCCGCAAGAGCGTGAAACGACGCATTCTTTCCTGCACGGCCGGATCGGAAAACGTGAACGCGTCGAGCTCATGGCAGGTCACGCACCAGTCGGCGTAGAAGTCGACCAGAACGGGCCGACCGCGCGCGGCCGTCAGCTCTCGCTCCAGATCCTCCACGGTCTTGATGGGGCGAAAGTCCGGTGACGATGCGGCGGCCGGCCCCGAAACTCCCACGAGTCTCTCCAGGGGACGCAGCAAGCTGTCGCCGCCCGCGCTCGCTCCAACCAGCAGGACTCCGCCATAAATCAGGAACGCCAGCCCCACGCCCTTGGCCAAGCGGAGCGGCGTCCCGGCATCCCGCTCCAGAGAATCGGTCGCGCGCAGAGCCACGGCGAGCCCGAGGAAAAACAACCCGCCCAAGGCTAGGGTGACCGGGCCGGGAACCACCCGGTCCAGCATCCAGATCGAAAGCGCAAGAAGCGCCACGCCGAACACGGCCTTGACCCGCGTCATCCAAGGACCGGATCGCGGCAGAAAGCGGCCCTCGAAGGCCCCGAACGCCAAAAGCGGAATACCCAACCCCAACCCCATCCCGAACAGGCTGACTCCACCGCGCAGCGCGCTTCCGGTATCGGCGATGTGGATCAGGGCGCCCACCAAGGGCGGCGAGACGCAGGGACTGGCCACCAGCGCGCCGAGAAAGCCCATGATCACGGCGCCCAAGTAGCTGCCGCCACCCGCGAACTTCCCGCCAATTCGATTCAGGGTGTTGTGAAGGCCCGTCGGCATGCGCAACTCGTAGGCGCCGAACATCGACAAGGCCAGCAGAATCAGAATCAGCACGAAACCGCCGATCACCCAAGCGTTCTGCATGTATGCCTGAAGGTTCGCTCCGGTCAGGCCAATGACCACGCCAAGCCCGGCGTAGGTGGCCGCCATCGCCAGCACGTACGCGAGCGACAGGAAAAAGGCGCGCCTGGCGCGCGCGTTGGCTCCCGCGATCACCCCGGCGAGAATCGGAATCATCGGCAACACGCATGGCGTGAACGCCAGCAAAAGGCCGAAGCCCGCGAACGCGAGAAAGCTCCACAGCAGAGTCTCGTCCGCGAGATTCCGGGCGATCCGGTCCGCCCGCGACAGCATGCCTCCGGGAGGGGAGGGCTCGAAAGAAGAAGACGACTCCAGAACCGCGGCGGCGAGCCGCAACTCGAACGTCTTGGTCTGAGGCGGATAGCACACTCCCCGCTCGGCGCAGCCTTGATAGTCCGCGACCAGCGCGACCCCATCCGCTCCCGCCAACGCCTCGGCCAAGCGAAGATCCACCACGATATCGCCCGACCATGTCTGGACCTCTCCGAAGAGCGGATCGTCCTTGATGACCCCGGAAGGCAACCGGTACGGAACGAGCCCCGCTTCCTGCCCGGCGATCGAGAAGCGGGTCTTGTCTCGGTATAGGTAATACCCCTCGGCCACCCGGAAAGAAGCTTGGAGACGGTCTGGACCTTGTGGAAGGACCGTCAGGACGAACGCCTCGTCTGGGTGCAGAAACTCCTGCTCCCCGAAGCCGAGCGGGTCCGCCGCCAAGGCCAACGCCGATGCCGCCAACCACGGCAGCGACAAGATCAGGCGGAGGTTCGCAACCATCTCAAATATTCGGCCGAGCCGCCCGTGATCGGGACGAAGATGAGCTCGGGCAATTCATAAGGGTGAACGTCCGCCAGCATCGCCCGCAACCCATCCTCCCGGTCGCGCGTGGTCTTGATCAGCAAAAGGATCTCCGTCTCGTCCTCCAGCTCTCCCTTCCAACGGTACGTGGAAAACACGGGGACCCGATTGACGCAAGCGGCCAAGCCGCTCTCGACCAAGGCGCGCGCGAGATCCCGCGCCTCCGTCTCGTCGGCGACGGTCGTCATCGCTAGGGTATGCTCGATAGCGCTCATGCTCACGTCGCGGTCCACCGCGCTTCAGCGCGACCGTACAGCCAAAACATGAAGTCAGCGGGCCGCCTCGACCGTTTTGACCGATTCCCCGGCGGAGGGTTCGCCGGACGGGTAATCCGCGTTGATCAACCGCAAATAGTCCTCTGGATAGGAATCCCAATCCGCCCCATCGGCGTACTTGTCATAGGAATCCCCGGCCTGAGCCTCAATGACGCGGATCTCCGGCGGGCGCGCCGCGTCGTGCTCGTCTTTCGTCATGGGCCTGACGCTCTGGAACGTCTCTTCCACGGCCTGGGCGTGCCGCCGCAGCTTCTCCTTGCGGTCCGCCCGCGCGCCCGCCACCAGGAAAACGTCCGGCGAGAGCTCCAGCGCCAAGACGCTCGCCACGCCCTCCTCGTCCCAGACCCATGCCTGGCATCCCGTGAATCCATCCGTGGCGCGGTCCCTCGCCTGTCCAGATTTCTCGAACTCCCCCTTCAGAAACTCGCAGGAAGATTTCTGACCGTGTCGTTCCCGCAACGTGACGCGCATCCGCAACCCCGGAACTGGCGGGAGGGCGGTCAAGCGATCCGGGAGGTTCTCGACTTCCCACCCTTCTGGAAACGACACGGTGAAGTTGAACACCCGGTGATAGAAGCGGCGTCCCCGCAACGTTCCCTCGTGCTCGGGGAGACCGACCGTCATGCCATCGATATGGCGCAGATATTCCGCGCGCCGCGTCAGTGCCTCCGAATCTCCACGATGCTGATGCGCCTCCCGGATTACCTCCCGCAGTCGAGCGTCATTATCTGGGTGCGTCGAGAAAACGCCGTGATACACCTGCGGCTGGCGCCGCTCCCGCGCCGCCACTCTCATTTCGTGAGACTCCTGATCCTTCAGGACGCGGAGAACCTCTAGCATGGCATCGGAATCGTAGCCAGCGAGCGCCGCGTAGCGGGCGCCCAACCGGTCCGCCTCCAGCTCCTGCTCGCGGCCATACCCCCTGATATGCGCTTCCCCCAGAATGTTCGCCGCGTCGCTCAGCAGAGGATTTCCGGCGGCCTTGCCCAGGATCAATTTGGCGAGCTCCACCTTTTTTTGTCGCTCGATCTGTCGGACCGTATGGCGCATCGTGATATGCGCCAGTTCGTGACCCAGCACCCCGGCCAACTCGGCCTCGGAGTTCAGCATGGCGAGCATGCCGCGCGTGATATAGGCATAGCCAGGCGTCGCGAAAGCGTTGACCACCGGCGAATCCAGCACGCTGAAATGATAGTTCAGATCAGGGCGGTCCGAATGCGGAACCAGACTCTGGCCGACTTGCGAAATGTATTCCTGCAGTCTGGGATCGTCGTAATAGCCGTACAGGCCAAGAATCTGCTGATGGGTTTCCCGCCCCATCTCCAGCTCCTCGCGCTCATCGACCGTCGCGTCCCAGTTGAATTTCTCCGCCTCTCTCTCGAGAATCTCCCCCGCCTTGTCCAAAGCCGCGCCCACGCAGGCGCTCACCGACGCGCCGAGCGCCAGCGTCAACCAGAAAGTTCGAAAGAAAGAGAGGCGGGAAAGCTGGCCGGGCTCAGCTGCCATAGCGCTTGCGGAACTTGTCGACCTGGCGCGCGGTTTCCAGGATCTTCTGCTTCCCGGTGTAGAACGGATGGCAATGTGAGCAGATTTCCACGTGCAACTCGTCCCCGCCATAGGTGGAGCGCGTCTGGAAGCGATTGCCGCAGGCGCAAATCACCGTGACATCGTGGTAGTTATAGTCCTTCGCGGCCATGATCAAGCGGATTGGCGTGAGCAGGGGGCGCGTAGTATATCAGGAGACTGGATCCGGTCTCTCTCCGGCTGGAAAGATTCGGATGGCGACGACCGGGCAAGCGAAATCTTTTTCCCGCGCTCGTGGACGCGAAGCGCGGCCCCGACTGGAAACGCCAGGGCCGCGTCATGGACTAATCAGAAACGGACCTTGAGCAGGACGCTCGCGCCATAGTCGTGATTGTCGCCGTCCGACGCCGCGTAGTGAGCGTCCGCCGATAGCGTCGACTCCCCCTGCGCGTCCAGCGCCATCACGCCTCCAACGCCAATCCGTGCCCACGTGGACTCCACCTCCGAGCGCAGGCGCGACCCCGAAGCCGTCACGTCCCGGCTCTCTGACAGCTCGCGCTCCACGTCCAATGAGGCGTACGTCTCTCCGTTCTCCAACAGTACCCCGACCCGCGCCCGCGCGCTGTCCTCCGAGCGGAACGACACCCGACCGCTACCCGTAACGCCCGAAACGTCGTCGAAGCCGTCGATGTCCACCCATGTCCACGTCAATCCTCCGCGCGGGATCAGCGCGAAGCCGTCCATCTCCATGCGCCTGCCGACCTCCACGCCGATCGCGTGACCCTCTCCATCCAACCCGGACGCCACCATCCCTCGAGTCTCCGAGCTCAAGTCGACATCCTCGAACCGCGTGTACGAGAGCTCCCCGTCCGCGTACCAGCCGTCCTCCCCCCGCCAAGTCGCCGAGACCCCGACGCCCACGCCCGAGACCTCGATCTTCCCGCCGCGCTCAACGTCCGCCTCGCCATCCCGATAATGCGCGCTCACCCCCAGCATCAGCCCCGGCGCGTCCGTAGGAACGACGAAGCCCGTCTCCACGCCCCAGCGCTCGAAATCCCAAGACAGCGCGCGACCCGCATCGTCCATCTCGGTCGTGGACATATCCGCCTCCCGCTCGCCGTCGCTCGCCAACACCCGCGCCCACGCGCCCCCGCCGTCTCGCGTCGCCGACAAACGCGCCTGACGACCGCCCGGCGCGCTCATCTCCAGCAGCACCGACGGCAGCGCCTCGTACACCCGAGCCCGGGCGTGGTACGTCCGGCTGATCTCCTTCTCGGAGTCCACCTGGAACTGATGCCCGCCCGTGATTGACTTCAGCGTGACCATCCGCTCGAACACCGCGTCATACACCCCATGCGTCCCCGTCTTCCCCGACGTCGCCTTCACCGCGTCCCCCACGGCTATCGTCTTCGCCATGCCGGCCGTCGACTCGCGCTGGAAGACGTTCGGCGTTTTATCGCCACTATTCAGGAATTTCCCCTTGACGAACGCGATCTGCCCATGCGCGTTCTCCTTCAGGGTGACATGCAGCGCCTTGTCCGCGCTCACCGCGATCCCCGACGTCGCGCTGATCTCCGCCTTCGGCCCGATCACCAGCGTCCCGCCGTTCACCATCCGAACGCCGGCGTGCTCGCCAGCGCCGCCCATCACCTTGCCGTTGATGGTGACCGTCTGGTCGTATTGCCCCTTCCGGGCGTGGTCGGACGCGAAGGTCCGCATGCCCTTGACATGCACCCCGTCCTTCTTGGCACGGATCGTCGCCATCTCGCCTACCGTGACGCTGATCTTCCCGGCCGTGGGCGCTTCCATTTCCGTGTAGGTGGTGGCGATCTCCGCGTGCACGCCATGCCCGTCCGCCGTGATCGTCCCGCCCGACACGTCGATCTTGATTGGAATGATCGTAGCGTTGCCCGAATCGCTCAAATCTTTGACATAGGCGAGAATCCCGTCGCCCTTCGACGTGATGTCCGCCTTCGACGCGATCTTGATCTCCCCGATCTTGGCGGTGTGGGTGGCAGGGTCGTTTCCGTCGAACGTCTTACCTTCAAGCGTCTGGATCTGCTGACCTCCATGCATGGCCAGAACGCCAGCGGTCCTGCCTTTCAAGTCCGCCAGCTGCGTCTGGTGATCCTCCACTAACTCATCAAAGATGTCGGGCGCGTCGCCCGCGATGATCTCGCCCTTCAGGTGCTCCACGACCACGTCGCCCCAGCCGACATTCAAAGCGACCACCCCCGACCCCTTCGCGTGGATGAGACCCTCGTTGGTGATCCGGATGTCGACCTCGTCATTAGCGGAGCCAGTCTTGACGAACACGCCATGCTCACCGACCGGCGTCGCCGCGGTCCCGATCATCGCGCCGGACTCGAGGGTCACCCGGACCGCCCCCCCGTGGATAGTGTGATTAATGAACACCCCGCGCCCGCCCACGGTCGGCGCGTCCCCGTCCATCCCGATCCGCGCCCCGGGCCTCAGCGTCACCTCCGTGTCCCTGTTGACGTCGCTGGAGCCGTCGTTGCTGGAAATACGGAATATATTGATCCCGTCGTCCCTGATCTCGCCCTCGCTGTTGCCCGTCTGGGCGATCTCGCCCGCGAGGTCCACCGTGACGATACCGCCAAAGTGGTAACGATGATCAACTTGAATCCCGTAACCCGATTCCGACTTTATCGCGCCTCCGGTCACCTTGATCGTGACCGGAACCACCGAATCCTGGCTCGCGCTCTCGTCCCCTTTCGTTGTGATATTAATGCCATCCGATATGGCGTCGATGTCGCCGCTCGAGACGATGGCGATCTCGCTGCTCGGAGACGCGGCGGTGCCTGTGGCGAAATCCTTGTGCAGCACCAAAATGCCTTGTTCGCTGGCGTAGTCTTGCTCAGCGATATCCCAAGACTCGGCCACCTTGCTGCCCGCCTCGCCCGTGAGCGTCTTCGCGTACAGAGGCCGTTGCTCCAGGCTCCGGATCGTCCCATGGTTCGTGACGCGAACGTCGCCTCCCACTTCACTATTGTCATGATCGACGAGAATTCCCTTGCTGGTCACGCTGCCCTCCGCCGTCTCGACGGCGATGTCTCCAGACCCTTCATGAAGCACCCAGATGCCCGTGTAGTACCCGTGAACCTCGCCCCGGTTCACGATGGACACGTCGCCCTCGGCGGTGGAGCTGCTGTAATACGCCAGAATGCCATTGCGCCCTATCGGAACCTCCTCGCTCCCAACCTTCGCGTCCGCCCCGATCACGATCTCGATCTTGTCCTCTCTGTTGGAGTCGCCGGCTTGATCGCCTTGGACCCATATCCCGTAGTTTCTGCTGCCAAACCGATACTGGGGGTCGATGAAGGTCGCGGTTCCCGTCGTTCCATCTCTATCGGTGAATGTGGCTTCGGTGGGCGAAGTCCAGCCACCGGCCTCGTTCACGATCCTCACCTTGCCTTCCAGCTTGACCGCCAGCGTTCCGCGGCCGACCACTTTGATCCCGTTATATCGGGTGTCGTCGTCAGGGGGAAGGAACGACTTGATGGTCGTCATCTCCCCGGAAGGCTTCACGGTCAGCGTCAAGCCCCCCGTCTGACCCGTGTACTCGATGGGATTGGGAGCGGCGCTGGTGCCGCCGTAGGTCGCGGCGGCGCAGGTGACCGTTTTGGCAGCGCTGACCGCGCCGCACTCGTCCGCCTCGGCGGAATGCGGAATCAGCGGAATGGAGAGAACGGCCGTCAATCCGGCCAGAACGGTCAGGAAACGAGGGCTATACCCCCCCCCCCCCCCCCTATGCGGGAAGACGACGAAGCGCCGCGGAGCGCGGCGCGAGCGGCGTTGGAAATGATTGAAATCTTCTTCATCTTGGGTTCCTGAGCGAATTTGAATCTGGAAAAACCTAGCGCGATTATAACAGCCCGATATCGCGGAAGATCGTCATGGCCATGCCCTGAGGAATCACTGATCGAAGACCCTGAGATCGCTATGCTGGCGGCTTGTTCTCGAATATCGCTTGGGCATGAGAGTCCACATCGACCGGATCAGAGCAAGGAGACCGTCTCGATAAAAAACTCCCGGTTCCGCTATCATCTCCTTGCGGAAGAGACATGTCGCCATCACCCACTGGCAGTTGACGCGTTTCGGCGATTCAACCGGAGGAAGGAAAAGAGCGTCAGATGGACGAAGCGCGGCGCGCGCGACTCCGATCAAGCCGCGCTGATGGGCGATCTCATCACGGAACGCGCCTGGCAAAATTCTCCCGATGAGAGGCGGACGACCTTTTCATGGCGGGAAAGACTCGAAGTTGGAGCGGTTCGGTTTCGACGGCGGAATTTCCGCTATGTCCGAAGGCATCATGTCTCTACCCACCGACCCAGTGGATCGCATATCAGAGTCAAATTGACGCGCGCGCGCTCCGCTTGGAGGACTCGAGAACGGTACGGATATCCTCCCACCCGCGCGAGCGACCGATCTCACGGTCGAGATCGAGTCCCCTCCGGCAGGAACAGTTCGCAGAGATCGTCCAGATAGCGCCACCCTCGTGCGCTAGCGCGCACCCCCCGCGACGATTCGGCAATCAAGCCCAAGGCGCGCGCCTTGGTCAAAATTCCAGAAAGCGTTTTCCGAGATTGGCCGGTCCGGGCCTCGAACAAGGTCCATGCGACTCCCGCCTTCAAGCGCAACGCCCCCAGCATGAACTCGAATATCCGGTCCTCGGTTCCCCGGGGCCGCCGCTCTATCTCGGTCTCCCCCACCTCCGCCGCGGCCATCCAGTCTTCCGGGCTAGACGCCTGCACCGTTCGAAACACCGCCCCCGACGCGTCCGTCAGCTTGCCATGCGCGCCCGCTCCCACGCCCAAGTAATCTCCGTATTCCCAGTAGTTCACGTTGTGCCGACAAACGGCATCGTCCCGGCACCAAGCGGAAACCTCGTATCGCGCGTAGCCCGCGCGCTCCAGCGTCTCGGCGCCTTCCTCCTGCATTTCCCACAACGCGCCTTCGCTCGGAAGCGGGGGCGGCTTGCGCGAGAACGGCGTGCCCGGCTCCAGCGTCAATTGATACCACGACAGATGCTCCGGCCCGAGCTCCAGCGCCCGCTCAAGGTCGGCGCGCGCATGCTCCGCCCGTTGCCCAGGCAAGCCGTACATCAGGTCCAGGTTGACGCTTGAGAAGCCCGCCCGCCTGGCGAACTCGAAAGCGACGCGAACGTCCTCTCCTCCGTGCGCTCGACCGATCCGGCGCAAGTGACGATCATCGAAACTCTGCGCCCCTATCGACAAGCGATTGACGCCCGCTTCCCGATATCCCGCGAAACTCTCCCGATCCGCGGATTGCGGGTTGGCTTCCAAGGTGACCTCCAAGGAAGGGGCGCGGTCGAATTCCGCACGGACCGCGTCCAGCGCGCTCCAAATGGACGTCGAAGAGAAACGGCTGGGCGTGCCGCCTCCGAAGAACACGCTCTGGATGGCTCGACCCGAGACTTCGCGCGCCACCCGCCCGAATTCGCGCGACAGACATTCCACATAGCGCGCCTCATCGAAAGACTTGGCCGCATGCGCGTTGAAATCGCAATACGGGCAACGCGAGACGCACCAAGGGAGGTGCGCGTACAGCGACAGCGGAATCACGCTCCGGCTTTCAGCATCTCGACCAAGGCGCGTAGAGCGACGCCACGGTGGCTGATGGCGTTCTTGACGTCTGGATCCAACTCGGCCGAGGAGCGGCCATGCGTCGGCACGTAAAACAAGGGGTCGTAGCCAAAACCCTTCTTTCCTCTCGGCGCGTCGAGAATTCTTCCTTCCCAGACTCCTTGGGCGATCAACGGATCCGGATCATCCTCGGCGCGCGCCAAAGCGATGACGCACCGGTAGCGCGCCCCGCGCCGTTCTTCCGGCACCCCCTGAAGCTCCCGCAATAAGAGTCGGTTATTGGCCTCATCGTCGCGCCGCGGTCCCGCGTAACGGGCCGAACGCACGCCCGGCCGACCATCCAGCGCGTCCACCTCGATTCCCGAGTCGTCCGCCAGCGCGGCCATGCCGGCATGGGCGGCCGCATGGCGCGCCTTGAGCAACGCGTTCTCCTCGAACGTCGTTCCCGTCTCCTCCGCTTCCACGATCTCGAGAGAACCTTGCGTCACCAAGTTCCATCCCATGGGGCGGAGCACGGCGTCCAGTTCGCGTAGCTTTCCCGGATTGTTGCTAGCCAGCACGATCTTCATTTCGCGCGAATCCGCCTCTGCTGCTCCATGATTCGCCGAATCCCGTCCTCCGCGAGATCCAGCATCGCGTCCAGCTCCTTCCGCTGAAACGCATGCCCTTCCGCCGTGCCTTGAATCTCAATGATCGAGCCCGCGTCGTTCATCACCACGTTCATGTCCGTCTCCGCCGTGGAATCTTCCGCGTAATCCAGGTCCAGCCGAGCCTCTCCATCGACGATCCCCACGGAAATCGCCGCGATTCGCCCGTGCACCGGGTCGGCCCGCAGAGCTTTTCTCTCAAGCAAGGCGTCTACCGCGTCCTGCAGCGCCAAGAACGCGCCATTGATCGCGGCCGTGCGGGTTCCGCCGTCCGCCTGGAGCACGTCGCAGTCCAGAGTCAGGGTATTCTCTCCCAGCGCCTCCAAATCCAGACTAGCGCGCAAGGCGCGACCGATCAGGCGCTGAATCTCCATGGTGCGGCCAACCTGCCCGCCAAAGCGGGCCTCGCGCCGGGTGCGCTCGTTGGTGGCCCTGGGTAGCATGCCATATTCCGCGGTCACCCAGCCACTTCTCTTAGCCTTGAGCCAGCGCGGCGTGCCCGGCTCGAACGTCGCGGTGCACAACACCCGGGTGTTTCCTTGCTCGCACAAAACCGAACCTTCGGCGTGCTGGACGAAACCGCGCTGGTAGTGAATCGAGCGCAACTCATCCGGGGCGCGACCGCTGGGACGTTCAGGCATGGGGGAGGGAGAAATTCAAAACTGCCAAAGGTTCAGGCAAAGCCGAATCAGCCCTGTCTATCCGGGCTGGTCGTCATAGAGATTATAAAGAAGAGGCTGAATCGTACGAGGAGCTACCGAGACCCCGGATCTTGAGATTCATTTGGTCTTTCTACTCTACACCTCATCTAGAATAGAGGCATCAATGGATTACAGTAGCTATGAATTTTTGGCTAGAGAAATCAATCTTTACAAATGTACCGGCTTCGATCCCGGCTACAGCAAAAACACCGTTCAAGCCCTTGACCATGTTTGCTGTTACTTCAATCTTTCCTAGCTGGTTTCCTGCTTGATCTTTCAGTGACCAATGCCCTGGCATCACAAAATTTTCGTCAATTCGGTGAGTGCCCATTACCAGATGTCGATGAGCAACTTCCAGTTCTACCAAGCATTCATGCATCTCCAGATCTCCGTAATCTTTCGTTGGCACCATCAACGAAAACTCCTGCAGTTGATCTTTGTTAGCAATGAATCTGTATTTACCTCGTGACATTGTCACCCAAAGAGGTGTTACGGATACCAGCATTTCTGCGTGGCCTCCAGATACATCTTTTTGCACTAGAGCTTCACGCAGTTCAAGAAATGTCGCCACAGTCCCTACATCTTTGGCGACACTGATCATTAATCTATCAGTCTTACTTAGATCATCTGGTTTGAACCCTCTGCCTCGCGATACCATCCCTTCCTGAACATTAACGTCATCAATCGCGCAGAGCATGCTCATCAACGTTTCAGAGGATGGATAATCCGTTATCGTCCTCGCTCGTTTGACGGCCTTCATCAATCTACCAAATGGAACTTCAGGCGTAACGGTCAGGATCTTGCGGCATACATTGATGATCTTGTTCCATCCACGGCCAGCACGCCCCAAACTCCAGTAAACCAAGTGACTGCCATCTAACCAGTCCAATGTTGGAACTTTACTCACTCCGAGCGCCACAATCTCAGGCGCGAAATCAGCAGCTACCTGCTTCGCATTTTTGATCGTGTCTAGTGGTACGAAATCTCGCCGATCTGCCTCTTTGTCCATAAAGGTCCACAATGTCTCCATCGTATTGGCTCTGTCAAGTGGAAGAAGATAGGGTTCTTTTCCAATTGGTCTGCATGCCAAATTCCATTCAACTTGGAATGCCTTCATTGCCTTGGTGAAAGCTTCAAATTTCATGCCATACCGCGACAATTGATTCCGCTCAAGCACATTTTGGACGTTCGTGGCAACCATCGGAGCACTTTCCTCAATCAAGGAAACCGCGCGTTCAAGTATTGGCATAGACTGCACCCTCTCATGGATTTTTGATAATGCTGTCCGCTCAATTTGGCGTATCCTCTCCCTGCTGACAGGAGACTTTCGTCCTGAAGAACTGGGATTATTGCCCAATTCTCTCAACGTCAAAATTTCACCGCCGTCCCAGCCAGTGCGTCTCACGACGATCAAGTACTCGCTATGATCGACCGCCATTTCCACAGCGGCACATAATTCATCCTCCAAAAACTCAAATGGCTCGACAGATGTCTTCATTCGGTCTAGTCGTGTCGTGTTCCTAACTCAAGAAGAGCAAGTTCATTTTTCCAGGCGATTCAAAATCCCCTAGTAATACCCAAAAAACCTAAAATCCGACCAAGACTTTCCCAGATTGATTCCCAAGCGCACCATCTGTCAGCCGTGGCAACACTTCTCTGTGACGGAATGATAACAGGAGCCGAAGATTTTTTCAGAAACATGTCTTCCTGTAATGATCATGAAACAGTATGCGATCTATCAGTTTCGATTAGTTCATGGATTTTGGTGATCAATACTCCAATGGCTTCCGTTTCGATTAGATGGAAGACAACGCGGCAAGCCCTACCACGTAACTCAGTTGTGGCGGAACCGCGTCACCTATAAGATGGGCCAACTGCTGGCGCGGAATACCATCCGCTCTGCGTCCAGAGAACCGGAAATCATCGGGGAAGCCCTGGAGACGCGCTCCCTCGTGGGGCGTCAGCCCTCTAGCGCGAGTTGGATGCGTGAACCGCCCTCTACCAGGTGAAAGGAACCCCGTAGTTATTGTTTGAGAGGGTTGATCTGCATGAATTCGACCATAGATAGCTCCATAGGTGTGATTCCCGTCCTGATGGCAGGGGGGTCGCTCCTCGTCCGGAAGCTCCCACACATCATTTTCGATCAGGTACTTCACCCGGCGCTCATTCTCGGGAGATAATCGCGACGGCAAATCGAAATCCTCAGGTGATTCCCTATCGACGAGATCTCCAAGTGCATCCATGGCCGACAACGGCTCACAGGTAAGCTCCTTGAAGCCCATCGTGAAGTCAAAAGGACGACTCTTTGCGGCTATCAAAAAATGCCTTCGTCTCTTTTGTGGCGTTCCAAAGGACGACGCATCAAGCACACCCTCCCCGTTCTCAATCTTGTAACCAGCCGAGATGAGCAACTTCATCGCACGTTCAACTACTTTTTGTCGAGCCCTCCTCACGGCAACTACGTTTTCGATAATCACGACCCTTGCATCAAGTGCTATCGCGCAAGCGACCGTTGCTACATAAAGCTCGTTACGTGAATCCGTGCGCCGGCTCCTGTTATTGAAGTTCGAATTGCCTTCGCACGGAGGACCAGCAATAGCCATGTCCACCTTTCCTTTCAGTGAAAGAAAAATATGGTTCGTGGTCTCTATCTGTTGATATGAAACGTTGGGCCCGACCCTCATCTCCTTCCGGTAGGTAACTAAGTTTGCTATGTTCTCGCTCAACGCTCTGAGGGGACGAAGATTGTTGCTGTAAACATTGATCGCATCAGGAAGTACGTCCACGCAAAGCTGGAAAACCGGTCTCACACCGACTGCTTCGCACGCCCAGCGCACTCCCGTGGCGAAACCACCACATCCAGAACAAAGATCGACAATATTCAATTCCGGCCGTTGAGGGTTTGATTCAACCCTAGGTACGGCTCCTCGCAAGCGGGCACTCCACCAAAGCCTCCTTAAGTCCAAATCACTGGAAGCCTGCACCGTCTCCGGTGGAAATTCCATTTCCGACACACCGAAGAAAGAGCCAGCCCTAGTCTCCCGAACGAGTCTGCCTTTACCAAAATGAAACGTCTCGGTTGGTGCAGTCAACCGACCTTTGCCACGTTTCTCTCGCCCCAGCTTCCTCATTCGACTGGACCCCAAGCACCGCGTTGCTCCCAAATGTCGCTAATAAGCTGCAAGCTTTCGGAGTCATCAAGTAATTCGAAAGCCATCGATGCATTTCGTCTAGTCACTTCCTTGGCTAATTCCCGATACTGCTCACGGCGAAGTAATTGCTCTCCCTCTTCCGGAAATACAAACCGTATGAAGGCTCGAGCCAATTGCGGAACGCTTCCGAAATCGATTCTCACGATATGAGATTGCCAAATATCAACATCTCCCCGACGAGACAATTCGTACGGATCTTCCAACGTGGAATCGAAAACTGCCTGTGCGCATAACCACAAGTAAGCATACATCCCCGCCTTCATCTGTCTCAATCCGAAATACTGCTCCCGCGCATGCCCTGTTTCTTGAGCTGGATAACGCCAATCAACGAGTTGCCCGAGATCGCCATCTAACGAAAACGTCAGCCAGCGCCAGAATCCCGCATCGCCAGCAATGATCGAAGGCAACTCAAGACGCTGATGTACCAACGACGCTGCCTGTCGTTCGAACGAATAGCCTGGTTTGCCAAGCTCATGAGCCAACTCCCACAGAACATTGGACAGGGCAACTGATCTGGCTTTGTCGAAATCTGCTCCACTTGCTTGCACCGTTGCCTCTTGGACAATGGATTCGATCTCCTGCTCATCCAAGTATGCAGCGAATGCGCGACGAGCCGCCTCCTCTGACAGGGTCGGATAAGACGACACCGTGACTTTTCCCTATAGTTTGGCGAAGGAATGGTTGAGACCAACGTGATGTTGAGCCCATGCGTGGATTATTCCTATGAAATTTGGTCGCTCCATCAGTGCCAAAATTTCTTCATCGCTTAGTCTCGAAGAGGCCGACAACCATTCAAACATGACCCTCCTCAGTCCAGTTTCCTCAATGGGCTTCTCACCTTTATCGATCGCCCTTATAGCCAGCTCAGAGAAAATCGCCGCAGCCATTTCGTAGAGAATTAGATCTGATATTTCTCCGTCGTTCTCTAGAATTTGAAATGCTTCCCTAAGATTTTCGTTCAATAGAATTTCGACAGTGTCAGCAGGAGTACGCTCCAGATCCTCCCCCAACCAATTAATAGTCCACACGGTACCCCGAGACATTCCAAGTTCTTCGAATTTCTCAGGAGACACCCAACGGGCCGGAATCTTTGAGGACTGGGCCATGGCGCGTATCTTGAAAGTACGGCGAGCTACGACATCTGCTTTGTGAAACGCGATACCGGACCCCCGTCTCGCAGTCTCCATGGGTGTCACTACCACGCTGATGTCCACCCGCTCAGACTGCGAAAAATCCGACCACGCGGCGGTCAGTTCGACAGGCTCATCAGGTAGTGCTTGAGCCTCACACTGATACACTCTTGCAAATCGATTTAGGTCTCGGTCACGGATTACCACAGACACGATTATTTCATTGGAATCCAAACCCGTGGCACTTGCGAGTTCGTCCAGATCGGCCTCAATTCGAAGCGCCGGCTGGAAGTTCGTCCAGAAATCCAACGTCGTAATTACTCGCGTGTCCGAATAGTCGAAAGATTCAGAAGGACCAAGCCGAAGCGCACAGGATTTTAGTCCTCCGCTAGACATCCTGAAGGGATTGATGAACTCGGTCTCATTCGCACTCCAAGAAATTTTTGCCCGGCTCATACGTCCTCATCCCCAAGGGACACCGACGACCTTTTCGTGACCGTCACCGTCCAACGCGTTCTCCAAGTTTGCCGCACCCGAGCCGATGCGCGGAACGTCAAGGCTACGTCTGGAATGAGATCGACGTCAAACGTGCCTGAGCGGTTGGATATCGATTCGCCTTTGTCATCAAACACGGTGCACGAAAGGTATGTACTCGGTCTGGCCTCTGCATCTTCTAGGACCTGCAAAACGGCTTTCACCCTGCAGCTAACTGGCTCAAGGCTGACCCCTTCCGCCAATGCGATAGTGAAATCAAGATAATCAACTACGGGCTCACCCTCAAGGTCTCGCCACCCCTCTTTGTGAACGGTGAACGCCCTTCGTGCCAACTCTGGACGAAGTGGAAGCCCTTTTTTTCTTTTTCGGAATATGGGCCCAAGTATCTCATCAAGGAAACTCAGACTCTCGCTCTTCGTCCTACAAATTACTTCCTTTTGTCGCGTTTGAAAATCCCGAAAGGTATCTTTCACACGGCTATGCGCGAGGCGAACTAAATCAACCGCTTGATCACCCAATGATCTTTGAAGTCGAGAACTGTTACAGTTCCACTCGTCGTGCGCCTCAGGCTCGGACAGAGCGAAACATTTTTCGGTATCCTCACCGACAACCTCAAACACGCCAACGGCATTCGGATCGCCTTCTCTAGCATAACTCGATTTGTACTGAATCACCAAACCACCGCGAATGAGAGCTACGGTATTGGCTAGTTCGTTATGCTTTGCTTCAATTTCGCGGAGTGCCTTCAAGCATAGATGTCCGATCTCTCCATGAGCCTGGAGCTCAACTTTCTTGCTCTCATAACCTTCAGGTTTTACACCCAGCCGAATGTTTGAGAAGCAATCAATGAACGGTTTGATATCTGATCTATAGCGTGGATTCGGGGACGGAAGTTTGGCATCACCATCGAAAAACTCTAAGTCAACGTAAGATTCCGAATGTTCATCGAACATCCGTGGCCACCAGAATTTTTCGCATGCCTCACGACAATCATATGGGGACAAATCGCAATCCAATAACATCACCGTCAAGCCGGTATCATCCGATGGCCTTGTTTCCAATCCTACGCTCTCCGCAAGCTCATGAGCACTGGCATCAACAAGCGGCCTTGCAGGATAATCATCCGTTCCCGACGAATTGCCGAAAAACGCATGCCCTGTGTAATCACGTTCATCCAAACAGTGGCTTGGCAAGAACGCCGTGGCCATGAATCTCGCGCTCGTACCATCCGTGGATTCGCTGGGATCGAAACAGGAATAATATGCCATCATACGAATTCTGGATGACGCGGCATAAACCATTTTTCCAACTCCGTATGAGCCCAACAACCCCCCATCGTTTTCCAATTTGTGGGACTCATAGATGGAGAGAACCAAATTGTAAAATTGGCTTTTCACGCCGTCTGAAGTTCGCCAATTTCCGCCTAGGCCGTTGGTATTGTGATCAGAGAGGAGTAGAACAGAAATTGGAATGTCTGGATCCTTCAAATTTCCAAGGCAAGTCTCTTTATATTTGAACCAGCCATGCGCCTCTGGAAATGATCTTGCGCGTTCCGAGATTTCTTCAAGTCTAAACTTGCCGACCAAGACGGATTTCTCGTCGCCGAGAAATTGCCTCCGTCTCACGGAGAAACGTACAGGCCCATCGGCATCTCTACACCGCTCGTCAGCCGAGTTTTGTATGGCTTCCCGCATGAGAAGCTCGACATCAGTCAAGCTTGTATGCGACAAAGGATTCGCCATTTTGTCAGCAGGAACCATCATCGCGGCCTGCGGCAAGAAATGCCACTTCGGATCCATCGCGTCCTCTATCCGCGGCCGTCCATGCATCCAATAGGGATAGAATCTCCGTGCTTGAGAATTGTCCGTATGTGCTGATTTATAGCGATGCAACAATTCTCAAAGGCTTCCGGCTCAGAATCGCCTGATACATGAACACCCTTGAGCTCAGAACAATAAGCATGGAAGGTGCCCTCGTCCGGTTCGATGATGACCCGTACCTTGATCTTCGACTCTGATTCAGAAGCTCTTTTAGATCTGGATGAACGCAAAATTTGTTCCCGCGATCCAAACCGGACCAATTTCGCGCAGAAAAAATAATACGCCACCGCTTCAACTCCTAAAATATAATGACATTGTAACCTAGCGATTCATATCCGAAGTCCTCGCCCAAGGCTCTCCGGGCAATTTATCGACAAGAGCGATAAACACATCGCGAAACATCTCTTCTGCGGATTCTTCCGCCAGCGCTTCCGCCTTCGCCGCTGGCAACAGAAGCCGTATATTGAGCAGAAAGCGCGGGTTGTCGAGCTTAGCGAACATCCGCTCCTGCGCCTGCGCGCGCGTGATGGTTTGGCCAGTCAGGTCGAGATGGTGGCGAAGCATCTTGACGATTCGCCTGGTCTCCAGTCCATCGAAAACCCTGAGCGCATGCGCGAGATCGAAAAGGTCGGGATCGACGCTTCGCCGGAGAACCACGGATTCTCAAACCTTGAACGGTAAAGTTATTGGCGCGTCGAAAGCTCGGGTCTCGCGCGTATTGATCTCGATCTTCAACCGGATCCACGCTCCGTTTCCATTTTCCGCCTCGACTCGAAAACGAAGCTTTGGCGCGGTCTGACTCTGGTCGAAACTAGCGATCCGAGCCATGGCTCCAGAACGACGCGTAATTGGTCGAGAATTAGACCGATTGGACCGCCGGACACGCGAACGAGGTCAATATCTTCAGAGTAGCGCAGCGGCTCCGAAAAGTGCAGTTTGTTGAGCGCCGTGCCACCTCGCAAGCGTAGTGCCTCGCGTAGCGCATCATCCGAGAAAATATCCACGAGAGCGCGGCTGAGTATGAGATCC
The DNA here is from genome assembly GCA_965116025.1 of uncultured candidatus Poriferisulfidus sp. Classification (GTDB taxonomy): domain Bacteria; phylum Pseudomonadota; class Gammaproteobacteria; order Poriferisulfidales; family Poriferisulfidaceae; genus Poriferisulfidus. The sequence goes on from OZ220480.1 coordinate 312,866, forward strand.
TGCTCGACTTGCCGCTGATCCACCCAAGGGACAACATTGCCCCAAGCGATGACGTTTTGCGCCGGAATCACCCGTCGACCTCCGGCGCTCGCCGCGCGATAACCCGCCAGCGCGTATCGCGCTCCTGTGGGTCGGGCGCGAAAAATAGTTTTCCGGCTTTCCGGCGGTCAAGTTCAGTCCAGCGGCGCTCTCCCCTCGTCCGTAGCGCGCTCAGCATTGAGTCCGTCAGATTCTTATGGCCAAGACGATCCAACAGGTATCCGAGACGCTGGACGACTGGCCGCTCCACCGTGACGGACAAGGCAGCGAGCTGGTCAGCGTCGATCTTCGGGCCAAGATCGGAAAGCGCCGTGGCGACATTGTCGATCCCGGCGGACGCCTGCGGGTAGCGCAACAAATCAAGAGCGGTGAGCGCGGGCGAGGATATCTTCATCGCGCCGGTATCGGTCTTGCGATGCTCGATTCCCGCCCCGATAGATTCCATGTCTCTGCGAAAGTAAAAGACGACCATGCTTCGCCCGGCGCGGATCTTGGGAAGGCGCTTGGCCGAGACGGTCTGAAATTCCATTATGGCTTGATGAGTCGCCCCATGAAATTCCGCGGCTTTGAGAAGCCCGACATAGTACGCTTGACCCTCGTAGCGCATGAGCTCGTCGATGTACCAAGTCGGTGGTGGCGCGCCCCAAGACGAGAATTGCGGGGGAACGACGACATAGAAACCCTGTCGAGGAGCCAGCAAGACCCCGCCGCGCTGCAGCCGCTCCGCGGCATCCAAGAACGCGCCATGCCCGAGGCCCAGTTTTTCTTCGGCCTCCTCGGCGGTGAAAACCACGCGCCCTCTCGAGAGAAGGCTAATGGCATAGTTTGACAGAACCGAACGTTGACCATTAATCATGAATGCCTTCGCCTCATAAACGCGGAATCCCCGGCCAAACCCCACGATGAGAAATAGATTCGTTAATAAGATATCCGCTATATGTTCGGATATATTAACATGATTTACAGGAAATCATGCGTAGTCATCGAAGCGATAAGGTGACAGGCGAAACTATTCGCCCCCCTGATATCAACCTTTCCAGCCCGGCCACCGGACTAGGTCCGCCGCGCGAATTCCGATCAGCGCCATAATATCGGCTTGTGATGCTCGCGGCCCTCGCGTTCGGCGAATTCGACCCACCACGGAGTTCCCCTCCATTCGAGGGAAGCCCACGGAAATCCTGAGAATCCCCATGGCGAAATACCAGTCCGCGGATATCGAGATTCTCTCGGGCCTGGAGCCGGTCCGCAAGCGGCCCGGCATGTACACCGACACGTCCACGCCAGACCATCTCGCGCAGGAAGTCATCGACAACAGCGTCGATGAGGCCTTGGCGGGCCATGCCGGCCGGCTGACCGTCATCTTGCATGAGGATGGCTCTCTGGAGGTCGAGGACGACGGCCGGGGAATGCCTGTCGACCCGCACCCGGAACTGAAGCGTCCTGGCGCCGAAGTGATTCTGACCACACTGCATTCCGGCGCAAAATTCTCCAACCGAAACTATCGATACGCCGGCGGCCTCCATGGCGTGGGCGTCTCCATCGTCAACGCGCTGTCGCGGAACCTGGAGGTATGGATCCGTCGCGGAGGACGTGAGTACAACATGGGGTTCTCCGATGGCGAGGTTCGCAGCGATCTGGAAGAGACCGGCAAAGTTGGCCAGCGCAACACGGGCACCCGCCTGCGTTTCTGGCCAGACCCCAAGTATTTCGACGACGCGCGCTTCCACGCCCCCCGACTAGCCCGCCTGTTGCGCGCGAAGGCCGTGCTTTGCCCTGGGTTGGAAGCGAGATTGCTCACGCCCGGAAACGACCCGGAAGTCTGGAAATTCAAGAACGGACTCCTGCAGTATTTAAGTGAGGCGATCAATGGAGATTCGTTGCCAGAGCGACCGTTCTCCGGATCCCACGAGAACGGCCAAGAGGCGGTCGATTGGGCCGTCTGCTGGACTCCGGAGCGGGACACCGCGCTGAGCGAGAGTTACGTCAACCTGATCCCCACCCAAGCGGGCGGCACGCATGTCAACGCCTTGCGCGGCGGGCTGACGCAAGCGATTCGCGAATTCTGCGAGACGCGCGATCTGCTGCCTCGAGGAGTCAAACTCGCCCCGGAGGATGTCTGGGAACGAATCAACTACGTCCTCTCGTACAAAACCGAGAATCCGCAGTTCGCTGGGCAGACCAAGGAGAAGTTCGTCCGCCGCGAAACCCAGTCCAGCCTCGCGACCATCGTCAAGGACGTGTTCCAGACCTGGCTGACGCGGCATGTCCAGCAAGGCGAGACGCTCGCGGCTTTCATGATCGAGAGCGCCCAGCGTCGCCGCAACCGAGCGCGGCAGGTCGCCCGCAAGAGGGCGGCGTCCGGTCCGGCTCTGCCCGGCAAGCTCGCGGACTGCCTCAGCGCGGAAGACGCGGAATCGGAGCTGTTCCTGGTCGAGGGCGATTCGGCCGGCGGATCCGCCAAGCAGGCGCGCGACAAGAATTTCCAGGCGATCCTGCCCCTGCGTGGAAAGATTCTCAACACCTGGGAACTGGACGCCGCGACCGCTCTCGGCTCGCAGGAAGTGCGCGACATCGCCCAAGCCATCGGCGCCGCCCCCGGGGACCCCGACCTTTCCGGGTTGCGCTACCGAAAAATCTGCATCCTCGCCGATGCCGATTCCGACGGCCTGCATATCGCGACCCTGCTGTGCGCCTTGTTCCTGAAGCATTTCCCGGATCTGGTCAAGGGCGGTCATATTTACGTTGCCATGCCACCTCTGTACCGCGTCGATATCGGCAAGGACGTTCGCTACGCGCTGGACGACGTGGAACGCGACCGAATTCTGGAAAGCGCGCGCGAGGGTGGCCCCAAGCCAACCGTGCTTCGCTTCAAGGGACTTGGCGAAATGGACCCATCCCAGCTGCGCGAGACCACCATGCGCCCGGAAACTCGCCGGCTGGTCCAACTGGAGTGGGGCGCGAGAGACGGCGCCTTGATGGATCGCCTGCTCAACCGTAAACGCGCCGCCGACCGCAGAGCCTGGCTCGAGAAGCGCGGCCATCTCGCCGAGATTTAAGCATGTCCCAAACCTCGCTGTTCGAATCCCGGGAAGCCAACCCCAGCGCCCGGCCACTCGCCACGTTCGTGGAGGACGCCTACCTCAACTACTCCATGTACGTCATACTCGACCGCGCTCTCCCGCACTTGGCCGACGGCCTGAAGCCGGTGCAGCGGCGCATCGTGTACGCCATGTCAGAGCTCGGCTTGAAAGCCACGAGCAAACCCAAGAAGTCCGCGCGCGCCATCGGCGACGTCATCGGGAAATACCACCCCCACGGCGACCAAGCCTGCTACGAGGCCATGGTCCTGATGGCTCAGGATTTCGCGTACCGCTATCCCTTAGTCGCGGGCCAAGGCAATTGGGGCTCGGCCGACGACCCGAAGTCCTTCGCCGCCATGCGCTACACGGAGGCGCGCCTGACCCCCTACGCGCAAGCCTTGCTGGCGGAACTGGACCAAGCCACCGTCGATTGGCAGCCCAACTTCGACGGCGCTCTGGAAGAGCCACGGCTTCTGCCCGCGCGCCTGCCCAACGTGCTGCTCAACGGCACGACCGGCATCGCGGTCGGCCTGTCCACCGACATCCCGCCGCACAATCTGCGCGAGGTCGTCAACGCGTGCGTCAAACTTTTGGAAAGCCCCCGGTCCTCCGTGGCCGAACTGTGCGAGCACGTGAAAGGGCCGGACTACCCGACCGGAGGCGAGATCCTCTCCTCGCCGGAAGAACTGCGCCAGATCTACGAGACCGGAACCGGGACCATCCGCGTCCGAGCTAGCATCGTCGACGAGAAAGAGGGGCTGGTCGTCACCGCGTTGCCTTACCAAGTTTCCGGCTCGCGCGTCATGACGCAGATCGCGCAGCAGATGCGCGAGAAAAAACTGCCCATGGTCGAGGACCTGCGCGACGAATCCGACCATGAGACCCCGACGCGGCTGGTGATCGTCCCCCGAAACAAACGAGTGGACCGAGAGGCGCTTCTGCTGCACCTGTTCGCCACCACCGACCTGGAGAGGTCGGCGCGAGTCAACCTCAACGTCATCGACTTGGACCGCCGCCCGAAGATCATGGACCTGCGCTCCCTGCTGCGATCTTGGCTGGAGTTTCGCAAGAACGCCGTCACCCGCCGGCTGAACCACCGACTGGAGGCGGTCAACAGGCGATTGCATCTACTGGAGGGCCTGCTCGTCGCGCACGCCAACTTGGACGAGGTCATCCGCATCATCCGAAACGAGGACGAGCCTAAGCCCGTATTGATGAGAACGTTTCTCCTGAGCCAGGAGCAGGCCGAGGCGATTCTGGAGATCCGCCTGCGGCAGCTGGCGAAGCTGGAGCGCGAGAAGCTGGAGCGCGAGCGACGGGACCTCGTCGCCGAGAAAGAGAGGATCGAGAAAACCCTCGCCTCTCCCGCCCGCCTGAAAACCTTGATCAAGAAAGAGTTGCGGGAAGATGCCGAGCGCTACGGCGATGATCGGCGTAGCTGGATCGTGTCGGACGCTCCGCAGGCGCGGGCGATGGACCTGTCGAAACTCGCTCCCGCGGAGTCCGTGACCGTGGTCCTGTCCCGAAGCGGGCTCGCGCGCTCCGCCAAAGGCCACGAGATCGATCCCTCCACGCTATCCTATAAGACCGACGACGCTCTGCAGGCCAGCGCGCGCGCGCGGAGCAACCAAACCGCGCGGTTCCTCGACAGCCACGGGCGAGTGTACGCCATGCCGGTGGCTCGGCTGCCTTCCGCGCGTAATTTCGGCGAACCTCTGACGCGGCATTTCACTCCCCCGTCTGGAGCGCGATTCATCGGAGTGATGACCAACGAGCCGGATTTTCACTGGCTGCTGGGCACCAGCTTCGGCTACGGATTTCTCATCCCCAATGATCGTCTCGAGACCCGAAGCAAGTCTGGACGCGCCACCCTGACCGTGCCGGACGGAGCCATCGCGTTGCAGCCCCACCCCGTGCCGGATCCGAATCGGACCTACGTTGTGGCCGCGACCAGCGCCGGAAACCTGCTGATGGTCAAGGCGTCGGAATTGCCGGTTCTCGGCCGGGGACGCGGCAACAAAGTTATCCAAATCGCCGGAACTCAAATAAAAGACCCCAAGGGCGAGCGAGTCACGATGCTGGCCACCTTGACGGAAAAGCAGGCCCTGGTCCTGTTCACCCGAGCGGCCCACCGAGTCATGCACTTCAAGGACCTTCTCGAGCACCAGGGATCGCGAGGCGGGCGTGGAGTCAAGCTGTCTAAGAGCTGGCTGAACTTCCAGCGCTTCGAGGTTCGGGACTTATAATCCGGGGTCATGAGAATTCTTCTATTCCTCGGCGTCAACTTCACCATCCTCCTGGTCCTCGGCATCGTCTTCTCGATGCTGGGCATCGACGGACTGCTCGACGCCCAGGGCGTTCATCTGGACTTGACGGCGTTGCTGGTCTATTCCCTCGTCATCGGCTTCACGGGCTCTTTCCTGTCACTCGCCCTATCGAAATGGATCGCCAAGCGAACCATGCGGGTGCGCGTCATTGAGCGACCCGCGAACGGAACGGAGCGATGGCTCGTGGACACGGCGCGCCGGCAAGCGGAAGTCTGCCATATAAAGTCTCCCGAGATCGGGATATTCGAATCCTCGCAACCGAACGCGTTCGCCACCGGAATGAGCAAGAATAACGCCTTGGTCGCGGTCAGCGCCGGATTGCTCAAGCAGATGAGCCAAGACGAGGTGGAGGCCGTGTTGGGCCACGAGATGGCCCACGTCGCTAACGGCGACATGGTGACCATGGCTCTGCTGCAGGGCGTGCTGAACACCTTCGTCGTGTTCTTGTCCCGGGTTATCGGGTTTCTGGTGGACCGATTCGTGTTTCGGGTGCAGCGCGGATTCGGGCCCGGCTACTACATCGTCTCGATCATCGCGCAGATCTTGCTGTCGGTTCTAGCCACCGTCGTCGTCATGTGGTTCTCCCGGAGGCGAGAGTTTCGCGCGGACGCGGGCGGGGCCTATCTGGCCGGTCGCGACAAGATGATCTCCGCGCTGCAGCGCCTGCGCGAGGTCAGCCAGCCCCGAGACCTTCCAGAAACGATGGCGGCTTTCGGCATCTCCGGGACCCGAGCGACCTCAAGCCTGCGTAGACTTTTCCTTTCGCACCCGCCCTTGGAAGACCGGATTCGCGCGCTACAGAATAATGAGGTCCAGCCCTGATTCGCCATGAATCGAGCGGCTAACATCAACCACTCAATTCTGGTCTGGGCGCGAGAGACGGCGGGGCTTTCACCGAAAGACGCGGCCCATAAAATCGGCCTAATATCGTCACCCCGCAAAAGCGCGAATGCCTACCCCTGATGAGATTCCGTGGCTGATGCCGGGATAGAGCCGAACATGCTGACGTTCAACGCGATCGACGTGGAGACCGCCAACGCGGACCGAGCCAGCATCTGCCAAATCGGCATCGTGCATGTCCACGACGGCAAGATTGAGGATGAATGGCAGACCCTGGTGAATCCGGAAGCCCGGTTTGATCCGATGAACGTCTCCGTCCACGGGATCCGCCCCAACAATGTGGCGCGCAGTCCCAAGCTTCCCCAGATCCGCGACGAGCTACGCGACCGATTGCGGGGATCCGTGCTGGTAAGCCACACCGCGTTTGATCGCGTCGCATTCGAGCGCGCCACCGAGAGATATGGCCTAGAACAACTCCGGGTCACATGGCTTGACAGCGCCCAAGTCGTCCGACGAGCTTGGCCAGAAAATTACGGGTGCAGAGGATATGGGCTCAAAAATGTTGCTGAAGATCTTGATATTTCATTCAAGCATCACGACGCGCTTGAAGATGCCAGAGCGGCCGCGCAGATCATGTTGCGCGCATGCGCTCACGCGGAAGCGGATATCGAGGAATGGTTGCGTCGGGTTGACCGCCCGGTCTTTCCCAGAGCTCCATCTTCACCGAACCGGGTTTCGGTGAAGCGGAAAGGCGACACGGAAGGAGCGCTGTTCGGAGAAGCCGTCCTGTTCACGGGAAAGCTCACTATTCCGCGCCAGCAAGCGGCCAACATGGCCGCGGAAGCCGGATGCGAGGTCGTTGGTCAAGCCAGCCAGAAAGTGACCATGCTGGTCGTGGGCATCCAAAGCGAGGGCATGCTGAAAGGCTACGAGAAAAGCAGAAAACATCGGGAAGTGGAGGCGTTGATCGAAAAAGGGTTGGATATCCAGATTCTTTCGGAAAGAGACTTTCTCGACCTCATCGCCTGATCGATCCAATATCCCGGATCGGGCTTCACCCGTCGTCACCATCATCGCAACAGAGCTTCGAGCGCTCGCCGTTGCTCCAAATGCTTTCCCGAATTATCGCTTTTCAACCGTCGCAGATTGAGCGACTTCCATTGGACGGCGGGCAGGAGAGCCGCCTGCGGAAATCCGATCAATTCAAAGTCGGGCTCGGCATCGTGCAGCGAAAGCAGGAAAACCGCGATATCGCCCGTGAGACGATCCTTGATGTCCGCATGCAAACGCGCGCGGGTTTCAGTGAGCTTTCTTCTCGTCACCTTCTCGCGCATCATTCCGGTGAGCTCATCGCTATACAGAGCGTCATCGAATTTCGCGTTCGGCGCCAGCAACTCATGTATCGGCCGGCTGGAGCTCGCCACATATACCATGAACGTGCGAAACAACGCGTCCGTGACTCCTTCGTTCTTGTAAAGATGCATGATATCGAAGAGGTCGCGCGGGTGCTGACGGTCGAGTGTCGCGTACATCTTGCCCGCATAGAGATCCTCGAAGGCGAGGACGTTCATCTCGACGAATCCGAAACGATCCATCACCGCGTCGGACACATCCATAGCAACCGGTGGATGCAATGCCCCGCGCGCTACCGGGAATGTCTCGACCTTGATCCGCGAGCGTTCGTCCCGAACGATCATCCGCGTGTCGATGTCGCCTCGACCGACAACGCGTTCCGCTCTCTCGGTCGGGTCGCGCTCGGTAATAGCGAACGCGATCCGGTCAAGAGTCTCATCGATATCCCGGAGTGATTTCTGGCGGTCCTCCACCGGCAGGTATGTGAGATCTATATCGGCGGAGAATCGGGGCATGTAGAAGAGATTGATCGCGGTGCCGCCCTTGAGCGCGAAAACCTCCTCCTTGGCGATATGCGGCAAGACGCTCAGCAACAACCGAACTTGCGCAACGTAACGCTCATGCATCAAAATCCACCTCGGCCTCGCCCTTTGGCACCATATCCCTCGGCACGTAAATCCGATACACGGGATGAAGCTTTCCACCGACCACGAGGGCGCGCGGGCCCGCTCCCAAATCAATGCGCGAAACGTCAAGACGCTTGCGCCACCGATGCCTGTGCTTGTCCGCGAAAACGAAGAACAGCCGGCGCACTTTCACGCTTCTGCACAGCGTGAGCAATTCCATAAGCCTCTCCGGCCGCAACATCGTTAGCCCCTCGAAAATCTTGTCTAGGTTGTCGAAGCTTGATCGCTTCGGAAGCTCGTCGAGCGCCTCGAGGATCGCCCGTTCTGGAGAGGAGGCCCGGACCGGCCACCGCCACACGCTCACCGTCCGGCCAACCTCACCGACATCACGGTCAGCGTCTTCTATTCCAGTCCGATCACCACCGAAGAGTCCACTCCGATGCAGAATAATCGTGTCCCGTGTTGGCAACCTCTTCATCCATGGCGGAACATCGCCATAAATGATGGGATGGTTCGCCCCGCTTCCCTGCTTGGCCTTGAGCGGGCACAATGAGAGTACAACCAACCCATCGCGAAAGCGGGACGACCCTTATGAAGCAGACTCCATATCAACTCGCCATCGCCCATCTGGGCGTGGACCTGGGCAAGCGGGCGTTTCACGCTTGCGGGATGACGCGCGCCGGCAAGATCGTTCTGGAGAGGCGCTTCACGCGGGCTCAGCTGGAACGCTTCGCGGAGGAGCTGCCGCCATGCCGGGTCGGGCTGGAGGCCTGCGGCGGCGCGCATCACTGGGCGCGGCTGTTCCGGCGTCATGGGCATGACGCGCGGCTGATGGCGCCGTCCTTCGTGAAGCCGTTCGTGAAGTCGAACAAGAACGACGCGCGCGACGCGGAGGCGATCCGCGAGGCGCGGAGCCGTCCGAGCATGCGCTTCGTGCCGGCGCGGACGGAAGCCGAGCAAGCGATCCAGCAATGCCATCGGACGCGGGCGCGGCTGGTGCGGAGCCGCACCCGGCTGGTCAATCAGTCGCGCGCGTTCCTGCAGGAGTACGGGATCGTCATGCCGAAAGGGATCGGGGTCTTTCGCGCGCGGCTGCCGGAGATCCTGGAGGACGGCGAGAACGGCTTGCTTCCGGAAGTCCGCGAGGCGCTGGCGGAAGGTTACGAGGAGGTGCGGGAGCTGGACCGGCGGGAGGGGCGTTGCCGGGCGCGGATCCAGGCGCATGCCGAGGCCGACCCGGGCTGTCGGCGGCTGATGACGATCCCGGGCATAGGCGCGCTGTCGGCCAGCGCCCTGGTCGCGAAGCTGGGCGACGGCAGCGAGTTCCGCGACGGGCGGGAGGCGGCCGCCTACCTCGGCCTGGTTCCGAAGCGGTATTCCACCGGCGGAAAGCCGAGGCTCGGAGGGATCAGCAAGCGGGGGGACCGCGCCTTGCGCGGCCTGCTGATCTTGGGCGCGAAAGCGGTGTCGCGGGTCTCCGACTAGCGCGAGGACGCGCTCGGCAACTGGCTTCGCGGCCTGCGCGAGCGCCACCACGACAACGTGGCGGCGGTCGCGTTGGCGAACAAGAACGTCCGCATCGCCTGGGCGCTGCTCCGGCGCGGCGGAACCTATCGGGAGGAAGCCCGCATGGCGTGAGGCTTCCCTCCGTATCCCGGCGGGCTTCGCCCGCCGATCGGTTGCGGGGAAGAAGCGAAAGGATGGCGGAACAGGTCGGACCGACGCTCCGAGAGCCTGGTGTTGACATAGGCCTTCGAGGCCGTACAAATGATAAGGCCGGAGCGTGCGGAACCCATCGGGGCCCGGGAGGCGACGTCCTCCCACCGAGAGGCCGGATATATGTGCGCGGCCGATCGACCGTCGCCTCAAGCTTCCGACTTGCAGGGAGGGGGCGAACCATATAAGTAAACGCGTGACATGCCCAGTTTCAGGTAGTGGGCGAAGCCAGCCAGATCAAGAGCGCTTTCACCGCCCAGGTGCACGTCGCGCTTCATGATCCACTGTAGCGAGAGCAGAGGAATTTCCCAAGATGCTTCAGCCCTCCCCTGCGCGCCCTCAGGCAAAGGGCGGCGATAAACCCCTCGGATGACGCGCTCCATCCATCCGCGAGAAACATAGCCGTGGAGAGATTTCGGATCGATGCCTTGCGCCTTGATCCACGCGGCATCAGCCATGAAACCAGGCGGAACCTTGTCCAAAAGGCTTTTTAGCTTTGATGTCTTTCGATGACCATTGACCATCTAAATGGAGAAGATTCGAAAAACCTTTCTTCGAGAATATCACCGCTATTATGGCAAAACTTTGCCGTTCCAAGCTCGAGCTCAGGACCATGGCTTTGATTTTTCGCCATTGATGATCCCGCGAATTCCTTGTTTTCCTCCGCGCGAGGGCGGGTGCGTAAGGATCGATCCTTTATAAAGTCAAGATTTTCCTTAGTCTTCCACCATGCCCGGCAGATCCTGTTGCTTCGTGACCGCCCGAGGCAACGCTTTGAAGCACGTCATGCCTCGCCAGCTCCCAAACCCACGGCATTCACCACTCGGAAGGCGGCCAGCCGGTTAGCCTCGCCATCACCCATGTGGCGACCCAGCTGTCCCATAAGAAATCTCACCCCCCCCACTCGACCCGTCCATCGCTCACGCTTGCGCCCTGAAGACGATATATCGGTAGTCGCTCACGGGAAAATCAGATGCCGCCCCGTGGCCGCTTCCTTGAATCCAATAATTGTAAGTGACGGCCATCTTGGTGCCTGATGATACAATGCGGGACTATTGATAGTTGACAGCCCGAGCGGAAAGACGCTCCGCGAAAGTTGCGGTCTTGACACTTGTTGAATGAGCACTCCATTACCTACCGAGGTCCGATTGAAATGCTTCGCGGCAATTCTTGACGCGGCCAATCGCTGGAAGAAAGAATGCCTCCTTGGAGGCACCTCGTTGCTTGGCGAGGAAAAGCTCTGGACGCACGATACGTTCGGCCACCTTCAACGGCACTATACCGAGAACCTTTACGAGGGATCCCAATATAGTTTTGAAGAGCGGCTACAGGTCCAACTGGAACCTGCGCCGCCGGAGGCGAAGAAGCTATGTGCGGAAGTTTTCTGGGTGTATTACCTTCTCGTTCGTTCCGTCACGCGGGCTAAGAAACTCGACAGAATAAAAACGGTCTGGGAATGGTCCGGAGCAAGTGTGCCTGAAAACCACTGGGCACTTGGTGATGTTCTCGACAAAGGGGTCGTCCTCGCGGGAATGGCCTACAATCTTGGGCTATGGAAGGAGTTAATGTTCATCTTCACTCTCATGCATGATTGGACCACCCGTTCCGCAAGCGACCGGAAATCCTTGTTAAGCGACCCTTGGCGTTTCGCCGAGTTCCTTGACGAACAACCGGACTCGGACCGTCGCCAATTCCGCCATGCCCTATTATTCCTTCTGTTTCCGAATGACTTCCAGCCAATGGTATCGTCCAGGCATAAACGGAAGATCGTCAGGGCGTTCCAGGACCAGATCGACGAGACTGTGAAACCAAATCGCATGAGCGCGGCGGGTATTGACCGGACGTTGCTGGCGATACAGAGCCGACTCCAAGATCAATATCCCGATCAAGAAGTCTATTTCTACTCATCTCCTTTCAAGGAAATCTGGCAGAACGGCCCACCAGAGGAGGAAGATGACTATAGTGACGGGGACGAGGAAGACGAGTGGAACGAAATGGAGAATGAGACGTACACCATTGAGACCGCGCTCGCGGACCTGTTTTTGGAGGAAACTCAGTTCCGTCGCGTTCTCAAAACCATCAAGCTGCACAAAAATCTGATCCTTCAGGGACCACCGGGCGTCGGCAAGACCTTCATCGCGAAACGAATCGCATGGTGCCTTATGGGGCGCGAGGAGTTAGAGGCGGTGGAAATGGTGCAGTTCCACCAGTCTTACGCCTATGAGGATTTCGTGCAGGGCTACCGACCCACGGAGGAAGGCGGCTTCACGTTGCGCGAGGGTCCGTTCCTCGAATTCTGCGAGCGCGCGGCGGCAGCGCCCGACCAGCCATTCGTATTCATCATCGACGAGATCAACCGGGGCAACCTGTCCCGGATCTTTGGGGAGTTGCTGATGCTCATCGAGCCAGACAAGCGGGGCCCCGAGCACGAAATCAAACTGACATACGGAAGAAGGCGATTCAGCGTCCCGAACAACGTGCATCTTCTGGGCCTCATGAACACGGCGGATCGCTCCCTCGCGATCATGGACTACGCTCTGCGCCGGCGTTTTCGCTTCGAGACCCTCAAGCCGGAATTCGGAACCAGATTCCGGGAACATCTGCTGGAGCATGGAATCGCGACGAGTTTGATCGACCGCATCATCGGGAAAGTCGGCGCTCTCAACGAGCGGATTCGTGAAGAGAAGGACCTCGGCTCCGACTTCGAGATCGGGCACAGTTATTTCGTGCCCAATGGACAAGCGGGCGAACAGTGGTATCTGGATGTCATTGATCTGCAGATCAAGCCCCTGTTGCGAGAATATTGGTTTGACCATGCAGACAAGGTAGAGGAAATGGTCGAGGACTTGCGACGGTGAGCCAGAACGAGATTCCGATCACCAATATCTACTACCTCCTTTGCTACGCCTGGAATCATGTCGAGGAAAGCGATGTGGTTCGGATTGAGGAACTGGAGAATCTGAAAGCGGTCCACGATCTTTTTGGCAAGGTTCTCGCGGAAGGCACGTTTCGACTGATTCGCGGAGGCATCGACCGCGACTATCGGGAAGTGAACGAGGACCTCGCCGGGGTACGAGGAAAAATCGAGTTGAGCGAAACGGTGAAGCGGGCGCTACGCGCCCGGGGCCAAGTGGCGTGCGTTTTCGAGGAAATGTCGCCGGACGTGCTACACAACCAAATCCTTCGTTCCACGCACAAATCGCTACTGAAAATCCCGGACCTGAGCCCTGACGTGCGCGCGAGCGTTCGGGATGCTTACGCGAAACTCGGAGGCATTACGGTCATTCCGATACGCCGCGAGACGTTCCAACGGGTGCGGCTGGACCGAAATCGTCGTTACTATCGATTCCTGCTGTCTCTATGCCATCTCATCCATGAGCAGCTATTGGTGGACGAGAAGTCTGGGAAAGCCAGATTCACCGCCTTCAGCGAAGCCCGGATGGAAAAACTGTATGAGGACTTCATCATCGGATTCTATCGCCGCGAGCAACGACGCTATCGAGTTAATCACCCCAGCCGTGGGATCTCTTGGGCAGATGAGGGAACAGCCGATGATCAGCGACGCTATATTCCTAAAATGGAAGCCGACGTTATCCTGGAAGAGCCGAATCGGCGCATCCTCATAGACGCGAAATACTATAAAGAAGCCTTGAAGAGCCATTACGGGCACAAAAAACTCTCATCGGGCAACCTCTATCAGCTCTTGGCCTATTTGCGGAATCGCGAGGCCACGGCGCCACCAGGCGCGAAGCACGAAGGAATGCTTCTTTATCCGACGGTGGACGAATCGATAGCGATAGATGTCCGCTTGGAGGGATTCTCGATTCAGGCGCGAACCATCAATCTCGCCCAGAACTGGCGTGATATCGAAAGAGACATGCTGGCATTGATCGCGTAGATCAAGCGGCATCCCAACCTTCACTTGTCAGCGCGTTCGGCCCAACCCTCGCGACGCTCCCGTTTTGCCCCACGCCACCCCTCGAAGCCATCCGAACCCAATTCAAGCAACTGGAGCGGCTTCCGCTCAGTATCGCGTTCGCCCCTCGAACGCCGTCATCAAGGTTCCCGGATCCAGATATTCCAGCTCTCCCCCCACCGGAACTCCCCGCGCTAACCGGGTGACTTTGACCTGATGTCGTCGCGCCAGCTCGCTCAGCACGTGCGCGGTGACATCGCTTTCCACGGTCGTGCCAATCGCCAGGATCATTTCCTCTATGGGTTCAGTCTCCAAGCATGCCTCCAACTGTGACAGACCGATTTCCTCTGGCCCGATGCCGTCCAGCGGAGACAGCCGCCCCATCAGCACGAAATAGCACCCCCGATAATCCGTATTGGCCTCCAGCATTCGAACGTCGGCCGGGCCTTCCACGACGCACAACTGGCTCTCCAACCGCGACTCGTCCGCGCAAATCGCGCACAGTTCGTTTTCCGTGAAGTTCCGGCAACGCGCGCAATGCCGAATGTTGTCCAGTGCCTCCTTCAGCACGGATGCCAGCACGCGCCCGCGCGGGCGGTTTCGCTCTAGAAGATTGAAGGCCATTCGCTGGGCGGTCTTCACGCCGACCCCAGGAAGGCATTGCAGGGCCTCGACCAGACGGTCCAGCAAACTGTCCGAGGCCGACACTTCAGGATTCCGAGTCCGGGGCCGCCGCGCCATCCATCGGCGCGATGATCCGCTGGGCTCCAAGCTCCTCCTGCAGGGCCTGAATCGTTGGGGATTCCTCAATTTCTCGTTGCGCCTGCTTGGCCCGCTCATCGCGGTCATAGGCATCCTTTTGCGCCCGGGTCTTCCTCCGCGGCACGCCAAACCGGACGCGCAAGGAAACCTTCCGGCCAAAATATTTGGACAAAGCTTCCGCCAGAGCGTCTTCCGCTTTGGTGGGGATCGAGTAGGTCTTGTCGCAGATCAAATGCAACGCGTCTCCCTCTATGCGCTCCACCGCGCAATGATCCGCGAAAACCTTCGCGTTTCCGCGAATCCCAAGTAGCTCGACCAGCGCGCTCCAGTCCATCTCCTCGTTCCACTCGACCGACTCCCTCGACTTTACCGACCCGGTTTTCGCGGGAGGCGCGCTCTGATTCGGCGACGGATCTCTCGCAGGAGCGGCACTGGGTCCAGCGGGTCCCTCTTCCCGCTGGCCTTCCGGCAGAAAGCACAATAGCCGCAACAGGGTCATCTCCAGTCCCGTCTGCTCATCCGGCGCGTACTGCAGGTCGCGCTTACCCTGCAACAGTATCTGGTAGCCCAGCTGAAGGTCGGCCGGACTGTACGCCTCGTTGATCGCGCGGACCCAGTCCCGCATTTCTTCCGGCGCGTCGGCGCCCACTCCTTCGGATGCCATCGCGCAGGCATGGAGCACTCGGGCCAGATCGTCCAGAATGTCCTGGAACGAAGGCGACAATTCCCGCAGGGCCGCGACCGCTTTCATCACCTCGTCAGTTTTCCGGCTCGCGAGAGCCTCGACCAGCGCACCGAAACTCTCGCGTGGCAACAGGCCTAGCATCCGGCCCATCTCGTCTTGGGTCAAGCCGTCAGCGCAATAATTAATGGCTTGGTCCAACAGGCTCAGCCCATCCCGCATGCTGCCATCCGCCGCGCGCGCCAGCCGAATCACCGCCTCAGGCTCGGATTCGAGTTTTTCCTGTTCGAGAATCTTTCCCAACTGCTCACCAATCTCGGATTCCGTCAAGCGTTTCAGGTGGAACTGCAGGCACCGAGAAAGTACCGTGGCCGGGAGCTTTTGCGGATCGGTCGTGGCGAGCAGAAATTTGAGGTGCTCGGGAGGTTCTTCCAAAGTCTTGAGCAAGGCGTTGAAGCTGTGCGTTGACAGCATGTGCACCTCATCAATCAGGTATACCTTGAAGCGCCCCTGGGCGGGAACGTAGGACGAGTCCGAGAGCAACTCGCGCATTTCTTCCACGCGGGTGCGGGAGGCCGCGTCGATCTCCAGAAGATCCGGAAAGTTCCCTGCATCGATGCTACGGCAGATACCGCATGCTCCGCACGGCTGGGCGCTGACTCCCTGTTCGCAATTCAGGCACTTGGCGACGATTCGCGCGAGGGTCGTCTTGCCGACGCCACGGGTTCCCGTGAACAGATACGCGTGATGCAACCGATTGTTCTCGAACGCCTTGGTCAGCACCTGAAGCACGTGCTTTTGCCCGACCACTTCGGCGAACGAGCGGGGCCGCCACCTCCGGGCCAGGACTTCATACGCCATGAGAATGAATGCGAGAATCAGGACTGATCTGTCGGCGTCATTATAAAGTCCCGCCCGCCCGCGATCGCCGGGTCCAGTTCCAAGCGCGTACAATCCCTCTCGATGCACGGCATTTCCCGCAACCTCGCCCAGTTCGGGCAACAACTGGCGCAGGTCTTTCTGGTCGGCATGACTCTCGGCATGGTGCGCATGGTGGTCCCGGCCTTGGCGGAGAGCGAGTTCTCGGTCGAGCGCGACTCCTATCTTCTGCTCACCGTCTTCGTCGTGGCTTTCGGGTTCGTCAAGGGAGCCATGAATTTCGTCGCCGGGCGGACGGCGGACCGATTCGGGCGAAAACCCGTGCTGCTGGCGGGCTGGCTGTTCGCCCTGCCCGCTCCCTGGCTGATCCTGCATGCCGCGAGCTGGAACGAGGTGGTGCTGGCTACGTTGCTTCTGGGCATCAACCAGGGCCTGTGCTGGTCGGCGACCCAGGCCAGCAAACTGGACCTCGCGCATTCCCGGGAGCGCGGTTTCGCGGTCGGCTTGGATGAGTTCGCCGGCTACATGGGGGTGGCCGTGGCCGGGGTCGTGACCGGCTATTTGGCGACCGAGTTGGATGTTCGCGAGGCGTTGTGGGGGTTTGGCCTAGCCTGCGTTCTCCTCGCCATCGGGCTTCTTTTCGGGTTCGTTCGCGAGACTCTCCCCTGGGCGCGCCGGGAGCAGGAGACGGCCAACGCGTCCGAAACGATGCCCACCACCACATGGGAAGCCTTCGCGGAAGTTTCCTGGAGAAATCGACGCATGCTCGCGGTTAGCCAAGCGGGGTTGGTCGAGAAATTCGTGGACACGCTAGTCTGGATTTTCTACCCGGTCTACTTGTACGCCAACGAATTCAGCCTTCCCGATATCGGCTGGATCGTGGGAATTTACGGAACCGTATGGGGAGCGAGCCAGTTTCTGACTGGCCGCCTGTCCGACCGAATCGGCCGCCTGCTCCCTTGCGTGGCGGGCATGTGGCTATGCGGGATCGGGGTCCTGGGCTCGTTGTGGAGTCTGGAATTCGAGGTCTGGGCGGCCAGCGCCGCCGTCACGGGATTCGGCATGGCTTTGCTGTATCCGAATCTCAGCGCCGCGATCAGCGACCTCGCCGCGCCCGCGTGGCGAGGCTCCGCGATCGGCGTGTACCGCTTCTGGCGCGATTTGGGCTACGGTCTTGGAGCGCTCGGGCTCGGAATCCTCGCGAGTCTGGCTGGCTCCCTGGAGGCCGGGTTTTACGGAGTCGCCATCAGCATGTTCGCATCCGGGGGGATTCTCGCCTGGCTCGGCCCACGAAGGCCCGGATAGACCGAAGTATCCGAAATGCTTCCTTCTTTTCTCGTCATCCCATTGAAATATGTAGTATTTGACTTTTAAAGCATATATCTCATAATAGTTATTACTTTTCTACGATATTATAGATTTTGGTCATGGACCGTCGTCTGTCGAAGCATTTTCTCACTCATTTTCGCAATCATCGGCAGATGCTATTCCTCTCCGGCCCCAGACAGGTCGGGAAAACCACCTTGGCAAAAGACCTGCGCGACCGGTTCGCCTCGGGTCACTACTTCAACTGGGATGATCCGACCCACAGGGAACTGATCCTGAAAGGACCGGGAGAGGTCGCGCTGCGCGCGGGACTGGAAAAATTGCGAGCGGACCTTCCCCTGTGCGTCTTCGACGAGCTGCATAAATACCGCCACTGGAGAGACTTTCTGAAAGGCTTCTTCGACTTGCACGAGAGCCACGCGCGAACCCTAGTGACCGGCAGCGCCTCGCTGGCGACCTTACCAGAGAGGTGGCGACAGCCTGATGGGACGGTATTTTCCCTACACGCTTCACCCGGTCTCCGTCGCGGAACTCGCTAGACCCAAGACATCAAGCTCGCTGATCCACAGTCCCGCGCGGATTGATGGCGACGAATGGGACTCGCTGTGGCGCTTCGGCGGCTTCCCAGAGCCTTTTCTGAAAGCCGAGCGGAATTTCCACAACCAGTGGAGTGGCCTGCGCGACAACCAACTTTTTCGCGAGGACCTGCGCGACCTCACGCGGATCCAGGGGCTGGAACAGGTGGAGACGCTGGCGCAACTGCTGCGCCAGCGCGCCGGACAATTGACCAGTTACGCCTCTCTCGCCAAAACGGTCCGCTCATCTCTGGACACCGCGCGCCGTTGGACCGCGACGCTGGAAGCGCTTTACTACTGCTTCGCGGTCAGGCCCTGGCATCACAACGTCGCCCGGGCATTGCGGAAAGAGCCCAAGTACTTTCTGTGGGACTGGAGCCAAGTCGAGTCTCCAGGCGCGCGGGCCGAAAATCTGGTCGCCTGCGCCTTGCTGAAAGCGGTTCACTGGTGGACCGAATCCGGCGAGGGAGAATTCGCTCTGCATTTCGTTCGGGACAAGCAAAAGCGCGAAGTGGATTTTTTGGTCGCCAAGGACCGGCGCCCCTGGTTTCTGGTGGAGGTGAAGCGCGGTGGAAACCAGCGCCTGTCAGATTCGTTGCGCTATTTCCAGAAACAGACCGGAGCGACGCACGCGTTCCAAGTAGTCATGGACGCGGAATACGTCGCCCGGGATTGCTTCGAGCACTCGGACCCGGTCCTCGTTCCGGGCAGAACTTTCCTCAGCCAACTGGTCTGACCGCGCGTCGCCAAACTGTCAGAACAATTTCTGGAAGTTCAGGCGAATCGTGAAGTTGTCGCGATCATAAAGATCGATATTCGATTTCGTCTCGGTGAGCCCGAACGTCAGCTCCGGCAGATAACCGCCCCAAGAAAGGGCCCGGTTGGAGACGGTGACGTGAAAGTTCCTGTGTCGTTCCTCGCGCCGCTTCTGAAACAGCACGTCGACTCCCTTGTACCGGTTCTCCGCCAACGTCGCCACCGCCGACACGCGCCAGTTCAAGCCGATCAGGGTTTCGTAGCCCAGCATTCCCTGATGCGACTTCCAGCGTTGTGACGCCCGGTCAGGGTGCTCCGTGGAAACCGTCCAGCCCACGGTCATCCGCGCGCGCTGGAAGACGCGCTCCACGTACAGGTTCAGCGCTTGCCCTTTCGGATCCAGCTCGCTTGATATCTCGCTGTAGCTAGTGTCCCAATAACGGACGTAGCCCCCGGCCAGCCACCGGGTGGACAGATACTGCCGGGCCGAGAGCCGAACCCAGGCGCTGCCAGAGTATGGATCTCCCCCCCGCCAGCGCTTCTCATACCCGATATCCGCCCCAACTTGACCAGGCAACATCTCTCCCGCGAGGTCCATCGTGTAATAGAGCTGCGGGCCTGTCGAGAAATTCATCCAGGTCCGGTTGTGCTCCTTGGCGTTGCGTGCCGTGTTGCGCGCAAGCCCCGCCCGGGTATGCAGACGAATGCCGCCATCTTCCCGCAAAGGCATGCGGTGAAGAAGATGGGCTCCCGCGCGGACCACCCAAGCCTCGACCGGCTTCTCGTTCACCGAGAATCTCAGCCCTCCGAACAAGGGAATGTCCACCTCGTCGACTTCGGCCGCGTTGTTGACGTTTTTATCCTTCCAGATGCTGAGCTCATAGTCGACCAGCAAGCTTTTCCTTCGGTGAATGCGCTCCAGAAACCCCTCGATGTTGCGCTTCACCGGCTCGGGCAGGTTTTTCTTCTCTCGAACCCGCCGGAAGATCGCGTCGGCCTCCTCGTCCCTCCCCATCGAATACAGCATGGCGGCGTAGTCCAACTGAATCCGATCCACTTGAGGGTGACCGCGCGCGAGTTTTTCCAAGATCCGCGCCGCCATCTCGCGGTTTCCCAACCCCATGTGCGCCTGCGCGGCTAAGAAAAGGATATCGACCGTGGTTCGCCCACCCAACAGTTCCGTAGCCTGGGTCAGAACCCGCAAAGCCTGAGCGAGCTGGCCCTGTTGCAGCCACTGTCCCGCCTCCAGAACGAGTTCACGATACCGCTCTTCTCGCTCGTCTAGCCGATCCGCCAGCGCGGGCGTGGAACCCGTCTCCACCACTCCCGCGGAATCGGGCGAGACGGAATCATCGGGCCACCCGGGACCGCAACTCAGTATCAGTATGACCGCGAAGCCGGCACGAACCGTGGAAAAGGGAGGGGCCTTCAAATTCGCCGTCATTCGGATAATGAGTCCACGATTCGAGTCGCCGCTTTCAATCTTCAACGCGCCCGTCCCGGCCACCTGGATTCCGGCCTTCAGCGAAGAGACCCGAGCGCTCGTTCCTTTCGTTTTCCAAGGACATTCGGACGACTCGCGCTTGACGCACGGCCCTATAGATGACACCAAGGCTAGGATTCAAGACGGAAATTATGCCGCCACCACGCGCGCCCGTCAACGAATCGCGATGGCTTCGCTACTACTGACCGTGGCGCCCATCATTAGGGGGTCAATTCCCGCGGGCCTCTGACGACCTCTTTCAGGCCTTCTAGCCCCATCACTCTCCCTTCCATTCTTTCCGCCCACTTTTCCATTCTCGCCATGCGCTCCTCCATCCGCACCGCCCACTTTTCCATTCTCGCCATGCGCTCCTCCATCCGCACCGCCCATTTTTCCATTCTCGCCATACGCTCCTCCATCCGCACCGCCCACTTTTCCATTCCCGTCATACGCTCCTCCATCCGCACCGCCCACTTTTCCATTCCCGTCATACGTTTTTCCACTTCGGTCACATGCCCCTCCACTCTTACCATTCGCTCGCCAAGACCCGCCATGTCCTTGCGGAGGTCAGCGATATCCCGGCTGGTTTCTTTGCGGTGCTCCGCCATATCTCGGTGGAGCGCGGCGATATCGTGCTGGATTTTCCAAAGGAAACTCACGACCGCCATCAACGCGACGAGCTGAATTGCTGTTTCAAACATAATGATCCTATGTTCTGGTCAGCTCGTCTTAATTTCTGACCTTGATTCGGTGAATCGGATACCCCTCTGTAAATTCCATTTTTCGGGGGCAGGCAGTGATCCGTAGTCTAGCACAAGTCGTGGAAATCCAGTGTCACGGAAAACCAGAAACTCATGGCGCAGCAATCGTAATCTATATAGAATCAATCACTTGAATAAAAACCGATACCACAAGGCGTGCCCCAGATGACAACCGAAACGCTCCTCGCCCTCCGAACGCCTTCCCGGCCCTCCTCCACGCTCTCACATGATTTCGGAGCGAGAATCCAGCGGAACCATCCGCCTTCTCGAACGATGATCCTACGGGATGGACAGTGAGAAGTTCGCGTTCGATTCGCCCAGCGTCACTCGGGGTTGGCCACGATGCCGTCTCCTCCTTCCGCGATCATGCTCCCTCCCTCGGATGAGGGTGCCGGCTCGCTCCGACCGGATTCCGAATTCGGATCGGCGCCACCAGTCTCCGACCGCGCAGGATCCTCAAACGGACGCGCTTTTCGATCCTCCTTGAGCAATCGCTCAAGCTCACGGTGAAGACGGTCGACGACCTCGCCCGAATCTCGAAACCAATTCGTGGACCAGACCCGAAGAATGTTCCAACCGAGCCCCTCCAGCACGGCCTGCCGGATCTTGTCCCGATCCCGGGCGGTCGCTGAGGAATGGTATCTGGCTCCGTCGCACTCGATGCCAGCGAGATACCTGCCCGCGCGGTCGGGATGCACGACGCCAAGATCCACGCGAAAGCCGGACACCCCGATCTGGGTCCGAACTTCCCAGCCCTTTCTTCGAAACGCGGCCGCCACCGCTTCCTCGAAAGGATTCTCGGCGGGACCGAGCGAGCCCTCGTCCTGCGCGGGCAACGCGATCTCCCCGCGCTCGGCGTAGTCGAGAAACCCTTTCAGGTGCCGCACCCCGGTCGCGCGGGTGCGACCGAGGTCGATCTGGTCGGCCCGAATCGAGGAGAACACGTGGAATTCGCGGCGCGCGCGGGTGATCGCTACGTTGAGCCGCTTCTCTCCTCCCTCGTTGTTGATCGGCCCGAAATTCATCGTGAGCTTGCCCGCGAGGTCGGGCCCGAACGTGACCGAGAACAGCATGACGTCGCGCTCGTCGCCCTGGATGTTCTCCAAGTTCTTCACGATCACCGGCTCCTCGCGCTGATCGGAGAAGAACCACTCGAGCGCGCCATCGTCGCGGCGAATCTCGTCGAGCAGATCCAGAATGAGCGACTGCTGCTGGATATTGAACGTGATGATCCCGAGAGTCTGGCGCTCGTCCTCTGGATCGTCGAGCCACTCCGTGAGGCGCCGCCGCGCCATCTCGGCGACGGCCTTGGCCTCGGCTCGATTCGCGCGGGCTCCGCCTCGCTCGTACACGCCATCCACCTTGTGAAACTGGAGCGCCCCGGAACCCGGGGCGGGCGCGGGAAACGTCACGAGCCTTCCGCCGTAGTAGAAATGGTTTGAAAACGCGATGAGCGCCTCGTCCCGGCTTCGGTAGTGCCAGGTCAGGTCTCGGCGCGACACGCCCGCGACTGCCACCTCGTCGAGGATCGAGGGCATGTCGCGCTCGATTTCCGGGAGATCCTCGTCCTCCTCGTCCACGCGACCAAAGAAATTCGTCGGGGGAAGCTGCTTGGGATCGCCCACGATGATCGTCTGGCGACCGCGCGCGATCGCGCCGATCGCGTCCCAAGTGGTGATTTGCGACGCCTCATCGAAAATCACCACGTCGAAAGCGGCCTGATCCGCCGGCAGATACTGGGCGATCGAGAGCGGAGACATCAGCACGCATGGCGCGAGCTTCCCGAAAGATTCGGGAAGACTGGCCAGAAGCTGCCGAATCGGCATGGACGGACGCTTGAGGCCAAGCTGGTGGCGGAGAACGCCCAGCTCCGATTTTCTCGAGACTCCGTCGCGCGCGGGCAAACCGTGCGCGACGCGCCGCATCACCTCGCCCGCCGCGAGCTCCATCGCCTGATCGTCGATCTCGCGAAAGGCCTTGACGATGTCCTCGTGTCTCCAATACGCGAAGCCTCGGAGCTCGTCACTCGCGTCGATCGCGAGCGGAAGCCACCAGAACGCGTAGGCCCGTCGGAAAGCGTCTTCCGCGTCTCCTTCCGCTCGCCCGCTCTCGAGCGCCTCGATGAGCGGGCCGAGACCCGCGGCCATGCCTTCCTCGCTCTTCTTTCTCCATATGGTCCAGTCCTGCAGGCGCCCGCGCTCCTCGACCACGAGCGCGAGGCCGGCATCAAGGTCTTCTACGCTCGCGCCATCGGGGCGAGCGCCGCCCGCGCGCTCGAATCTTCGAGCCTCGTCGTCCACTTCCGTTTCCACTTCCAGGTAGGCCCCAAGCGCGTTCCGAACGGCTCCGCCAGCCGAGGAACCCAGCTCGACGGCAGCGGCCTCAAGGCGAGACGAATCGTCGATGTCAGCTTCCAGATCCACCAAGGCGGCCCGGAGCCTGACCGCGTGGCGAACCGCTTCCGTCATGCGACGCGCGTCTACTTCCCCATTCGCGCTCGCGACCGGAAGCAAAGGGCTCTCGCGGATCGCGGCATCAAACTCCCGCATCCGAAACAGCGCCTTCAAGTCCACGTCGGGGTCGGCCGCTCCGTCGTCCGCATAGCCCCGCAAGAGCTTCCGAACCTTTCGCTTCGAGAAAACCGAGAGTGGCCAGAATCTCGCCTGGGCCTCGCGCCAGTCCATGTCCAGTCGATCCAAAGGCATCCTTCGAACCGTCTCCAGCGAATACGTCGCCAACGCTTCGGATCTGGCGGCGGCAAGTTCCCTGACGCACATCGCGAACGCGTCCGCTTCGGCAACAAGGCGTTCCGCCGGGATATCCGGCACGAGGGAGAGATCCGCCGCCCCGCGCTCCGCGCGGGGGGCGAGCGCCTTGAGACGCTCCCGACGGTCGGCCGCGAGCCCGGGATCATCGCGCAGACCCAGCTCGCGGGCCAGCGCGGATGCAACGCGCCTCAGCTTGTCAAGCGCGGAGCGAAAAGATTCGGCCGCGTCCAAGATTTCCCTCTCCCACTGGAAGGACCACTCTCCGCCGTGGATCAGCTGAAGGGACGGACCAGCCCCGACCGCGGCATGCGTCCGCGCGAGATCGACGGCCAGACTCGCCAGACGCTCGTAGCTTTTCTCGTCGTGCGCGTCCTTGTCCGCGAACGCGACGTCGAACGCCGGCTTACCCGGAGCCGCCAGCGCGATCGCCTCAGACACGCTGAATCCCTGCGACCCCCTAGCGTGAAGAGCCTCGACATAGGCATTCAACTGATCCCGGTGCAACCTCAGCCTGTCACTCACATCGATCCACGTCTCTTCCTCGTTCCCCGAAGCCCGGTCCCAACCACGTCCCAACTGCTTGATCACCGACCTCCGCTCCGTTTTGTTGGAATGCAGCTCAAGCACCGCGTCGCCCAGCCCCGTCGTCACCAGCCTGCGCTGGACCACGTCCAGAGCCGCCGCCTTCTCCGCGACGAACAGCACGGTCTTCCCCTCGCTCAGACACTGCGCGATGATGTTCGTGATGGTCTGACTCTTGCCTGTGCCCGGAGGCCCGACCAAGATGAAGTCGCGGCCTTCCGAAGCAGCCAAGATGGCCGCGAGCTGCGAACTGTCCGCCGGCAAGGGAGTCAAGACATCTCGCGGCGAGCAGCGCCGGTCAATCTCCCTCGGCTTGATGGGAGCGCCACCGCCAGCTCCCGCGTAGGTCTCGTCGGAACCGTCGATGAGATACTCGACCAGGCGGTTGCTCTTGAGCTGATCCTCGCGGTCGACCAGATCTTTCCACATCAGATACTTGGCGAACGAGAAGGTCGCGAGCGCGAGCTCCTCGACCACCTCGAACCCTGCGATGTCCAGCACCTTCCGACGCATGACGCCAAGAATTCTCTTGACATCGATTCCGCTCTCATCAAGCGGCAAATCTCCTTCAAGCTCATGGATTCTGAGGTTAAAATCCCGCTTCAGGAATTCCAGCAACGTGGAGTTGATTCGCACGTCGTCCTCGTGGTACGAGAGCTGGAACGGAGACCGGGACGACCGGCGCGCCAACCTGACCGGGATCAGGATCAGCGGAGCGCGGTAAACGCGCGCCTCGCCCTCGATTCTCTTCCAGCGCAGGAACCCGGCGGCCAAGAAAAGCGTGTTCGTTCCCCCTTCCTGCATGTCGCTTTTCGCGCCACGGTGCAACCCCAGCAGACGAGCGTCCATCTCATGCCCAGAAAGCGGCACCGAGATCTCCGCCCGCTCGAACGCACCTCGAACCACGTCCTCCTCAATTCTCCTCCTCTCCTCCGGGGAAACCTTCCGGTCGCCAATCGGATCATTGTCGATCAGGGAGAACGCCCGAAATTTCTCTCCACTGGCCAACCTGTCCTCCAAGACGGCGACATTCGGGCAGCGCAACGGAAGAGTCCGCTTGCCATCGCGATAGTTGAGCAGGCGATTTCGGAGCGACAGATCGAGAAGCTTTCGGTGCCAGCGCTCGATTCGTCCCTGAGGCGTCTCGGGCTCCTCATCGATGATCTCGCTCGGCAACAACCCGAAATCCGGTGGCGGCGGCAATGGAGCGGGCGCCACGTCCCCCGCCTCTGGAGATTCCGAGAGATCCGCGATCCTGTGACTCGCCAAGGGACGGACGCAAGAGGCGCGCGCTCGAGCGATATCGACAGCCATGACGAAATCGGGATCACGGCTCTCGGCGAGGCGGCGGCGGCCCTCATCGACCGCCTCGTCAAATCTGACCGCGGGGCGCCTGGTCAGCAACGTCGTCTCGACCGGCGCGAACTCATGGACCTGCATGGACTTGCGAACGGCGACGACATCCGGTTCCGTCACATGCCCAAAACCCGCCTTCCCCGAAAGCCAGACTCCAACCCAAGCATGTCCTCGCGAGAAAAGAACCAAGGAATTGAGGCCCGCGGCCTCGAAAGCCGCCGCGAGGAAAAGCGAGGAATCCAAGCATGTCGCGAGACCCTCGCCGACGATTCGCCCCGGCCCCCGAATCTTCTGTCCCTTTTCCTCGAAGGATGCCGGAGGCTCGGCATAGGTGAGCCCAAGGCTGGTCGCGGCGGACCAAATCGCGCTGGCGAGCATGTAGACGCGTCCCGGATCACCCGACTGGTAGCCATCCAATGACCCGTCGCGACCTCCTTTCTCCAACAGACGGGAAGCGGCCTTCAGGATGTCGGCCACCGCGGGATCGTTCGGGGACACGAACGCGGCGAGGGTCTTGACCATATCGTCCACGCCGCCCCACTCGTCGCGCGCGAGAAGATCGACCCGGCGCTCCTCAACGATGGCTTGGAACCCTGGAACCTCCATGCGTAACTCCAGCTTGCCGAGCTCCGCCTCATCAAGCCTCCCCAAACGCTCGATGTCCAACGGGGTGGAAAGATCGCCGACCGAGAATTCGGAGTTGGGGGCGACCCGGTCGACGACCCAGGTCTTCTCGCGGATGATCGGGGGAACGGCCCGGAGCGTGATCCTCAGATCCTCAAGTCCCTCGTCGGTCGGATTGACGACCGTGATGCCCTTGATGATCGCGACATCGTTCTGCGCCGAGGCGAAGTTGACCCGTCTCGCCGCGTCACATCGCAACGATACTCTCTCGGATTCCTTCCGCTCGCTCAAGGTCTCGCTCTCGTTCAGGCTTTCATTCATCCCGATCCCCTGCTCCAGAGGAGCCACACTGAGCGGCGGTGGCTCGGAAAGGCATCCGGGATTATAAGGGAGTCACAAACGTGAAACTGCTTGGCGAAACTCGGAAGCGGACAAGAAAGCGAAACGAAATTGTGAATCCGATTCAGTGGCGGAGCGAAAAATTGTGAGGATATTCGACACCCATATCAACGTCGATCACTCCTTGACAAAGGTTGACTAGTCGACCATGTCGATAAAAGATGATGTATGGATGCGGAACAGAATGTCGTCCGTGACAATGAGTTTCTGCTAATCGGCTCAAAATCACCGGCATTCCTTGGGTAAAATCTATTCCGTGGCATCGCACCAACTCGAGATCCACCTTCCTGCGCCGCCCGCAGCCGGCGGGGATCAACTGGTTCCAGCAAGAATGGTGAACGAGTTCGTCTACTGCCCACGCTTGGCCTATCTCATGTGGGGACAAGCCGAATGGGCGGAGACCGGCGACACCGTGGACGGGCGGCGCGTGCACACCCGGGTCGACCGTCCCAACAAGCCGCTACCCGATCCCGAGGCGTTGGAAGACGAGACCAAGGTAATCAGTCGCTCCCTGACTCTATCGTCTGAGAAACTCGGCGTGATCGCGAAAATCGATATTGCTGAGGCCGAGGATGGCGTGGTCACACCGGTTGACTACAAACGCGGAAAGCGACCTCATGTGGCAAAAGGCTCCTATGAACCAGAGCGCATCCAAGTCTGCCTGCAGGCGCTACTTCTTGAAGAACATGGCTACAAAGTTGAGGAAGGAGCCATCTGGTACGCTGAAAGCCGCGAGCGAGTCCGGGTCGCTCTTGACGACGAGCTACGATTTGCCGCCCGGGAAGCCGTGAGCCGACTGCGCCTGACAGTAGCCCATGAACGCATCCCTCCACCGTTGCGCGATAGCCCGAAGTGCCCGCGTTGCGCGCTCGTCTCTATCTGCCTGCCTGATGAGACTAGATCGCTTGGAGGATCGAATCTGGCACCCCGTCCGATCGCTGTCGGAGCGGACGAGGCCCTGCCTTTGATCGTCCAATCGCAACGAGCGCGAATCGCCAAGGAGGGTGAGACTCTCAAGATCTCCGACGAGGAGAAAGGCGATACTGTCGTGCGGCTGAACGATGTCTCCGATGTGGCGCTGTTTGGAAACGTCTCGATCACCACGCCCGCGCTCTCCACGCTCATGGACCGGGAGATTCCAGTCGCGTTCCATAGCCATGGTGGCTGGTTTCGCGGTATCGCCCACGGGGTGGGACACCGCAATGTCGAGGTGCGCGCGGCGCAATACCGACGTAGCTTCGATACGAGCTATTGCCTAGATTTCGCCCGCGGCCTAGTCGCCGCCAAGATCGTGAACCAGCGGACCATCATACGGCGCAACTGGCGCGGCGACCAGGACCAGCGCAAGATCGTGCTGGACCGACTCAACGCGGCGCGCAGGACAACCAAGGTTGCCTCCACGACAAGCGCGTTGCTGGGGGTCGAGGGAGACTCGGCGGCGACGTACTTCCGGGCACTCGCTAAGATTCTGGCACCTCCCAGCAGCAGAGATTCCACGAAAGAAACTGAAGATCTCGCGCCCTTCCGCTTCGACGCGCGCAACCGCAGGCCGCCTACCGATCCCGTGAACTCCATGCTGTCACTCGCCTACGCCATGCTAACGCGACACTTGACCATCGCGCTCGCCACCGTCGGACTCGATCCCTATCAGGGTTTCTTTCACGCATCGCGCTACGGAAAACCCGCGTTGGCACTCGACATCATGGAACCATTTCGGCCGATCATAGCGGATTCCGTGGTTTTGTCAGCAGTCAATACCGGTGAAGTCTCGCCAACGGACTTCGTCAACGCTCCCACCGGAACATCGCTCACCCCCGCCGGACGCCGTCGCTTCGTCGGCGTGTTCGAGCGGCGACTATCGCAGGAAACCACACATCCACTGTTCGGCTACCGACTCAGCATGCGCCGTCTTTTGATACTCCAGGCGCGCCTACTGAGTCGACACTTGCTGGGCGAGTTACCTCACTACCCACACTATCTCCCCAGATGACGGACGATCTTCCATGAGCGACGAACGCACCTACATCGTCACCTACGACATCTCCAATCCAAAGCGCTGGCGGCGTGTTTTCAAAACCATGAATGGATTCGGAGAGTGGCTTCAACTATCGGTATTCCAATGCCGTCTTTCGCTCCGGCGCCGAGCGGAATTGGAAACCCAGTTGCGCGAACTGATCAAGGCGGGTGAGGACCACGTTCTGGTGATCGACATCGGCCCAGCGGACAAGACCAATGTCGCCGTCATGAGCATCGGCAAGACTTTCTCGTCAATCGAACGGCACGCTGTCATTGTATGATGGGACGATTGAGTTCGGGAAACCATACGTCAATGCTCGGTATCAAAAATAATGGGCATCGCCTCCGCCGGGTCGATTCGAGCGGCGCGACAATGCTGAATTGCCGGGGCTCGCTCGAAACCGCGCATCCTATTGATGAATCCGCATTTCAGTGTGATAGACTGGTCGCGCATGGTGCGAATTGGATGCTTATGCCAAAGAAATTTGACGACCGCTCGAAATCGTCCGAAATTTGCCTTGGAAAACAAATGGTTGCAAGCCGCGGCCAATCCGGAGCGCCGCGCTCCGGCCTCATTGAAGCTGGGCCGGGCTCATCCGCGCCGCCTGCATTGAAGGTGCGATCCTTCGCGCCGCCAATCCGGAGCGCCGCGCTCCGGCCTCATTGAAGCGTTGATGAGCGATTCCAGTCCAATCCGGAGCGCCGCGCTCCGCCTCATTGAACGGCGCCCGTAGGGCGCCGGCCAATCCGGAGCGCCGCGCTCCGGCCTCATTGAAGCAGCGCGTCCTGGACCTCCAAGCAAGCTCCGCCTCATTCTCAGCGCCAATCCGGAGCGCCGCGCTCCGGCCTCATTGAAGCCAGTCCTTGCGTTCGCCAGGCGCTCCGTGAAGCCTCGCAGTTCGCCAATCCGGAGCGCCGCGCTCCGGCCTCATTGAAGCCCTCTCCCAGCGACAGGTATGGCCCATGTCCTATCCCCAATCCGGAGCGCCGCGCTCCGGCCTCATTGAAGCACCCTCCTCCGGGACGACCGAAGTGTCGACCGGGATCGCCAATCCGGAGCGCCGCGCTCCGGCCTCATTGAAGCCGTATTTGCTTTCGTTCCTCATTTCAGACTCCTAATCACCAATCCGGAGCGCCGCGCTCCGGCCTCATTGAAGCGGGTATCGCAACTACGATAGGAACCGCTACAACGGACCCAATCCGGAGCGCCGCGCTCCGGCCTCATTGAAGCTTGAAAATCTGGTAATCGGACGGCTTGAGCGGACGCAGCCAATCCGGAGCGCCGCGCTCCGGCCTCATTGAAGCTGTGTCGAATTGCGCGAACTCGACCCCCACCGCGCTACCAATCCGGAGCGCCGCGCTCCGGCCTCATTGAAGCACGCGGACGAGGCGGTGATGGCGCGGCATAGAGACGGGCCAATCCGGAGCGCCGCGCTCCGGCCTCATTGAAGCTGGTTGTTCATCATGGACGGCATCCTAGAACGGATCCCAATCCGGAGCGCCGCGCTCCGGCCTCATTGAAGCGTAATTCATTCGTCCATCTCCCCCACCAGCTCGCCTATCCCAATCCGGAGCGCCGCGCTCCGGCCTCATTGAAGCGTCGAGCTTCCTCTCGAGCGCGGCCACCTCAGCCAGCCAATCCGGAGCGCCGCGCTCCGGCCTCATTGAAGCGATGGGTCGCGCCCGGAGTCTGGCCGCGGACGACGCCCAATCCGGAGCGCCGCGCTCCGGCCTCATTGAAGCGTCATAGCTCCTGAACAGACAATCCGGAGCGCCGCGCCCCAGAGGGTGGCGTAGGCCCAATCCGGAGCGCCGCGCTCCGGCCTCATTGAAGCGTGGCCACAGGCGTGACCCGCCCAACATCGCAGCTGACCAATCCGGAGCGCCGCGCTCCGGCCTCATTGAAGCGGCGGTACGTGGACCCGACCTGCTCCCTCTCCCTGACCGCCAATCCGGAGCGCCGCGCTCCGGCCTCATTGAAGCATCAGGTCCGGAGGCAGCGGGGCGGGCTTGTCCGTCCGCCAATCCGGAGCGCCGCGCTCCGGCCTCATTGAAGCCTGTTCCGGCATGTACGCCGTCGCGAAGCCCGCGAAGCCAATCCGGAGCGCCGCGCTCCGGCCTCATTGAAGCCAATACGCCGCAGCGCCGGGCTTCTTGTCTCGCCCGGCCAATCCGGAGCGCCGCGCTCCGGCCTCATTGAAGCCCGGCGTTTACGCCCTCGGCGGTGAGCAGATCCAACTCGCCAATCCGGAGCGCCGCGCTCCGGCCTCATTGAAGCGCTGCTGCGCGGAATTGGGCGTCCTGTAGCGGAGCCCCAATCCGGAGCGCCGCGCTCCGGCCTCATTGAAGCCGGGCCTGATACGCGCATTTTATATTGCGCGGTATGGAACCAATCCGGAGCGCCGCGCTCCGGCCTCATTGAAGCAGTATCGCCGTTACGCCGCTCCCGACCTCGCCTAGCGCCAATCCGGAGCGCCGCGCTCCGGCCTCATTGAAGCCCCCCAATCCTCCGCGGGCGCGGGCGTAGATGATGGACCAATCCGGAGCGCCGCGCTCCGGCCTCATTGAAGCTCCTTGCCGCCAGGCCGCTGGCTAAGCGTATCGGAGCCAATCCGGAGCGCCGCGCTCCGGCCTCATTGAAGCGAGCAGCGCGCGGACATCGCGGGGCTGTTCACGGACCAATCCGGAGCGCCGCGCTCCGGCCTCATTGAAGCGGCGAGGACACGGCCAATCTGGTGGAGATCAGGGCGCCCAATCCGGAGCGCCGCGCTCCGGCCTCATTGAAGCCTCTTTCTCGTCCATGAGCCAGCCCTCAACGATCGCCAATCCGGAGCGCCGCGCTCCGGCCTCATTGAAGCGAAGTTTCGTTGCTCATAATGATGTACGCTCCTATGCCAATCCGGAGCGCCGCGCTCCGGCCTCATTGAAGCTCCAACCTCCCAATATCCGGGCCGCCCGACTCGCGCCCCAATCCGGAGCGCCGCGCTCCGGCCTCATTGAAGCCGCCCCGCCTCCCGGTCGGCCTTGCTCGCGATCCCGCCAATCCGGAGCGCCGCGCTCCGGCCTCATTGAAGCAGCATCCGGGCATCATCGACGGGGACAACTCGGAGCGGCCAATCCGGAGCGCCGCGCTCCGGCCTCATTGAAGCCCGCTATGGACTACCTGATGGAGCGCACGGGCGGCGTTCCAATCCGGAGCGCCGCGCTCCGGCCTCATTGAAGCCCGCTATGGACTACCTGATGGAGCGCACGGGCGGCGTTCCAATCCGGAGCGCCGCGCTCCGGCCTCATTGAAGCTCGGGAGATGGGGTGGACGGCTTGCTGGATTACCTGCCAATCCGGAGCGCCGCGCTCCGGCCTCATTGAAGCGCGCGAAGCCCCCAGTTAGCGATCGGTTCGCGCTCCGGCCTCATTGAAGCGGCGAAACAGAGCCTCTTTGATATACTTTTTCAGAACTTCCTGAATAGGGTGAAGAAATAATGACTCAACTTACGTTCAAATTGCTTCGCGATTCCGTCTCAAGCAAAGCGGTCGCGTTGCGCTCTCGAATGACTTTGCAACCGGCTGGAGGAGAGGGAGACAAGGTTTTTCCACCATCCTATTCCGTTGAAAGGAGTGCCTCTCACAAGTATGCCGTAGAAGAGCGACAGGTCGGTAACAGCGATAACGTGACCACTACGGTACTACTCGATTCGGTAGCATCACAGGCGAACCGTGCAGAACTTGCATTACTTGAAGGATGGGAACGAGGCGAATTGATTTTTCCTGTCCCCTACGTCGATTTCTCCGAAGACGGAGGGATAACGGATTACGAGAAACTCACGGTACTGGAAGCACCGCATCGACTAGCAGATGCGATTTTCCGAGACAGCCTGCTTGATGGCACACTGTTTCGCCTATCTGATATCGGTCAGGCAATTACTGAAGCCACACCTCGGGATGCTACGGAATTGTTTCGCTACTCCCCAACTTCCTTGTTGTTTGGTATGTGGGATTCCACTGGCCCAAAAGGTGGTCTAGGGTCGAAATTCCAGCGCGCCTATGTGTCTGAAATCGTTGGCTTTGATGCCAAAGTGGGAAAAAAAGTTGGCAGTCGGATCGACCCCCTACAAATTGAGAAAGTCGCCCCAGATGATCGTGTCTACAACAGTGCACTACCGGGCGAGGTATGGACTGATGACCCAGAGAAAGCGGAAATGGCCAAGAACAAAAAACCAGCACACGCTTCGCGTGGTAGCGAAAGTGGCGAGGCTGGACAGCCCTCGAAGATCAACCACGGCAACATTGTTCCTTCAATTGACTCTTATGCTGGTGGTGTCACCATTTCAAGTGCTCTGCAGACTACGGTAGTCTCTTTTGCCGCCCTTCGCCGGTTGCGATGCAAGGGACACACTCGGGAAGCAGAAGCCGCTTTGCATGTGGCAGTTGCGGCACTTGGAGTCGCTGCCATTGCCTACCAATATGAAATGGATTTTGATCTTCGGGCACGTTGCCTGTTACTTCCGACACATCCTCCCAAGATCGAACTGCTACGACGCGATGGCTCACCCGGTGAGGTAGTGGATATAGACCGAACCTCCTCTAGGAAAATTCTTGAACAAGCGGCCACGCAGGCAAGAGAAGCCGGTATCGGCTGGGAAACAAACGAGATTCGGCTTGTGCCTGCGCCAAAATTACTGGAGCTAATTCGGCGAAGTCGCAAGGTGTCTACTACTACCGAAACCACGGAGTGATTAATGCCTTTTGGAGAAAATGTCGGGATTGAGGTAAATTTCCTGACTGGTCGATTTATCGCGACGTGTCACAATGATCGTCAGCGACCCGAGTGGCCACCGCACCCG
The DNA here is from genome assembly GCA_965116025.1 of uncultured candidatus Poriferisulfidus sp. Lineage (GTDB taxonomy): Bacteria > Pseudomonadota > Gammaproteobacteria > Poriferisulfidales > Poriferisulfidaceae > Poriferisulfidus. Next base: position 346,573 of record OZ220480.1, read on the forward strand.
GCACGCCTGTTCTCGGCACTCGTCGCCGCATGGGCAGATACGGACGAGCCAGATGCCGAGGAACGCGTCGCACTGGAATGGCTTGAATCGCAAGCACCACCAGAAATCGTAGCATCCGAAGCCGTCGAACGCGAAGCCGTTGCAAACTTCGTACCAGTCAACGATACTTCCATTGTTCCCCAGAACATGTACATACGAAAGGCTCAAAATATCAACAAATTGTCAGCCCAACTTTATGCTGAACTTGCAACTTCCAGAGGGAAATTGACAAAGAGAGTAACGCAAGTTGAGAATAAGCTGGCCAAAGAAAGAGACATCAAGGATCAGGTCGAACAAACCGGCAGAACGAATTCGGGGAAGGCGGTGAAAATACTGCCAGAACTCCGCAAAAAGCAGGAACGATTCTATCCTTCCGTAACTCCCACTGAGCCTCGAGTGAAATTTCTTTGGCAAACATCGGCACCCGATGAGATGGCCAAAACCCTTGATCTTTTGCTCCAACGAGTGACCCGACTTGGTCATTCCTCTTCGCTGGTGTCGTGCAGGTTGATTACAAGCGCTTCCGGCGCAACGTTCAAAGTCGGTGATGGTAGCTACAGCATGCGAACCGTTCGGCGTGGACAGATCAATGAGCTGGAGCGGAGATTTTCGGGACACAAAGGACTTAGGCCTCGCTCATTGCCCTACACAAATGTACAGTATCGTTCAATCATGGAATCAGCACAACAACCGGCGGTAGAAATCAAACCAAATACCATCGGCCAGTGGACCGTGTTTGAATTCAAACATGGATCCCGGTCCTACCCTGCCGCGAGAGTGGTGGAATTGGCGCATGCGATGCGTGCAGCTATATTTCACTATGTCGAAAACCCGATACCTGAAGAGATCAGCGGCCATTTACCGGACGGCAGGCCAACCACTGTGCCGCATGTGGCCTTCCTCCCTCTTCCGTACGTTGGGTTCGAGCATGCCGATGGGCGATTGCTGGGGCTAGCGGTGTCAATTCCAGAGACCATCAACTCATCCGTCTGTCAAGCGGTTTATCGGGCAATCGGAAATTGGGAGAAGGCTATCGGGCACGGGGCTTTGAAACTCACCCTGGGCGCACAAGGAGTAATTCACCTTTACCGGCAACAGGGAGCCAGCGCGCTGATATCCCTTCGTCCAAGTGCCTGGAGTCGAACATCCCACCGGTGGGTTTCGGCCACCCCCATCGCGCTGCCAAAACATCCCGGCCAGCTCCGTAGAGGTAGTGCGGCAACACGAGCCAAAGCATGGGCTTCAGCAGAGTCATCCATATCTCTTGCCTGCGATCACGTAGGATTGCCTAAGCCGATAGACGTGAAAGTCTCACAAGATCCCTTGATCACAGGTGCCCGCCCAGCCGGTCGGTTTCCCGTGTTCAGCCAGAATGGTCGTGGTAGCCATCCTGTGCGCCGCCAACTTCTGCACGCTTCGGTAACCTTCGAACGTCCCGTGACAGGCCCGTTGATGCTCGGCACCGGACGATTTATGGGTTTGGGCCTGATGCGACCATCCCCCATGCTCGAACCTGTAGAAACCTAAAACCCGGATGAATAGACTCGATTCCGATCTAGCCTTTATGAAGGGACCAAACCACTTGTGAAAGACGAATATTCCGCCATGGATTTCGTTGCATTCTTCAAGGATGTCCATGACTATGAACCATTTCCGTGGCAACACCGATTAACTGAACAGGTGCTTGATCAGAGGAAATGGCCAAAAGTCATCAGCCTTCCGACTGGTACGGGCAAGACCGCGGTGCTCGACACAGCTATATTCGCCATGGCTGCACATCCAGAGACCACTCCCCGGAGAATCGTTTTTGTCATTGATCGCCGGATTGTCGTCGATCAAGTCTACAAACGGGCCCAGCAAATTCAAAAGCGCGTAGAGACGGCTAAAACCCTCGTACTGAAACACATCCGGGATCGCCTACGAGAGTTAAGTGATGGTGAAACTTTGGGCATCGCCGCGTTACGAGGGGGAATTCCTATTGACGGCGACTGGGCACACCGTCCAGACCAACCATGGGTAATGGTTTCCACAGTAGATCAGTTCGGCTCTCGTCTCTTGTTTCGAGGCTACGGAGTAAGCCCGGGTATGAGGCCAATTCATGCCGGACTTACCGGTAACGACTGCCTTGTGATCTTGGATGAAGTACATTTAAGCGTTCCATTCGCGCAAACCCTCACCCAGATATCCACGCTGTCACCAGAGGGACCACTACCTCAAAGGTTTATTACGGTCGAAATGTCTGCCACTCCCAATGATAGGGAATCAAACCCTTTTACCTTGGACCCCGAGAAGGATCTAGAAGAATGCGCAGAGCTGCGACGCCGCATGAAAGCCGATAAGCGAGCGAAACTCATACCAGCGCGAGATCAAGAAGCCATTCCAGCCACCGTGAAGAAAATCGTCAAGTCCATACGCAAGAACGAATCGCAAGTTCGTAGCGTTGGTGTCATCGTGAATCGGGTACGAACAGCTCGCGATACCTACGCCACACTTATTGATGAAGGCTATCCAACATACCTGATCACCGGACGAATGCGCCCACTGGATCGGGTTTATGCACTGGAACGAATCGGCCCAGTCGTCAACCCTGATAGCGATCAGCATGAGGATCAACTCGCGGTCATAGTCGCGACTCAAGCCATTGAGGTCGGTGCGGATTTCAGTTTCGACGCGCTCATCACCGAATGCGCCGCGGTCGATAGCCTCCGACAACGGTTTGGACGCCTTGATCGCCGCGGAACCTATTCAGAACGTACCGGATCTCCGGCTCAAGCTTGGATTATCGGACCCAAGTCAGTAGTTGGCTCCAAAAAACCCGATCCTATTTACGGCGAGTCAGTCAGGGCGACATGGGAAGAACTTGAACGACGCCGCGAAGATGATGGGGAGCTGGCAGTCGGCCCAATGGCGTTGCGGGATAATTTTCCAGACAACGCAACTGCACCGAAAATATATGCGCCACTCCTCTTAAGAACGTACATGGATGCTTGGGTACAAACTAGACCCGAGCCCATAGCACAACCTTCCATCGACTGGTTTCTTCACGGCATTGAGCAGAACAAACCAGCGGATGTCTCGGTTCTGTGGCGATTTGATCGAACTTCAGAAACTCTACGTCTAGTTCCTCCCCAGCAAGCGGAATTCATTCAAATACCCGCCCAAGCAGTCAAATCATGGCTAGCAGGAACATCGGAAGTCGATATCGCCGATGTTAGTCAAGCGCAAGAATCTGATAATACCGACACCCAAAATAAATCGCACGTCAAAAACTGGGTACGCTGGGATGGATTCGATGAAGGCGCAAAGAATGATATCCAGGTCATGGACATCCGCCCTGGAGATGTACTCATACTAGACCCCAAGTGTGGCGGTTTGACAGCCGGAACGTGGGATCCATCCTCGGAAGATCCAGTAACGGACCTCGGCGATGCGGCACAGATAGAATCTGGGCGTAGGGTCACATTGCGACTCGATCCGAATCTTCCCCACATGGTCTCTCCACCAGCTCCAGCTGACGAAGCCATAGCAGACACATCGCCCTCTCAACGAATCTCGGCATGGCTTGAATCTTATATATCCGATTCGAAAGATCAGTCGTGCTGGATGCACAAAGCCATTGAAAATCTGGGGAGTGACTTCGATGTAATCCCAGTGGGGACCGGCAACGATTGTCTTGGGAAAAGTTATTACATCCTGATCTCAAAGGACCCAAATACGAAGAAACCTATGGTGGATGCGGCGACACTTGACGGCTCAGACGAGACAGGTTCTTTCACATCAACAGGCATAAGCCTGGGTCAGCATTTGGATGGTGTCGGAAAACGCGCCGGACAAATAGCCGAAAGATTGGGATTACCATGCGAGGTCGTACAAGATCTCAGATTGGCCGGTCATTTGCACGATCTCGGTAAGGTGGATAGCCGTTTCCAATATCAACTGGTGGGCGGCGACATGGTTGAACTGGCAATGCGACGCGAAGAGCCACTAGCTAAGTCATTACCGGGAACTCGCAAGGTTCCAGGGTATCCCAAGGGAATGCGGCATGAGATCGCGAGTGTAGCAATGATTTTATCGAATACTGATATTCTCAGTCTCGCTCACGACGAGGACCTAGTACTCCACCTGGTTGGAACGCACCATGGCTGGGGGCGGCCACTGCCACCAATCATTGAAGACCCGAATCCTCAGACACTTGAATACAGATGGAACGGGCACTTCCTAGCCGCAAAATCGGATCTAGTAGAAAGCTCTTTGGCTCTCGACATGGCCAACCGCTTCTGGGATCTAGTTGAGCATTATGGGCACCACGGATTGGCTTGGCTTGAAGCCATCTTACGGCTGGCTGACCATCAGCAAAGTGCCGAGGAGAGCAAGAAAGTATGAGTGGCACACATATTCCCGGGCTCGAAGGAACAAACCCATTGGGTTTGTTCGCAGCTATTGGCATACAGGTGGCGTTCGCGACCGAGGACCGGCAACCACGGCTGTGGTGGAGTGACGATGTTACTCCGCACGCGATCATAGATAAAGAATTCACCATTGACCTGATCGTGCAGAAAGCATTAAAAGAATTTTCGCTCTGGAAGGAAAGCCCGGCCATCAAGCCACAAAGAACGGACGGCTCAAAAATGCCTAAGAGCGAAGAACTCAAACTGCTACCCGAAGACATTAAAGTGTATCTCGATCAGGCGGAGCGGTGTACCCGAGGCCGTGGCTTGGCTACTGCTCTCCTAGCTCAGGGTAGCCTAGACAACAACGGTATAGCAAAACCATCCGACTTCTACTTCATGGCGGGCCAACAGAAGTTCTTGGATATAGCCCACAAAATCCTAACCGCCGCCAATCACGATGAAATCAAGGCTGGCCTTGAAGGCCCATGGCGCTACGAAAGCGATATTCTTTCCCTTGGATGGGATGTCGCCGACGACCGCGTATATGCCCTCATGGCAAACGACCCTAGCGCGGAAAAGAAAAAAACAAACCCCGGTCCGGAAGCATTGGCTCTATTGGGGGTGAGCCTGTATCCGGTCTTCGCAAAGCAAGGGCGCACGAAGACACAAGGATGCTCCGGAACATGGAAGAAGGGGCATTTTTCTTGGCCTATTTGGCGAAAGCCCGCATATCCTAGTGTTGTCAAATCGCTATTAGCACATGCATACGACTGCGACCGTGCGGTAGATTCAAATCGTCATCGCTGGTACAAATCCTGGGGCATATCCACCATCCTTCGATCACCAATCCGTCGTACCAACCAAGGCGGCTACGGAACATTCGGCCCACCGGAGATCATGTGGCAACAAGCATGAATGCCTTTACCCGGCACGAGCGTAAATCCTACTGATAAAACCTATAGGGGAAAAACGCATTCGCTGAACACCATGAAACACGCGGTTTCACCCTAGAAAGCACTCCATTTTCACGAGTAGACCACGCGCTTCCTCACACGCGAATCTCCAGTCTCTGTCGCGCCCCTCCCCATCCATCACAGTGGGGTGATCAACAGGATCCTCTAGGCCAGAACCTGTAGCATCTCTTCACGCCGGGTGAACTTCTCCCGCGGCTTGCCCTTGGACTCGCCTCGGCTAATCTCCTCCGCGTCAATCCGTCGCCATTCCGCGAAATTCACGCTACGCACGTCACGTTCGGACAGCAGCTGGGCCAACGCGTCCGACCCCGGGCGGTCCGCGGGGAGGCTGGACAGGTCGTCTTTCAGAGATTCGACCGTTTGGACCGCGCAAGCGCGGTTGGTCCCGATAATTCCAGATGGACCGCGCTTGATCCAGCCAGCCGTGTAGAGGCCCGGCGCCACCGCTCCATCCGGGCCATCGGTGATCCGGCCTTCTTGGTGGGGGAAGACGCCCCAGGAATCATGGAACGGAACGCCCTTAATAGGAACGCCACGGTAACCGATAGAACGAAACAGCAACCCGCACTCCAGCTCCTCGGTCTCGCCGGTGCCTGATGCGCGTTGCGAGAACGGCCCGCCCGACAGTTCGTTGCGCTCCAAGACGACACGCTCGATCCCGCCGTCTCCCTCAATACGGATCGGGCTACGGCAGAACATCATGCGGCAGGTTCGGGGCTTGCCATGTTCCGACTCTTCCGCCATCTTCTCGAAAATCGCCATGTTCTTGGCGGCCACCGCGCCGAGCTTCTTATCCCCAACCTCGGCCTGGCTAGCCTCATTGAGCGCGAGCTCTCTGGAGTCGATAACCGCCTGGCAGTTTTCCAGTTCCAGAAACTCGCGCAACTCCTTGGTCGTGAATTTCGCCTGCGCCGGGCCACGGCGACCGATGACGGCGATCATCCGGATCCGGCTTTCCGCCAGCTCGTCCAAGGCATGCTGGGCGATATCGGTATGCTTGAGCTCATCCACCGATTTGGAGAGGATGCGCGCCACGTCGGCCGCGACGTTTCCTTGCCCGATGATCGCGGCAGTCTCATGCGAGAAATCGAACTCGCGGTCGCGGTAGTCCGGGTGTCCGTTGTACCAGCCGACGAATTCCGTCGCGGTGTGGCTGCCGGCGAGGTCCTCGCCCTCAATCCCCAAGCGGCGGTCCGTCTCGGCGCCACAGGTATAGATCACGGCGTGGTAGATGTCACGCAGCTCTTGGGGGGCGACATCCTCGCCGACCGTCACGTTGCCGAAGAAGCGAAAACCCTCAAGCGTGGCGATTCTCTCGTAGACCTTGATCGACTGCTTGAGCTTTGGGTGGTCCGGCGCGACGCCGCTGCGAACCAAGCCGTAGGGAGAAGGCAAGCGCTCGATAAGGTCAACCCGAACCTCGAGTTCGGATTTCAGCAGGGCTTCGGTAGCGTAGAAGCCACTGGGCCCGGCACCAACGATCACGACCCGCAGGGGCGCGGCCTCTGTCCCCAATTGGCTCATGGATCAGAATCCCAGAGCGGTCTTGCGCTCATCCGCTCCCGGCAACGGATCCATCTTGTCTTCCAGCACTGGGAGATCAGGAGCCCGTTCGGCGTTAATCTCGATCCACTCTTGCTTGTCTTCCGGCAGATCGTCCTCCTCGTAAATCGCCTGGACCGGGCATTCCGGGATGCAGGCGCTGCAGTCGATGCAGACATCCGGGTCGATGTACAGCATCTCGTCGTCATAATGGAAGCACGCGACGGGGCAAACCGTTACGCAGTCCGTATAGCGGCAACCTTTGCAGTTGTCGGTCACGATCGTGGTCATGAAAAGAAGCTCCTCGGTATGGTGAATCCAGCTCGTCCGCCAAAGGCGGACGAGCGTCTAGAAATTATTATAACGGAAGGCGCCCCAGCACCGGGGCGAACGGCGCCCCCCTAGCCCTCGTCCATGTCGTTCCCGGAATCCGCTGCGCTCGCGCGCGAATTCCACGTCCGTCAAGCGGCCTTCACCCTCTTCTCGTTTCCTTCGGCTGGATAGCGAAAATCGGGTGACGGTCGTCCAATCGCTCATGGATTTCGTATCTCGGAATGAGCGGAACGAGACCCATCCCGTCGATCTTCCCGATCTGTTTCGAGACGTAGCCAGAAAACGATTCGTCCGCATCGCAGCAAACGCTGTGCCGCCCTTCCTCCATCGCGACCCGCGTCGTGATCCCGCTTCCGCCAAAGAAATCCACCACCGTCGACCCGGGGTAAGACAGCGCGCGGACCAATCTCTGAATGATCGCCCTCGGCTTTTGCGTCGGATGCCCGACCCGCTCGGTGGAATTTCCGCTCAGTCGCCCGACCCTCCATACGTTCGTCGGGTTCTTGCCCTTCTCTATGCTCTCGGGATTCAGGCGCTTGTCTTTTCGGTAGATCCTCTTCGTCTCCTCGTCATAGGGGTCGCGAACCGAATCCAGATCGAAATAGTACTCTCGGGTTTTGGCGAACCACGCGATCTCCTCATGCCGGTTGGCGAAGAATCGCCGCGCGCTCATTCCGTTCGGATAGTTCCAGACGATCAGGTTGACGAGCAGCATGTCACTCGCGCGCCTCACGTGACTGATTATGGATAGCAGGTCGCCGCTCCCCGCCTCTCCCTGATACTGCAAGCCGCCAAAGATCGCGATGCTGCCGCTGGGCCGAAGCGCCCGCTCCGCCTCCCGAAGCCATTCGGCCGCCCACCCGATGTAGTCCTCGCGACGGTCCCAGTCGGCGAGCGAGATGTTGTAGGGCGGATCGCAAACGATCAGTTGCGCGGAATCGTCCGGCAACCTTCTCAAGAGATCGACGCAGTCGCACACCTCGATGGCGTGGTGCGAGACTTCCGGCATCTTGATGTCCAGATCTCGGATAGACGAATGCGCCGCGCCATCACGGTGCATGGCATTAATCGCCTTGTGGCCGGAATTTCTATGCGAGCGATTCGCCATTGATTTAGAGCCTCTTGGAGATCCAGCTATAGATCAGCTCGCGACAGGGCTTGTTGACGGTATCCTTCGGCTCCAACCCACACGCCCCACGCTCGCGAATCGCCTAGAAAATGCGGCGACGCGATCAATCCGCTTCTGGTGTCATGCGGATTCTTCCGCCGCGCCTCGGCATGGGCGAATTCTGGTGGCGAAATCGACTTTCTCGAGTTCGCCACGGCCAAGGATCTACGAGCCGCGCGGAAACCGCTCTTTCCCGAATGGCGCGGGGCTAGCGCGAATCGAACACGAGGATTTCTCCCCGGTTCTCCTCCACGCTATCGCCGCAATAGCGCCGGTAGCGTCCTCCCATGTAGACATCGTCGAGGTCGAAGCCGCTCTGCGCGATATGGCACAAGTAGAACCGGAGGAACGTGGGCCGCAACCAGCAGGAGTAGGAGAACGTCGGGAGCAACTCCACCGGCTGGAACGAGACGATCGTGCCGCGGATCATGCCCGCGCCCGGGCGGGCGCCCATGCCGCCCATCACGATGATGGTTCCGGCGCGCATGTTGACGCCGGCGAAATCGCCGGCCGACCCGCCCACCGCGATCAGTCCCCGGCGCATGGCCGAGCCCAGCTCGTTCTTGACGTCGCCATGAATCAGGATCTCCCCGCCCAGGATTCCGACGCGCTGGCCCCGGTAGGCGCTGCCCACCATGTGGCCAGCGTCACCCATCACCTCGATCCGGCCTCCGCTCATCTCCGGGCCCACCCAATCGGACGCGTCTCCGGAGACCCGGATCGTCCCCCCAGACATGCCGACGCCCAAGTGCATGCCGGCGGAGCCGTTCACGAGGATCTCGCCTTCCGTCATCCCGGCGCCGATGTACTTGACTCGTGACAGGTCGCCTTCCAGGCGGAGCGAGGACTGGCCGTTCCCGGTCACCCGAAAGAAGTCCCCGACCCGGACCTTGCGGTTGCCATGCATCATCTCGAGGTTCTCGATCCCCGATTGCGACAGCCCCTTGATTTTCGCCGGGCTCAGGCACTCCGCCTCGAGCGGGACCTCCGGCGCGGTGACCAGTTCCAGCTCGGTCGGCATGATCAGGCGCTCTCCAGCAATTCGTAAAGGCCGAATTTGTGCTGGCCGAGCGTTCCGCCGTAGTTGCCCGCGCTGACGTAGTCCACGCCGCGCGCCGCGGCCGCCCGGATCCCCCGGCGCATGGCCTCGCGCAAAGCATCCTCCGTGAGCCCATTGACGACGACCTCGTACACCGCCGCGATGCCTTCCGGCAACATTGTATGCTTCACGCGTCCGCGCAGGGTCGGGCAGTAGGCCTCGTTGGTGGAGGCGATCAGACTCTTGTAGCGCGATCCCACCTTGCTTCCGGAGCCGACCACCCCTTGCGGGAACGGCAGAAACACGCCCGCCACGTGGCGCATCGCCTCCGCCGCGTCCGACGCGGCGCGCAGCGCGACCTGTCCGCTCTTGCCCAGCATCAGCAGATTGCCTCCTCCGATGGCGGGCTGCACCCCGAAGACGTCGTCCACCAGGAACTCGCCGCCCATGATCGGGATTCTCCAGAATCTCCGATCACCGACCACCTTCGCGATCTGGTGTCCGTCTCCGAAGAACCGCAGGCGCTGGCCGACCGGCACGACGGTCTCCCCCGCGAGCCCGTTGTAGCAAGCGGTCGTCGGGCAGGTCATCACGCATTGCCCGATGCGCTCGACCAAGCGCGCGCTCATGTCCTTCTCGCTCATCGCGAACAGCAGCACGCTGATCCCCGGGCGCAGGTCCGGCGTGTCGGTATCGGGAATCTCGCACTCCACGGCCGCCTCGCACTTGCAACGGATCACGGAGGTGGCGAATCCGGTGATGGACTGCGCCGCGGCGCGCGCCCAACTCTTGGTGGCGGCGGTGATGATGACGCGCGCGCCCCACATGCCGAAGGCCTCGGCGAACGTGTCGACCACCTCGGTCTTGCCGATCCTCATTTCCGCTTGCCGTCCGGGTCGCGTGGCGGAATGACCTCATGGTCGTGAAGATAGGAGGCGTCCACCCGGTAGTTGTTGAACTGGATCGAGTAGTAGTCCTCGAAGAACGGCCGGATCTGGTCCTCGATCACGGAGTCGTAACTGGGCTCCGTGTGCAGAAATCGCCCAGTATGGTCCGCGACGAACTCGTGGTTCTCGATGATCATCTTGCCGGCCTTGATCACGTAGCGCGGAGCGTTGAACATCGCCTCGCGGTCCTCCTCGTCCGTGTAGACCGTGACATCGGCGTCCGCCCCAACCCCCAAGTGCCCCTTGTTCGCAAGGCCCAGCGCCCGGGCCGGAGCCGCGCGCGTGATGATGGCGATCTCCGACAGGGTGTATTCCCGGTCCAGCTGCGGCAACAGGCTGTTTCGGATGGCCTTCTGGTTGACCCGCTTCATCATCTCGGTTCGATATCCCCGGTCCATCAGCAGGCGGATCACCTTCGGGTAGGTCACGAAGGAGGCGCCGTTCGGATGGTCGGTCGAGAACATCACGCGCCAAGGGTCTTGGGACAGCAGGAACAGCTCTAGCCCGATCGCCCACTGCATGGAGTGCGTGTAGCTCGTGTCCTGATAGCTGAACGGCATGACCCCGCAACCGCTCTCGCACTCCGTGTCGGCGTTCACCCACTTGGCGTCCTTGTGCCGCAGCATCCAGGTCAGCGGAGCGTCCGCGGTCATGGCCGTAGCCTTGCCGAACATCACCATGCCGATGTCGGCCGTGAGATTCTCATGAGTGTTGAGGTAGTCGATGATGGGTTCCGATCCCGTCTTGACGCGTCCCCCGAGCTCGCCCGCGTAGCTATGGAACTGGACGTGCGCGATGTGCGCCCGATGTCCCTCGGCCGCCTTCATCGTGTCCAGCGTGGTCCGGTAGTTGCCGCTGTGCCCCAGGTTGTTGCAGTGGACGTGCGCCGGATGGGGGAGATTCAGCTCGTCCACCGCCTCGATGAAAGCGTTAGTGACCTGAAGCGGGGTCAAGTCGAACGGGTCGATCTGCTCGTTGACGTCGGTCACGTTCTCGTTGCGCTTCCCCTTCCAGAACTCGTCGCTGCCGGCGTTGACCAGCTTGACTCCGGCGGCCCGGGCCGCCGTCACCCACCAGGCGATAGCGTTCTTGAAGTCCCGCTTGCGTCCCTGCTTGAGCAGGTCGTACAGGAACATGTTGTTGCCGAGCAAGACGTAGAAGCCCTTGTCGATCACCGGAGTGTCGTGGAATTCCTCGATGACGTGGCGCGCCGCCAGCGGCGGCACGGCGGCGTCGAACGCCGTGGTGTAGCCCAGCGCGGCGTAGCGGTAGCCGGTGGCGAACGTCGACGGCGTGACCCCGCCGACCCCGGACCGAGTCACGTCGGTGCCGGGGTGGACGTCGAGGCGGTGGTCCTCCGGCTGCAGCTTGCGCGAGAGGTTGACCTTGGGCCCGGCGATGTGGCAATGGATGTCGACGGCGCCCGGCATGACCACCATGCCGTGCGCGTCGATGGTTCGCGCCGAATCGGAGACCTTGTCCACGACGCGCCCGTCGCGGATAAGGATGTCGCGGACATCGCCGTCCACGCCATTGGCCGGATCGTAGACCCTTCCGCTTTTGATGCGAAGTTCCACGCCCTTCTCAGCCATGGAGGCCGTTCCCCATCTCCCAGTTTGGTGAAAAGATTACGCCGCCTTCTTATGGCCCTTCGACCGGCGTTCCTTCAGGCGAGAGTAAATCCCGTTCAGGACCTCCTCGTCCGTCGGAAACGGGGAATCGAAGGCCGGGCGCAAGGTGATCGGCACGTCGTCCATGCGGTACACGGTGCCGCCGGTGTTGATCCCGTAGGTGGCGACCATGAACGCGACTCGGGCCTGGCGACTGGTGTAGGTCGGCTTGGCGTCCAGAGAGATCACCGGGATGCGCTTCAGACGCTCGATCGCGCGCTTCGGGAAGTTCGAGGCGGGGTCCGTGGCGATCATCAGCGCCGCGTCGGCGTCGCCGCGCGCCAGCAGATCCACGGTGGTGAACTCGCCTGGGTTGAAGCGCGGATAGCCACGGTGAAAGTTGACTCCGAACGGGTAGCCGGTCTGCCACGACACCACGTTGTCGGCCCCGGTGACGTTGCCGTGCCCGCGCACCGGCTTGGCGACGAAATGGGTGTGCTTGTTCAGGTCAGTGGCCAGCGCCAGCAACGCGCCCGAGTTGAAATGGCGCCCACGGGTCATGGTCAGCCCCATGCCGAAGAACAGCACCCCGTAGTTGCAGCTCTTCATGCGTTCCACCAGATCGTCCAGAGTCGCGCGCGACACGCCCGTGATCTCCTCGATGTCGGCGTGGACGTCGCGCCCACGCACCCGGGCGCGCAGGGCCCAGAGCAACTCGAAGTCGCGCCCAGGCTTGACCCGCACGACCTGGTCCGCGACCGGCGCGCTGGGCGTCTTGCGCACGTCGACCAGCACGACGTGGCGGTCCTTCTTGCCGTTCGGGATGTAGCGCCCTTTCGGCGTGACGGTGTAGCGCGTGAAATGCCTAGGATGGGACTCGGCTGGGTTGCCGCCCCAGTAAATGACCAGATCGGCGCGGTTCTTGACCTCGCCCAGCGTCGCCGTGCTCTCGCCGACGCCCTGGAAGGCGATCCCGGACGGGCCGTGGCACACCGAGGTGGTGGTGTCGATGTTGCCGCGGATCAGATCGTTGATGGCCACCGCCACGCGCTGCGCCTCGCACGGCGAGTCGCTCAGCCCATAGGTGATCGGAAACTTCGCCTCGCTCAGGACGCGCGCCGCCTCGTCCATCGCCTCCTCCAGCGGAACCTCGCGCCCATCGATCATCGCCTGCGGATGATCCTCTATGCCGTGCTGCAGGAACCAGGCGCGCCCGAGGACGCAAGCGTTCTTGGCTTTCGTGATCCGGTTCGCCTCCAGATCGACGGTCAGCTCCATATCATCGCAGACGCACCCGCAGAACGTGCAGGTGGCGTCCTTGACGACGCGGGTCGCGGGCGGGGCCGCGGCGGCCTCGGGGGGCGTGGTCTCGCTCATGGAATCGGCACGCTCGTCAGGGCCTCAGTCGGCGCCCAGGCGCTCCACCTCCACCATCATCTGCTTCGACATCGGCATGCCGGAGCCCGCCGTGTCGCTCTCCATCAGCTCGCTGGAGCACGGGCCGTACGGGATGAAGATCATGTCGTCCGGAAGATCCGCGTCCTTGCGCGCCTTCCCGCATTTCACCTCCACCTTGCCAGTGGCGCAGGACAAGCGCACCCGGTCTCCGGCGGAGATCCCGAGCCGGCGCATGGCGCTCTCGCTCATCTCGATGGTTGAGGTGACATCCTGATACTCATCCTTGAGTTTCCCGGCGTTCAGGGAAGTTCCCTGCTTGCTCGACCGTCCGGGTATCAGCATCATCCGTTCCGCCACTGGCGCAGCCTCGCCGTGATTTCAGGGGGAAGAGAATTATACCCCAAGCCCGCGCGCGCCACGGCGAGACTCCCACGGATTCACCATCCCATCAAAGACGCTCCCGCCGCAAGGCCGCTCGCCGCGCCGTGAGCCATCCGACCAGCATCCCCGCCAGGGCGACCGCCGCCGCGACGTGAAACGTCGCCGCGGGCCCGAAGTCTTCCCAAAGCGCCCCGCTGATCAAGCTGCCCAGAGCCGCGCCCACGCCGTAGTTGAGAGACAGGTACAGAGCCTGACCCCGGCTCTGAAACCGGCCGGGGAACAGCTGGTGAATGAGACGCATGGAGACGGTATGGTAGGTGCCGTAGACCACGGCATGCAGCAGCTGGGCCGCCAGCAGCGCCGGCCACAGGTCTGGAAAATTCCCGAGCAGAGCCCAGCGAACCGCCGCGAAAAAGAACGCGGCCGCGAATAGGAGACGCGCCGAATAGCGATCCAGCCTTCGCGCCAGATACAGGAACACGGCGATCTCGCCGAGCACCCCGACCGACCACAGCGCGGCCAGACTGTAGATCGGATAGCCGTGGTCTTCCACGTAAATGGAGAAGAACGCGTAGAACGGTCCATGGCTGGCCTGCATCAGGACGAACGCCGCCAGAAGCCCCAGCACGGGCGGATGGCGAATCAGGCTGACCAACGTGATGTGAGGCGAATGCTCGCGCCTCTGGGGCCGGCCGGTCAGCGTCAGGCTGACCAGCCATAGCCCGAAATGGCAGAAAAACCAGCCTAGCGGAATGAGCCGCATGGCGTCGGCCTCCGCGTGAAACAGAGCGGTCGAGAGAATGACGCAGGAAAAGATGAAGCCGGTCGACCCCCACGCCCGAACGCGCATGTAGGTGTAGCGCGGAGTCGCCTGCCGCTCCAGGTGCGTCAGCGTGAGACCCTCGACCAGCGGCAACGAGGCGCACCAGAAAAAGCTGGACGCCAGCATCAGCAGGGCCATCCCGCGAAAGTCGCTGGCCCAGAGCGTCCCCAGCGCGGCCACCATGCCCCCCAGCGTGGCGAGCCACACCAGCGGGACCCTGCGCCCGGTATGGTCCGCCAGCCAACCCCAGACGTTCGGCGCCACGACGCAAGCCGCCATCGCCACCGCCATCAACTGCCCGATCTCGACCGCGCTGAACCCCAAGGACCTCCAGTAAAGCGGCCAGAATGGAAGAAACACGCCGAGAGCGGCGTAGTACAGAAAATAAAAGCCGGAGAACCGGCCGTACAGGAACGGGGTCACGCGCCGGGGAAGTCTAGGGCGCCGCCGCGCCGTCGCCGCACTGGGCGCGATGGCGCAAGGCCTGGTCCATCAAGGTCAGCGCCAGCATAGCCTCGGCGATCGGCACGGCGCGCAGGCCCACGCAGGGATCGTGGCGCCCCTTCGTCACCACCTCCACCGCCTCCCCCTTCCGGTTGATCGAGCGTCCCGGGATCCGGATGCTCGAGGTCGGCTTGAAGGCCAACGCGACTCGCAAGTCCTGCCCGGTGCTCACGCCCCCCAGGACGCCGCCGGCGTGGTTCGACAGGAAGCCTTCCGGCGCGATCTCGTCGCGGTGCTCGCTGCCGCGCTGCCCGACCACGGCGAAGCCGTCCCCGATCTCCACCGCCTTGACCGCGTTGACGCTCATCATCGCCTGGGCCACCATGGCGTCCAGGCGCTCGAAGACCGGCTCGCCCCAGCCGGCCGGCAGGCCGGTCGCCTCCACCTCCACCCGGGCGCCGATCGAGTCGCCCGCCCGGCGCAGGTCGTCCATGAACCGCTCCAGCTCGGCGATTCTTCCGGGCTCCGGAAAGAAAAACGGATTCTCCTCGACCGCCGCCCAGTCCGTGGTCTCGGCGCGGATCGGGCCGACCTGCCGGACGCATCCGCGAATCTCCACCCCGTGGCGCTCGCGCAGCCACTTCCGGGCCACTCCTCCGGCGGCCACCCGGGTCGCGGTCTCCCGCGCGGAGGCCCGCCCCCCTCCGCGCGGATCGCGGATTCCGTATTTTCTTTGGTAGGTGTAGTCCGCGTGCCCCGGGCGGAAGCGCTCGCGCAGGTCCGCGTAGTCTTTGGAGCGAGCGTCCTGGTTCTCGATCACCAGCGCGATCGGGGTCCCGGTCGTCTTTCCCTCGAAAACCCCGGAGAGGATTCGGACCCGATCCGGCTCGCGCCGCTGACTGGTGTGCCGGGTCTGGCCTGGCCGGCGGCGGTCCAAGTCGCGCTGCAGGTCGGCCTCCTCGAGCTCCAGGAGCGGCGGGCAACCGTCGATGACGCAGCCGATGGCGGGGCCATGGCTTTCGCCGAAAGAGGTGACGGCGAACAGAGAGCCGAAGGTGTTGCCCGTCATGGTCCGGGATTCTACACCGCCCCGCCGCGAAACCGCGATCCGGGCCCGGATCGCGTCCTGTCATACGCTCGTTACAAGTCTCGCTTTTAATGCGGCGCGCGAACGGGGTCATCCCCGCCAAACCCATCGATAAAGCCTAGAGGATCTAACACATAATGAACTTCCGAATTTCCGCGATCGCCCTGCTCGCGCTGGCCGCCTCCACGGGCGCCCAGGCCCGCGACCAAATCAACATCGTCGGCTCTTCCACCGTCTATCCCTTCGCCACGGTCGTCGCCGAGCGATTCGGCAAGACCACGGCCTTCAAGACCCCGAAAATCGAATCGACCGGCTCCGGCGGCGGCCTGAAGCTGTTTTGCTCCGGCGTCGGCACCAGCACTCCGGACATCACGAACGCCTCGCGCAAGATCAAGAGCAAGGAGGTCGAGACGTGCGCCAAGAACGGCGTCGGCGACGTCACCGAGGCCAAGATCGGCTACGACGGCATCGTCCTCGCCAACTCCAAGGCGACGGCCCCGATGGAGCTGACCCGGCGCGACATCTTCCTGGCGCTGGCGCGCGAGGTCCCGGACCCGAACGGCGGAGAGTCCTTCGTCGCCAACCCCCACGAGACGTGGAAGGACGTCAACCCTGCCCTGCCCGACGCCAAGATCGAGGTGCTCGGCCCGCCGCCGACCTCCGGCACCCGGGACGCCTTCGCCGAGCTCGCCCTGGAAGGAGGATGCAAGACCTTCCCCTGGATCAAGGCGATGAAGAAGAAGGACAAGAAGCGCTACAAGTCCTACTGCCACTCCGTGCGCGAGGACGGCCACTACATCGAGGCGGGCGAGAACGACAACCTGATCGTGCAGAAGCTGACGGCCAACCCGGCCGCGCTCGGCGTCTTCGGGTTCAGCTTCCTGGACCAGAACTCCGACAAGGTCCAGGGCTCCGTCATCGACGGCGTCGCCCCGGCCTTCGAGGCCATCGCCGACGGCAGCTATCCGGTGTCCCGGCCGCTGTACTTCTATATCAAGAACGCCCATCTGGACGCCATCCCCGGCATCCGGGAGTTCGTCGCCGAGTTCCTGAGCGACCGAGCGAGCGGCGCCGACGGCTATCTGACCGAGAAGGGCATGATCCCGATGTCCGGAAGCGAGCGCGAGGAGCTGGTGGCCCGGGTCACCTCGTTCACCCCGCTTTGAGGCGGGATTTCCCGAACGTTTCGAGGAGGGCCGCGTTCGCGGCCCTCTTTGTTTGGGGTCGTGCTCATGAACGCGACGGGCGAGAGGGCCTCTTTGCTATACTTCAATCCGCAATGCCTTTTAGCGAGATCGCCTCATGGCCGTGAGCGTGTTGAGCGCCGCGAAGTTCGCGGGCGAGTTTCTGGGGTGGTCCGTCTCCCACCTTAAAATGCAGAAAATGCTTTATATCTCGCACATGTATCACCTCGGACGAACGGGTGGCGACCCACTGGTTACAGGACAATTCGAGGCTTGGGACTATGGACCGGTGCATCCGATCCTGTATCACAAGGCAAAGATTTTCGGAGCTGATCGGGTAGAGAACATTTTTCGTCTCAATCCAGACATTCGCGAGGAAGAGGCCCAAACCCTGAAACACATATTGAAGGTGCTCCGCGAATTTGATGGAGCGAAGCTCGTCGCGATCACCCACAGTAAAAATGGCGCATGGGCGAAACACTACCGCCCAGGAGCGCGCGGCATCACGATCCCGAACGAGGATATTCTCGAGGAATACCGGAGGCGCGCCAAAACGGACGAGCGTGAGCGAGTCGATGCCTGATACGGGCGGTTTCGAGCAGTCGCTTGAGCAAAGCGAATCAGACGAAAAAGATGAGCAGATCGAAAAACTGGAGGAATACCTCACCAAAGAGCAAGACTCCCGGAAAGAAGAACGCTTTATCGCTCTTCTCTCTTTGGTTATTTTGCTGGATATTTTCTTTTTCACGTTGATGCCGTCTCTCGGCGGTCCCATAGCGATATTAGTTCTCCAATTATTGTTATTCGTTCCCGTGGCGAGAATGATGGGCGTTAATGAGATAGGGAGATTGCTTGATAAGGTTCTCTTCCGAGTCCTCAGCAAAAAGGAAGATAATGGGCCATAGTGGTGCGAGTCCCGCAGCCCGAGCGATTCGGGAAATTTAGCGAAGCGAGGTCGGGCGATCCCAGCCCCATCCCCTTGGCATGAAACCCGCCCCCATTCCCGACAGCCTGAAAGAAGAGGCGGAATCGGCCCTGGAGGAGATCCGGCCCGCCCTTGACGGCGAGCTTCTGGACGAGAACCGGGCGGGCCTTCTGAATCTGTTCGCCGCGAGTCCCTTCGCGGCCCGGCTCGCGCGGTCCCGTCCAGACCTTCTGGAGTCCGCCCTGCGCGACCCGAACCCAAAAGATCTGGATCCGCCAGATCCCGTGGACTCGAACGACGCGGATTTCGCTCGATCATTGCGCCACGCCCGGACTCGGGAGATGCTCCGCGTCATGTTCCGGGACATCAACGGACTGGCGGAGCTGCCGGAGACCCTACGCGACCTGAGTTCGTTCGCGGACCGCGCCGTCATGGGCGCCGCCCATTGGCACCGCGCTCGCATGAAAGCGCCGAGCCCCACTGATCGAAACGGCGATCCCGTGCCGTTCGTGGTCCTCGGCATGGGTAAGCTCGGCGGGGCGGAACTCAACTTCTCCTCCGATATCGACTTGATCTTCGCCTATCCGGACGCGGCCTCGGATCGCGACGAGGCGCAGTCTTACTTCATTCGCTTAGGGCAAAGGACGATCAAGGCCCTGGACGAGGTCACGGCCGACGGCTTCGTGTTTCGCGTGGACATGAGGCTGCGTCCGTTCGGCTCCACCGGCAGCCTGGCGTTGCCGTTCTCGTCCATGGAGGCGTACTACCAGAATCATGGGCGCGAGTGGGAGCGCTACGCCCTGATCAAGGCGCGTCCGCTAGGCGAGCCCACGGCCGCCGGCGCGGAGCTGACCGAGCTGCTCCGCCCCTTCATCTATCGACGCTCTCTGGACTTTCAAGTGCTCGAGGACCTGCGGACCATGAAAGCCAAGATGGAGCGTCACGCGCGCAAAGAGACGCTGGAAGACGATCTCAAGCACGGCCCTGGCGGCATCCGCGAGGCCGAGTTCATCGTGCAGAGTGCGCAATTGATTTTCGGCGGACGGGAAAAAGCCCTGCGGCAAAACTCGTGGATGGGCGCCCTGGAGGCGATGAATCGATGCGGCAAGCTTACCGACACCGACGTGCAAGTGCTGCTCGAGGCCTATTCCACCCTCCGCGCGACGGAGAACCGGCTGCAGATGATTGAGGACCAGCAGACTCACACCTTGCCGAAAGACGAGCTGGCGAGAGAGCGGATCCGGTTCTCGATGGGACACCCGGACTGGGAGGCGTTCGTGGAAGATCTCGCCATGCAGCGGGTCAGCCTGCAACTGGAGTTCACGTGCTTGATGCGGGTGGAGCTGGAGCCGGAGCAAGAGCACCCCGAGGAGCTGAAGGCCCTGTCGCACATGATCGAGACCGCCGGGCAGAAGGACGGCGACGCGACCGGCTTGGAGGAAGTCCTGGTAAAAATGGGGGTGACGGAAGACGCGGAAGCACCGGCGCGGCGCTTGCGCGCCATCGTCTCCTCGTCCGCGTGGAGCATGCAGAACTCCGGTGGACGCCACTACGCGCTAGCGCTGATCCCGAAAATGATCGAGACGGCCTGCCGGCAAGAGAGCCCGGCCGACGTGCTGAACCTCTTGCTCGACTCTCTGGAAACCCTTCTGCGCCGACCCGACTGCATGGCCCTGCTGGCCGAGAATCCTCCGGCGCTGAACCTGCTGGCTGAATTGATCCGCCGTAGCCCCTGGGTGCAGACGCAGATCCTGCGGTCTCCCCACCTCATCGACGAGCTGCTCGCCCCGACCACGCTGTTCGGGGAGCGCGCTCCGGAAACCCTGCGCGAGATTCTGCATCGGGCCCTGCCGGACGACGCGGACGATCTGGAGCGGCAGATGAGCGCCTTGCGCCAGTTCCGGCAGTCCCAGACCCTGCAAGTCGCCGCCTGCAACCTGATCCACTCGAAATCCCTGTCGGACGTGAGCGACGAGCTGACCTGGATCGCCGAGACCGTCACGTCCTGCGCTTGGTACCTCGCGCTGCGCAAGCAGCTCCAGCGCGACGGCCAGCCCCATTGCGTGGTGGACGGCCAGCGCCGTCCGGCGCATTGCGCGGTCATCGCCTACGGCAAGTTCGGGGGGCTGGAATTGGGATTCAACTCGGACCTGGATCTGGTGTTCGCGCACGACAGCGAGGGCGAGGAGCAGATGACCGATGGCGAGAATCCGGTCTACAACGAATATTTCTTCACCCGCGTGGTCCAGCGGTTCATCCACATCATGGAAACCCTGACTTCCGACGGAGCCTTGTACGAGATCGACCCGCGGCTACGACCCGGCGGGCAGTCCGGCCAAACCGTATGCGGTCTCCGCTACTACGAGAAATACCTGCGGGAGAAGGCCTGGACTTGGGAGCGTCAGGCCTTGGCGCGCGCCCGAGCGGTCGCGGGCGAGGAATCCGCGCGCGCGGCGTTCGGGGAGGTCCGGGCCCGGACCCTGCGCGCGCGCCGCGAGACCGCCGCGTTGCGGAAGGACTTCTTGGACATGCGCCGACGAATGCTCGAGGAGCGCCCGCCCCGACCCGAGAGCTTCCACCTCAAGAACGACCCCGGAGGCGTGACCGATATCGAGTTTCTGGTGCACTATAATGTGTTGTTCCACGCCAGCGACCACCCGGAGATCATCGAGCCGACCGCCACGGTGATGATTCTGGACCGTCTGGCGGAAAGCGGCCTGATGGAGACCGAGACCGTCGAATTCTTGCGCTCTTGCTACTTCGCCTACCGCGACCGGATCCACGTACTCAGCCTGCAGGAAGAACCCCCGCGCGCTCCGCCGGAAGAATTCGCGGACGAGCGCGAGACGATCAGGAAAATCTGGAACGAGACCTTCGAACTGGCGACGTGAGCACCCTCGCCCCAAATCCTGACGCCGTGATCTGGCTGGACGGCCGCATGGTCCCTTGGGAGAAGGCGACCACGCACGTGCTCACCCACAGCCTGCATTACGGCAGCGGCGTGTTCGAGGGACTGCGCGCGTTCGCCACTGAGCAAGGACCGGCCATCTTTCGCCTGCGGGAGCACACCGACCGTCTGTTCGCCTCGGCCGACTGCGTCGGCATGCGCCTTCCGTACGCCCGCGAGGAAATCAATCAGGCTTGCGTCGACGCGGTTCGAGAGAACCGGCTGGAAACGGCTTACATCCGGCCCATCTGCTTCTACGGCCCGGAGGGACTGGGACTGCATGCCGAGGGGCTGGAGGTGCATGCCGCGGTGGCGGCTTGGGAGTGGGGCGTCTATCTCGGCGTGGAGGGTCTGGAGCGAGGAATCCGGGTCCACACGTCCTCCATCGTTCGCGACCGCGTGAACGCGCCGCTGACGAGCTCCAAGATCTGCGGCAACTACGTTTATTCCGCCGTGGCGACCGCACGGGCGAAAAGCGCCGGATACGACGAGGCCCTGCTGCTGGAGGCGGACGGGCGAATCTCGGAAGGAAGCGGCGAGAATCTGTTTCTCGTCCGCGACGGCGTTCTGGAAACCCCCGCGCTCGGCTCGGCCCTGGACGGGATCACCCGCCGCACCATCATCGAGCTCGCCCGCGAGAGCGGCATTGAGGTGCGGGAGAACCGTCTGGCCCGAGACGACCTGCTACGGTGCGATGAGGCGTTTTTCACCGGAACGGCCGCCGAGGTCACGCCGATCCAGGAACTGGACGGCGCGACCATCGGCGACGGCCAGCGCGGGCCGCTCACCACGCGCCTGCAACGGCAGTATCAAGACATCGTCAGCGGTCGCTCCGAGACGCACCTCCACTGGCTAACGCCCGCGCGCTGATCATGCCAAGCCCCCATACCGCGGACCATCCGGACGATTTCCAGACGCCAAACCAAGCGGTCCGGAAAAACGTCCACCGCAGCCAACTTCCCCTCCACTGTCCCATGCCGGGCTCCAGCTTATGGGATTCCCACCCTCGGGTGTTCCTGCCTATCGAGGACGCGCCGGACCACAAGATTCGGTGCCCTTATTGCGGAACCGTGTACACGCTGGTGGACGCGGACCAGTGATTTCCGGTGCGCCTGAGCCTGCCTGACTTCTCCGAAATCCGCGTCCTGGTGGTCGGGGACGTGATGCTGGACCGCTACTGGGTCGGAAAGTCCGAGCGCATCTCGCCAGAGGCCCCGGTGCCAGTCGTGGCGATCGAGGATGAGCAGCAAAGGGTCGGCGGGGCGGGCAACGTAGCCGTCAACCTCGCGTCGCTAGGCGCGCGCGCCACGCTTCTCGCGCCGATCGGACCGGACCAGCCAGGCCGCGCCGTCGCGCGCCTGATCCGCAAGCGCGGGATCGAGAATCGCCTCATGATTCAAGCCGACATGAGCACGTCGGTCAAGTTGCGGGTCGTCAGCCAACACCAGCAACTGATCCGACTGGACTTCGAGAAGCCAAGCCTTCCCGACAAGGCAGCGTTTCTGAAGCGATTTCGCGCGGCCTTGGCGAGCCGTGACGTGGCCATCCTGTCGGATTACGGGAAAGGCGCGCTGCATGACCCCCAGCCGCTGATCAACCTGTGCCGCCGCATGGGAAAGCCCGTCTTCGTGGACCCCAAGCGCGACGACTTCTCCGCCTACGCCGGCGCCACCGCCATCACGCCGAACCGCCGCGAGCTGGAAGCCGTGGCGGGCTCCGCGCCAGCCCTTACTGACATCTCCAGAAAGGCCGGAAAACTCTGCCGCCAGCACCGCCTGAAGGCGATGCTGGTCACGCTTGGCGATCAGGGCATGCTGCTGCGCGAAGGCCGAAAAAGCGTTCACCTCGCCGTGGCCGCGCAGGACGTGTTCGACGTCACCGGCGCCGGAGACACCGTCATCGCCACGCTCGCATGCGCCCATGCCGCGGGACTATCGCTGGAAGAGGCCATGCGCTTGGCGAACCTGGCCGCGGGGCAGGTGGTGGGCAAGTTCGGAACGGCTTCCGTCACGCCAGACGAGCTGCAGAGCGCCGTCCGCCTCGAGCGGAACGTCAAGGCCGGCGTCGTTCCCTCCAGCATCCTCCGTAGACTGGTCGGAGAAGCCCGAGCGCTGGGCGAGACGATCGTCTTCACGAACGGCTGCTTCGACCTGCTCCACGCCGGCCACGTCACGTTGCTGGAGCGCGCCGCGGATCTGGGCGACCGGCTGATCGTGGCCGTCAACACCGACGCCTCGGTTCGCCGCAACAAGGGACGAGACCGCCCGATCCAGCCGCTGAAATACCGGCAACGAGTGCTGGCCGCTCTGGAGCGCGTCGACTGGGTCACGGCGTTCTCCCAAGACACTCCGGAACGGCTGATTCAGGAGATCCAGCCGGACGTGCTGGTCAAGGGAGCCGATTACGCGACCGACCGGATCGTCGGCAAAAAAGAAGTCGAGAAGGCGGGCGGAAAAGTCGTCGTCCTTCCGCTCGTGGAGGGCTGCTCGACCACGGATCTGGTCCGGCGCGTCCGCGAGAGCGCGAAGTAGTCCATGTCCAGCCGGGACCGGGACCCACGCGTCCTGGTGGTAGCGCAAGCCTGGGTCGGCGACCTCGTGCTGAGCCAGATTCTGTACGTCCTCCTTAAGCGGCGACGACCCGACTTCTCCATCGACGTGGTCGCGCCCAGCTGGGCGGCGGCCCTGCTCGCGCGGATGCCCCAAGTCGCGCGCCATATCGCCCTTGACGTCCGACGCGGCCAGCTGGGATTGTGGCGACGGTGGGCCGCCGCCCGGCGCCTGGACGCGGAATATCGACGGGCCATCGTCATTCCCCGCTCCGCGAAGGCCGCGGCGCTACCGTGGGTCGCTGGCATCCGGAAACGAGTCGGGTTCGGACCCGGAACGCGCGCGGGACTCATCAACGACCCGCGCCCGCGCCCTCCAGACGCCCGGACCCGGATGGCGCGTCTGGCTTCCCGACAAATCATCGATCCCGCCTTCCTCCCTCGACCCAAGCTGGCCATCAATCCAGAAGAGGCCGCATCCGTGCCGCGAGAGTGGAAGATTGATCCCGGGGAACCGATGGTTGGGCTCATGCCGGGGGCCGCCTATGGCCCCGCCAAGGAGTGGGGCGCGAAATCCTTCGCCCGGCTGGCCGCCATGCTCGCCGCGCGAGGGCGACGCGTCTGCGTGATAGGCGCTCCGGGAGACCGTCCCTTGGGCGAGACCATCGTTCGCGCCGCGCCAAGGCATGCCATTAATCTGTGCGGCGAGACCAGTCTGGAGCAAGCCATCCTCCTGATCTCGAGACTCACGGTCGCGGTCTGCAACGACTCTGGACTCATGCACGTCGCCGCGGCCGTGGACACCCCGGTGGTCGGGATTTACGGCCCGACCAGCCCCGACACGCACCCGCCCCTGACGGACGCCCGGAGAATTCTCTCGGTGGAGGTCCCATGCAGTCCCTGCCACCGCCGCGCCTGCCCGTATCAGAGTCATGCATGCATGGCCCGCATCACGCCGGAACGGGCGCTTGAGGCCGCGATGGCCCTGCTGCCCGAATGAGCGGCGTTGCTACAATGGCGGGGTGGCCCGGAGCCTTGGAGACAAGGCCGTCGGGAGAATGCGGGCCGAGATGGCGGAATCGGTAGACGCGCCGGACTCAAAATCCGGTGGGGCAGCCCCCCGTGTGGGTTCGAGTCCCACTCTCGGTACCAGCAGCCCCAGCGGTATCGCGGGGGCGCGGTAACATCTTCGGACTGGTGGCGGATTCCGCCGCGTCAGGCGAAGAGACGCACGATAAACCGCTCGCCATCTTCAATGAGGTCGGCCTCCGTCCCGTTGCGCAGCCTCATGCCGCGCACGATCTTTCTCGGTACCCCCATCCCCATATGCTCGACATAGCCATAGTCCCGCATCACGTCCTTCAGCAACGGGTCTTGGGCAGCCCTGGCTCCAACCCGCATGCGTTCGGGCGTTATGCCATTGGGTAGTCTTCCAGGCGAGATGACCTCCAGCCGGTCCTGGTACACCGCCAGCTCAATGTCCGTATTCGCCAGAAGGTAGTCTCTATGGATAAGCGCGTTCGTCACGGCTTCACGCACTACTTCATCAGGGTAAGTCGAGTGTCCCACGCGACGCGCGCTGTCCTTAAGGTCGCCGCTCACAGGAGTGTTTCGTCTAACGAACTCCAACGCCTGCTCAACGAGGCCAGCTTCCAAAAGTTCGCCACCACGGTCCGAAAGTGATGTCATGGGACCGCGCAACTTTCTCCGCTCAATAGCCGCATAGTCCTTTTCTGACCCTGAAAACGCTGCCGCGTCAATGCCCGCCTGCGGCAGAAAGCGATTCGGCATGGAGCCGAAAAGCAACAGGCCTGACCAACCCACACCATCCTCAACCATGATTCCCGTGTTGACCAACAAGGTCCGCCAGCTCGATTCGTCGTCATCATCTGGAATTTCCTGCTGACGAATCACCTGAAAATACTCCTTGAGCCGACGACGGTCCAGATCGTCGAGCGTCGTCCCATGAGCGGGCCGCAGGTCGGCGCGAAGCGCCCCGCGTCGCCGAAAGAGCCAGTCCAGTTCTTCGGGAGTCGACTCTCGGCTCCGCGTTCCAACCCGGACGAAATAGACGTTTCCGTCATCGCTCCGCTGGCTATGCGCGTAAACGCCGCGCGGCACCCGCACGACCACGACATCAGCGCCCGGGCGAGCGTCCTTGATCGTCTCGAAATATGGGGTGACCGCCGGCATGATCTTGTCCCGGCATACGTCCGCCACCCACTCCTCCAGACGTTCCCGCGTCACCCCGACTACGGTTCCGTCATCATCCACGCCGAGAAAAACCCTGCCGCCCTCCAGGTTGGAGAACGCGACCAGATCCTTAGCGAGGTCGTGATCCCGCGCGTCGTCCCGCTTGAACTCGATGCCGGAATTCTCACCATTCGCGATGATCTCCAGGAGCTCCACCCGCGTCGTCATAATCAAAGTCGTATTGGGGCGGCGCGTCTCGAAGGGATTTCCACCGTGCCGTATTGTGTATTGCGAGCGACGCTCCATCGGAATCGGCTTCTCTCCAAACTTGAGATGATCCAGCGGACCGGCATGCCGGGCGCGGTGTCCGGATGGCCTTCATCGTCTCGATACTCCGAGCCGAACGGAGAGAGTTCCCTGCGATGGATTTCGCCAAAGGAACCGGTTAAAATTCTGGCGCGCGACTTGTTCCACCCGATGCCGCATTACAAACGACACGCCTTCTTCTGCGTCAACCAGCGAGAGGACGATGCCTGCTGTCAGGATCATGGCGCGCGGGCGATGCGCGACTACGCCAAAAAACGGTGCCAGGCGCTTGGCATTCACGGAACCGGCCAAGTCCGAATCAACCGGGCGGGGTGCCTCGACCGGTGCGCCGAAGGCCCGGTCATCGTCGTCTATCCGGAAGGCGTTTGGTACCGCTATCGCGATCAGGCCGACATCGACCGTATCATCGACCAGCATCTGATTCGCGGAAAGCCCGTGAAAGACCTGGAGATCTAAGGATGGAGCTCCGTCCGCTTGGCGACACCGGCATCGAGGTCAGCGCTCTCTGTCTCGGGACCATGACGTTCGGCGAACAGAACACCGAGGCCGAGGCCCACCAGCAACTGGACCGGGCGTTCGAGCGCGGCGTCAACTTCATCGATACCGCCGAGATGTACTCCGTCCCGATCAGCGCGCGCACCCAGGGCCTCAGCGAGCGGCACGTCGGCTCTTGGCTCGCCTCCTCCCGCGTTCCCAGGGACCATGCGGTGATCGCGACCAAGGTGAGCGGTCCCAGAGCGTCCATGGACTATCTGCGCGATGGGCCACGCCTGAGCGCGAAACACATCCATCAGGCCATGGACGACAGCCTGCGCCGCCTGCGCACCGACTACGTCGACCTCTATCAGGCGCACTGGCCCGAGCGGAACACCAACTATTTCGGGCAACTGGGATATCGAAGCGGAGACGACCCGGACTCCATCCCGATCGAGGAGACCTACGAGGCGCTCCGCCAGCTGGTGGAAGTCGGCAAGGCGCGCGCCATCGGGGTATCCAACGAGACCCCGTGGGGAGTGTCAGAATACCTGCGTCTCGCGCGGGAGTCTTCCGGCCCGCGCGTCGTCTCCATCCAGAACCCCTACAACCTGCTGAACCGGACCTTCGAGGTGGGACTCGCGGAAGTCGCCATCCGGGAGCGATGCGGCCTGCTGGCCTATTCGCCTCTCGGGTTTGGGGTCCTCACCGGAAAATACCAGCGGGACCCCCCGCCCGAGTCCCGGTTGCGACGCTGGAGCTACTTCAACCGGTACAGCAACCCGCAGGCTAAGGCCGCGACCGCTCAATACCTGGAGTTGGCGCGCAAGCATGGCCTGAGCCCCGCGCAGATGGCCCTAGCTTTCATTCGGAAGCAGGCCTTCGTCACCAGCGTCATCGTCGGCGCCACCACGATCCAGCAATTGGATGAGAATCTGGCGAGCGTCGATCTGGATCTGCCAGATCCGTTGCCGCGCGAGATCGACGCGATCCACGAGACCCAGCCAAACCCCGCTCCCTGAATCACATCGGGGGAGACATCCGCGCTCCCGCGTCCTCGATCCACTCTCGGACCCGCTCGTTCAGCCGCGCGGGCCGCGATCCTTCCGTGGAGATCGGCGGCCCGACCCGAACGGTGACCGTTCCGGGCTTCTTGACGTACCCCCGAAGCCAAAAGCGTCCTGAGTTGTGGGCCATCGGGAGCACCGGCACCTGGTTCTGGACCGCGATATGCGCTCCACCCGCCTGATAGGGGCGACGTTCTCCCGGAGCGAGACGAGTGCCTTCCGGGAAAATAACGACCGCGTCGCCACGCGCGAAACGCTCGCGCGCCTGTCTCACCAAACGCTTGAGGCTGCGCACCGGCGAGCTTCGAACGATGATGATCGGGCGCGTCAGAGCCAAGCCCCAGCCAATCACCGGAATCCACAGCAAGGACCGCTTGAGCGCGAAGATCGGTCGCCGCAATAGCACCACCAGCAAGATCGTCTCGAACGCCGACTGGTGATTCGCCATTAGCATGAAGGGGCCAGAATCAGGGATGTTCTCACGCCCGTGGACCTCGCAGGAAATTCCACAGAGCGCGTCCGCGCACCAGAGGACGGCCACGTTCCAGAGGCTGAGCAACCGATAGCAGGGACGGCGGGGCAGGCACGCGGCGATCGGCAACGCGCATGCGGCGGCCAGCGTGACGGCCAGAACGCCTAGGTAGAACGACGTGGAGCGGATGATGGCCATCCGACCGCGCTCAGCAAGATGACGCCAGCAACTCGTCCACGAAGGAAAGCAGATTGTCGTACACCGGGATGCCGGCCGGCAGCTCCTCGTTCTTCTCGATCTGCCTGCCGTACCCCGTGCGCACCAGAACTGGTCGCGCGCCGGCCGCCAGCGCGGCCTGGATGTCCGACAGCTTGTCCCCGACCGCCGGCACGTTCCCCAAGTCGGTCCCGCACCGCTGCGCGATATCCTCGAACATGCCCGGCTTGGGCTTGCGGCAGTCGCTCTTCGCGTCCGGCGCGTCCGGGCAGAAAAATATGGCGTCCACCCAGCCCCCGAACCGGCCCAGGGAGTTGTGCATTTTCTGATGGATCGTGTTCAGGGCGTCCATGTCGATGATGCCGCGGCCAACGGCCGACTGGTTGGTCGCGAGCACCACCCGGTAGCCCGCCTCGTTCAGCCGGGACACCGCCTGCATGCTGCTGTCGATCGGCACCCACTCGTCCGGCGTCTTGATGAAGTCCCTCCGCTCCTCGTTCAGGACTCCGTCGCGATCCAGAATGATCAGTTTCATATCTTAAATTCCGTTCCGCTCAATCCCGCAAGCATGAGATATCCGCGATTTCCAGAAACGATTCCCTTATTTTTCTGAGAAGGCGCAGACGATTATGACGCAATTTCTCGTCTTCCGCCATCACCAGCACCGAATCGAAGAACTTGGACACCGGCTCCGCCAGCTCGACCAGCGCGTCCAGCGCCCGCTCATAGCGCCGCTCCACGCGACGCTCCAGAGATTGATCGCGCGCCGTCTCGAACCGCGTCCAGAGCGCCCGCTCCGCCGCCTCTTCCAACAGGTCCGGATCTACAGCGCCGTCGATTCCGTCCGCCTCGCGCAAGATGTTCCGGATCCGCTTGTGCGTCTCGATCAGCGACCGCGCTCGCGGCCGAAGCCGGAACTCCTCCACCGCCCTCGCCCGTCTGAAGGCGTCCAGCGGTCGCGCGAATCCCGTCGCCAGAGCCGCCTCGGCGACATCGCGGGATAACCCGCGCTCCACCACGTAGCCACGCATCCGGTCCTCCAAATACTTGAGCGTCGCCCGCGGAGCGGCGGGATCAAGAGATTCCGGATAGCCCTCGGCCGCCCGCGCGAGGCAGTCCTCCAGATCCAAATCCAGATCTCTCTCCACCGTCAGGCGCAAGACGCCATACGCCGCGCGTCGGACTCCCAGCGGGTCCCGGGTCCCGGTGGGAGTCTCGCCGATCGAGAACACGCCGACCAGCATATCCAGCCGGTCGGCCAAGGCTAGGGCGAGGCCGGGCAACGCGCCCGGCAACGCGTCGTCCGCGCGCCGGGGCAAATAGTGATCCGAGATCGCCGCGCAAACCGCTTCCTCCTCCCCCTCCATCTTGGCGTACCACGCGCCCATGATTCCCTGGAGCTTCGGAAACGACTGCACGATGTCCGTGCCCAGATCCGCCTTGCACAGGCGCGCCGCGCGCTCCACCACCCTCTCGCTCACGTCCGCGCCCGATTCCCGAACGATATGCAAGGCCAGCCGCCCAATGCGCCGAACCCGATCAAGGAGCGTCCCCAATTCGCGGTGAAACACTACCCTGCCCAAATCCTCGACGCGAGATTCGAGCGGCCGCGACCGGTCGCGCTCCAGGTAGAACGCCGCGTCCTGCAGTCGAGAGCGCGCGACCCGCTCGCACCCGGCGCGGACATCTCCGTTCACGTCCGGGACGTTGGCGACGGCGAGAAAAATCCGGGACGGCGCGCCATCCGCGGTCCGGGTCGAGAAGTATTTTTGCTGGTCTTCCAGAACCGCGCGGACCACCTCCCACGGAAGGTCCAGAAACTCCTCGTCGACGCGGCCCGCGACGACCACCGGAAACTCCACGCTCGCGCAAACCTCCTCAAGCAGGCTCTCCGTCCGGACCGCCGACGCTCCCGTCTCGATCTCGATTTCGGAGAGCTGCCGCTCCGTCTCTCGCCGTCGCTCCGCGCCGTCCACCAGCACGCGTCCTCGCTCGCGCAGGACCTCCTCATAGGAGTCGGCGTCCACCAAATCCAAGAGCCTCTCTCCGAGAAAGCGGTGGCCGCGCGTGGTCGCGCCACAGGCCAGCCCCAGAACCTCTCCCTCGACCGGCTCGTCACCGTACAGCAACACCACCCATCGGACCGGACGCAGAAAAGCGACTTCCCGCGCGCCCCAGCGCATGCGTTTTGGAAGAGGCAGTCCCGCCACGGCGCGGTCGAGCGCTCCCGGCAGAACTTCCCGACAATCGCGCGGCTCGGTCGTCCGCTCGAACGCGAGCCATTCCCCCTTTCCCGATCTCAGACGATCTTTTCCGTCTTTCCAACGCCGCATCTGTTCCGCGTCCGTTCCGCACCCCTTGGCGAAGCCCAGCAGAGCGCGCGTCGGGCGCCCTTCCGAGTCGAAGGCCGCTGCGACCGCGGGACCCTTGCGGGTCTCGGCGAGCGCGTCGGTCCGCGCCGCGACCGCCGAAATCCGCAACGCCAGGCGACGCGACGACGCGTATGCCTGGACGGCCCTCCCGAACGGAAGGTTCGCGTCTTCCAGCTCCGCCACGACCCCGGCTTTCAGGGCCTCCCTAAGGGAATCCTGATAGCGGGGAGGGAGTTCTTCCGTACCAAGCTCGAACAGCGCGGCGCGAGTCTCGCTCATTCCACGCCCAAGGGAAAGTCCAGAGCCTCGCGCGCGGCGTAATAAGCCCGCGCGACCTTCCGCGCGCGCGCGCGCATGCGCAGAATGTATTTCTGGCGCTCGGTCACGGAAACCGCGTGGCGCGCGTCCAGCAAGTTGAAAAGATGCGAGCACACGACCAACTGCTCGTACGCGGGCAATGGCAGATCCTGATCGACCAGCTCATCGCACTCCCGCTCCATCTCGTCGAACTGGCGCGAAAGCTTCTCCGTGTCGGCCCGCTCGAAGTTGTAGGCCGACTGCTCGACCTCGTTCTGGTGAAACAGTTGCCCGTAGGTGACCCGGCTCGGCCCCGACCCGCTCCACGCCAAGTCGAACACGCTGTCCTTCCCCTGCAGAAACAT
Source organism: uncultured candidatus Poriferisulfidus sp. (assembly GCA_965116025.1). Lineage (GTDB taxonomy): Bacteria > Pseudomonadota > Gammaproteobacteria > Poriferisulfidales > Poriferisulfidaceae > Poriferisulfidus. The sequence goes on from OZ220480.1 coordinate 378,136, forward strand.
CGCGATCCGCTCGATGCCGTACGTCAGTTCGCCAAGCGTGGGACGGCACTCCAGCCCCCCCGCCTGCTGGAAATACGTGAACTGGCTGATCTCCATGCCGTTGAGCTGCACCTCCCATCCCAGCCCCCAGGCGCCCAGCGTCGGAGACTCCCAATCGTCCTCCACGAAGCGAATATCGTTCTCGGCCAGCGCGACGCCCAACTCTCGCAACGAATTCAGGTAGAGGTCCTGGATATCGTCCGGCGAGGGCTTGAGCGCCACCTGAAACTGGCAATAGCGCTGAAGACGATTCGGATTCTCTCCATAACGCCCGTCCGTGGGGCGCCTGCACGGCTGCGCGAACGCGCACCGCCACGGCTCCGGCCCGATCGCCCGCAAGAACGTCTCGGGGTGGAAGGTCGCCGCCCCGACCGGCAGGTCCAGAGCGGGCAAGATGGCGCAACCGCGGGCCGCCCAGTACTCTTCCAGTCCACGGATAAGGTCCTGCAGGGTCATGCTTTTCTGGGGAAAATGGAGCGGAGGCCCGCCGGGAAAAATTGTAGCACTCGCGTGGCGACGAACCTGAAAATTGGTCCGGGAAGCATAACGCTCTCATGAAAACTCGACTCCAGTTTCCCCGCCACCTGGGTAACTGGCATCCTATCGGCTATCCTTGAACCTCCTTCCGCCGCGGGTCTCGGCGGGCGCGGTCCGCGCGCGGAGCGCGCTCACGCGCTATTTCTACCCGCGCGCGCTCACCACCGGAGGGAGGCGCGCAAGGCGATCCGGCTCTCGCCGCCGGTCTCCGCCTCCAGCGCCAGCGCCAGCGTCTCGCCACGGCGGTAGCGCGTCCCCAATCGCAGCAGCGCCAACCCGGACTCCTCCACCGACAGCCCCGCGTACGGCGTCGCCAGTCCCGCCCACGGCCCCGACAGCCCCTGACCCACCTCCGCCTCCAGCCGCGTCCGAGCCTCCGCCTCCCCCAGCCTCGCCGACGACCCCTCCCGCGCGAACAGCCGCGCCAGCCCGCTCCCCGCGTCGCCCCGACCCAGCGACAGCCGCAGCGACGGACCCCGACCGCTCGCCTCCGGCGTCACCGACATCCGCGCGCTCGCGCTCCACTCGTCGCGATCCGCCTCGTGCGCCACCAGCATGCGCGTCCGAAGCTCCACCGACATCCGGCCCGTCCCATCCAAGTACGACACGCTCGCCCCCAGCTCCGCCCCCGCCCCGTCCGTCGCGTCGCCCCCGTCGTAGCGCGCCCCCGCCTCCAGCGCCGGCGTCAGCCTGCCCCCATCCTCCAAGACCCGCTCCCGCGACCCCTCCAGCGCCAGCCGAACGCGGCTCGCGTCCACCGACAGCCCCTCCAGCCCGTCCTCCGCGTCCGTCCGCGCCCGCGCCAGCGAGCCTTCCCCCCGCAGCGCCAATCGCAGAACGTCTCCCCCCGCGCCCGAGCGCTCCGACAGCGTCCGCCAGCCCCCCGCCGACGCGCTCCGCGTCCGCAAGTCCGCCTCCCGCGTCGCCTGACCGTCCTCCCGCACCCGAACCTTCCCGCGCCCGTAGCTCGCGCTCGCCCACAAGCTCGACCCGTCCTCCAAAAGCCACGCCACATACGGGCGCACCGACGCCAGCCGCGTCTCGTGCCGCCCCCGAACCCCGTCCGCCTCCGTGTCCAGATCGCCCTCCGCATAAGACGCCGCCACCCCCGCCAGAACGTCCGGGCGCGCCCGAAAGTCCACCCCGGCGTGCGCCGACCACACCTCCCCGTCCCAGGACACCCCGTCCTCCGACCCGTCCAGCGACGACAGCGCCCCGCGAACCCAGACCGACGCCACCCGGCTCCCGTCCGCCCCGGTCAGCCCCGTCGCCAGCGCCATCCCGGACAGCGCCGCCCGCCAGTCCAGCCCGGCCCCGTCCGCGCCCGCCCCCGACGCCAGCGCCGCGCCCAGGTCCAGCGCCTCCGGCTCCACCCCCGACGCCGCGAGCTCGATCCGCTGGGCGATCACCCCGGTCGCCTGCGCCACCGCCGCCGCCAGCGCCTGCGGCAGCGCCGCCGCGTTCACCCGGCTCGCCCGCGCCGCCGCCCCCAGCCGGTCGCTCACTATCCCGTCCGCCAGGGCGTCCGCCCCCACCGCGTAGCCCGTCCCCGCCAGCAGCTCGACCCGGTACGCCTCCTCCCCCTCCGACCCCTCGTCCCCTGCCGTCGGGATCAGCACCATCCCCGTCATCCCCGCCTCTGCCCCGAAGTTCGCCTGGAAGTCCCGCGGGCCCAGCCCGCCCTCCACGTCCTCCGCGTCGAAGCCGCTGTCCTCCCGCGCCGACAGCCTCAGGCGAACCGCCAGCATGCCCGTCACCGCCTTGTCCGACGCCACCGTCAGCCGGATCGCCTCCCCCTCCGCCGTCACCGACGGATCCATCGATAATTGCAGGATCGGCGTCGTCTCCGACACCGACACCGACACGTCCGACAGCGTCGCCGCGTCGTAGCCCCCGCCCGCGATCGCGTGCGTCAGCGTCACCGCCGCCTCCGCCTCCGCGTCCTCGTCCGCCGCCGCCGACACCGTCACCGTCCGCGCCGTCGACCAGCTCGCCGCCGTGAACGTCAGGCTCGTCGGCGCCGCCGACACGTCTCCCGACGCCCCGCCCACCGTCACCACCACGTCCCCCGCCTCCGGCGGCGGAATGTGCAGAACCACCGTGTACGCCGCGCTCCCGCCCTCCACGACCGTCAGCTCCGTCGGCGCCACCGTTCCCCCCGGATCGTCCTCCGTCACCGACACCGACACCGACCCGAACGCCACCGCGTCGTAGCCCCCGCCCGTCGCCGAGTGCGTCAGCCGCGTCGACGGGTCCGGCATCGTGTCGTCGTCCGACGCCGCCGACACCGTCACCGCCTGCGCCGTCGACCAGCTCGCCGTCGTGAACGTCAGGCGCGTCGGCGCCGCCGACACGTCTCCCGACGCCCCGCCCACCGACACCGTCACCGCCGCCGACGGCTCCGCCCCCAGAACCACCGTGTACGAGCCGCTCCCGCCCTCCGCCACCGTCAGCGCCGCCGTCGACACCGTCGCGCTCGCCGCGTCGTCGTCTCTCACCGTCACCGTCACGCTCCCCGCCGTCACGCTCCCGTAGCCCGACACCGCGTGGCTCACCGTCACCTCCTCGTCGCCCACGTCGTTGTCCTGAACACCGGACACCGTCACCGTCTGGGCCATCGACCAGTTCGCCGTCGTGAACGCCAGCGACCCCGACGCCGTCGCCGCCCCCGGGTCCGAGCTCGACGGCGCCACCGTCACGCCTCCCTCCGGCTTCGTGTTCAGCCGCACCGTGTACGTTCGGGTTCCGTCCTCGGCCACCGTCAGCTCCGACCGCGACAGGATCACCCCCGGCGCCGCCGTCGGCGTCGCCTTCACCTCCGTCGAATAGCCGTTCTCCGGCGCCCGCGTCCCGTCGGGCGCCTCGGCGTACATCCGGAACGTGTACTCCACGCCATTGCGAAACCCCGTGCCCTCGCCCCGCTCCACGGCGCTCGTCTGGCTTCCGCGAACGCGGCGAGTGCCCCACTCGGGCGGCATTTTCGCCCGGCTCTCGTCGTTCGTGTATTGGTAGACCCACCACGCCACCCCCGGCTGGGCGTCCCAGCTCAGCGTCACCGAGCGGTCGCCCGCCGTCGCCATCAGCGTCGGCGTCGCCAGCCCCGCCGTCGGCGTCGCCGGCTCCGGCGACGACGCCGGGCCCGCCCCGGCCGAGTTCCGCGCCCGAACCTGAAACTGATACCGCGCGCCGTTGTCCAGCCCCGTCACCGCGTGGCTTCGGGTCGCCGCCACCGAACCGGAGATGCTGGTCCACCCGCCCCATCGGGCCGCCCTCTTCTTCCGCCTCATCTGCCAGGCCGCGATCGACGCGTCCGCCCGCGGGAGCGTCCACGACAGCGTCACCTGACCGTCGCCCGCCGCCGTCGACAGGGTCGGCCTGCCGGAGGGCTTGACCACCGTCGCCGCCGCCCCGTCGCCCAGCGTCCCGTCCGCGCGCCGCGCCGACGCCGAGGCCGCCACCGCGTAGCCCGTATCGTCCATCAGCGTGATCCGGTAGGTCTCGTCGCCCTCCGTCTCCGCGTCCGCCACCGTCCTGATCGTCACCGTCCCCGCGTGCGACGCGGCGGAGCCGAACTCCGCGACGAAATCCCGCTCCAGCGCCCCCACGATATCGGCCGCGTCGAAGCCGCTGGCGTCCCGCGCCGCCAGCCGCAGGCGCACCGAGAGGTCGCCCGTCAGCGCCTTGTCCGACGTGATCGTCAGGCTGATCGCCGTCCCCTCCGTCACCTTCGCCGGATCGGTCGACAGCCGCAGCGTCGGCGTCGCGTCCGACACCGTCACGACGACGGCGTCCACGCTCAGCGCCGAGCCGTAGGCCGCGTCCCCGCTGGACGCCGCGTGCGTCAGCGTCGCCACGTCGTCCTCCACGTCCTCGTCCGTTCCCGCCGACACCGTCACCGTCTGGGCCGTCGCCCAATTCGCCGTCGTGAACGTCAGCGGCGCGCCCGACGCCGTCACCTCCCCCGACGCCCCGCCCACCGACACCGTCACCGGCGCCGACGGCGCCGCGTCCAGAACCACCGCGTACGACCCGCTCCCGCCCTCCTCCACCGTCAGCGCCGTCGGCGCCACCGACACCCCCGCCGACGCCGCCGGCGTCACCCCCGCCGAGGCGTCCGACGCGGCGCCCACGCCCTCGCCGTTCACCGCCCGAACCCGGAAGCGATACTCCGCCCCGTTCTCCAGCCCCGACACCACGTGGCTCGTCGACGTCGCGTCCGTGCCTTCCATGTTGGCCCAGTCCTCCCAAGCGGCGCTCCCCTTCTTCCATTGAACCCGCCAGACCGTCACCGTGTCGTCGTCCAGATCGTCCCAGCTCAGCGTCGCCCGCCCGGCGCCCGGCGACGCCGCCAGCCCGGTCGGCTTCGCCGGAACCGCCGTCGCCGCCTCCGCCACCGTCACCTTCACGCTCCCCGCCTCCGGGATGAAGTCCGCGCTCGCCCCGGCGAGCCGAAAGGCGTGCGTGAGCGTCGCCGTCCCCGCCGCCACCCCGGACACCGTCACCGTCCGCGCCATGGCGGCGTTGGCCTGGGTGAACGTCAGGACTGGCGGCGACGCCGTCGCCTTCCCCGGCGCCGAGCTCGCGATCGTCAGCGTCCCGGAATCGCCCACCGTGATCAACGCGTCACCGTGCAGGGCCACCGTGTAGGTCGCGGTCCCGTTCGGCTCCACCGACACCGGCGCCCCCGCGAGGGTCAGCGCCGACCGGGCGGCGCTGGCGTTGGTCATCGTCGCCTCCGCCGCGTTCGACCACGGGCCAAATCGGTTGCCAAAACCCCCCGCGCTCCAAGCCCTGCCAGAATGCCGAACCTGATACTCGATCACCGCGCCGTTCAGCCAGTTCGCCGAATCGTCGTAACTTCGGGTATGGGGCTGGGAGAGGCGCATCCACGTCGACGAGCCCCATCCGGTCTTCCCTTTCCTCCTGGATCGAAAATACCAGTCATTGAGATGGCTGCCGTCCGTCACGACCGCGTGCGGGTCCGCGTCCGCCACCACCCAGCTCAGCCCCGCCGCGCCGCCGGCCTTCGCCGCGACGCTCAAGGTCGGCGCCACCGCCGCCTTCGGCGTCCCCGCGTCCGCGTCCGAGACCAGGCCATTCCCGTTATCGCTCACCGCCCGAACCTGAAACCCGTACGTCGTCCCGTTCGTCAGATCCCCCACATCGTAGTGGGTCGTGCCGGCGCCCGAGCTCGGAACGTCCATCCAGGCGCCGTAGCTCCCGGTCCCCTCCTTCCGCCGATACTGCCACTTGGTGATGGTCGCGTCGCCCGGATCCGTCCACGACAGCCGCGCCCGACCGTCCCCCGGCTGAACCGAGAAGCCGGCCGGCTTCTCCGGAACCGACAGCTCGCGCACCGTCACCGACACGCTCCCCGCGTCCGCGAACGCCGCCGCCGACTTCCCCGCGTACGTGAACCCGTGCGTGAGCGTCGCCGTCCCCGCCGCCACTCCGGTCACCGTCACCGTCTGCGCCACGTTCCAGCTCGACGACGTGAACGTCAGCCGCGACGGCTCGACCGTCGCCTTCCCCGCGTCCGAGCTCGACGCCGACACCACCCCCGACAGCGCCTCCGACAGCGCCACCGCGTAGGTCGCGCCGCCCGTCCGCTCCACGCTCACCGTGGCGGGAGTCAGCGACAGCAACGGCTTGTTCGCGTTGACCACCGTGGCCTCGACCGTGTCGCTCCAGGGCCCGGGGTCCGAGGCGTTCACCCCCCGCGCCTGATACTCCAGAACCTCGCCGTTGAAAAACCCGGACGTCACCACCTCATGCGATCTCGCGCTCCCGTCCGACCCGGGGATCGAGACCTCCGTCCAGTCGGCTTCCCCTTCCCCCTTCCGCCGCCAGCGATAGTCGAAGCTCGTCGAGCCGTGACGCAAGCGCACGCCCCAGCTCAGCCGCGCCATGTCCTCGCTCGCGGTCGCGCTCAGGCTCGTCAGGCTCAGCGGCGGCGCCACCCGAACGGTCACCGTCGTCGAGGTCGTCCCCGCCGGATCCGCGCTGCCGTCCACCCCCCGCCAGCTCCAGGTCACCGTGTGCTTCCCCAAACCCAGATCCGCGCAGGGACTCAGGTTCGTGTTGGGACCACGACTCGACACGCCGGGAATCTCGCTCGTGACCTCCACGCCGATTTTCGAGTCCTTAAGCGCCGAATGCGCCGGAACCGCGGTCATCCCGGACCGCGTCTCCAGATACTTCGTCCCGCCCTGCTCCACCGAAAGCAGGTTGAAGCACTCCCGCACCGTCGACTTCCCGGAAGGCTTGTTCGCGATGAAATCCGCCCTTGAGACTAGCGTCGGGGCCGGCTTCCGCGGCGTGGCCTCCACCCAGCCCTGGTTGTTGGCGGTGCTTATGGCGATCACGGTCCGGCCCCCCGGACCCACCAGCCGAACCCGGAAGACGCCTCGCTCGCCGTCGCCGTTCGCGGGCGCCCCATACGAGGCTTTTCTCGTGCTGACGCCGCCATCCAAATCGAGCCAACGGCCCTCTCCGTTCCGGTCCCGAAGCCGGATCCACTCGACCTGCCAGCTCACCGCCCCATCGGTGGAGCCCTTGTAATTCCAAAAAAGATCGAACCCACGATCCACTCCTACCACCCTGAGGCTGACCTGCGGCAACGTCACGGAGCGCTCGCTGGAGAGACTCCCCGTGCCGCTGTCGGCATCGATCGTCTGCATCCGAAAGTAATAGGTCTGGCCAGCGTCCAGTCCAGAAACGACGTGCGACCCCGAGCTCTTCCCCGCGGAGTCGGGAATGAGATTCCAGCCGCCATAACTTCCCGAGGATGCCTTATACCGGTACTGCCATGCCCCAACCGAACTCGGAGACAGGCTCGTCTGGTAGTTCAGCGTGATCTCCCCGGAGTTCGGGCCCAACGTGACGCTGGTGAGGGTGGCCGCCCAGGCGACCCGCGGCGCGAGCGCGCAAAGCGCGAGAAGAAAAGCGGCGAGAAACGCCGCGCTCAGGCGGCGGGCGGCGCTCCCGAGGCGGCCATCCACCGCCTCAGCCCCGCCACCATATAGGGGGGGGGGGGGGGGGGCAGCGGATACGGAGGAGCGCGCGTCAGGCCCCAAGCGCCCGACCCGCCACGTCGCCAATACAGTCGTCATCTCTCTCGTATCTCCCTCGCTCCCACGCGCGCGGCGCGCGACATTATAAACGCATTTGGAATGGTCTCGGCGCCATCTCCGATCAAAACTCGATCCGCCCCGTCACGTCGAAAACCTTGCGGTACTCCACCAGGATGTGCCGATCGCTCAGGCTGGCGATATAGTCGGCGATCACCCGCGCCCGCCCCGCATCGCCGCGCTCCTCCTCCTTCTCGCGGGCGCGTAGCCGCGACTCCGTCGGTAGCAGACCAGGCTTTTCCATGAAACTCTCGAACAGATCCCGGATCACGCGGGCGATCTTGTTGGCGGCCCGCGCCAGCCGGTAATGACGGTAGAAGCGCTTCTCCAGAAACCGGGTCACCGGAACCATCTCGGCGCGAATCTCCTTGCCGAACGCGGCCAGCCGCTCTGGCCGGGCGCGCGCGTCCTGAACCGAGTCGGGCCGCGCCTTCTCGATTCGCTCCCGAGTGGTCAGGATCAGGTCCGTCATCATGGCCGTGATCATGCGCCGATTGGCCTCGTGCAGCAGCGCGCGCCGAGTCAGGTTCGGGTCGCTTCTCCTCGCCGCGTCGTAAGCGTCGGAGAACAGGCGCAACTCCCGCGCGTCCTCAAGAGCGAGCAGTCCCAGCCGCAAGCCGTCGTCCAGATCGTGGTTCGTGTAGGCGATCTTGTCCGCCAGATCGACCAACTGGGCCTCCAAGGTCGGAGAGCCGCCTTTGAGAAACCGCTCCCCCAGCGGCCCAAGAGTCTTGGCGATCTCTTTCGGGCAACGCTTCAGCACGCCCTCGCGGGTCTCGAAACTCAGGTTCAGCCCCCGAAAGCTGGCGTACTTGTGCTCCAGCTTGTCGATGACGCGCAAGGATTGCAGATTGTGCTCGAATCCTCCGTACTCCTTCATGCAGTCGTCCAACACGTCTTGGCCAGCATGGCCGAACGGCGCATGCCCGAGGTCATGCGCCAGCGCGACCGCCTCGGCCAGATCCTCGTTGAGGCGCAGCGCGCGCGACAGCGCGCGCGACAGCTTGGCCACTTCAATGCTATGCGTCAGCCGAGTGCGAAAGGATCCGTCCGCGTAGTTCACCATGACCTGAGTCTTGTACTCCAGGCTCCGGAACGCGGCCGCGTGGATGATTCGGTCGCAGTCGCGCTGGTATAGAGTCCGGAACTCGTCCGGCGGCTCGGCGTGCCGGCGACCCCGCGAATGGAACTCGCTCGCAGCATACGGCGCGAGTCTGGACGCGCCTGGACCCTGGCCCCGGGATTCCAGCAGATCCACCGCCATGGGATCAGCCCGTTCCCGCCAGCGTGGCCAGCAACGACCCCTCGTCCACCTGACCGGTGATTTCCGCTTGGCCGATCGCCCGCATCAGGACGAGGCGCTGTCCGCCGCCGACGTTTTTCTTGTCGTGCCGCATGTGGGCGCGCAACCGCTCGGCGGCCAGATTCCCCGGCAGTCGGGTCGGCAGCCCCGCGCGCTCCACAAGGGCCCGGATCCGCCCGACCGCGCGGGAGTCGAGCCATCCCATCCGCATCGACAAGTCGGCGGCCAGGACCAAGCCGCAGGCCACCGCCTCGCCGTGGCGCCACTCCACATAGCCCTGCTCGGTCTCGATCGCGTGCGCGAAGGTATGCCCCAAATTCAGCAACGCGCGCGCGCCGGAACGCTCCCGCTCGTCGGCCGCCACGACCCGCGCCTTGCTGGCGCAGGACGTCTTGATCGCGTAGACCAAGGCGTTCGCCTCCCGCGCCAGGACCTCCTCGATATGGTCTTCCAGCCACTCGAAAAACTCCGCGTCGTCAATCAGGCCGTACTTGATGATCTCGGCCACTCCCGAGCGCAGCTCCCGGTCCGGCAAGCTGTCCAGCGTCAAAGGGTCGATCAGCACGACTTTCGGTTGCCAGAACGCGCCGATCATGTTCTTGCCCAGCGGATGGTTGACCCCGGTCTTGCCGCCGACCGAGGCGTCCACCTGCGCCAGCAGCGTGGTCGGGACCTGCGCGAAATCGACTCCGCGCATGTAGGTGGCGGCCGCGAAGCCAGCGAGATCGCCCACGACCCCTCCGCCGACCGCCACGAGAGCGCACCCCCGGCCCAGCCCCCGCTCCAGCAACCAGGTGTACAGTCCGTTAAGGTCTTCCAAGGTCTTGTGCCGCTCGCCATCCGGGAGGACGTAGCGCCCGCGGCAGGCCGAACCCAACTTCTCCGCGAGCGGGCGAGCGTATCGCTCCTCGACGCTCGGGTGAGTCACCAGCGCGACCTCGTCTCCCAAGAGCGCGGCCCAGCGCGCGGAATCCTCGAGCAACCCCTCGCTAATCAGAATCGGATACGAATCGCCCTTCAGGGCGACGGTCAGTTCGTGCACGAGAAGTCCTTCAGCATCCGCGTCAAGCGGGATTCTATACCGATCGGTTCCGCCTCTCTCGAACGCCGCGCCAGCCGGAAGACGATTCTCCTGACGCCTCGCGCCGCGCGGAGCGACCGCGGGCTACGGCAACCCGGGAGGCTGATCCAACCATTCGACGATTCGCCCGCAGGCATCCCGCGCCGTCAGATCATCCATCCGGAGCTCGTGGTCGCGCAATTCCCGATACAGAGGACCACGCTCGCGGGACAGTCGCTTCAGGGTCTCCTCCGGGTTTCCGTCCAGCAACAGTGGACGGCTGCGGTCCGCGCGCAGGTTTCGCAGCTGGACCTCCAGCGACACGTGAAGATGAATCACCGTTCCGCGCGAGGCCAGAAGGCGGCGATTCTCCGCATCCAGCACGGCCCCGCCACCGGTCGCCAGCACGATGCCCTCGCGCCGCGCCAGTTCCGCGATGACCTCGCGCTCTCGACGGCGGAATCCCTCCTCTCCCTCATGCTCGAAGATCTCCAAAACCGTCACCCCGGTCCGCTCCTCCAGCGCCGCGTCGCTGTCAAGAAACTCCCGCCCCATCGCCTTCGCCAGCAAGGAGCCGACCGTCGTCTTGCCAGCGCCCATCGGGCCGATCAGAAACACGTTGGGGTGATGCGTGGACACGACCATGAGAGGCCTGATTATCAAGCCCACACTATACTAAAGCCCTAGCTCGGACGCCCGCCTCGGACATGGAAATCACCCGTCGTCTTCTCAGACTCGTCGCCTTGGCGGTCATGCCGGTCCTGCTCGCCACGCTTGGGGCCTATCTCTACATCCAGCCCAGCATGCCGACGGTCCAGGAGCTTCGGGACGTTCATCTGCAAACGCCGCTCCGCGTGCGTTCCCGGGACGGGACGCTGCTCGCGACCTATGGCGCCAAGCGCCGCATCCCCGTCACTCTCGACGAGATCCCGTTGCCCATGCGGCAAGCGTTCATCGCGTCCGAGGACGCTCGTTTCGAGCGCCACCACGGAGTGGACGTCCAGGCCCTGCTCCGGGCCGCCGTGGATCTGGCGCGCAGCGGACGCATCCGGCAAGGCGGCAGCACCATCACCATGCAGCTGGCGCGCAACTTCTACTTGACCCGGCAGCGCCATTTCATCCGGAAGCTGCGCGAGATTTTTCTCGCCCTTCGCATTGAGCGAGAGCTAGGCAAGGACGAGATTTTAGAACTGTACCTGAACAAGATCTTTCTCGGGCAACGAGCCTATGGCGTGGGCGCGGCGGCCGAGGTGTACTATGACAAGCGCCCGAAAGACCTGACCCTGGCGCAGATGGCCACGATCGCCGGCCTGCCCAAGGCGCCTTCCGCCCTCAATCCGATCCGCGACCCCGAAGCGTCCCGCGCGCGGCGGCGCTACGTGCTGGACCGCATGGCGCAGGATGGATACATCACGAGCGCGCGACGCCAAGAGGCCGCGGAGGCCCCGGTCACCGCGCGGCGTGGCCACTACCGCGGCCTCGCTCCCTATGTGGGAGAGATGGTTCGGTCAGAAATGGTGCGGCGGTTCGGGACGGAAGCCTACACCGAGGGATACACGGCCCACCTGACCATCCACGACGACCTGCAGGAGGCAGCCCGCGCGGCCGTGCGCAGAGCGCTCATCCGCTACGACCTGCGTCACGGATGGCGCGGCGCGGAACGGCGCCTGGACCCGCTTCCAGACAGCAAGCGGGAGCTCGACCAAACCTTGGCCGGCGCCCGGACCCGGGGCGGCTTCCAGAATGGCGTCGTGGTCCACGCGGGACCCGAGGTCGCCCACGTGTACTTGGGCGAAGGTCGTTGGGCGGAGCTCACGCTCGACGAGATCCTCTGGGCGCGGCCGATGGAGCATGTCGATCGGCTCGGACCCGCGCCCCGGTCGACCACGGACGCGTTACGGCCCGGCGACCTAGTGCTTCTGACGCGCAAGGACGGCATCTGGCGTCTGCGGCAAATCCCCGAGGCCTCCGGCGCGCTGGTCGCGCTCGACCCGATGGACGGCGCGATCCGGGCCTTGGCCGGCGGCTTCGACTTCTCCCTGAGCAAGTTCAACCGCGCGACCCAGGCGCGCCGGCAGCCCGGCTCCAGCTTCAAGCCGTTCCTGTACGCCGCCGCCCTGGCCAAGGGGTACACCCCGGCCACGCTGGTGAACGACGCGCCCGTCGTCTACCACGACCAGGGCATCGAGGGGGCCTGGCGTCCCGAGAACTACAGCGGCCAGTTCTACGGGCCCACCCGTCTGCGCAAGGCCCTGACCTTCTCGCAAAACGTGGTCTCGATTCGCATGCTCGACGATATCGGAAGCGACTACGCGCGCCGCTACGTGGAGCGATTCGGCTTCGACGCCGAGGCCTTGCCCGACAACCTGACCCTGGCTCTGGGGACGGGCGAGGCCACCCCGCTGCGAATGGCCACGGCGTACGCGGCGCTCGCCAATGGGGGCTACCGGGTGGAGCCATACCTGATCGAGCGCGTCGAGAATCAGGAGGGAGAGCCGGTTTACGTGGCCACCCCCCGAAGGGTCTGCGACGAGGCCTGCCAGGAGCGAGCCCTGTCGCGATCGGTTTCCCCTAGATCAGAGATGTCCGCCCTGATGCCGGAGAGCGCCGCGCCTCGCGTGCTCGACCGGCGAATTCACTACCAGATCGTCAGCATGCTTCAGGACGTGGTCCAGTTCGGCACCGCGCGCGGCGCCTTGGCGCTGAAGCGAAAGGACCTGGCCGGGAAAACCGGCACCACGAACGACCAGCGCGACGCCTGGTTCAGCGGATTTCACTCCCGGATCGTGGCCACCGCCTGGGTCGGGCGGGACGACCATGGAAAGCTGGGACGGCGCGAGGTCGGCGGCACGGCGGCGCTGCCCATGTGGGTCGATTTCATGAAGGTGGCCCTGGACGGAGCGCCGGAACGGCCACTGCCCATTCCCCCGGGAATCGTCCAAGCGCGGATTGATCCCGACGACGGCCTGCTCGCTCCGCCCGGCAGCGAAGACAGCATCGTGGAGACGTTCCGGGAAGAGCGCGTGCCGGAGCGATTGTCGCGAGAGATTCGCGCGGCCCCCGGGGGCGACAGCGCCGAGATGCGACTGTTTTAGCGCCGCCGAGCGCTTGAATTCCGGACCATCAAGAGCGCTTGGCAATGACGACCGGCCTAATTCGAGCCCAGCGATACGCCGACGCGATCCGTGGCAGTGGATTGTCGATCTACGACCCCGTTGAGGTCGGCGACCCTCAACTCTGGATTCCAACGCCGACGCTGGAACGTCTGCTCGACGCGACCATGTCTGGCGTCTCGCTCGCTGACCTCCCGCTACGCAGCCGCTCAAAGGTTGTCAAGGAACGCATCTGCCAGTCGCTCGGATACCCTGTGCCGCCCGGTTTCAAAAGGGTGAGGCCACGCTTTCCGGGTCAACGCCTCGATGCCTACGCGCAAAAATCCAACAACCTCCAGATTTGGAATGAGCAACTGGAAGCCACCCGGCGCTACGCGATCATCCGGATTGGACCGAAGAACGAGATTCGCAAGGTCAAGGTAGTGACGGGCTCCGCGCTGGCGTCGCTCGACTCGACCGGAACTCTAACCCGGAAATATCAGGCGAGACTGATTCTTGGCGAAGCCAACGCGGAGCTGGTTAGCGAGAGGGATACGGACGCGCTCAGAGGCATTGTGGAGACGAACGTCGATCTGACGGATACGGCTCGCCCAGCGAGCGGTCCAGGCGCAACGGGGTTATTGCCGATCCAAGGGATATTTGACCGCCTTCAGGTCCTTATAGGCGAATCGTTCGAAGATGTCGGGCGCGATCAAGAACGAAACCGAGGCGCGTTATTGCACAAACTCGTGTGTCAGATCTTGGGATGCGATGAGTATCGCGATGATGGCCAGTTTCCCGATATTCGGAATCAGTTGTTGGAAGTGAAGCTCCAAACGTCGCCAACCATCGACCTGGGCTTGGCGCGTCCGAACAGCGAGGAAGCGTTGGACGCGCCGAGGTTTGGTAACCGGCAAGTTCGATATCGCGATGTCCGCTATGCGGTGTTCTACGCTCGGACTGATGGACGGGTCGTCACCTTGACGCATCTGTTTTTGAGCACTGGCGAAGAGTTCTTCGCTCGGTTTCCGCAGTTTCAGGGCGCGGTTCTGAATAAGAAGCTCCAGATCCCATTGCCGCCAGATTTCTTCGAATGAAAGACAAGGCTTTCAGCCTGATGCCCGCCCGGTAAAAGCCTTCCAGACCATCGCGTTAAGCTCTTTCTGATGCCGCCCGTTGGGCGTGGAGGATTCAACCCGATATATCCGCTTCGCTTTGGCGATGATGGATTCGCCAAGAGACCCGCGCGGATCAGGGAGAGGGAAGTTCTCGACGTACTGCGTGATGAAACGCCTGCGCCCTGCGTAAAGCTTATTGTGGAAGCGCAGGTCGTAGAATCGTTCGATAAAGGTCGAGTTCGCGACGGCGGCCGCGAGCCATAGAAGGTCCAAGTTGGCGGGGTTCTCGACGACGAGCCAATAGCAATCCCCGTTGACGACAGAACCTTCAAGATCGATCCAGAACGTAGGCTGGTCCGCAATATCCCGAAAGACGAGCTTCGGTCGACTCCAAGAATCTGGATCTTGCGGGACCCAGATCTCATACCACTGTCGGCCCGCCTCGATGACATACCTTCGACTCTCCAGCGCGAGCCTGCGCGTCGCGAGATACGCTCGGCTACGGGGATACTGAGTCAAATCAACGGCGCGGCGACGCCCCTCCACCACCTCGTGCGGATAGAGTATCCGAGTGGGCCGGTCGAGAGAGCGCGGCTTGAAGCGCCGGGCGACATGATGAGTGGTGAGCGGCCTAAGAAGTTCTGGTCGCTCGGTCCTTGGCATATCCTGCCAATCATCGCGGATGAAGATTTTGTCCGCGCAGGTCTTCACGCCAACGCGGATTTTCCCGATATCGCGGAACGTTCCCCAACTACGCTCCGCCACGGCGCTCAACCAGTTATCGCCGGCTTCCGTCGCGACGCGCCAAACGCCATCGGGCGCGCCGTTCGTGTCGATCTTCCCATGCCGAACTTGAAAGTTGCGCCCGTCGTCTATTCTTACGACCCCTTCCGCGCGGAGAGCGGAAATCGGGTCGGCAGCTAACTGGGTCGCCGGGTCGGAGGTTTCGTAGATTGACGTGAACGCCGGAGCTTCGCGCTCGCGCCCATTCTTCCCCTGCACGAGCAAGACGGCTGGCAGAACCGCCGCCCGAAATAGTTTCGTGTCGCCCAAGTCCCAAGCATGGCGCACATTAAGTCGGTCAAAGAGAGCTCGTCGAACGGCCGATCCGGATCTGGTGGTCATGAAGCGATTGGACACGATGATTCCCGCGGTACCCTCCGACTTGAGAACTTGGGCGATGCCAAGAATGAACGCGTGATACAGATCAACGCGACCGGAAAGACCAAACCGCCTCGAGAGCGACCGCGCCTGCCGCGCGCCCATAATCTGCGCGCGCACGTAAGGAGGGTTCGCGACGATGAAGTCATACGCTTCAGGAGAGTCGGGATGAGAAAAACATCCGGTATCGTTAGGCCCGAAGTTGTCAAAAACGAATTGGAGGAAATCGCCCGCCTCGAAACGGAGAGAAACGTCAGGAAATCGTCGTTGGATCCGTTTTCTGGCGATGTCGAGAGCTTCGGGATCCGTCTCGAACCCCCAGACCTCAATGCCTTCGCGCGGCTGGCGAGGGAGACGCTCAAGAAAGCTGACGAGAAGCTCTCCATGACCAATCGCGGGGTCCAGGACGCGAAATGAGCCTTCGCCGATCTTCTCTTCGGCGGAGCTCGCGATTTGCCGTGATACGAAATCGGCCAGCGGTTTGGGCGTGTAGACCGCGCCTTCAGCCTTCGCCTCGGTGACGAGGGCGTGACGTTTCGCGGGATGCGGCTCGCGCGGAAATTCCACCTGTGCCCAATCTCCTCTCCGTGATTCGCGCGAAGAGACCTTGATGCCACCTATAATCATCCTATAAGCGTGGCGCTCTCCGCTTCACATCGTAAGCGTGAAAGCATTGTAACCCAGTAGAGAGTGGGAAAGCGGCGGGATGGCGGTAAGAACTGGGAGCCGAGTTCCCGCTCGCGCGCCGATAGCCGAGACGTTCCCCGAACGTGGCGACTTGGGCGGCGATGGCATGGCGAAATCCCCGCGAGCCATCCACGCCGAGCCTTTCGTCCGCTTCAGTGGACCAAACGCTCCCGACACCGCACCGGACAGCGGCGCTTTCCGGGCTCGCGATATAGAAAGCGGGACGCCAGCGCGACCGTGACGACTCGCCTTGGCCCGCATCACTGGCTCGCGGATCTAACGGGCGGCGAAGGAAGGGGCGGCGGAGGCTTCAGCATGGTGGTGAGTAAGGGCATCCCATCTTTCTTGTCCTTTCATTTCCCCCGCCTATGCGCTTTCCTGGTGAGAGAATCGGTTCCTTCGCCATTGGTCAACCTCCCGCGTTTCGTTGGGATACGAGCCAGAATTGTCGACAGATGGCGGCCGTGGCGGCTGGCGCGAGCCTCCCGCGCTCAAGCGCTGATGAAACGCCCGCCAGAAGGAACGGGAACGCGGAAATCCTCCTCAAACACCCAATCCACGCTCGTCGCCCTCCACCTTGGGATATCAGATAATTCATTGTAGAATCAACGGCGAAAAGCGATTCCGAGCCTTCTTCGGGATATTTCCATCTCGACTTCGCTCTTCGGCGGACTCCGCTCTCAATACCGATTTCCCTCGTTTCAGCCCTTCGTTCCATTGCGCTCTGAACCCGCATCTCATTCGGTCGCGCCGTTGGACGTGGTCCTCTCTCGGAGCCGCGGCGCCCTGATCACCGTGGGCGCGCTGAGCGCGGCGGTGAACTTGCTGATGCTCACTGGACCGCTGTTCATGCTACAGATCTATGACCGGGTGCTGACCAGCCGGGCGGAGGCGACGCTCGTCGCCCTGCTCGCCATCGTCGTCTATCTCTATGGCTTGATGGGCCTGCTCAACGCCCTGCGCGGGCGCATCCTAGCGCGGATCGGAGCGGGGTTTCAGACCGCGCTCGATGAACGAGCGTTCGACGCGACGCTCCGCGCGGAACGCGAGCCGACCTTCGCCCGCGCGGGCGGACGGGCACTCCCGCAAGTGGAAACGGTACGCTCGTTTCTGGCTTCTCCGGCTCCGGGAGCGATCCTGGATCTTCCATGGATCCCGTTCTTCATTATCATCATCTTCATTTTTCATCCGCTGCTGGGATGGCTGGCGATCGCGGGCTCGATCATTCTGCTAACGCTCGCGCTGGCCAACAGATGGGCGACGAGCAAGCCACAGGCCTCGTCCGCGAAACTCTCCATTGACGCTCATATCCAGGCGGAGGACGCGCGCCGCGAGGTGGAGACGGTGCGCGGTCTGGGCATGATCGAGCCGTTGCGTGCGCGCTGGCGGGCGGTGCGGGAGGCGGCGCTGGACCAAGCGATGCGATCCGCGGACCCGAGCGGCGGATACACGTCCGCGAGCAAGGCGTTCCGGCTTCTGCTGCAATCGCTGATGCTGGCCCTCGGCGCGTGGCTGGTGCTTGAGGGCGAGCTGACGGCGGGAGCGATGATCGCGGCCTCGATTCTTCTGGGCCGTGCGCTGCAACCGCTGGAGCAAACGGTCCAGCAGTGGTCCCAGATCCGGGCCGCGCGGGCTAGTTGGCGATCACTCTCCGATCTGCTGAGGTCGATGCCACCGGAAACGCCGCCGATGGAGTTGCCCAAGCCCGTCGCGATCCTGCGCGCGCGCGACATGTCGGTATGGGCGCCAAACCGACGAGACGTGTTGCTCCGGGACGTGAACTTCGAAGTGACACCAGGCGAAGCGGTGGCAGTCATAGGGCGGAGCGGCGCCGGAAAATCCACGCTCGCGAAAGCGCTCGTCGGGCTATGGCCGCTCAAGCGTGGAGAGATTCGGCTGGGAGGGGCGGAGCTCTCGGCTTGGGGCGAATCGCTCTGGCGCGACCATATTGGTTATCTACCGCAAGACGTGGCTCTGTTCACTGGCAGCGTGGCCGAGAATATTTCTCGTTTCGACCCGCGCGCTAGCGAGGAAGACGTGATTCGAGCGGCCATCCAAGCCGGAGCGCACGGGATGATCCTGTCTCTTCCGAACGCGTACGATACATTCCTCATGGGCGGTGGCGGACTGTCGGGCGGACAGCGCCAGCGCATCGCCTTGGCGCGGGCGTTCTATGGCGACCCGGCCCTTCTGGTGCTGGACGAGCCGGACGCGCATATGGCGGAAGCATTCGGACTGAACCGGGCGATCGCCAAGATGAAGGCGGACGGACGGGCCGCGGTGGTTATCGCGCATCGGCGCGCGTCGATCAACGAATGCGCCCGGGTCGCCGTTATCGAAGATGGCCGTCTCCAGCTGTTCGGGCCACGTGAGGAGGTGATGGCGCGCATCGAGCAAAACCAAGTACGACAGTTGCCTACCGTGATCAAGGGAGGAAACCGAGAGCGGGCCAAGGACGACGATGCCCCCCCCCCCCCCCCCCCCCCCCCAATGAAGCCGACGAGCGATGGTTGAGAAAGCGCGTGGAAACTGGCCGGTGGCCGGGTCGGTGCGGATGAGCGCGGTGGCGCTTGGTATCGGATTCGCGGGCGCGCTGGTCTGGGCCTCGCTGGCGAAAATCCACGGCGCGGTGATCGCGTCGGGCAACGTGGAGGTGGAGTCTCGGCGCCAAGCGATCCAGCACCCCGACGGCGGAATCGTGGCGGCGATCCCGGTGCGCGACGGCGAGCGAGTGGAGGCGGGAGCGACGATTCTGGAGCTGGACGCCACCGAGCTTTCCGCCGAGAAAGCGCTCATGATCCGGCAACTGCAGGAAGTGCGGGCGCGAATCGATCGCCTCTCGGCTGAAGCCGGATCCGCGAAGCGGCTGGTCTTCCGAGACGGTAACGCCACGGACAACCCGACGCTCACGGCGTTGCTGGCCGACGAGCGGACGCTGTTCGAGACCGGGCGCGAGCTGCTGGCGCGAACGCTCGCGCGGATCGAGGAGCGCAAGGCCCAAGCCACGGCCTTGGTCGAGGGGATGCGGTTGCAGCTGGAGGCGACCCGAAATCAATTGGCGCTGATCGAGGCGGAAGCCCGTGATCGGGAGGCTCTGCTCGAGAAAAACTTGATCTCGAAACCAGAGGTCTCGCGATTGCTCCGGGAGGAGGCGCGCCTGCAGGGAATGATCGGGGAGCTGGAAGCGGATATCGCCCAGGGGCTGAGCGCGCGAGCTTCCTTCGATATCGAGCGGTTGCGCACCCTCGCGGAACGCCGCGAGAAGGCGCAAGACGAGATGCGCGAGCTGCAACCGCGCGAGGATGAGCTCGCCGAGCGCCTTCGGGTGCTGGAAACCCGTCTTTCTCGACTCGTTCTGCGCGCGCCGATGGCGGGCGTGGTGCATGGGCTCAGAGTGTTCACCGTCGGCGGGGTGATCCCGGCGGGAGCGGAGGTGGCGGCGATCGTGCCCGAGGGCGTGCCGCTGGTGCTCAGCGTCCGGGTCGCGACCGCGCAGATCGACGAGGTCCACGCCGGACAAGACGTGACGGTGGTGTTCCCCGCGTTCAACATGCGCACCGCCCCGGAGTTCATCGGACGAGTGCGCACCATCTCGGCCGACGCGCTGGTCGACGAGAACAGCGGCGAGCGATTCTACGCCGTCGAGGTCGCGTTGCTTCCTGAATCCGAGGAGGAGGCCCGCGCGCGCGGCATCGTCTCCGGCATGCCGGTCGACGCGTTCATCCAAACCCGCGTCCGCACGCCGATCTCCTTCTTGCTCGACCCCTTCACCGACTATCTGCGGCACGCCTTCCGCGAAGAGTGATCCAGAGACGGCGGCGCCGCGCCAACGCGCCGAACGGTGGACATCGACCGCAAGAATCCTCTCGAACACTAAAAACCCTGGCGTGACGATTTCTTATAATAAGCTGAGAATTGGCGAAACCATGGCGAAACTCGAAGTCCTCCGCTTTCCGGACCCGCGCCTGCGCGCGGTGGCTCGGCCCGTCACCAAGGTGACGGACGAGACCCGGCGCATCGTCTCCGACATGCTGGAAACCATGCGCGACGAGTTCGGAATCGGACTCGCGGCCGTGCAGGTCAACATCCCGCAACGCATCGTGGTGATCGACCTCAGCGAGGACGGAAGCGAGCCGATGGGCCTGATCAACCCGGAGATTCTCGAGGCCAAGGGAACAAAGGAGATGGAGGAGGGCTGCCTGTCGGTCCCGGAGTTCCGGGCGCTGGTGCGACGCGCCGAGAGAATTCGTTGCCGAGCCCTGAACGAGAACGGCGAGGAGATCGAGATTGAGGCGGACGGCCTGCTCGCCGTGTGCATCCAGCACGAGATCGACCATCTCGACGGAAAACTGTTCGTCGACTATCTTTCCCCACACAAACGCGAGCGGATCGCCGAACGCCTCCGGAAAATGGCCCGAACCGGGCGGATCCCGAGACGAACCCGGCGCCCAGAGTCCTACGTTCACGCCTGACTCCGAAGGCGTGGAGCCTCTGCGACTAATTTTCGCTGGCAGCGGGCTCTTCGGCGCCTTGACGCTGGAGCGGCTACGGGCCAGCCCCCACGCCGTCCAGGCGGTCCTGTCGCGACCGGACCGGCCCGCGGGCCGCGGGTTGCGGTCACGGTCCACTCCAGTCGCGGAAGCCGCTCGAGCGGCGGAGCTGCCATTGCTGCGCCCCGACGCGCTGGACGCGCCGGCGCGCGACGAGCTCGCGTCCCTCCGTGCGGATGTGATGGTGGTCGCGGATTTCGGGCGACTGATTCCGGAATCCTGGCTCTGGCTATGCCCGGGCGGCAGCTTGAACGTTCACGCCTCCCTGCTACCCCGGTGGCGCGGAGCGGCTCCGATCGCGCGCGCGATCGAGGCCCGCGACCCCATCTTCGGATGCACCGTCATGCTGATGGACTCGGGGCTTGATACCGGGGATATCCTGACCCAAGAGTCCCTCCCGCTCGCGCCCGACGAGACCACGGCCTCAGCGCGATCCCGTCTCGCCTCGCTAGGCGCGGACCTTCTGGCGCGGTATCTGTCCGATTTCGACCCGAAGCATCCGACTCGCCAACCGCAGGACGAAGCGCGGGCCTGCCATGCGCCCGCGCTCCGCAAGAGCGAGGCTTCGGTCATCTGGTCGGAATCGGCGCGCCGCGTCGCCGCCAAAATCCAGGCGTTCAACCCTCACCCCGTCGCCACCACGCGATACGGCGACGAGACCTTGCGACTGTGGCGGGCGCGGGCGAGCGCGTCGCCCGCTGACGATCCACCAGGAACGGCGCTACGCTGCGACCACGATGGCCTGTGGGTCTCGTGCGGAGAGGGGCAGGTCGCTATCGCCGAGCTGCAACGCCCGGGCGGGCGAAGAATGTCGGCGCGGGATTTCTGCAACGCCCGTCCTATGACGGGGGCATTGCTGGGATGCCACGCTTAACGGCGCGCGGCCCCGGCTTGAACGCCGGGGCCACGATCACAAGCCGGTCAGAAGCGAACCTTCAGCAGGACGCTCGCGCCGTAATCGTGATTGTCGCCATCCGACGCCGCGTAGTACGCGTCCGCCGAGAGCGTCGACTCCCCCTGCGCGTCCAGCGTCATCACGCCCCCGACGCCCAATCGCGCCCACGTCGACTCCACTTCCGAGCGCAGCCGCGCTCCCGACGCCATCACCTCCCGGCTCTCCGAGAGATCGCGTTCCAAATCCAGAGAAGCGTACGTCTGGCCATTCTCCAATAACGCCCCGATCCGCGCCCTCACGCTGTCCTCCGAGCGAAACGACACCCGACCGCTCCCAGTAACCCCCGACACGTCGGCGAAGCCATCAACGTCCACCCAAATCCACGTCAATCCCCCGCGCGGAACCAGCGCGAAGCCGTCCATCTCCAGTCGCCTGCCAACCTCCACGCCGATCGCGTGACCCTCTCCGTCCAGACCGGACGCCACCATCCCGCGCGCCTCCGAACTCAAGTCGACGTCCTTGAAACGCGTGTACGAGAACTCCCCGTCCGCGTACCAGCCGTCCTCTCCCCGCCAGGTCGCCGAAGCCCCAACACCAACGCCCGAGACCTCGATCTTCCCGCCGCGCGCGACGTCCGCCTCGCCATCACGGTAGTGCGCGCTCACCCCCAGCATAAGCCCCGGCGCGTCCGTGGGAACGACGAAGCCCGTCTCCACGCCCCAGCGCTCGAAGTCCCAAGACAGCGCGCGACCCGCATCGTCCATCTCGGTCGTGGACATATCCGCCTCCCGCTCGCCGTCGCTCGCCAACACCCGCGCCCACGCGCGCCCACCATCTCGCGTCGCCGACAAGCGCGCCTGGCGACCGCCCGGAGCGCTCATCTCCAGCAGCACCGACGGCAACGCCTCGTACACCCGAGCCCGGGCGTGGTACGTCCGACTGATCTCCTTCTCGGAGTCCACCTGGAACTGGTGCCCGCCCGTGATCGACTTCAGCGTGACCATCCGCTCGAACACCGCGTCGTACACCCCATGCGTCCCCGTCTTCCCCGACGTCGCCTTCACCGCGTCCCCCACGGCTATCGTCTTCGCCATGCCGGCCGTCGACTCGCGCTGGAAGACGTTCGGCGTTTTATCGCCACTATTCAGGAATTTCCCCTTGACGAACGCGATCTGCCCATGCGCGTTCTCCTTCAGGGTGACATGCAGCGCCTTGTCCGCGCTCACCGCGATCCCCGACGTCGCGCCAATCTCCGCCTTCGGCCCGATCACCAGCGTCCCGCCGTTCACCATCCGAACGCCGGCGTGCTCGCCGGCGCCGCCCATCACCTTGCCGTTGATCGTGACCGTCTGGTCGTATTGCCCTTTCCGGGCGTGGTCGGACGCGAAGGTCCGCATCCCCTTGACATGCACCCCGTCCTTCTTGGCCCGGATCGTCGCCATCTCCCCCACCGTGACCGTGATCTTCCCGGCCGTGGGCGCTTCCATTTCCGTGTAGGCAGTGGCGGTCTCCGCGTAGACTCCGTATCCATCAGCCATGATCACACCGCCCGACACATCGATCATGATTGGGATGATCATCTTTCGAGCGTCACCATCATCCGAATCGTCCAGGTCTTTCACGTAGGCCAGAATGCCGTCGCCCCTCGACATGATGTCCGCCTTCGACATGATCTTGATCTCCCCGATCTCGGTGGTGTAGGTCTCGGGGTTCCCCTCATCGAGCTCCTTGCCGGGAAGTGGCTGGGACTCCGCGCCCCCA
The DNA here is from genome assembly GCA_965116025.1 of uncultured candidatus Poriferisulfidus sp. Lineage (GTDB taxonomy): Bacteria > Pseudomonadota > Gammaproteobacteria > Poriferisulfidales > Poriferisulfidaceae > Poriferisulfidus. The sequence goes on from OZ220480.1 coordinate 401,469, forward strand.
TGGATGGCGAGAATGCCGGCGGTCCGATCCTTCAGGTCCGCCAGCTTCGTCTGGTGATCCGCCGAGAGCGAGGAGGAGGAGAATACGTCGGACAGGTCGCCCGCGGTGATCTTCCCCGCCAAATGCTTCACGTCCACCTCGCCCCAACCGGTATGCAACGCGAAGACCCCGGAGCCTTTCGCGTGGATGAGGCCCTCGTTGGTAATCATGACGGGGATCTCGTTGTCCGAGGATATGGTCTCGGCGAACACGCCATGCCCGCCGACTGGAGCGCCGGCGGTCCCGATCCGCGCTCCCTCGGAGACGGTCACCCGAATCGTTCCCCCGTGGGTCTGGTGGAGGGCGTACACGCCATGTCGACCCACGGTCGGCTCGTCTCCTTCCATACCGATCCGCGCCCCCGACTTCAGCGTCACCTCAATGTCTCGGTTGATGTCGCCGCGCTGGCTGTCGTCGTGCGTCGTGCCCCGGTAAACGTAGATCCCGTCCCCGCCAGTTCCCGTCGAAGCGATCTCGCCCGCGAGATCCACCTTGACCAGACCACCGTTGTGGCCAGCGGAATTAACGTAAATTCCGTCTCCCACGATCTCCGTGTTCCGCCCGCCCGCCGTGATGACGCCCCCCGTCACGTCGACCGTCACCGGAACCACGGAATCGGAGTCCCCTTGCGTAGTGACGGAGATGCCATAAGTGCGGGCCCAAATATCTCCGCTCGAGGTGATCATGATCGTGCCGCTAGGAACCTCGGCGGCGCCCATGGTCGTGTCCCTATGATCAACGGTTATACCATTTTCGTGGATAAACGCGTTATCGGCTAAATCCAGCGTGGCCTCATCGCCCGAGAGCGTTCGCGGGTAGAGAGGCCATTGCCTCTTGCTGACAAGCGTCCCGTGGTTCGTGACGGTGATGTCGCCCCCCTTGAAGAGGTTGACTAGAATGCCCTTGCTGGTCACGCTGCCCTTCGCCGTCTCGATGGCGACGTCTCCAGACCCCTCGTTGTACACGTAGATTCCTCGGTAATATCCGTAAATCTCGCCCCGGTTCATGATCGAGACGTCGCCCTCGGCGGACGCGTTTCTGTAATACGCGAACACCCCATAAAGCCCCACCGGAATCTCCTCAGTGCCGATCCGCGCCTCGGCCCCGACCGTGATCTCGATCTTGTCCGCCCTGTTGGTTTTGGAGGCTTTCTTGTTCCAGACGGTGATCCCGTAGTTCCTGTTGCCCCGCTGATACTGGGGATCAATGAACGTCCCACTGAGCCGCTGGCCATTCTCCGTGTACATGGCCGTGGTGGGCGGAGTCCAACCGCCCGCCTCGTTCACGATCCTCACCTTGCCTTCCAGATTCACCGTCAGCGCCCCGTCGCCGACCACCGCGACCCCGGGATTCCGGCCTTGGGTGGGACTGTCGGCAGAAGTGGGAGTATTGCGAGGAAGGAACGACTTGATGGTCGTCATCTCCCCGGAAGGCTTCACGGTCAGCGTCAAGCCGCCTGTCTGACCCGTGTACTCGATAGGATTGGGAGTGGCGCTGGTGCCGCCGTAGGTCGAGGCGGCGCAGGTGACCGTTTTGGTGGCGCCGACATCGCCGCACTGGTTCGCCTTGGCGGAATGCGGAATCAGTGGGATCGAGAGAGCGGCCGTCAGCCCGGCCAGAGCGATCAGGAAACGAGGGCTATGCCCCCCCCCCCCCCCCCCCCCCCCCCTACGCGGGAAGACGACGAGGCGACGCGACGCGCGGCGCGCACGGTATCAGAAAAATGCGGGTTGACTCTCATTGAGAAATCCTGATGGCGATGAATGATTGGAGCGGATTATACCCAAAACCCACGCGCCCAAAAATCCTCACCGGATGGCCAGAGACCGATTCCATCCGAGCAGATCAGGTTTTCGAGGGCATGATTTGGCCCGTACTCTCTAAAGATCGGGACTTCCCACGCTTGCCCGGGTCGCGCCTCGTCAATCGCTGTTCGGATATCTTCAATCTTATGCCGCGCCCATGCCATGCCGTAGCCATCAGCACGATGATTTCCACCCTTCTTCCAGCCAAATTTCGCTGATACCGTATATTTTTCCGTGGCCACTATGACCTGATACTCGCCGTCTTCGGCTTTTTGCATCAGCTCCCCATTCTCAAGCGATTCCCAACCCATCTCCGCGGATCCGTCTACGGAATATCCTGTCAGATGTCCGCGAGGTGCACTGGAACCCCATGGATCGAACAGGACTTTACTGCTTCATGATTGCATTGAGGGACTCGATTTCGCGCTTGAGCGCCGCGGTCATTTGCCATGGCTTGACCTCGGGCTACCACTCCAAAAACTCTTTCACGGAAGCACCGCTCTCGAGGTTCTTGAAGAGCGCGCAAACAGGCGCCCTGGTTCCCGTGAAGGACAAGGCTCCGCTAATCTTGCGGGAATTGCGTTCCACCGCGGAACATGTCGTCCAGTCGGCTATTTCTTCATCTCTTGCCAGTTCGCGACCGGTCTTTGGCCAAGCGCGCCACTTTCCTCCCGTTTCGCCTCGAAAGCGGACGGATTCCGCGGGGATAGACTTCGCAAGTAATTGATTTTTCAACGTTCTCTTTTTTCGAGGTCCGATGCGGCAAATACGATAAAGACGAGAGCGCAACCCTCGCGCCAAGAGACTCGTTCGTAAGACTATGTTTATACTAGAATTTTAATACGCTACAATACCTGCCCGGATCACGAGAACCCTCATGCGCGCGCTCAGGCCTTCGCTGTCGCTCTCGAGCGCGTCGCAACGCGTCGATCCCATCCGCGAGACCAGCCGAATCGCCCGATTCGGCCATCGGGAGCGCCAAGACTTCCTAGGCTTGACCGAAGCCTTGGCGCGTCTCAGTTGGTTGTCGAAAGACCTTGATCGATACCAGGGCGAGGCCCTCCGATGGTTCCTGCCCTGAGGTGGTTCCTGGCCGGCCCCTGGCCGGTCCTCGGGATCTTCTTGCTGCTGGCCGGGTCGCTGGCGATCATGGCCGAGGCGACCCAAAGTTCCGGGCATTTCCATCGCTGGCAGTGGTGGGTGGCCGGTTTCAACGGCGCGCTGGCCCTGGCGCTTCTGGCGCTGATCGGGCTCAGCCTTTCCGGCTTGATCCGCAGGCTGCGCCTGCGCGAGGCCGGCTCGCGCCTATCGTTGCGCATGACGGCCATGTTCGCCGGCTTCACGCTGATCCCGACCGCGATGGTGTTCGGCTTCTCGGTCTGGCTGATCTCCAGCGGAATCGACAGCTGGTTCGACGTGGGAGTCGACGATACCTTGGGCAAGGCGATGGAGTTGAGCCGAACGTCCATCGACATGCAGATGCGGGAGCGCCGCGGCCAGGTGGAGCGTCTGTTGCGAGAGCCAGCGGACGTGGGCGACCCCGAGACCATGGTCGTGCGCATGAACGACCTGGTGGTCCAGACCGGGGCGCTGGAGGCGACCCTGCTGGATTCCAGCAATAAGATCGTCGCCTCCCAAGGAGAGGTTCCGGACATTCTTCCAGACCTGCCAGGCGAGGCCCAGCTCCAGCTGTTGCGGGAAAGCGGCGTTTACATGGCGCAGGAAGAGCACCCGGAGCACGGCCCCATCGTCCGCGTCCTGGTTCAGGTCCCGTCGCTGGTCCAGGAACTGCCTCTGGCCACCGAGGATTCGCCATTGTCCCTGAGTCGGGAAATGCCCCTGATGAACCAGGAGTTGCCCCTGACGCTGCAAATCCTGTACCCGGTGTCCGAATACATGCTGGGCCTGACCGACAGCGTCGAGAAGGCGTCCGACACGTATCGGTTGCTTCTGGAGCTTCGGGGCCCCCTGAAATACAACCTCACCTTCGCGATGTCCCTGGCGGTCCTGCTGGGACTGCTGTTCGCGATATGGGCGGCCCTTTATTCCGCGCAACGCATCCTCTCCCCGATCGCGGAACTCTCGCGAGGCATCGAGGCCGTGGCGGCGGGCGAGTACAGCCAGCGTCTTCCGGCCGGGCGGCGCGACGAGCTCGGCCAGATGACGCGCTCTTACAACGGCATGATCGAGCGCCTGGCCAACGCCCGGTACGTGGCGGAGACCCGCCGCCTGCTGATCGAGCGCCAGCACGCCTACCTGCATACGGTGCTGGAGCATCTGTCTTCCGGAGTCATCAGCGTCAATGATCGCGGCGAGGTGGTCACCGTCAACCACGCCGTTAGCTCGATTCTGGAACTGGAGATCGGGCGATACCTCAAGAAGCCCCTCGGTCTCCCGCGCCAGGAGCATCCCCGGCTGGAGCCGCTGTGGGATTTGATGGACCGCCAACAGCATAGCGACGACGACCTCGGGGAGCAAGTGCAGATCGACGACGAGCTCAAGATTCTGCATTGCCATGGCGCGCGACTGCCGAACGAGGCCGGCTACATAGTGGTGTTTGAGGACATCACGGACCTGCGGCAGGCGCAGCGGCAGGCGGCCTGGGGCGAGGTGGCCCGGCGAATGGCGCACGAGATCAAGAATCCGCTGACCCCCATCCGCCTCTCGGCCGAACGAATGCGGAGCCGCCTCCAGCCGCTCCTCGCCGCGAAAGACTCCGAGATCCTGCTGCGCTCCACGCGAACCATCGTGCGCCAGGTGGAATCGATGAATACCATGATCGACGAGTTTCGCGAGCATGCCGCCGCGCGCTTCACGCCCGAGAGGATGGATCTGAACGCTTTGAGCAGGGAGGTCCTCGATCTGTACATGAGCGACCGCGCGCGAATCTCCATCCACGCCGATCTGAGCCACGCCCCGGCCTGGATCCGGGGCGACCCGGACCGAATGCGCCAGTTGCTGCATAACCTGATCAAGAACGCCCGGGAAGCGCAGGAGCGGCAGGCTAAAGGGTCGATCATCCTGAGCACCCGAGCGCGAAAGGGCGTGGTGACGCTGAAGGTGCGCGACTCCGGCCCCGGCTTCGCGCCAGAAATCCTCGGCCGGGCTCTGGAGCCGTACGTCACCACCAAGACCAGCGGGCATGGCCTGGGGCTCGCCGTCGTGTTCCGCGTCACGGAAGATCATCAAGGACGGATTCGCGTATACAATGACCCGGACGGAGGCGGGTGCGTGGAAATCGAGTTCGACGCGGCATCGCGGGAAGATCTGAGCCAGACGAGTCTCTTCTGATGACGAGACGTGAGCCTGAGAGAGAGATGGCGGCATGAATCGGGAATCCATCCTGATCGTCGATGACGAATCCGACATTCGGACCCAAATCCAGGATATCCTTTCCGACCAGGGCTATCAGGTCCTGCAGGCCCCCTCCGCCGCCGTCGCCCGGGAGACCGCGAGGCGACAGTCGGTGGACCTGGCGTTGCTGGATATCTGGATGCCGGGCGAGGACGGGATGAGCCTGCTACGGTCCTGGCTCCACGACGACAGCCTGGAGTTCCCGATTCTCATGATGTCCGGACACGGCAACGTCGAGACCGCGCTGGAGGCCACCCGGCTCGGGGCCTGGCATTATCTGGAGAAGCCCTTCGCGATGGACAAGCTGCTGCTAAGCGTCGCGCGGGCTCTGGAGACCCACCGGCTTCGCCGACAAAACCAGAACCTGTTCGAGGACACGGCGGCCGCGGAGCGGCTCATCGGCGACAGCCCAGAGATCCGCCGCTTGCGAGAACGGGCGAAAGCGCTTGGCAACAGCGGGGATCCGGCCCTGATCCTGGGCGAGCCCGGCAGCGAGTTCCTGGCGCTCGCCAACTACATCCACCACAACGGCGCCCGCCACCACTGGCAGGTCGTCGTCGCCAGCGGGCAGAATCTGGATCAGGGACTGTTCGAGAGGTCGCTGGGCCACGACGCCCCCCTGCTGCTCGAGGCGCATGGCGGCACCCTGCTGATCGATCCGCTGGACCAATTGGCGATCACGACTCAGCGGCGCCTGCTCTCCGTGCTCGAGAACCGCCACCTCCTGCTGGAGGACGGCACGGCCACCCCCATCGACGCGCAACTCCTCGCCACCCTGCACCAGAGGCCCGAGACGGCCTTGGCGGCGAAGACGCTGGACCCCGCCCTGTACGCCCGGCTGGCGCCTCACACACTGACCCTCCCGCCATTGCGCGAGCGCGCCCAGGACATCCCGCAACTGGTCGAGCATTACACCACCCGCTATTGCGCGCGGGACAACCTTAGCATGCGAAGCTTTCCGCCCGACGTGCTGGAATTGCTGCGCCAGCACGACTGGCCGGACAACGCCCACGAGTTGCGCCGCGTCGTCTATCAGCTGCTGATCAGCGGCGAGGAGAGCGAGATCAGCCGGGAGCGAACCCGGAGCCTGCTGCGCCCGGCCCCATCCGACGACGCTCTCCCCAAAGAGATGGAGGATCTGGTGGATCTGCCCTATCGAGAGGCCCGCGCGCGGTTCGAGCGGATGTACTACCAATTCCAGATCGAGCGCTGCGGTGGCAGTATCAGCCGCCTGTCCGCCAGCACCAGCATGGAGCGCACCTATCTGTATCGGAAACTGCGTAGCCTCGGTATCGAGCGGCCAGGGGACTCCTCTTCCTGAGCGGGAACTGACCCTCTCTCCCGACACATGAAGATCATCATTCTCGGGGCGGGCCGGATCGGTAGCTCGCTGGCGGTCGGACTGGCTCAGGAAAACAGCGAGATCACGCTGGTGGACCTGGAGGAGAGCAGCCTGAGCGCCGTCTCCAGCCACGTGGACCTGCGCGCCATCTGCGGCAACGGGGCGCACCCCAACATTCTGCGGCAGGCCGGCGCCGAGGATGCCGACATGCTGGTCGCGCTGACCCGCAGCGACGAGGTCAACATGATCGCCTGCCAAGTCGCCTACAGCCTGTTCAACACGCCCCAGCGGATCGCCCGGGTGCGGGCCTCGGAGTACCTGACGCAGGGCGATCTGTTCATGACGGAGTCCCTGCCCATCGACGTTCTGATCAGTCCGGAGCAGATCGCGGCGCGCAACGTCGAGCAACTGATCCGCCATCCCGGCCCTCTGCAGGTGTTCGAGTTCGCCGACGGTCTGGTGAAGCTCGCTATGGTGCGCGTCTCCCCCGGCGCCGAGGCCGCCGGGCGCAGCCTGCTCGACCTGCGCCACAGCCTTCCGGACATCCAGCTGCGCGTGGCCGCCGTCTACCGGGACCAGCGACTCCTGAAGCCGGAGCCCGAGTTGCGCCTCAAGGCGCACGACGAGATCTTCGTTCTCGCGCGCGCGGAGCAGCTCGGCGCGGTCGTCAAGAAATTGCGCGTCCGGGTCGGTCGGAGCCGCCACATCGTCATCGCCGGCGGCGGCAACGTCGGCCACGGCGTGGCCGCGCGGCTGGAGTCGGTCTGCCACGTCAAGATCATCGAGCACGACGAGCACCGCGCCCGCTATCTGTCGGAGCAGCTGTCCCGGGCCACGGTGCTGCAGGGCAACGCGACCGACGACAAGCTGCTGCTCGACGAGAACATCCGGGACATGGACGTTTTCTGCGCGCTGACCAACAACGAGGAAGCCAATATTCTGTCGGCCATGCAGGCCAAGCGCATGGGGGCGTCCACCACGATCGCCCTGATTGACCGGCCGATCTACCTCGACCTGATCGAGCGCTCCATCGATATCGCGGTCTCTCCCCAGCAGGCCACGTTGAGCGAGCTGCTGACGCACATTCGCCAGGGAGACGTGCTCGCGGTGCACTCGCTGCGGCGCGGACGCGCCGAGGCTCTGGAGGCCAAGGCCCACCGCACGGCCGCGGCGATCGGCAAGCCGATCGGAGAGCTCGACCTTCCAGCTGGCGCCGCCATCATCGCGCTGGTCCGCGGCGGCGAGATGATTCTGCCGAACGCGCTCAGCGCGATTCAGCCAGATGATCGCGTCATCCTGTTCATCAGCGACAAGCGATACCTGAAGGACGTCGAGCGCCTGTTCCAGGTCAGCGCCACGTTTTTCTGACCCATGCCGATCCAGTACCGGGTCGTCCAGCGCCTGCTCGGCTACCTGCTGACCGTTTTCAGTCTCGGAATGCTGCCTCCCTTGGCGCTGAGCCTGGCGCTGGACGACGGCGAGGCGTTCTCGTTCCTATACACGTTCTTCCTGCTGTCCCTCCTAGGCATCGCCCTGTGGGTCCAAGCCGCGCGCCGGGCCCCGCGCCGGCAACCTCTGCGACTGCGCGACGGCTTCGTGGTCGTCTCTCTGTTCTGGATCGGTCTGGGGCTGGCCGGGTCCATTCCCCTGTACATCTCGCCTTCTCTGCGACTCAGCGGAACCGACGCCGTGTTCGAGGCGGTCTCGGGGCTAACCACCACCGGCGCGACGGCGCTGTCGGGTCTGGACGGTATGCCTCCGTCCATCCTGTTCTACCGCCAGCTCCTGCAGTGGGTCGGCGGCCTCGGCATCATCGTGCTTGCGGTCGCCATCCTGCCTCTGGTCGGCATGGGGGGCGTGCAACTGTACCAGGCGGAAGCTCCGCACTCCCTAGCCGAGCGGCGTCTAACCCCGCGCATCGCCGAGACCGCCAAGGTGCTGCTGTATCTGTATTCCGGCCTGACCCTCGCCTGCGGACTCGCGTACTGGGGAGCCGGCATGAGCCCGTTCGACGCCGTCTGCCACGCGCTCTCCACCGTCGCCATCGGAGGCTTCTCCACCCACGACGCCAGCCTTGGACACTTCGACAGCGTTCTGATCGAGGCGACCGCGATCATCTTCATGATCTTGGCCGGGGCGAATTTCGGGCTGCATTATCTGGCGCTGAGCCGGCGCGGCCTCCAACCGTACCTCCAAAACGGGGAATTCCGCGCCTATATCACGGTGCTGGCCACGGTGGCCATCATCTGCGTCGGCTATCTTTGGGCCACGTCCTTCTCCGAAGACCCGCTCGAGACCGCGCGCCACGGACTCTTCCAAGCCGTGTCCATCGCCACCACCACCGGATACGCCACGACCGGATACGACCACTGGCCCGCGTTCGCGTCCACGCTGCTCTTGCTCGCCAGCTTCATCGGCGGATGCGTCGGCTCCACTGGCGGCGGGATGAAGGTGATCCGATTCTTGCTGATGGTCAAGCACGGCGGCAAGGAACTGTACCGGATCATCCACCCCTCCGTGCAGGTCACGGTCCGGATCGGAGACCGCGTGATGCCGCAAAGCGCCCTGCAGTCGGTCTGGGGATTCTTCGCCGCCTACATCACGACCTTCACCGCGCTGTTTCTGCTGCTGATGATGACCGGGCTGGACCAAGTCAGCGCGTTCTCGGCGGTGGCCGCCACCCTCAACAACCTAGGGCCCGGACTCGGAGAGGTCAGCCAGAACTACGCCTCGGTGAGCGACTTCGGCAAGTGGCTGCTGTGCGCCAGCATGGTGTTCGGGCGCCTGGAGGTCTTCACCCTGCTGGTGATCCTGACACCGGCGTTCTGGCGCCGATAGCGCGACGAGTCTCCGCTTCCTGAAACGCGGCGGAAACGCTTATCGATACAGCGATTCGGGAGGAACCAGCCGCTTGCGAAAGCGCGGGTAGCTCCACCAGTACTGGGTCACGTCCTCGGCAATGGCCGTCTCCACCATGGCGTTGATCCCGGCCGCGGCCTCCTCCCGATCCGGGGAGTAGACGCGCGGGTCGGCCGCGCGGAACGTGACATGGAACCCACCGCGGCGGCGGCTCGACTGAATCATGAGCGCGACGACATCCTGCCGCCGCGCCAGACGGGCGGCCAGACCGCCCGTGTTCGCCAGCACCCCGAAGAACGGCGCCATCACGCCGTCCTCCTTCCGGCGCGGGACGTGGTCCGGCAAGATGCCGACCGCGCGCCCCTCCCGAAGCGCCTGCAAGAGCATGCGCACGCCGCCGCGGTCCGCGGGAACCAGAACCGCGCCGGTGTGCTGCCGTCCCTGGCGGACGAAGCCATCGATCCTGCGGTGCCTCAGCGGCCGGTACATGCTGCGCATGGCGACATGCCCGGTCAGGTACAGGCCGCTGAATTCCCAATTCCCGAAATGCGGCGTCACCAGAACGATTCCCTTGCCGCTCGCCCGGGCCCGCTCCAGCAAATCCAGCCCCGTCACCCGAACCGCGAGAGACTCGATCCGCGCCGGCGACAGGCGCCACAGGCGCGGCATCTCCAGCAGGGTGCGGGCCTCATGGATCAGACTCTTGCGCGCCACGCTCCAGCGCCAGGCATCGCTTTTCTCCGGGTAGCAGAGACGTAGATTCGCCAAGCAGATTTCGAGCCGGCGACCCGGCACGTAGCCGAGCCAGAGCCCCGCGAGGCCACCCAAAAGGCGCGACAGGGGCAACGGCGCCAGCGAGAGAAGCCGTAGCAGAAACAGGGAAAAACGCGAATCGAGCACGAAACTCTGGTCCCCGCGCGGCGGGTATAGGCTGGACTTCCCGGGATTGATCGAGGCGGGATTCGTCCTAGCCGGAACGCGGTGTCGGCCAGCACGGGGCCATGGAACGGGCGGCCATGAGTCTTCCGTCCTCTTTGGTCATTTAGAGTCTAGAGTCGCGCCCTACGCGCCATACAAAACGTCCGTTATCAGATACGCGAGCCACGCGAACACCGCGAGGATCGGAGCGTACAGGCACAGCAATATTATCGCCCAATGCCGCAGTTTCCGCATCATACCTACAACGTGGCCAGCTTGCGACCTAGCGCCAGCGATTGTCGCAGGCACCAATCGTGCCGTCCGCGTGCGTGAGCAGCAGGTCGTGCTCAGCAGGCTTGAGCTGCTCCCCCGCGCGCCAGCACCGATGCAGAACTTGCACTCTCGATGCCTCGCCATTCCCCACCAGACTGGGCGAGTCTTCGGGATCTTCCCGAAATTGAATAACGTCGTCGTGCTTGCCGCCCATCATCCCAAGAAGTCAAAATCGGACTCGACCAACTCGTCCGCGCTCACGCCCATAAGCGTGACGCTCACGCCTTCCCGGCACTCGGTGATCACCGCGTTACTGGCTTCGCTGTCCGTGATCGTCAAGTCTTTGTATTTCGCCATACTAATTTAGACGCGCTCCGCGAGGCCGGTGCTAGTGTAGCAGACTATCCCGACCGGGAATCCGCGCTAGGAAAACTTGGAATAAGCAACCTTGAAACTGGCTTTATGAACCGCGCGTGCCATCCACTCATCGATTAGCGTATCCGCGTCCAGCCCCGCCCCCGCGGGAACGCCGTTATAGAATGAGCGGCGCTCACCCACCCCGATGCTCTACCCCGCGATCCGCCCCTATTCGACCCGTCGCCTGCAGGTCGACGGGCGACATGCATTGCATGTGGAGGAGTGCGGCAGTCCAGAGGGCGTGCCGGTGGTGTTCCTGCACGGCGGCCCGGGCGCAGGTTGCGAGGACTACCATCGCCAGTTCTTCGATCCGGAGAAATACCGAATCGTGCTGTTCGACCAGCGCGGCGCCGGACGCTCGACGCCCCACGCGGACTTGACCGACAACACCACGGCTCATCTAGTCGAGGACATCGAGAAGATCCGCGAGGAGCTGGGAATCGACCGGTGGCTCGTGTTCGGCGGCTCCTGGGGCTCCACCCTCGGGCTGGCCTACGCCCAGAGCCACCCGAAACGCGCGCTGGGCCTGATCTTGCGCGGCATCTTCCTGTGCCGGCGGCGCGACCTCCTTTGGTTCTACCAGGAAGGCGCGGACAATATCTTCCCCGATTACTGGCGGGACTTCTTGGAGCCCATACCGGAAGCGGAGCGCGGCGACCTGATGCGGGCCTACCACCACCGACTGACCGGGCCTGACGAGCTGATCCGCATGAAGGCGGCCAAGGCCTGGGCGCTCTGGGAGGCGCGCTGCTCGAATCTGCAGCACGACGCCCGGGTCGTGGAGGCGTTCAGCGACCCGCACATGGCGCTCGGTCTGGCGCGCGTGGAGTGCCACTACTTCGTCAACCGAATCTTCCTGCCAGAGAACCAGTTGCTGAAGCGAATCGGGAAACTGACGGGGGTTCCGGGAATTCTGGTGCATGGACGCTACGATATCGTCTGCCCCATCGATCAGGCTTTCGCGCTGCATCGCGCCTGGCCCGGGTCGCGCCTGGACCTAATTGCCGAAGCGGGGCACTCGGCCCGAGAGCAGGGCATCACCACCGCCCTGATCGCGGCCACCGAGGAGATGCACTCGCGCCTGACTCGGGCGTGAGGCCTGGACGGCCTAGCCCAGCGCTAGTCCCCGCCTGTCCGGCGGCATCCGGTTCCGGTCGGCGACCCTCGCGGCGCGGTGCCAGCTGGAGGCCCTCTTGGGAAAAACTTCGCGGTCAGCTCGACTTCGCTCATGCCGACACCCATCCCACGGGAGGATTCTCAATTTCCGAGCTAACGCCGATTTTGAGGAAATTCCTAGATGGTTTCTCGCCTTCACGGACGCGCTAGGAAATGCGGGTAGGTATTTGGGGCGGCCGAGGACGGCTCGGGTAGATTTTCGCGAGAAAAACTCGGATTCCACCCGATTCTCGTAGAGCGTAGCTTGGCCTCTCGCGCGCCTACGCGAGCCGCGTCTTCCAAATGGCCCGTCTTTTCCCTGAAAGCGCCAGCTTCGAGCGGTCAGAACGTGTCCCAAGCCGGAAGACCAGATATTCGGCGCGACACGCTCCTGACATCCAGCACGTGATCCCTCCGGAAGCCCACCCACAACTTCCGGACTCGTCGGATCAGTTTCGCGCCGAGGCCGGCCGCGATCACAAGTCGGTCAGAAGCGAACCTTCAGCAGGACGCTCGCGCCGTAATCGTGATTGTCGCCGTCCGACGCCGCGTAGTGAGCGTCACCCGATAGCGTCGACTCCCCTTGCGCGTCCAAGACCATCACGCCCCCGCTGCCCAAACGCGCCCACGTGGACTCCACCTCCGAGCGCAGCCGCGACCCCGAAGCCATCACGTCCCGGCTCTCCGACAGCTCGCGCTCCACGTCCAATGAGGCGTACGTCTCGCCGTTCTCCAACAGTACCCCGATACGCGCCCGCGCGCTGTCCTCCGAGCGAAACGACACCCGACCGCTTCCAGCAACGCCCGAAACGTCGGCGAAGTCGTCGACATCCACCCATGTCCACGTCAATCCTCCGCGCGGGATCAGCGCGAAGCCGTCCATCTCCATGCGCCTGCCGACCTCCACGCCGACCGCGTGACCCTCTCCGTCCAGACCGGACGCCACCATCCCCCGAGTCTCCGAGCTCAGGTCGACATCCTCGAAACGCGTGTACGAGAGCTCCCCGTCCGCGTACCAGCCGTCCTCCCCCCGCCAAGTCGCCGATGCCCCGACGCCCACGCCCGAGACCTCGATCTTCCCGCCCCGCGCGACGTCCGCCTCGCCGTCGCGGTAGTGCGCGCTCACGCCCAGCATCAGCCCCGGCGCGTCCGTAGGAACGACGATGCCCGTCTCCACGCCCCAGCGCTCGAAATCCCAAGACAGCGCGCGACCCGCATCGTCCATCTCGGTCGTGGATGTCTCCACCTCCCGCTCGCCGTCGCTCGCCAACACCCGCGCCCACGCGCCCCCGCCGTCCCGCGTCGCCGACAAACGCGCCTGACGACCGCCCGGCGCGCTCATCTCCAGCAGCACCGACGGCAGCGCCTCGTACACCCGAGCCCGGGCATGGTACGTCCGGCTGATCTCCTTCTCGGAGTCCACCTGGAACTGATGCCCGCCCGTGATCGACCTCAGCGTGACCATCCGCTCGAACACCGCGTCGTACACCCCATGCGTCCCCGTCTTCCCCGACGTCGCCTTCACCGCGTCCCCCACGGCGATCATCTTCTTCGCGCCGGCCATCAACTCCCGCTGGAAGACGTTCGGCGCGTCCTTTCCACTGTTCAGGAATTTCCCCATGACGAAAGCGATCTGCCCATGCTCGTTCTCCTTCAGGGTGACATGCAGCGCCTTGTCCGCGCTCACCGCGATCCCCGACGTCGCGCCGATCTCCGCCTTCGGCCCGATCATCAGCGTCCCGCCGTTCACCATCCGAACGCCGGCGTGCTCGCCGCCGCCGCCCATCACCTTGCCGTTGATGGTGACCGTCTGGTCGTAGTGCCCCGCCCGGGTAGCGTGATCTTCCGCGAAGGTCCGCATGCCCTTGACATGCACCCCGTCCTTCTTGGCCCGGATCGTCGCCATCTCCCCTACCGTGACGCTGATCTTCCCGGCTTTCGGCGCGTCCTCGTCCTCGTAGGTGGTGGCCGTCTCCGCGTGCACGCCATGCCCGTCCGCCATGATCGTTCCGCCAGCCACGTCGATCTTGATCGGGACGATCATCTCGATGTCCTGTACCCCCTCCGCGTCGTTCAAGTCTTTCACATAGGCGAGAATGCCGTCGCCCTTCGACGTGACGCTCCCTTTCGACGTGATCTCGATCTTCCCGATCTTGGCCTCGTAGGTGGAGGGGGCTTGAGAGTCGACCGCCGTCTCGTCGGAAGCCGCCTGGGGCCGCGAACTCCCATGAACGGCGAGGATGCCGGCGGTCCTGCCTTTCAGGTCCGCCAATTCCATCTTTTCAGACTCCGTTATGGAATCCACGTCACTGTCCAAGATATCGAGCGCGTCGCCCGCGACGATCTCGCCCTTCAAGTGCTTCGCGACCACGTCGCCCCAGCCGCGATGCAGAGCGGCCACCCCCGAGCCCTTCGCGTGGATGAAGCCTTCGTTGGTGACCGTGATATCAGTCTCGTCAGTAGAATTGACCACATTAGTGAACACGCCGTGTCCGCCAACCGGAGTCCCCGCGGTCCCGATCATCGCTCCCTCGGATACCGTCACCCGGATCGCTCCCCCGTAGATTTGCTGCTGGACGAGCACGCCATGCCGACCCACGGTCGGCTCGTCTCCCTCCACGCCGATCCGCGCCCCGGACTTCAGCGTCACCTCAATGCCGCTGGGTTTCACGACGGCCGCCGGTTTGGTCGGTCGGAACCGATACGCATGGATGCCATCGCCACCTTCGCCAGCTGTGCCCGTCCGGGTGATCGCGCCCGCCAGATCCACCTTGACGAGACCCCCGTTATGCTCATGATGAATTTTGATCCCGTGGCCGTTCAATCCGCCCCCCATGAGGCTCCCTCCCGTCACGTTGATCGTGACCGGAACCACGGAATCGTCGTCCCCTTTCGTCGTGACTCGAATGCCTTCCGTCCACCAATAGGGCGCGACGCCCGGGTCCGTCACGACCTCGATGTCGCCGCTCGACGTGATCGAGACCTCGCTGCTGGCCTGCCCGTCCGCGGCCGGAGCGCTCTTGTCCTCGTGAAACACGTGAATCCCGGCGCGCGCGTACGCGCTTCGAGTTTCCACATGCCCGCTCTCCGTCGGATTCGCCATTTTCAGATAGCGGAGCGGATGGCTCTGAACCACGATCTTGCCCTCATGGACGATCGTGATGTCACCGCCGCCAGAAGACGAGCCCGGGGCTATCCAAACATCCCTAAGCCAGCGCTCTTCCAGACCCTCGTCCTGGAGATTCCCCGCCGACGCCCGGATCCCTTGCGAGGTCACGCTATTCTTCGCCGTCTTGATCACGGTGTCGCCCCCGCCCGAGCGATGCGCCAGTATCCCGGCATACGTCCCGTAAATCTCGCCCGCGTTCGTCACGCTGATGTCCGTGTCATGCTGAAAGTACGCTAGAACGCCGTACCCGCCCATCGGTTTGTCCTCGGTTCCGATCCGCGCCTCGTCTCCCACCATCACCTCGGCGCGGTCCTTCTGAGCGTCGGCGTCGCTTCCCAAGTGCTTCACGTAGACGCCGTGGTTGAGCCCCGCCCCGCGGTCCCTCGAATCAATGGCCTTCCCGATGCGCGTGACCGTCGTGGACAGCCCCGTCACGAGCCTCCGGGTCGCCCCGCTCTCAATGCGGACCCGCCCATCGAGAACGACTTTCTTCAGGGCGCCGGGCCCGCTCAGGACGATCCCCGGCCGAGCGTCGCTCGCGCCACTGGGTATTCCACTGGACGTGATGGTGACCGTGCCCGCCCCGGAAGGCTGGACCGTCAGCGTCACGCTCCGGCCTGGCGCGGCGAGATCGTATCCGATCGGCGGGCCGTCGGCCTTGGTGTAGGTCGGGTCGTCGCAAGTGACTTCGGCGGCGCCCGAGCCGCTGGGAAGGTCGCCGCAGTTTCCCGTGTCCGCCGCCATGGCGGAGTGCGGAATCAGCGGAATGGAGAGAACGGCCGTCAATCCGGCCAGAACGGTCAGGAAACGGAGGCTATGCCCCCCCCCCCCCCCCCCCCCCCTACGCGGGAAGACGACGAGGCGACGCGAAACGCGGCGCGAATCTCGGAAACGGACAGGTTCTTGGTCATTATTCGTCCCTTTTCAAGGATCAATCTCGGATGGCCGCGCATTATACCCCCAGCGCCCGCGCGCTTCCAAACCAAAATAATCGCGCCGAATCGCCACCGCCGAGCGCGCCCTGTATAATGCCACGCTCCGGCTAGCGGCCCCGGACCAAAGGCCAGGTAGCTCAGTCGGTAGAGCAGGGGACTGAAAATCCCCGTGTCGGCGGTTCGATTCCGTCCCTGGCCACCAGATCTCTCTCCGCAACCTCGTCAAGAGCCTCGTGGGCATCCTTCGATCGAGGTCCGGCCCGCGCCCTTCAAAATTCTTGCGAGAAGCTGATCTCGAGATCGAATTGATAGATCTCGATCTCGATCATTTGCGAGGGATCGAACGGATTCGGGCCTCTTTGCCGCTCCGTCGGAGAGTACATGAAGGCGGCGCTGATCTCCCGATCACCGGACAATTTTTTGGCCAGGCCGATGGTGTAGTGGTTCTCCACGACCGCCGGTGCCAAGATGTTCAGCAACGTCTCGTCGCGCGGAATGGGGTGCTCGGCGAAGCTCGCGCCCACGCGAAGCGTCAGGTCCGGAGAGATCGCGTACCGCGCGCCGATCCTGTACACATTCATATCCTCCCAGCCGAACCCCGCTCCATGGTCGCCCCCGAGGCGGCTTTCCGGTCGTCCCCGCCCAGCGTCGGACAGCGGAAGACGTTCGAGACCGGATTCGCCACCGAATCGATCTCGCCGTACCAGATTTTCTGGAAATCGAAGACCAAGACCAGACCGCTTGATGATTTCAGGGCGAAGCCAGCCGTCATCGAGGGTGGAATGTCGAAATCCCCGTCCTCGGCGAACAAACTCGCGTAGTCGTCGAGCTCGGTCATGAACATCCGCGACTGATACGCCAAGCCGATGTCCAGATACGAGACCGGGCTCCACAGCATTCCCACCCTCGCTCCGTAGCCGAACGAGAAATCCCGGCCCTTGTCGGTGAGACCGTCGGGCCACTTCTCTCCGTCGCTTCGCGCGACATCCTCGGTATACCCGGTGAACGCGGAAAGCCCCTTCCCTCGGAACGCCTGGACCGCCAGTACCGGGCTCACGCCCAGCGAAAGTCGCTCGCCGACCTTCCGCGAGTAGATGATCACCAGGAACAGCTGGGTCAGATCCACGCCGGCGACGCCCCTCCATACGTCCCTGGAAAGCTCTGGACAGGCTTGGGCCCGGAGCCATCCGGGTCGAACGTGGCGATTCCCTCGTTCCACACCGTGTTCATCCCGCCATTCGCGTACAGGGTGATGCCCAGCGAGCTTCGCTCGTCCAACGGGTGGTTGTAGCCGACTGGGGGGACCGGAAAGCAGTCGCGGTCGCTGTCCATGTCGTTGGGCCCCACCGTGAAAGCGACGCCCGGGCCATTCGCCGCGCTCGCGCCCTTCTCGTAGGCCTGCCGGGGGCTGAAAATGGCCAAGCCCGCGTCGAGTCTTCGTCCTAGATGGACCATTCCCGCGGGATTCGTCGCCGCCGCGATCGCGTCTTGCGGAAGCATCACCCCCGCGCCCGCCATACCCTTGCTTTTCGTCCCGTATCCGTGCGCGAAATAGCCATTCGTCGCCATCGCGCACGGCACCGCCAGCGCGCAAGCCACGCACGCCCACAAGACGCCAGGCCAGATCCCGTCGCGCATGACGTTCCTCCGCGCGCGCATCCCGGACGTCTCGAGTCTACCGAACGCCCCCCGCGAGTCAATTCTCGCCTCTGGCGTCCGCGCGCGCTCGGCCGCGCCTAATTGCAGACATCCTGACCTGGTAGTCTGATATCGCGGGCGGGCGGCCCCTCGAACCGCCTTGATTTTCCTGTTTTCTCTGGCGTTCCGGGTCGGCGCGCGCTGGCGTTTTTCCCGGTCTCGTGATATAATATTATTATGACGCATAATGTAGGAGATCGCGTGTCCGGACTTCCCCTCAGCCCGACCGAGGCCACCCCCATCAGCGGCTCCCTCTCGTGGGCCGTCATCGACGACATCGTCTGGTACTTCTCCGGTCTCCAGCCGATCGACTTCCATCTCGCCGGAGACCGGAAATCCCGGTTGCTGCGGGTGGCGAAGCTACGCCTGGCCAACCGGGTGCCAGAGGGCGATCTGGCGCGCGCCTTCGACCTATCGCGCTCGACGGTCACGCGGGCGGCGCGGAAGCTTCGCGAGCGGGGCGAGGCGGCGTTCCGGGAGCCGACGCTTCGGCCCGGGGCCGGGCGGCGGCGCAGCGTGGTGACCCCGGAGAAGGCGCGCCGCGCCGAGCGCATGCTGGCCGAGGGGGAGACCCGCGGCGCGTGCGCGGCGGCCCTCGGCATCCCGATCAGCACGTTCTACGAGAACCTGCGCGCCGGGGTCATCCACAAGCCGGCGCCCGACCCGGGGGCGTCCGAGCGCTCCGAGCGCGCGGAGCGAGACCGTAAGCCGGCGCGCGGGCGCGCCTGCCACGACGACGAGCGCCGGCGGCTCGCCGCCGCCGGAACGCTGGCCGAGGCCGCGCCCCGCTTCGACCGCCCGGCCCGCTCGGTCGCCGGCGGCGGCGTCCTCGCCGCCCTTCCCGCCCTGCTCCGGGAAGGACTGCTGGAGCCCGCCCGCCGCATGCTCCGCCTGCCCGACGGCTACTACGGACTGTCCGCCGTGCTGCTCACCTGCGCCTTCCTGACCCTCTCCCGCGCCCGCGCCCCCGAGGCCCTGCGCCACCAGGCGCCCGGAGAGTGGGGCCTCCCGCTCGGACTCGACCGCTGCCCCGAGGTCAAGACCCTGCGCCGGAAGACGGCCCTGATCACCGATGCCGAGGAGACCGTCCACGCTTGGCAGAGCGCCCTGGCGCGCGCCTGGATGGAGGACGAGCGCGACGACTGGATGACCTTGGCCGTGGACGGCCACGTCAAGGTCTACCACGGACGAAAGGGGCGCTTGCCCAAGGGCTTCGTCTCGCGCCAGAAGCTGTGTCTGCCGGCGTCCGCCAGCTACTGGGTCAACGTCCTTGGCGGCAAGCCCCTGCTGTGCCTGCATAAGAAGCTGGACCCGAAGCTGACGCGCGCCCTGGAGGAGGACGTCCTGCCCGAGCTGGAGCGGATGGGTCAGGTTCCCGCGTCCGCGCCAGACCTGCGCCAGGGCGGGCGCCCGATGGCCACCCTGGCGTTCGACCGCGAGGGCTGGAGCCCGCAGCTGTTCGCGCGCCTGGCGCGCCGTGGCGTCGCCTGCGTGACCTGGCGCAAGGGCTCCCGAGAGGACGACTGGCCGCGCGCCGAGTTCCACTCATGCGCGGTTCCGGTTCACGGCCCGGTCGGGAGAGGCGGCTCGCTGACCGTCTCGCTGGCCGAGCGCCGGGTCGAGCTGCGCGACGGCCTTCAGGTTCGGGAGATCCGCCGCCTGCTGGAGAGTGGGCGGCAGGCGGCGCTGATCACGACCCACCCGGACATGCCGACCGAGGAGGTCGCCGGCGCCATGTTCTCGCGCTGGTCGCAGGAGAACTTCTTCAAATACATGCGCGAGGAGTTCCGGCTCGACGCCTTGCCGGAGCATGCCGTGGAGCCGCTCGACCCGGAGACCCGGGTGGTCAATCCCGAGCGGCGGGAGGCGCGGAAAGAAGTCGAGCGGATCAAGCGGAGGCTTCAGTCCGTCGAGACGCGGGCTCGCCGGAAGCGCGCGAGGGGAACGGACGCGACCGGGCTTGAGGCCGAGGCGCGCGCGCTTCGGAAGCGTCTTGAGGAAGAGACGCTCCGCCGCGACGGGCTGCCTGCCCACGTGCGCGCCGGGGAGCTCCCGAAAGAGCGGCGGCTCGACGCCTTGCCGGTCGCCCGGCGCCTGTTCGCCGATCTCATCCGCATGATCTGCTACCGCGCCGAGACCCGCATGATGGCGGCCTCGGTCGCGGCGCCGGGGCGGAAGCCCTTGGCGCGCAAAGCGCTCGCCGCCCTGATGCGGGCCGACGCCCATCTCCGGCCCGACCCGGAGCGCGGCGTCCTTGAGGTTGAGCTGCTCGGCTTCGCCAACGCCGCCGCCGAGCGAGCCCTCCGCCCGCTGCTCGACGAGCTCAATCGAACCGAAACCCGCTACCCCGGAACCGACCTCCAGCTCGTCTATCGCGTCGCCGGCGAGCCGCCCACCGAGGAATAGCGCGTCATCCTATAATCATTAGGTCAGGATGTCTGAATTGTGGCGCCCGCGCGGGACGTACCGTCCGTCCTCGAATCCGCTGAAGATCTGGTCGACCAGCGGATGCCGGATCGGGCGCGGGTCCTCCTCCCGCTCCAAGTTGCGCTCCGCGACGTACGTCTCGACCGGCCGCTCGTCCACCAGAACCCGATACCAGGGCCGGTCCCGGGGTGGGCGGGACCGCGCGTTGCGCTCGTACCACTCGTCGCTCCCCCGGAACGTCGGGTCCACGTCGAAGACCACGCCCCGATAGCCGAACAGTCGGTGCGCGACCAGTTGTCCCGGGGCGAATAGCGCCTGACTCTCGCGCATCTCCCTCAGCCCTGCTCCCGCCACTTGCTATACTGGCGAAAATCGCTAGGCGCGACGCTTATGGAACGCACCGTCGAACAACGAGTTTTGGTCATGACGCGCAAGATTTTGGCACAGATCGTGCGGGAAGTCACGCCGCCTCCCGGCATGAAGAGTCCCTTGTCCCCCCAGACCATTCAGGACATACGGAAAGCGTTCGAGCTGATCTCCGCGCGGGAGCGAGAGTTGATGGAGGCCGCCGGGAACCCAACCCAGGAGCGGCCCCGATACGCGGACGAGCCGAAAACCGCGGCGACCGCGCCGATGCCCAAGCGAAAGCTGGACTCATGATCGCCACGTCGGAATCGCGGGAGCGGATGGCGCGCCAGGCCATGGCGGCGCTCGACCAATGGCGCCTCAACACGGACGAGATCGTGGCCATTCTGGCGTTGCCGGAGAAGACCCGCGGCGCGCAGCTGGAGCGCTTCCGCCACGGCGAGGCCCTGCCGAACGACCCGCCCCTGATGACGCGCGCGGAGCACATCGTCGGCATCGCCGACGCCCTGCGCACATCGTTTCCCCGCAACAGCCGCATCGGGGCCCGCTGGCTGGTCACCCCGCATCGGCGGTTCCGCAAGCGCACCCCTCTGTCGCTGATGATCGAGGATGGCGTCAACGGCCTGTGCCGGGTGCGAGCGGAGCTGGACTGCTCCTTCTCCTGGACGCGGTCGCAGGAGGCCCCCTGATGTCCGAGATCTCCATTCCGGTGGTCGCCGAGGGGGTCGAGATCACCTTGGAGAACAAGTGCGGCTTCTGCACCAACTCCCTGTGCTGCCACTACGTCACCCAGGAGATCGACACGCCTCGGTCCAAATACGACTACGAGCACCTGCTCTGGCAGGTCTCGCACGACCGGGTCAGCGCCTACAAGGACTCCGACGGCTGGACCCTGATGTTCGAGACCGCCTGCGCGCACCTGCGGGAGGACGGGCGTTGCGGGATTTACGAGGCCCGCCCGCAAATCTGCCGCGATCATCGCAACGATTTCTGCGAGTACGACCAGCCGGCCGAGGAGGGCTTCGACCTGTACTTCCCGGACTATGAGAGTCTCCTCGCGTACTGCAAGAAGCGCTTCAAGCGATGGGAGCGGGGCTAGGCGGCATGATCTCCGAGAAGTCCCGGATCGCGGGATACGGCAGGCTCCTCCGCTCCGGCTGGCCGCTGTCCGGACGCCGGACCGTGAGCAGGCAGCCGATGCCCGCCCTTCTCGCGTGCGCCAGAACGTCGACGTCGTCGTCCACCATGAGCGTGCGGGCCGGCTCGTGCGGCACCGCGTCCCGCAACGCCTTCCAGAATCCCGCGCTTTCCTTAGGCGTCTGGAACTCGTGGGAGCTGATGACCTTCCGGAAATAGGGACGGATCTGGGATTCCTCCAGCTTGATGTCGACGAACTTCGGGTGCGAGTTGGTGACGAGGTAACAGGGCCTGCGACTGTCGTTGATCCGTCCCAGAAACTCCTCGATACGGGGCATCCGCGTCACCCGATGGCGGATTTCCCGCTTCAGCGCGACCACGTCCAGACCCAGCTCCTCGCTCCAGTAGTCGGCGCAATACCACTGCAACGTGCCCCGGATCTCGCGGTAGCGCGCGGTCAGATTCGCCCGGGCTTCCGCAACGTCCATCCCGTACGCCTCGGCGAAGCGCCGCGGCAGATGGTGAAACCAGAAGTGGGAATCGAACCGCAGGTCCAGCAACGTCCCGTCCATGTCCAGAAAGACGGTGTCGATGGCCTCCCAGTCGATCATGCGTAATGGCGCTCCGCGCCGGATTCTACACTCCCTTCCGCCGCGATTTGCTACGATGGGCGCGAACTCGACCAATGGATTCCGAACAGCTCTCCCGACTTCTGCCCGAGGCCAAGCGAATCGCCAAGGAGGCCGGCGCGCGCGTCCTAGCCACCCTCCGCGCGGGCTACGAGATCTTCGAGAAGGCCGATCGCTCTCCGGTCACCACGGTCGACCTGGAGGCCCACCGGCGCATCGTCGAGCGGTTGCGGGCGCTGAACGAGCGGTGGCCGGTTCTGTCCGAAGAGGCTTCCGTCCTTCCCGCCTGGAAAGTCCGCCGGGACTGGGAGACGTACTGGCTGGTCGACCCTCTGGACGGCACCCGCGAGCTGTTTCGGCGAAGCGGGGAATTCACCGTCAACATCGCCCTGATTCACCGTCGACGATCCGTGCTAGGGGTCGTCGGCGCCCCGGCTCTGGACCTCCTCTATCACGCGCGTCGCGGTGGCGGCGCCTGGCGGTCGCGGGCGGAAGAACCCCCGGTCGCCATCCGCGCCCGGCCCTTCCCCACCGATGGATCCGCCATCGTGGCGGCGAGCTTCCGTCACGCGCGCCCCGAAACTCAGCGGCTCCTCACGCGGCTGGGCCCGCACCGGGAGAGGCGCGTCGGGAGCTCGCTGAAGAGCTGTCAGGTCGCGGAAGGCTCCTTGGACCTGTATCCGCGCCACGGCCCCACTCACGAATGGGACACGGCGGCGGCCCAATGCGTCGTGGAGGAGGCGGGAGGCCAGGCGCTCGACTGGCGGCTGCGCCCGCTTCGCTACAACGCGGGACCGAGCTTGGTCAACCCCAGTTTTCTGGTGATCGGCGACCCCGGCCACGACTGGGCCTCCCTGCTGGATCCGGCGCCGCGATGACCGCGCGACCGGATCCACCGGCGAGGCGAGAAAGAGCCCCGCGTCGCCATCTCCGAGAAATCTGGACATCCGCCAAGAGAGGATCCGGGAATCGGCGTGGGACCCGGTACAATGCTGTCCCCGTGACCGCCCCCTTCCACGCCGCGGACTCCGCGAGCGTTCCGTGAAAGAGACGGCGCGTTCCCGCAAGCCGATCTCGTGACCGCCGCTCTCACCGCTGACTTGGCCCAGGCCTGGCGCGCCCTTCACCAGCAGGGACTATTGCCAGCCGCGAATCCAGACCGCATCGAGGTCACGCCGACCAAGGATCCGCGCCACGGCGACCACGCCTGCAACCTGGCTCTGATCTTGGCGCGAGAAGCGAACGTCGACGCCCGGGAACTGGCTGAGAGGATCGCCGCGCGTCTCCCGGAGAACCCGGACGTGCAGGCCGTGGAGGTGGCTGGCCCAGGATTCCTCAACTTTCGGCTGCGGCCGGAAGCCAAGGCCGGGGTGGTGGACCGCGTCCTGGAGCGAGGCGCGAATTACGGCGCCCGCCCTCCCGGCAGCGAGCAGCGCGTCCTGATCGAGTACGTCTCCGCCAACCCGACCGGCCCTCTGCACGTCGGGCATGGCCGCGGAGCGGCGCTCGGCTCCTGCCTCGCCCGGATCCTCAGAGCGGCCGGCCACTCGGTCGAGAGCGAATATTTCATCAATGACGCCGGACGGCAGATCGACATCCTGGCGCTTTCCGTCTGGTTGCGCTATCTGGAACTGTGCGGCGAGCCGGTCGTCTTCCCCGAGGCGGGCTACCGGGGAGACTATATTCTGGACATCGCGGCCGACCGCCATCGCGAGCGAGGCGAGGAGTGGCGCGCCTCTTTCGAGAACATCCAGGCGGGCGCGCCGGACGATGGCCCGGACGAGGACGGACGCGACGCGAGCTTGGACTTCCTGATCCTGCGGGCGCGGGATTTCCTGAGCGATTCGGCGTGGACCGAGCTCGCCTCGACCGCGACCGATACCCTGATCGAGCGCATCCGCCGCGATCTGGACCACTTCGGCGCGAGCTTCGACCAATGGCGGTCCGAGCGCGCGTTGCTGGACAGCGGCGCGGTCGAGCGGACGATCCGCCAGCTACGGGAGGCCGGCCACCTGTACGAGATGGAAAGCGCCCTGTGGTTCCGCTCGAGCGAGTTCGGCGACGAGAAGGACCGGGTCGTCCAGAGAAGCGATGGGCGATGGACCTACTTCGCGACCGACATCGCATACCACGCCGACAAGATGGCGCGTGGCTACGGCACCGTCATCAATATCTGGGGAGCCGATCACCACGGCTACGCCGCGCGGATCCGCGCCGCCATCCAGGCGCTGGGGATCGACCCGGATCGGCTGGAAGTCCTGCTGGTCCAGTTCGCCAGCCTCCGTCGGGGCGAGCGGAAAATCTCGATGTCCACGCGCGAGGGAGAGTTCGTGCCCCTAGAGTCGTTGCGGCGCGAAATCGGACGAGACGCGGCGCGGTTCTTCTACGTCATGCGCAAGTCGGGGCAACATCTCGATTTCGACTTGCGGCTCGCCGCCGAGCGAAGCGCGGACAACCCGGTCTACTACGCGCAGTACGCGCACGCGCGAATCTGCAGCATCCTCAAGCGGGCGGAAGACGAGGATATCGACGTGCCCGACGCGCCTTGCGACCTTTCGCCCCTGACCGAGGCGGGCGAGCGCGCTCTGCAAAAACGTCTGTCACGCTACCCGGACCTGATCCTGCGCTCGGCCCGGGAGCGCGAGCCCCACCATCTGACCGTCTATCTGCGCGAGCTGGCGCAGGAGTTTCACTCGTACTACAACGCCATCGTGGTGCTCGCGGACGAGGCCCCGGTCCGTCGGGCCCGGCTTCGGCTGGTCTTGGCGGTGCGCCAGACGCTCGCCAACGGACTGAGCCTGTTGGGCGTCGACGCTCCCGAGAGCATGTGATGGCGACTCCCAAAACCCGAGCGACGGCTCCAAAACGCCACGCCGCGTCCCCCAAGCGCGGGGCGGCGACCAAGCGGCGACGCGAGACCCGCAAGCCCCTGCCCCCGTGGCTCCTGCTCGGCGTCGGCCTGTTCCTCGGCGTCATCTGCGCGCCGCTGGCGCTCAACGTGGCGAAGAAGGTGGACTGGGCCGGTCTCTGGAGCAAGGCGTCGGCTCCCGTAACGGCCATCGCGCCAGAGCTTCCGAGCGTCCCGCGATTCGACTTTTACACCATCCTTCCGAACCAAGAGGTCGTGGTGCCGGACCCGGCGCCCCCGGCCGAGCGAAAAGCGAAGCCGGACGAGAAGAAGGCCCCGGCCGCGCCCCAGGGCGTCTACTACCTTCAGGCGGGCTCTTTCCGAAAGATCGACGAGGCCAACGGCAGAAGGGCCCAAGTCATCCTGCTCGGAACCGAGGCGTCCATCCAATCCGTCACCATCGACCGCGACACCTGGCACCGGGTCCGGATCGGGCCCTACGGAGACCTGGAGCGGCTACGCGAGGCGCGGCGGCGGTTGCGCGAGAACAACATCGATACCTTGCTGATCCGCGCCCACCGGTAGCGCCGTCACCGCGTCCGGATCTCCCCCTCGACCACCACGCGCAACGGTTCGGCCGGAGGCGAGCTCCCATAATCCGTCACGTCTTCCAGCGCGCAACGCAGCCGGAGAGGTCCTCCCTTCCCGTCCTCTAATAGCGCCAGATGACGGATGATCGCCTCGTCCGCCCGCACTCCAAATGTTTTCAGTAGCATTCGAACGTCTTTCCTGCTCTCTTCGGCCATCATCGCCTCTCTCGGGATGCCCCGGATATCGTTATCGAGAAGCCCATTGTAGGCGCGTCTCGGAAACGCGGAAGCTCATCCTCCGCGAAGCGGGATCCAGGCTGTCGGGAATTCCATGGATAAGGCCGAGCGCTCCTCGGGCTCACGCCGCCGTGGAACCACCGTCGGGCGGGATGGTGGGCCATCAGGGACTCGAACCCCGAACCTGCTGATTAAGAGTCAGTTGCTCTACCAATTGAGCTAATGGCCCATCCTGGGATGGGGTGAGCGACGGGACTTGAACCCGCGACCTCAGGAGCCACAATCCTGTGCTCTACCAACTGAGCTACGCTCACCATCGACCGGCTGGCGCGCCCGGCAGGACTCGAACCTGCGACCCTCGGTTTAGAAGACCGATGCTCTCGTCCACTGAGCTACGGGCGCGATTCCCAAACGACCTCCGCGGGTTCCGACGACTGGTCGGGGCAGCGGGATTTGAACCCACGACCCCCTGCTCCCAAAGCAGGTGCGCTACCAGGCTGCGCCATGCCCCGCCGCGCGCAGTGTATCAGATGCCCGGCGCGGCGTGGGAATTCTCTTCCGACGACCCGCGAGTCCCACGTCCTCGACGGAACGCTCCGTCAGGCCGAATGACCCGTTTCTGGCGGACCGGAGCGAAAGCCCGGCTCACGCTTTCCGGAAGCGCCAGCCGTATGTAGCGGACAACATGATCGCTCTCCAGCAAGTCGTCTCTTTTCATTCGTAGAGTAGCGCGCTCAGATCGAAAGCGTCAATCTGTCGCGATACGCCGTCGAAAGAATCACGACCGACGACGCGGGAAATTCGCCGCTTGGCCCCGCGCCGCTTGAAGATCACGTATTGCGCCATTCCATCGCCAAGGAACTGCACCCCGAGGTGTGACCCATGCCCATCCTTCCAAACCGCGCGGAGGTTGCCGTTATCCATCAGCAGAAGGCCGCCCTTTCGAAAGCGAGGTGTTAACTTGATAAAGGCCCAGAAGTCGGCCTCCGACTCCGAATTCAGACGATATCCGTCATCCCTCGCGTAGGCTTTCAATTCATCAATTCTAGAGGCATAGGCCCGCGCCCGAAGCGACGCGCGCGTTAGACCATCGAGATCGAATGCGAAACTTGGGACATTGCTATCGGTCATCTTGGCGGGTCAAGCGAGAGATGATGTGGGGAGTGATCCTCTATTCGCTCCCGGATGGCCTAATGCTTGCCATCAAGAGCGGAGCGCCGTAAAACGGAAACCGGGCGCGCCAAACTGGCCCGCGAGACCACTCCCCTCGCGCTTTTAGCGACCCCATAAAGACGCGCCCGCCGCCGCACGGCGTTGATAGGCGACGGGCACTAGCCGGGCCTCGCGCGACACGATATAAGCGCGGCGGCCCGGATTCTTTCATTATCTCATCTCCACCCCAATCGCCAGCGCGTCCGCCGCATCATATATGGTTCGTCCCCTCCCTGCAAGCCGGAAGCTGAAGCGACGGTCGACTGGCCACGCGCATATACCCGGTCTCTCGGTAGAAGGGCCACCGCCTTCCGGGCCCCGATGGGTTCCACACGCTCCGGCCTTATCATTCAAATGGCCTTGAAGGCCTGTGTGCAATCAGGCGGTTCGCGTTTTAAATGGCGTTCGCATGGCTTTCATATCTCCATTTGCTGGACTCCCTCGGTAGAGTCGGCGTGACCGGGACCTCCCTTCTTTGCAGATAGATCAGATATCGGAGTCATCGAAACCCTGGACGCGTGGGAACAAACAGGCGACAATGCTGTCCATAGTCCCTGCGGCTATCGCCCCCCTTTATCTCACCCTGAGGCTAACATGAAAAAATCTCCTTCTCTGGCATCCAGCCTGATCGCGCTGGCCCTGGGCTCCGGCCTCGCCTCCACCTCCGCGCTGGCGGTTCCCGACGCTCCCAAGAACTGGGAGAAATGCGCTGGCGTCTCCAAGGCGGGCATGAACGATTGCGGCGCGACGGATGGCGCGCACGGTTGCGCTGGAGCTGCTCCGGAAGACGGCATGGAAACGGAATGGATCTACGTCCCGGAAGGCACCTGCGAGAAAATCGTGGGCGGGTCGGTGTACGCGACCAAACCCGCGAAGTAAGTCTCGCTTGATGCCACCGGGCGCGAATCGGACGACCTCGCTCGCGGGAATGGGGGTCGGCTTGCGCGGCCCCCATGTCCCGGATATCTTGCGGCAAAGTCCCGCTGTTCCTTGGTTCGAGCTGCTGACCGACAATCACTTGCGCGACGGGGGCGCGCTCCGGTTCCAAGCCGAGGCGGTCGCGGAACGATACCCCGTGGCTCTGCACGGCGTCAACCTGTCACTCGGCGGCATCGACCCGCTGGATCATGAATATCTGGGTCAGGTCCGGGACCTCGCCCACCGCGTCGATGCCCGCCACGTCTCCGAGCATCTGGCCTTCGCAGCCTGCCAAGGCATCCACAGCCACGACCTGCTGCCATTGCCATGGACGGAAGAAGCGCTGGGACATGTGGCGGACCGGATTTCGAACGCCCAGGATTTCCTCGGCCAAACCATCTTGGTCGAGAACATCTCCACCTATCTGGAGTACCAGCATTCCACTATGACCGAAGCCGACTTCTTGCGAGAGCTTTGCGCGCGAACCGACTGCGGGCTGCTTCTGGATATCAATAACGTCTACGTCAACTCAGTCAACCACGACCATGACCCGCGAGACCTGTTGGACTCCATTCCCTGGGCCCGGGTCCGCGAGGTTCATTTGGCGGGCCACGAGGAGCGCGACGGGCTCCTGGTCGATACGCATGGAGGACCCGTCAGCGATGACGTGCTGAATCTGTTTCTGGACGTGGCCCCCAAAATCCCGGAGGTTCCCGCGCTGTTCGAATGGGACACTTCTCTGCCCGCATGGCCCGTCGTCTGGCAGGAAGCCCAACGGCTTGACGAGGCCTTCCGGGCCGCGCGCGCGTGAATCTCGCGGACCTCCAGGCCAAAATGCTGGAGGCGGTCACCGGAGCGGCGCGTTCGGATCCTAAGCTCGCCTCCCTGATTCCGCCAGCCCGCGGAATCGCCCCAGAGACGAGGCTGAACGTCTACCGCGCCAATATCCGGGAAGCGCACCTGAAAGCGCTCGACGATGCCTATCCGGTCACCCGGAAGGTCTTGGGTCCCCGCTATTGGCGGCAGCTGCTGGCGCGGGAAATCCCGGCGTTCGGGTCCCGATCTCCCGATCTGCATGACTACGGGGGCTTCCTGCCAGAATTACTTGACCAAGCACAGAAGCGCCGGGAAGAATTGGCCGACTTCGACTATTTGGGCGAGCTCGCGCGGCTCGAGTGGCTGGTGCGCATGGCGGGATTCCAAGCCCCCGATCCGGATTTCGACTGGACCGCCTTTCGATCACTGGGAAAGGACCGCCAAGCGCGAGTCCGGTTCGTCTTGAGCGACGCGCTACGCTGGACTCGATTCTCCCAGCCCGTCGACGCGCTGTGGCATTCGCACCAAGAAAACGGACAAGACCTTCCCCCGCAAGCCCCGGTCGCCTGCTGCGTCTGCCGGAAACAACGCTTCGATGTCACGGTCCGCCGGCTATCCGAGCGCGAATGGACGCTTCTGGAAGCCATCGGCGAAGGCCGATGCCTGGAAGAAATTCCCCACAGTGCTTCCGAGACCACCGCGAGAACCCTGCTCGACTGGATTCGACGAGGATGGATCAGCGGCTTTCAGGAAGAGCCGCCCGGCTAACTCTCAATCAGGCGCACCTTCGCCACGCGGCGGCGGCCGACCTGTAGCACGAAAGAATGATTGAGGGCAATCTCCCGCTTCAGGTCCTCAACTTTCTCACCATCCACTCGAACAGCGCCAGCCTCGATCATCCGGCGCGCCTCCGAGGTCGAGGAGCACAGCCCAACTTTTTGGAGGACGTTCGGTAGCGGCAACGTTTCCTTCGCTGGCAACGTGACTTCCTCCATATTCTCGGGGAGCTGGTGATCACGGAAGCGCGACGTGAAATCCGCTTGGGCCCGTTCCACGGCCTCCTCGCCGTGGAATCGGCCAACCAGCTCCCGCGCCAATTCCATTTTGGCATCGCGGGGATTGGCTCCAGCCTCCACTCGCTGGCGCAAACCCTCCAGCTCCGACTCCGGGCGCAGGCTCAGCAAATCGAAATACCGCCACATCATCGGATCCGACAGCGACATGAGCTTGCCGAACATCTGCTCGGGAGCCTCTTGGATCCCGATGGCGTTATCGTAGGATTTCGACATTTTGCGCACGCCGTCCAGCCCCTCCAGGAGCGGTAAAGTCATCACGATCTGCGGAAGCATCCCGCGCCGCTTCTGCAACTCCCGCCCCACCAGAAGATTGAACGTTTGGTCCGTCCCGCCCAACTCCACGTCCACCTCCAGCACGACCGAGTCGTAGCCCTGGATCAGGGGGTACAGAAGCTCATGGATCGAGATAGGCTGGTTCTCGCTATAGCGCTTGGAGAAATCGTCCCGTTCCAGCATGCGCGCGACCGTGTGTTCCGAGGCTAACCGCACTAGGTCGTCTGGAGTCATTTGGTCCATCCACTCCGAATTGAACCGCACCTCGGTCTTTTCCCGATCCAAGATCTTGAACGCCTGATCCAGATAGGTTCGCTGGTTGGCCCGCAACTCTTCCGATGTCAGAATTGGGCGGGTAGCATTGCGCCCGGACGGGTCCCCAATTCGGCCGGTGAAATCCCCGACCAGAAAGATCACATGATGTCCCAAATCCTGAAACTGTCGCATTTTATGCATCAGGACCGTGTGGCCGAGATGCAGGTCGGGCGCCGTCGGGTCGAAGCCCACCTTGACTCTCAGCGGTCGCCCGCTATCCAAACGTTCGAACAAGTCTTCCTTGTGGAAAACTTGTTCAGTTCCGCGAAGGATATCTGGGGGTTGGGCGTTCACAAGTGTAGGAGAACAGGTGGATAACTGCTGAGGACACCGCTACCCAAGAAGCCATCCGTGGAAAGACTGGATTTTCCTGAAAAAATCCTTAAGCAAGCAGTATTGGGAATAAACGGAGAAGGCTTAGAAAGCGAAGCCCCCGGACACGACGACACGAGGGCTTCTGGCGTGGACAGCATCTAACATGATTCTCATGGATCCACGGACTCCGCGGCGAAGCGAGGCGGAATGCCATCCATGAATGATCGCCGCCTGATCACGCGCCTGGCCTGCCGCCTATCAGCCCATAAAGTCGAAGTCAGACTCCGTCAGATCTGAAACGTCGAAATTCTCAAGCGTGATCGTCCAGTCCGGATTAGGGTCTCTCACGTTCGGACCCGCCGCCGCCTCGCCAGGCTTCGGCTGGTAATACTCTTGAATGATCGTGTGCTTGCCGTCTTGACGGATATCCAAATCATCCTTCGAGTCGATCCCATCCATCACGATTTGGATTTTGTCATTGCCGGACTTCTTGAAGTCTAGGATGTCATCGTGTCCGACCAGCTCTGTAAGGGTGTAAACAAAAGTGTCATCGCCACTTCCGCCAACCATATCGTCATCGCCCTTGCCGCCTTCTATAGTGTCATCGCCCGCGCCACCGTTTATAAGATCGATGCCGTCCCCCCCGCGCAACGTGTCGTCGCCCGCGCCGCCAGCGATCCCGTCGTCGCCCGCGCCGCCGTCCATAATGTCGTCGCCATCATTACCGGACATAGTGTCATCGCCGGCGCCACCGTCCATAGTGTCGTCGCCCTTGCCGCCATGTATCTCGTCATCGCCATCGCCTCCCTTCAGCGTGTCGTCGCCGCCCCCGCCGTATATAGTGTCAACGCCTTTGCCGCCGTCAATCGTGTCGTTTCCTTCGGCGCCATTTTGGCTTTCGCCTTCGGGAGTCAGCTTCGGGTTGGAGCCGTCCGCGAGCGTGTCGCCGTACAGCTCGTCGTTGCCATCGCCTCCCTTGATCGTGTCATCGCCCGACCCTCCGCGTATCGTGTCCACGCCCTCGCCGCCAGTGATCACGTCATTTCCTTCATCGCCGTTCATCGTGTTCCCGTCACCGCCACCGGTCATCGTGTCCACACCCTCGCCGCCGGCCATCGTGTTATAGCCAGCGCCACCTTCCATCGTGTCGTTGCCCGCTCCACCTTCCATATAGTCGTCGCCATCGCCACCGCGCAACGTGTCGTTGCCATCACCGCCGAATAGGTCATCGTCACCCGCGCCGCCGAACAGACGATCGTTGCCCCCTTCCCCATATAGCGAGTCATTGCCCAAGAACCCGTATATCCAGTCGTTTTGATCGTCTTTCCCCTTCAGATTCCCAGCACCAGAACGATAGTTATCGGGGTCACCTGGACCGTAATAGTCTTCAAAATCGGACTCGGGGGTACCTTCAGTTT
Organism: uncultured candidatus Poriferisulfidus sp.; assembly: GCA_965116025.1. Classification (GTDB taxonomy): domain Bacteria; phylum Pseudomonadota; class Gammaproteobacteria; order Poriferisulfidales; family Poriferisulfidaceae; genus Poriferisulfidus. Next base: position 434,010 of record OZ220480.1, read on the forward strand.
TTTCTCTAGCCATTTTGTTCTTCAGTAGCGTTGTTGTTATCAGACAGGGCGAAGTCAGCGCCTCACCCCATGAAGTCGAAATCGGAATCGGTCAAGTCCGAAACATCTACTATCCAGAGCTCGATGCTCCAGTCACCGTCGGGCCCGGTGATTATCGCGCCGCCTGTTCTGCTCTGCTCGATGGTCAAGTCCTCGAACGTCAAGCCCATTTCTTCCGCGAACACGATCATGTCCTCGCCGTCTTGGAAGTCCTTGATTATGTCGTCACCTTTATGGCCTGCGAAAGTGAAGCTATCAGCGCCCTCGTCGCCGGACATCCGATCATCGCCCTGGCCGCCGTGCAGAACGTCATCGCCCTTGCCGCCGCCCAACCGATCATCGCCCTGGCCACCGAGCAACGTGTCATCGCCGTCGTGGCCTTCCATCATGTCATCGCCCCGGCCGCCTTTCATCCAATCGTCGCCATCATTGCCGAACAGAAAGTCATCGCCCCGGCCGCCTTTCATCTTGTCGTCGCCGGCGCCGCCGTGCAACATGTCGTCACCCTTACCGCCTTTCAGAACGTCATCGCCCCCGCGCCCCCCTAGCCGGTCGTCGCCGTCACCGCCGAACATCTTGTCGTCGCCATCGCCGCGGCCGACAAAGTCATTGCCTGCGGTACCAACGTAATCGTAGTCCGCGTTGTAATCCTGCCACCATTTAAGGAAAGAATCGTCCGTAAGGATCGGGTGTCCTGTTTTCCAGCTGCTCATGGTTTGCTCCTTTGTAGTTCCAGTGTGATCCAGCGAGACTCGCGCCTCATCTATAAGATATAGCGGTATAGAAATTATAGCAAGACACAAAAACCCCCAAACTTGCTCTCAAACCCATGCCATCCCGAAAAAACTCGCGCTAGTCCTAGTCATTTTGCCCGTTAAGCCTTACAATTTACCCCCCCGATATAGAATGGGAGAGGGTTTTTTCATTCGCGCACAGCTAGGCGACAGAACTTCCCTTTGGCCCACGCCGCCCACTTAAGCATGCTTTCATTTCGATTCCCCGAAACCACCCTTTCGAGACCGCATTGGCGGCATGTGACGACTATTTGCGCCTCACTCTGCCTGGCCGGAGGCATGCTGGCACTCATTCCGAAATCCAGCGAGACCCACGCGTCCATCGCGCCCGCCACGCCACAGCATTCCTCTCGCTTGACGCAACCATTAGCTCTCCCACCGAAACTGGCAAAAAAACCGTCCGGCGCTCCTGCCGCCTTACCCAAAAAAACCATCCAAAGCCCCGGAGCCCCGGCCGTCGCGCGCGAGTGGGACGAGAAAGTCACGGTGCGATCAGGCGATTCTCTGAGCGTTATCCTCAACCGGCTGGATCTGGATCACGCCGTCCCGGCCCTATTGCGCCTCGGGTCTGGCTCCAAGCCACTGCACCGGTTGCATCCCGGCCAAGTTCTCCATATTCAGCAAGACGAGCAGGGACTGCGCCGCCTAATGTTCCAGCCGACCCCCTTCCGGGAAACCAGTTATTGGCGCATGCCCGGAAAAGCCTATACGGTTGGGCATATCGATCTGCCTGTGGAGCACAAGCGACGATCCGTCAGCGGCACGATCAAGCGCACGCTGTTCGAGTCCGGGGATGAAGCGGGTCTCAGTCACTCCCTGATCCAAGAGCTCGCGCATATCTTCGGTTGGGATATCGATTTCGCCTTGGAAATCCAGAAAGGCGATCAGTTCAAGCTGATTTGGGAAGAGCGTTGGGCGGGAGGCCGCCATGTCGAGGATGGACCCATTCTCGCTGCCGAATTCGTGAATCAGGGAGAGACGTATCGGGCCTTGCGCTATGTCCGAAAGGACGGCCAGGCCGACTACTACACGCCGGACGGCCAGCATTTGCGCAAGCAGTTCCTGCGCACTCCCGTGGACTTCGCTCGCATCAGCTCGCATTTCAACCCGCGCCGGTTGCACCCGATCCTCAAACGAATTCGTCCGCACCGCGGCGTGGACTATGCCGCCCCGGCAGGCACTCCCGTCTACGCGGCCGGAGACGGAACCGTCACGCATCGTGGCTGGAAAAGCGGCTATGGCCGGGTGATTTTCATTCAGCACGGCGCCCGCTACACCACCGTCTACGCGCATCTCTCGAAATATGCCAAAGGCGTAAAGGTCGGTAGCAAAGTCGCCCAAGGGCAGATCATCGGCCGGGTGGGACAGTCCGGCATGGCGACCGGCCCGCACCTGCACTACGAATTCCGGATCGACGGCGTTCACCGCAACCCCGTGAAGGTCAGGTTCCCCTCCATCAAGCCTCTCCGGCAAGCCGACCTCGCTGACTTTCGGCGACAGGCCTGGCCCATGCTGGTAGCCTTGGGGACGACCTATGACTTGCAGGCGGCTTACGCCAATGCCGAATGAGCGCGCTGTACGTCGGCGCCTTGTCCGGCACCAGCATGAATTCCATTGACGCCGCGCTTTTCGATTTCTCTTCCGAACGCCCGAAGCTCCTCGCCCACCACGCGATTCCCTTCCCCGAAATTCTCCAAGAGAAGCTTCGGCACCTGATCCTCAATCCGCACTCGTTGCGGGAGTACGCGCTGGCCGAGCGCGCGCTCAGCCAAAGTTTCGCACGGTGCGTCCAGACTCTGCTCGAAGACAGCGCGACGGCGCCGAGCCAGGTCGCCGCGGCGGGCATCCATGGCCAAACCCTTCTTCATCAAAAAGGCGACGGGGCCGCGCTGACGCTGCAACTTCTCGACCCGAACCAGATCAGCGCCCAGTGCGGGATCCCGGTGATCAGCGATTTTCGGCGACGCGACCTAGCGGAGGGCGGGGAAGGAGCCCCGCTCGCGCCTCTCGCCCATCACCGCCTGTTTCATTCCTCCACCGAAAACCGGGCCGTAGTGAACATCGGCGGCATCGCGAACATCACCACGCTACCTGCCGAAGGGCCCGTTCGGGGCCACGATACCGGCCCGGGTTGCGGGTTGCTGGATGAATGGAGCCAACTGCACCTCGGCGAGAATTACGACCGCGACGGCCAATGGGGAAGAACCGGAAAAATTCAGGAAGAACTCCTGGAGATGATGTTGCGCGATCCGTACTTCACCCAGTCCCCGCCCAAGAGCGCGGGCCGCGAATATTTCTGCCGTTCCTGGGTCGAGGGCATGATCGTGGAACGGCCAGCCAGCCCTGTGGACATACAGGCGACCTTGACCGAACTGACCGCGCGCAGCGTCGGAGCCGCGGCGCTCGCCGCCTCTCCAGCCGTGAAAAGAGTGTTGCTCTGCGGCGGGGGAGCGCGAAACGCCTATCTCAGGGAGCGCGTCGCCACCCAGCTGTCCACGCCCGTCGAGCTCACAGACGAGCGCGGCCTGGATGCCGAATGGGTGGAATGCTTTTTGTTCGCCCTGCTCGCCCGTCTTCACGCGCGCGGCGAAGTCATGGACTTGGCGAGCGTCACGGGCAGTCGAAAGGCCACCGCGTTGGGCGCCACCTGGCCCGCTTGAGAAACGATCTTACGGAGAGAACGACGACCCGCAACCGCACGTCGTGGTGGCGTTGGGATTGCGAATCACGAACTGCGCGCCTTCCAGCCCCTCGGTGTAGTCGATCTCGGCTCCCATCAGATACTGGAAGCTCATCGGGTCAATCAACAGGGTGACCCCCTCTTTCTCAACCCGGGTGTCTCCATCCTGCGTTTCCTCATCGAACGTGAACCCATACTGAAACCCGGAGCAGCCACCCCCGCTGACGAAAACGCGCAGTTTGAGCGCGTCGTTTTTTTCTTCCTCAATCAATTGTTTCACTTTCCGGGCGGCGGAATCGGTAAAGATCAAGGGCGCCGTCGAATCCGTCTCGACTGAGAGCATCGTTTCGGCCATTATCGGTCCTCGGGGTTCTTTCGTCCAGAGAGAACAATATAGCACACGGGCCAAGGTTCACGCGACTCGGACCGCGCTCCACGAACCATCTCTTCGTGAGATATTCGTCTGTAAGCCAGAAACCGGGATCACCGCGCGCCAGCGGGCATTCTCGCTATGGCGTCCAGGCTCTCGACAGTTTGGAAGCGCCGCGGTCTCAATACGCTCAAGCATCGAAAAATCTGGCAACGGAAACTTCCCGTCCAGCTCCACGAAATAATGGAAAATCGCTCCCATCCAGCTCCCGCGAGATCCGAAAGGCGGTATCGCTTCAGGCCCCCTCCGCGCGACCGTGCGGCGAAAAGATCATAGCAACCCACGACGACACTGGGATAATGTCTTTGGTAAAGAATCAGACGATATCCCGGTGCCCGCTTTCTACACCAACGAAAGCCTCCAGCGCGGCCAAGCCGCTGACGAAAGATGGAATCTCACGCTGGCAACGCGATCTGCGACAGCCCGGTCCGCTCTGGAAGATCAAACATCAGGTTCATGTTCTGGATCGCCTGCCCCGCCGCGCCCTTGACCAGATTGTCGATCACGGAAACGATCACCATCGGCTCGCCATCGCCAGGATGCAAGGCGATCCGGCAGACGTTCGATCCACGCGCGTTCTTGGTCTGCGGCAGACTCTCCGGCGGCATCACGTCGACGAATGGCTCTTCCGCGTAACGCCGCTCATACAGCGTCCGCGTCACTTCCCCAGACAGATCGGTCCATGCGTACAAAGTCGCCAAGATGCCTCGGACCATCGGAGCCACGTGGGGCGTGAACGTCAATCGCGCTGATTGACCAGAGATCTGCTCGAGAACTTGGGAGATTTCTGGGCCATGCCGGTGCTGATGGATTCCGTACGCCCGGAAGTTCTCCATCGCCTCGCTCATCAGCAGGGGCGTGCTAGCCTGGCGGCCAGCCCCGCTGATGCCGGATTTCGCGTCCGCGATCAATCGCTCGAAGTCCGCCGCGCCGGATTCCAGCAATGGCAAGAACCCTAAGATCACGGCCGTCGGATAGCAACCTGGATTCGCCACCAGCCGCGCCTGGCGCACCCGCTCCCGGTTTAGCTCCGGTAGCCCATACACGGCTTCCCCCAGCAAATCTGGGCAAGCGTGAGGCATTTGATAGACCGACTCCCAAACTTGCGGGTCTCGTAGACGAAAATCGGCCGCGAGATCAATCACCCGACGCCCTCGCTCCAGAAGCCTCGGGGCCTGCCGCATCGCGGTTCCGTTGGGCGTCGCGAAGAACGCGACCGCGCACTCCGTCTCATACAGTCGGCGGTGCGGCACATAGGAAAGATCCACCCGTCCGCGCAAATGCGGATGCGCGTCCGCGACAGGCCTTCCCGCCTCGGAATCCGAGCTGACCGCCACCACCTCGACATCCGGGTGGTCGGTAAGCAGGCGGAGCAACTCCACGCCGGTATAGCCGGTCGCCCCCACGATGCCCGCTTTAATCATCCGTTGACCCGATACAATGCAGGCGTTCATCTTATCCGATTGGCCGCCGCTCAATACCGGGAAAATGCTCTGGCTCAAGGCGTTGCACCTGATTTTCATGGTGACCTGGTTCGCCGGGCTGTTCTATCTGCCGCGCCTGTTCGTGTACCACGCGATGAGCGACGACGAGACCAGCCTCCAGCGCTTCCACGTCATGGAACGGAAACTGCTTTGGGGGATCGCCACCCCGGGCGGAGCGCTGACTCTGTTGTTCGGATTCTGGTTGCTCGCCGACTATCGGCCCGACCTGCTTTCCGCGGGATGGATGCAGTGGAAATTGATCTTGGTCGGGGCGCTGGTCGGATATCACGCGTGGTGCGTCCTCCTGCAACGAAGATTCGCGCGAGGAGAAAACCGGCATGGACATATCTGGTATCGCTGGTTCAACGAGGCTCCGGTCCTCATTCTGATCGCGACCGTGATCTTGGCCGTGCTGCGCCCGCAAGCGGGTTTCGACTTCTTTACCTGATATGCCCGATTGTTACAATAACGGCTGGGCGACTGGCGACCCCTCTTCTGGCCAGAACTCCCTCATGCCTCCGCGCCATTCCGCGCATCGCGAAAGAGAAATCTTAGACAAGCCGAAACGATCAACCCGATAATTCAATCCGAGCCGAAGCAAGTGAGTCCCGTTCAAATTCCACCGTTGAAGATACAGGGAATCAAGACTAGAGCGATACCGTTTATTCGGGATCGTGTTGATTGGGAAGGTTCTGGCCGTTGGATAGAACCTTTTGTTGGTTCGGCCGTCGTCCCTTTCAACATAAAGCCGGACCGCGCTCTGCTTGGCGACGCCAACCCGCATTTGATCCGCTTTTATAAATCCATACAGCGAGAGACCGTCACCAGCGCGACAGTCCGTATTTTCTTAGAACGAGAGGGCGCATATCTCCTACGCGACGGACAAGAGCATTATCATCGAGTTCGGGAGCGCTTTAACGACGCGCATGATCCGCACGATTTCCTATTCCTGAATCGCGCCTGTTTCAATGGCATGATGCGCTTCAACAAGAAAGGATACTTCAACACTCCCTTCTGCCGGAAGCCAGAGCGCTTTCGGCCCGCCTATGTAACGAAGATCTGCAATCAAGTTCAGAGAATCGCGGATGTTATGGCCAATACATCATGGAAGTTCGTTTGCGCTGACTGGTCCGACATTATCAGCGAAGCGCGGGAAGGCGATTTTGTGTATTGCGATCCGCCATACGCTGGACGCTTCGCGGATTACTTCAACTCCTGGGATGACGGCGACGCATCGCGGCTAGAAGACGCTTTGAAGGCATTGCCATGCCCATTTCTTTATTCCATGTGGTCAGAAAACAAGTACCGGAAGAATGATCGGCTGCATGAATCGTTTTCCCAGTATCGAATTGAGACGTTCTCTCATTTCTATCATTTGGGCGCGACCGAGAACTTGCGCAACAGGATAATTGAAGCCTTGGTTTCTGGATGAAAGATTATATTCTGAATGCGCTCGCGCAAATTCAAAACGGCTATTCTCAATGTGGAATCGCTGATCGTATAGTCTCGTGTTCATCCACTTGGTTTGGACGCGAAAGCATGTCCGAACGCATCAAGTCCTGGTTGAAAGAAAACTCTAGTGACGCGCGGCGACTTTCATCACGACCCTCACTCAGGTCCAAGAAGGCCATGATGCGAACGCCGATCAAGGAAGCGGATATCTGCCATTTATCTGGGCAGCCGTAATGTACGGTTTGACCCTGTTCCGGGACTTAAAAGAAGCCACCATCTCGTGGCGCGAAAATGGCTACCCTTGCGAGGACCACCCCTACATCAGCTTCATTCTTTCGCACCAAACCAGAGATGCGCGAGAAACCCTCAAGGAGGACGAGGCCATTGAGTTGAAGTACCTGCGCGAGCCGCAGTTTCTAGCCCTGGAGATTTATTGGTATGTTCGATTGATCCTGAAAACCCCCAAGATCGTGGATTTGTACAAGCATTTTTACGGGAACGACAAAAGCGAATTCTTCGACGCCATCGGACTCCCCTTGTCGCCAGACGCCTTCGACTACGCTACCATTGACCAGGTCATGGAAAAGGTCAAGCATGACCAGGAGTTCGTGAAAAGAAAAAGAGCGGACGCGCTACATGAATCAATTCGCCTGGAATATCCGAGCTACATTCTGGCCTTGGCTATGGGAGCGGGAAAGACCGTTCTGATCGGAACGATAATCTCGACGGAATTCGCTATGTCGATCCGGTATCCTGACAGCGAAATCAAATTCATGAGAAACGCCCTCGTCTTCGCCCCGGGCACGACCATCATCGAAAGCCTGCGAGAGCTCAGCGACTTGGCATACGAAGAGATATTGCCGCCGGACGCACGGCGAGACTTTCTCGCGAACCTGAAAATCGAATACCCTGGAAAGGGAAAGGATATCCAAATCCAGGCCGGTAGCTCCTACAACTTGATCGTCACCAATACCGAGAAGATCAGCCTGCGGGCCAAAACGAGAAAGAATCGGACGGATTTCGAACGCGACCAAGTGCTCGCGAATCTTCGGCTCCAGAAAATCGCGAGCCTGCCAAATCTCGGAGTGTTCTCGGATGAGGCGCACCACACTTTCGGAAACGCTTTCGAGAAAATCAAGAGAGTTCGAGAAACCATCGATTACATCAATGACCATGGCGCGCCGATCGTGGCGGTCGTGAACACGACCGGGACCCCGTACTACAAAAAGAAACCGCTAGTAGAAGTGATCGCATGGTATGGACTCGGAGAGGGAATCAAGGACAACATCCTCAAGTCTCTGACGAATGGAATCCACCGGTATGACATGAGAAACGAGCCCGAAGAGACCGTGATCAACGATATCGTGCGCGAATTCTTCAAGACCTACGGGGACGTGACTCTTCCCGACGGTGCCAAAGCGAAGATCGCCTTTTACTTCAAGACGCAAGAGCATTTGGAAACGTCCAAGAATTTTATCGAGAAGGCGATGACGGAAATCGGGGAAAGCGTCTCCCAAATACTGGTCAACACGCAGAAATCTGACAGCTGGCAGCTGGACGCCTTCCGGCGCCTCAATGACCCTGGTAGCCTAATGCGGGTGATTCTTCTTATTGGGAAGGGGGTCGAGGGCTGGAATTGCCCCAGCCTGTTCGCCTGCGCCCTGATCAAGCCGCAAACCAGCAAGACCTATGTGCTGCAGGCTTCCACGCGGTGCTTGCGGCAAGTACCCGGAAATTCGCTCCCGGCGAAGATCTTTTTGGATCACCAGAACTCCGGCATCCTCAATCAGCAACTCCGGGACAGTTTCTCCACTGACCTGACAGACCTTATGCTTGGAGCGAGCCAGAAGAAACACGTCGTCTTGCGCATCAGGAAGCCCGATCTACCAAAACTAGAAATCACCAGGAAAGTCAGAAAAGCCGTAAGAACACGCGAATCAAGCGCGCCCATCCATCTGGCGAGACCGAAATCCAAAGCTCCTCCCACGGTGCTTCGAAACATATTGACCCCCGCGTTCAGCAGCTCGTTCGATTTGCTCATGCCCACCGGCGAGACGAAAAAACTTGTCGTGGCGGAAAAATCCACGGATCGCTACACCGTCGCCAGAAGAATCGCTTCCAGATACCATCTCCCCCTTCTGCAAGTCCTGCAAAGCTTGAGAAAACTCTATCCCAAGGGAACGATTCCGAATGGTCACCTGTATGGACTGCATAAGCAGGCCGAGCGGCAACAAGCGAACTATGAAATCGTTGAGGAGGATGTGACCGAGGTGATGGCGCTGATCCGGATTCAGGACGAGAACGGCAACAATTTATTCGAGACGGAAGCGGACGACGATGGCGGTAGCGTTTACGTTCACCGGCTACGCATGTTGCGGCGCACTTATGAAAGAATGGAGCAGCTCGACCTTTTTCAGGATGCGGCGACATGCGCGGATCGTCACGACCTGAGCTATCACTACGTCCCGTACAATTTCGATAGCGGGCCGGAAAGCTCTTTGTTCAAGCAGACCCTGTCCGCGCTCAACGCCGACCCTCGCGATGTCGAAGCTTTTCTTTTTACCGGGGGCCTGACGAATCCGAGCATGACCGACTTTCACTTTGAGTACATGGGGGAAAACGGGCAATACCACCGCTACTTCCCTGATTTCGTGGTGGTCAAAAAGAAAACCCGGGAGTTTTACGTCGTCGAGGTCAAGTCTGAGCGCGATCGCGAAAACCCTACCGTTGAAGCGAAGAAAAAGGCTGTGGAACGATTGCGGAACATGCAGCCAGAGAAGTTCAAGTATCACATCGTCTACACTGGCGAGGGAGAGGTTCCACCTAACGAGATTCAACATATTCTGGACTGGGCAGAATCACGGCGATGAGCGAGAAAGCGATCAAGATACGGCCTATCAAAGGGCGCGCCATGCTTTCCTGGGTCGGAAAAAAGGTCTTGGATTCCGTTCGGTATTTTCCTCCTCAACTATGCGAAAGCGTCGGAGTGAAGACCCCACCCGCCGAACCTTCTTACAAAGAGTTTGAGCGTGGGGGATTCAATCTGCTTTTTCACGGAGACAACAAGGAGACGCTATCCTCTCTCATCAACCTTGGATTCCGGGCAAAAGTCGACTTGATCTACATCGATCCTCCCTTCGATTCTGGCGCTGACTACGTCAGGAAAATCAAACTGCGTGGCACGAAGCGCGTTTATAGCGGAAAACTTGACGGAGCGGAACACACGGCGATAGAGCAGGCGCAGTACGAGGACATCTGGGCGAACGACAACTACCTTCAGTTCATGTACGAGCGCTTGATTTTGATGCGAGAGTTGCTGAGCGATCAAGGAAGCATCTATCTGCATTGCGACGAGCACAAGGGACATCAATTGCGTCTTTTGCTGGACGAGGTTTTTGGAGAGGAAAACTTCAAGCGGGAAATCGTCTGGGACATAACGGTTCTATCCGGCTTCAAGACAAAGGCCCGCAACTGGATTCGCGGACATGACACGATCCTTTTCTACACGAAAGGCCAGAGCCAGAAATGGAATTCCCCCAGGATTCCGCACGATCAGAAATACTTGGCTCGTTTTGACCAGATAGATGAGGATGGCCGAAGGTATTTCGGGGGCAGAGGCCCGCGCCGATATCTGGATGAAGTCAAATCGAGGGGCAAGGCGGTCGGAGACGTATGGTCGGACATTATGTCCTTTCAGCAACAACCAACTTCCACGGAAAATGGGCAATATCCCACGCAAAAGCCAGAGAAGCTGTTAGAGCGAATCATTCAAGCGTCCAGCGACGAGGGATCCATAGTTTTGGATTGCTTCTGCGGCTCCGGGACGACGGCCGCCGTGGCGGAAAAACTTAATCGCCGCTGGATCATGGCGGATCTCAACAAGGGCGCCATCCAAACCACCGTCAAAAGACTGCAGAAGGCGCATGCGGAAAATGAGGGCGGCAAGTTGATTCATTACCGCGTCAACAACTATGACGCCACGAAGCAAAACGCTCTAAAGAAAGTCATTATCGCGAAATACGGCATCCAGTCAGATCGCAAGGATCTGTTTTTTGATGGCACGGTGGGCGGGCAACTGGCCAAGATCGTGGAGCTGGACAAGCCATTGACCGTTTTGGATATCCAAAACATCAAAGAGGAAATTCGGAGCAATAGGCCAGAGGACACTCGGAACGTGGTCGTTTTCTGCAACGGGTCAGAAATAGAAACGCTGGAAGCTCTGGAAAAAGAGAAAAGCCCAATTAACCGGATCGTCGCTCTCGATATTCAGCGAGACTCGGTGTTCACGAATCAACCCGCGGAAGCGGAAGTTGAGGTACGCAAAGCCGGGAAGCGCGTCCAAATTGAAATCTCGGACTACATCAGCCCGACCATCCTCGCTCGATTGGACGTTGACCGAACACTGCTTGATGAGCAAATAGACGATTTTCGAGCGCAAATCGATTATGTGCTGATCGACACGGATTACCGCGAAGAATATTTCCAAATAATGGAAAGCGATGTGCCACGCGCGAAGAGCGATTTGATTAAAGGCGCATATGACCTGCCTCTGCCTCGAGCCAACGCGACCGTGGCCGTGAAAATCGTGGATATGGTCGGAGAGGAAGTCCTAGTCGTGAAATAGCCCTCGATTTCGGAACCCTCCAAGATCGCGATAAGGCATGAGCCCGCGCGTCCTGCCCCGTCCCATCTCGCGCACGTCCGCATGAACGCGACCGCCTTCTACGATTTGGACCACACGCTGATCGGTTGCGACAGCGATTACGAGTGGGGACAGTTTCTGGCGGACTCCGGGGAGATCGATGGAGATGCCTACCGTTCGCGCAATCAGGCTTTCTACGACGATTACCTCGGAGGAAGACTGGACTCCCTCGCGTATCTGGAATTCGTCCTGACTCCGCTTGGGCAAATCGATGGGCGACGTCTGCTGGAGCTTCGCGCGCGATTCATGGAAGAGCGGATCCGGCCAGCTTTGCGACCAAAAGCGGAACGGCTGATCGCGAAGCATCGCGCGCGCGGCTTTCGTCAGATTGTCGTGACCTCGACCAACGCTTTCATCGCGGAACCGATCACGAGGATATTGGGCATCCCAACCTTGATCGCGCCACGACCCAAACTACAGTCGGGACGATACACCGGAGAGTTGCTCGACGCGCCGTGCTTCGCCGCCGACAAGCCAAAGCGAATTCGAGCCTGGGCGGAGCGCGCGGGGATCCAGTTGGAGGAAACCTGGGGGTATTCCGATTCCTTCAACGACATCCCGTTGCTGGAGTTCGTCGATCATCCGGTGGCCGTGGACCCGGACCCATCCCTGCGCGCGCGCGCCCAGGAGCGGAAGTGGGAAATTATCAGCCTGAGCGAAGCTACTCCGGGGAATACCCGAACGCCTCCTTGAAGCGCTCCCTCATCTCCTCCAGCGACAGGGTATGGTTTTGCGCGCCCTGGCGTCGCGCCTTGCAGGCCCCCATCAGGGAACCGACCCGCCCACAAGTTCCCCAATCCATGTCGCTCAGGATGCCGTACAGCAAACCGGCCCGATAGGCATCGCCGCACCCTGTCGGATCCACGTCCTCTTCCACCGGCACCGCCGGGATCTCGAGAATCGGCTTTCCTTCGCGGTAGATGCGGGAGCCCTGCTCGGAGTGCGTCACGACGACCGCGTCCAGCCGTTCCGCCAGCTTCTCGATCGTCAATCCGCTTTTCTCCCGCATCATCTCGGCCTCGAAGCCATTGAACGCGGCCCAAGTCGCCAGTTCCACGAACCGCAGGAGATCCTCTTTCTGGAACATTGGCATCCCTTGGCCGGGGTCGAAAAGAAAGGGCATGCCCCGATCCGACATCTGCTCGGCGTGCTGGATCATCCCCACGCGGCCCTCTGGAGAGATCAGGCCCAGCCGAACGTCGGCCGGATCCACTTCCTGCTCGTGGCAGAAATCCATCGCGCCGGGATGGAACAGGGTGATCTGGTTGTCGTCCAGGTCCGTCGAGATGAACGCTTGGGACGTGAACATGCTTTCCAAAGTCTTCACTCGGCTTCGCGAGACCCCCTTTTGATCCATCCACGTGGCGTAGTCCTGGAAGTCCCGGCCCACCGTCGCCATCGGATAGCCCGTCACGCCCAAGAGATTCAGGTTGTAGGCGATATTCCCGGCGCATCCCCCGAATTCGCGACGCATGTGGGCGGCCAAGAACGAGACGTTCAGGTGGTCCGCCGCTTCTGGGAGAATGTTCTCCCGGAAGCGACCATCGAACCGCATGATGGTGTCGTAGGCCAGAGAGCCGCAGATCAGGACGGACATGGAATGATTAGAATTCCGGCGAAGCCGGGGCAATTATAGAGAAGCCCGTTCCTCACGGTCTCAGATCCTCGCGATAGCGCGCGGGCTATCGACTCCCCGACACGAACCCGCCGGTTCGCTCGATTTTCCAACTGTAATACCCAAGCGTCGCGCCGCGCGCGACCATGAAGCCGATCAACGCCAGCCACAAGCCGTGATTTTCCAGACTCTCCGCCGTCGCGAACCAAAGAGACAGATACGCCAGAATCGAGAGGACCATGCTGTCGCGGATCTCTCGAGTTCGCGTGGCGCCGATGAACAGGCCGTCCAGCAGAAAGGGTGGAAGACAGAACGCGGGCAACGCGATCAGCCAGGGAAGATACAGAGCCGCCGCGTCCCGAACGTCGGGCAGTGAGGTGAGCCAGCCGATCAGGATCGCCCCGGCTGTCGCGAAAATCCCGACCAGCAGAACCCCGATCAGCGCGCACCAGAGCGACGCGGCCACGACGACGCGCTCAAGCCGTCGTCGATCTCGCGTTCCGACGGCCTGGCCGCAAAGCGCCTCCAGACCATGGGCGAAGCCGTCCATGCCATAGGCCGTGATGTAGAAGAAGTTGATGAGCACGGCGTTGGCGGCCAGCGTGACCGCCCCGAAACTCGCCCCCTGAGCCATGAAGAACGCGAAGGCGAAGAGCAGCAGAACCGTGCGCGCGAACAGATGATGGTTGACCGTGAACAGCTTTTTCCATGCTGGCGCGCTCCACAAGTCGCGCCGCGTCATCCGCGGCATCGGCCGGAGCATGCGCCACAGGATCCAAGCGCCCAGGAGCGCGCCGCTGTAGTTCGCCACCAGAAAGGCGTACGCCACTCCCCGCGTTCGCAAGTCGAAGTGAAACACCAAGATCACGTCCAGCAGCATATTGACGACGTTGATCCACAGGGCCAAGCACAGCGGGGCTTTCGCGTTCCGCATCCCCAGACACCAGCCCCAGATCACCATATTCAGCAACACCGCCGGCATGCTCCAGATACTGATCTCGAAATACAGTCGAGAGCGCGAGTCGATCTCCTCCTCCAGAGCCAAAAAACCATAGCTGAACTCCTGTATGGGCTCCCTCAGAAGCAGCGCCGTCGCCGAAATTAACGCGGCGGACAACAAGCCTCGCGACAGCGCCAAGCGAGTCTCGTCGGGATCATGCGATGCCTGCGCGGCCAGCGCGGTCGAGCTCATTCGAAGGAACCCGAATCCCCAGAACAGCAACTGGATCAGGGACGACCCCACGGCTACCGCGCCCAAATAGTGGGCCGCGTCCAGATGCCCCATCACGAACGTGTCGACCATCCCGAGCATCGGGGTGGCGAGCCCGGCCAGAGTCATCGGCCCGGCGATTCGCCACAAGCGCGCGTGGTCGTCCCGCGTCGGCAGGCGGGCGCGAAGCGCCGCTGGCGAGATCACGCCATTCCGCCGTTCCGGCCAGCTCTTCTACAATACGGGGTCATGCTTTTCTGGAACCCCGGCCGGCGCCATTCTGCGAGGCGATGTCCAGAGAGATTTAGAGCCCATGATGATCTGTCCGAGGGGATTGTACGCGCTGACTCCTGACGACTGCCCCGCCTTTCTTGAGCGCGTCGGGAAAGCCATCGCGGGTGGCGCGCGCATGATTCAGTACCGTGACAAGACGGCATCCGCGGCGGAGCGCGGAGCGCGCGCGGAAGCTCTGCTCGCGCTGTGCCGCTCGCGACGCGTTCCCTTGATCATCAACGACGACCTGGAACTGGCCCTCGCGCTGGACGCGGACGGCGCGCACCTTGGCGCGCGCGACGCGCCCATCCATGAGGCCCGAAGCCGGTTCCCCCATGGATTGATCGGCGCCTCTTGCTACAATGATCTAGCGCGGGCCCGCGACGCCATCCAAGCGGGCGCTTCCTATGTGGCCTTCGGGAGTTTCCATGAGAGCGCGACGAAACCCGAAGCCGTGACCGCCCGACCCGATCTCCTGACTCGCGCGCGCCAAGAGCTGTCCGCCCCGATCTGCGCCATTGGAGGCATTCGCGCGGAGAACGCCGCTTCCATGATCCAGGCCGGCGCCAACTTGCTGGCGGTCAGCGGCGGAATCTTCTCGCGGCCGAACGTCGCCGCCGCCGCCCGCTCCATCGCGTCCAAGTTCCCGCCAGATGACTGATTCGCGCTGGTTCGACGCCGCGTCGCGCAGCATTCCCGGCGGCGTCAACTCTCCGGTCCGCGCCTTCGGCTCCGTCGGGGGAACCCCAGTATTCGTGCGGAGCGGAACGGGCGCCTATATCCGCGACGTGGAGGGACGCTCCTATCTTGACTACGTCGGCGCCTGGGGACCGATGATCGTCGGACACGCGCACCCTTCCGTGCTGGAAAGCGTCAAGGGCGTGGCGGACCAGGGACTCTGCTTTGGCGCTCCCCATCCGCTGGAGACCGAGATGGCGGAAAAGCTCCGCCAGCGAATTCCTTCGTTGGAGAAGGTGCGCATGGTGAACTCCGGCACGGAAGCGACCATGAGCGCCATCCGGCTCGCGCGCGGGTTCACGGCGCGGGAGCGGATCGTCAAATTCGCGGGCTGCTACCACGGCCACGCGGACGCCCTGCTGGTGCAAGCCGGCTCTGGGGCCTTGACGCATGGCGTTCCCTCCTCGCCCGGCATTCCCGCGAGCGCGGTCGAGCATACCGATATCGCGCAATACAACGATGCCGAGGAGGTGCGGGCGATTTTCGCGGACCGGGGCGACCGGATCGCCGCGATCATCGTCGAGCCGATCGCGGGCAACATGGGATGCATCCTCCCGGAGCCGGGCTTTCTGGAAACCCTGCGGGATTGTTGCGATCAGCATGGCGGCCTCTTGATTTTCGACGAGGTGATGACTGGATTCCGAGTCGGGCCTGGCGGCGCGCAACAACGCTTCGGCATCACGCCGGATCTGACCACGCTTGGGAAAATCATTGGCGGCGGCCTTCCTGTAGGAGCGTTCGGAGGTCGCGCCGACGTGATGAACAGGCTAGCGCCCCTGGGCCCGGTCTATCAGGCCGGCACTTTATCTGGTAACCCTGTCACCATGGCGGCGGGGCTGGCGACGCTGAGTCTGACCGAGCGGGAAGGCTTCTACGAGGAATTGGGCGAAAACGCAAGGCTCCTGACGCGAGGAATGCGCGAACAAGCCGCCGCGCGCGGCATTCCGCTCGAGATGGTCGAGGCAACCGGCATGTTCGGCGCGTTCTTCACGTCTGGGGGCCCGGTTCGCGGCTATGCCGACGCCACGGCATGTCGGGATGAGGATTATCGCCTCTTCTTCCACCATATGCTGAGGCAAGGAATTTACCTCGCCCCGTCCCGCTATGAGGCGGGGTTCCTGTCCAGCGCGCACACCCGGGAAGACATCGAGCGAACCATCGCGGCCGCTGGAGTCGCGTTCGACGCGATGCGAGGCGAGCGTCAGTGACGCTGTCCAGAATACAGCTTCGCGTACAGGCCGTCCTGGTCCAGCAACTGCCGCGGTTCGCCTTGCTCAATGATCTTTCCATCCTCCATAACGTACACATGGTCGGCATGCCTGACGGCGCTCAGGCGGTGCGCCACGATCAAGGTCGTGCGCCCTTGGAAACGGGCGAACAAATCGCGGTGCAGGCGATCCTCGATCCGCGTGTCCAGCATGGAAGTGGCCTCATCCAGAATCAGTATCTTCGGATCCATCAGCGTCGTCCGGGCGATCGAGAGACGTTGCCGCTGACCCCCCGAGAGCCGAACGCCGTCCACGCCGAGCTGGGTTTCCATCCCTCGCGGCAGCTCGCGCGCCCACTCCCGTAACTGAGACACCCGCAGAGCCTCCCACAGCGCGTCGTCCGGGTGGTCCTGTCCCAAGGTCAGGTTCGATCGAAGCGTATCGTTGAACAACGTCGGGTGCTGGAGCGCGATCGCGACGTTGTCCCGGATCACGTCGAAGCCGATGTCCCGAGCGGGCCATTCCCCAAAGCGAATCTCTCCGGAGTCCGCCGGATACAGGCCGAGCAGTACCTGCATCAGCGTCGATTTCCCCGCGCCGCTGGCCCCCACGAACGCCACCTTCTCCCCCGCCGCCACCCGCAAGGTGACGCCGTTCAGGATCGGCCGTCCGGCGGTGAAGGAAAAACGCACGTCCCGAAGTTCCAGCGAGGTGGTGGAGACGCCGGCGAACGGGTCATGGACGCGAGCGTGGCGAGGCTCTTCCCGGAAGCGCGAAATTCGGTTGATCCGCCCCAGCGCGGCGGAAGCCGAATAGTAGGCGTACTGCACGCCAAGCAACTCCTGCACCGGCCCGATCATGAACCAGAGGTAGCCGAACACCGCCATCATTTGCCCGATGCTGAGATCGGAAAATACCACCATCAACATGCTCACCGCTCGGAAGATGTCGAACCCCAGAAGAAACACGGTGCCCGAGGCGCGGCCCGCCATCTCGCTCTTCCAGAAATAGGCGGTGGACCAGTCGCGCACGCCCCGGGCCTCGTCCATCACGCGGCGAATGTAATGACGCTCCCGATTGTGCGCCCGAATCTGATGGATCCCGTCCAGGGTCTCGGTCAAGGCTTGCTGAAAATGCTCGATCGCCGAATTCTCTCGCTTCTTCAATTCCTTGACTCGTCGCCCCAGCATGATCGTGAAGTAAATCACCAAGGGATTCATGCAGAGAATGAATAGCGCCAAACCCCAATGCAGCCAAAGCAGCACGGCCGCCGTTCCCGCGATGGTGAGGCAGGCGACCACGAACTTCCCGACGGTGACGGCCACGAAATCGTCGATGGTCTGGAGGTCGGTGACCAGATGGGCGGAGACCGTGCCGCTGCCCAGGGTCTCGTATTCGGACAGGGACGTTCTCTCAAGCCTTCGCAACAGCTGGCAACGTAGCCGGTAGACCATATCCTTGGAGACGGTCGCCAGCTCTCGGACTTGCGCCGCGTGCAACAGGATCGAGATGACTCGCAACAGGACCGCGAGCAGCAGAACCGCGCCCACGTACAAGATCGGCCCATGCCAAGATTCGGGCGACCACGCCTGAATCAGGGGAACCAAAAACTCCGGCTTCTCCAACAGGACCTCGTCCACTAGCAACGGCATGAGAAGCGGCAACGGCACGCTCGCGGCCGTGGCGCCGACCGCCACCAGATGCGCGCGGACCAATTGCTGGCGGTGATGCCGGGCCAGACGGACCAGGTAGCGGAGCGTGTATTCCGCGGGCGGCCCGCCGTCGGCGGGCTCCGTCGCCATGTTCATGAAGCGGAGCGCTTCTGGATTTGGTCGTAAATCGGCCGCATGTCCAGCTCGCGCGCCTTCTGGATCAGAGCCTCCAGGTACGCGATGGACAACGCCCCAGGTTGCGCGAACAGCTGAATCCGCTCTCGGAACAGCATGAGCGTGGGGATGGATCGGATCCCGAACGCGCGCGCCAGCTCCACCTGCTCCTCGGTGTTGATCTTCCCGAACACGATTTCCGGGTGACTCTTCGACACCCTCTCGAACACCGGCGAGAAGCTCCTGCACGGCCCGCACCATTCGGCCCAGAAATCCACTACCACGATATCGTTTCCGTCTATGACGCTCGTGAAGTTTTCCTTGGTCAGCTCAATGGCGCTCATGGAGTTTCCACGCTTGATTCCGTCACAAGCGCGATTCCAGATATCGGCAAACGCCTGACCCGGCGCGGTTGCTCATGACCAGGACGACCCCGTCGGGCGCGAGTCGCTCGCGAATCCGCGCCTCCAGGTCCGCGAGGTCCGTCGTGACGCCAAGCTTCCCGTGGGCCCGCCCCCACTCCGCGACATCCCACCGCGTCTCCAGCGACGCATGCACCCAGCTTCGGTCCGCCCCCTCCAGCGCCTCGGCGAGAGAATCCTGATGCGCCCCCAGCCGCATGCTGTTCGAGGCCAGCTCGACGACCGCCAGAATTTGTCGATCCGGGTGATTCCCTCGCACCGCTTCGATGCTGGCGCGAATTTCCGTGGGGTGATGGGCGAAATCGTCATACAGGCAAATCTCTCCATTCCGGGCGGAGCGCTGGGTCAGTCGGCGCGAGACTCCCTCGAAAGAGCCTAGCGCGTCCGCTGCCGTCTGGACCGAGACTCCCGCTCTCGCCGCCGCCGCCACGGCGGCCGTGGCGTTCAGCGCGTTGTGCGCTCCCACAGGTCGATGCCCCCGAGCCACGTGGCGCCCCCCGCCATGAAGAACCTCCAGCTCTTCGCCCGGACGCCATTGGCAGCGCCAGTCGCTGTCCTCCTCAAAGCCAAACGTCTCCACCGGAGTCCAGCAGCCCATCTCCAGAACTTCCCGAAGATTCCGGTCTCCCGCCCGGCACAGGACGCGGCCCTCTCCCGGAACCGTGCGCAACAAGTGATGAAACTGGCGCTGGATGGCGGCCAGATTCTCGAAGATGTCCGCGTGGTCGTATTCCAGGTTGGTCAGGATCAAGGTTCGCGGACGGTAATGCACGAACTTCGAGCGCTTGTCGAAGAACGCCGTATCGTATTCGTCCGCCTCGATCACGAAGCAGGGCGGTCGCCCGGCCTGGGCGCTTTTCCGCGTCCGCGCGGGCACCCCTCCGATCAAATACCCTGGAGACAGGCCCGCTTCCGTAAGGATATGCGCCAGCATCGCGCTGGTGGTGGTCTTGCCGTGCGTGCCCGCCACCGCCAGCACATGGCGCTCATGCAGCAAATGATCGCGCAGCCATTGCGGACCCGAGACATAGGGGATGGAGCTGTTCAGCAGCTTCTCGATGATCGGGTGCCCCCGACTCATCACGTTGCCGACGACCACGCGATCCGGGGCCGGCCGCAAGCGCGACCATTCGTAGCCCACCTCGCACTCCACGCCAGCCTTCTCCAGCTGGACGCTCATGGGGGGGTGCAGAGCCTCGTCGGAGCCGGTCACCCGGTGCCCGAGCTCGGAGGCGATCCGGGCGACGCCGGCCATGAAGCTTCCGGCCACGCCCAAGATGTGAAGATGCACGCCGACCGGATCTCGCCGCCTATCTGGCGAACACCCACTCCGTTTCCGTCGACATCTCCGGGGCGTGCCGGTAGCCCTCCTCGGCGAATCCAGTGATCTCGTCCACCGATGTCAGGCGATTCTTGACGATGTAGCGGGTCATCATGCCGCGCGCCTTTTTGGCGAACAGCGCGATCACCCGGTATCGCCCCTCCTTGCGCTCCTTGAACACCGGGGTGATGACTGAAACGCCAAGGGACTCCGAACGCACCGCCTTGAAATACTCTCGCGACGCGAGGTTGACCAACGGCGGGCCGTTTTGGCCCGACATGGCGTCGCGGACGCCCTCGGTAATCCGATCACCCCAGAACTGGTACAGATTATCGCCGCGCTCCGTGCCCAGACGCGCGCCCATCTCCAAACGATACGGCTGGATCAGATCCAGCGGGCGTAGCAGACCGTACAGGCCAGACAGAATGCGCACGTGCTTCTGGGCGAACGTCAGGTCCTGCCGCGTGAAATCGTCCGCCCCCAGTCCCGTGTAGACATCCCCCTTGAAGGCGAGCGCGGCCGGTCGCGCGTTGTCCACGGTGAAGGGCGTTTTCCACTGCTGGAAGCGCTCGAAGTTCAGGTCGGCGAGTTTCATGCTCACGCGCATCAGCTCCGCGATATCGATCGGCGACAGTTCTCGAAGGCGACGAATCAACTGGCGAGATTCTCTTAGATGGCCCGGTTGCGTGCAGATCGCGGCATCCGCGGGAGCGTCCGGATCCAGCGTTTTTGAGGGAGAAAGAACGACGAGCATGAACGACATCACCAGCGCGCTGTGGAAACTCCGATTATACCGACCCGCGCCGCATGCCCGGTCGCAGAAACGCGCATCGCCCGCGCTCGCTGGGCGCCGACAGCCACGCCTTTAGGTGCGCGATCTCCTCGCCGCTTCCCCGCAAATCCTCCACCGCTCCGCCACCGCGCAACGCGCGCCAAGCGGCCTCCAACTCGCGATAGCGCTCCTTCGGAATCCCCGCCCGCTTCAGGCCAACCCGATTCAGGCCGTAGTGCGCGACCGGATCGCGACCCAGCAAATGGAACGGCAAGACGTCCCGAGGCACCGCGGTCAGCCCCGCGACCATGGCGAGCTTCCCGACGCGCGCGAACTGGTGGATCACGACATGCCCGCTGACGAACGCCTGGCTCTCGATCCGAACGTGCCCCGCGAGCGCCGCGCCCCCCCCGATCACGACCCGATCCCCGACCACGCAATCATGCGCCACATGCGAGCTGGACATGAACAGGCCGCCAGAGCCGATCCGCGTGGTCCCGCCTTCCCGGACGGACCGGTGAACCGTGAAGAACTCGCGGAAAACGTTGTCCGATCCGATCTCGACGCCACTGGCCAGGTCCGCGTCGAACGCGAGATCCTGCGGCGGCCCGCCCAGCACGACATGCTCGGACACCTGATTGCCCACGCCCATGGAAACGCCCGCATGCACCACGCTGAACGCGCCGATCCGGCAACCGTCCCCGATGCGGACGCGCTCGTGGACTATCGCGCCAGGGCCAATCTCGACGCCAGAGCCGATCTCGGCGTCCGGGTGCACGATCGCCGCGAGACGCGCGCTATCCATCCAGCAACTCCCCGAGCTCGGTCTCCCCGAGAACCGGGATCCCCAAGGCGCTCGCGCGCTCGATCTTGACGCCTCCCGGTCGCGCCCCGGCGATCACGGCGCTGACGTCGGCGCCAACAGCGGTAGCGACTCTCGCTCCGCGCGCCTCCAACTCCTTTCTGATCTCGGCCCGCTTCCTGCCCGGGAACGTTCCAGTCAGAACGTACGTCTTCCCCTCGAGAGTCGCCGTGGCCACGCCAGGCGGCCGCACGTTCAATTCCTTCAAGAGCCGGTCGATAACCCGGCGGTTGGCGGGCTGAGCGAAAAATCCCACGATATGGTCCGCGGTCACCGGGCCGACATCCGGAGTTTCCACGAGTTGCCCGGACTCCGCTCTCATCAATCGCTCCAGGCTTCCGAACCGCCGCGCCAGCCGACTCGCGGTCACGCGTCCCACCTCGCGAACGCCCAAAGCGAAAACCAGGCGCTCCAACTCGACGTCTCGGCTACGGTCGATATTGCCCACGATCTTGCGCGGCAACTCCCGCTCCGATTTTTGCCCAACGTCCAGGTTCTCGTACACTCTCCGGATCTGGGCCCCGCGCGAAGGCTCGTGGGCGAAAAAGGCTCGCGCCGCGGTGATGGCTCTTTGGTCGCGGACGCCACGCGAGGCCTCTGGATCCGCCCCGCGCAACGCGTCGAGGGTCTGGAATTTCGCCACCAGCCTCATCGCCGCGTCTGGCCCGACGCCCGGAACGCGCTCGGCAAGTTTCCGGAGGAGAATTTTTTTCGCGATTTCCACGCTGACGGGCGCGCGGAAGAAGTTCTCCAGCGAGTCCCGCGCGTCCGCGCGCGATATCGCCGCCGCGCGGCGCTCGGGCGTCGCTTTCCGGAGCTCCTCGAAAGAGGCGAAGACGGTCGCCAATTCGTTCAATCGCGCGCCATGGACATGGGGAATCTCGAACGCCGCGAGCACCGTGGACAGATCGGGATACGCGCCGCGCCGCAAGGACTCCCACGAATCGCGCCAGGCCTCGATTTTCGCGCGGCTCGCTTTTCGGCTCCGCCTTCTCGATTTTTTCCGAAACAGCTCCCGGATCTCGGATTCCTCCAGCCGATAAAAATCGTCGACATGCCGCAGCTTCCCCTCCTCCACCAGCATCGCGATGTGCTCTTCCCCAAGACCCTCGATATCCATGGCGTCGCGAGACACGAAGTGCAGCAACGTGGACCGAACCTGCGCCGGGCACTCCAGCCCTCCAGCGCAACGCAGGATGTCCTCTTCCCGGAGGATTTCCGAACCGCAAGCTGGACAGCGAGCGGGTGGCTCCACGGGTCGCGACTTTCCGCCGGGATCTGGCCGCCGCGCGGAAACGATCTCCGGAATAACGTCGCCCGCGCGCCGCACCTCGACCGTATCCCCGATCCTCAGTCCTTTCTCCCGAATGAAGCCAAGGTTGTGCAGGGTCGCGCGCCGCACCGTCACCCCCCCCACCTCCACGGGAGACAGATGGGCGACCGGGGTGACGACCCCGGTGCGTCCGACCTGGAAGCCGACGTCCTCCAGAACGGCCAAGGCCTTCTCCGCGGGAAACTTGTGCGCCACCGCCCAGTGCGGAGCCCGGGCGTCCCGACCCAGCCGTCGTTGCAGATCCAGATCGTTAACCTTGTACACGACCCCATCGACCTCGTAGGCGAGACTCGCCCGCTCGGCATGGATTTCCTGGTAGTACCGCCAGCAGGCGTCAATCCCGGTCACCACCCGAGCCCGGTCGCACACCCGAAAGCCCCAGCCCCGCAAGCTCTCGAGAACGTCGCTCTGCGAGATCAGGTCTGGCCCCGACTCCATGGCGCCCAAGGCGTAGCAATACATGTCCAGCTCCCGCCTCGCGGTGATCCGCGGGTCCTTCTGCCGCAGGCTTCCCGCAGCCGCGTTGCGAGGATTCACGAATCGCCGTCCCGCCGCGCCGAGCGCCTCCGCCCGCTCATTGAGCTTGCGAAATCCCTCTCGGGAGATGTACACCTCGCCCCGAGCCTCCAGAAGACGGGGAGGATTCGCGTCGAGCAGTCGCAAGGGAACGGAACGGATGGTGCGGACGTTCTCGGTCACGTCGTCGCCAACCTCGCCGTCTCCGCGCGTCGCCGCCCGAACCAAGATACCTTTCTCGTACCGCAGGTTGACGGCCAGCCCATCGAATTTCGGCTCGGCCAGGAACTCCAGAGGCGAGTCTCCCTCCAAGCCTTCCCGCTTCAGCAAGCGCTCGTGGAATCGCCGTAATTCGGGGGGGACGGCCCCGGGCGTCCCCGGGTCTTCCCGCGGCGGCATGATATTGGCGAGCGACAGCATCGGCCGCTCGTGCCGGGACGGCGGAAACCCGCCCTCCACGGGGGCCCCGACCCGGCGGGTCGGGGAGTCCGGGGCCGTCAGGCCGTATTTCTCTTCCAGCTCTTGCAGCTCGCGAAACAGGCGGTCGTACTCCTCGTCCTCGATCTCCGGCGCGTCCAGGACGTAGTAGCGATGCGCGTGGAGCCGCAACCGATGGCGCAAGCCCTCGACCCGCGCCGCCACCCCCGCTGGCGTCGCGACCATCAATGGGCCCGGGCCGAGCCCGGATTCGCGCGATCCGATTCGAAAGCCTCCACCTTCCGCACCATGGCCTCCGCGAGATCCGCGACCAGCAGCCGGTCCTCATTATCCAGAAGAGCGCCTCCGAACCGGTCGCGGATCTCCTCGGCGACGCGGAGCATCCCGCTGAACACGTGCAGGCCGTTCGCCGGCAATGGCAACTGCGTGAACAGCGTGATCCGGGACAACGAATCGATCAGCTCCCCCTGCCAGACGAAACTGCCGGTCGGGCGATGGCTAGCCACGTAGTACATCGGATCGGAACCGCTATCGCGCTCCCGCGTCTTCCGGTACAGGCCATCCTTGGCGAGGAGCAACCCCGCCCGACCGAAATAGTCATGCAGCGCCTCCGCCGGGCAGGGCTCGGAGAACGCGACATGCAGAATCAGCGGCAGGTTCTCGTCTGGCGGATCCAGCGGCATCTCCTTTTGCTCCAGAGCGCCGAGATCCAGCGAGTCGCGCGGAAGATCCATGTCCTCGATCCGATACGTCCGGAGTCCGGATTCCCGGCTCATTCTTTCCAGCTCCGCGTAGCCGAGATCGGTTCCGGCGCGATGGGCGTGGATCGGCGGAATTGGCGTCACGCGCTCTCTTCCGTTCAAGATGGGCGGGGAGGGCCGGCGGGCCTGCTGTCCATGAATCAAGATGATCAGAAGCGCGCAACCGCCCGCCAGAACGAGCGCGCCGTACACGTCAAGCATGATCCATCTCCGCCCGCTCGACCATCTCCATGGCCTGCGCCACGTTCACGCTGACCAGCCGAGACACGCCCGGCTCGTGCATGGTCACCCCAATCAACTGGTCAACGTGCTCCATGGTGATCTTGTTGTGCGTGACGATGATGAACTGAATGCGGTCGCCCATCTCGCCGACGATCCGGCAGAAACGCGACAGATTGTCGTCCGACAGCGGGGCGTCCACCTCGTCCAGGATGCAGAACGGGGCCGGGTTCAGCAAGAACAGGGACAGAACCAGCGACACGGCCACCATCGCCTGCTCCCCCCCGGACAGCATATGCATGTTGCGATAGCGTTTCCCCGGAGGCCGCGCCCGCACCTCGACGCCCGCGCTCAGGGGGTTCTGGTCGGTCATCACCAGACTGGCCTCGCCGCCCTCGCCGATGATGCGCGGAAACGTCCGTTTCAGGTTCTCGTTAACCTGGCCGAACGTGCGACGAAAACGCTCGCGCGTCTCGCTGTCGATCCGCGCCATGGCGCGGTTCAGCTTCTCCAGCGCCTCGCGCACGTCGCCCAGACGCTCCTCTTCTCGGGTTTTCTGCTCCATCAGCTCGTCGTACTCCCGCGCCGCCGCCATGTTGACCGGGGGCATTCTCTCGAGCTTGCCCAAAACTCTGGACACCTTGGCCTCCCACCGCGCGGCCTCGGCGTCTTCCGGCAAGGTCTTCAGAATCTCCTCGGGATCGAGTTCCTGCTCCCGTAGCCGGCCCAGCAGCTGCTCGCAGACTCCCTGGATCTCCCGCCGCTTCAAATCCTCGTCGTGCAAGTCCTTTCCCAAATCCAAAAATTTTCGATTCGCCTCCCAACGCTCGCGGTCCAACTCGCCCAGCTCGTCGCTCAGCCGGTCCAGCTCGGACCGCCGTTCCCGCAAATCTCGCTCGGCCTCCCGCTCCTTCGTCCGATTGGCTTTCAGCCGCCGCGCCAGATCCGCGTCCTCCTCGACCGAGGCCAGACTCCGAGTCAATTCGCTTCGCCGCTCGCGGCACCGCCGCAACGCGTCGCTCTCGCGCGCCAGCCGTTGCTGATGCGCCTCGATCCGCGCGCGCGCCGTGTGGGTCTCCAGCTGCAGCCGGTTGCATTCCTCGGACTGCCGCCGAAGATCCTCGTCGCTTTCCCGCAAAACCGCCTCCGCGGCGGCCCGCGCCTCCTCCGCGCGGACGCGGTCCCGCTCCAAAGACTGGATTTCGGATTCGCGCTGACGCGCCCGGCTTTGGGACAGCCGAACGTTCTTCCGCAACTCCTCCAGCCGGCCGGCTTGGCTTTCCCAGCCCTGCAGGCGCGCCTTGCTGGAGGCGAACGCCTCGAAGGCTTGATCGTACTCAGCCTGCAGGGCGGAGCGCCGCTCCTCTCGTTCTCGCAGCTCCTTCTCGGCCGCCCGCTCGCGCCGCTCGAGATCCCGAGATTCGGTTTCCATCCGTCTCAGCGCGCCGCTCAGCGAATCGATTTCGCGCCGGCGCTCCAGAGCCCCTGCCGCCAGCCCCTCGGCGGCGGGAAACCGCGCCCAGTGCGACCCCATCCAGACTCCGTCCCGGGTGATGACCGACTGGCGCGGCCGCAACGAGTTCCGCGCGGCGCGCGCCTCCTCCAGGGTCTCGACGGCCAGAACGTCGCCCAGCTGGGGAACGAGCGAGAAGGGACTCTCGACCCGACTCGCCAGCGACGCGCGGTCCGGCTCGCTCTCTGTTCGCGACGAGCGATCCAGAAGCGTCAGCGCGCGCGCGCCGGGCACGCGCGTCTCGGGAAACGTCTCCGGCAATTCGTCCACGCAGAAGGCGCCCAGGCTCTCGGCCAGAACGGTCTCCACCGCGAACTCCCAGCCGCTTTCCACCTTGATCTGGTCCATTAGGAGCTTCCCTTGCAAGCGCATCCCCTCAAGAACTTTCGCGTGCGCGGCCGCGTCGCCCGCCAGGCTGGCCTGCTGCAAGGCCTCCAGCGAGGCCAAGCGCCCTTGCGCCCGGGTCTGATCCTCGCGCAGCGCGGCCAAGGCCTCCTCGCGCCGCCGCAGTTCCGCGCGCGCCTTCTCCGCTTGATCCCGGTTCTCTTCCAGTAGATCCTTGCGCCGTCGCCACGCGACGCGCGCGGCCTCATTCCGGCTCTCCAGCGCGGCGCGCGGATCCTCGCCCTCCTCCACCGCGATTCCCGCTTCCCGCATATGCCGCAACTCGTCCTCGTACTGCCGTAGCTGGGTCTCTTCCTTGGTCCGGTCCTCGCGGCCGCGGCCGATCCGCTCGCGAATCTCGTCGGACCGCTCTTGGCGCGCGCGCAGGGCCGTCGCGCGCTTCGCTCTCAGGGCCTCCGCCTTCTCCTGGGCGGCCCGGACCTCGGACCATTCCCGATCATTCCGGTCGCGCTCCTCCTCAAGGCGTCGCAGCTCCTCTCGAACCTTCTTTCCGCTCTCCTCCAGCTCGGCGATTTCCGCGTCCAGCCGCTCGATCTCCCGGGTGGACCGGTCCCGCTGATCGCGCCGCGCGCGGATCCGCTGCTCTTGGGAAGTCGCCTCCGCCAGCAATCGCTGGTGGAGCGTCACCGCGTCATCCGTGGACCGTCGCGTCGCGTCGCATTCCGCGCGCTTGGCCTCCAGGCTCTCGTTCAGCGCTTTCAGCCTGGCCTCCTCCGCGTCGCGCCTTTTCTCGGCCTCGGCGTACGTCTCTTCCCGCTTTCGCAGAATCTCGCGCCGCTCCCGCAGCTGCAGACTCACCCACTCGCCCTCGCGCGCGCGGCGCTCCCGATGCAGGGCCTCCTGCTCGCTCGCCTGCTCTTTTTGTCGCTTCAGATGCCGCAAGCGGCGCTCGTGCTCCTTCAGGATGTCGCCCAACCGATCCAGATTCTCCTCGGCGCGGCGAATCCGATTCTCGGTCTCCCGGCGCCGCTCGCGATACAGGGAGATCCCAGCCGCCTCCTCGATATATCGGCGCGCCTCGTCGGGCTTGGCCTCGATCAGCCCCTGCACCATGCCCTGGGCGATGACGGCGTAGTTGCCCCGCCCCAGGCCGGTGCCCTGAAAAAGATCGGCGACGTCCTTGCGCCGGACATGGGCGCCGTTGATGTAGTAGCGGGACTGGCTCTCCGCGCTCCGCGACGCCTCGCGACGGATCCGGATCTCGCTGAACCCCGCGTATTCGCCGCCGACCCGCCCGAGGCTGTTGTCGATCACCACCTCGACCGAAGCCTGGTCCAACCGTTTTCGGGAGTCAGAGCCGTCGAAGATGATGTCGTCCAGGGTCTCGCCCCGGAGGTTGCGCGCGCGCTCTCCCAGCACCCAGCGAATGGCGTCGATGATGTTGGACTTGCCGCAACCGTTGGGGCCGACCACGCCCGTCAGCGGGTGATCGAAGGCGACCCGGGTCGGCTCCACGAAGGACTTGAACCCGGACATCTGGATGCTGGTGAGGCGCATCTCAGATTCAACCCTATATTAGAATGGGAACGACCGCGTCATCATTCGGGGCGGAAAATCGACTCGGGAGCGGCGCCCCTTGACTGCCCAGCCATCCAAAACGCTTGAGACTTTCGACAACCCGGAGCCCGGGCGGGATTATACCATTCGCCTGGAAATCCCGGAGTTCACGTGCCTGTGCCCGCTGACCGGGCAACCCGACTTCGCGGCGCTGACCCTGGAGTACGTCCCGGACGGGCTGTGCGTCGAGCTCAAGTCTCTGAAGGGATATTTCTGGTCGTTTCGGGACGAGGGCGCGTTTCACGAGACCGTCACCAACCGGATCCTCAGCGATCTGGCCGAGACCCTTTCTCCCCGTTTTCTGCGGGTGCGCGCCGCGTTCCGGGTACGCGGCGGCATCACCACCACGGTCGTCGCGGAGCGCCGAAAAGAAGGCTGGATCGCGCCTGAGCCCGTCTCCCTCCCGCCAGCGCGATGACGAGCTTCCTGATCGGCTTCGCCTATCCGTGGCGCGGCCTCGGCGTCTTGTTGCGGCCTCGCCTGCGCGCGCTGGTATGGTGGCCGATCGCCATCAACGCCGCGTTGTTCTCCGCGGCGTTCTATTTTCTGGCCGTGCGAGTCCACGCGTGGTTCGACGATCTCCTGCCCGCGTGGCTGGGGTGGCTGGAATGGTTGCTGTGGCCGCTGTTCATCCTGTTCGCGCTGGTCACCACCTTATTCGCCTTCGCCCGCGTCGCCAATCTGGTCGCCGTGCCATTCAACGCCCGCCTCTGCCGCGCGCTCATGCGGACGCGACCGGACGACCCCCTGACGCGGGCGGCGGAGAAGCAAACCTGGCGCGACGACTTTCGGCTCATCGTGAACGAGGTGGTGAAGCTAGCGTTCTTTCTCGCGTGGTTCCTCCCCCTGCTCGCCTTGTCTCTCCTCCCCTTCGTCGGCCTCCTCGGCAAGGCGGCGCTGCTGTACTTCGGAATCTACTGGTACGCCGTGGAATACCTGGACTATCCGTTCGGCGAGGCCGGAACGCCCCTGCGGAAACTGCGGGCGCGAATGAGGCGAATGGGAATCGTGACCCTCGGATTCGGAGCCGGGCAAATGCTCCTCACCCTGACCCCGGTCCTGAATCTTGCGGCCATTCCTGCCGGCGTGGTCGGCGCCACCCGGCTTTGCCAAGACCGCCCTCTCGACTCTACCCAATCGGACTGAGTCGAGCGCGGGACCTCAGGCGCGATCCCGCGCCTTCCGGCAGGTCAGCGCGATCGGAATTCCCGGCAACCGGAGCTCCTCCCGAAACCGGTTGGTCAAGTACCGACGATACGCCGGCGACAACGACTCGAGGCGAGAGCCATGCAGGACGAGCCGCAGAGGATGGTTTCCTCCTTGGTGGCCGTAGCGTATCTGGACGCGTCCTCCGCGCGTCCGCGCCGGTGGGTTCCGCCGCGCGGCGCTCCGCAGGAAATCGTTGATCTCGGGCGTGGAGAAGCTCCGCTCCGCCGCGTCATGCAGCGAGACCGCCTCGCGCAACAGGCGGGAGAGTCCCGAGCCTCGGGCCCCGGAGGCGCGGACGACCGGGAGGTAGGGCGCGAACCTGAGCCGGCGGGCCGCGCGGCGCTCCGCCCATGCCTGTCGCTCCGAATCCAGCAAATCGCACTTGTTCAGCGCGACCACGACGGCGCGGCCGGCCTCCAGCGCCAGCGCGATCAGCGCCGCGTCCTGCTCCACCGCTCCCTGCTCGGCGTCCAGCACCGCCACCACCACCCGGGCGCGCTGGATGGAGCGCAGCGCCTGCGCGACGCTGAACCCCTCGATCGAGTCCGGCTCGACTCGACTCTTGCGGCGGATTCCCGCCGTGTCCACCAAGACCATTTCGCGACCGCGGAACTCCATCCGCGAATCGACGCTGTCCCGGGTCGTTCCCGGCTCCGGGGACACGACCAGCCGATCGCTGCGTAGCAAGCGATTGATCATCGTGGATTTTCCGACGTTGGGCCGGCCGATCACGGCGACCCGGATTCGTCCAGAATCCGGCTCCGGAATTTCCGGGACGACTTGATCCGGAATCGCGGAATCCAGCAAGGCCGCGACCCCGGAGCCCCGCTTCGCGCTGATCCCGAACAGCGCGTTCGCGCCCAACTCGGCGAACTCCGAGACCGCCGCGCGCGGGTCGCGCCCGTCCACCTTGTTGACCGCGACCAGAAGCGGCTTGTCGCGCGCGCGCAGCCGCGCGTGGAGAGCCCGGTCGCTGGTCAGACAGCCCGCGCTCGCGTCCAACATGAGCAACAAGACGTCGGCCTCCTCGATCGCTCGCTCGGTCTGCCGCATCAGACTCCGCTCGATCTCGGTGTGGGCCACGGTCAGACCGCCCGTGTCCACCGCCACGAAAGCGCGGCCGTCATGGCTCGCCAGCCCATAGCGCCGATCCCGGGTCACCCCGGGGACATCGGCGACCAGGGCGTCTCGACTACCGGTCAGACGGTTGAAAAGCGTGGATTTACCGACATTCGGTCGGCCAAGCAGGGCGACGACGGGAATCATGGCCGGAGGACCGGATCATGAGTCGCCCGCGTCCGCCCCGAGCAGCGGCACGAACTGGTACGCCGCGAACCGGCCGCCGCGATGCAGCAGGTAGATCCGGCCCGCCCGCGCCTGCGGGGGCGCCTGCAGGGGTCCGTCCACCTTGTGGCGCGCCACGATCTCCCCGTCGGTGATCCGAAGCCAGTGCAGATAGCCGTCGAAATCCACCACGATCACGTGCAACCCGGTCGGAGCCGGAGCGCTGAGATTTCGATAAGCCAGCGCGTCCTGCTCCCAGTACGCTCCTCCGCTCTTCCGGTCCAGCGCCCACACGCTGCTACTCAGGTCGGTCACGTACACGGCCACGTCATCGACCGCGGGCGCGTGCAGGGCCTTGATGTCTTTCGACCATAGCAGATCGCCCTCCACCGTCTCTACCGCGCCGACCTGGTTGCTCAGCGCGGCGGCGTAGGCCACGCCTCCCTCCAGACGTACTGGACCGTCCACGTCCACGATCCGCTCCAGTTCCGTTCGTCCGGTCGGAATCGCCAACCTCGCTTTCCAATGCTGCAGCCCGCTCTCGGCATCGAACGCGATCAGCTGGCCGTCGTCGAACCCGGCTAGCACCCGGTCGTCCTGCGCCTCCGGCTCGCCCGCGCCGCGCAAGGTCAAACTGGGACTCCCGTGGACATGGTTCCACAGCGTCTCTCCATCCTCGGCGTCCAGCACGCTCATCCGCCCGTCATTGGTGCGGACCGCCAGCCGGCCTCCCGGCAACGCCTTCAAGCTCAGAACCTCGCTCGACATCGTTTTCTTCCAGAGCTCGGCGCCCGACGCCCGGTCCAAGGCGAAAATCTCCTGCTCCCAGGTCCCGACATAGGCCGCTCGCTCATCGGCCGCGACTCCGGCCAACACCGTTCCCGGGACGCTCGCCTCCCAGATCCTCGCCCCGGTCTCGGCCGCCAGCGCGACCACCGCGCCCTCGTTGGAAGCCAGCAACACCTGGTCGCGATCAATCCACGGGGCGATATGGCTGTCAGGATCGCGGTACTGAGACCCGACCGAATAGTTCCACAGCGGGGTCAGCGCGATTCGGTTGGCCACCGGCCGCAACTCGGCGACCCGCGTCGGGGTTTTCTCCCAAAGCTCCTGAATGCCGGACAGCGGCGAGGAGTCGGCGCACGCCGACAGCCCCACCACGCAGGCGACCAGCAGGACCGTCGAGTCAGTCGACCTCATCTCGCCCTCCGAGCTCAGCGAGCTTCCACTCGAGAAACTCTCCACCATCGCCATCCTCCAAAGCCCGCGCGTACTCCTGACGAGCTTCCTGGACCCGACCCAACCCCCGGTACAGGTCGCCGCGGATTTCGCGCGCCAGACCCTCGTAGCCCTCCAGCGGCGCGTCGGCCAAGACCGCCAGCCCCTCTTCCCACCGTCGCTGAGCCGCGTGAACCCTGGCGAGGCGCAACGCCGCCACCGGCGTGAACAGCGGATCGTCCGAGTTCTCGAGCGTCCAGAGCAGCAAGCGGGTCGCCTCCTCGAGCCGCTGGCTCTCCTGATGCGCCCGGGCGGAAATCAGGCTCGCCATCAAGGCGTACGAAGTGTCGCCGTACTCGGCGCGCAAGCGCTCCCCCAGCGCGCGCGCGCGCTCGCTCCCGAGTTCCACTCGATACTGCTGATACAGCGCGGCCGCGTCCCGAGCCCTCTGGTCCTGCCAATACTCCCAGCCCTTGTAGCCGCCTCCTCCCCCGAGGACCAGCCCCACGCCCAAGAAAATCCATACGCGATTGGTCTTCCACCAATCCCGGATTTCCTCGAATTGACGCTGCTCTTCCGGGCTTAAGGCCATGGCGATGATCCTGTGGAAACGAAATGCTCGGCGAGAGCCGGCTGGATATTATCCAACAAAATCTTCCGCTGCCCCTCCGACCCCCGCAAGAACTTCAAAAGGACGACGTTCTCGCCGAGCTCCTCCTCCCCCATGATCAGGACGGCCCGCGCGCCGCTTTTGTCGGCGCGCCGCAACTGGGCCTTCATGCTGCCCGCGTCCATGTTCATGCGAACTCTCAACGCGGGCATTCCCTCTCTCAGACTCAGGCCCAAGGAGCGCATGCGGGACGTCGCGGCCTCTCCCAAAGCGACCAGATAGACATCGACTCCCGCCGTCGCGGCGATATCCAGACATTCACGGATCCTCTCCAAGCCGAGCGCGAAACCAGCCGCCGGAGTGGCCCGGCCTCCCAGCTGCTCGACCAAGCGATCATAGCGTCCCCCTCCTCCAAGCGCGGATTGGGATCCCAAGCCATCTTCCACCCATTCGAACACCGTATGATCGTAGTAATCCAGCCCCCGGACCAGCCTCGGATCGACGACGTGGTCGATCCTCTGGTCGTCCAGCGCCTTTCTCAGTCCCTCGAAATGCGCGCGGGATTCCTTCCCCAGCAAATCCTCCAGCTTGGGGGCCTCTTCCAGCAAGTCCCGAATCGCGCTCGACTTGCTGTCCAATAGCCGCAGGGGATTAGTCTTCAGCCTGCGCCGGTCGTCCTCCTCCATGCTCGACTCGAACCGGGTGAAGTGCTCCACCAGCCGCTCTCGCCAAACGGCGCGCTCCTCCGAGTTGCCCAAGGTGTTCAGCGTCAGCCGCGGAGACAGGCCGAGTCGTCGCCAGCCCTGCCAGCCAAGCGACAGGATTTCCGCGTCAACATCCGGCCCGCTCATGCCGAACGTCTCCACTCCGAACTGGTCGAACTGCCGCAAGCGACCTTTCTGCGGACGCTCATGCCGGAAAAACGAGCCCAGATACCACAGGCGCTGCTGGCGATTGGGAACGAGCCCGTGCTGGATCGCCGCGCGCGCGCAACTCGCCGTCCCTTCGGGACGCAAGCTCAATGATTCTCCGTTGCGATCCTCGAAGGTATACATCTCCTTCTCCACGATGTCAGTCGCCTCTCCAATGGAGCGCCGGAACAAGGCGGTCGGCTCCAGCGTCGGAAAACGGATCTCCTCATAACCGAACCCGCGCGCCACCTCGATCCAGACCCGCTCAATCTCCCGTCGAACGCGCGCCTCCTCGGGAAGAACGTCGCGCATCCCGCGCACCGACCGCAACCGATTCACGCCATCGCTCCTGGCGTCGCCAACGGCCGCTCGCTCGTCGAAATGAAGGGGCGCGGCCACGCCATGTCGGGACGAGGGATTCGCGAGCCGCCCGCCAACTGCCCGCAAGCCGCCGCGATATCGTCGCCCCGAGGTCGGCGGGTGGTGGCGACGATTCCTTTCTCGCGCAGAATCTCGCGGAATCGGGCGCGCGCCGACTCGGGCGACGCGGCATAGCCGCTCCCGGGAAAGACGTTGAAGGGAATCAAATTGACCTTGCAGGGCAAGCCGCGCAACCGCTCGCCCAGCGCCCGAGCGCGCTCGGGACTATCGTTCACATCGCGCAACAACACGTACTCAATGATGATCTTGCGCTTGCGCGACCGCCCCTCGGCGTAGCGCCAGCAGGCGTCCAGCAGATCTCTGATCGGATAGCGGGCGTTGATCGGCATCAATCGCGAGCGCAACGCGTCGTCTGGAGCATGCAACGATACCGCCAAGCCCACGTCGGCCAGTCTTCGCAAACGATCCATTCCCTGGACCAAGCCGGCCGTGCTGACCGTGACCTGGCGACCGCCCATAGCGTGGGCGTGGGGATCCTGAAACAGGCGGATCGCGCCGACGACCGCGTCGAGATTCGCTAACGGCTCCCCCATCCCCATGAACACGACATGCGTTACCGGCATATCCGGTTGCAAACGATGCCGCGCCAGCCACAACTGGGATACGATCTCACGCATCTCGAGGTTGCGCGTGAACCCGCTCCGCGCGGTCCTGCAAAACGCGCAATTAAGAGCGCATCCCGCTTGGGAAGACAGGCACAGGGTGACGCGACCGGCGCTCGGAATCAGAACCATCTCAATGACATCACCGCCATCCAGACGCAAAAGCCACTTGCGCGTGCCATCCCGGGCGCGACGAGAATCCACGACATCCGGCAACGAGAGATCCACCCGCGCGCGCGCCGCTTCGCGCGCGCGGCGCGGAACGTCATCCATCCTCTCAAAATCCAACTGACCATGACGGTGGATCGCCCGGATCAAGGCGTCCGCATGAATTGGCGAGTGGCCTCGCTCAGCGAGCCAGCCCTCCCACCGCCTTCGACTCCATCCGAGCGGATCAATGTGGCCCCGCGCGAGTCTCATCGAGTTCGAGGACAAATCTCCTCAGGGCGAAAGAAAAAATCGATCTCCGCCCGCGCGGTGTCGGGACCGTCAGAGCCATGCACCGCGTTCTCGTCCACTTGGGTCGCGAAATCAGCGCGGATCGTTCCAGGAGCCGCCTGGACCGGATCGGTCGCGCCCATGACCTCGCGATTGCGCGCGATCGCGTCCTCTCCCTCCAAAACTTGCGCGATAATGGGACCGGATGTCATGAAATCGACTAGGTCCGAGAAAAACGGACGTTCCCGATGCACCGCGTAGAACGCTTCCGCCCGCTCCCGGGAAAGGCGCGTCATGCGGGCGGCCACGATGCGCAGACCCGCTTTCTCGAAACGCTGGTAAATGGAGCCGATATGGTTGTTTCCAACCGCGTCCGGCTTGATGATAGAGAGGGTTCGCTCTACGGCCATGGTCTTTCCTTGACCCGAAATCCCGAGTCGCGAGTGATGGAGTATGGGGTTTAATGACGGCCTATTGTAGCGAAGAGATTCAAACTGACATACCGCTCCCGTGAACTCGTCAATCCCGATAGATGGAGCGGACTCAACGAAACGCGGGCGAAAACGCCTTCGCGCGCGAGCGCGGGAATTGAGAAACCTCCCGTCTCCGGCGCCTTCAATTCTTAAAGCGAGGCGCGGCGACGCGGCCCCAGCCGAAACGCGCCAACGCCGCGGTCAGAAGCGAACCTTCAGCAGGGCGCCCACGCCGTAATCGTGATTGTCACCGCCCGACACCGCGTAGTGCGCCTCCCCCGATAGCGTCGACTCTCCCTTCGCGTCCAGCGTCATCACGCCCCC
Source organism: uncultured candidatus Poriferisulfidus sp. (assembly GCA_965116025.1). Lineage (GTDB taxonomy): Bacteria > Pseudomonadota > Gammaproteobacteria > Poriferisulfidales > Poriferisulfidaceae > Poriferisulfidus. Next base: position 470,090 of record OZ220480.1, read on the forward strand.
AACGCCAATCCGCACCCACGTGGACTCCGCCTCCGAGCGCAAGCGCGACCCCGACGCCATCACGGCGCGATCCTCCGAAAACTCATGCTCCACGTCCAAAGAGGCATACGTCTGGCCATTTTCCAGCAATGCCCCGATCCGCGCGCGCACGCTGTCCTCGGAGCGGAACGACACCTGACCGCTCCCATCGACACCCGAAACGTCGTCGAAGCCGTCAATGTCCGCCCAAGTCCACGTCAATCCCCCGCGCGGAACCAGCGCGAAGCCGTCCATCTCCATGCGCCTGCCGACCTCCACGCCGATCGCGTGACCCTCTCCGTCCAGACCGGACGCCACCATCCCTCGCGCGTCCGAACTCAAATCAATGTCCTCGAAACGCGTGTACGAGAACTCCCCGTCCGCGTACCAGCCGTCCTCACCCCGCCAGGTCGCCGACGCCCCAACGCCCACGCCCGAGACCTCGATCTTCCCGCCACGCGCGACATCCGCCTCGCCGTCACGGTAGTGCGCGCTCACGCCCAGCGTCAGCCCCGGCGCGTCCGTGGGAACGACGAAGCCCGTCTCCACGCCCCAGCGCTCGAAGTCCCATGACAGATCATGTCCGGCCGTGTCCATGGAAGTCGTGGACATATCCGCCTCGCGCTCGCCATCGCTCGCCATGACCCGCGCCCAAACGCCCTCGCCGTCCCGCGTCGCCGACAAGCGCGCCTGGCGACCGCCCGGCGCGCTCATCTCCAGCAGCACCGACGGTAACGCCTCGTACACCCGCGCTCGGTCGTGATACGCCCGACCCGACTCCTCGAACTGGTGCCCGCCCTCGATCGTCTTCAGGGTGACTCTGGAGACGTCGTGCACGCCGCGCGTCTCGACGCCCGGGCTGAGCGCGTACTCCCCGCCCACCTTCACCCCATCGAAGGTCGTCGTTCCACTGTTGAGCATCTTCCCTTTGACGTCGCCAATGCGTCCGACCGCGTCCTTCTTCATGGTGATGGTCAGCCTCCCGTCCGACCTCACCGCGGTTCCGGATGCCGCCTCCACCTTCGCCTTCGGCCCAACCACCAGCGTTCCGCCATTCACCATCCGAACGCCGGCGTGGTCTCCGCCGCCGCCCATTACCTTGCCGTTGATCGTGACCGTCTGGTCATATTGCCCTTTCCGGGCGTGGTCGGACGCGAAGGTCCGCATCCCCTTGACGTGCACTCCGTCCTTCTTGGCCTTCACCGTCGCCATCTCCCCCACCGTGACCTCAATCTTCCCGGCTTTCGGCGCGTCCTCGTCCTCGTAGGTGGTGGCCGTCTCCGCGTAAACCCCGTGACCGTCCGCCATGATCGTTCCGCCAGCCACGTCGATCTTGATCGGAACGATCGTCTCGACGCCCTGTATCCCCTCCGCGTCGTTCAAGTCTTTCACATAGGCGAGAATGCCGTCGCCCTTCGACGTGACGCTCCCTTTCGACGTGATCTCGATCTTCCCGATCTTGGCCTCGTAGGTGGAGGGGGCTTGAGAGTCGACCGCCGTCTCGTCGGAAGCCGCTTGGGGCTCCGAGCCCCCATGAATGGCGAGAATGCCGGCGGTCCTGCCTTTCAGGTCCGCCAATTTCGTCTTTTCAGAATCCACTAAAGTGTTCAACTTTAGTATGTCAGGCGCGTCGCCCGCGACGATCTCGCCCATCGAATGCGTCACGACCACGTCGCCCCAGCCGCGATGCAGAGCGGCCACCCCCGAGCCCTTCGCGTGGATGAAGCCTTCGTTGGTGACCGTGATAGCAGCCTCGTCAGTAGAATTGACCACATTAGTGAACACACCGTGTCCGCCAACTGGCGTCCCCGCGGTCCCGATCCTCGCCCCCTCGGAGATGGTCACCATGATCGTCCCACCGTGGGCTATATGGTGGATCGCCACGCCGTGCCGACCTATGGTCGGCTCATCTCCATCCATTCCGATGCGCGCAGCGGGCTTCAGCGTCACCTTGGTGTCCCGATTGACCGGATCATCCGGATCAGTCTCTGAGTCCCGGTAGACGTAGATCCCGTCCCCCAAGGTCGCCGTCGAGGCGATCTCGCCCGCGAGGTCCACCTTGATAAGACCACCGATATGGTGCCGGGTATCAACGCGAATCCCAGAATCCCCGCTCGTCTTCAAAACGCCCCCCGTCACGTCGACCGTCACCGGAATGATCGTATTCCCTTTTTCTCCGGTCGTTTCGACGGAAATGCCACGCCGGCGAGCGGTGATGTCGCCGCTCGAGGTGATCGTGATCGCGCTGGCGGTAGCCGGGGTCGTGTCCTTGTGGATGACCGTTATGCCATCGAAGGTGAACTCATTGGTGGTGCTATCAAAAAGCGTGGCCACCTTGCCGTTTGCCCCGTCCGTGAGCGTCGCCGCGTAGAGAGGCCGCTGCCTCTTGGTGACGAGCGTCCCGTGGTTCGTGATGGCGATGTCGCCTCCTTTCCTGGAATTCACGTAGATTCCCTTGCTGGTCACGCTGTTTTTCGCCGTCTCGACGGTGACACCCCCGGCTCCCTTGTGCTCCACATGAATTCCCCGGTAATACCCGTAGATCTCGCCCCGGTTCACGATGGACACGTCGCCCTGAGCGGAAACGTTACTGTAATGCGCCATCACGCCCGTCCGGCCCACCGGAACTTCCTCAGTTCCGATCCTCGTCTCGGCCCCGACCACGATCTCGATCTTGTCCGCTCTGTTGGCGTCGCCGGCTTGGTCGTTCCTGACAACGATCCCGTAATTTCTGCTACCCCGATTATATTGGGGTTCGATGAAGGTCGCGCTGAGCCCAGCAGTGGTATACGTGGCCTGGACGGGCGAAGTCCACCCACCGGCCTCGTTCGCGATCCGCACCTTGCTTTCCAGATGGACCGTCAGCGCCCCGGCGCCGATCACGGCGATCCCGGAATTCCGGCCCTGGGTGATATCGGTGGGAGAGGTGGCGGGATTCTCGGGAGGAAGGAACGACTTGATGGTCGTCATCTCTCCCGAAGGCCTCACGGTCAGCGTCAGGCCCCCCGTCTCACCCGTGTACTCGATGGGAGTGGGAGTGGCGCTGGTGCCGCCGTAGGCCGCGTCGCTACAAGTGACCGCGTTGGAGGAGGTGGGCGCGCCGCACTCCTCCCCCGCCTCGGCGGAGGACGGAATCAGAGGAACGGAAAGAACGGCCGTGAAGCCGGCCAGAACGGTCAGGAAACGGGGGCTATGCCCCCCCCCCCCCCCCTAGGCGGGAAAACGCTGAAGCGTCGCGAGCAGTATTGGAAATGGTAGAAACCTTCTTCATTAGAATCGTCCTCTTGACGAAGTTGAAAAACCACGCGCGATTGTAATGCGACTCTGCCATGAAAGCAACTTCGACATCACCCGAGGTCCTCAAAAGGAGAAGGGCCTCGAAAAACGAGGCCCTTCTGTCGATAGCGCCGTCGAGCGCGATCACATCATGCCGCCCATTCCCCCCATATCGGGCGCGCCTCCACCATGCGAGTGCGGCTCCTCTTCCTTCGGGAGCTCCGCCACCATGGCCTCGGTCGTGATCATCAGGCTCGCCACGGAAGCGGCGTTCTGCAACGCCGACCGGGTGACCTTGGCCGGATCCAAGATGCCCATCTCCAGCATGTCCCCGTACTCGGCCGTCGCCGCGTTGTAGCCATAGTTGCCCTCGCCAGCGATCACGTCGGCGATGACCACCGACGGCTCGCGATCTCCGGCGTTGGCGACGATCTGGCGCAGAGGCTCGGCCAGAGCGTGGATCAGTATCTCGATGCCGCGCTGCTGGTCGTTGTTGTCGCCCTTCAGCTTCTTGAGCGCGTCGCGCGCCCGAAGCAGGGCCACGCCGCCTCCCGGCACGATCCCCTCCTCGACCGCGGCGCGGGTCGAATGCAGAGCGTCCTCTACGCGGGCCTTCTTCTCCTTCATCTCCACTTCCGTCGCGGCGCCCACCTTGATAACCGCCACGCCGCCAGCCAGCTTGGCCATGCGCTCCTGCAGTTTCTCCTTGTCGTAGTCCGAGGTGGTGTCCTCAATCTGCTGACGGATCTGGTCCACGCGCGCCTTGATGTCGGCGGCTTTCCCGGCCCCATCGATGATCGTGGTGTTCTCCTTGGACATCGACACGCGCTTGGCCGTGCCGAGATCGTCGAGAGAGGCCTTCTCCAGCGACAAGCCCACCTCTTCGGAAATCACGGTGCCGCCCGTGAGGATGGCGATATCCTGCAGCATGGCCTTGCGCCGGTCGCCAAAACCGGGCGCCTTGACCGCGGCCACCTTGACGATCCCGCGAATCGTGTTGACCACCATCGTCGCCAGCGCCTCGCCCTCGACGTCCTCAGCGATCACGACCAGCGAGCGGCTGGCCTTGGCCACCGATTCCAGCAAGGGAAGGAGATCCCGGATATTGGAGATCTTCTTATCGTGGAGCAGGATGTACGGGTTCTCGAGATCCGCCGTCATGTTGTCCTGGTTGTTGATGAAATACGGCGAGAGATAGCCCCGATCAAACTGCATTCCCTCAACCACCTCCAGATCGTTCTCGAGCGACGTGCCTTCCTCGACCGTGATCACGCCTTCCTTGCCGACCTTGTCCATCGCGTCCGCGATCGTCTGGCCGATATCCGGATCCGAATTGGCCGAGATGCTTCCGACCTGGGCGATCTCCTTGCTGTCGGCGCACGGCCGAGACAGCTTGCTCAGCGAGTCGACCACGGTGGTCACCGCCTTGTCGACGCCGCGCTTGAGATCCATCGGATTCATGCCGGCGGCCACCGCCTTGACGCCCTCGCGCACGATCGATTGCGCCAGCACGGTCGCGGTGGTCGTTCCGTCGCCCGCGACGTCCGAGGTCTGCGACGCGACCTCCTTGACCATCTGGGCTCCCATATTCTCGAACTTGTCCTTCAGCTCGATCTCCTTGGCGACCGACACGCCGTCCTTGGTGACGGTGGGAGCCCCGAACGACTTGTCGAGCACGACATTCCGTCCCTTCGGCCCCAGAGTCGCCTTCACGGCGTTGGCCAGCAGATTGACGCCCTTGAGCATTCTCTGCCGGGCGTCCTCGCCAAAATTCACCTCTTTCGCTGCCATTTTTAGTTCCTCTTCAAGGTTTCGTTTAAAAATCCAATGAGTTTCTCGAACGGGCGAATCAGCCCTCGATCACGGCCATGATGTCGTCCTCACGCATCACCACCAACTCATCTCCATCCAGTTTGCATTCGGTTCCGGAGTACTTGCCGAACAGAACGGCGTCGCCAGCATTGACGCACATCGCCCGGGTCTCGCCATTATCGAGAACCTTCCCGGGACCCACCGCGAGCACTTCTCCGCGAACCGGCTTTTCCGTAGCGCTGTCCGGGATGACGATGCCTCCAGGACTCGTGCGCTCTTCCTCAAGCCGCTTGATCACGACTCGATCATGTAAGGGCCGAAGCTTCATAAAAACTCCCAAAATTTCCAGTTTATCAAAAAGTTAACAAGGCATGGCGGTGATAGGGACGAACCTCCCCGCCTCCTTGCCTCCTATATATGGGGAACGTTAAACCAGATACAAGGGGGCGCCGCCGGGTACAATGCGCGTCAACTCTTTTGATCTTTCGGCTTTCCTCGCGCGCCCATGATCTCATCCGAAGCCCTGCCCGTGCGCCGGGCGCTTCTGAGCGTGTCGGACAAATCCGGCATCGTCGAGCTGGCCCGGACTCTGGCCGAGCGGGGCGTCGAGCTGATCTCCACCGGCGGCACCGCCGCGGCGCTTCGCGGGTCCGGCATCGCCGTCCGCGAGGTCTCCGAGCTGACCGGCTTCCCGGAAATCATGGGCGGGCGGATCAAGACTCTCCACCCCAAGGTGCATGGCGCCTTGCTGGCCCGCGGGGAGCGGGATCGCGACGTCTGCGCCGCGCGCGGGATCGAGCCCATCGACCTGCTGGTGGTCAACCTGTATCCGTTCGCGCGAACGGTCGCTCGCCCGGACTGCGATTTTCAGGAGGCGATCGAGAACATCGACATCGGGGGGCCAGCCATGCTGCGGGCCGCCGCGAAGAATCACGAGCGTTGCTGCGTCGTGGTCGACCCCGGCGACTACGCGGCGCTCTCCCGATCCATCCGCGCTCAAGAGGGCGTCAGCGGAAAAACCAGGTTCGAGATGGCCGTCAAGGCGTTCTCGCATGTGGCGACGTACGACGCCGACATCGCGCGCTATCTCTCCGGCCAGCTGGAATCGGACGGAGATCTCGGGCCGAGCATGCATTTGGCCTTTCGGCGCGAATCCATCCTCCGATATGGCGAGAACCCGCACCAGCGGGCGGCTCTGTACCGTCTTGAGGACCCGCCCCCGGGAACCCTGGCCTCCGCCACCCTTCATCAGGGGCGAGAGCTCTCCTACAATAACATCGTCGACGCGGACGCCGCTTGGGAATGCGTCCAGGAGTTCGACCGTCCCGCATGCGTCATCGTGAAGCATACCAACCCCTGCGGGGTGGCGGAAGCCCGTGACATCGAGGACGCGTACGAGGGCGCGTACCGGACCGACCCCACCTCGGCGTTCGGCGGCATCATCGCGCTCAACCGCCCGATGACCGCCGCGCTCGCCCAAACCATCATCGACCGGCAGTTCGTGGAGGTTATGATCGCGCCGGACTTCGACGAGGAAGCACTAAGGGTCCTTTCCAAAAAACCCAAGGCGCGCGCGCTCGCCGCTGGCGTCGCGCGACCCACCGACTCCCCCCGCCCAACTCTGCGCGGCGTCAGCGGCGGGTTGCTCGCGCAAACGCCCGATCACGCTCTCCTGAATCGCGACGAGCTGCGCGTGGTGACCGAGCGGATTCCCGGAGAGAGGGAGTACCGCGACCTTCTGTTCGCATGGAAAGTCGCGAAGTTCGTGAAGTCCAACGCGATCGTTCTCGCGCGCGGCCAGCGCACCGTCGGGATTGGCGCGGGGCAGATGAGCCGAATCTATTCGGCCCGCATCGCCGCCATCAAGGCCGCGGACGAAGACCTCTCGCTGGAGGGCGCCGCGATGGCGTCAGACGCGTTCTTTCCGTTCCGCGACGGCATCGACGCGGCCCGCGAATTCGGAGTCACAGCGGTCATTCAACCTGGCGGCAGCCTGAAAGACGAGGAAGTCATCGCGGCGGCCAACGAGCACGACATGGTGATGCTCTTCACCGGGATGCGGCACTTCCGGCATTAAGGGCCGCGCGCGGCCATCTCGCGTTGAGAGTCTCAACGATTGAACGGCAATTTCGCGAGCATCATGGCCATCCCGCAAGAACCGGTAACGCCCGAGAAAACCAGTCCCGCCCCGATAAAGCCGGACAGCCAGAAGAATCCGGCATCGACCCACGTCCCCAGAATGACACCAAGCAACACCAAGCCGCCCGCCGCGATCTGAACCTGGCGCATGATCTCGATCGGGGCCTTTGAATCCGAGACCACCGGATACCCGGCTTTCTTCCACGCCATGATGCCTCCTTCGAGCGTATACGTCTCGGGGTAGCCCACGCCCTCCAGCCGGTCCGCATGCGTTCGCGTCCTGCCACCGCTACGGCAGTGGAAAATACCGATCTTGTCATGCGGCTCGACTTTCAGCCCCGCTTCCAGACCGGCTAGGGGAATCCACCGCGCTTCGGGAATTCTCAATTGGTCGCGCTCCCCCGAATCGCGAACATCGATCAACTCGGCGCGACCCTCCCGCAACCAGCGCCTAGCCTCTTCCGGCTTGATTTCCTGAACGCTCATAGATCAAATGTCCTTCCGCCAATCATGGCCCGATTGTACACCGGGAAGTTCAGCGACGACCGTCCGCGCGGTCCCCGCGGCCGTTCGCGCGCATGCGCCAATCCTTCGCATTCCGTAGAAGCTTGCGGAATTGACGTTCCGGGAACTTTTCAAGCGAAAAAGATCACTATCGCGGCCATCATGACCGCCGTCAAGGTCATGGCCACGCTCGCGCTCGCCCACAGGTGGAAATAGAGCCTGGTGAAGTGCCGCTGGATATTAACCTCCATCTCCTTCATATCCAGCTTAATTTCCATCCTAAACATCTGGATCTCCTGGCGCAGGCATTCCTTCGTGACGAACCCGCGGCGCGCACGGAGCCAATCGTCCTGATCGCGGCGTTCGCCCGCTTGAGAAAAACGTTGCTTGAGAAAAACGTTGCTCGAGAGAAGCGCTGATCATCATAGCTCACCCATGGCTCCCATCGTATCATCAACAACGTGCGGACGCATCTTCGACAACCTTTGGAACGGAGACTCTGGGGAGGCGCAGTCATCTCGCCTCACGGAAGCTCCCAGTATTCGAAGCCCTCCGCCTCGTGAGTTGCTTGGACTGAAAACTTCGGGAGAGCAGATCAGGCGAAAAAAGCCACCATCGCGCCCATCAGGCTCGCCATCACGGTCATGGTCATACCCATGACTAGCCACAAATGCCAATAAAGCCTGGTGAATCGCCGCTGGAAGTCGCTTTCCATCTCCTTCATCTCTCCCCGCAGGACGCCAGCATCCTCTTTCATCTCCATCCGCAACCCGCCAAACACCGCTCTCATCTCTCCTCGCAGGCCACCAACATCCTCCTTCATCTCCATCCGCAACCCGCCAAACGCCTCTCTCATCTCCAGCCGCAACCCGCCAATCTCTTCACCCACCTCCGCTCTCAGGCAAACGAACGCTTTCTCCATATCTGTCCTCAACGCCCCGATCTCTTGGCGCAGATAGCCTTTTGTGACGAGCTCGCGTTGCGCGTCGCGAATCGTCCCAACCACGGCGCTCGCCTGCTCGGGAGGAAAACCGGCTTTCATCAGTTCGTCCATGGCCCCCATGGTGATGGGATGGTTCGCCCCGCTTCCCTGCTTGGCCTTGAGCGGGCACAATGAGAGTACAACCAACCCATCGCGAAAGCGGGACGACCCTTATGAAGCAGACTCTACATCAACTGGCCATCGCCCATCTGGGCGTGGACCTGGGCAAGCAGGCGTTTCACGCTTGCGGGATGACGCGCGCCGGCAAGATCGTTCTGGAGAGGCGCTTCACGCGGGCTCAGCTGGAACGCTTCGCGGAGGAGCTGCCGCCATGCCGGGTCGGGCTGGAGGCCTGCGGCGGCGCGCATCACTGGGCGCGGCTGTTCCGGCGTCATGGGCATGACGCGCGGCTGATGGCGCCGTCCTTCGTGAAGCCGTTCGTGAAGTCGAACAAGAACGACGCGCGCGACGCGGAGGCGATCTGCGAGGCGCGGAGCCGTCCGAGCATGCGCTTCGTGCCGGCGCGGACGGAAGCCGAGCAAGCGATCCAGCAATGCCATCGGACGCGGGCGCGGCTGGTGCGGAGCCGCACCCGGCTGGTCAATCAGTCGCGCGCGTTCCTGCAGGAGTACGGGATCGTCATGCCGAAAGGGATCGGGGTCTTTCGCGCGCGGCTGCCGGAGATCCTGGAGGACGGCGAGAACGGCTTGCTTCCGGAAGTCCGCGAGGCGCTGGCGGAAGGTTACGAGGAGGTGCGGGAGCTGGACCGGCGGGAGGGGCGTTGCCGGGCGCGGATCCAGGCGCATGCCGAGGCCGACCCGGGCTGTCGGCGGCTGATGACGATCCCGGGCATAGGCGCGCTGTCGGCCAGCGCCCTGGTCGCGAAGCTGGGCGACGGCAGCGAGTTCCGCGACGGGCGGGAGGCGGCCGCCTACCTCGGCCTGGTTCCGAAGCGGTATTCCACCGGCGGAAAGCCGAAGCTCGGAGGGATCAGCAAGCGGGGGGACCGCGCCTTGCGCGGCCTGCTGATCTTGGGCGCGAAAGCGGTATTGCGGGTCTCGGACCAGCGCGAGGACGCGCTCGGCGCTTGGCTTCGCGGCCTGCGCGAGCGCCACCACGACAACGTGGCGGCGGTCGCGTTGGCGAACAAGAACGTCCGCATCGCCTGGGCGCTGCTCCGGCGTGGCGGAACCTATCGGGAGGAAGCCTGCATGACGTGAGGCTTCCCTCCGTATCCCGGCGGGCTTCGCCCGCCGATCGGTTGCGGGGAAGAAGCGAAAGGATGGCGGAACAGGTCGGACCGACGCTCCGAGACCCTGGATTTGATACAGGCCTTCGAGGCCGTTCTAGTGATAAGGTCGGAGCGTGCGGAACCCATCGGGGCCCGGGAGGCGAGGTCCTCCCATCGAGAGGCCGGATATATGTGCGCAGCCGATCGACCGTCGCCTCGAGCTTCCGACTTGCAGGGAGGGGGCGAACCATATATATCAAATGTCGGCGGCGGTGGACCCTCGCTCGCGCCAAGAGCGTGGTCTTCGGGCGGCAGGCTCGGTGGATTCATCATGGACTCCTCATGAAATGGAAATACGGATAGGCGCTCACCCCGGGCGAGGCGGGCCGAAGCCCGCGAGTCGCGCGCGGCGCGGGCTCTCTCTTCATCGCTTCATGTTTCGCGCCATTCCCAGAGCGCTGACGCGGCCCGCGTTCCCGATTCCGGTCGGATCCGAGGAGGGGCCCAGCGCGTCCAGGCCCCGCATGGCGGCGTTGCCCGCGGCGTAGACCACCCACAGCATCCCGAGAGGCAACAGCATGTGCAGCGCCATCGTGCCGTATCCAAGCGCGATCCGGTCCACCTCCCAGCGTCCGGCGTCGCCGAGTTTCATGCCCGGGTACATCGCGTCGATCAGCGCGTCGTCAAGGAAGTTCGAGATCCCGAACATCATCGAGAACAGCCGCACCGCCACGATCATGAGCATGATGCGCAAGGCCGCCGTCAGGCTGTAGAACGTCAGGAACAGGTACGCCCCCAGCAGCATGTACAGCACCATGAGCATCAGGCTTTGCGCCATGGGGGCGATCCGCCGCATGATGTGCAGCCGGGCGTACAAGCCGAGGGACTCGGCGCCGACGAACGCGGTCGCCCCGATCGCGGTGGACAGCGCGAAGGCGCCAAGGCTTCCGCTCGCCGCCCAGGCGGCCAGGCCGCTGGCGATCCCGGAGCCCGCGGCGAACGCGGCGAGTCCCGCGAGGATCTCGTTGTCCGGTCCGCCGATGCCGTAGCGGCGAGGGCCGTTGAGAATGGTGTTGCGCACCATTTGCTCCTCGATGAAGTCCCGGCTGTAAGTCTCCTTCGTGAAATCCGCGATCCAGTCCATGTCCGGCACGAAGCGCGCGAGGCTTTTCAGCAGGCCCTCGTTCTCCTCATCGCCAAGCCACCAGTCCCGGCACGCCGGTAGCTGGCCGTCCCCCTTCCAGCGCTTCACCTTCGTTCGGGGCCGGGGAAAGGGATCGAACGAGCAGGCCCCTCGCTCCGAGACCTCGTCGCACAGGGCGTAGTAGCCCGGCTCGCCCAGAAAATAGCGATTCCCCGGATACTCCGCGTCCTTGCGCGCCACGACCTCTTCCGCGGGCTGGAAAATCTCGTATTTCCGCCACGCGGGCACGAAGCACTGGCTGGCGAAGTGATCGAATTCCTGGCGGACGCCCGGATCCTTGATGAACGCGTGGCGGGTCCGGAACGCGAGACCGGAGTAGTCCTGAAAGCATGGCAAATGCCGCAGCACGGCCTGGGTTATGCCGCCGCTGACCGACAGGGCGATGGCCCAGAAGATCGGGATCCTGGGGTGCTCCTCGTGGAATCGGGCCAACTGGGTGGTGTCGTACGTGGTGTCGGTGTCTCCGTAGGTGTGAGCGACTCCCCCGAGCTGGCAGACCGGAGCGTATTCGATAGAGTTCGGCTCGACCTTGACGTAGGGGACGACCATGAAGACGAACACGACCAGCGCGACCGGGAGGTCCACCCGCATCTGGCCGACGGAGCCCCTGCTGTTGGGGAAGACGTTCTCGGAACTGAGCGGAATCATGAAGTTGCGGACGATGATCACCAGAAACGGGATCAAGAGCAGATTGAGGTCGTCGGCGAGCTCGAACAGCAGCTCGTACATGCTCCACCCGAACATGGTCAGGTAGACCTCGATGTAGCTGAACGTCGGGATCGTCGCGTACATGGGATCAGCCCAGATAGCGAAGCGACAGCAGCCCCTCGCACGCCACGCATATCGCGACCACGGCCCACGCCAGCCGGCGGCGCTCGTCCGTGGACAACGGGGTTCCCCCGCCCTCGACCCGCCGCCGGTCGATCCAGTCGACCAGACGCGGCCAGCGAAGCGTCAAGTACAGATAGGTCGCGCCGTGCGCGCTGGCGTGAAGCCAGAGGCCGTAGCGATCAAGAAACTCTCTCCACCGCGACAGGGCGGCGGCCTGGCCATCCAAGAAGCCCGGCGGCGCGCCAGCCAGCCGCCAGGCCAGATACGACAGCCCGACGCCCAGCGCCAGCGCGGCCAGCAACGGCCACAGGACGCGGTGCGTCCGAAAGCCCCCCATCAAGGATTCTTCTCCAGAAGCGGGAAGCCGCCGTCGATCAGGCGCGAATCGGTATTTTCGGGAGGACTGATTCGGATCGGCCGAAGGATGTCCCCGAGCGTCTCGAACTCGATGAAGGTCCGGATCGTCTCGGAGGCCAAGCGGTGCGAGGCGCGCACCTCGTCGAGCACGAAATCGACTTGGCCGTTGACGCGCTCAAGCGCCACGTCCAACGCCTCGCGCGCTGGGGCCAGGGCCGCGACGTTCGGCTCCTGGCGGCCCGCCATCAGGGCGGCGCGAGCGACGAAGGTCTTCTCCACGACCCGCGCGGTCGCCAGCTCCGACGCTAGGCGCCGAACGCGCCAGCCCGCGTCCGGCCGAGCCTGCAGGCCATCGATGATCTCGCGCCGCACCACCAAGTGGCGGCTCGAGACGTCCGTCAAGTCCTTCTCCTCCAAATTCACGGGGTCAGTCTTGACCAGCCGCCGCAGGATCTCCTCGATCCGCCGCCGCTCGACCTCGATCAGAGGCAACAGTCCGTGTCCGGTGATGGTGGGACTCGGCGCGTCGTCGACCAGGCTGATGGCCTGCTCTCCGGCGATGTCGACCAGCCAGTTCGCCACGTCCTCCGGGGTCTCGAACAGGGACGCGATCTCGGTCGGGCGATCCGTATCCCGGCACGTGACCGGCGCGCGGTTCAGCAGGCACCAGCCAGCGCGGGCGCTGTCGTAGACCGGACGGATCAGGCTCTGGCCCACGCCCCCCGCGCGCTGGCCCCCGACCCAGGCCAGTCCGTCCTCCGGGGCCCGCTCCGCCTCCTCCCGCGCCGCCAGCACGCTGTTCTTCTCATGCGCCTGCCGTCCCCACTCCAGCGATTTCGCCACCTGCGTCCAGGCCCCCGCCGGGCCGCGGTCGGCGATCCCCTTCTCGATTTCCTGGCAGGAGCCGAGTGCCAGCTTGTACGCCTCGCCCGCGCGAATGGTGTAGTACTGCATGAGCTGGCAGGCGGCCGGGAACGCCCGGCAGAACAGTCCGCCCGGCAGAGCCAGAAGGATTTGCTTCGGGAGCGACTTCAGGGTCGTCAACTGATCTTCCAGCCGTTTCAGAATTTCCTGCACCTGGAAGTTGAAGTCGAATTTTCCGCAACTGTAGGTCGCCCCCGCGTGGATATCCGGCAGCAACTGAATTCGCAAGGTCTCGCCGGGGGTCGTGGGCACCGCGCGCGCGCCTCCGAGCGTGTAGTACAGGCCCAGCTCCTCGCTGCTCGGGAGCTTGATTCGCGCGTCCGAGGCCGCGGGGATCGCTGACAGAATCGCCACCCACGCGCACATGCGGATCCAGGGGCTCATGCCTCCCGCCCCCGTCGACGTCGGCGAATCGAATCGCCGATCCGCCGCGCCGCCTCGAGCTCCGCGCACCCATGCCGCCGCATGAGACTGGCCCGCCGCGCTTTCTCGTCTTTCTCCGTCTGACTCAGGGCCAGCGACAGCGCCGGAACGACGTTGCGAAACGGAGTCATCAGCTTCCCGGACATCACCACGCCCTCGGTGTATTCGCCGGGCTCCTTCCGAGCGGACAGGATCATGGCCTTCTGCTCGTCGTCGAGCCTGCGGAACTTTCCGATCATGTCCACCTCGTCGCGCTCCATGGTCATGCATATCCACCATTCGGGCTGGTTGAGAAGCTCGCGGGCGGTCTCTGGGATCTGGCGCAGGCTCTGGGTGGCGATCCACAACCACGCGCCGTACGTGCGCCACATCGCGGAAATCGATAGGATGTACGGAGAGATCAGGGGGTTTTTCAAGAGCAGGTGCGCCTCGTCCAGAACCACCACGGTCTGCCGCGCCGAGTACTGACAGGCCCTCACCTGGTCGTTGACGCGCGACAGCAGCCCGCTCATCGCCACCGCCAGCCACGCCTCGTTGCGCCGACGCGCCAGCGCCCCCAGCTCGACCACGGTCACGTCGGATTCGGGCCAGGACTTCCCGGGGCGATTGAAGATCTCTCCCGCCTGCCCCGTGCAGAACAGCTCGATCGCGTTGGCCATCCGGCTCAGGCTGCGCCGCTGCTCCTCGCTAAGATGATCGTCCAGCAGGCGACCGGACTCGGCCGCCCGGTGCATCAGGCCCGCCAGATCCTGGGTCAGCACCGGCGCGTCCGGGCGCTTCGCGGCCGCGCTGGCGACCGCCAGCAACGATTTCCGGATCAAGTTCAGGTCCTCGCGCGCCAGGCGCCGCTCCTCTTTCGGATCCCCGCCCGTCACCATCAGCCTCGCTTGGATCTCCATCTCGCCCAAGAGGTCGCGCCCGATCCCGTCGTCGCCGTCGCCCCCGGGCGCCGGGCTGGCGTCCAGAAGCGCTCGGGCGTCGGCGAACGGAGGGATGGGCGTTTGGTCCCCGTTGACGTGATGCACGGACAGGCCTTTCGACTGGAAATGCTTGGCGAGCAGGCCAAACGTCGGCAACGCCGTGATCAGGTACAACCGAGGGCGATGCACCGCGACCGCATGCAGCAGCGTGTTGACGAGAAAGGCGGTTTTTCCGGAGCCCGTCGGGCCGAAGACGAACATGTGCGCGTTCTTCGTTCGATCCAGCGGGTTCAACGGATCGAACGACAGCGGCTCCGCGCCGCGATTCCACGCCATCAGGCCCGGATGGCGCGTTCCGGTGGAACGGCCGTAGACCGGCAAGCACCGCGCCACGTGGTCCAGGAACCACAGGCGAGAACGGCGCGCGTAGAAACTGCGGTCTTGCGCCGGACTGAAGTTGAACGGCAACGCGCGGATGTAGGAATCCTGCGCCAGGGGGTCGTCCCGCGGGGGAATCAGCGCGACGCCATGGGCCATCAGGGTCGCGGACACGCTCCGCGCCCGGCGCTCCAGGGTCTCGTCGTTCGGAGCCGAGAGGAACACGCCACTGAAGACCGGCAGGATCGGATTGCCTTCGGACGCCGCGCGCGCCGCCTCGTCGGCGAGAGAGCGAATGGCGATCGCCTGCGGGTCGTCGCCGACCGCGTTGCGCCGCACGCGCGCCACATGCTCCAGAATCTCGTCTTGGGGAGCGAACGTCACGGCCATCATCCAGATCGCCCCCTCCGGCATCCGGTCCCATAGCGTCTGGCGACGGTCCCCGATCCTGCGCTCGGCCGTCAGATGTCCGACGCGCGGCTCTCCCAGGATCGCGTTGACCGTCAAGAACCGATGGGGACGACCGTGGAAATGCCAGCAGTTCTTCTTGGCCGAGGACCAAGGGGCGCCGTGGCGCAAGGCCCGATGCGCCAGATCCCCCAGCGCCGCCCTCTCCAGGAGAGCCAGCGGCGTGGAGGGCAATGGCGCGCTCGAATTCTCGGCCGCGTCACGGCCCGGGCCGAACCAGTCCTCCAGCCACGCGCAGAGATCCTCGCCGCCCAGAGGAGTCAGGCGAACGCCGACTTGCGCCAGCGAATGGCCTAAGCGCTCGCACAGATCGTCCAGGCTCTGCCCGTCCGGAATTCCGCTCTGTTCCTCGACGCGCCAGACGCACAGCCGAATATCCCGGCTCTTTCCTTTCCACGGAGTCTGGCTGACCGGATCAAGGAACAGCCCGCCCTCCTCGCAAGCGTCCTCGTAGTGCTCGCGCAAGATCCTCATCCAGTCCCGCGAGTAGTCCGTGTCCCGAATTTCCGGGGCGACGTACCGCTCGAGCGCCTGCAGGTCACCATCCAGGCGATAGCGGTCGCGCACGAAGAACTGCGCGATCCAAGGCCGGCGCCGGTTTTGCGGAAAGACGTCGCGCAGCAGGGGAACCAGACGCCGATGCAGATCCTCGATGACGTCGTCGGGCCTTCCCTCGGTCCGCGCGGGCGTCAAGTCGAACAGGCGCCCGACGCTGCGCAGATCTTTCATCAGGATCATGCTTGGCCCGAGGGCGGCCTTGGGGAACAGCAGATCCGCGAACGACGCCGAGGTCCGGATCCCCCGCGTGGCGGGCGGATCGTTCCCGATCGGTCGCGCGAACCGCTTTCGGGTCATCGGCCAACGGCCCATTCCGCTCCAGCATCGGGCTTCCGCGTCCGGCGCGCGCGCCGGGTCCGACGGCAACGCCGGGCGAAGCCCGGCGAGCCATCGGTCCAGAATATTCCTCCCGCGATCACTCATTGAAGTCCTGCAGCACGTCGTCCAGAGTCGAGACCAGCCCCTCGCGCAACTCCTGGATTCGAACGTAGTACGGGTCGTCCTCGACTCGCTCTCCTCCCTCGATCTCCGTTCTCATGTCCGCCAGCAGGTTGTCGATCGGAATCAGCGACACGTACAACCGCTTGGCGATCGGTTGCGCCATGATTCTTTCCAGCGTGACCTTCTTCTTGGTTTTTTTCTTTTTGCCCATGATCATTCCTCCTCAGAAATTTTTTTGGCCAATGAATTTCCCTTCGCCCGGGACGCAACACTCGTAAGGACGCCACAGGTTCCAGGCATAGCTCCCGTCCGCGCTGGTCTTGTCGATCGACCAGTCTTGGGGAGATCCGAACGTCTCGCAACGCGTCTGCGCGCGCGGGCTGATCATCTGCCAGCGCGCGTTCCGCTCGTTGATCGGGGGCAGCCAGGCGAGTTGCGCATGCCGGAGGCAACGCCCGGGTTCCGCCGGCGCCGCGCCCGGACGCCACGATCCTCCCGACCGCGCGCAGGCCGCGCGGTCGGGGGCGGCGGGGTCGCCGCGCGTCACCCGGCGGCGGCCCTCGTAGCCAAACGGCACGTACACGCGGGACTGCCCCGGCCGCGTCACGATGTCGGCGGCGCGCTGCGCCGCCACGGCGGCCGCCTTCGCGTCCTCGGCCTGCCACACGAAGCCGACGCGCGGGAACACCGAGCCCCACGAGTTCTTCGGCCAATCGCCAATCTCGCGCACGCCCGGGGTCAGGCTTTCCGGTCGCGCGGATTCCGCCCCGCCCCGCCACTCCGGGTCTCGCGCGGAAACGAAATACAGGAACATTGGCTTGGCTTGGGAGCGGCATAGATAGCGCGCCCCGGAATCCTCCCCCCGCAACGGAAACGGATGCCCGACCGCGTCGACCTCCTTGAAGCGCAGGGCGTGGCCGTCGGCCGCGTCCGTGACGGGAAACGACCCTCCTCCCAGCGCTTTGGGCGAGACGACCGGACGCAGCAAGGCGCGGAGCTCCGTCCAGGGCGGCATGCCGGTCTGGTCGTACGCGGTGAAGACCAAGTCCGGCAGGTGATGCCGAACCCGAGGCGTGGCGTTGACTCGGCAATGCCCGTACGCGCAGTTCAGCCAGAGGCACGCCCCGACGACCTTCCAGTCCAGACAATCGGTCTGGAGCGAGCGCCGCGCCACGTCCGCCGTGTCGAAAGTCTCCGCCATGCCCGCGGAAAATCCGCATAGGAGCAAGCTGGCCAGGATCGGGGAGCGCATCAGTCCGCTCGGGAGTCCAGCCCCACCGCGCGCCGCAGTCGCTGGCAAAGCCACAAATACGCGAGGCGGCACGCCCTCCCTCCCAAGGGCTCCTGGACGGGCGCGTCGTCGGAGTCGACCTCCATCCGGTCCCGGATCTCGGTCGTCAGCTCGTCCACGTCGAAGAAGCTCCGACTCATCAAGCGATCCAGCCCGCGAATCGACGCGTGGATGAACCGCATGTATTGCGTGATCAGGAACAGGCACGCCCCGACCGCCAGCAACTGGCACATGCGCACGGTCAGCATTGGCGCGCCTCCGGCCCGCGCGAACGCGCGATGGGGAGAGAGCCCGAGAGAAGAGCGGGACATTCCCCGGAGGCGGCGCGCCTCCGGCTTCCCGCGAGCGGCGTGAAATGGTTTTTCATGTTTCGTGCCCGTAGCGTTGCGAAAGGGATTCAGCGCGCCACCTTCAGGATCGGTCCACGCTCGAACGCGTGGAACCGAGTGGCGTACCCGGGAACCGGGATTCGGTCGGCCGTGAGGTGCGGATAGACGTACAGGATCAGTCCGGGGTTGGGCTGGACCCGGAATTCGCGGCGCAAGCGCCGGTCCGTCTCGGCCGTGAAAGAGGTTTCGATGGCCCGGTCCTCCGGCAGGGGGCGCGACATCGGCGCGGGCTCTCCGATCGGCAGGGCCCGCCGATACAGGTCGCGCACGACGCTTTCCGCTTCCGGAAGCGGCTCCGGCGGGGCGCAGGCGTTAATCCAGGCCGCCAAGAGAAACGCCGCGAGGGGAGATCGAATGGTCATGAATCGTTCGGGATGGCGAGTGGACGACCGCGATGGCGTCCGTGATATGGATGTCGACGTCGCGGCCGGCGGGAACCACCACCGCGTCCCAAGTGTCGTTGGCGAAACGCCGCAGGAAATCTCCGTACGCGGTGGCCGCTCCCTGGACCGTCTGCCCGAGCAGGTAGCGGAACGCGTCGCCCTCGACCCGGGTCGTCTCGACGTCTCCCTCGACGTCGCGCCGCACCTGCGACTCGGCGAACGCCCCGCCAGCCCCGGCCAGGACGCCGGCCAGCAGATGCCTGCTCATGTCTTCGGGAGCCGTGGTGCGGATCTCTCCGCTCAGGCAGGGGTTTCCGGATTTGTCGGCCAAATAGCCGAAACCCTCCCGCTCTGGAGCCTTCGCGACGTGGAAGGTTCCATCGTCGAACACGTAGACCAGACTCCGGATCGACGCGCTCGCGCACGACAGCACCGCGTCGCCGCGAACGACGCCACGCCACAGAATACCGCGCAGTTGCGGCAGTCGGACCCCGTTCGCCGTCAGGTTGTCGGCTTGGCTCACGACGACGAACGGCCACGGATCTCGCACGGCCCCGCCGCGGGGAATGCGGCCGACCAGCGCGGTCAGGGAGACCCCGGCCAGGATCGATGGAGGAATGTGGAATCTCGTCCGCTCGTCGAGTCGCTCGCCCGGAACCAGATCGTCCGAGACCATCTCCATGCCGCGTCGCAACAGTCTTCCGCCGTCGACCGGCTCCACCCAGCTCAGTCGCGTGGAGACCGGCGTCTCCGGGAAATCGGCCGCCACGGCGGCAGGCGGCTCATGGGTCAGGGTGGACAGATCGAACGCTCTCTCGCCATGGCTCTCCTCGCCTCCCAAGGAGGGAGCCGATCGCGCCGCCGGCGCGTCCTCGAGATTCGGATCGCGCCGCGCCAACCGCTCGACGCGCGCCCTCAGCGCGTCGAGCGACTCGCTCAGCTTCCGGGTCCGTTCCGCCTGATCCAGAATCTTCCGCTCCAGGCGACGCATGCCCGTCGCCGCGGCGCGCACCTCCTCGGCGGTCTCGTCGAGCTCCCTGCTGGAAGAGACGGGACTCTCCGGCTCGACGGGCGGCGGCGAGAAGGACAGGAACGCCGCCATCAGCGCCAGCAGCCCGGCGACCCCGGCGAGCGACTTGAGCAACGTCGCGCGCGTGGTCATCGGGCATGCTCGAACGGAACGGAGGAGATCAGCACCACGGTGGTCGTGTCCCGGGCGCTTCCAGACGCGTCCAGACGAGGATGCGCGATGGTGGCGGCCATGAACCGTCCGCGGATATCGCGAGGATCGAGCGTCAGCGGCTCGGACAACCGGTTGCGCACCATGATCGCGGTCACGTGATAGGGGCGCGCCTCCCACGCGGCGTGAGGCACGGACTCGACCGCGCCCCCGCACGCGGACGGATGCCGCGCCCGGCAGCGAAACAGGTCGACGGGACGATCCTCGACCGTCGTCCGCCGGATGCCGGGCACCGAGACCTCGCGGAGATCGGGCGCGTACAGGGACTGCACGGCGTACCGCATCAGCGTCACGTACCCGGGAGGCCGCGCCGATGGATGCGCGAGAGCGGACCGGGGACCTTCCGGGGCCACCACGATGTCCAGAGGCTCCGTCGGCGCCTGGGCGTCGGCCCGAACGCTCAGCACCAGCAGCCCAGCCTCGGTCTCGAGGTACACGCGCTTCGGGGGAAAGGAGTCGCGGGCGGTGAACCAGACGTGAGGACCGGCGCTCTCGACTCGCAAGAGCTCTCTCAGCTTCCCGGAAAGTCCGACGCGGATTTCCCTCGCGCCCCGGATCTCGACGCGACGCTCCTCGCCGACCGGCAGCGGCACGGGGAGCGGGTCGCCCGTGTAGGTCAGCGACGACGCCCCAAGCGCGGGCAGGGACGCCAAGCATAGCGACAGCGCCGCGAGTCGCTTCATTCGAGAGCCGACATGTGCGAGCGCAAGCGCTCGGGAGGGCGGTATTGCCGGTTCAGGGCCAAGCCCCACTCGTTGGTTTCCGGGTCGGCATCGAGCAGAACGACCTCCAGAAAATAGCGGACGTCGATGTCCTTGTAGAGCTGGTCCTCCACGTAATCCCGGAGGCGGACGTCGAGGACGACCCGCCAGGCGTCTCGTCCGAGCGGGCTCACGGATTCGTTGCCGTAGCTGCCGGGGACCGGGCTGACGCTTCGTTGCCGGTTTCGGAATTGGGATTCGTGGCGCCGGTGCTCGCGGCTCAGCTGGGAGCGATAGCCCGGAGTGAGGAACGAGGACAGCCGCCGAATGTTCTTCAGATTGTCCACGGCGCCGTTGTCGGTCCAGTTGTTGATCTGCTGGTGGATATAGCCAGCGAAGACGTACGCTTCCCAAGGCTGGATCTCGTCGCCGCGCAAGGTCGCGCCATAGCGCAGTTGAGGCGGCAGACTCAGGCGCTGCGTTCCGGACGCGTGCCACCAGCCGGCGTAGGCCAGCAGTTGCGAGGCGACCAGAAACGCCAAGCCGACGTACAGCGTCCGCACGTGGCGGCGGCGGTTCAGCTCCTCGTCGCGGAAGCCGCGCGGCGTCATCGATCCATCCTCCAAGGACCTTCCCGCCAGACGATTCCGGCGCTCTTCCCGAAATGCCGGGCGGCCCGTTGCAGGTAGCAGTTGGGCGGCCGGTTTCGTTTGAGATTCCGCAACGCCGTGCCCGCCAGCAGCACGGTGGCGAACGCGTTCAGCACCAGCGCCGGAAGCGCCCACAGCAGGGAACCGGCCCAGAGACAGAGCAGCCCGGCCCCCGCCGCGCCCGGAATCAGCGACAGCAGAATCGTCGCCGTCAGCTCGGTGCCGCTGAGGCCCCGAAACATGGGCGGCTCGAAGCCGAGCGGAGAGGCGGGCCGCGTCATTCGAAATCGGACAGGATCTGCCCGCCCATATAGCCCATCAGGGCGATGATGATCACCACCAGCAACCCGGTCCCCAAGTAGATCCCCAGACTCCCCCAGTCGCCCTTGAGGCGGGCTTGGTTGAGTTTCGCTATCAAGCCGCCGCCATAGCCTAGGAAGGCCCCCACCACGAGGAGCCCGAACATCAGGGCCATGCCCGTGATCGCGACGGACTTGATGAACGCGAACGGGTCGGTCGCGTCGGCGGCGACTCCGTCGAAGACGGGCAAGTCCAACGTGTTGACCGCGAGTCCCCAGCGCGGATGCGACGCCATCGCGCAAGCCAGAGCCAACACGGCGCGCCTCACGGCCTCACTCCGCGAAGGCGATCACGGCGACCACCATGCAGAACACCAGGCCCGCCCACAGAATCTGGGTGGCGACCTCGCCCACCGTCAGGGTCTCGTCGCGCAACTGCCGCAAGCTGGACGTGGCGATCCAGGACGCCCAGAGAGTCACGGCCAGCAGGCAGGCCGCGGCGATCGTCCCCGCGAGCGTCTCGCCCGAGATGCCCGAGGTGACCTCGAACTGATCGAGAAGGGGATCACTCATGCGACCGATAGTCTCCGGTGATGTCCACGCTGTCGCGCGGAGCCGTCTCGGACACGGCCAAGGTGCGCCGCAGGCCAGTCATGATTCGGTCGAACTCGTCCGCCAGGCGCGCGTAGTCCACCCGCACGCGGGCGCGCTCGTCACGGCGCGCGTGGGCCTCGTCGATCAGATGCCGCGCCAGTCGCAGCTCATGCAGCAATTGCCCGAGGATCCGTCGCTCGCCGGTATCCGGGCGCGTCAGGTAGTCGGGAACCAGCGCCGAGGATGCCGAATGGTCGACCAGCCGCGCCCGCGGGGCGGGATCCAACTCCCGAGGTTGCGAAACCGGAACCGGATCATGCGATTTCCCGCACCCTGCCGCCAGTAGCGCCAGGAGCGCGCCCGCCAGCCATTCAGCATATCTCGACATTTCCTAGACCTCCCGTCTGGTGAGGGCCGCCTAAGACAAAACGGCCCTACGGCGCCCCAATCCATGGGGTTCCGCCGCCCGTGCAGTCTCGCCCATGGACCCGCGAAAGGCAAGAAGAAATGGTCACAATTTCGTGACCATTTTTTCGATACGCAAGATAATGATTCTTCGATGAAATTTGTGTATAGAAACGAAAAATGTAAAGTGATTTTGATTATGTAAAGTTTTCAGCGGCCCTCTTCCACCGAGAGCCGCGCCAGCTCCTCGCGGTAGATCTCCTCGAACTCCATCGTCCGACGATAGAAATCGAGCATGAAGCGGGCGTTCTCCCGAGCGAATCGCCGACGCTCCTCCGGATCGTCGGCGTAGACGCCCAGAACCTCGTACGGAGTCATCTCGGCCAGTGGCTCGCCGATCAGAGCGCGACGCGATTGATACCGCCGCCACTCCTCCTCGCTCAGCCGCGACCACTGGAGCGCGCGATCGTCAGTGAGCAGCGACCGGCTCGTCTCCTCGCGGGCCGCGCGCGCGTCCAGCAGGGCCGACGCCGCGACGCCGGCCAGAAGCGCGAGTCCGGCCAGCCACCCGGTCACCCGGTATCCCGCCCCGCTCATCGCTTCTCCAAGAGCCGTTCGGTCGCGCCGTCGCTGACCCGCAGCTTTCCGCCAGCCCGATCTATCGCGCGAATCCTCCAGCCGAGCCGGGACTCGCCCTCTCGGACCGGGAGAATGCGCCCCTGATGCTCAAGCAACGCGTACGGCCGCCCATGCCATACCTCGACCCCTCGAAAAGTGAACGCCGGTTCCGCGGACGCCTGATTCGCCGGCTCTTCCAGCGAAGCCAGCAATCGATCCACGCCGCGCTCCAAAGCCCGCAGTCTTTGGCCCATATCCTGCAGGCCCGAGAGTTGCGTCTCGACCTTCTCGTCCAGCCTTCTCTCCCACTCCCCGCGCGCTCGCGCCCGCTCTAGGCGCCGCTTCTCGGAGGACTCGAGGCCGCGCCGATTCCATTCGTCGAGACGGGCCTCCAAAGCATGCGCCAGAGATTCCGACAACTCCCCGATGTCGATCTCGAAGGCCGCGCTGGCCAGCGACGGAGGATCGGCCGGGTGGAGCGCGTCCAACCCCGGGTCGGGAATCGAGATCGTCCCGCGCGAGACCGGCAACGCGATAAGGACGAGAGCGGTGAGCGACAATGAGAATATCACTCCCGCCGCCACCCAGATCCGCCAGCGCGGACGGGCTGATTTTCCAGAATTCATGGGATTTTCCCTCGGTGATTTCGCGAAACGTCCGTTCTACCGCGAAACGTCCAAGAAGTAAACGAGAAATAGTCACAATTTCGTGACCATTTTTAACTCTCATGAATCAATGATTTGAGGGAATTGATCTTGAGGTCGGGCGAAATTCGCGCGCGAATCCGTCCCTCTCGCCCGGCGGGCGGGCGCGATTTTTCCGGGACGCGGCGGCGCGTTCCGCGCCTATTCGATCCAGATCAGCGTCGCCATGCGTCCGGTCGCTCGATCCCGCCGGCACGAATAAAAACGTCGCCGATCCTCGAAAACGCATCCCTCGAAGCGGTAGAGCCGCTCGATTCCGGCCCACCGCAACTGCCACGCCGCGGCCGCCCCCAGATCCATCAGCCAGCGACCCGGGCGCCGGGACGGTCGCGTCGCGGCCTGGGCGAGCTCCTCGCCCAGCGCCGCCCGAACCGGGCCATCCACCTCGTAGCGACCTGCGCTGATCGCCGGGCCCAGCCAAGCGAGAAGATCTTCCGGCGGCCCCGGGTAGGCGCGAACCGCCGCGCGCGCGACGTTCGCGACGACGCCACGCCAGCCGACATGCGCCGCGGCCACCCACTCGCCGCGCCGCGAGCACAATAGCACCGGCAGGCAGTCCGCCGTCTGCACGACGCATACCGGTCCCGCTCGAGCGGCGTAGCTCGCGTCCGCCGAGGCGAGCTCGGGCTCCACCCGCGCCTCCCGGACCTCGGCCCCATGCCGCTGATCCAGCCAATACGGCTCGCTCGGAAGTCCCAGGCCGCGCGACAGGATCTCCCGGTTCTTCCTCGCGTCCTCGGGCCGGTCGCCCACATGCGTGGCCAGATTGAAGCTCGCGCGCGCGCCTCGACTGACCCCGCCGATCCTGGTGCTCGAGGCGGCCCGCACGCGGCGGGGCGCTGGCCAGTCAGGAAACACGTATTCCGGATCAGTCACGGCCCTCTTCCAAAAGAGCCAGCAGGCGTCGAAAATCTTCCGGCTCCTCCGCCTTCCAGTGAAGCGAGATCCCGCGCGTCGGGTGCCGAAGTCGCAGGGCGCGGGCGTGCAGCGCCTGGCGCCCGAACCCCCGCACCGCGTCGCGGACGGAAGCGGGAGCGCCGGCCGGGCTTCTCGCCCGACCACCGTACGCCGGATCCCCGACCACCGGATGCCCCAAGTGCGCCAGATGCACCCGGATCTGGTGCGTCCGCCCGGTCTCGAGCCGGATATCGAGCAAGGCCAGTCCCTGGAATCCGCGGGCCACCCGGAAATGCGTGATAGCCTCCCTGCCGCCGTCGCGCACGCACATGCGCTGGCGCCGTCGGGGATGCCGCCCGATCGGCTCCTTGATCGTCCCGCCCGCGACCGGCTCGCCTTGGACCAAGGCGCGATATCGCCGCTCGACCTCCCGCGCCTGGAGCTGCCGGGTCAGCACCGCGCACGCTTCCGCGGTGCGCGCCACCGCCACCAGCCCGGTCGTGTCGCGATCCAGCCGATGCACGATACCCGCCCGGGGCACCAAAGCGGTCTCCGGGAAGTGGAAGAGGAGGGCGTTCTGGATAGTACCGTCCGGATGTCCCGGCGCCGGGTGCATGACCTGCCCGGCCGCCTTGTCCAGAACGATCAGCTCCTCGTCGGCGAACACGACGCTCAGCGGCAAGTCTTGCGGCGCGCATCGCGAGGGCGAGGCGACTGGCGGCCAGATCTCGATCCGCTCGCGCCCATCCACCAGATCCCGGGGGCGGGCGGTCTCGCCCTCCACCAGCACGCGCCCCGCGCGGATCCAGTCCTGCAGCCGCCGGCGAGAGAACTGGTCCAGCGTCCGGGCCAGCGCGACGTCCAAGCGCGCGCCGGCCTGATCTTCCGGCACTTCCAGTTTCAGAGGGAATTCGTCCAACGGCCGCTCCCGGAGCAGGGCTTCATCGTAGCATCACGTTATAATTCGCGAGTTCGGCCCGATCCCCGCGATGCGCCTCTCCCCTGTCGTTCCCTGTCTTCTGTCGTCCTCGTTACTGCTGGCCGCGTGCGGGCTGTTGCCGGACGCGCCGGAGACCGAGTACGAGGGGAAATCCGCGGCGCAACTGTACGCCATGGGACTTTCCTATCGACGCGGAGGCGACTTCACCAAGGCGATCGAGGCGTTCGAGCACTTGGAATCGGGATATCCCTTCGATCCGTACGCGCAGCAGGGACTGCTGGAGATGGCGTACTCCATGTATCGGCAGGAAGAGTACACCGAGTCGATCGTCACGCTCAATCGCTTCATCAAGCAAAACCCTCTGCACGCGCACATCGCGTACGCGCACTACATGCTTGGCGTCTCCTATCTGGATTACGGACGCACCCTGCTGCACTACATCCTTCCCTACATCCGCCACAACAAGGATCCGACCCCCTGGCTGCGCTCGTTCACGAACTTCTCTCTGGTCGTGACGAAATATCCACGATCCCAATACGCGCCGGACGCCCGGCAGCACACGATCTTCCTGCGCAATCTTCTGGCGCGCTACGAGATGCATGTCGCGGATTTCTATTTGCGCCGCAAGGCCTACGTCGCCGTGGTCAACCGGAGCAAGCGCGCGCTGAGCCGCTATCACGGGGCTCCGAACATGGACGACATGCTTTGGTATCTGGAGCAGGGC
Organism: uncultured candidatus Poriferisulfidus sp.; assembly: GCA_965116025.1. GTDB lineage: Bacteria > Pseudomonadota > Gammaproteobacteria > Poriferisulfidales > Poriferisulfidaceae > Poriferisulfidus. Next base: position 496,391 of record OZ220480.1, read on the forward strand.
TACCGCCATCTGGAGATGCACCAGCTCGCGGACGACGCGCGAAGCGTCCGGGACCTGAACTTCCCGGAGTACGAGGCCCGCAAGGCGGCCGAGGAAGAGGAGCCGACCTGGTTATCCAGAACGGGCGAGTGGGCCAACGACATGGTCGACGAGGCGGCCATTTTCGTCGGGTTCGACATCGAGGAGCTGCCGCCGCCCGATTTTCGCGGCAAGTACCAAAGAGTCTCCCTGCATCTCGGCGAGACCGAGGAATTCCTCGCCGCGCACGAGCCGGACAAGATCGTGGTCAGCGAGGTCCCGAGCGGTCATGTCCCGACCTCGGACATCGACGACGAGGACCTGTGGGCCCAGTTTCTCAGGCTCTTCGGCCTTTCCGAAGACGAGGAGCTCCCAAGCGCCCCTCAGGGCGAGTCGGAGCCCGCCGCCCCGGAAACGTCCGCGCCAGAGGAAGAATCCGCGCCCGACCCGGAGCCGGCGGCCGGACCTTGACCGATCAGGGCCGGTATCGGGACGTGATCGGATAGCGCCGGTCCCGCCCGAAAGCCCGCTCCGTCGTCTTCACCCCCGGCGGAGCCTGCCTGCGCTTGTGCTCGCTTCCGAGCACCCGGTCGATCACGTCCCGGACCAGATTGGCGTCGAAACCCCGCGCCACGATTTCCGCGAGCGAGCGGTCCTCCTCGATGAACAAGCGCAACACGTCATCCAGCACGGCGTAGTCCGGCAGCGAGTCGGAGTCTTTCTGGCCTGGCCTCAGCTCCGCCGTCGGCGCGCGGGTCAGGATCCTCTCCGGAATAATCTCGCCCGCGCGGTCGCGATGACGGGCCAACCGGTACACGCGAGTCTTGTAGATATCCTTGAGCGGGGCGAATCCCCCCGCCATATCGCCGTACAGGGTCGCGTACCCGACCGCCAGCTCGCTCTTGTTGCCGGTCGTCAAAAGCAGCTTTCCGCTCCGGTTCGAGAGCGCCATCAGCAGCAGGCCGCGGGCGCGCGCCTGCAGATTCTGGCGAACCAGATCGTCGCGCTCGGCCTCTGGACCCAAGGTGTCGAGGGCGGCCCGGAAAACAGGCTCGATCGACAACTCCCGGGGAGGGACGCCCAAACGCTCGCACAGCGCCCGGGCGTCCTCTCCACTAGCCGCGGAAGTGTATCGTGAGGGCAGGAGCACGGCCTCCAGGCGCTCGGGACCCAGCGCGTCCACCGCGATGACCAGAGTCAAGGCCGAATCGATACCGCCAGACAGCCCCACCAGCGCGCCGGGCGCTCGGTGCTTGCTCACGTAGTCGCGAACTCCTAGGACCAAAGCCTGATATAAGGTCTCGTCCTCGTCCGCCTCCTCGGCGTCCGGCCCGGCCCCGCTCCAGCTCGATCCGTCGTCCGTCAGCTCCGCTTCCGCCTCGACGAACGAGGGCAGCCGGGCGACGCGTCGCCCGGAAGCGTCCAGCGCGAAACTCCCCCCGTCGAACACCAGCTCGTCTTGTCCGCCAATCTGGTTGACGTACCAGACCGGGAGACCCGTCTCCCGAACGCGGGCGCGCGCGACTTCCAGACGCTTGGAAGCCTTGCGGAAATCGAACGGCGAGGCGCTCAGGCAGACCAGCGCCTCGGCCCCGGCCGCCGCCAGATCGGCGGCCGGCTCCGGACTCCACAAGTCCTCGCACACCAGCAACCCGAGCCGGCGGCCCGCCTCGACGACGAAAGGCTCCGATCCCGGCGCGAAATAGCGCGGCTCGTCGAAGACGTCATGGTGCGGCAGGATCCTTTTGCGGGCGAAGCCGACTCGCTGGCCCTGGTGGAGCGCGCAGGCGGCGTTGAACAACGCGCCCCGCTCGCGGACCGGGGCGCCGACGATCACCCAGCTATCCCCGCTTCTCCGCGCCAGCCGCTCCATCGCCTCGTCGACGCGGTCGAGAAAGTCCTCGCGCAACAGGAGATCCTCTGGAGAGTAGCCGCACAGCGCGAGCTCCGGGAACACCCAGATCGAGGGCTGGTCCCGGCCCGCGAGCCGCTCCTCGATGCGGGCGCGATTGCCATCGATGTCGCCGACGATCGGGTTGAACTGGACGAGCCGTACGGGAAGACGCTGGGACATAGGAACGCGCGAGCGCTTTCATTCATTGTACGTCGGAACCAATCGCAGCAGCTTCCCATCGGAATCGTCCGTCAGAAAGTAGATCAGGCCGTCCGGCAACGCTCGCGCGTCGCGGACGCGAAGCCCCCGGGGCTCCGGCAAAACGCTCTCGTCCATACCCCCATCCTTCCGCGGTCGCAGTCGGAGCGCGACCCGGGATTTCAGCGCCCCGACCAGGAAATGCCCGCGCCACCGCGCGAAGCGGTCCCCGTCATAGATCGCGAGGCCCGAGGGGGCGATCGACGGAGTCCAGTGCGTCACGGGCGGCTCGACGCCGGGCGCGCCGGTCCGCTCGCTGATCATCCCACCGGTGTATTCCCGCCCGTGCGTGACCTTGGGCCAGCCGTAATTGGCGCCCGCGCGAACGCGGTTCAGCTCGTCCCCGCCTTTCGGCCCATGCTCGTGCAGCCAAAGCTCTCCGTCTATGGGATTCCACGCGAGCCCCTGCGGGTTTCGGTGGCCATAGGAGTAGATTTCCGGGAGAGCGCCGGCATCCTCGACGAACGGATTGTCGGCCGGGACCCGCCCATCCGCATGCAAACGAATCAACTTGCCCCAGTGATTGTCCAGTCTCTGCGCGCGCTCGCGCTCGCCCCGGTCCCCCACGGTCAGGAACAGATCGCCGCGGGCGTCGAACGCCAGCCGGCCCCCGAAATGCCAGGTCAAGCCACCGCACGGTCTCGCCTCGAACAGCAACTGACCCTCCTCAAGCCGATTCCCCTGGAGACGATATCGGCTTAGCGCGAGCGTGAAACCCGCCACGCAAGACTTGCTGTAGCTGAGATAGATCCAGCGGTCGTCCGCCCGTCCGTATCGTGGATGCGTCGCCACGTCCAGCAATCCCCCCTGCCCGACCCAAATCACTTCCGGCGTTCCCTCGACCGGCCGGCGGTCGCCGAAGTCAGGATCGACGCGAAGCAGGCGCCCAGGTTTTTCCGTGATCAGCAGAGAGCCATCCGGCAAGCGCGCCAAGCTCCAGGGATACTCCAGCCCTTCCTGCAGGGTCTCGACCCGATACGAAAGATCGTCCGGCTCCCTTGACGCGACCGTTCCCGCGGCGAGCAAGGCCGCGATCATGCAGAGCGCGAGCGCGCGGGAGCTGTTCCGCCCCCTGCCCGCGCCAGTTGATCGTCGCCACGAAAACTCCACCGCTCGTCTCCCCGCCTCGAGGCGATCCCGCCACTCGCGCCCCCTACAATACCATCACGCTCCTCAAGTTCGTCCCATGCCGTATTCCGAGATTTTCTGGTTTTGCGTCGCGTTCGCGGTTGGCGCCGTGGCCGGCAGCTTCCTGAACGTCTTGGTATTCCGGTTGCCCGTCATGGCGCGGGAAGAGGATCCCGATCTGGACTTGTGGTCTCCGCGCTCGCGCTGCCCCCACTGCCTTCGGACGATTCAGCCACTCGGTCTGATCCCGATTCTTGGATATCTCGTCCTGCGGGGCCGTTGCGCCTTCTGCGAAACTCCCATCTCGCCGCAATACCCTCTTCTGGAACTGGTGGCGGGCCTGCTCGCGGTCGGCGCGCTCGCGGGCGCGGACAGCCTCGCCAAGGCTGGCGCCTACGCCACGCTGGGTTGGGGACTGATGGCCCTCGGCCTGATCGACTGGCGAACTCGAACTCTACCGGACCTGCTCGTCTATCCGCTGCTGTGGCTAGGGCTGCTGGCGAACGCGCGCGATCTGTTCGCGCCGACGGGCGACGCGGTGATCGGGGCGGTCGCGGGCTATCTCTCTCTATGGCTCCTGAACCGTCTGTTCTATTTCTTCCGAAACGAGCCCGGCATGGGCCATGGCGATTTCAAGATGTTCGCCGTATGCGGAGCATGGCTCGGCTGGGCGCCGTTGCCCTGGGTGGCCTTGGCCGCGTCGATTCTGACCCTAGCGCCGTGGCTGGTCCTGCGGGCGCGCGGCGAAGACCGCCGCGCGCTTCCCTTCGGTCCCGCGCTGGGACTGGCGCTGTTCGGCGCTCTGGTCTGGCAGGACATCGCGGAAGCGGCGCTCGGCGGGACCGGGCTTTGAGGGCGGGCGCGTGATCCGGGTCGGCATGACGGGCGGAATCGCCTGCGGGAAATCTCAGGCCGCCCATCGCTTCGCGGAACTCGGCGTCCCCATCATCGACGCCGACGATGTCGCGCGGGCGCTGACCGCCCCGGATGGCCGGCTGGCCCGGGCCGTGGCAGAGCGGGCTGGGCCGGAAACGCTGGCGAAAGACGGAAGTCTGGACCGGACACGGCTACGCGCGCGAATGTTTCGCGACGAGGCCCTGCGCCGGGATCTGGAGTCCCTGCTGCACCCCCCGATACGGACCGCCATTCGAGACTGGTTCGCGCGGCAAGAAGGAAAACCTTACGCCATCGCGGTGGTTCCGCTGCTGGTGGAGGCCGGCTGGCGGGATGACGTGGATCGAATTCTGGTCGTGCACTGCCCCGAGCGCTTGCAACGCGCGCGATTGCGCGCGCGCGCTCCAAAAATGGATAATACGCAGACTGACGCCATCCTGTCCGCGCAGCTATCGGCGGCGGAGCGATTGCGGCATGCGGACGACGTGATCGTGAACGAGGCGGGACTGGACGCCTTGGAACGAGCGGCAGAAGATCTGCATCGAAAATACATGGCGGCATGAGCGACGCTTCTCCTTCCTCCTTAGTCTACGAGCAGGCGGTCAACGAGCGCATGCGCGCGTTTCTGCGCATCGACTTTCTGGCGCGGCAGTTCGAGCGCCACTACGCCGAGGCTTCCCTGTGGGGGATCCGCGCCGCGGTCTCCACCTTGCTGGAGTTCGTCAGCCTGATCAGCCGGCACAACATCAAGGTCGAGTTGATCCGGGAACTGGACCAACGGCTTTCCTGGCTCGAGATGCTGGGCGCGTCCGACAACGCGGACCCGGACCTCCTTCGGGAAATCATCGAGCTGCACCAAAGCCTTCGGGAAGACGCGCACAACCTGCGGTATCCCGTGCACCAGCACCTCACCCGAAACGACATGCTCAACACCGTCAGCCAGCGCATCCGCATGCCCGGGTGCACCAGCGAGACCGACATCCCCCAATACCACAACTGGCTGGCCCACGGCCAGATCGACCATGCAGCCCAGCTGCGGCAGTGGTACGAACCATTCGCGCCCATCATCGAGATCGCGCGGACCGTGCTGGAGATGGTGCGCGACAGCGCCCCGTTCACGCCCGAGACCGCCCGGGAGGGCTGGTTCGAGCGCCCGCTGGACCCAGGGCGAGCGCATCAGATGATCCGCATACGCATGCCCGAGAACTCGGACATCTATCCAGAGATCAGCATCGGGAAGCGCGCCTTCAGCATCGTGTTTCGCGAGGGCGGGGACCCGGCGCGACGGCCCGCCCAGACCAGCCAGGAAATCGAGTTCGAACTAGCCTGCTGCCTGTTCTAGACGGCTCCCAACCTCCGGGACTCCCCGAGCCAGCGCTCCAGAATCGGCTCCACCGCCTCCGGCTCCTTCTGGACGATCTCCCGGGCGATCCGCTGCACCCGCCGCAACTGCCGCTCGTCCCGCGAAAGGTCGGCGACCCGAAAAACCTTCTCTCCAGCCTGACGAACCCCGAGCAACTGTCCCGGCCCACGCAAGCGCAGATCCTTGCGCGCGATCTCGAACCCGTCGGTCGTCTCGCGCATGATCTGGATACGCGCCCGGGCGGTTTCCGACAACGGCGCCTTGTACAGCAGCACGCAGCTGCTCTGCTCGGAGCTCCGTCCAACCCGACCGCGTAGCTGATGCAGCTGCGCCAGCCCGAGCCGCTCCGCGTTCTCGATCACCATCAGGGAAGCGTTCGGGGCGTCGACGCCAACCTCAATGACCGTGGTCGCCACCAGAAGCTGAATCTCCCCATTCTTGAAACGCCGCATGACGTGGTCCTTGTCCGATGCCTTCATCCGGCCGTGCACCAGCCCAACCTCAAGCTCGGGCAGTGACCGACGCAACCGATCCCAAGCGCTTTCCGCCGCCTCGCACTGCAAAGCCTCAGACTCCTCCACCAGCGTGCAGACCCAATACGCCTGCCGCCCACCCCCGCAAGCCTCCCGGATCCTCCGCATCAACTCGTCGCGCCGGTCCTCCGCCATCACGGCGGTCTGGACCGGCTTGCGACCTGGAGGCAGCTCGTCCAAGATCGAGGAATCCAGGTCGGCGTAGAACGTCATGGCCAAACTGCGCGGGATCGGGGTCGCCGTCATGATCAGCTGGTGCGGGTGCGTCTCCCCGCCTTCGCCCTTGCGCCGCAAGGCCAGGCGCTGATGCACCCCAAACCGATGTTGCTCGTCGATGATCAGCAAGCCCAGTCGATCGAAACGCACATCCTCCTGAATCAGGGCATGCGTGCCGACCACGACGCGGGCCTGATGGCCGCGAACGCGCGCTTTTTCCAGCTCTTTTCGCTTGCGGGTCTGGCCGCTCGACAGAAGCGCCACCGAGATTCCTAGCGGAAACAGCCAGTTCCAGAAACTGCGGTAATGCTGCTCCGCCAGCAATTCGGTCGGCGCCATCACCGCCACCTGCGCGTTGGAGGCGGTGACGCACAACGCGGCGGCCAGCGCGACGACGGTCTTGCCGGACCCGACGTCGCCCTGCAACAAGCGCATCATGGGATGACTCCGGGCGAGGTCCTTCTGGATTTCCCGAATCACCCGCTCCTGCGCCCGGGTGAGCGGAAAGGGCAAGCGCTCCAGAAACTTTCGGGTCAATTCCTCGCCCCCCGGAAACGATTCCGCTGGCCGGCGCTCCACTTGGTCGCGCAAACGAATAAAGCTCAAATGGTACGCCGCCAACTCCTCCACGATCAAACGTTGCCGGTCCGGGTCGGCTTCCGAGAGCGGGCTCGCCGCGTCGCGCTTCGCGTCCGGCTCATGCAGGCGGCGCAGGGCCTCAATGAAGCCCGGTAGCCCTTGACTTCGGAACAAATCTTCCCAAACCGGCCATTCCAGCCATTCCTGATTCTCCTCGGCCCAGTCCAAAGCCCGGCGAATCAACTTGCGCAGAGAGATCTGCGCGAGCCCATCCGTCGTCGAATACACCGGCGTCAAATGGTCCGCCCCGGCGGGCGACGAGCCCTCCGCCACCGGCTCGAACTCCGGATGGTACATGCGGAAGGATCGGCGCCACAGCTTGATCTCCCCGAAGCATCGCACCCGCGTTCCCGGGGCCAGCTGATCTCGCTGGAAAGAGCTGAAGCGCATGAAGCACAGCTCCAGCGCGCCCGGGGAGTCGTCTCCCAATCTCACGCGCAACCTTCGCCCGCGGTAAGACTCCACGCGAACGTCCCGCACGACACCCTCGACCATGCAGCGGACTCCCGGGCGCAAAGCGTCCAAAGGCGCCAAGCGGGTCCGATCCTCGTAGGCCCGGGGCAAATGCAGCAACAGGTGGTCGATTCGGGTGATGCCCAGCCGCGCGAGCTTCTCGCGGATCCGGGGGCCCACTCCCGGCAGGGCCGTCAGGGCCGCCTCCGCCGGATCCGAAACGGGAGGGTCGGTCCGGGTCATCCGGGCGAATCAGCCGCCCAAATTCAGGATCGCGTCCATCTCGACCGCCGCCGCCTTGGGGAGCGCGGCCACGCCCACCGCGGCGCGCGCCGGATACGGCTCCGAGAAATACTCCGCCATCACCTCGTTGACCAGCGGAAAGTGATCCAAATCGGTCAGGTACACCGTCAGCTTGACGCAATCCGCCAAACTACCGCCGCTCGCCACGGCGACCGCCTCCAGATTCCGGAGCACCCTGCGGATCTGCGCGCGCGCGTCCCCCTCGACCATTCGCATGGTCTCGGGGTCCAGCGGAATCTGCCCGGAAAGGAAGACCCAATCGCCACTCCGGACGGCTTGGGAATACGCGCCGATCGCGCCGGGCGCGTCAGGCGCGCTGATGGGTTCTCTGGACATTCGCGAACGAGCTCGAGGCCTTCGAGATCTACGCGAGACGCGAGGCTCTCTGATTTCGCTCTTCTCGTCGTGGCGCGATCATCCGGCCACGTAACTGATGCTCAGGCCGATAAAGCTCACCGCGCCAACGGTGGCCAGAATGAACCATTGGAGATTCGTGACGCGAAGCTCACGCTCGATTCGACTTTCGAGCATCAATTTCTCTATATGGTGTCCCATCTCTTTCATGTCGGCGCGAAAACCCGTCTCCATGTTCTTCACGTCGGAGCGGATGCCGGACTCCATCTTGTCCATCTTGCCTTGAAGGCTGAGTTCCACTCGGTCCAGGTCGGCCTCGGTGGCCAACCCGCCTTGCACGTCCTGAGTGGCGTTGACGATGGTCTTCGCCTGCCGCCCGTCGAACCCCGCTTCCACCAAGCCACCCGACGCTCTCATCGTGTCGAAATGTGATCGTGGCCGTCCCCGTTTCCGCGCCGCGGGGGCGGGATCAGGCTTTCGCTGGGCGTTCTGGCTGGGGCTCATACGAATAACCTTCCTTAGCTGGGCGGATAACGAGGAGAGGAGCGTTTATGGGGACTCCAGTCCAGATCATGCGCCATCATACACGATCTCCCGGAAGCGAGAATCGGGCCGGGTGTCCGAGATAACATATTTTCTCAGTGAATCAACAGCTTAATTAATCTGTCGGTCGCGCGCTTGGCAGAGCGACCATGCGCCGTCTCCGCGACGAGCGCGCGAGGCGTTGATCCTTTGTCAGGTTTCTGAGGTATCGATAGGGTTGGCCGCCGCCGGGACCGCGTTAGCCAAACAGGCGCGCGACCTTGCGGACGTCCGGCAGACGCCGGACCGTCTTGATGATCGCCGCCAAATGAACGCGGTCGCGAACGTTCAGGATGAACCGCATGCTGGTGTTGGCCGTGCCGTGCGCCTCGTCCAGATTGACCCCGGCGATGTTGCTGCCTTCCTCGGCGATGGCCGCGGCCACGCGGGCCAGAAGTCCCCGGCGGTTCTTGATGAAGACCCGGATCGAGACCGGATACTCGCCGTCCACTTTCTCCGCCCATCCGCAGGGGATCCACCGCTCTGGAGACTTCCGGAGCCGCTTGAGGTTGGGGCAGTCGCTGCGATGGATCACCAAACCGTGCCCCGCTGAGGCGATGCCGGTGATCTTGTCGCCTGGGATCGGACGGCAGCATTTGGCGAACGCGACGGCCATCCCCTCGGTCCCCTGCAAGGCGACCGGTCGGTCGCGCTTTCGTCCCAGCACGCGATCCAGCCAGCGCGTCGATCGCCGGGAGGGCCCTTCCGAATCCGCCAGTTGGTGCGCCACGATCGGGGCCATCAGCCGGCCCAGCCCGATATCCCGAAACAGCTGCCGCTCGTCCTCGACCTTCATGGCCTTGAGCGCGCTCGACACCCGTTTTTCCGGGAGGTCCGAGAAAACCGTCTCGAAGCGGGCCAGCGCCTTGTCCAGCAACCGCCCTCCCAGCTCCTCCGCCTGCTCCTCCTTCAGGCCCTTCAAGTACTGTCGAATGGACGAGCGCGCCTTGACGGTCACCACGAAATCCAGCCAGGCCGGCGACGGCTCGCCATGCGCCGCGGTCAGAATCTCGACCGTCTGACCGTTGCTCAGTTCCGTGCTCAGGGGCGAGGCGACGCGATCGATTTTCGCCCCCACGCAGGCGTCGCCGACTCCGGAATGGATCGCGTAAGCGAAATCCAAAGCGGTGGCGCCCTGCGGCAGGCGGAGGATGTCTCCCGCCGGCGTGAACACATACACCTCGTGCGGAAAAAGATCCACCTTGACATGTTCCAGGAACTCCATGGAGTCTGGAGCGAGGCGTCGGATATCCAGGATGCTCTGCATCCAGGTTTTAGCGTGCGCTGGCAGATACGGGCCCGCGTCGGACTTGTAGCTCCAGTGCGCCGCGACTCCGCCCTCCGCCACCTGCTCCATCTCCTGCGTGCGAACCTGGATCTCCAGCGGCAGCGCGTCCGGACCCTGCAGAGTGGTATGCAGGGACTGATAGCCGTTGGCCTTCGGAATCGCTATGTAGTCCTTGAACTTTCCCGGCAGCGGCTTGTACAAGCCATGCACGACCCCCAGCGCTCGGTAGCACTGGTCCGCCGTGTCCACGATCACCCGAAATCCGTAGACGTCGAAGACCTCGTCGAACGACAGGCTCTTGTCCCGCATCTTGCAATAGACGCTATAGACGCTCTTCTCGCGTCCTTCGACCCGCGCCTCGATGCCTCGTTCCCGAATGCGCTGAACCAAGGTCTCGCGAAGATTCTCGACCCGGTCGCGCTGCCGCCCGCGATGGGCCCGAATCGCCTTCCCGAGAACGCGGCTGCGCATCGGATGCAGCGTCTCGAAAGCGCGTCTCTCCAACTCCAGGCAAAGCGCGTTCATTCCCAGACGGCGCGCGATAGGGACGTACACCTCGAGAGTCTCGCGCGCGATGCGCGACCGTTTTTCCTTCGGCAACACGTCCAGCGTTCGCATGTTGTGCAGACGGTCCGCCAGCTTGACCAGCATCACCCGGATGTCGCGCACCATCGCCAGCATCATCTTGCTGAAATTGGCCGCCTGCACCTCGCCGCGCGAGACGCCATCCAGATGCGTCAGCTTGCTGACCCCGTCCACAAGGTGCGCGACGTCCTCGCCAAACTCCTGCCGAATCTGGTCGCGGGCGGTCCGCGTGTCCTCGATCACGTCGTGCAGCAAGGCCGCCACTATGGTGTCCGCGTCCAGACGCAAGTCGGCCAAGGTGCAGGCCACCGACAGCGGGTGGGTGATGTAGGGCTCGCCGGACAACCGGTATTGCTCGGCATGCCGTTCGGCGCCGAAGAGATACGCGCGGTAGACGCGCCTGACCTGATCCAGATCGAGGTAGCGATCCAGCTGCTCGCAAAGCGTGTGGAAGCGAACGGCGCCCGGCGAGACCTCGTCAACCGGCGCGGGAGCCGATTCCACCGCCGAGGACATGCGCGAAAGCCAGCGGGTCAGGCTCCTTTCACGGGTCGCTCGGCCGCGACTGGAGATTGAGCTTCTCCGGCGGGATCGCCGTCAGCGGCCGGGGGCGAAAGCTCCGCTTCCCCCTCCTCGCCCGCGTCGAAGTCCTCGTCAAGATCCTCATCGTCGTCATGCTCCGCGAAATCTTCCAACTCTCTTTCCGCGGCCGTCTTGCGCAAGGCGTCCAGCTCCTCAGAATCCACATCCTCGTCCGGCTCCCGCAACGGCCGATCCAAGATATCGGGGGTCACCTTCCCCGCGGCGATTTCCCGCAAGGCGAGCACGGTGGGCTTATCGTTGTCCCACGGCAAAAGTTCGGAAGAGCCATGCCTGAGCATATGGGCGCGGTGAGCCGCCACCAAGACCAGATCGAAGCGGTTATCGATCCTCTCCAAGCAATCCTCAACGGTGATACGGGCCATTCTTGATCAAGCGGAAACGTCCGGGAGCGGGAATTATACCCCGACGCCGTCTCCGGCTTCAAGCCCGCGGGCGCCTCGATCCCGAAGGGTGGAACGGTCTCGACAAGAAACGAGCGCGCGGCACCGGCGCTCGCGGACTGGACCCGGCCATCTTTCCCAAAGACGTTCCGCATCGATCTCGTCTCGGCGAGAGGGGATCGCGATCAAGGCCTGATCAGAAGCGAACCTTCAGCAGGACGCCCACGCCGTAGTCATGATTGTCGCCGCCCGACGCCGCGTAGTGCGCCTCCCCCGAGAGCGTCGACTCTCCCTTCGCGTCCAGCGTCATCACGCCCCCAACGCCAACCCGCGCCCACGTGGACTCCGCCTCCGACTCCAGCCGCGACCCCGACGCCATCACGGCGCGATCCTCCGAAAACTCATGCTCCACCTCCAAAGACGCGTACGTCGGCCCGTTCTCCAATAACGCCCCGATCCGCGCCTTGAGACTGTCCTCCGAGCTGAACTCCACCCGACCGCTCCCGGGCACCCCCGACACATCGGCGAAATCGTCTATGTCCACCGACGACCAGGTCAGCCCCCCGCGCGGGATCAGCACCATGCCGTCCATCTCCATCCGCTTGCCAACCTCCACGCCGATCGCGTGGCCGTCTCCGTCCAACCCGGACTTCACCATCCCCCGAGCGTCCGAACTCAGGTCGATGTCCTCGAAACGCGTGTACGAGAGCTCCCCGTCCGCGTACCAGCCGTCCTCCCCCCGCCAGGTCGCCGAAAAGCCGACGCCCATGCCCGACGCGTCGATCTTCCCGCCGCGCTCGACGTCCGCCTCGCCATCCCGGTAGTGCGCGCTCACCCCCAGCGTCAGCCCCGGCGCGTCCGTAGGAACGATGAAGCCCGTCTCCACGCCCCAGCGCTCGAAGTCCCAAGACAGCGCGTGGCCCGCGGAGTCCATGGATGTCGTCGACGCGTCCGCCTCGCGCTCGCCGTCGCTCGCCACGATCCGCGCCCAAACGCCCTCGCCGTCTCGCGTCGCCACCAGCCGCGCCGCGCGCCCGCCCGAACCGATCAGATCAAGCAGCACCGACGGCAGCGCCTCGTACACCCGCGCCCGGTCGTGGTACATCCTCCCCGATTCCTCGAACCGATGCCCGCCCTCAATCGCTTTCAGTGTGACCTTGGACACGTCGTACACGCCACGAGCGTCTCCCGCGACGATCGCGTATTCCTCCCCCAATTCCACGCCCTCGAAGGTCGTCGTTCCACTGTTGAGGATCTTCCCCATGATATGGCCAACGCGCCCGTCCGCGTCCTTGTTCAGAGTGATGGTCAGGGCGCCATCCGCCGTCACCGCCACTCCAGATGCCGCGCCAATCTCCGCCTTCGGGCCGACGACGAGCTTTCCGCCCATGACCATCCGAACGCCAGCATGCTCTCCGCCACCGCCCGTCACCTTGCCATTGATGGTGACCGTCCGCCCGCTACCGCCCTGGACCCGCACGCCGTTCATCTTGGCCTTGACCATCGCCTTCTCGCCCACCGTGACGGCGACCGCGCCCTTGCCTTTGTTATCGGCGTGAACGCCGTCGCCGCCCGAGGTGATCGAACCGCCGATCACCTCGACGGAGATCGGCACGGTCGCTTCCGTTCCCCGCGCGAGGGCCGCGACGCCATGGCCAGAGCCGGCGGCGCTGATCTCGCCAGCGGACTTCACGGTGATGGAGCCGGTGTCGGTCTTGTCCCCGGACAACGCCTGATCGCCATAGTGCTCGGCGAAGACGCCGTGGCTGCTCTCATCGTCGTCCCCACCCATGTTTCGGGTGACGATCATGCTTCCAGCTCCGATATCGACCAGAACCGCCGCCTCGCTCTCGTCCTTTTCCTCATCGCCGGCCGACGCGTGAACGCCGTCCTCGTTGTCGCTCTCGATTCTCGCGGAGCCGGAGACGCGCGCCGTGGATGATCCGGTGCCCTTGTTGGTGGCCCGGACTCCGTCATCCCTGCCGTGGACGATGCCGCCGGTGACCGTTACGGTCGCGGGAATGGCGGCCTTATCCACCTGCGCCAGAATGCCGTGCTTCACCATGCTGCGAACCGTTCCGCTAGAGGTGATCTCGACGCTACCCTCGTCTTCGGCTGCGGTGGGGCTATACCAAGCGTAGATCGCCGCATGCCAGGCGGACGTCACGCTGCCCGAGTTGACGATCTTGACATCGCCTTTGGCCCGCATGCGGACGTGTATCCCGGCGGGCTTTATCTCCGGGTTCAGCTTGTTCGTCTCCGGGTTGTAGCTGACGATGACTCCGGAATTCGTCACCATGACGTCGCCGTCGGAGCGACGCTCGATCCTGATGCCGGTTTTTCTTACGTGGATCGAGCCAGCGTTGGAGACCGAGATATCGCCCGCTCCGCGAACGTCCAGATCGATTCCGTTGTTTCCCATGTAATCGTCGGGCGTGCCGATTTTCGTCCCGGCCTTGACGTCCGCCGTGACCGGAGTGGTTCCTCGGGTCGTGACGATCTTGATACCATCGGCATCGCCGTCGATGGCCGTCCCGCCGGACGGAGGAACGACCTTCAGCGCCAGACCGCTCCTGAGTCCCTCGTACGTGATGCCATTCGGGTAGGCGCCCTCGCTACAGGTCACCATGGGCGGACTGCCCGTGGAGGGAACCGCGCCGCAGGTCGTCGCGGCGACGGGAGGAGGAGCCGCGATTAGGGCCGTCAGCCCGACTAAAGCGTAGATCGAAAAGCTCGGGCGCGACGCTCCCTCTTTTTGAAGGAGAGAGGCTGGCCCGCGCGGCCGCGCGGCGACCCCGGCATCATAGAGAACAGGCGAAACTTTCATGGCTCTCCAGGTTCACGGATAACAGATGTTTCGATTGTAACAAAAGCGACGGCCGAATCTTTCCCTCATCGACTCCGATTTCCGATCTATATTTTGGCTTATGCTAAAGTGATGAATCTTTGGAACCCTACGCGATTCAAGAAATATTCTTTACGGGATGGTACGCATGAATGCTTACGGTCGACACCGTGCCCGAACGCTCGCGGCGCGGAAGGCGTCTTTTGCCATGAGCATGCCGCAGTGAGGAAAATTCGCTGGGAAATACGCTTGCTAATCCAGAACGAATGGCACGGGCAAAAGTAATCGCCAATCGCGGAAAAGCATGATGCCTCCCGAAGCGGCTCTTCATCAGACCGAAATTAGCGCGAATGCGCTCGCCGGTCGCATGCCAAAAGAAGGAGAAATGGGAAATGGCCAAAAGCCATTGAAGCTCCGCAAGGCTAAATTTCTCGCCGATCTGCGAAGTTCCGGGAAACTCGACTATAAACGATATCTCGCCTCGCCTTTACGCTATGCTGGCGGGAAAAGCTTGGCGGTTGGCTTGGTTGTCGAACTGTTGCCAGACGACACGCATCGCGTCGCGTCACCTTTTATTGGTGGAGGGTCGGTTGAGGTCGCGCTTTCCCGCGAACTGGATCTGCCGGTCGAGGCCTATGATGTTTTTGACGTTTTGTGCAACTATTGGCAAATTCAACTTTCCGCTCCGGGAGCGTTGGCTCACCGACTTCGAGTCTTTCAGCCAGATCGCCCGACATTCGCCCGTGTGAAAAAGAGGCTGGAAGAGCACTGGAAAAAGAAGCGGGAGCTGAGCCGCCATGACCTCGCGGCATATTACTATTTCAATTCAAACACCTCGTATGGGCCTCATTTTTTAGGCTGGCCGTCCGACGTGTATTTGTGTCAGGAGCGCTATGCCAAGATGGTCGACAAGGTGGAGGCGTTCAAGGCCGCGACACTGACCGTGAAGCAAGCGAGTTTCGAGGATTCAATACCACGTCACGAAACTGATTTTCTCTATTGTGATCCACCCTATTATCTTGACGAGGGCAAAACTTTCGTTGGGATGTATCCCCACAGGAACTTTCCGATCCACCATAATGGGTTTCGTCATGAGAGGTTGCGCGACCTTCTTCTGGCCCATAAAGGTGGCTTCGTCCTGTCATACAACGATTGCCCCATAATCAGAGACTGGTACTCCGATTGCCATATTGAGACACCGGAGTGGCAGTACACGTTTGGACAGGGCGACACGCGAATCGGCGAGAATCGGCGGGAGCGGAACGGCGGGTCTTATGTGAAAAAATCGCACGAACTGCTGATATGGAGACATTCGGAATGAACGCGAGTCGGGCTAGCAGCCCAGAAGCCGCGAAGAAATATCGGCAAGATGGACATGACGACGCTTTGGCCTTCGCGCTCACGATAGGCCTGAGCCAAGACTATGAGCGAGACCGAAGAGCCAAAAAAGACGTGATCGATCCTTCTGGAGACGCGCATTCGGTCAAGTCTGGGCAGAAAAAGTGGCAGATCTTTCTCTACAAGAGAAAGCGCTTCCTAGAAGATAATGGATTTCAGGCGCTCAACGGCATCGGCTCGCTTTTGGTGCACTGCATCGATGCCTTCCCGCCTCGTTACAGCGACTATGAGGGCGACAAAGAGGCGGCGAAGCAACGACTTCAGGCACCAATGCGCGAGCTTAAGGACCGCTTCCAACGCAAGGCGTTGCTCCGAGCGTTTCTGCGCAAATCCATCTTCAACGGTGGTGAGGTCAACTATCTGACTATCCTTCATGACGATATTTACCGTGTCTATTGGAGCGATGATGTGGTCAGAGAGATGGCGAGCGCGTTCGAGGTCGTGAATTCGACGGCGTTACGCGAAGGCGAGTTTGACGATCAGAAAGTGTTATTCCGTTGGGATGGCAAGAACGTAGGTGAGCTTGAAATGCGAAATGACAGTCCAAGGCATTATGGTGAGGTCAGATTCAATATGCATAAGGAGCGATGCATGGCGGTGCTAGACGCGGCAGACTTGAAATCGAGAGACTGGTCGAGAAAAAACGTCCGACTCTATGGAAAGGCCATCCAGACCTTCGGCAGATGGGTGCCCGCGCATAGAAGCGTATAGACCAACCGAATCTATAGTTGCGAGTTGAAATCCTTCGGCATGGCCCGACTCTATGACGAATCTCCCAGAGCTTCACCACGTCTCGGATACGCTCCGGCATTTTGGCTTGCAGAGCGCGAGCGGCAACCGTCGGCTGGCCCCGTCTCCGTCATCTTGATTCCTTCACTGTCCCAAAGCCTCTCGTAGAAATGTCGCGCAGCAGATCTTCCGAACGGGCCGCCGCCCGCGGACCCCGCTCCTCCAAACCGATCCACGGGCACCTCATCGCGCACCGCGACGGCTATGGCTTCGTGACCCCGGACAGCGGGGGGGAAGACATTTTTCTGCCTCAAGCGCAAATGCACACCGCGATGCATGGTGATTACGTCTCGGTCTGGCCCGGACGGCCGGATCGGCGCGGGAAGATCAGTGGGATGTTTCACGAGATCCTGGAGCGCAGCCACGAGACCGTGATCGGGCGGTTCCAGGAATCTGACGGTCACGGGTCGCGCATCATCCCTGAGGATCCCAGGATTCGGCATGCCTTCGAGGCCGCGCCGCGCGCACGGGCGAAAGCCGGGGACCTGGTAGTGGCGGACATCACGGACTTTCCCCGGAAGGGACGGCCCGGCAAGGCCCGGGTCAGCCGCGTGATCGGCAACGCCGAGCAGAACACGGAGGTGGATTTCGCCATCGCCTCGTTCAGCTTGCCGAACTCCTGGCCGCGTCAGGTCCGGAGAGAATTGCCTGGCCTGTCCGAGCTTGAGGACGAGATTCCACGGCGAGACCTGATGGATCTGCCATTCGTGACCATCGACGGCGCGGACGCGAAAGACTTCGACGACGCCGTCTGCGCGCGCGCGAGCAAGTCGGGCTGGACCCTGTGGGTGGCGATCGCGGACGTCGCGCACTACGTTCGTCCGGGCGGCGCGCTGGACGCCGAGGCGCGCAAGCGCGGCACCTCAGTCTATTTCCCGAACCGGGTTATCCCGATGCTGCCGCCAGAGCTGTCTGAGGATCTGTGCTCCCTGCGCCCGGACGTGGAGCGCAAGGCGCTGGTATGCGAGATGCGGCTAGATTCCCAAGGAACATCGCGATCGTCGCGGTTCTATCCGGCGCGGATCCGGTCACGGGCCCGGCTGACGTATTCGGTAGTGGACCAGGCGGTCTTTCAAAACCAGCCCGCCGCGCGGCGCCAGCTTGCGGACCGTTTGCCGGCGCTGGAGAGCCTGGTCGTCCTGTACCGGCTCCTTCACGCCAAGCGCGCGCGGCGCGGCGCGCTGGACTTCGACAGCGTGGAGTGCCGCTTCAAGTTCGATGGGCGCGGGCGGGTCAAGGGCATCCACCCGGTCATCCGGCTGGAATCCCATCGGTTGATCGAGGAGTGCATGATCCTCGCCAATGTCGCGGCGGCCGACCATCTGCATCGGCACAAGCTGCACGGGCTGTACCGCGTCCACGACAAGCCCCAGCAAGAGAAGATCGAAACTTTGCGCGCCCTGGTGGCGGGCCTAGGCCTCGATTTCCCGCTTCGCGACCCCGTGACCCCGCTCGACTGCGCCTCCCTGCTTGAGCAAGCGCGGGGCGGCGAGCGGCAAGAGCTGGTCGAGCGCGCCCTGCTGCGAACCCAGAGCCTGTCCGTCTATTCCCCCGACAACATCGGGCACTTCGGCCTGGCCCTGGACCGCTACGCGCATTTCACCTCGCCGATCCGCCGCTACCCGGACCTCGCGGTGCATCGAGTGATCCGCCATACTTTGGAACGGGACGAGCGGACGAATCCCGCGCCATCTCATCGCGATATGACCGCGCTGGGCGAGCACTGCTCCATGACCGAGCGCCGCGCCGACGAGGCCGTGTGGGACGTCGAGGCGGCCTACAAGTGTCGTCTCGCGGAAAAGCATGTGGGCGAGCGTTTCCGCGGAACGATCACCACGGTCACGGAGTTCGGGATGTTCGTGGAGATGGACGGCCTTCACACGGAAGGCCTGCTCCATGTCCGAAAGATGGGCCGAGAATACTGTCGTTTCGAGGCGGACGCGCAACGGCTTCGGGGGGAGCGCAGCGGGCGGACCTGGCAAGCGGGCGACCGCATCGATGTCGTGATTCGGGAAGTCAGCCTGCGCGAGCGCAAGATTTCGCTGGAGTTCCCTCCCGGCCGCGGCCACGCGCGGGGATGACCTCGCCAGATCTGATCTATGGGCGCCACGCCGTGCTGGCGGCGCTGAAGGCGCGCCCTGGCGACATCCGAGAGATTTGGATCCAAAACGGAGAGAGCGTCTCGCCGACCGATCCACTGGTGGTCCAGGCGCGGGAAGCGCGCGTTTCGATTCAGCGCGTCAACGCCGCCACGTTGCGCCGGCGCGTTGGAGACGCGGCGCACCAAGGCGTGGCCGCTCGGGCCCGGCCAGCCAGCCCGAAAGAGGATCTGGATGGCTTGCTGGAGAGGGATCTGGAGTTCGCGCGCCTTCTCGTGCTGGACGGGGTCACGGACCCGCGCAATCTAGGCGCCTGCCTGCGCGTCGCCGAGGCGGCGGGCGTTCGCGCCGTCATCGCGCCCGCCCGCCGGCAAGCTCGGCTGGCCAGCGGCGCTTTCAAGTCAGCCTCAGGCTCGGCTGAGCGAGTGCCTTTGCTGCGAGTTTCCAACTTGGCCCGGAGTTTAGAGCGAATCAAGCGAGCGGGGGTATGGCTGTACGCGGCCGCGGCGGATTCCGGGACGGATCTCTGGCGGACGACGTTTCGTCTTCCTTGGGCCATGGTCGTGGGCGGCGAGGGGCGAGGCCTTCGCGCGCGAACGCGCGCGTTGTGCGATTTTTCCGTCAGCATTCCCATGCGAGGCGAGGTCGAGAGCCTCAATGTGGCTACCGCCTCCAGCGTGTTGCTGTTCGAGGCCGACCGTCAGTCCCGGGAAGGGAAAGAGCGATGAAGGTTCTGGTCATCGGGGGCGGAGGCCGGGAGCATGCGCTGGCCTGGAAGCTCGCGCGGTCGAGGGACGCGGAGCGGGTGTTCGTGGCGCCAGGAAACGCGGGCACGGCGCGAGAGCCGGGAGTTCGAAACGTTCCGATCCCCGCCACGGAAACGGAAAGCTTGCTGG
Source organism: uncultured candidatus Poriferisulfidus sp. (assembly GCA_965116025.1). Lineage (GTDB taxonomy): Bacteria > Pseudomonadota > Gammaproteobacteria > Poriferisulfidales > Poriferisulfidaceae > Poriferisulfidus. The sequence continues at coordinate 515,909 of OZ220480.1, forward strand.
CGTTCGCGGAGTCGAAGGACATCGGCCTGACCGTGGTCGGGCCGGAAAGCCCGCTGGCGGCGGGACTGGTCGATCAGTTCGAGAAGGCGGGTCGCCGCGCGCTCGGGCCCCGCGCGGCCGCGGCCCGGCTGGAGAGTTCCAAGGGGTTCAGCAAAGACTTCATGGCGCGCCACGATATCCCCACGGCGCCCTACGAGCGGTTCGTGGATTTCAAGGAAGCCCGGCGATTCCTGACCAAGCAAGCCTCCCCGATCGTCGTCAAGGCCGACGGCCTCGCGGCCGGAAAGGGGGTCGTGGTGGCGGCCACCCTCGCCGAGGCCGAGCGGGCCGCTTCGGCGATGCTGCGGGAAAACCGGTTCGAGAAGGCCGGACGGTCGATCGTGATCGAGAAATATCTGGCGGGAGAGGAAGCCAGCTTCATCTGTCTGGTGGACGGCGAGAACGTGGTGAATCTAGCTACGTCGCGGGACCACAAGACGCGCGACGAGGGTGGCCGGGGTCCGAACACCGGCGGCATGGGCGCGTATTCGCCGGCCACGCCGCTGGTGACGCGGGCGACGGAGGAACGCGCGATGGAAGACATCATCCGACCCGCCATTCGGGGGCTGGCTTTGGAGGGAACGCCCTACCAAGGATTCCTGTACGCGGGGCTCATGCTGGATCCCGAGGAAGGCCCCAAGACGCTCGAGTTCAACTGTCGCTTGGGCGACCCCGAGACCCAACCGATCATGATGCGGCTGGATTCGGACTTGCTGGAACTCTGCATGGCCGCCATCGATGGACGCTTGGGCGAGCGCGCTCCACAGTGGGACTCGCGCCCGGCGCTGAGCGTGACGCTGGCCATCCGCGATTATCCGGGCGACTATCCCAAAGGCGTTCCCGTCTTCGGGCTGGACGAGGCGGAAGAGGATCCTGACGTGAAGGTCTTCCACGCCGGAACCGCTCTGGACGACGGGCAGGTCGTGACGAATGGCGGCAGGGTGTTTAGCGTCTGCGCGAAAGCGGACGCCTTGGCCTTGGCCCGAGCCAAGGCGTATCGGGCGGCGGAGAAGATCAGGTTTGAGGGAAAGTTCCTCCGGCGCGACATCGGAGCGATCAGCCCGGGAGAAGGCCGGTGATCCCGAGTCAGCGCTTCATCGCGTCGAAGAACTCGTCGTTGGTCTTGGTGGCCTGAAGCTTGCCGAGGAGAAACTCCATGGCGGCGATCTCGTCCATGGAGTGAACGAACTTGCGCAACACCCAGATCTTCTGCAGCTCGCTCGGCTCCATCAGCAATTCCTCGCGCCGCGTTCCGGAGCGGTTGATGTTGATGGCCGGATAGACGCGCTTCTCGGCGATTCGCCGGTCTAGATGGATCTCCATGTTGCCGGTGCCCTTGAACTCCTCGTAGATCACCTCGTCCATCTTCGATCCCGTGTCGACCAGGGCGGTGGCGATAATGGTCAGGCTTCCTCCCTCCTCAATGTTGCGGGCGGCCCCGAAGAACCGCTTCGGCCGCTGCAGGGCGTTGGCGTCCACGCCGCCAGTGAGCACCTTGCCAGAGGAGGGGGCCACCGTGTTGTAGGCGCGCGCCAGGCGCGTGATCGAGTCTAGCAAGATGACCACGTCGCGACGGTGCTCCACCAGACGGCGCGCTTTCTCTATAACCATCTCGGAAACCTGGACGTGGCGGCTGGCGGACTCGTCGAAAGTGCTCGAGATCACGTCGCCATGGACCATCCGCTCCATCTCGGTGACTTCCTCCGGGCGCTCGTCGATCAGCAGCACGATCAGGTAGCATTCCGGGGAGTTGGCGGTAATGCTCTGCGCGATGTTCTGCAGCAGAATGGTCTTGCCCGCCTTGGGCGGCGACACGATCAGGCCTCTCTGGCCCTTGCCGATCGGCGCGGTCATGTCGATGATTCGGGCCGTGATGTCCTCGGTGCTGCCACTGCCGCGCTCAAGCTTCATGCATTGGTCCGGATGCAGCGGAGTCAGATTCTCGAACAGCGTCTTGTTGCGGGATCTCTCCGGGGGCTCATAGTTGATCTCCGAGATCTTCAGAAGAGCGAAATACCGCTCGCTCTCCTTGGGGGGGCGGATCTTTCCGGAGATCGTGTCGCCACAACGCAGGCCGAAGCGCCGGATCTGGTTGGGGGAGACGTAAATGTCGTCGACGCCCGCCTGGTACGAGACGTCCGGAGAGCGCAGAAAGCCAAAACCCTCCTGCAGGATCTCCAGAACGCCTTCGCCGAAGATGTCCTCCCCGTTTCGGGCGTGGGACTTGAGCAACTGGAAGATGAGGTCCTGCTTGCGCGCGCGCGCGGCGTTCTCAATGCCGGCCCGCTGGGCGATCTCGAGCAGTTTCGTGATGGAGGTGCGTTTGAGTTCCGTGAGGTTCATGTTGGCGTGGGAAATAAGGATGTGGATGAGGGCGCTAGGGGTCGGAATGTCATGCGGCCTCCGCCGCATGGGGGCGGGAAATGCCGCGTTGCGGCGATCTTCCCGAAACGGTTATGGAATCGCGGGGCGGACGCCCGGCCTGGAAAGGCCGTCTAGTCTAGCATATCGGCGCGTTCCCGGACCCCGCCTAGGCGAGGGCTACAGATGCTCTTCGATGAACGCGGTCAACTGCGACTTGGACAGGGCGCCAACGCGCTGCCCCGCCATCTCCCCGTTCTTGAAGATGATCAGGGTCGGAATCCCGCGAATTCCGTATTTCGGCGGAGTCTGGGGATTGTCGTCCACGTTGAGCTTCGCGATCTTGACGCGCCCCTCGTACAGATCCGCGAGCTCCTCGAGCACCGGCGCGACCATCCGGCAGGGGCCGCACCATTCCGCCCAGAAGTCCACCAGCACGGGGCCGTCTCCAGAGAGAACCACGGACCCGAAGTCGTCATCGCCGACCGGCGCGATATTGCTGCTCAATGAAATCTCCTCACTCCGCGGGGCATCCCGATGCGCGAACGTTCGGCCGAAACTGGCCAGTGCCAAATTATAGCACCGAGGCCAACGCGCGGGAATCTCGTCCGAGCGCATGCCTCGCGATCAAATTGGCGCGAAACGGCCGGTCACGCATGGACGCCCTCGCTTTCCAAATATCTCGCGCGGCTCGTTCGCGCCTGATCGCTTCAGCGCCCCACTCCCACGAACCGCTCGCATAGATCATCCACCCTTTCCGCTCGCTTGGTCGAGTCACGGCGCCCACAGAGCGACCGCGGATTAGCGGTCTCATCTCCCCGCCCGCGTCGGATGGCCCTAAACCCCGGGATACGTTCCCCGCCAACGCGAGGATAGAGAACGGGCGGCCATCAAGCCGCCCGTTCTCTTTGGTCATTGGGGATCGCGTCCTATCCGACCCGTCAAAATCTCTATCGCCTCTCTCGGCCGTGACTAATCCCAACCTCGCGCATAAGAAGCAGGTCAAGCTCCTCAGCCGTGAGCTTCTCCCCCACGCTCCCGCTCCAACAGCGCAACTAGTCCCTTCGATTCCTCGCCGTTCCTCGTTTGACTCGCCTCATCCATCACCCGAGTCCCATGAAATCCCAATCGCCAGAATCGTCCTGCAGGTCACTGAGGTCCGTATTCTCCAGCGTGATGCTCCAGTCTTGATCCCGCGCGGAAATCGCCGTTATCTCCACATGCTGACCTTTTCGCTCAATGTCCAGATCCGCGTACGCGTACGCGCGCCCATCAGTGAATTTGATTTTGTCCGCGTCATCCCAACCGATGATCTTGTCCTCTCCGCTCTGATCGCCGAATATGTACGTATCCGCTCCTTTGTCGCCGTACAGGCTGTCATCGCCTTTTCCGCCTTGCAGCCTGTCGCCGCCCTCGCCTCCAAACAAGACGTCATCGCCTTTTCCACCTTTCAACCTGTCATCGCCCTCGCCCCCGTACAAGATGTCATCGCCCGCGCCGCCTTTCAACTTGTCATCGCCCCTGCCTCCGTACAGCCGATCACCGCCCGCGCCGCCGAAAAGCCTGTCATCACCCTCATCGCTGAGCAACCAGTCATCGCCCTTGCCGCCAAGCATCACGTCATCGCCCGCGCCGCCGCTCAACCAGTCCCCACCCTTGCCGCCGAGCATCGTGTCGTCGCCATCGTGGCCGTACAGATGGTCATCACCCTTGCCCCCGTACAGATGGTCATCGCCCGCGCCGCCGCGCAACCAGTCCTTGCCCTTGCCTCCTTTCAGAACATCGTCGCCATCGCCGCCGGACAGAAAATCGTCGCCAGCGCCACCGAATATCTTGTCATCGCCGTTCATGCCCTTCCGTCTGTCATCGCCTTTGGTTCCAATGATTTCGTAGTCCGCGTTCGGATCCTTCCAAGTGAAGGAATCGTCCGTCAGGATCGCGTGTCCGGTCTTCCAGCTCATGGCCGCCTCCGCTCTTGCTTCGCTAATCAGCGCGACTTAACGTCTCCGTAGCGTATGCTATCACGAGCTCTTGCGCGGCAACGCCAGCCTCGCTCAGATATTCAGAAGGCACCCGTGCCGGGCCTAGAGCCGGACGCGCGCGACGTGTGATCGACATGGAGATCCTTGACCTTCAGTGACGGCCCCCACGGCCCGGACCGTCTCTCCGCTGGCTTCCGGGCGGGAGATCTATGTTTTCCGAGGCCCGAGCTGAATCCGGCATGCTAGGATGATCTTTTGGATTCACGCGGCTCGCGCCGTCCTGACAGTTAGTTCTCGCTATTTTCCATAGCGTTCATGATTCACGCCCCCAATCGCGCCGATGATTCTGAACGTCACCATTAACGAGAAATCCTATCCGATCCGGATTCCGGGCGGCATGCTCGAAGAGGCCGCGGACGTGTTCGCCCGCATGGATGCCGACATGGATCGAGGTTGGCAGATGTCCCGGATCTGGGTGGACCGCCCGGACGATTTCCAGCGTTGCCAGATCGTCGCGGATCGACTGCTGACGGCCATGGAGAACGGCAACCAGGAACTGGCGACCATGATGGCCGCCTACATCATGGCGCGCGCGCCCGGCGTCCAGGAAATCGCGATCGATGCCAGCGGCGACATGACGCGGACCATGATCAAGCGAGAAACGCCGGCTTCGGCCGATCCCTCCTGACTGGCGCCAGCGCGCGGCGGAGCGCCTATTCGTAAAACGCGGAAACGATTTTTTCGTATTTCTCCTCGAGCGCGTGGCGCCGCAGCTTCAGCGTGGAGGTCAGAAGCCCATCCCGCTCGCTCCACGGCTCGGTCTCGACGTGCAAGCGCTTGATCCGCGCGTATCCCGGAAAATCGGCCAGCAGTCCCCCGACCGAATCCAGAAGCCGCTCCTCGTCCACCGGCTCCTCGACCACGACGACCGCCGACAGGAACGGTCGCCCCTCCCCGACCACCCAGGCCTGGCGGATTCCGGGGCCATTGAGCAACGCGCCCTCGATATCCTCCGGCGGGACCTTCTCCCCGTTGGACAGGACGATGATCTCCTTCGCCCGTCCCACGATGTAGATGTGCCCATCCTCGATTCGCGCCAGATCTCCGGTGTGAAACCACCCTTCGTCATCAATCGCCGCCCGGGTCGCCTCCGGATCGTCCAGATACCCCCGCATCACCCCTTCTCCCCTCACCAGCAACTCCTTCTCCTCGCTCAGCCGCGCCTCCACTCCAGGGATAGGCGGCCCGACCGAGCCACGGCGAACGTCGTTCTCCCGGTTGACGCTGACCACCGGGGAGGTTTCCGTCAGGCCATAGCCCTGCAGCGTTTTCAGCCCGATTCCGGAGAAGAAGTCCGCCACCCTGGCGTTCATCGGGGCGCCGCCCGTGATGGCGACCCGCAGGCGCCCGCCCAGGCCCCGCAGAACCTTCCGACCGATGAGGTGGCGCGGCAACAGGCCGAAAAGTCTCCACAAGGAGAAAGGGCCCGCGCGGCCCGCTTTCTCGCTCAAGGACGTAAGAATCCGTCCAATCGGGCCGCTCAACGGTCGTTGCGAGATCAGTCCGCGGTAGATTTTCTCGTACACGCGAGGCACCGACACCATGACGGTCGGCGGTTGCTGGAGCAGATCCCGGCGCAACGTGGCGATGGAGCGGGCGAACGCCACCGTGGACCCATGGAGCATGGGGGCGTAGTAGCCGACCGTCCGCTCGAACATGTGCGATAGCGGCAGGAAAGACAGCAACCGGTCTTCCGGCCCGATCGGAACGGCCTCCGTCGCCGCGATCGCGTTGCTCAGGATATTCGTGTGGGTCAGCGACACCCCCTTGGGGCGTCCAGTGGTTCCAGAGGTGAACACGATGGTCGCGAGAGAGCCAGGATCCTTTCGCGCGACTTGATACGGAGACGCGGAAGGGGCGAGAGCGAGCTCCTGGAAAAACGGCCTGACCCCCGCGTCCGGGACCGGATCGGCGCTGAAGACATGCTCGACGCCAAACATTCGCCTTCGCTCATCTCTGAGGGATTCCCACTGGGCCCGTCCGCCGATGAACAGCGCGCGCATGCGGCTGCGCTCGGCCACGTACGCGACGTTGCCGCCCCGGTCCCTGTAGTAGAGCGGAACGGTCACGACGCCGAGCCCGGCCGCGGCCAGATCCAGAATGACCCAGTACGTCCCCCCGCGCGCCATGATGCCGACCCGGTCATCCGCCTTGAGCCCCAAGCGCCGCTCGAGCAACCACTGGGCGCGCCCCGCCTGCTGGTGAACCCATCGCCAGCTGTGCGAGAACCATTTGCCCGTCACGTGGCTGTATTCGACGTAGGCGGCCGCGTCCGGGGTGGCCTTCGCCCGGCTCTCGAACAGCTGCCCCAGAGCGCTAGCGCTCGAGATCCCTTTCAGAGCGGCCATCAAATCTTACTTGCGCAGGTCTTCCGAATCCCAGCCCGGACCCGGGGCGAATCTGGGCCCGTAGCGTCTCTCGAGCTCCTCCAGGCGCCGGCGGACCGCGTCCGCTCCTCTCTGGCGAACCAGCTGCAGCGGCCCCCCGGTGAAGGGCGCGAAGCCGGTTCCCAGAACCATTCCCGCGTCAATCCAGTCGGCGCGCTCCACCAGTCCCTCGCGCAGGCAACGCACCGCCTCGCGCGCCATGCTGAGAATCAGCCGGTCCGCGCAATCTGGTGGCGGGGTCCGCCCGCGCGACCGCCTCGCCTCTCCGTTCTTCCAGCGATAAAACCCGCGCCCGGTCTTGCGTCCCAGTCGTCCCGCCTCGACCTTCTCGATCAAGGTTTTCGGGATTTCCGCGCCGTGGGCCTCGGCGAGGACCGTCCCGGCCGCGAGACAGATATCGAGCCCCACCATGTCGGCCAGCCTCAGCGGGCCCATCGGCATACCGAACGCCACCGCCGCGCGGTCGATAGCTCCCGCCGGCAGTCCTTCTTCCCGAAGGCGGACCGCCTCCAGCAGATAGGGCATGAGCACCCGGTTGACCAGAAAGCCCGGCGAGGACCTCACCACCAGAGGCGCCCTTCGAATCCGCCGGACGAACCCCGCGGCCCGCTCGATCAGGGCCCGCTGTCCGGGGTCGTGATAGATCACCTCCACCAGCGGCATCTTGAGCACCGGGTTGAAGAAATGGACGCCGACCAGCCGAGCGGGATCGTCCAGAACCTCCGCGAGGCTCTCGAGGGGCAAGCTCGAGGTGTTGGTCGCGAGCAAGGCGTCCGCGCGCGTCCGCGACTGCAGCTGAAGGAACAGGTCTCGCTTGGCCTCGAGGTTCTCGGAAATCGCCTCGATCACGAGGTCCGCGGATCCCGCGCCATGTCCCTCCGGATCCGGAATCAGGCGGTCCATCGTGGCCTGGGCGTCTTCTGGACGGTGGGCGAGAGTTCGATGGGCGCGCCGAATGACCGGCGCGATTCTTTCCGGCTCCGTGTCCTGCAACGTCACGCGCAAGCCATTCAAGGCGCACCAGATGGCGATGTCGCCCCCCATCACGCCGCTTCCCACGACATGCGCGTGGGCCATCTCCTCGCCGCCGGAGGCTTGGGCCTTGAGCTCTTGGCGAAGCAGGAACATCCGGGTCAGCTGGCGCGCCTGCGGCGACTCGAAGAGGCTCGCCACCGACCGCGCCTCGGCCTCCAGCGCCTCTTCGGGGTTCCGGCTGATATCCCGCCAGAACTCAAGCAGCTGGTGCGGCGCCGGGTAATGCTCTCTCGGCGCGGTCTTTTCCACTTGCCGGGCGCACGCCCACGCCACCGCGCGGCGCAGCGTCGGCGCGCGCGGCGCCCGCTCGCGCCATGGCGGACGGCGCGGCGCGCGGCGGCTCCGCAACATCTCCCGCGCCGTCGCGAGCAGCTGCCGCCGGGGCGCCACCGCGTCCACCAGCCCCAGCCTCAAGGCTCCAGCGGCCGACACGGTCCGGCCCGTCACCATCATCCGCAACGCTTTCCAGTCCCCGATCAGGGCCGGCAGCCGCACGGACCCCCCATATCCCGGATGAATGCCCAACCTCACCTCGGGCAATCCAATTCGGCCTTGGCCCTCGCTCTCGGCGACCCGGTAGTCGCAGGCCAGCGCCAGTTCCAGCCCTCCACCCAAGCAATGCCCCCGAATCGCGGCGACGGTCGGGCACTCCAGATTCGCCCAATCCTGGAACAGCCTCTGCCCACGGCGCAGCGTCTCCAGCGCCTGATCCCGATTTTCCAGTTTCGCGAACTCGGTCACGTCCGCGCCCATCGCGAACGCCCGCTCCGGATCCGAGCTGAGAACGATCCCCGGCGGAGCCCGGGAGCGCAGACGCTCCAGAACGTCCTCGAACTCGTCCAGAGCCGCGCCATGCAGAACGTTGACCGAGCGGTCGGCCACCGCCAGAAACAGCCGCAGGCCGCCGCCCTCGCCGGCGTCGAGTCGCCAATGGCGCCAGTCGCTCATGGCGCGCGCTCCAGCAACGCGGCACCGCCTTGCCCGCCGCCAACGCACAGGCTCGCGACCCCGAAACGCCCTTTCGTGCGCCGCAGCTGCTTGAGCGCGTGCAGCACGATCCGGGCTCCGGTCATTCCCACCGGATGGCCGATCGCCACCGCGCCCCCGTGCGGGTTGAGTCGTTCCTTGTCGATCGGCTCCAGGCAATCGTCTCGACCCAATTCCGAGCGCATGTACGCCTCATCCCGCCAAGCTTTCAGGCACGCCAGCACCTGCGCGGAAAACGCCTCGTTGATCTCGAAGCAGTCGACCTCCGCGACCGCGATTCCGGCGCGCTCGAACAGGTCCCGCATCGCGACCACCGGGCCCAGGCCCATCACCGTCGGATCCAGCGCCACCCAGCTGATATGGCGCAACGTTCCGAGAACCGGCAACCGATGCCGCTCGACCGCCGCCTCCGAGGCCAGCAGCAACGCGGCCGCGCCGTCGCTAATCTGGGCGCTGTTGCCCGCCGTCACCTTGCCGGTAGGAACGTCGAAGACCGGCCGTAGCCACGCGAGCCGTTCCAGGGAAGAATCGCGGCGCACCCCGGTGTCCCGATCGTAGACTTTCCCGCTCGCGTCGTACAGCGGCGCGATCTCATCCTCGAAAACTCCGGCGTCCTGCGCCCGCGCGGCGAGCTCGTGGCTCTCCAGCGCGAACGCGTCCATGGCGCGGCGGGAAACATGGAAGCGGTAGGCCAGCTCCTCCGCCGTCTGGCCCATGCTGAGGTTCACGACCGGATCGGTCAGGCCGCATTTCAGGGCGCTGACCAACCGCAGCATTCGAGGCCGGAGCCCCGCCAGCCGCCGCAGTCGGGCCCAGAGCCCTTTCGCGCGGGCGAAACCTCCCAGCCAGGCCACGGCGTCCGGTCCCAGCAGAACCGGAGCCCGGCTCATCGCCTCGACTCCGCCCGCGAGAACCAGATCCGCGTCGCCCCGCGCGACGCTCCGCGCGGCCGCGTCCAGCGCCTGCATGCCGGAAGCGCAGTTGCGCTGCACCGTATGCGCGGGAACATGATGGCCCAACCCAAGACGGAGACCGATGACGCGGGCGATGTTGGCCTCGGACTCGCCAGGCATCACGCAACCCCAGACCCCTTCCTGGATATGTTCCCGGACCCGCGGATAGCGAAGCAGAAGGTCCCGGGCGCAGGCCACCGCCAAATCGCTCGCGGAGAATGGGCCCGGAGAGCCGGACGCCTTCAGGATCGGCGTGCGCCGGCCGTCGACGACATAAACCGGCCGCTCATAGCTCGGCCGCGTCGTCTCGCCGGGCCGGCCACCGGAAAGTTCCGCGGCGCTCACCGTTCCGCTCGATCCATCGGGCCGCTCGGCAGGATGGGCGCGCCACGCGCCCAAGCGTCGCTCGCGAAAGCGTCGACCGCGATGATCTCGTCGACCCGGCGATCAGCCGCGCGCAGCGATTCCACCTGTTTCGGGGTCAGAACCCCGACCTCGACCGCCCGCTCCAGATCGACGCCGCTCTCGTCCGCGGCGACCTCGCCTTCCCGAACCGCGCGGCGCAAGGCGCGCCGAACCGGCTCCAACTCCACCGCCTCGACCAGCCCCCGCTCCAGCCGAACCGCGGGATCGTCAGGGTCTTGGCCCAAATAGATTCCGGCGCGCAATCGGTCTCGCGGCTCCCCCGGGGCCGTGATCAAGCGGGCCACGGCGCGGTCCTCCCGATCCAGCCGGGACCGCCCCAGCCGTCCCAACGGCGTGGTGGCGACGCGCATCGCGACGCGCAACCAGCGATCGTCCAGATTCCGGATCAGTCCGTCCAGAGCCGCCAGGAAATCTCGTCGGCACTCCAGGAGAGCCCAGTCGCGCAAGGGGATTTCCTCCGCGCGGGCGCCGTCCGCCTGGAACCGCCGGATCACGCAGACCGCCAAATACTGGGCGGAGAGCATGTCCGCCAAACGCGCCGAGAGCCGCTCGCGGCGCTTGAGCGACCCTCCGTAGCGCGCCAGCGACGCGTCGACCACCCAAGCGAAGCAGGCGCTCTGCCAAGCCAAGGCGCGGTACGGCTCCGGCGGCATGCCGGGCAAGGGATAGCGCCCGCCGCTGACGCCCAGCGCGAACGCGCGGGCGAGGTTGCGGAAGGTCGTCCCCGCATGCTGGCGCAGGGTCCGCTCGAACCGCTCCAGCGCCTCGTTCCCCTCGTCCATCCCCAGGCATTCCATCTCCCGTAGCAGGTAGGGATGGCAGCGCACCAGGCCCTGCCCGAAAATGATCATGTTGCGGGTCAGCAGGTTGGCGCCTTCCACCGTGATCGCGATCGGCACGGCCTGATACAGGCGGGCCATCTGGTTGCGCGGTCCCATGCAGATCCCCGCGCCGGCGGTGATGTCCATGGCGCCGTTCACGACCCGGCGCATGCGCTCGGTCAGCTGTTGCTTGGCGATCGCCGAGGCCACCGAGGAGCACTCCTCGCGGTCTTCCTGTCGCGCGATCTCGACGCGCGTGGCGTCCATCAGGTACGCGTTCCCGCCGATCTCGGCGAGGACCTCCTCGACCCCCTCGAAGCGAGCGATCGGCAACGAGAACTGCCGCCGCACCGCGGCGTAGGCTCCGGCGTGGCGGGTCGCCAGCTTGCCGGCCGCCACCGCCAAGGCGGGAAGCGAGATCCCGCGCCCCTCGCCCAGGCACTCCATCAGCATCTGCCAGCCGCGCCCCACGCCCGCCCGTCCGCCGATCACCTGGTCCATGGGGACGCGCACGTCGCGCCCGAGAATCGGGCCGTTCATGAACGGGACCTGCAGGGGCATATGCCGCCGTCCGATCTCGACGCCGGGCGCGTCCGCCGGGATCAGCGCCAGCGTGATCCCCAAATCCCGCTCGCCGCCCAAAAGACCGTCCGGATCGTGCAGGCGGAACGCCAGACCGATCAGGGTCGCCACCGGCGCCAGGGTGATGTAGCGTTTTTCCCAATTGACGCGAATCCCCAGCACGCTCTCGCCGTCCTCTTCCCATTGGCAGACCACGCCCGCGTCCGGCAGAGCGGCCGCGTCGGATCCGGCATGCGGGCCGGTCAGGCCGAAGCAGGGAGTCTCGTCTCCGCGCGCGAGCCTAGGCAGATAGCGATCTTTTTGCTCCCGCGTGCCGTAGCGCAGCAGCAGCTTGCCCGGTCCAAGCGAGTTCGGCACCATGACCGTGACCGCGGCGGCGACGCTGCGGCTGGCGATCTTCATGACCGCCTCGGAGTGGGCGAGCGCGGAAAACCCCAGACCGCCGTACCGTTCCGGCAAGACCATGCCGAAGAATCTCTCCTCCCGGATCATCCGCCAGACTTCCGGCGGGAGGTCATGGTCGGAGGTGGTGACGCGCCAATCGTCCAGAGACGCGCACAGGCGCTCGACCGGGCCGTCCAGAAACTCTCGCTCCGCCTCGGTGAGCTCCGCGGGCTGACCGGGCAGAATCTCGCTCCAGTCAGGCGCCCCGGCGAACAGCGCCTCCTCCCAGCCCGCGACGCCCGCCTGCAGCGCCTCGCGCTCGGTGTCGGACAGGGGCGGCAAAGCCGCGCGCAGGCGGCGCCATGCGGGCCGGATGACGAGGGCTCGCCGCCAGCCCGGGTGAAACCCGATCAGCAACGGAGCCCCCCAGGCCGCGACGACCAGAAACGCCAACCAAAACGGTGGCGCGAACGTCAGCGCCCACAGCAACAGCGCCAGCCCCGCCGCGGCCACCCAAAGCCGAAAGCCGCGGGCGTGGACCGTGATCAACGTCCAGCCCAGCAGCAACGCCCCGAGCCCGGCCAGCTGGCAAAGGAACGCGCCCACGAAATCAGCCATCAGCCCGTCCCCTTCCCGCCGTCGGGGTCCGGTCCGTCCAGCTTGACGTGCATGATGACGCAGTCGTCCAGGCTGTCCCGCGCCTCCTCGGCCAGTCCCTCTTCCGACCACGGCAGCTTCCGGTAGAACCCGATGTCGTCCTCGCCCAGCAGCGGATACTTAATGATGGAGAAGTATGGAGAATGGTCGAAGTCGCGCGGCGTGATCAGGCGAGGATTGCGCTGCAGCATGCGGAACCGCCCCCCATCCTGCACGATTAGCGGAACCACGGGAAAGCGGACCCGGGCGAACGCCCTGGCGATCATCGTCGAGCAGATCAAACGGGTCGGGTCCTGATGGTTGCGCTCGAACAGCGACGACCGCCAGCGGCGCGGGACCACCGTCCACCAAGGAACCAGAAAGCGCGCGAGGTCCAGGATCTGCCGGACGTTGTAGTCGGCGCCCAGGTGCAGCAACGCGTAGGTCGAGACCCGGCGAGCGTCCTGGTAGCTCAGCCTCCGCGGCCGACACAGGCGAAGATGATGGTCGCGGTAGCGAAGGATCGAGGAAACGACGGTGCCACGGCCAAGCTCGGACTCCACGATCAGCGGGGCGTCCAGCTCATCGTCCCGAAGGTAGCCGCGCGCGATCGAGCGCAGCGCCGGGTCCCGCACCTTGTCCAAGGGGCCGATGACCAGCGCCGAATGCGTCCACACGCTGCTCGTGATACCGCGCACCGCGCTCGCGATCCGCGTGCGTCCCTCGACCAGCAGCACGTCGCCCATGCGCGCCTCGGCCAGCAAGCGCTCGAAATTGATCGGCGATTTCACGTCCTCCCGCTGCCTCTCGGCCACCAGCCAGAAGGTGGCCTGGCGCTCCAGCCAGTCGACCGCTCGCCGCCAGCGTTCCGGCGCGCGGCGCGCGTGATCGAGAAGCCACCGCGCGGCGCGGTCCACGGCGCGACGCAGACCCGCCGAATCCGGGAAGCGCGGCGAAAGGGAACTCAGAGGCATGGTCTCGATCTTGGCGAAATTCGGGCGGCTCGCTCGCTCAGGCGGGGAACGTCTGGCGCGAGAGAATCTTCATCTTCGGATTGTACAGCCTGCCCCCCGACGGAAAGGCATGAAAACGTGATTTGGGCGAGCGGACGAGGCGATAACCTGTGCCGCCCGCGACGCGAAAACCTGCCTGATCCAAAACCGCCCGTGCATGCTTCATGGGCGCGGGCGCTTCCCTCCCGTTCCCGCATCGAAGCGGACGCGCGACCCCGCTCCGCCTTCGGACCGACCTCTTGCGGAAACCGGACTCTTTCGCCTTACGCGAAGACGATCCAGGTGGTCGCCAGATACTTGACCCCCCGCCGCAAGGTGACGCCCCGGTGCTGGTGGGTCCAGAATGGCGGAAACAGCACCAGCCGGCCCGCGGCGGGCCGGATCTTCACGCCCTGGTGAAGAAACTCGGTCTCGCCGCCCGGCCCCTCAACGTCGTTGAGATACCAGATCGCCACTAGTTGCCGATCCGCCAGGGCCGCGCTGTCCGCGTCCACATGCCAATGGTAGTACCCGCCCTCGTCGGTGCGCTGCACCGCGTACCCCTGGTCCTTGAACCGCCCGCGGAAATACGGATACCGACTCCGCAGATCCCGCAACGCCGCGGACAGCGACGAGAACAGCCAGCCGTCGACGTCCCGCCATTCCGGCCCCGCCAGCGTCAAGTCGGTCGAGCGCTTGAGCTCGAGCCGCTCGACCGCGTCCGCGCCCGCGCGCCCGCGCGCCTTTCCGGGGTGCGCCTCGAAGCGCTCGATGAGGGTCTGGCACCGCTCGAGCGCGAGAGCGCCGTCCCGCTGCCAGATGAAACTGCCAGGGAGAACCTCGCGCGACCCGGACGAGGGCGCGCTCACAACGCCGCCTCTTCCAGCAAGCCCACCAATTTCCGCTCTGGACTCCGGCTCCGGCTTCCCGCGCGCAGCAACCGCTTCGCCACCTTCTCCCAGTGGGCGCGGCCCCGGTCGATCATCCTTCGCAAGGCGCCGTCGTCGCGCTCGTCCCGCCAGCGATCCAGCGCCTTCACCAATTCCGGAAACAACTGTCCGCGCAGAGCCGTCAGGCTGGCTCGATAGAACAGCAAAGCGGCGCGGTCGCCGTCCGCCAGCAAGGCCGGCAGAGTCACCTGGCAATCGGCCCAGTGGTCGCGCGCCGCGCGCAGGCCAAGTTCCGCTCTCCCGCGAGGCAAGCCGTGCAGCAACTCGCGCCAGCCATCTCCCAGCTCGCGCCCCACCTCGATCTCGCCGATCTCGTGCAGGATCAGGGTCCGCGACTCGCGCTCCGTCATCGCGTCGAGCGCCGATTCCATATCCTCGTCGAAAGGATAGCAGCGCAAGGCTTCGCCCAAGGCGTTTCGCCTTCGGCTCCAGCGCCATTCCTGAAGACGCTCCCACAGCATGCGCCTCAGGGACTCGCGGCGCACGAAAATGGTCTGGCCCAGCGTCATCGCCGGCGGCGCGGCCAAGTCCCGCGCGCATTCCTCTCGAGCCTGGT
This sequence comes from uncultured candidatus Poriferisulfidus sp., assembly GCA_965116025.1. Lineage (GTDB taxonomy): Bacteria > Pseudomonadota > Gammaproteobacteria > Poriferisulfidales > Poriferisulfidaceae > Poriferisulfidus. Next base: position 531,060 of record OZ220480.1, read on the forward strand.
AAATCCGACATCCCGCCCGACCGCCCTCGCCCAGCAGGCGGCCCAAGAAAAAATGCGGGGCCTTGTTCACGCCCAACCCCGCGCTGTAGACGTACCCTTCCGGCAACAGCGCCCGGTTGATCCCCTCGGCGTCGAACGGGTCGTACTCCCGTCCCTGGATCGGCACCGGGCGATAGGGCTCCTCGCCCAACTTCTCCCAACGCTCCTCCCGCTCCTGGATCCAGCGCCCCACCGCCTCGTTCGGCAGGGTCGCCGTGAAGTCCAGCCCCATCTCCCAGCGAAAGTACTCGCGCATCTTCAGCAGATACACGCACATGGTCAGGGCGCCCGCGTGGCGGGCGTCGGCGATGTCGCAGTTGATCTGGACTCGCTCACACAGAGGCTGAATCGGCGTCATTTCCAGTCACGACGGGAGAAAGAGAGCGCTTCCGGCCCTCCTATCGTGGCGAAAATCGCGCGGTCGTCAAGGCGCGCCGTGTTAGCATCACCGCCCAAACGCCGCCATGCCGCGCCTCTCCCAGCATTGGAACCAACGCGAAACGCCGCGCGACGCGGGCCAGACCGCCAGCGCCCTGTCCGTCAATATCTGGAAGATCTCGAGCGCGGCCCTGCTCGCGCTCGAGAACGAGGGATTCGAGACTTCCGGCTGGTCGCGGCGGCTGGACGTGATCGGCCACTTCGCTATCTTTGGCGCGCATCTGGTCGACCGCGAGGCGAGCGCGCGCCTGCCGGATGAGGAGCGGGCCCGGCTTATTCCCTCGCTCGCCAAGCACTTGGCGGCGCTGATGCAGGACAATCGCCAGGAGTGCGGCGACCCGGGAGAGCACGCGCGGCGCTTCCTCGACCAGTTCAACGAGCGATCCGATCTCTACTCTGGCTGCCAATGGTCCGAGGAGACGGGACCGGGCTTCGCGATGCGCCGGGCGCTCGGCGACGCGGTGGCCGACAGCATGGAGAAGAAAGACCGGGAATGGATCGCCACCTACGTCATCGACCGCGAGGCGCCCAAGCTCGCGACCTCGTTGCGGCGGACTCTGCGGAGTCTGGTTCGAGGGAAGAGGTAGGCGTCTCGCTCGAATTTTCGAGCCGCCAGAGATAACATCCGGGAACCATGAACGCCGAAGACACGATCCAGGCGAGGGCCACCGCGAACAAGTGGATTTCCGACCACTTCCCAACGCACAGAAAGCACATCACCCAAGTCTCGCCAGCATACAGCGAGTCGGAAAAAGTTTGGCTGATCGGGTTGGCGGCCCGGGATCTGGATGGCGTTCCGACCATGCTGGGCTCCTTGCTGATCGATGATCGGTGGGCGGTGATCGAGGCGCGAGACCCGGAGAAGGTTTCCGCGGATCTTTCGCGGATTTTGGAAACTCGGGAAAAGACCGGGATCGTCGCCGGCGACCAACTCGACGGAACCGGCTATCAGTTCGTCCAAGGCGATGGAATCGAGGGGGCTGCCAAACTGAAGGACCAATCCGTCGACCTTCTGCTGACGGATCCACCTTATGGAATCAGCAACCCATACGCATGCGAGACGCAAATCCCGCGCAGGCTACGGAAGAATGGCGCGGACTTCATCATGCCGAGAGGGTGCTTCGGGAGTTGGGACTACGATTTCCGGCCCGAGGAATGGACCGGTATCGTCTTGCCGAAAGTGAAGGGGTGGGCGATCATCTTCTGCGCGCAAGCGCGGATAGGCGAGTATTCCGACATTCTGGAGCGACACGGCTTCGTCGCCGTGGGAACCATGGTTTGGCGGAAAACGAACCCTGTCCCGTTCAATCATAGATTCAAGCCCATCAACGCCTGGGAAGCGCTGGTGATCGGGAAGCGGCCCGGAACGAGATTTCACGGTCGCGTGGTGCACAACGTTTTCACCTGCAAGTCTCCCTCGCCACAAGAGAGGATTCACCCGACGCAAAAACCCCTGCAGCTGATCAAGAGGTTCCTGACCTTGTTCAGCGACGAGGGAGACCTCGTGCTCGATCCGTTCGCCGGTAGCGCGACGACGGTGCTCGCGGCGGCGAGCATGGGCAGGAAAATCATCGCCTATGAGAAAGACGCGGAATTCTACAATCTCGCCTGCAGTCGCGTGCGAAAAGAGTTTGGGAAGAGTGCGCCATAAGCTAGGCAAGCGGGCATCATAAAGAAGCCGGGCGCGAGACGCATGGCGGAAGAAAGCCTAGCTACCGCGCTCTTCGGAAAGCCGCGAACTTTCCAGACGATATTCAAGTCATCAGCCGAGTGGAACGCGCGAGTTTCGAGGCATGCGGAATATCAAGCCGCGCAGTCGATGACCGCCCAAGAGCGGAGGACCGTTCACGGAAATCGCTTCCGGCGGAATCGGCCGATCCGTCGCGGAGTCACGTCCAATTCCCGAAATTTCCGGTCTCCTTTTCCTTACCGTCCTCGAAGCCGGCCTGATAGGCCTCAGTGACGCGCTGCTCCTCACGCGGCGGATGGCCCAGATAGCCGCCCTGCCAGCCAAGAACGTACTCGGGGTTAACTCCCAGCTCCTCCATGCGGGTGATCGCGTCTCGATAGGTTTGATCCATTAGTCTTCCGCTCGCTCGTCCACGAGAGATCGCATTTTAACACGTCTCCCGCTTCGTCTGCTCTAAAATACGCCTCCGCCAGCGATCCACCCTCCAACCCGATGTCCCGCGCACGAATCCCCGCCTTGCGCCACCTGGCCCAGACGCTCCCGCTCGGCGTGGGAGTCGCGCTGGCGGCTCTTTATCTGATCCAGTTCGACGATCCGCCCTACCCCGCTCTAGTGCCCGTCGCCTTCTGGTTCTTCTACTTGATGTATCTGAGCCTGCTCTGGTCGCTTCGACTTCTGGGCGGCGGACCCTCGATCTGGCGACAGTCCATGGCGCTCATCGCGAGCGCGACGCTCACCGTCGCCCTGTATCTGGCCGGCCACGTCGGCGAGCAGCAGCGCGACATCCATCTGCGGGACCGCAGTCTCAGCGACTGACCATGCTTCGCCTTCATGACACCGCGACGCGCGCGAAGCGCGTCTTCGAGCCGCTCGACCCGGAGCGCGTCACCCTGTACGTCTGCGGCCCCACCGTCTACGACCACATTCATATCGGCAACGCTCGCCCGCTGGTAGTGTTCGACGTGCTGGTCCGGGCGCTGCGCCGTCTCTATCCCCAAGTGATCTACGCGCGCAATCTGACCGACATCGACGACAAGATTCTGGCCCGGGCCGAGCGGGAGGGCTGCCGGCACGACGAGCTGACCGCCCGCTTCACTCAGGCCTTCCACGACGTATGCGACAGGCTTGGAGGGCTCCCTGTGGATCTGGAGCCACGGGCGACCGAGACCATTCCAGCCATGCTGGAGATGATCCAGACCTTGCTGGATTCGGGCCACGCCTACCAGGCGGAGGAGCACGTCCTGTTTTCGGTGGAACGTTTCGAGGGGTACGGCGCCCTGTCGGGTCGGCGCGTGGAGGAGATGAGCCCCGGCGCCCGCGTGAAGGTCGCCGACTACAAGCGCGACCCGGCGGATTTCGTGCTGTGGAAGCCCTCGACGCCGGAGCAACCGGGGTGGGACGGCCCGTTCGGGCGAGGACGGCCAGGCTGGCACCTGGAGTGCTCCTGCATGATCGCCCACCATTTGGGTCCAACCATCGACATTCATGGCGGCGGGCAGGACCTGGTGTTTCCTCACCATGAGAACGAGCGCGCGCAGAGTCTCTGCGCCTATCCCGGCGAATCGTTCGCGCGACTGTGGATGCACAACGGCTACGTCACGGTCGACGGCGAGAAGATGTCCAAGTCCATAGGCAACGTCCGCCTGGTCCAGGACCTGCTCAACCAACACCCGGGCGAGCTGTTGCGCCTCGCCCTGCTGCACGCGCATTACCGCAAGCCGCTGGACTGGACCGACGACCTGCTCGTCGAGGCCCGCCAGACCCTGGACCGGCTTTACCGCGCTTGGCAAGACGCGGGGAGCCCGGAAGCCGACGGGATTGAGCCGGACGCGGAATTCCTGCAGGCCCTGCATGACGACCTGAACACCCCACTGGCCCTGCGGCGCCTTCGGCGCGAGGCCGCGGACCTAGCCCATTTGCGGGGAGCGCGCCGGACGGAGGCCGCCCAGCGGTTGCGCGCGGGCGCCCAAACGCTCGGACTGCTCGAGTCCTCCGCCGAGGAATGGTTCCATGCCAGCGCGGCTTCTGGAGGACTGGACGACGCCGAGATCGAGTCCCTGCTGGCCGAGCGGGAGACCGCCCGCCAAAACGGGGACTACGTGGAGGCCGACCGCATCCGCGAGAAACTGACGGAGGCGGGAATCGCGGTCGAGGACCTGGCTGGCGGCAGCCACTGGCGGCGAGTCATGTAGACTGCATCGTCGGAATAGTTTTTTCTTCGCGCGATGGCTTCTTTGTTTTTTCCTCGGGAGAGCGTCGAGCAGGTCGAGGAAGGCGACCGGCTGGCGCCGAAATTCGATTCGAACGGCCTGATCCCCGTCGTCACGACCGACCACGAATCCGGCGACGTGCTGATGGTCGCATGCCAGAACGCGGAGGCGCTGAGGCGAACCATCGAGAGCGGCGAGGCCTGGTACTACAGCCGCAGTCGCCAGTGCCTGTGGCGCAAGGGCGACACCAGCGGGCTCGTGCAGAAGGTGCGCGAGCTGCGCGTCGATGACGACCAGGACGCCATCTGGATGCGGGTGACGGTGGAAGGCTCCGGGGCCAGTTGCCATGTCGGCTACCGCTCCTGCTTCTACCGCAGGGTGCCTACGGGAAAGTCGGCCGGGCGGGCGCTGGAGTTTCTGGAACGCGAGAAAACCTTCGATCCCGAGGAAGTCTACGGCGACGCTGAGAACCCGACCCGCCTGTAGGTCGGGGAATCCCCGATGTCCTCGACTTTCCGACTGCTGCTGACACGGCGGCTCGGCCCCTTCTTTCTCACCCAACTGACCGGGGCGTACAACGACAACGTCTTTCGCAACGCCCTGGTCGTCCTGATCACCTATCGCATCACCGAGCTGGCCGGGTTCGGCAGCGAGCAGTTGGTCGCCGCTTCCGCCGGCATATTCCTGCTTCCGTTCCTGCTGTTTTCCGCTCTCGGAGGGAAGCTGGCCGACCATCTCCCGCGCCACCGACTGATCCAGCGCATCAAACTGGCGGAATGCGTTCTGATGGCGCTGACCTGGATCGGCTTCGCCACCGGGTCGATCGGCTTCCTGTTCGCTATCCTGTTCCTGACCGGATTGCAGTCCGCCCTGTTCGGCCCGGTGAAGTACGCCATCCTTCCCGGCCTGCTGTCGCGCGCCGAACTGCTGGCCGGAAACGCTTGGGTGGCGGTCGGCACGTTCGTCTCGATTTTGGCCGGCAGCCTGACCGGCGCGTTGCTCATCGGCGTTCCCGACGCCTCTCTCTGGGTTCCCGGCGTGCTGGTGGCGAGCGCGGCCGCGGGCTACCTGGCGAGTCACCGGATCCCGGTCCAGCCCCCCGGAGAGGCCGGACTGCGATTCTCTCTCGAGCCTTTCGGCGAGACATGGCGAATCCTGCGCGAGGGGCTGGCCGAGCCGCGCCTGGCTTGGCTGATGCTCGCCATCAGCTGGTTCTGGATGATCGGGGTGGGCATGCTCGTGCAGCTGCCGCTGTTCGTCCGAGACGTTCTGGCTGGCGACGAGCGGGCGATGGCCGGAGCGCTCGCGATCTTCACCGTCGGGGTCGGTCTCGGAGCCCTGCTCTGCAACCGCTGGCTCGGCAGCGCGGCGCGGGCGACCTGGGCGCCACTGGCCGCGGCGGCCCTCGGCGCCGGATTCGCGGCACTGAGCCTCGCGCCCCAGGCCGACGCTCCGCTCCGCGGTTTCGGCGCGTTGCTGGAAGACCCCCAGGCCGTGAGCTCCCTTGGGATTCTGCTCGCGGTCGCCGTGGCGGGAGGCTTCTACGTCACGCCGCTATACACCCTGGTGCAGCAACGCGCTCCAGAAGAACGGCGCGCTCGGATCATCGCCTGCAACAATATTCTCAACGCCCTTTTCATGGTGCTGGCGTCGGTGATGTCGATCACCATTTTCCAGTTTGGGGGAACCATCGCCACTCTATGGCTGGCGATGGCCGCGACCGCCGTCGCCGCGGCTCTGGCCTTGCTGCTCATCACGCGCGGCGGCTTTCGCCGCGTCCCTCTGTGGACGGTCGCGTCACTCGCGCTAACCTCGGAGTCCCCGCCGCCCGGCTCGCTGGTTTTCGCCCGGCGCGGAAGCGCGTGGGTCGCCTGGGCGCTGGCGGCCGCCATTCCAAGCAAGACCGAGATTCACCTCGATCCTTCTCTAGCGCGTCGCGCCAGCATGCGCCTGCTCGCCCGCTGGGCTCGACTGAGACCGCTGGATCCCGCCGCCATTGATGATCAATGGCCGGACAGCGGGTACGGAGGCGACGCGTCGCCCGTCACGTTGATTCTTTTCTCGGCCGACCCGCGCGGCCAAGCCGCAACGCTGGAGCTGACGCGGATCGCCCGGCAGAGATCGGACCGCCCCGTCTGGGTCGCGCGCGCTAGCGACCCGGGACTCCGCGCGCCACGTCTCTACCCGCGCGTTCAGGTGGGATTCGAGCGTTGCCCACTACCGCCGCGCGCGAGCGAGGACCCTGAGGCCGCCCGCCGCGAAGCCCTGAAGATCTACGACGCGCTGTGCGATCTGGACTACCGGACGCGACGCGAGGAACGCTCGACGCTGCAATCCCTGTACGCCGCCGCCCGAAAGTTCGGGGGCGGTTACCCTATTCTGGCCGATCTGGAGCGGTCCCTAACCTATCGCCAATTGCTGCGAGCGGTCCACGCCGTCGCCCTGTCGCTTGAGCGGACCTTGCCCAAGGAACAGGACACGATCGGCATTTTGCTTCCGAACGTGACGGCCATGCCGGTCATCTTCTTCGCCTCGCACGCGCTGGGCCGCGTCCCGGTCATGCTTAATTACACCGCCGGGCCGAGCAACGTCGTCAGCGCGTGCCGCACCGCGGGGCTGACCCACATCGTGACGTCCCGCCAGTTCGTCGAGAAAGCCGGCTTGGGAGATATGGCCGACGCCCTCGCCAAGGACCACATCCTGATTTGGCTGGAAGACCTGAGGGCGCGGATGAGCGGCGGCGTGAAGGTCGCCGCCGCCTGGCGCGCCGCCCGCCCTCCGCGAGGCAGCGACCCCTCAGATCCCGCCGTGGTGTTGTTCACATCTGGATCCGAGGGCGAGCCCAAAGGCGTGGTGCTGAGTCACCGGAACCTGCAACGCAATCGATGCCAGGTCCGCGCCGTGCTGGACCTGAGCCCCGAAGATCGCCTGCTGCTGTGCCTCCCGACCTTTCACTCGTTCGCCCTTGGCGTCGGTTTGCTACTTCCGCTGATGTCCGGAATCCGCTGCCACCTGTATCCCAGTCCGCTGCTCTACAAGCAGATTCCGAAACGAATCCGCGAACTCGGCATCACCGTGTTCTTCTCCACCGACACGTTCCTGAAAGGGTACGGGCAGGCGGCGAGCCGAAAAGACCTCGAGAGCCTGCGGCTGATCGTGGCGGGGGCCGAACCCCTCAAGTCGAGCACCCGGAAGCTCTGGAAAGAGCGTTTCGGGCTGACCGTCCACGAAGGATACGGAGTGACCGAGACCTCTCCCGCGGTGAGCGCCAACACGCCCGCCTGTGATCGTCCCGGGTCGGTCGGCCGCCTGATGCCGGAGATCGAGGCGCGCCTCGAGCCGCTGGGCGAGGATCAAGACGGCGGTGTCCCCGTCCGCCGAGGCCGCCTGTTCCTGCGCGGCCCGAACGTGATGTCCGGCTATTGGATGCCCGGAGAGAATCGGTTGTTGACGCCGCCGGACGACGGCTGGCACGACACCGGCGATGTCGCCGAACTCGATGAGGACGGCTTCCTGTTCCTGCGCGGGCGCGCCAAGCGCTTCGCCAAGATCGGTGGCGAGATGGTGTCGCTGGCCCATGTGGAACAGCAGGTCAGCGAAGTATGGCCGGAATCCCGCCATATCGTCTGCGCGGTCGAGCATCCGACACGCGGCGAGCAACTGGTGCTAATCACCGAGCGGCCGGAACCGGACCGAAACCTGCTAGGACAGGCGCTGGGCAAGCGGGGAGTGGCCGAGTTGGCGCGTCCGCGACTGATTCTTCCAGTCGAAAGCCTGCCACTCCTAGGTAGCGGAAAGCCAGACCTGCGAAAGGCGCAGGAGCTGGCCCTCTCGGTGCTACACTAGCCTCCAGACTCGCGGATCAGAGCGGTCTCCCACGGAAGTCCATCGCGCGGCGCGCATGCGAGAAATCACACCGGTCTCGATGGATCTGCTGCTGAGCGCGGTGGATATCCTGGCCTCCGTCCTGTTGCTCGGAATCGGGGTCCTGATCTTGGTCGCGATGGCGCTCTACATCATCGACGCCACGCAGACCCGCCACGCGGTGCGCCGCAACTACCCCGTCATCGGACGCTTCCGGTACTGGTTCGAGCATCTGGGGGAGTTCTTCCGCCAGTACTTCTTCGCCATGGACCGCGAGGAGATGCCGTTCAACCGGGCGCAACGCTCCTGGATCTACCGCGCCAGCAAGAACATCACCAATACCCTGCCATTCGGCTCGACCCGGGATCTGACGCGCCCCGGAACCATCCTGTTCGTCAACGACCCCTACCCGGATCTGAGCCAGAAAGACGTCCGTCCTCCTCCGCTGACCATCGGCCCGGACACCGCCGAACCCTACTCCAGCGAACGTTTCTTCCATATTTCCGGGATGAGCTACGGCGCGATCTCGAACGTCGCCGTCAAGGCGCTGTCGCGCGGCGCCGCCAAGGCGGGCTGCTGGCTCAATACCGGCGAGGGCGGGCTGTCTCCGTATCACCTGGAGGGCGGCTGCGATCTCGTCTTCCAGATCGGGACCGCCAAGTATGGCGCGCGCGACGAGCGCGGCGGCCTGTCGGAGGCGCGCGTCCGGGAGCTGGCCCAAATCCCGCAAGTGCGCATGTTCGAGATCAAGCTCTCCCAAGGCGCCAAGCCCGGCATGGGCGGGCTTCTGCCGGGGATCAAGGTGACGGAGGAGATCGCCCGAATCCGCGGCATCCCGCAAGGCAAGACCTCGCGTAGCCCACGGCGACATCCAGAGATCGGCAACTCCGCGGAGTTGCTCGACATGGTCGCCCGACTCCGGGATCTGGCCGGCAAGCCGGTCGGCTTCAAGACCGTGATCGGCTCCGAGCGAACGCTGGACGACTGGATTGAGGAGATTCTGCGCCGGGGGAGCGACTCCGCGCCGGATTTCATCACCGTCGACAGTTGCGATGGCGGTAGCGGGGCCGCGCCGATGCCCCTGCTCGATTCCGTTGGGCTGCCATTGCGCGAGAGCCTTCCGATGGTGGTCGACCGCCTGGAGCGGAGCGGCCTGCGCGAGCGCGTCCGCGTCATCGCGTCCGGCAAGCAGGTAAATCCGACCGACGTCGCCTGGGCCTTGTGCCTGGGCGCGGACTTCGTCTGCTCGGCGCGCGCCTTCATGTTCGCGCTTGGCTGCATCCAAGCCATGCAGTGCAACCGCAACACCTGTCCCACCGGGGTAACCACGCACGACCCGCGGTTGCAGCAGGGACTGGACCCGGTCGACAAGGCCGTTCGGGTCGCCCACCTCGCGCGCAACATGGAGGCGGAGGTCGCCATGATCGCCCACTCCTGCGGCGTCTCCCACCCGCGCGCGCTGGATCGGACCCACGCGCGCATCGTGCAGCCGAACGGCCTGAGCGTCTCGCTGCGTCAGCTCTATCCTCCGCCCGCCCGCGCCGCCTGATCCGACATGGAGCTGGTTCTCCTGATCTCCAGCCTCGCGGGCCTGCTGCTCTTGGGTCTGGTCCTGAAACCCATCCTCAACTACCTGAGGTTTCCGTTCGAGGCGCTGCTTCTCCTCCTCGGCTTCGCCTTCAGCGGGCTGTTCCTCGACGCCGACCAGCTGGGCCTGCACAGCGGCATGCTGCGCGACATGGTGTTCTACGTGTTCCTGCCCATCCTGATTTTCTCCGCCGCCTACAGCATGGACGTTCCGAGGTTCGCGCGCAACCTGCCCGGCATCCTTCTTCTGGCGCTGCCGCTGGCGCTGATTTCCCTGGCCCTCACAACCGTGCTGATCTATTACGGCATCAGTCATCCAACCGGATTTCCGTGGATCGCCGCGCTCCTGACCGGCACCATGCTGATCGCCACGCACAGCCAGGCTCTCCAGCAAGTGTTTCGACACCTGAATCTGCCTCCAGATCTGCGCACCCTGATCCAAGGGGAGGATCTGCTGAACAACGCGCTCGGCATCGTGCTGTTCGCGCTCCTGCTGGCTTTCGCGCTGGAGCCCGATCTGGCGCTCGCCCCCGGAGAGATCGCGCTCTACATCGCCTGGGAAGTGATCGGCGGCGCCGTCGTCGGGCTCGCCATCGGCTTCTTCGCGCTAATCTTCCTCCGGGTGCGCCATCCTTCGCCCCACGAGGTGGCCCTGTTCACCCTGGTCACCGCCTATATGGCGTACTTGGTCGCGGACCACGCGCTCAACGTCTCCGGTGTCCTGTCCGTGCTGGCGACCGCGCTGATCATGGGCCGCACCATGCACCAGGATTTGGACGCGCCCCGGGACCATTTCGTGGGCGAGTTCTGGCGCCTCATGGCGACCCTGGCCGAATCCATGCTGTTCCTGATGCTCGGAATCAGCATCTCGATCGACATCTTCTCCGAGCGCTATCTAGCCATCCTGATCGGCATCGGCGCGGTGCTCCTGGCCCGCATCGCCGGACTCTCCCTAGTCATGCCGTTGCTGACTCGAACGAACAAGGCACTGAAGGGCCTGCCGGATCACAACATCCTGTATTTCAGCAGCGCGCGCGGCGCCGTCACCGTGGGACTGGCGCTTAGCGTGCCGATCGCGCTCGACTACTGGTGGACGATCGAATCCATCGGCTTCGGGGTGGTGCTGTTCTCGGTGATGGTCCAAGCCCCCTTGCTGGAACTCTGGCGACGGAAAAAGCTGGAAAGCGGGGAAGCGGGGAAACGGGATGGCGTGAAGTGAGCGGGAGGATCCGAGAGGATCGTCGAGACCAGATCTCCGCTTGATACGGAGGAGCGCGAGACTTCAACCAAATCTCGCCAGATTCTCAGCTCAGCGCGGGCGATCCCACGCGGCGCTCGCTATCATCTGGAGCGCATCCAGCGCGAAATCAAGATGCCATCGCGGCAAGAAAAACTCTCCTTCAGAAAATAGCGAGGAGCCCATTTCCGGCAAGACGCGGCCCCAGCTTGAGCGCCGGGACCGCGATCAGAAACGGATCAGAAACGAACCTTCAGAAGGACGCTCGCGCCATAATCATGATTGTCGCCGCCTGACGCCGCGTAGTGAGCGTCCGCCGAGAGCGTCGATTCCCCCTGCGCGTCCAGCGTCATCACGCCCCCGACGCCAATCCGCGCCCACGTCGACTCCACCTCCGACTCCAGCCGCGTCCCCGATGCCATCACGGCGCGATCCTCCGAAAACTCATGCTCCACGTCCAATGAGGCGTACGTCGGACCATTCTCCAACGACACCCCGACCCGCGCCTTGAGACTGTCCTCCGAGCTGAACTCCACCCGACCGCTTCCGGCCACGCCCGAAACGTCGTCGAAATCGTCGATGTCCACCGACGACCAGGTCACCCCCCCGCGCGGGATCACCGCCAAACCGTCCATCTCCATCCGCCTGCCGACTTCCACGCCGATCGCGTGGCCGTCTCCGTCCAAGCCAGACCTCACCATCCCTCGAGTCTCCGAGCTCAGGTCGATGTCCTCGAACCGCGTGTACGAGAACTCCCCATCCGCGTACCAGCCGTCCTCCGCCCGCCAGGTCGCCGACAAGCCGACGCCCATGCCCGACGCGTCGATCTTCCCGCCGCGCTTGACGTCCGCCTCGCCATCCCGATAGTGCGCGCTCACCCCCAGCGTCACGCCCGGCGCGTCCGTGGAAATCACGAAGCCCGTCTCCACGCCCCAGCGCTCGAAGTCCCAAGACAGATCATGTCCGGCATCGTCCATGGAAGTCGTGGACATATCCGCCTCGCGCTCGCCGTCGCTCGCCAAGACCCGAGCCCAAACGCCCCCGCCGTCCCGCGTCGCCGACAAGCGCGCCTGACGACCACCCGGAGCGCTCATCTCCAGCAGCACCGACGGCAGCGCCTCGTACACCCGAGCCCGGGCGTGATACGCCTGGCCTGAGTCCATGAACTGGTGCCCGCCCTCAATCGTCTTCAGGGTAACCCTGGTGACATCGTACACGCCGCGCGTCTCGAGGCCCGGGCTGAGGGTGTACTCCCCGTCCACCTTCACCCCATCGAAGGTCGTCGTTCCGCTGTTGAGCATCTTCCCCTTGACATAGCCAATGCGCCCGACAGCGTCCTTCTTCATCGTGATGATCAGCCCCCCGTCCGACTTCACCGCGGTTCCAGATGCAGCCTCGACCTTCGCCTTCGGCCCGATCACCAGCGTTCCGCCCTTCATCATCCGAACGCCAACATAGTCTCCGTCGCCGCCCATGACCTTGCCGTTGATCGTGACCGTCTGGTCATATTGCCCTTTCCGGGCGTGGCTGGCGGCGAAGGTCCGCATGCCCTTGACGTACACCCCGTCCTTCTTGGCTCGGACCATCGCCATCTCCCCCACCGTGACCATGGTCTCCCCGGCCATGGGCGCTTCCATCTCCGTATAGGTGGTGGCGGTCTCGGCGTACACGCCATGCCCGTCCGCCATGATCGTCCCGCCCGACACGTCGATCGTGACCGGGATGATCATCTTGGCGGCCGCGTCACCCTCGTCGTCCACGTCCTTCACATAGGCGAGAATCCCGTCCCCCTTCGACGTGATGTCCGCCTTCGACGTGATCTCGATCTTCCCGATCTTGGCATCGTAAGTGGAGGAGTCGCTGGCGCTGAACGTCTTGCCTTCAACTGTCTTGGGCATCGAGCCTTGGTGCACGGCGAGAATGCCAGCGGTTCGGGTCTTCAGGACATCCGCCAAGAACGTGCCGATGATGTTGGGCTCATCTCCCGCGATGATCTCGCCCTTCAGATGCTCCACGATCACGTCGCCCCAACCGGAATGCTGAGCGCTGACGCCCGAGCTTTTCGCGTGGATGAGACCCTCGTTCTTGACCATGATCTTCGTCTCCTCATCAGCGGTGTTTAAGACGTTTAAGCCCTGAAGGAACAAGCCATGCTGGCCGACCGGCGTCTTCATGGTCCCGATCATCGCGCCGGACTCGACGACCACGTGAATCGTCGCTCCATGGCTTTTGTTCTTAATGGACACGCCATCCCGACCCACGGTCGGCTCGTCCCCGTCCATGCCGATCCGCGCCCCCGACTTCAGCGTCACCTTGATATCCCGGTTGTTGTCACCGATGTCGCGTTGAGCGTCGGGCGTCGCGCTCCGGTCAATGTATATCCCGTCGCTCTTCGCCCCAGCGACCTTGCCCGCGAAGTCCACCTTGATCAGTCCGCCTTTGTGGGCAGTGGCAAGCGGACCGTAAAGAACGTTAATTGCATTCCGCGCTCCAGCCTCGCCCTCCGCGTTCCAGCCCGCCGTGATGACGCCCCCCGTCACGTCGATCGTCACCGGAGCCACGCTGGTCCCGGCGCTTCCCCCCGACGTTACGACGGCGATGCCATGCTCATAAGCGGTGATGTCGCCACTCGAGGTGATCGTGATCTCGCTGCTGGCTTCCTCCGCGGTACCCACGCCAAAGAGGTCAGTAACGCCAACGACTATGCCGTGGTGGTTGAATAAGGTAGCAGGCTGCCCTTCGTCGTCTTCCGAATATTCGTTATCAGCGTTATCCAGCGTGGCATCTCCACTCTCGGGGAGCGTTTTCGCGTAGAGGGGCCGCTGCCTCTCATTGATGATCGTCCCGTGATTCGTGATGGTGACATCGCCCCCATTGACGAGAGCGACCGAAATGCCCTTGCTGGTCACGCTATCCTCCGCCGTCTCGACGGTAACGGTCCCAGACCCTTGATGCAACACTTTGATTCCCTCGTAATACCCGTAGATCTCACCCCGATTCACGATTGAGACATCGCCCTGGGCAGTGGCTGATTTGGGATTCGTTGCGAACAATATAAGATTCTTTGTGAAAGAGCTACTGTATTCCGCCCGCACACCGGTGTGCCCCACCGGGACATCCTTGGTTCCGATCTTCGTATCGGCCCCAACCACGATCTCGATCTTGTCCTCTCTGTTGGTGTCGCCGACTTTTTCGTTCAGAACATAGATCCCGTAGTTTTGGCTACCCCGTTGATACTGCGGATCAATGAAGGTCGCGCTTACCTTCGTTCCATCGTTATCGAACGTGCCCTCGGTCGGCGAAGCCCAGCCACCCGCCTCGTTCACGATCCTCACTTTGCCTTCCAGCTTCACCACCAAAGCGGTATCACCGACCACAGTGATACCGGAATACCGGGTGTCGTCGTCAGGGGGAAGGAACGACTTGATGGTCGTCATCTCCCCCGAAGGCTTCACGGTCAGCGTCAGCCCGCCCGTCTGATCCTTGTACTCGATCGGGTCGGGAGTCGCACTGGTACCGCCGTAGGCCGCGTCGCTACAAATGGCCGCGTTGGAGGCGGGCGGGCCGCACTCGTTCGCCGCTTGGGCGAAATGCGGTATCAGTGAAATCGAGAAAGCGGCCGTCAGCCCGGCCAGAACGGTCAGGAAGCGGGACATTGCCCCCCCCCCCCCCCCCCCCCCCTATGCGGGAAGACGACGAAGCGACGCCAAGCGCGGCGCGAGCGGCGTTGGAAATGATTGAAATCTTATTCATTTTTGGTTCCTGTTTCAACGAATACGGATTTGGAAAACCGAGCGTGAAATTATACAGCGAATCGATCTCGCCCTCCGAGATCGAAGTCCAACCGCTCACTCGCGCTCATCTTCGAGGGAGACCAACCCAAAATCGGCTCCCCGGCCTTTGGAATCTACCCCTCTGACATCAGGCAATCCTTGAACTCCGCCGCCATCTCGCGGATCATGCCGAAGTAGGCGTCGGGCCCACTCTCAATAGTGGAGCCGAGAGGGTCGAGCAAGCCCGCCCGCGCCCCCGTGCCCTCAATGATCGTGTCGACTAGGCGCGACTCGAACTGAACCTCAGCGAACACGCAGGTCGCGCCAAGCCCGCGGATCTTCTCGCGCAGTTCCATGACGCGCCGAACGCTCGGCGACTGGTCCACGCTCACCACTACCGATCCAACGGCGGTCAGGCCGAACCGATCCTCGAAATGTCGATAGGCATCATGGAAGATGATGAAAGGCTTGGCGCGAATCGGCGCGGTTTGGCGGGCGATTTCTTGGATCAGGCCGTCCACGCGACCCTGAAACGCGGCGGCGTTGGCCACGTAGGTCTCGGCGTTGGCCGGATCGACCTCGGACAGGACCTCCGCGACCTCGCGCGCCATCGCTCCCGCGTTCACCGGATCAAGCCAGATATGCATATCGAAAGCGCCGTGCTCGCCTTCCTCGTGGTGATCGTGGTCGTCATCATCATGGCGCTCGTGCCCATGGCCATGATCGTGGTCGCCGTCGTCATGGCACTCGTGCCCATGGCCGTGATCATGGTCGTGAGCCTCGAACGCGCCCCCCTCGCGGAGCGATCGATGAACGATTCCGTCCGCTTCCGACAACGTTATGACGCGGGCGTCGCGCGCGAGCGCGCCAACCGCTTTAAAAAGAGTGTTCTCGATCGTGTCGTCAACCAAGAAGACGACGCGCGCGTTTTGGAGGAGCGCGGAGTCGGAAGGACGCAGATTGAAAGTGTGCGGCGACACGGTTCCTCGCATGAGCAGGCGAGGCTCGCCAACCCCATCCATGACGGCACTCACCAGCGAGTGCACCGGCTGAATGGAGGCCACCACGCTGGGCGCGCTCTCGTCCGCTGCCGGGGCCGAAGACGCGAAGCAGAAGAGAACGGCGGCGAGCGCCGCGCGAAGCGGCGAGTTCAAGGGTTTGGATCGAGTCATGCGTTGTGTCTCCAGATTGATTGGGAAAATGTCCGCTCGGCCCGCGCGTCCCGTCCGCCCGGTCACCTGACGAATTGTTATATTATAACATATTCATCGAGCGTGGCCCGCTCCTCAAATCGACGCGCGGGCGCGACCACTGACTCCACCCAGCGCGTCCAACTTCCGAGGTCGAGCGCGACGGCGGCTCCGATTCGCCCGCGCCCGGCTATCGGTCCACGACGGCGGGATCGTCAGAGCATTCTTCCAGCTCGATCTGCACCGTGACGTGATTGATGCCAAAGCGCTCGTTCAGGCGAGCGCGAATGGCGGCGATGACCGGGTCCGGACGCGTCCCTTGAGCGACGCGCGCATGCAGGGTCAGCAACGAATACCCTTGCGACAGGGACCATGCGTGGACGTGATGCACGTCCTCGACTTCCGGGACGCGCGCGACCAGATCCGGCCCAATCTCCCGCACGTTCAGCCGTTCGGGCACGCCCTCGAGCAGCACGTGCGCCGATTCCTTCAGCAGGAACCATGCGGCGCGCGACACCAGCGCGCAGACCAGAAGAGAGAGAATCGGGTCGATCGCCATCCAGCCGGTCGCCATGATGATCAGCGCGGCGCTGATCGCCGCGACCGAGCCGAGCATGTCGCTCGCCACGTGGAGCAGAGCGCCACGGACGTTCAGGTTGTCGCGGTTCGCCCCGTGAAGCAGGGCGAACGCGCCGATGTTGACGAGAAGGCCGAGCCCCGCCACCACGAGCATGGGACCGGCGAGCACCGCGGACGGATCGAGGATCCGCCCGATCGCCTCGGAGAGAATCCAGCCAACGAGAAACACCAAGCTGACTCCGTTGGCGAAGGCGGCGAGGACCGGAAAGCGATGGTAGCCATACGTCCGCATCCGGTCCTCCGGGCGGCGGCTCAGCCGGAAGGCGATCCAGGCGAACAGCAGGGCCACCGCGTCGACCAGCATGTGGGCGGCGTCCGCCAGCAACGCCAGCGAGCCCGAGACCACGCCGCCGATGACCTCGACGACCATGAATCCGCTGATCAGGAGGAATGCCTGGAAGACGCGCCGCGCGTTCCGGTTCAGGTCATCGGGGACGGATTCGCGACGGCGCGCGTCGGGGTCGCGGGGCATCGTCGTCTCCTGCTCGCTCGTCCGCATGGACGCGGCCTCCCGCCGCGGGCGCGACGGACCTCGTCACGGGCGCGGCCGGCGGGTACACTATAATACGCTTTCGCCCCGCGCCGATTCATCGAGACCCGCCCGAAACACAAACGCGATGTTGGGAAAACCGCGCCGCATGGCGCCCAGAGCGATCTTGCCGAACGTCCGCCAGCTCGCGGCGGCCGCGGTCCTGTCGTCACTCGCCGGAACGGTGCGGGCGGGCTGGGACGCCCTCAACATGCCCGTCGGCGTCACCGAGATCAGCCGCGCCGTCTACGACCTGCATATGCTGATTTTCTGGATTTGCGTGGTCATCGGCGCGCTCGTGTTCGGCGCCATGTTCTACTCCATCCTGATGCACCGGAAATCCCGCGGCGCCACCGCCGCGACGTTCCACGAGAGCACGACCGTGGAGGTGATCTGGACGGTGATCCCCTTCGTCATCCTGGTCGCCATGGCGGTCCCCGCCACCGCCACGCTCATCAAGATGGAGGACTCCGGCGAATCCGAGATGACGATCAAGATCACCGGCTACCAGTGGCTTTGGCGCTACGACTACCTGGACCATGGCTTCGGCTTCCACTCGTTCCTGTCCACCCCCCGCGAGGCGATTCGCGACCGCGCCGAGAAAGGAGAGAACTATCTGCTGGAGGTCGACCGGCCTTTGGTCCTTCCCACCGACACGAAGGTCCGCATGCTGATCACCGCCAGCGACGTGATCCACGCCTGGTGGGTGCCGGACCTCGCCCTCAAGCGGGACGCCATCCCGGGCTTCATCAACGAGCTATGGACCCAGATCGAGGAGCCGGGAATCTACCGGGGCCAATGCGCCGAGCTATGCGGGCGCGACCACGGCTTCATGCCGATCGAGGTCCACGCCATGCCGCCGGACGAGTACCGCGCTTGGGTCGAGCGCCAGACCGCCAGCGCGGCCGAATAACCTAACGGAGCCAACATGAGCGAGACCGCCATCCCCGCCCACGACGACCACGACCATCGACCCAGCGGCTTGTGGCGGTGGGTGACCACCACCAACCACAAGGACATCGGGACCTTGTACCTGTGGTTGGCCATGATCATGTTCTTCGTCGGCGGAGCGATGGCGCTGGTCATCCGCACCGAGCTGTTCTCGCCCGGCCTGCAGTTCGTCGACCCACAGTTCTTCAACTCGATGACCACGCTGCACGCGCTGGTGATGATCTTCGGCGTGGTGATGCCCGCCTTCACCGGGCTGGCCAACTGGCAGATTCCCCTGATGGTCGGCGCCACCGACATGGCCTTGCCGCGCATGAACAACTGGAGTTTCTGGATCCTGCCGTTCGCGTTCGCCATGCTGCTGTCCACGCTCTTCCTGGATGGCGGCGGCCCGGCCGGCGGCTGGACCCTGTACCCCCCTCTCACCCTGCAGACCGGAGACGCCCTGCCTTTCGTGATCTTCTCGATCCACTTCATGGGCATGTCGTCCATCATGGGCGCGATCAACGTCATCGCCACCATCGTCAACATGCGCGCGCCGGGCATGCGCATGATGCAGATGCCCCTGTTCGTCTGGACCTGGCTGATCACCGCCTTCCTGCTGATCGCGGTGATGCCGGTGCTGGCCGGCGGCGTCACCATGCTGCTGACCGATAAATTCTTCGGCACCAGCTTCTTCAACGCGGCCGGCGGCGGCGACCCGGTGCTGTTCCAGCACATCTTCTGGTTCTTCGGCCACCCGGAGGTCTACATCCTGATCCTGCCCTCCTTCGGGGTCGTCTCCAGCATTCTTCCGACCTTCTCGCGCAAGCCGCTGTTCGGCTACAGCTCGATGGTCTACGCCACCGCCTCGATCGCCTTCCTCTCGTTCGTCGTGTGGGCGCACCACATGTTCACGGTGGGCATGCCGCTGGCGGGCGAGCTGTTCTTCATGTTCGCCACCATGCTGATCGCCGTGCCGACCGGCGTCAAGGTCTTCAACTGGGTCGCCACCATGTGGCGCGGCTCGATGACCTTCGAGACCCCGATGCTGTTCGCCATCGGCTTCATCGTCATGTTCACCATCGGCGGCTTCTCCGGGTTGATGCTGGCGATCGTGCCGGCCGACTTCCAGTATCACGATTCCTATTTCGTGGTCGCGCACTTCCACTACGTCCTGGTGCCCGGATCGATCTTCGCGATCATGGCGGCCGTCTACTACTGGCTGCCGAAGTGGACCGGCAACCATTACCCCGAGCGCCTGGGCAAGTGGCACTTCTGGCTGTCCACCATCTTCGTCAACTTGACGTTCTTCCCGATGCACTTCGTCGGGCTCGCCGGCATGCCGCGGCGCATCCCCGACTACGCCCTGCAGTTCGCCGACTACAACATGCTGGCCTCGATCGGGGCGTTCGGCTTCGGCTTCGCGCAGCTGCTGTTCCTGTATCTCGTGGTGGTGACCATCCGCGGCGGCGAGAAAGCCACGGACCGGGTCTGGGAAGGCGCCGAGGGGCTGGAGTGGACTCTTCCCTCGCCCCCGCCCTATCACAGCTTCACCACCCCGCCGGCGATCCGATGACCCAACCCCGAACGCCCGCGCGCCGCGCCGCGATTCGCACCGCTTGGATCATCGGAGCTGTCGCCATGGCGATCTACGTCGGCTTCTACATTCTGGTGGGGAACGCCGGATGACCACCCATCCGCACCGCCGCACCGCCGCGCGCCTGGCGGCGTTCTGCGCCCTGATGCTGGGCTTCTCCTACGCGCTGGTGCCGCTGTACGACATCCTGTGCGACATCACCGGGTTGTCCGGGTCGACCGACAACCTGACCCAAGCGGCCGTGGCCGCGACCGAGTCTCGCCTCGGCGCCGAACGGCAGATCACCCTGCAGTTCGTCGCCAACGTAGATCGCTCCATGCCCTGGGACATCCGTCCCGATCAGTTCGAGATGAAGGTCCAAACTGGACGAACCTATCAGACCGTGTTCCACGCGCGCAACCGGACGGAGCGGCCCATGGTCGGGCAGGCCGTCCCCAGCGTCGCCCCGCAGAAGGCCGCGCCACACCTGATCAAGCAGGAATGCTTCTGCTTCACCAGCCAGCCGCTCGACGCCGGCGAGCGCGTCGAGATGCCACTGGTGTTCCGGGTAAGCGAGCGCTTGCCCGAGACCGTCGAGACCCTGACCCTGTCGTACACCTTCTTTGACGCGTCCCGTTCCTCCGGGGCCCGATCCGGGTGATCCCCATGTCCGATTCCACGCTCTATTACATCCCCGAGCCGAGCTACTGGCCCATCGTCGGCTCCGTCGGCCTGGCCTCCGCCCTGGTCGGCGCCGCGATGATGATGCTGGGGTCGGCCCCCGGGCCTTGGTTGCTGGCCGCTGGCTCCCTGATCGTGCTGGTGATGCTGTTCGGCTGGTTCGGCACGGTCGTCGGCGAGAGCGAGAGCGGAACCTACAACGCGCAAGTTGACCTGTCGTTCCGCTGGGGAATGTTCTGGTTCATCTTCTCGGAAGTGATGTTCTTCGCGGCCTTCTTCGGCGCTCTCTACTACGCCCGCCAGTACTCGCTGCCGTGGCTCGGGGGCGAAGGCCCCGGCATCCTGACCAATACCTACCTGTGGCAGGGCTACGAGGCGCTGTGGCCTTACACCGCGAACGGACCGGGCGAGATCGGGGGAGACTTCGCGCATATGCCGGCTTGGGGGCTTCCCGCGATCAACACGCTGATCCTGCTCACCAGCGGCGGCACCGTCACCTGGGCGCACCACGCGCTGAAGGCCGGGCGCCGGGGACAACTGATCGCCGGGCTGACCCTGACCGTGACGCTGGGCTTCCTCTTCGTCGCGCTGCAGGCCGGCGAGTACGCGCACGCCTTCGCGGACCTGAACCTGACCCTGGAGTCCGGGATCTACGGCTCGACCTTCTATATGCTCACCGGCTTCCACGGCCTGCACGTCACGATCGGGGCCCTGATCCTGACCGTCGTGCTGATCCGCTGCGTTCGCGGGCACTTCACTTCGGACCGCCACTTCGCGTTCGAGGCGGCCGCTTGGTACTGGCACTTCGTCGACGTCGTCTGGCTCGGCCTGTTCGTCTTCGTCTACTGGCTGTGACCGCGCCCGGGTCACGGCCCGGGGCGCAACCCATGCGGCTCGATCCATCCCATCCAGCCCGCCAGCAACAGTAGAAGAAAAAGGCTGATCGAAAGGCCCACCCGCCAGGTTAGCGCACGCGCGACGCGATTCGTCGAGCCTTGGTCCCGCACCAGAAACGTCAGCGCCGAGAACAGGCTCGCCAGAATTGCCAGCAATAGAATGACGACCAGAGATTTCATCTTCGGCTCCGCATGATGTCGACGCGCCCGCCTCGCCCAACGTTTTTGCTCGGCTTCGCGAGCGTCGCGCTGGCGGCCACGTTCCTCTCGCTCGGATTCTGGCAACTGGAACGCGCCGACCACCGTCGCGCGCAGGACGAGCTGAAGCGGGAGCGGGAGCGGCTGAGCCCCGTTTATATCACATCCTTCCCGGAAGACTCGCTCGGGGAGCTAGCCGGACGCCGGGTCCGCTTGCGCGGCCAGTACCTGCCCGATCAGTTCCTGCTCGACAACCAGGTCCAGGACCGGCGCCCGGGCTACCACGTGCTAAGCCCTTTCGCGCTCTCGACCTACGCGCAGGTGGTGCTGGTCAACCGGGGCTGGGTGCCCGCCCAGGCCGACCGCTCCCTCCTGCCCTCCGTTCCGGCCCCCTCCGGGACCAAGATCCAGATCGAGGGAATCGTCCATCTCCCTCAGGCGAACCCGCTCACCGACCCGGACCTCCTAATGGAGGGCCGTGGCTGGCCGCAAGTGATTCAGGACATCGACTACGCCCGCCTCGCCGAGCGGCTGTCCGAGCTCTCGCTCGTTCCCGCCACGATCCGGCTCGGCGCGGACCAGCCGGACGGCTACGCGCGCGCCTGGCCGGGCCCTCCGATGAGCGCGGAAAAACACTCCGCGTACGCCGTCCAATGGTTCGCCATGGCCGCGGCGGTGACGATCCTGTTCCTGCTCTATCTCAAGCGACCGGCTCGGGAGAACTGATGTTTCATCTGGGCTCGCACCCGGACGCCCGGCGCCTGCTGCGCTCGCGCCTCTACCTGATCGGGCTGGCGCTGGCCTTCGCCGGCCCCCTGATCGCCTCGGTCGTTCTGTACCACAATCCGCAGCTTCGCGGGAACACGGGCGACGACAGCCATGGCTCCCTGATCTTGCCGCCCCGACCGCTGGGCCGCGACCTGTTCCGCCCCCCCGGACAGCCCCCGCGCTGGACCCTGCTCTACCGCGCGAGCGCGGAGACCTGCGATCTCCAATGCGAGGCCACCCTCTTCATGATGCGCCAAGTCCACGAATCTCTAGGCTCCAGGCGCGCCCGCGCGCGGATCTTGATCTGGCTCGACCGTCCGGGCCTGCGCGCGCGCTACGCGTCGGCGCTCGCGCGCTTCCCCCCAGAGCGGGCACGAATCCTCCCCGATTCCGGATCGCTCGCGGACGATCTCCCCGCCGACGCCTTGCTCATCGTCGACCCCCTGGGGAACCTTCTGATGCGCTACGACGACCGGTCCACCTCCAAGGGGATCCTCGCGGACCTGAAGCGCCTGCTCGCCGCCTCCCGGATCGGCTGACTCCGATGTGGTTCCGCCACCTTCTGCACCTGACCGCATGCCTGACGTTCCTCGTGGTGGTGGTCGGGGCCTTCGTGCGACTCACCGACGCCGGGCTCGGCTGCCCGGACTGGCCAGGATGTTACGGCCACCTCGCGTCGTTGCCGGAAACCGAGCGAGAGATCGCGGCCGCCCAGGCGCGGGACCCGCGCGGCGAGTATGACGCCGGAAAGGCGGCCCGCGAGATGCTGCACCGATATCTGGCTGGCGCGCTCGGTCTGCTGATCCTGGCGATGGCCGTCCTGTGCCGCTCCCGGCTCGGCGACGCTCGCCTCGCGCGCGGCGCGACGGCGCTGCTGGCCTTGGTCGTCCTGCAGGCCCTGCTCGGAATGTGGACCGTCACCCTGCAACTGAAGCCCTTGATCGTGACCCTGCACCTGCTGGGCGGCTTCGCGACCCTGGGTCTGGTCTGGTGGCTCGTCCTGCGCCATCATGACTGGCCGCGCCCAACCGTCCCGCCCGCGCCACGGGCGTTGCGGTATCTGCACGCCGCCGCGCTGATCGGACTCGTCGCGCAAATCGCTCTAGGGGGCTGGACCAGCTCCAACTACGCCGCCCTCGCCTGCCCCGATTTTCCGACCTGCCGGGAACGATGGTGGCCCGACGACATCGACTTTTCCGAGGCTTTCGTGTTGTGGAGAGGACTCGGCGTCGACTACGAGCACGGGGTTCTGGACGGCCCGGCCCGTACCGCCATCCACGTCGCGCATCGGATCGGCGCGGTCGTGGCCGGCTCGCTGATCCTGGCCCTCGCGGTCGGGTCCCTCCGTAGCGGCCTCCGCGCTTGGCGCGCCAGCGGCTTGCTCCTCTTGGCGCTGCTGACCATTCAGATCTCGCTGGGCGTCGGCAACATCGTCCTGCATCTTCCGCTCGCCGTCGCCGTCGCGCACAACGCCTTCGCGGCGATTCTGCTGCTGGCGCTCCTCGCCCAGGGACGGCTTCAGCTCCGGCGCGGAGCCGGCCCGTGATCCGCGCTTCCTCCTGGCGCGACTACTGGGAGATCACGAAACCGCGGGTCGTCGCGCTGATGACGTTCACCGCGCTGATCGGCATGGTGCTGGCCGACCCCCTGATGCGCGAGCCGCTGAAGATGCTGCACGGCGCGATCGGCATCACCCTGATGGCGGCCGCGGCCGCGGCGATCAACCAGATCGCCGACCAGCATGTCGACGCCCGTATGGACCGAACGCGATCCCGCCCCCTCCCGAGCGGCTCTCTGCGCGCGCCCCAAGCGCTTGGGTTCGCGGCCATCCTCGGAACGGGAGGCTTCGCGCTGCTCTTCGCCCAGGTCAACGGCCTGACGGCCTGGCTCACGCTGGGCTCCTTGATCGGATACGCGCTGATCTACACCCTCTACCTCAAGCGCGCCACGCCGCAGAACATCGTGATCGGGGGAGCCGCCGGAGCCACGCCCCCCCTGCTCGGCTGGGCCGCGGTCACCGGCGGTGTCGAGGCTGGCGCGCTGGCCCTGTTCCTGATCATTTTCGTGTGGACGCCGCCGCACTTCTGGGCTCTCGCCCTGCACCGCAAGGAAGATTACTCGAACGCCGATATCCCGATGCTTCCGGTCACGCACGGAGACCACCACACCCGGTTGCAGATCACGTTCTACACGCTGTTGCTGACCGCGACCAGCATGTTACCGTTCGTTATCCAACTGTCCGGCCGGGTGTATCTGGCCGGCGCGCTCGCGCTGAACGGCATCTTCCTGGCCTACGCGATCCGGATGCAGAAAGAGAGCAGCAACCGGCTCGCCATGCCAACCTTCACGTACTCGATCATCTACCTGATGGGGCTGTTCAGCCTGTTGCTCCTGGACCGATATCTCGGCCTTTTCGGGATATCCTGATCCCGAGGTCGCGCGGTGGCTCAGGATATCCTCGATCCTCCGGAATTCCCGTCCAGCTCCAAGACCCGAAAGGAAGATCGCCCGCGAGCCGATATCCCGACGCTTCCGGATCGCGCGCGGAAAACCGTCATGCCCGACGCTCCGTCACGCCGGGAATTCAGCGGAATCTATGCGAGAATGCGGGAGTGGCGATAGGCGGGATCGTCGCGCTTGAAAATGGAATCACGTGATGATGGGAATGGGCGGCAAGAGGCGGGAACGCCTTGGACTCATCGTTGAGAATAGCGATTCATCCGCGGGGGAGCCATGAATCTGGAAATCCACCTTGGCGACTGCCTGGAAATCACGCCGAATTTCGAGTCCGGCTCTTTCGACCTGATCTACATCGATCCACCATTCAACACCGGGAAGACCCAATCCCGAAAACGTCTGAAGACGGTACGGGACAAGAATGGAGACCGCGCCGGATTCCAGGGAAAGCGATATAAAACTCAAGTCGTGGGAGAGTCGTCTTTCGACGACGACTTCCATGACTTCGCGAAATTCCTTGAGCCGCGACTTAAGGAAGCGCGTCGACTCCTCTCGCCGCGGGGGTCGTTCTTTTTCCATATCGACTACCGCGAATCTCATTACTGCAAGGTGATGCTGGACAGAATTTTTGGCCGCGAGTCGTTCAAGAACGAGATCGTTTGGGCATACGATTACGGCGCGCGATCAAAAACGCGTTGGCCCTCCAAGCACGACAACATATTCTGGTACGCCAAGGATCCGGGCGGCTATACCTATCGCTACGACGACATTGACCGAATTCCCTACATGGCGCCCGGACTCGTGGGGCCGGAGAAGGCGGCGAAGGGAAAGACGCCGACCGACGTATGGTGGCAGACGATCGTGAGTCCGAACGGAAAGGAAAAGACGGGATACCCCACGCAGAAGCCTATCGCTATTTTGAACCGTATAGTCCGCGTTCATTCGAACCCGGGCGACAGGATACTAGATTTTTTCGCCGGGAGCGGGACGACTGGCGAGGCGGCCATTCGGTCTGGACGGGCCGCCGTGCTGGTGGACAGCAATCCCGAAGCCATGCGAGTCATGAAGCATCGACTCGCGTTCGCTTCCCCGATCATCCACGGAGAAAAGCATGCCGTCGATCCAAGGCCCCGAGGTGGAGACGCTAGCGACCCGCTCGCGGACCCCGCGATCTGATTATCCAAGTGAAGCGTGAAA
Source organism: uncultured candidatus Poriferisulfidus sp. (assembly GCA_965116025.1). Lineage (GTDB taxonomy): Bacteria > Pseudomonadota > Gammaproteobacteria > Poriferisulfidales > Poriferisulfidaceae > Poriferisulfidus. Next base: position 556,959 of record OZ220480.1, read on the forward strand.
GCGATCACCCCGTCTGACCTCGCCGCCGAGCGCGGCTAGCCAAGCCCTGGGCGGGGGTGAGTTTTTCGTCAAAAAACGCCCCGAAAGCGCTCGCGTCCGACCCGAAACCGGGCCGAATCCTCGCCGCCGAGCGCCCGCGAAATCTCGGACCGGCCAAAATCTTCAGAATCGATTAGCTCGGAGACCGAGGTGGAACCCAGATTTTGGGGAAATTTCTGAATGGTTTTACGCTTTCGCGGACGCGCCAATCGGATTTGAGGCGATGCCAAGGCCGGGTTCGGGTGAATTTTCGCGGTCAAAACTCGGATTCCGCCCGATTCTCGAGAGCGCGGGTTGGCTAGGCGCGAGGCTATACGGGCCACCGTCTTCCGAACGGCTTGTCTCTTTCCTGAAAGCACCAGCTTCGGACGTGAGAACGTGTTGTCCTAGGCCGAAAGGCCAGACATTCGGCACGACGCGCTCCTGACATCCAGCGCGTGATCCGTCCAGAAGTCCACCTGCAACCTCCGGGCGCGCCGGATCAGTTTCGCGCTGAGGCCGTGATCAGAAGCCGCTCAGAAGCGAACCCTCAGCAGGACGCTCGCGCCGTAATCATAATTGTCGCCATCCGACGCCGCGTAGTGAGCGTCCGCCGATAGCGTCGACTCCCCGCGCGCGTCCAGCGTCATCACGCCCCCGACGCCCAAACGCGCCCACGTGGACTCCGCCTCCGAGCGCAGGCGCGACCCCGACGCCATGACATCCCGGCTCTCCGACAGCTCGCGCTCCATGTCCAAAGAGGCGTACGTCTGGCCGTTCTCCAGCAACATTCCGATCCGCGCTCTCACGCTGTCCTCCGAGCGAAACGACACCCGACCGCTTCCTGTAACGCCCGACACGTCGTCAAAGCCGTCGACGTCCACCCAAGTCCACGTCAATCCCCCGCGCGGAACCAGCGCGAAGCCATCCATCTCCATCCGCCTGCCGACCTCCACGCCGATCGCGTGACCCTCTCCGTCCAGACCGGACGCCACCATCCCCCGAGTCTCCGAGCTCAGGTCGATGTCCTCGAAACGCGTGTACGAGAGCTCCCCATCCGCGTACCAGCCGTCCTCCCCCCGCCAGGTCGCCGAGGCCCCGACGCCCACGCCCGAGACCTTGATCTTCCCGCCACGCGCGACGTCCGCCTCGCCGTCCCGGTAGCGCGCGCTCGCGCCCAGCGTCAACCCCGGCGTGTCCGTGGGAACGACGATGCCGGTCTCCACGCCCCAGCGCTCGAAGTCCCAAGACAAATCATGCCCGGCCGTGTCCATCGCGGTCGTGGACATATCCGCCTCGCGCTCGCCGTCGCTCGCCATGACCCGCGCCCAAACGCCCCCGCCGTCCCGCGTCGCCGACAACCGCGCCTGACGACCGCCCGGCGCGCTCATCTCCAGCAGCACCGACGGCAGCGCCTCGTACACTCGAGCCCGGGCGTGATACGCCCGGCCCGACTCCTCGAACTGGTGCCCGCCCTCGATCGTCTTCAGGGTGACCCTGGAGACGTCGTACACGCCGCGCGTCTCGAGGCCCGGGCTGAGCGCGTACTCCCCGTCCACCTTCACCCCGTCGAAGGTCGTCGTTCCACTGTTGAGCATCTTCCCCTTGACGTAGCCAATGCGTCCGACCGCGTCCTTCTTCATGGTGATGGTCAGCCCCCCGTCCGACTTCACCGCGGTTCCGGACGCCGCCTCGACCTTCGCCTTCGGCCCAACCACCAGCGTCCCGCCGTTCACCATCCGAACGCCAGCGTGGTCTCCATCGCCGCCCATTACCTTGCCGTTGATCGTGACCGTCTGGTCATATTGTCCCGCCCGGGCGTGGCTGGCGGCGAACGTCCGCTTGCCCTTGACATGCACCCCGTCCTTCTTGGCCTTCACCGTCGCCATCTCCCCCACCGTGACCTCGATCTTCCCGGCTTTCGTGGGATCGTCGTAAACGGTGGCGGTCTCCGCGTAGATCCCATACCCGTCGGCCATGATCGTTCCGCCCGACACGTCGACCGTGATCGGGATGATCATGATGCCATCTCTCGAATTGTCCATATCTTTCACGTAGGCGAGAATGCCGTCGCCCTTCGACGTGATGGCCGCCTTTGACGTGATCTCGATCTCTCCGATCTCGGCGGTGTGCGTGGAAGGGTCGTTTCCGTCGAACGTCTTACCTTCAAGCGTCTGGAACTGCGAGCCTCCGTGGAAAGCGAAGACGCCGGCGGTCCGCGGCTTCAGGTCCGCCAGCTCCGTCTCGTGATCATCCGACAGATCGTCGAACGGGTTGGGCGCGTCGCCCGCGACGATCTCCCCCGCTAGGTGCTTCACCACCGCGTTTCCCCAGCCATAGTTCCAAGCGATCAGTCCGGAGCCGCTCGCGTGAACGAAGCCCTCGTTGGTGATCGTCATGTCGTTTCCGTCATCATCGTTGAGGGTCTGAGTGAATATGCCGTATCCGCCGACCGGAGTCTCCGCGGTACCGATCCGCGCCCCCGCGGAGATGTCTACCTTTATCGTCCCCCCGCTGGTGACCTGCTTAATCTCAACGCCGTGCCTGCCTATGGTCGGCTCATCCCCGTCCACGCCAATCCGCGCGCCGGGTTTCAGCGTCACCTCGACATCCCGATTGACCGGGTCATCGGGATCGACCGAATTGTACCGGTAGACGTAGATTCCCCTCCCGCCTCTGATCCCCCTCCCGCCGCTCCCCGTCCAGGCGATCTCGCCCGCGAGATCCACCTTGATGAGTCCGCCTTTGTGGTAGGCGGAATAAACGTAAATTCCATCTCCCCCAAAATCAGTCTCCGTGTCACTCAGCCTGCCCGCCGTGATAACGCCCCCCGTCACGTCGATCATCATCGGAACGATCGAATCTTCTTCGGAATTCTTGTCTCCTTCCGTCTCGACATGGATACCATGCGCGCGGGCCCAAATATCTCCGCTTGAGGTGATCGCGATCACGCTGCTGGAATCCTCGCCGGATGCCGGCGCGGTCGTGTCCACTTGTTTGACGTTTATGCCGTCGCGGCTGATTGTCGTATCATCCAGTGTAGCCACTCCGCCCGTGAGCGTTTCCGCGTAGAGGGGTCGTTGCCTCTTGCTTACGAGCGTTCCGTGGTTCGTGACCGTGACATCGCCTCCCTTGAGGAGAGTGACATGAATTCCCTTACTGGTCACGCTGCCCTTCGCCGTCTCGACGGCGACATCTCCAGACCCCGCGTGGTACACCTGAATTCCTCGGTAATACCCATAGATCTGGCCCCGGCTCATGATAGAGACGTCACCTTGGGCGGAAGAATTGCTGTAATACGCCAGAACGCCTTGACGCCCCACCGGAATCTCATCAGTTCCGATTCGCGCCTCGGTCCCGACCACAATCTCGATCTTGTCCGCTCTGCTAGGGTCGCCAGCTTTGTCGTTCTCGACGTGAATTCCGTGATTCCTTTGGCCCCGCAGATACTGGGGCTCGATGAAGGTCGCGCTGTACTGTTGACCGTTGAAAGTGTACGTGGCCGGGGTCGTCGTCCACCCCGCCTCGTTCACGACGCTCACTTTGCCTTCCAGCTTGACCGTCAGGGCGCTATCGCCGATCACGGTCACCCCGGAGCGCCGACTTCTGGTGTTAGGAGGAAGGAACGACCTGATGGTCGTCATCTCCCCGGAAGGCTTCACGGTCAGCGTCAGACCGCCCGTCTGACCCGTGTACTCGATGGGATTGGCATCGGCGTTATTAGTCCCGCCGTAGGTCGCGGCGGCGCAGGTGACCGTTTTGGCGGCGCTGACGGTGCCGCACTCGTCCGCCTCGGCGGAATGCGGAATCAGCGGAATGGAGAGAACGGCCGTCAATCCGGCCAGAACAGTCAGGAAACGAGGGCTATGCCCCCCCCCCCCCCCCCCCCCCTATGCGGGAAGACGACGAGGCGACGCGAAGCGCGGCGCGAATCTCGAAAACGGAAAGGTTCTTGGTCATTATTCGTCCCTCTTCAAGGATCAGTCTCGCATGGCCGCGCATTATACGATGCCCCGGCACTAGCGCGCCTCCCTACTTGGTCGAAACCGCTCGCTTCCAAACCAAAAATCGGGTCGAATCCTCGCCGCCGAGCATGTGCGCGAAATTCTTTGACAGACGAGAACCGTCAGAATCGATTAGCTCGGAGATCAAGGGTGGAAAAAAACTCTTATTCGACCCAATGGACACGTGCTATAGTTGTAATGATTCACCCTCTGACGAGGCTTGATGGCTCGATCCTTGAGTGAATCACCAGTTCTATTTGCGAGGTTACTGATATGAAACGCGACTTGATCCTGCCAGCCGCCATAGGCGCGCTTGGAATCGTTTTCGCTCCCTTGACCATGAACCAGGTCTCTTTTCCGGGAGCGACCCTGTCCACCGCTATCGCCAGCGGTCACGCGCATGTGGACCACCCGGACGCGGCGCGCGCCCAAGCGATGGTGAACCAAGCCCTGAAACATCTGGACGAGCGTGGGGCTTCTTCCCTGATCGAGAAAGTTAACGCGGCCGGTCCCGAGTTTCACCAAGGCGAGATCTACGTGTTCGTCCTGAGCCGCGACGGAACCATCGTCGCGCACCCGATCGATCCGAGTCTGGTAGGAAAGGGTCCCCAAGAGCACACCGATTCGGCCGGCAACGCGTTCCTTGTGGAAATGGCCGCGACGGCCGCCAGCCACCCGGACGGCACCTGGGTCGACTACCGATGGTGGAACCCGGTCACGGAGAAAGAGGAGCCCAAATCCAGTTGGGTCATGATGCGCGACGGCCATATCGTCGGCGCCGGCGTCTACCGAAAAGACTAATCGCGCGAGCGCCCGCGCGGGAGGCACTCAGCCTTCCGCGGTTTGGCCTGAACCGGTTCGGAACCGATGCACCTCGTCGATCAGGCAGGCGAGGCGCTCGGGGTCGATATCTGGCGTGATGCCGTGTCCAAGATTGAACACGTGCCCCGGATGAGGGCCGTAATCCTCTAGCAGGGCGCGCGCGGCGGCGCGCAGGTCTTTCTCGTCCGCGCGCAACATGGCGGGATCCAGGTTGCCCTGCAGGGCGCAAGAATGTCCGACCTCCTCGCGCGCGGCGCGCAAGTCGACGGTCTCGTCCAAACCGATCGCCTCGCAACCGGTCGCGCTGACCTCGCTCAGTCTTCCTCCCCCGCCGCGCGCGAACACGACGCGTGGAACGGCCGACCCCAGCTTCTCCAGAACGCGTCCGACCGGGCGGAGCGAGAAGCGGACGTAATCCTCGCCCTCCAGAATGCCTCCCCAACTATCGAAAATCATCACCACGTCGGCGCCCGCCTCAACCTGCGCCTCCAGATACAGCGCCACGGAATCCGTCAGAATCGAAAGCAACCGGTCCAGCTGATCCGGCTCGGACTTCCGAAATTCGGTCACGCGCGCGAAGCCGTTGCGCCCTCTTCCCTCAATCATGTAGGTCGCCAGCGTCCAAGGACTGCCGGCGAAGCCGATCACCGGAATTCGCTCCCCAATCTCGCGGGAGAGCAAAGACACCGCGTCGCTGACGTAGCGGAGCTCCTGACGCGGATCTGGAACCCCGAGCGCCCGGATATCGGCCGGGCCGCGGATCGGGCGCTCAAAATACGGCCCGGAACCGTCCGCGAAGCCGAGTCCTAGGCCCATCGCGTCCGGTATGGTCAGAATGTCGGAAAACACGATCGCCGCGTCCAGCGGATAGCGTCGCATCGGCTGCAGGGCCGCCTCGCAAGCGTATTCCGGCGTGCGGCACAAATTAAGGAAACTCCCAGCGCGCGCGCGCAACTCCCGATACTCCGGGAGATAGCGCCCGGCCTGGCGCATGATCCATACGGGCGCGCGGTCGGTCGGCCGCCGTCGCAAAGCGCGAAGGAATCGGTCGTTCTCCGGGGTCGGCATCGCGGAGGTCAGGATTGCCGCAAGAAATCGAGTATCCCTTCGGCCGCCCCGCGCCCCTCGAATACCGCCGTCACCACCAGATCCGCGCCGCGCACCATGTCGCCTCCGGCGAACACTTTCGGGTTCGCCGTCTGGAAGGCGAACGGCTCGGCGCGAGTCGAGACCAAACCCTGCCCATCGACCTCAATCCGGTTCTCGGCGAACCAGCCCGCGGGACTGGCGCGAAAACCGAACGCGACCACCACCCGACCGGCCGGCAGCACCGTCTCCGACCCCGGAACCGGCTCCGGCATTCGCCGCCCTCGCTCGTCCGTTCCGCCCAGCCGCGTCTCCACCACGCGCACTCCTCGCGCGCCGCCCTCGCCCTCAATGGCGAGCGGCTGCCGATTGAAAAGAAACTCCACCCCCTCCTCCATGGCATTCCTGACCTCGCGGCGCGATCCTGGCATGTTCTCCAGATCGCGCCGATACACGCATGTCACCGACTTAGCTCGCTGGCGCGTCGCGGTGCGTACGCAATCCATCGCGGTATCGCCGCCGCCCAGCACTAGAACGTCCTCTCCCTCCATGCTGACGTACGGCGCATCGTCCATGTCCAGTTGAAGCTCCCGATTGACCGTCCCGATCAAATAGGGCAGCGCCTCATGCACTCCCGGCATGTCCTCGCCCGGAAAGCCGCCGCGCATGCCGGTATAGGCCCCCATGCCCAAAAACACCGCGTCGTAGCCTTCCAGAAGCGACTCGAACGACAGATCTCGGCCCACCTCCGTGTTCAGGCGAAACTCGATTCCCATACCAAGCAGAATTTGATGGCGGGTCTCGACGACGCGCTTCTCCAGCTTGAACGAGGGAATGCCGAACGTCAGCAATCCCCCGACGCGCGGATAGCGATCGAACACGACCGCCTGAACGCCGTTGCGCGCCAGAATGTCCGCGCAAGCGAGCCCAGCGGGGCCCGCGCCAACCACCGCCACCCTCCAACCGGTCGAATCGACATCAGAGAGATCCGGGCGCCAGCCTTGTTCCAGAGCCGTGTCGGTAATGTACTTCTCGATGGCGCCAATGGTCACCGCGCCAAACCCGTCGTTCAGCGTGCATGCCCCCTCGCACAAGCGGTCCTGCGGGCAAATCCGCCCGCAGATCTCCGGCAGCGAGTTGGTCCGGTGCGACATTTCCGCCGCCTCGAACAAGTTGCCCTGCTCAATCAACTTGAGCCAATCGGGAATGTAGTTGTGAACCGGGCATTTCCATTCGCAGTAAGGGTTGCCGCACCCTAGGCAACGCGCCGCCTGCTCGGCGGCCCGCTCCGGATCGTACTGCCCATAGATTTCCCGGTAATGATGACGACGCGACTCCGCGGAATCCACCGCCGGATCCCGTCGCGGAACCTGCAGGAATTGGAGGGGATCGGCCATGGCGCTATTGTAAGCCTTGGCCAGGCTTCCGGCAGGATGCCGGAAAGCCGAAAATCAGCGGTAGCGCGGTCGAAACTGTTTGGACAACCGCTTGGCGTTGCGCTTGACCGCGGCCGCGGCCTTGCGCTTGCGCACCTCGGTCGGTTTCTCGTAGCACTCGCGACGACGGGCTTCCGAAAGCACTCCCGATCGCTCGCAGGCGCGACGAAATCGACGAATCGCAATGTCGAAAGGCTCGTCTTCCTTGACCCGAATTCCAGGCATGTAACTCTGTGACAGAAAAATGGAACGCGTATTGTACATGGTCAGCGCGTCAGACTCCGAACGTTCCAGAAACGCGATAATTACGTCGGCACCACATTCCTTCCAGATCGCGCCGCCTTGATCCAGGTGCCGACTAGCAACATTTCAACTGACGTCCGATAGGATTTCGGACGCGCGCGCCTTGGATTTCCAAGTTTTCGATTTTTGTGGTATAGTGCTTATCAATACCCCCCCTGTGGCATTAGACTGCAGGTCGCGAGGCCCCTTCGGGGGCCTCTGCTTTTTCTCTTGGGCGCGCTCAAGTGCTTAATGTGTCGGCATTGTTGCCCTCAATCCCTATCGCATATCTCTAGCGAAGCAGCTAGAAACCATTTTCATGGTAGGGTAGATTTTCCTTGTGGCTTGGGTCACGGGTCTCGGGGCCTCTTCGGATGTCCTCTCTTTTCTTGGGGGCATGGAACGATGCGCACCTTCGTCTACATCGACGGCTTAAATCTCTACTACAGAGCATTGAAGGGCACCCCTTGGAAATGGCTGGATTTGTCCACCCTGCTCACGAGAATTCTCCAGCCCCATCACGATATCCTGCGGATCAAGTACTACACAGCTCGCGTGTCGGGCACATTTGGCGATCCAACTCAGCAACAGCGCCAAAGAAAATATATCAGTGCCCTCCGGAAAACCCAACCTAAGATTGAGATATCTTTTGGGCATTTTCTCTCGCACAAGGTAAGGATGCCGCTCGCGCGGCAGGATACAGTGCCGCGCATGGTGGAAGTCATTAAGACCGAGGAAAAAGCCTCGGACGTGAATCTTGCGGTCCACCTACTCAATGACAGTTGGCTTGATGTCTACGATTGCGCGGTCGTCATAAGCAACGACAGTGACCTCGCTGAAGCGATGCGCCTCGTCGGGCACCAAAACGGGAAGCGAATCGGACTTATCACGCCAGGAAAGCACCGGCCATCCCGAAAACTCATGGAGCATGCTGACTTTTCCAGACGCATTCGAGACAACGCGTTACGACAATCCCTGTTGCCGGATCAAATACCCGGCACGAACATCAGGAAACCTTCTTGTTGGTAGGAACCCATTCGATGAAACGCCGCACTCAACTGGAAAACCAGAAATCTGGATCACTATAGGACGCACGGAATCCACCGCCATGGCTCATACCACTAGGGTGCTTGGAATCGAGACTTCCTGCGACGAGACCGGGATCGCGGTGTGGGACAGCGCGCGCGGACTGCTCGCCCACAAACTCTACAGCCAAGTCAAAACTCATCAACGGTACGGTGGGGTCGTGCCGGAACTGGCCTCGCGCGATCACGTGCGTCGCCTTCCTCAACTAACCTTGGACGCGCTGGAGGAAGCGCGTTGCCTGCCCACGGAACTGAACGCCATCGCCTACACGGCCGGGCCGGGATTGATCGGCGCCCTAATGACCGGCTCCTCGTTCGCCTGTTCCATGGCCTACGCGCTGGACCGGCCAGCACTCGCCATACACCACATGGAGGCTCATCTGCTGGCGCCCCTGATGGACAATCCAGACTTCTCTCCCCCTTTCGCGGCGCTGTTGGTCTCTGGAGGACATACCTTGCTGATGCGGGTCGACCAAATCGGGCGATACGCATGTCTCGGGCAAAGCATTGACGATGCCGTCGGCGAGGCGTTCGACAAGACCGCGCGCATTCTGAATCTCCCTTATCCTGGCGGTCCAGCCTTGGCCAAACTGGCGGAACGTGGCGACCCGGAACGCTTTCATTTCCCCCGCCCCATGCTAAATCGAGACGGTTGCGACCTGAGCTTCAGCGGCCTCAAGACTCATGCACGTCGATTGGTCGAGGCCCACCCGGACGACGATCAGGCGGGAGCGGATATCGCGGCCGGATTTCAGGAAGCGGTGGTTGACGTTCTGATCGCCAAATCTCAACGCGCGCTGGAGGAAAGCGGTCTGGATCGTCTCGTGGTGGCTGGCGGCGTCGGCGCGAATCGAAGATTGCGAAGCCGACTGTCCCAGGCCCTCGAGAGCGACGGGCAACAAGCGCTTTGGCCGCCACCCGAATACTGCACGGACAACGGCGCCATGATCGCCTTCGCGGGCTCGTTGCGGCTACGCGACGCGGCGGCAATCAGTGGCCTAGAGATACTCAGCCGGGCGCGTTGGCCTTTGGAGGAGCTCGCGCCGCCATCCTGCCCTGCCTGAGATTCGAGCGAGGCCGGAGAGCGCCGATCCGATCTAGCCACCGGAAGGCGAAACGGAAGTAGCGGGAGAGGATTCGCCAGCGCGTTTCCACTCATGCCGTAGAACCACAGATCAGACTTCCAGTGAAGCCCGAAGCATGAAGCGCTGCCGTCTCTCGGAAATCAACCTCCGCCCCCGCCCCACTTTATCGAGCACCCCATGCTCGGAGTCTGGTCTTCGGGACCTTCGCCGGTTTTCGCGATCTGGACCATCGCCTCGTGCAAATCCCGCCGCGCGGCCGGAACGGGATGCATGCCGCTCGCGTCCAGGCGCCCCCGGTACTGCAACTCGAGGTCCGCGTTGTACCCGAAGAAGTCTGGCGTGCAGACCGCGCCGTAGGCTCGCGCCACCCGTTGCGATTCGTCCAGAAGATAGGGAAACGGAAAGTCGTGATCGCGCGCGATCACGATCATGTTGTCGAACGAGTCTTCTGGATATTCGGTCGGATCGTTCGACATGATGGCCACCGAATGGACGCCATGCGAGCGCAGCTCGCCCGCGTCTCGCGCGATCCGGTCGCGCACCGCCTTGACGTAAGGGCAATGGTTGCAGATGAACATCACCAGGGTCCCAGCGTCGCCCCGGCAATCCTCCAGCGACCACTCGCGTCCGTCGACTCCGGGCAGGGCGAAATCGATCGCCGGGCGACCGAAATCGCAAACTGGAGTTCGCTTGAGACTCACGCGCGGACGTCCTCAAGCGCCCGCGAGGCGGCCTGCGCCAAAAACAGGGCGTCGACGCCAACGCCCACCAAACTGAATCCCATCTCCACGTACCGGGACACCGTATCCGGCTTGAGCCCGAAAATGCCCGGAACCTTTCCTGCCTCCCGGCAAGCCGCCAAGACTTCGGCGATCGCTTCCCGAATCGCCGGGGCCCCCACCTGACCCGGTATGCCCATGCTCGTGGACAGGTCGTAGGGTCCGATGAACAGCGCGTCGACCCCTTCCACGTCGGCCAGTTCCCGAACGTTCTCCACCGCGTCCTTGTGCTCGATCTGGATGACCGTCAGCAGCGAATCGTTCGCTTGGGCCAGATACTCCTCGAATCTCGCCCCGTAGCGATGCGCGCGGGCGATGCCCACGCCTCGCTCTCCCCGCGGCGGGTACTTGGCGTACGTGACCACCTGCTCCGCCTGCGCCACCGTGTTGACTTGGGGCGCGATGATACCGCTCGCACCGACATCCAGCGCCTTCTCGATCCAGGTCTCTTCATGCACTGGAATCCGGACCAAGCACGGCGTTCTGTCTCCGGTTCCCTGGATGAGCGCTTCAATGGCGAGCGGATCGAACGCGCCGTGCTCGGCATCGATGAACAGCCAGTCGAATCCGATATCGCCCATGATCTCGGCCACCTGCGGGCTGTTGATACTGATGATCGTGCCGACCAGCGTCTCGCCAGCGCGGACCCGCCGGCGGAAATCGTTCTCGCAGACCAGAGGGCCGCTCATGGCAACGTCTCCACTCCCTGGTCGGTGCCGATCAGCAACACGTCGGCGCCGCGCCGGGCGAACAGCCCGACCGTGACCACGCCGGGAATCTGGTTCAGGGTCGATTCCATCTCGGGGGGATCCAGAATCTCCAGATTGTGGACGTCCAGGATGAGATTGCCGTGGTCGGTCACGAAGCCCTCGCGCCATTCCGGCATGCCCCCGCGCCGAACCAGCTCGCGCGCCACCATCGAGCGCGCCATGGGAATGACCTCGACCGGCAGGGGAAACGCGCCAAGACGATCCACCAGCTTGCTATCGTCGATGACGCACACGAAGGTCTCGCTGCATTCGGCAATGATCTTCTCGCCCGTCAGCGCGCCGCCGCCGCCCTTGATCAGGCCGCGATGCCGGGTCGCCTCGTCCGCTCCGTCCACGTACAGTCGCAACGGCCCGACCGCGTTCAGGTCCACGACCGGTATGCCGATTTCGCGCAACCGCTCGGCGCTCGCGCACGAGGACGGGACCGCGGCCTCGATCTTGTTCTTGACCGAGGCCAAGGCGTCAATGAAGAAGTTGGCGGTCGAGCCAGTTCCCACGCCCAGGACCTCGCCGGGCTGGATACGCTCCAAAGCGGCCTCCGCCGCTTTTCTCTTCTTGAGATCGACCATCTTTAGGAATCCCTATAATCGTCACGCAAGTTTAACACCCGCGAGCTATGCCGTATTTCGTTTTCCAAATCGAGGGCGCCAACCCGGAAACCCGCGAGATTCATTTTCTGCGATCCTTCGAGGCCTACCGGGAAGCGCGCGCGAGCGCGCGAGAGGAGCGGGCCAAGCGTCCCGACGCGGAGCCGGAAGCCATTCGCGTGGTCTTCGCGGAATCCCGGGAATTGGCCGAGGGACTGCTACGGCAGCCCCGCGAGGCCCCGATCCTGCAGGAATGGGAAAAGTGAGATCCGTCCTCGCGCGCGTCTTCGCGCTAAGATCGATTTTTCCGCCATGCGGTGGAGCATCCTGTTGGTTCGGGGTGATCGCTGGCGTTATGCTGGAACGATCATGGAAATAGTCTTCCCGCTGACTGGCGAAAACGGGAGCGCGGCCAGACGCGGACCGCGCCAACGGCCGAGAACCGGAAACGGACCGTTCTCCTCACCCGGAGAAATCGCCCGCGAACCTGATGAATGAAGTCGAGTATCGGAACGCCTACCATGCGATCAACGAGCGGCGGTGTCATTTCGAGAAAACCATAAACGCCCGTGTTTGCGCCTGCCGCCATATGCGGAGATTCAACCTGGCGGACCGGGAAGGCGTCGGATGCGATGACTCCGAGGCGCGCGAGACTTGCGCCGAGTGGCTCCACGCGGTCCGCCAAGCGTCACGCTTCACCCTGTCTCGGCCTCGCTCCGTGGACGTTCTCCCGCACCGGTTGGAAGCGAAAGTCCAGGCGGGCGGCCTTCTGGGTCTCGCCGAACTGGTCCACGGCGGCGGCGCGGTCGACGATGTCGCGGGCCTGCTGGAACACGCGATCAATGACTATGGCGATATCGCCAGCGTTCCCATTCCCGATATCGTGACCACCGTCGCGGGATACGAGCCACGCCCTCGCAAGCGACGGTAGGAAACCACCCCGATCACCCTCGCGACGCTATCTGTCATTATCTATTAATATTTGACTATTCATATCTATATTCGCCAAAATATTTGCTACAATTCCACAAGACGGAACTTGAATGGATCTAGACCTTCCCGAACATGAGCGACCCCATGCGCGCGAACAATCCCGTCGCGATGAGGATCGTCGTGGAGGGGCTGCCCACGCTGTCCGCCAAGATCCGGGCGCTGGGCGAGGCGGGGTACGCATGCGCGGACATCGCCAGATTCTTGAACCGGCGCTACCAGCACGTGCGCAACGTCTTGGCGCGGAAGCCCCCGAAATCCAAATCTAACGAGACGTGCCCCGCGGAGCCCCGCGAGCCTGGAAATGTCGAGCCGAAGACGTTGCGGGTCGCCGAGAACGGCCGCGTCCTGATCCCCGCTGAGATGCGCGCGGCGATGCTGATCAACGCCGCCAGCCATGTGACCGCGCGGGTCATTGAGGGCGAACTGAGAATCATCGCTCCGATGGCCGCGCTCCTGAAAACGCGGAAAGCTCTCCGGAAGAAAATCCCCGCCACCGTGTCGCTGGTCGACGAGTTCATCGCCGAAAGACGCGCGGAAGCGCGGCGCGAGGCCGATGAATGAGCATGGTTCTCGACGCTTCGGTCGTGCTCGCGGTCTTCAGCGAAGAGCTTGACGAGAGAAGGACCGAGGAGATTCTGGCCGGGGGACTGATCAGCGCCACGAACTTCTCGGAGGTTCTGTCGAAACTGGTGGATGTCGGTCTTGATGACGACGGCGCCGTCAGCGCGCTCGACGCGTTCCCGCTCACTATCGTGCCGGTCGACGCGAGGCAGGCGCGACTCGCGGGACTGCTGCGCCGCCAGACACGTCGATACGGGTTATCCTTGGGGGACCGCGCCTGCTTGGCCTTGGCGGCGTCAACGGGATTTCCCGCGATCACGGCGGACCGGGTCTGGGCGAAACTGGACCTCGGCATAGAAACCAAGGTGATCCGATAGCGCGAGAGTCCATGGCCACCCGCGAGCGCTCGCCTTCCCATCGCGACCGCCGACCCAAAAATTCAGAATAGGGATCGGAGAGCCGCGAGCCGACGCGCTATGATGGCGAGAGATTGACTCCCTCGCCGAGGTGAATCCCCATGTCTCCCATTCCAGAAGAGCTGAGGCTGGACCGACAGGCGCGCGAGCTCCACGTCCGCTTCGACGATGGCGCCCAGTTCGCGCTCCCTTGCGAGTACCTGCGCGTCTTCTCCCCTTCCGCCGAGGTGAAGGCCGCGCGTTCCCGGGGCGATCTGGTCACGGACAAGCAAGAGGTCCGCATCGAGCGCATCGAGCCGTACGGGGCCTATGCCGTTCGGCTTCACTTCAGCGACGGCCACGACACTGGGATCTATTCCTGGGATTCCCTTTATCAACTGGGCCGCAACCGCGAGAAGAACTGGAAGAGCTACTTGGCCGGGCTGGAGCGACTGGGCGAGCCTTCCACGGACGACGAGAGGCGGGAGGTCACCGTCCTGCTTTCCGGCTCCTTGGCCGAGGATCTGGACGCGAAACGGCTGGACGCGGTGTTGCCCAGCGAAACGGCGACCGTCGCGGAGCTTTTGTATTGGCTGCGTCAGCGCGGAGGCGGATGGCGCGAGGCCATCGACCCTGGACGACTGAACGTCATGGTCAACCGGCAATCCGCCGACCCAGGCCTCCGCCTGCGCGACGGAGACGAGGTCTCGCTGACTCCGACTCGCAAGAACGTCTCCTGAGGCGAGCGTTCAAGCGACCGCGGAACCCAGCTCGGTCAGCAGGACCCCGGTCAGCGCGCATGTGACCAGCACCGGGACGACCGAAACCCGACCGGCGGTGAGCGCCAGCAACGCCAGTCCGGCCATCAGCGCCATGTTCCAGTCTGGCGGACCTCCCCAACCGCTCGACCAGACCACATGGCCCGCGAACGTCACTCCCAGATTCAGCATCACGCCGACTACCGCGGCCGTGATCGCGGTGAGAGGCGCGGTGAACGCGGGGCGCTCGCGCGTCCGCTCAATGTAGGGAGCGCCAATGAAAATGAACAGGAACGAGGGAAGGAACGTGTACCAGGCGGCCACCGCGGCGGCCAGAATTCCCGCCTCCACGACGCGGTCCGGGCCCAGCAGCTGACCTTCCCATCCGCCCACGAAACCGACGAACGAGGTGATCGCCACCAAGGGGCCAGGAATCAACTCGCGCAACGCGAGTCCGTCGATCATCTGGGCCGCGGTGATCCACTGGAAATGCTCGACCGCGCTCTGGTACACGTACGGAAGCACCGCGTAGGCGCCCCCGAACGACAATACCGCGGCCTTGCTGAAGAACACCGACATATCGGCCAGCGCGCCACTGTCGTCGACCCAGCGCGCCGCCGCGTACACGCCAGCCCACAAAGCGGCTCCGGTCGCGCACAATCCCACAATTCCCCGTCGAGTGATCGAGAGAGCGGTCACGAAACCTTCTTCCCGCGTCGCGGCGGTCTCGGCCCCGGGCTCGGGCGGCGCGATCCAGGCGGGCCGAACGTGATGCGCCAACCAGCCTAGAACGCCCGCCGAGATGATGATCAGAGGAAAAGGGAGGTGGAGCGCGTGCAGGCCCGCGAACGCCGCGAGCGCCACCGTCCACAGCAGGGCGTTGCGCAAGACTCGTCGGCCAATTCTCCAGATCGCGCACAGGATCAACGCCGTGACCGCCGGCTTGACTCCATACAGCGACGCGGCCACCCAGCCGACATCGCCGAACTCCAGATACAGCCAAGCCAGCGCCACGATCATGAGGAGCGAGGGCGCGACGAACAGCGCGCCGGCGACCAGCCCTCCGAGCTTTCCGTGCAGTAGCCAGCCAATGTAGGTCGCCAGCTGTTGCGCCTCCGGGCCTGGCAACGCCATCGTATAGTTGAGGGCGTGCAGAAACCGTCTCTCCGAGATCCATCGGAGCCGTTCCACCAGCTCCAGATGCATGATCCCAATGGCGCCGCCCGGACCGCCGAAGCTGACGAATCCCAGGCGCAACCAGTACCGCATGGCGCGCCACAGACCGAGCGAGCGCGCCTCAGTCTTGCATGGTTCGGTCATTTGATGCACACTACTACGCGCGGCAATCAATAAAGGAGGCTTTCATGTCGAATGATATCGTTTCCCGCTCCGGCGCGGTCGTCGGTCAGTGGGACGGAAAGGACGTCGAGGACCTGCAACGGGAACTGGCGCGAATCAAGCGCGAGGTCACGGGCGACAAAGTCGAGCCGTCCGGGGTTCCGCATCAGGACCAGTTTCCTGATGACCTGAGGAATTTTACCGCCTATATCCTTTGGGGTTGCGATTCGAGCAACGTCTGCTTGGTCGGCTCTGGCGCCAACCGCACCGAATCGGTCGATTCGATCCGGGAGTTTTACGGCAACCAGATCGCCAAGGACGCGATGGCCCGGCACGATTCGTGACGTTCGGCGCGTAATTGGCTTGACGGGGACTAGGCGGAAGCCTGGTTGGCGGTTTCGCCTGCCGGCCCCGCTTCCGCTCGTCTCCTCTCAAGAAGGCGCCGTCCTTCCGTCGCGAGATATCTCGGGCTTTACCGAGAGGCGAGCCCTCTCGCGGGCGGGAAAGCCCGCTCGGCGAGGCGGTACACTGAACTCCCATGCGAATCTATCTGGTGGGCGGCGCGGTCCGCGATCAACTGCTGGGGCTGCCCATCTCGGAACGCGATTGGGTCGTCGTCGGGTCGAGCCCGCGGCAACTTTTGGATCTTGGCTACCAAACGGTCGGCCGCGACTTTCCCGTGTTCCTGCATCCCGAGACCGGAGAAGAATACGCGCTAGCGCGCACCGAGCGCAAGACCGGCGTCGGCTACCACGGGTTCTCGTTTCACTACGACCCGAAAGTCACTCTGGAGGAGGATCTGCTCCGCCGGGATCTGACCATCAACGCGATGGCCCGGAGCGCGGAGGGAAAATTGATCGACCCCTATGGCGGGCGACGCGACCTGGAGAGGCGCGTTCTACGCCACGTGTCTCCCGCCTTCGACGAGGACCCCCTGCGCGCGCTTCGGGCCGCGCGCTTCGCGGCGCGTTTTCACGAGCTGGGCTTCCGGATCGCCAAGGAAACCTCCGAGCGAATGCGCGCGATCGCGGAAAGCGGGGAACTGGACGCGCTGACCCCGGAACGCGTGTTTCAGGAGTTGCGCCGGGCTCTCATGGAGCCGAATCCGGAAACTTTCGTCTCCGCGCTCGCCAAATGCGGAGCCTGGCAAACGGTATTCCCGCTGCTGTCCGACCCGGTGACCGTCGCGCGGACCTTGCGCGCGGCGGCTCAGGCGAAGATCTCGCCAACCGCGCGCTTCGCCTGTCTCTCATGGCATAGTCGCGATGTCGAGGCCTGGTGCGACGCCATCCGCGCGCCCCGCGCACTGGCCAAAGCGGGCGCGTTGCTTCGTCGACTATTTCCCGTGTGGGCGGACCTGGACCCAGAGGATCCAGCGGCCGTGCTAGCTTTGCTCGAATCGCTTGACGCCACGCGAAGGCCCGAGCAATTCGAGGACTTCAGCGCGGCCGCCGCCACGCTCGGCCCCGTGTTCGGGCTGGACCGCGCGCGCGCTGACCACCGGCTGAGAATCGCCCGCGCCGCGTTGCTCGATTGCGACGAGAAGTCCGCCGCCCAGCGAATCGACCACCGGACGATCGGAGAGCGAGTTCGAGAAGCGCGCCTCGACGCCGTGCGCGCCGCCTTAATGGAAGACCAGTAGGAGTCCGCCAAGCGCCACCCGATACAGCGCGAACGGCATCATCCCGACGCGCTCGATCAAGCGCAGAAAGAAGTGAATGCACAGCCAAGCGGACCCGCCCGCGATGAGCGCGCCCAGAATCAACGCGCCCCAATCCGCCTCTTGGGGCGCATGCAAGGATTTTTGAAAGGACCAGACTCCAGCCGCGGCGATCGTCGGGATCGCCAGCAGGAACGCCACCCGGGCGGCCGCGACTCGCCGCAATCCTAACGCCAGAGCCGCCGTCATCACGATGCCCGCGCGCGACACCCCCGGCACCAGCGCGAGGCATTGCGCGGACCCGATCCACACCGCGTCGCTCCAGCGCAACCGCTCCTCCGTCCGCGCCCGAGCGCCACGCGCGTCCGCGAGCCAGAGCAAGACGCCAAATCCGAGAGTCGTCCAAGCGATCAGCCGCGCGTCGCGCAAGTCGGTCGACACCACGCCGAACATGACCGCGCCGACGATGACGATCGGGACCGTCGCCACCGCCAACCACGCCGCCAAATACCGCGCGGGACCAGCCGCGGACGCGTCGCCCGCTATCGCGGCGCGCGACATCGATACGAGCTCCCGGCGGAAATAGCCGATCATCGCGAGCAGGGTTCCCACATGCACGGCCACGTCGAACGCGTGGCCCTGATCTTCCCAGCCAAGCAAAGCTGGCGCCAAGATCAAGTGCGCCGAGCTGGAGACTGGCAAAAATTCCGTCGCTCCCTGCAACAGAGCCAGAGCCAAAACCTCCACCCAGTTCATCAGAGACGGTTCCGATGGTCCGGACACACCACATGTGGCAAATCCACCGGAAAATCGCGGCCCAGCGCCATCACCCGGAAGCGCTCTCCCATACAGTCGGGATGGATCAGGGTCTCGATCCGCCCGATCCACGCGAGCCGCTCGGCCTCATCCGTCAGGGAGTCCGCCTCCTCCAGCAAGCCATACTCCAGAAGAAAGCCGGCCTGCGTGGTGAACATCAAAACGTCGAGCCCTCGCTCCACCGCCAACTCCGCCACGGCGGTGAAATCCACGTCCACGCTGATGTCTTCCTGTCCGGGCTGGCGGAAGGGATCCGAGCGCGCCCGATGGCCCGCGTGGCAACGCAACGTTCCGGTGGAACGCTGGGGATGATAGTACTCCGCGCGCGGATAACCGTAGTCGATGACCAGCGCGACGCCGCGCTGAAGAGCGCCGTCCAGCTCATCCAACCACGCGCGCAGAGAGTCGTGGCGCCATTCCGAGCGATAACCCGGAGCGGGCGCATCGTCAAGTCCGGCGATCAGCTCGCGCAAGTCCGCGCCAGGATCGGCCATCTCGGGCGCCCAACGAAACTCGTCCTCGCCCAGGACGGCGACCATACGCTCGCGAGCGCCCTGATCGGTCATCTCGAAACAACGGGCCGGCAGAGCGTCCAAAAACTCGTTGGCCAGAACGACCCCCTCGAACGCTCGAGGCAAGGAGTCGGTCCAGCGGTACGGGCGGCCTTCCCCGCTCAGGGTTTCGACCTGTATCGCGCGCAATCGCGATGACCGCTCCAGCAACCAGTAGTCGTCCAGCGACGCTCGCGCCGCGGTCAGCAAACCGCTCGCCAGCCTGCCATCCCCAGGTCCGTATTCCGCGATCGCGCCGTCACCCAGCCTTTCCCGGCAAAAGTCGCAAAACCGCGCGACGCAACGAGCCAGCGATCCCCCCAAAGCCGGCGCGGTGATGAAGTCCCCGTCCGCGCCAAAGATCGGCCGCGACCGTTCATAATACCCGCGTTCCGGCGCGTATAGCGCCTGGTCCATATACTGATCGAAACGTAGCGAGCCCTCCCGCCGGACCCGTTTCGCCATGCGCGCGCGCGGAGAGTCCACAGCGTCTCCGGGGGCGCGAGCGGACGAAACAGGAGCATCCATCGCGCGATTACGCTACCATGAGCGAGAGCAAACATCCCACCGCGCGATGACCTCTCCCACTCTAGACGGCCGAACCGTCCTGATCACCGGCTCCGCGCGGCGGCTGGGCGCGCGCATGGCGCGCCTCCTGCACCAGGATGGCGCCAACATCATGCTGCATTGCCTGCGCTCCGTCGCCGACGCCCAACCCTTGGCGGAAGAGTTGCAGGAGCGGCGTGACGACTCGGTCGCCCTGGTCACCGCCGACCTGCGGGAAGAGCAAAGCGTGGTCTCGATCATCGCGGCGACCATGCGGGCGTTCGGACGACTGGACGCCCTGGTCAACAACGCGTCTTTGTTCGAGCCAGGCGGGGCCGCCCCGGCGGATCCGAAGCGGTGGGAAGAGATCCAGGCGGTGAACGTGCGCGCCCCTTGGCTTCTGGCCGAGGCGGCGGCTCCGCATCTGCGCGAAACGCGAGGCTGCATCGTCAACATTCTGGATATCTACGCGGCGCGCCCGCTACCGGGATACCTGTCCTACAGCACCAGCCAAACCGCCCTGGCCGGGCTGACTCGCGGCCTCGCGCTGGAACTCGCGCCAGAGATTCGCGTCAACGGAATAGCGCCTGGGGCGATCCTGTGGCCGGAAGAAGAAGACGGCCGGGACCGGCAGGCCATCATCAACAGCACAGCTCTGAAAAGGCTGGGACATCCGGACGACATCGCCCGCGCCGCGCTATTCCTGATCCGGGACGCCGGCTACCTGACCGGAGAGATCGTGACCGTCGACGGCGGGCGTAGCCTCACGCCATGGATCTGACACGGCGCGCAAGGTGATGGGCCTTTCCTCTCGCCACCGCCTCCACAACCGCTCGATGGGCACGTCCAAAACCGGGTGCTTCAGGTCTCCGCAGATTTCCGCCAAGGGACCAAGCACGAATTCGTGATCCAATATCTCGTCGCGCGGAAGAGACAAAACCCCATCCCCCAGAACCCAGTCGCCATAGAGCAAAACATCCAGATCGATCGTGCGGGACGCGAAGCGGTCCTTGCCGCGCACCCGCTCCAGCTCAGTCTCGATCTTGGACAAGACCTCGTTGACGATATGAGGATGGTCCCGCGTCTCGAACGCCACCACCATATTATGGAAATCGTCCCCCTCGAACCCCAGCGCCGGAGACTCGTACAGAGTGGACCGGGTCAGGGGGCCGTAGTGATCCTCCAGCCGCTCCAGAGCTTGGGCGACCTTGCGCTCCCGGTCGATGTTGCTGCCGAGGCTGACGTACACCCGCTCCATCAATCTCCCCGTTCGATCACGACGCCAACCTCCTGCGCGGCGCGAACCGCGAACGGCTTGGCGATCCGCACTCGCACCCAGCGCACCTTGAACTCCTCTTGGATGATGGCGGCGACCGCCTCGGCCAACGTCTCGACCAGCTGAAACTGGCTAGCCTCCGCGAACTCCACCACGCGCTTGCTGATCGCCTTGTAATCGACGGCGTCCTCCAGCGCGTCGCTGGCCGCCGCACCCGCCACGTCCGCCCGAAGGTCGATGTCCAGAAGCAGGTTTTGGCGAATTCGCTTCTCCCAGTCGAACACGCCAATCACGGCTTTCGCCTTGAGTCCCTTGATGAAGACCGTGTCCATGATCCTGAAGCTTGAGCGCGAGGAGGTCGTCGGAGCGATGGGGGAACGAAGCGACCTATTTGTTCGCCAAAGCGCCCGTCAAATCAATCTGGCCCAAAACGCCCGCTTCTCCCTCGTCGCCCAATAACCGGCATGGCTCTGGACGAAACCGAAACGGTGGAGGAATCTCGGGCATCCGAATCTTGACCATTTTAGAATGGCAAGTAGTCGCGCTCATGATCGTCGCTCGCTGACTCCGCGGGAACAACCTTATCTCTCGTCCGGGAACCGATACATCACTCAAGGCGTGGGCATCAAGGGCAACAGTGAAAACGAATCGCTAAAGTCGTATCGTTTGCAGCAACTCGATAACAGCATCCTCGCTGAGTGGAGACTACTATATCATCAGTACGTCATCATTGTCGCGCTAAGTCGACACGTTCGGTCTGTCCGAGAAGGCATCCACCTTCTGGCGAACACCCAAAAGCGAAAAATCGGCTTTGCTTTCCATTTACGAGAAATCGGAGTCGGAGTGGCATGCTAAAATAAGGTTCCATATTGACGCGGGAAACCAACCGTGCCAAAACAGCCAAAAGGCGTACTCATTGAGTATGCGAATCCCGATGATTCTACCAATCCTTCTTATGTGGAAGGGGCGCAAGGGTTGGTGACTCGAGGAAAAATGCTTCACGTGAGTTTCTTTTCGGAATTCAGGAAAACGAAAAGCACATTACTGTGTGATGCCACAAAGACGGAAAACCCGAACATCCTCGCTGTGAAAACTGAGGATATGGACCCACATTCGCCAAATGAAGACGGAAACCTCGTGGTAATTCGCCGGATTGAGGCCAGCATTCTCGTCGATGCGGCATCGTTGGAAAACATCGTCGCATGGTTGCAAGAGAAACTTCAAGACATGAAGTCCTGACCAAGAAGGACGCGAAAGATGTTTGAAGCGATTAGCGTCTCGACGGACTCGACCTATATTTATCGTGTTGGGAATCCGGTTTCCGCCTCTCCTGATATCAGGATATCAGGGAGTTTGAATTTCGTCAGCGCACTCCATCTCTTTGCCGCAACATGGAGTGACATCCGATCATCAGAGAACTTATTTATCAAGGAGTTACCGGATAGCAGATACAAGCTCATTAAATTCATCCCCGTTTCCATTGAAGAAGACGAGACCGGCGTGTTTATCGCTCGCTTCAGCGAGGCCAATATCAGCATAACTGGAGAAAACCGGGAAGCGGCGAAAGAGGATCTAAGCCACTACATACTAGATGTGTTCGAATTGTTTCTGGAAGAAGACAAGCTGGGGAAAGGCCCGAAAAAGGATCTGGCCATATTGCGGCAATACATACTGGCTGATGAATAATGCCGTTATTATCTCAAAAGCACGCGAGAAAAATTGCGGCGAAGTTCGGTGTGAAACCAAAACGTGGTCGACGCCACGACATTGTGGTTCTATACAAAGAAGAAAGTCTAGAAATCCAATATGGAATCAGCCGTTCAAGCAAAGACGCCCCACACAACCACCTGCCGAAGCAGTTAAAAATCAACAAGGAGCAAGCACTGAAACTGGCGAACTGCACTCTGAGCGAGGATGGATATTTTGGAATCCTGAGAGACAAGAGGATTATCGAATAACGTGCGCGCCCCACCGCGGTGGCGGCGTCCCTTGGTGGTAAAGACATACGACTCACGGGCTACTGCACGCAGAAATTCATGGGGGTTTGACGCGTCGATACGCGAATTGGTAGCATCTCGTGGAGCGGTCACATTTCTCAGTAACGCCAGCACAACCCGTACGGAAACCCTCTTCGACCGTCAACTAGCCCTGACGGCCTTCGCCTCAACCGACATCGGAAAGGCTTCCATGAAACCGTGGCGAGATGCCATCGCGCTCCCTGGAGGCCATGAAGGAATCAGGGCTGGACGAAACGCAGGCGATTTCTCCACGGAATGAGCGTCTATTTCGAAAAGTCCAGCGCGACCAAACGGCAGGGTACGGTAAAATTGCCCGCTAGGCGGATTGCCCGCCGTGCCGAGATGGCGGAATTTGGTAGACGCGCTGGCTTCAGGTGCCAGTGGGGGCGACCCCGTGGAGGTTCGAGTCCTCTTCTCGGCACCATCACCCCGAACAGCGAGAACAGACCGTGCGGTCTTGCGTAATCCCGCGCGTGGCCGCCCCCGCGACCTCTTGCCGCTCGCCGCGAACGTCCCCCGCTCCAGCGAGAGATCAGTTGTGGCGAAGATAGGCGAACCGGGGATCGTCCGGAGTGCCTTCCAGCGCCGAACCCTCGGGGGGACGCCATGTCATGGCCTCCTCAATTCGGGCCGCCAGCTCGAAATCCCGGTTGGTCACTCCCTTCTTCGAATGGGTGGTCAGTTTGACGATCACGAACGCGTATGAGACGGTCAGATCCGGATGGTGCCAGGCCAGCTCCGCGAGGTGGCCGATGGTGGTCACGGCCATGAGCGTGCCTTTCCAGCTCGCCGTGCGATATTTCCGGCGAATCCAGCCAGATTCCAGATACCATTCGGGCAACTCCTCCTCGAGTCGCGCCTTGATCTCCTCGTCCGTGTAGACCGCGTCGTTGTCTTTCTTTTTCAAGCTCATGGTTTTTTCCTCATGCCGCGTTCCCCATTCTACTCCGCTCGGTCATAAAATAAGATCCCGTGCCAGCCCTCGCTTCGCGCGAGCGCGGGGTCTCGCGCTCGCGTCAAGGAGGCCCTGGAAAACCTTCGCCCAGAAAACCATGCGCCCGAAGCTTCATCCGGCACGGCAGGGGGTCCCGCTTGCCGCCATTCTTGCGGTGGCCACGTCTCTCCCGCTATCCGCATGCAGCGGGGAAGGCACCGACCTGACGGGTTCTCGAGCCTGGGTTACCACGCCCTCCGCCGAAGGCGTCTCCACCTGCGGCGTGACCGTGCGCAACAGAACCGATGAAGCGCGAACGTTGCGGCATGTCATGGCGACGGATTTTCTACGCGCGGAACTCCGCGCGAGCGTGGGCGAAGAATCCACCTCTCCTCCCCACATCATCGTCGAGGCCAACGCGTCCACCGAGTTGCCGCCGAACGGCGCGACCTTCCTGCTGAAAGGGCCCAAGCGCTCCCTTCATGTCGGAGACGAAACCCTGCTCGCGCTGCACTTCGACGACGGTCAAGCGATTTTCATCAGCGCGAAAGTCGGAGTCGCGCCACCGTCCTCCCTCGTCCCGAGGCCATGAGCGATTTCAGCGACGCCCTGATCGCCGCGGCTGGCATGCTGACCGGGCTGGATCCCGACCTTCTGGAAATCATCCGGCTGTCGCTGTTCGTCACGCTGACCGCCGTTGGCTTGGCCACCGTGATCGGCGTTCCCTTGGGGGGATTGCTGGCCGTGAGGCGATTCCCGGGCCGCGCGTTCGTCGCGCTCGTCATCGACGCTTTCATGGGCCTTCCGCCCGTCGTGGTCGGGTTGATCGTCTATCTCTGGCTGTCGCGTTCCGGACCTCTCGGGGTGCTGGGGCTTCTATACACCCCGACCGCGATGATCATCGCGCAATGCCTGCTGGTCACGCCCATCATCGCCGCCCTGTCGCGCCAAGTCATCGCCGACGCGCATGGGCAATATGACGAGCAGCTTCGTTCCCTTGGCGCGGCGCGATGGCAACGCGTCGCGACCCTGCTCTGGGAAACTCGGACCAGCCTTCTCGTGGCCGTGCTGGCCGGGTTCGGGCGCGCCAACGCGGAAGTTGGCGCCGTCATGATCGTGGGGGGAAACATCAACCATGTAACCCGGGTGATGACCACCACGGTCGCCTACGAAACCAGTCGCGGCAACCTGACCGAAGCCTTGGCGCTCGGCATCGTTCTGATTCTGATCGCCATGCTGCTGACCTTGTTGCTGCACCAGTTGCGCAGGCTTGACGTGGGACCCCGATGATGCGGCGCCATCCGAAATCCCTGTTTCCCCTAACGGTCTCCGGCTTAGATTTCGTCGTTGACGGGGAGCTGCTGTTGTCGGGGCTTTCGCTCAAGCTGGAAGAGAAGGGATGCACCGCGATACTCGGCCCGAACGGCTCCGGCAAAACCCTTCTGCTACGCCTGCTCCACGGCATGCTGACTCCCGCGTCCGGCTTCGTTCGATGGGGCGGCCTCACGCCAGCCCAAGCCCTGCCTTCGCAAGCCATGGTCTTCCAGCTGCCCGCCATGCTCAACCGTAGCGCGCGGGCCAACATCGACTACGCTTTGCGGTTGCGACGAGTCCCGGGCGCCGAGCGCCGGCGACTCGTTCAGGAAGCCATCGAGCTCTGCGGGCTGACCGAAGTGGCCGGGCGCAACGCCCGCGTCCTGTCCGGGGGCGAGCGCCAGAAACTGGCGATCGCGCGAGCTTGGGTCACCCGGCCGAGAGCCCTGCTGATGGACGAGCCCACCTCGGAACTGGACCCCCTCGCCACCCGCGAAATCGAATCCATGATCCAGCGGGTCGTCGCCCAAGGCGTTCGAGTCCTCTTGGCTACCCACGACATGAATCAGGTCCGTCATCTGGCGAACGACGTTTTGTTCCTGGAATACGGTCGCCTAAGCGCCCATCTTTCGATTGAGGATTTCCTGAACTACCAGGGAGACGGCGCGCTGCGCGATTTCGTCGCCCACCCGACCCGCTCCGAAATCATCTCGTAAATTCATGCGCTTCCTGTTTTCCCTTGCCGCCAGCTGCCTGGCCATCTCTCCCGCGATAGCGGAATCGGAGTTCCTGACCATCGCGTCCACCACCTCGACGGACCACTCGGGTCTCTACGACTATCTGCTACCGATCTACGAAGAAAAATCCGGAGTGCGCTTCCGGGTCGTGGCTGTCGGAACGGGACAGGCTATTCGCAACGCGATGCGTGGCGACGCCGACCTGCTGATCGTTCACCATCGCGAATCGGAGGACCGCTTCGTCGCCGAGGGCTACGGGCTGAGGCGGAACGACTTGATGTACAACGAGTTCATCCTGATCGGACCGCGCGAGGACCCCGCCCGGGTCTCGACCGCGGGCAACGTGGAGGAAGCCCTGCGCCGTATCGCGCG
The DNA here is from genome assembly GCA_965116025.1 of uncultured candidatus Poriferisulfidus sp. Taxonomy (GTDB): domain Bacteria; phylum Pseudomonadota; class Gammaproteobacteria; order Poriferisulfidales; family Poriferisulfidaceae; genus Poriferisulfidus. The sequence continues at coordinate 583,182 of OZ220480.1, forward strand.
CTCAGGCGCCACGTTCGTCTCCCGCGGCGATGACAGCGGAACTCACAAGAGGGAGCTGGAACTGTGGGCCAGAGCGAAGATCCCGGTGCGTCCCGCCAGCGGAGACTGGTACTGGGAAGCCGGCGCCGGCATGGGGCCCACACTAAACACCGCGGCCGCGCGGCATGCCTACGTACTGAGCGACGGAGCCACCTGGGCCGCGTTCGGCAATCGGCAAGACTTGGTCGCGCTGTATCGAAACGATCCGCTACTGCACAACCAGTACGGGGTCATCGTGGTCAGTCCCGACCGCCACCCCCATGTTAAATGGAGACTGGCCCAAGCGTTCTCGGAGTGGCTGCTATCAGAGGACGGACAGCGGGCGATCACGGATTTCCGGATTGGCGAAGAGCGGGTCTTCTTCCCGAACGTCCCGCCCCGCTGAAAACCCGCGCGGTCGTCTCAAGCGGAATTCCCACAGTACGGAGCGACCTTGACCTCGGCTTCTCGCGCGCGAGCTCGGGCGATATCGTAGCTATTCTGCATTCTCATGAGCGTGTCCATGGGAACGCCGAACGCCTTTTCGATTCTGATCGCCATTTCCGGCGATAGGCGCGCGCGCTCGTTGAACAACGCGGACAACGCGGGACGCGTGACCCCGAGCGTCCGCGCCGCGTCGGTGACCGACAGACCCAGCGGCTCCACAACCTCGCTCTTCACGAACCCTCCCGGATGAGCCGGCCTCTTCATTCGGATTCCCCGGGTCGCGCTCATGGCGTCTTCCTAGTGATAATCTTCAAAGTTCAAGTCCACGATCTCGCCCTCTTCCCGGTCCACCAAGAACGTGATCCGCCAGTTCCTCGTCACGGACAAGCTCCAAGCGTTTTTTCGATCACCGGTCAGTCTGCGCGCCCTCCAGCCCGCGACCGTCCGCAACTCGTCCTCCCGCTCCATGTCCTGGATGAAGGCCATGATCCGACGTAGCCTCGTCCTCACCTCCGAGGGGAGACCCGTCACGTCATCACGCTCCACAAATCGGCGAAGCCCTTTGTGGGAAACGTTCCTGATCTTCATGCTCAGATCTACCACCACGACCCGTTTCGTGCCAGCCTTAAGTCTCAATGATGACATGATCAGTTCCTAAAGATGCACGGATGATATGGAAATCTGCAGACCCTTAATTCCTTATAGTTTCGTGGGGGAATTATGTAGTGCTTGGCAGAAAATCCCCGACCGGAGGATTTTCGCATGATTTCGCGCCGTCCGTCACGCCAGCAGGCATTCTCGCGAGGAAGAACGGGCATCGGCTTCCTAGCCGGAAGCGGCGCGGGGAACTCGAGATTCTGGACGCGGCGCTCAGACCGCCAGGCGAAGGCTCGCTCGCGCCGGCGGGATTCCCGTAACAGCCGCTCACGCGCCAGCAACAGCCACCCCAGTCGCTTGAGATTGGCCGTCATCACCGATGGCACCACACTCCGCGCGAAGCCCCCTTCCCGTGCATCCACGCCCGATCCAGGCCACAATGCCCCATCTGGTCAACCAGCGTCTCGGCGAAGCCCAGAGAAAGCGCAGAATCGACCGGCGCCCCCGCCACACGCGCTCAGGCAAGCCCTCCAGCAACGCCTCCGCCTTCTCCCGCAGGACGTGGCAATGATCGTCGAATTGGACGTCCAGGATCTCGATCTGGCCGAACTGGAGTTGCGGGATATCGAACTTTCTCATTGGGAATCCTCGAAGATCAGGGCGAAATCACGGGAAAATGGGGAAAGCCGCCAAAACCCGCGCGGCCCGGGCGATTCCTCGCCCTGACGATATGGAGATTAACCCATAAGAATCAAGAGGATGAATAGGCGTTATAATTTTCTGCTAAGTACTACATCATTCCTCTTCGTGGCGGGCACTAGGGCCGTGTGCTACACTCTTCCGTGCGTATAATGCTTTGACCATATGCGCTATAGCGCATAGGTCAAGCTAGTATTGAACTGGAGATAACGTTAGGAGACGTGGGAGAATCATGGAGAATTGGACAGATCGGTTGATTAGGATTCAGGAATCTGACTCGACAGTCAATGAGATCATGGAGGTTTACCGTGAGGCTGCGGAAGTTCACGAACAAGCTCTCATCTCAATGGGACAGCAACCCACAGCCACGCGCTCTACTTTTTCGTCTACTAAGATTGTGAGTCTGATTCCTGGCCTCAACTCTAGAGGCGATCACCAGTAATGGCGGAGGAAGCCGGTCCTACCCCGGAAGGACCGGGTATTGTTGTGGGCGATGAGTGCCCTGATCCACTTCCAAGATCATACGGAAAGCTTCAGGAGTTCCTGGAAAAGCAGGGAGCTGACCTTTTCCAAGTTCGCCTGACCGTCATCAAGCGAATTCAGTCTGAGACAAACAGGCCTTTACTTTGCTACGCGACCCAAACGTCGAATGTGGCTACCGGAATCCCTGTCTCCATAGAGGACGGGGATTTGGTAGGCTTCAGCGATCTAATCGATTCCGTCGACGGGACCAAGGCTGATGTCTTTGTCACTTCCAATGGTGGTTCCGCAGAAACTACCGAACGAATTGTTCGACGCTTGCGAGAACGGTTTGATGGACTTCGGTTCATAATCCCATCTAATGCCTACAGTGCCGCTACTCTCATGTGCCTTGCCGGGGATGAAATACTCATGCTCCCGGAAGGCACTCTTGGACCGATTGATCCTCAGCTGGGTGGAGTCCCAGCTCGGGCAATTCTTCGGGGATTTGAAAGACTGGAGGAACGATTGGCGAGGGAGGGCGCAAAAGCGCTAACGGCATATGTTCCATTGTTGCAAAAGTATGACCTCCACCTGCTTGAGCAGTGCCGTAGCGCGAATGAGCTATCGAAAGAACTAGCGCAAGTTTGGCTGACACGGTATGCGATGCGCGAATCCAGTTCAGAAGAGATTAACGAAGCTGTCGAATTCTTCAGCAACTGGGATTTGCACAAGAGTCATGGGAGAAGCATTGATGCAGCCGCGGCAAGAAGAATCGGGATTCCGGTCACAGTTCTGGATGGCCGCCTTGCCGATTTGATTCGAAGTTTGTATCATCAATACACGTTGTTCTTCGACAAGACCCTTTTTTGCAAGGTGTTCGAAAACTCAAGAGGGGTTGCGTGGGGGCGGCAACTCTCGCCGCAAGCACTGAATATCCCTATTCCTGTCCAGGGACAATCACCGTCTAACACCGAGGTGGCATGACCTTCATGACCGCGCGGGGCAATCGCGAAGGGACACCATCAAGCGTCACCCTATCGCTGCAATCAGGTCCCAGGCCCGAGATCATCTAGTTCGCGGACAGGCCATGCAGCCGCTCGGCGCGGCGCCGCAAGAGAGTGACGGTCGTCAGCAGAAGAATCGAGATCAAGACGAAAATCGTCGCCACCGCCAGGATGGTCGGCGAGATCTGCTCCCGGAGCCCGGAGAACATCTGCCGCGGAATCGTCCGCTGGGCTACGTCGCCGAGCTGCAGAATCACCACCACCTCGTCGAACGAGGTAATGAAGGCGAACAGGGCGCCAGAGACCACGCCGGGCAGGATGAGCGGAGTCTGCACCTGGAAGAACGTCCGCGACGCGGAGGCGCCCAAGCTGGCCGCGGCGCGCGCCAGGGTATGGTCGAACCCGGCCAGGGAAGCCGTGACCGTGATAACGACGAACGGGACCCCGAGCACCGCGTGCGCGAGGATCAGCCCGGTGTAGGTCTTGGCGAGGCCAACCTGGCTGAACGCGAAAAACAGACCGGAGGCGGTGATCACCAGGGGCACCACCATCGGCGAGATCAGCAACGCCATCACCACGCGCTTGAACGGCATCTCCGAGCGGCTGAGGCCGACCGCCGCCATGGTCCCGAGCGCCGTGGCCAGCAGAGTCGCCGGCACGCCGATGAGAAAGCTGTTCTTGATGGAGCGCACCCACTGCGCGTTGTTCCACATATCGGACCACCAGCCAACCTCCGCGTCCGGCGCCACCATGCCGTTGCGCGCGATGTCGGCGTACCAGCGCAGGCTGAAAGCGTCTGGATCCAGCGTCAGCATGCCTTCGGTGAAACTGAAATATGGCTCCTGGTTGAAGGACAGAGGAATCACGACGAAGATCGGCGCCACCAGAAACAGGAAGATCAACGCGCAGAGGCCCCGGAACGCGTAGAACAGGGAGACTTCGCGCGGCCCCGCGTGCTCCGGCAGGCTCTCTCGATAGCGTCCGGTCGCGAGCCAGACGGCGGCCGAGGCCAAAACCCAGCCCACCGCCAGCATCAGCAAGGCCAGGCCCACGCCATGCGTCGCGAATCCCGCCAGCGCGAGCGCGAGCATACATAGCGCGCGCGCCGCTCGGGGCGACTCGGGATGAACCGCGGCCGGGACCGACAGCGCGGCGAACAGCGCCGCGCCCGCCAACGCGTACGGCAGCATTAGCGAGACGTCGCCGTAGGCCGTGAGCGCGCCGACCAAGGCGCCCGCCGCACCACACCAGACCGCGGCGAGCCGAACCGGAGGGCGGACGGCCTCGAGCATCCGTCAGCCGAGTTTCATCCGGTCGATGCCAGCCACGCGGTCGTATAGCCAAAACAGAAACATCACCAGGACCAGCAGCACGAACCCCATGGCGGCCGCCAAGGGCCAGTTGAGAGAGCGCCGCATGTGGAAATCGATCAGGTTGGAGATCATCTGCCCGTCCTGGCCTCCCACCAGGGCCGGGGTGATGTAGTAGCCGGTAGCGAGGATGAACACCAGCACCACGCCCGCGCCGACCCCCGGCAAGGTTTGCGGAAGATACACTTTCCAGAACGCCACCCAACCGTTCGCGCCCAAGCTTCGGGCCGCCCGGACGTACGCCCGCGGGATGGTTCGCATGACCGCGTACAGAGGCAGAATCATGAAGGGCAGGAGGATGTGCGTCATGGCGACCAGGGTCCCGGTGCGGTTGTAGACCATGCTGTACCGGCCGTCCTCTCCGATCACCCCGAACGCCACGAGCAGGTCGTTCAGCACTCCGCTGCCCTGCAGGATCGCGATCCAGGCGGTGGTGCGCACCAGAATCGAGGTCCAGAACGGCAACAGCACCAGGATCAGCAACAGGTTCGCGCGATACGGCGTGAGGCTGGACAGGAGATGCGCCACCGGGTAGCCCAGCAAAAGGCAAAAGAGCGTGACCAGAGCGGAGATCTCTATCGTGCGCCAAAGCAGCGCGAGGTGGATGCGCCGTCTCTCGTCCTGCCGGCGAACGGAGCCATCGCCACTGTACTTGAGATCCACCGAGGCCGCCAGATACGATGGCGTGTACCGCGCCGCGGCGACGCGAAGCGCCCGCCAGGTCTCGATCTGGCCCCACGCGGGCTTGAGGTCGACCAACGCCTCCTTGCAAGGAGCCTCGAGGCGCGCCGCCTTGCGCGCCGTGGAGGTGAGCAGCGACCTTCCCCCGGGCAACTCCCGGTTCACCCGGGTAGCGACCTTGCCAATGGTCTTGTCCTTTCGCGCCTGCGCCAAGTCCTCCACCAGCGCCCGGCACATCTCCTCGGTCGGTTCCGATTCGCCGTCCCACGCCACCAGCAGGGAAGCGCTGCTCGGCATGTGCCGCGCGTACGTGTCGTCATGAACCCCCTGCCACAGGAACAGCAGCACCGGGACGACGAAGGACGCGAGCAGGAAGGCCAGCAACGGCAGGGTCAGGCCCAGCGCCCGGATTCGGCGGGCCAGGAGCGCCCGCGCCAGTCGCGTCTTGAGCGGCGCGCCGTCCGCGGTGAGCACCGGTTCGGCAGAGGCGGGCGAGGCCACGGATCAGGCGCTTGAGCGGCGTTCCGAATCCCGGGCGCGCGTCACTCGATCAGCCAAGCGTTGAACCGCTCGCTCATCTCATCCAAGCGGTCCGCCCAGAACTCCGCGTCCTCCCAGATCGCCGTCTTCATGTTGCTCGGCCAAGTTGGCATATGCGGCCGCATGTCCAGGTCCGGCCGGGAGTGATAGGCTCCCACCATCTCGGAGACCGCGTGGCGCACCGGCGCGTAAGAAATCCACGACGATTGAACGGCCATGTTCTCGGGCCTCGAGGCGAACGCGATGAAGTCGAGCGCCAGATCCAGGTTCGGAGCGCCCTTCACGATCGCCCAGTAGCCAATCGCCATCACCTGCGCGTCCCACACGATGGACAGGGAGCGTCCCTCCAGCGCGAACGCGTTGAAAATCCGCCCGTTGTAGGCCGTGCTCATCACCACCTCTCCGTCCGCCAGCAACTGCGGCGGCTGGGAACCCGTCTCCCACCACACCACCTGGTCCTTGATGCGGTCCAGCTTGGCGAAGGCGCGGTCGACTCCCTGGAGGGTCGCCAGCGCCTCGTACACCTGATCTGGAGGCACTCCGTCGGCGACCAGCGCCATCTCGAGCGTGGCCTTGGGGCTTCTTCGCAGGCCCCGCCTTCCGGGAAATCTCTCCAGATCGAAGAAATCCCGGATGGAGGTCGGCCCCGGCGAAAACCGGCTCCGGTCGTAGGCGAACACCACCGACCCGATCACGCTCCCGATCATGCATGGACGGATCGCGCCCTCGAAAAAGTCTCGCTCGGCGGGGGTCCCGTCCGGAGCGGGCGGCAAGATAGCGGGATCGATCTCCTCGAGCAGCCCCTCGTCGCAACCCAGAATCCCCTCGGCGACCTCGATGTCCACGACGTCCCAGGTCACGTGACCGGCCAGCGCCTGCGCCTTGACCTCGGACATGCCGCCGCTGTAGTCCTCGGAGAGGATCCGGTGACCGGTGCTGGCCATCCACGGCTTGTAGTACGCCTCCAGCTGGCTCTTGCCGTAGGAGCCGCCCCAGGAGACCACGGTCAGGTCGCCCGCCCGCGCGCCCGGCGCCGCGAGCCCGGCGGTGGCGAGGAGAAGCGCGAGCGCTCTCGCGAACCCGCTCATTCGATCAACCAAGCGTTGAAGCGCTCGTTCAGCTCGTCGACGCGGTCCGCCCAGAACTCATCGTCGTGCCAAATCGCCGTCTTCCTGTTGTCTGGCCAAGTGGGGAGGTGCGGCCCCACTTTCAAGTCGGGATCGGCGTGGTAGCCATCCACCATCCGGGCGGCGGACTCGCGCGCCGGCGCGTAGGAGATCCACGAGGCCTGCACCGCCATGTTCTCGGGCATGGAAGCGAACCGGATGAAGTCCAGCGCCAGCTCCATGTTCGGGGCGCCCTTCACGATCGCCCATTTGTCGATCGCCATCACCTGCGCGTCCCAGACCACGGCGAGCGGCTGGCCTTCCGCCGCGAAGGCGTTGAAGACGCGCCCGTTGTAGGCCGTGCTCATGACGACCTCGCCATCAACCAGCAGCTGCGGCGGCTGCGCGCCCACCTCCCACCACAGGACGTGCTCCTTGATGCTGTCCAGCTTGGCGAAAGCGCGGTCGATTCCCTCCGGGGTCGCCAGCTCGTCGTAGACCTTCTCCGGCGCGACGCCGTCGGCCACCAGCGCGATCTCCAGGTTGACCTTGGGAGTCTTGCGCATGCCGCGCCGGCCGGGAAACTTCTCCAGATCGAAGAAGTCCTGGATCGTGGTCGGAGGAGGCGACAGCCGAGATTCGTCATAGGCGAAGATGGTGGACCACACCACGGTGCCAATGGCGCAGTCGCCAATGGCGCCCTCGACGAAATCCTTCTCGGCGGGCGTTCCGTCGGGGGCCGGAGGCAGGATGGCGGGATCGATCTCCTCGAGCAGGCCCTCGTCGCAGCCCAAGATCGCCTCGGCGGACTCGGCATCCAGAATGTCCCAGGTCACGTGACCGGCCTCGACCTGCGCCTTGACCTCGGACAGGCCACCGCTGTAGTCCTCGGAGAGGATCCTGTGGCCCGTGCGGGCCATCCACGGCTTGTGGTAGGCCTCGACCTGACTTTTTGTGTAGGCGCCGCCGAAGGAGACGATGGTCAGATCGCCCGCGGGCGCGACGCCGGTCGCGAGCGAAAGCCCCGCGGCGGAAAGGAAGGATAAATATCTCACGGAGCTCCTCGCGAACGTCCTTGAACTTCCCATCATGGTAACGCATCCAGCGCGCGACAGTCCTCGGTGTTCCAGCTGACCCGCGTCTTCTGCCCGACCCGCAACCGCTCGTGGTCCGCCGCATTGGCCATCTTGACGATGAAATCGTCGTGGCCCAGCACGCGCATGCGGCAGCGAATATGGTCGCCCAAATAGATCAGCTCCTCCACCTCCGCGTCGAAGCGATTCTCCCCTTTGTCTCCGATGAACACCCGCTCCGGGCGAATCGACAGCGTGGTCGGGGTTCCCATGCCGCTGCAGTTGATCGCCAGGGCCTGACCCCGAGCGGAATCCTCGATCTCGACCTCCGCCACATCGCCCCGGATTCTCTCCACGCGACCGTACAGGCGGTTATTCTCCCCGATGAAGCGGGCGACGAAAGCCGTCTCCGGACGCTCGTAGAGCGTCTCCGGGTCGGAGTCCTGCTGGATGGATCCGTCCTTGAACACCGCGATGCGCGTCGACATGGTCAGCGCCTCGGCTTGGTCGTGCGTCACGTAGACCACGGTCACGCCCAGCCGATCATGCAAGCGCTTGATCTCGTACTGCATGTGCTCGCGTAATTGGCGGTCCAGCGCGCCCAGGGGCTCGTCCATCAGCACCAGCTCCGGGCGAAACACCAAAGCGCGCGCCAGCGCGGCGCGTTGCTGCTGTCCCCCCGAAAGCTCGGACGGCCGACGACCCCCGAAGCGCTCCATCTCTACCATGCGCAGGGCCTCGCGCACGCGCTCCTCGATCTCGGAGCGCGCGACCCGGCGCACCCGGAGCGGAAACGCGAGGTTCTCGCGCACCGTCATGTGCGGGAACAGGGCGTAACTCTGGAACACGACCCCGATACCCAGCCGGTGGGGAGGCATGGAGTTCACCGGGCGCCCCGCGAGGCGAATCTCCCCGTTCGTCACGGTCTCGAAGCCGGCCAGCATCATCAGGCTAGACGTCTTGCCCGAGCCGGAAGGTCCGAGCAAGGTCATGAACTCGCCACGGGGAATGCTCAGGTTGAGGTTCTCGACCGCCAGAGTCTCGCCGTCGTAGCTCTTCTGAACCTGGTCGAATTCCACGAGCGCGGCATTCATAACTCTCGGCGCTCCCGACGCCGCCGGCGGCTTCCTCCCGATTTCGTCCCGCGGGCGCCGGAGAGAACACTCCCCTGCATCAATCTCGCGGCGGCCCGCGGTCCGAGAAAACGGTGGCTTTCATTCTACCCCAGCGTCGCCGGACGGCGCGGAAGCCCCGCGCCAGGAACGTTCCGGCTCTCCCTCTTCCCGAGCCAGGACCCGCGCCAGCACGAACAGCAGATCCGATAACCGGTTCAGGTAGATCCGCGCCGTCGCCGGCAAGTCATCCAAGACCACCGCGCGGCGCTCGGCGCGCCGGCAAACCGCCCGCGCCACATGGCACAACGCCGCCGCCTCGCCGCCGCCAGGCAGAAGGAACTCCTCGAGCGGCGCCAGCGTCGCGTTCATCTCCCGAACGCCACGGTCCAACCGAGCCAGCTTCTCCTCCCCATTCCACGCGATCTTCCCCCGCGCGAGAACGGCGCCCAGATCGAACAAGTCCTGCTGCGCCTCGTCCACCCATCGCCTCGCCTCCCTATCCCGGACCCGCGCGAACAACGTCCCCAGATGGCAGTTGAGCTCATCGACCGCGCCCAAAGCCTCAATCCTCGGGTCCGCCTTCGACAGGCGCGCGCCTCCCGCGATGCCGGTCGTTCCATCGTCCCCGCTCCGGGTCGTCACGCGCGAGATGCGTCGAGCCACCATCCGCTCCCTATCGGAGGGCATCCAGAACGGCGAGAACGTCCTCGGCGTGCCCGCGTGGGGAAACCGTTCTCCACATGTGCCGGATGACGCCTTCCGGGTCGATCAGAAACGTCTGGCGCCTCGCGTAAACCTTCCCCAGCAACCCGACGCGCGCTCCATACCGCCCGGCGACCCTTCCCCCCGGATCGGAAAGCAATGTGAACGGCAGATCGTGCCGGTCGATGAACTGCCGGTGCCGATCCGCGTCGTCGACGCTGATCCCGACGACGCGGACGTCCCGCTCGCGAAAGCGCTCGATCTCGTCGCGAAAGCCGCGGGCCTCCATAACGCATCCGATCGTGCCGTCTTTCGGGTAGAAGTACAGCGCCAGCCACCGCCCCGAATAATCTGAAAGATGGTGGGCCACCCGGTTCTCGTCGGTCAGGGTGAACGCCGGAGCCGGCATGCCGACATCCAGAAGGTCGGGGACCGGCGGCGAGCCCAAACCCAGAAACGTCAAGCTCCGGCGCAAGCCCAACAGGAATTCGTTCATCAGGGCGCTTCCTCTCCGCCATCTTCCAGGTGAATTCCCGGATCGCCGCGCGAGTCTCCATATTCGGGCGCCGACGTCATGACGCCGCGACGTCCGATCCGGTCCGATACCAGCGCAGCCGCTCGCGGAGGCGAACGACCTCGCCCACCACGATGAGGGTCGGCGGTTCCACGTTCCGCGAGCGCACCAGCCGGGGGAGGTCCGCCAGAGTGCCGGTCAGCACCCGCTGGTCCGGCATCGTGCCGCGCGTGATCAGCGCGGCCGGGGTGTCGGCGTCCAAACCATGCCGAAGCAGCTGCGCGCAGATTTCCGGACACCCGGCCAGGCCCATGTAGAACACCAGGGTCTGGCGCGGATGGGCCAGCGTCTCCCAATCCAGGTCGACGCTCCCGTCCTTCAGGTGTCCCGTCACGAAAACGCAGGCCTGCGCGTGGTCGCGATGGGTCAGGGGAATGCCCGCGTAGCTGGCGCAACCGTTCGCGGCGGTGATGCCGGGGACGATCTGGAACGCCACGCCCTCCTGCATCAGGGTGGAGATCTCCTCCCCGCCCCGTCCGAACACCAGCGGGTCTCCACCCTTCAGGCGCAGCACCCGCTTGCCTTCCCGGGCCAGGCGGACCAGCAGGGCGTTGATCGATTCCTGCTCGATCACGTGACGAGCGCGCTCCTTCCCCGCGTAGATCTTCTCGATATCCTTCCGCAACAGCGCCATGATCGGATCCGACACCAGCCGATCATAGATCACCACGTCGGCCTGCTGAATGAGGCGCATGGCGCGGAAGGTCAGGAGGTCCGGGTCGCCCGGCCCGGCGCCGACCAGATAGACCTCCCCGGCCTCCGGCGCCCGCCCGCGCTCCAGGTCCCGCCGCAAGGCCTCGTCCGCCTCCTCCTCGCGGCCCTCCAGCACCCGCTCGGCGATCGGCCCGCTCAGGACCGCTTCCCAAAACCGTCGGCGCGAACGGCGATCGGGAAAGGCCGCCCGCGCCACGCCGCGGAATCTCTCGACCATCCCCGCGAGCCTCCCGAACGCGCCCGGAATCCGGCTCTCCAGATGGTTGCGCAACAGTCGCCCGAGCACCGGCGAGGCCCCGTCGGTGCAGATCGCGACCTGGATCGGGTCCCGGTGAATCACCGAAGGCAGCAACACGTCGCCCGCGTCGGCTCTATGAGCGGCGTTCACCAGGGAGCCGCGCCCCCGCGCCTCCGCCGCGACCCGGTCGTTCAAGGCCGCGTCATCGCTGGCGGTCACCACGAGGAAGACGTCCTCCAGATCCTCGTCCTGAAACTCCCGCGTCCGGAGGTCGATCCGTCCCGCCTCGGCGTGCGCGCGCACCGATTCGACGGCCTCAGGGGCGACCACTAGAACCGGCGCGCCCGCCCGCGCCAGCGCGTCGATCTTCCGCGCCGCGACCGGGCCCGCCCCTACCACCAGACAGCGGCGTCCCTCGACCTTGGCGAACAGCGCGAGCGAGCTCATCTCTCCGGGATAAGGAAGTTGGAGTAAAATTAACTCTATTATCAACCGAAAAGGTTAAGAAGCCATGTTTCGAGCAATCGCGATCCTGGTCGGCCTCGCCATCCTCGCGTCAGCCATCTACTTCGGGCTGACCGGATAGCGGACCGGCTCCTCCCGCGGTCCGGCCCCCGCCTCGAACGCCCGAAACTCTGGGCGGATTCCTGCGGGCGGCCTGTCTGGAGCGATCTCGGGTGGACCTGCATCCCTTCCACGCTGATTGATCACGCCCCGGCGCGCGGTGCGGTTTGCGTTCGCGAACCGACTTTCTGGAGAAAGGGCGTGGCTTCCATAACGCCAAACCCGCCGCCGAATCGAACTGGTCAGTACCGAGAACAAATGCCCGTGGCGGATACCGATCCATATCGAGCGGGAAGAGATCCGGCGGAAGAAGGGCATCGACCTCGAAAATCCTCGGCGGGACCGCGAGCGGAAGACGGCATCCCAGCCGAGCGTCGCGCTCGGCGGTCGAATCCGTATTTTCGACGCGACTCCAGATTCCTGGGCGGGGAGCGACGGAAGGGTGGCGTCTTGGATTCTGGCGCGAGTTCACAGCTCAGTGCCGCGCGCAAGTCCATGATTCCGCAAGCGATCATTCGTCCTACAACAGGCGGGTCGGAAAGTCAAGCGTAAATGGTCACGAGAAAGTGACCATTTACGCTTGCGTTTTCCCGCGCTTTGGGGCATGGTCGGAGACTCGCCGGATGGAGGCCGAGACTCGCCGGATGGAGGCCGAGACCCGCGCGCTCCGTCCTCACCCCTTGACCCGGATCAGGAGATCTTTACTATGGAACATCATCAGCAAATTCCCACCCAAGAGGCTTCCGCTCATTCCGCCCCGCGACCGCCCGGGTTCGATACAATGAGAGCGCAGAAGAAACTGACGAACGGAGGCTTCCAGGAGCGACAAGCCATGGCTATCGTCGAGACCATTCGAGACTCCCAGGCGGAACTCGCCACGAGAGAGGATTTGCTCGCGACGAGAAGGGACCTGAGAAGAGAAATAGGGGAAGTTCGAAAGGACTTGAAAGCCGAGATCGTGAAGCAGGGGCTCGAGCTTCGCAACGAATTGCATAGCGAGATTGGTGGCCTGCGCAAAGAGATGCAGGATCAGTTTTCCGCTATGCAGGATCGTCTCTCTATCATGCTCTGGCGCATCTTGCTCGGCTTTGGAGTGATCGTTGGCATTTTCGGAACCATCGTCGGAATCGTCTTCACGTTAACTGGCTGAAAGTGAGCCCCGGAAGCCGGCTTCATCGGCCGGGTCACCATTGGCTAAACGGAGCGAGATGATGGGAGAACGCCCTTGGAACGGGGTCGGCGCCTTATCAGGTCAGTACGCGAAGAGCGGTCTCCGGAGCCTTGTCGAGCACCCGCAACAGCGCGCGCGCCGCGCCAGTCGGCCCGCGCTTCCCCTGTTCCCAATCGCGGATCGTCTCGCACGGCACGTTGATGCGCCGCGTCCCGCATGGCCTCAATTTCATCTTCCTTCTGTTGCGCGGCGATTTCGGCTTCGGTAGTACCGTCAACCACCGCGAGGTCGACCCGCCCCTCGAGGAAAGTCGTCGGATCTTCCAGATCAACACTGATGCGCGTTATGCTCATAGCTCGCGGTCTCCTTTCCGTTGGCTTCGCGAATTGTACGACGCGAGAGAACCCGCCTCTCCCACCGTCACCTTGAGATTTGGATCAGCGCGCCGGATTCCGGGAGGCGCGAAGCCTCCTGAAGAAGCTCGCATAATTCCATGTTGACATAGTAGTCGCCACGACCCGCGCGGCGTTTCTCGACCAGACCAGCATTCGCGAGCTGACCCAGCCAGCGAATGGCGGTCGCCCGCGAAACCCCCAGCTCACGCTGGACATGCCGTGAACGCGTGTACGGATGCCGGAACAGGTTATTCAGAAGATCCTGAGAGTACAACTTGGGCAAGACCTCGCGCATCCGCGCCTTGCGTTTCTTCATGAGCTCGTGGATCCCGGAGACCAGGCGCATGCTCGCCTTGGACGTCTCCTCGACCACCGCGAGCATGTATAGCGTCCAATCCTCCCATGCGTCCTCTTCCCGAGCGGACTGGAGCAGTTGGTAGTATCTCGCCCTAGTCTGGAGAATCGTCCGGCTCATGTACAGGATCGGAGGATCCAGCAAGCCCGTCTTCGCGAGGTAGAGAGCGTTCAGGACTCGGCCCACGCGCCCGTTGCCGTCGGAGAAGGGGTGAACGCTCTCGAACTGCAGATGGATGAGCGCCATCCTGATCAACGGATCGAGTGGCCCCGGGGATACGTCATTGACATAGCGAAGAAGCGCGCGCATGAGGCTCTTGATCTCGGCGAGCTCTTTCGGCGGGACATACACGATTCTCCGCTCCGCTGGATCTCCCCCGTAGGCGGGCTTCTCCCGGAAGCCATCTTGACGACCCGTGATCTCTCGATAAACATCTATAATCACGCGCTCCGTGACCCGCCATCCTGATTCGATCAGGATTCGGTAGCCCTTCTTCAAGGCCCGCCGATACCGCATCACCTCTTTGGTGGCAGCGGACGCTCTCGACTCCCCCAGAACGCCATCTGCTCGGAAAAGCTCATCCTGCGTGGTCGCGATATTCTCGACCGCGGAACTCGCGTGCGCTTCCTGCAAAGTGAGCGTGTCGATCAATATTTCCTGATTCGGTATGGATGCCGCGCGGCCCGCGAGCTCGCCCAAGGCGCGATTCGCGCTGGCGAGAGCCTTCAAAATCCGTACCGTGTTGAGATCGACCCCATAGGGAGGCAACGGGCAAAGATATCGTTCCATTCTTGACAAAAAACTTATCAAAATTTGCCGTTTATTATATCTTCAACAATTAATCATTTCAAATATAAATATTTTTGATATATAGCTGGAGCGATCTTCTCAAAATTCTCGGTATTTGAACGAATGACTCAGATGAGACCGCAAGAATTTCGGAGCGCGTTTCCCGAAAATTTCCCACGTGGTGAAAGGCCGATACCCCACCCCCATAATCATGGTGCCGGCCTCGCGATCTCAAGCGCGAGATAGGGGATGCGCCTATGGAGCGCGGAGGCCATCGCCCGCGACCTCTCCACGGCCGCGTCAAATCGCGCGCGAATTTCCGCTTAAAGCAACAGTACGCGGAAAACTGTTGCAATTAGGCCGGATGCCGCCTTCCGCGGGCGGATTCCCTAGGGCTGAGGCTCAAAACGCGCGACTACGGAAAGGCTCGACCGCTCCCTGCATCGCCGCCGCCCGCGCCGTATTGAGCAACAGGCAAGCCACCGTCATCGGCCCGGTGCCCCCGGGCATCGGGGTCACGCGTCCCGCGACCTTCCGGACCTCCTCGAATCGAACGTCCCCCTGGATCTTCCCGCCCACGCGGTTCACCCCGACATCGAACACCGCCGCGCCGGGCTTGACGTGCTCCGCCGTGATCATTCCGGGACTGCCGGTCGCCGCCACCAGAATATCCGCCTCGCGCGCGATCCTTCGCAGACCCCGAGTGCGCGAGTGCGCCACGGTCACGGTGGCGTCCACCCCACGCTCGGCCAGCATCAGCGCCATCGGCACGCCTACCAGGCGCGAGCGCCCAACCACCAGGGCTCGCGCTCCAGAAGTCGGAATTCGGTAATGCCGGATCAGCTCCATCACGCCGAACGGCGTGCATGGACGCAACCCGGGAAGCCCCGCCGCGAGACGGCCCAAGTTGGTTTCCGTCAGGCCGTCCACATCCTTATCCGGAGGGATGGCGGCTAGCGCCTCCGCGGAGTCCAAGCCGCCCGGAAGCGGCATCTGCACCAGGATCCCGTGCACGGATGGGTCGCCCGCCAAAATCCGGATCGCCTGGACCAGATCCTCCTGAGCGATGTCCGCGGGAAAGGCCTGATGCCGCGAGATGATCCCGGCCTCGTCGGCCTCCCTGATCTTCCGGGAGACGTACAACTGGCTGGCCGGGTCCTCGCCGACCAGCACGGTCGCCAAGGTCACCGGGGCCGCGGCATCCAGACGCTCGGCAAGCCGCGCGCGGATTCCGCGCGCGACCGCGTCGCCGTCGATCAGCCGCCCGGACTCACTCAATGGGGGGTTGCTTGTCCGGGTCGAGATAGATCAGGTTCTTTCCAAGGCGGCCGCCGTAGTTTCCGGCCGAGATCATGATCAGGCCCGCGGTGTCGCGAGACGCCTCGATGGCCGCGTGGGTGGCCTGGATGATCGTCTCCAGGTCGCGCCCGTTAATGATGATCTCCATGACCGAGCTCACGCCTTCCGGGAGGCCTCGCTCGACTTCCGGGTCATCCTGCAGCATGGGGCAGAATTTCTCGTAGGTGCTGGCGATCGAGAACTTGTACGCGCTGCCGGGTTTGGAGCCAGACCCCGCGACTCCGCCGGGGAAGCACATCACCACGCCCGGCGTCTTGGCGATCGCCTCGACTCCCTTCATGGCGGCGTTCAGCGCGGAATCGACATCGCCGCCGAAGAACCAGAGATTGCCGCCCATCAGGCCGTCGGCGTACCCTAGCCTGCGGTCCAGCACGAACTCGCCGCCCAGAATCGGCACCCACCACATCTTTCGCCCGAATCGCTCGACGCGGCGCTGCTTGCCATTCCCGAAATAGGCGACCTTCCGGCCCATCTGGAAGTGATCCTCGGTGTCCAAAAGATTGAAGCAGGAAGCCGTCGGGCAGGTCAGCACGTTCTGGCTGATCCGCACCAGCGCGGCCCGCTCCAGCTTCTCCACCCGGTCCTTCCAGAAACGCGGCACGTGCAATTGCACGATCGCGCCCGGGCGTCCGTCCGGGGTCTCGAAAGACTCGTCTCCCCCCGGTCCCACGAACCGGTCCAGGCCCGCCTCGCAATCACACAGAATCGTGCTGGCGGCGTTCCCGACCGCGGCGTCCACCGCGTGCCGGACCCAGGTCTGGTCCCGGGCCGTGATCAGAAACTCAGTGTAGAGGCTACGGAACGCCTCGGCGTAAGTGTCATCGATTCGCGCGGACATGGATCAGTCTCGCCCGCGACCCCGATAGACCGCGTCCTCGGTCACCACGTAATCCATGTACACGTCGTGCGGAGCGACCAGAATCTCTTCGAACAGCTGCGATTCGTAGCACAGCGCCACCAGCGCGCAATCCGGACGGACCCGCTCGAGCAAGCGGTCGTAGTAGCCTTGGCCGTTGCCCATGCGGCCGCCGTCGCGGTCGAAGCCGACGCCCGGGACCATCACCATGTCCAACTCCTCCGCCGCCGGCTCCTTGTCCGGGTTGCCCCACATCTCTTTCGGAGGCTCGAGGATGTTCCATTTGCCGACCACCATCTCCTCCAGACTCTCCATGTGCCACAGGCCGAGCTTGTTCTCCCCCTTCTCGTCCACCGTGCAGTACGGCACGACGATCTTCTTCTCGCCCTTGGCCACCTCGTCGAGCAGTTGCGGCTTGGTGCGGGTCTCGGAGCGGCAGTCGATATACCACATGACGGAGCGGGCGTTCCCATACTCCTCCAAGGCCATCAGGCGCCCCACCGCCCGGGCGCTGATCTCGTCCTTGTTCTCCTGGGCGTTCCGGCGGTCATACGCCTCGCGGCGCATCTTGGCCTTCCGCTCCATGATCGCGTCAAGTTCTTCTTGTGACAAAGCCATCGGGTCTCTCCTATGCGCCTGCGGCGGGGAAAATCGGGTAACCGGAAAAGTGAGGTGCAGATTATAGGGGATTTCGCTCCAGGCGCCTGAAAGCGGGGTGGAAGGCATCACTGGCGGCAATCATCGCCTCTCCGGGCTCGCTTCCACCCATCCGTCCCTAGCCTCGCGATCAAGCGGAGCGAGACCCTCTGACATGGTGGATGACGCCACGCGCCCAGTCGCGCCTTCACCAGCGTTTTCCTTACTTTTCTGGCTCCTTTGTAGCGAGTCGTCAAAACATAGCCAACTCTCCCCCGGATTGCCATCAGCAACCTGTTACTCCGCTTCTGGTCCAGTCGTCTCCTTCGTCGCCTCGCGCGCTGGTCAACCAGCGCGGTTTTCGGGCGTGTCACGCTTGAAAGTTGAAACCGGGGCTACCAAAAAATCCAGTATCCGACGAAACACCACAACAGGCCAGCCAATATAAAAGCCACCCAGTTCGAGACTTGATCCGCGCCTCTTCGAACCAGCAGAAAGTCATTCCTATTAATCTTCATACGATGCGCGCCTCGCCCCCAACGATGGAGTACGTGGGCCGTTCGAGCCCGGACCAGGAGATGACGGATGACTGTCCTTTGTGAGTCAGAGTCACGGCCCCGGCCGAGAGCAACCGATCCCGCCACGACACGCTATCGAACAACGAATCCCGGACGATCAGGACATCGGTGCCGCCCTCGCCGCCGTCCAGGTCGCCACTGAGCGCGGCGTTGGCCAGCAGAACGAATTGGTCTACGTTATGGCCCCCCCGTAGCCTCTCCACCCCGGTGAAATCGACGGTCCACATCCTTCCGTCTTCGCCCGCCCCGAACCGGAGGTTTCCAGAATTGGAGCCGTCAAGGGTCCAGACGACGTTCACGCCGGGCCCCTGGATGGCGTCAATCGCGCCGCCGGCGCGAATACCTCTCATCCCGTACGCCTTGAAACCGTAGACTTCGAAGCTGCCGTCCGTAGAGAACGTCCAGGTCGTGTCCTCGTTCTTGCCCACGAACCAGTTCTTGCCAGAACCAGCCGCCAGCTTCTCGAACCCGTGGAGAGTCCAGGTGGCGGCGGTGGCGCGATCCTGCGCGTCGAGAGCTGGCCCCACGCGCGCCGCTCCCGCCTCCGTGACCGACCATGCTCGATCACCGGCGTCCCCCAGCGCCGTGTCCTCTCCACTTCCCCCTCCCAGCTCCTCGACCGAAGTGAATCGGGCCAGCAGCGCCTCGCTGTAGGAATCCAGCGTGGCCAGCATCCGACCTGATTCCCCGGAGTCCGGCAGAGTCCAGAGAGTCGCCTCGTCATTGAGGATCGCGATGCGGTCGTTTCCCTCTCCCCCGTCGAACTCGATGATCGGCAGGGGATTGACGGTCTCCGAGATGCTCAACGCGTCATCGAAGCCATCCGCGTCAATGGTGACGGTATCGTCGCCGGAGCCGGTCAGGATCACGAATCGGGTAACGGCCCCAAGTTCCACGTCCGCCAACTCGCGGTCCGACCCGTCCACGAGCTTGATACGGTGGGCGCCATCCGGATCCGTGGCCAACTTGAACCTGAGATCAAGATCGCCAGTCTCCGAACTTCGGTCAACGGTGTAAATGGACTCGACGAGCTCGAAGTCGGTATAGGAGACGGTGATGTCGTCGAGAGTCACGCTGCCCGACTCTGGAGAGCCGCTCATCTCGATCAACTCGTAATCGGTGTATTCGTAGGCCAGCGTGTCCTCGCCATTGCCTCCGTTCAGCCTCTCGATGCCAGTGAATCCGATCCGTAATCCCTCCTCCTTTCCGTCGAGCGCGCTCGATACATCGCCCGCGCCCGCGCCCGCGCCGGACAGGGTCCACCGCGAATTCTCGTCGGAAAGCACCGTGAGCACGTCGTTCGCGCCTTTCTCTCCCGTCACGATGAAAGACGGGGTCCGCGTGGCCGCGTTCTTTCCGAGCAAACTGGCGAAGGACGTAGCGTCGATCACGACGCGGTTGTTCGCGCCTCCCCCAAGCGTCACGCGAAGAATGGAAATGTCCGAGAGATCCCAACTGTGAATTTCCTCCGGATCGGAGTCGAGCGTGGGAAAATCGTAAACCTTGACATAGTAAGCGGTCCGCGTCTCCTCGTTCACGGTCGTCTCCACGGCGACCAGCTTGACCTGAACGATCCGGTCCTCCTCGTCCTCATTCTCCTCGGCTCCGAGATTTATCTCCCGCTCCGTGGATTCGAAGTTAGCGCGAGCGATCACCGGGCCGATGGCCGGGCCCGCCACATGCTTGATGCGGAGAGAATCCGTCGGGCCGGCTCCGTCGAGACTCTCCACTCCGGTAAAGTCCACGGTCAGCGGTCCGGAATCCTCCGCGACCGTGGCCCACGCCACGCCATCGCCGTCCGGCTCCACGATCCAATCGGTTTTCGCGTCGTTGGTGATGACCAATTGGTCTTGACCTCGTCCGGCATCCACGATGATCACGGGTGGCTGGGGACTGTCGGACTGCCGGGCACCGAACGAAGTCGCGTCGATGACGATCCGATCATCGCCATCCCCGGTGCGCAGAATGATCGATGTGGTGTCGGACGCGCTGGTCGCGGCCACGACTACGGCGGGATCATCGGCATCGACCGCGGCGAAGCGCGCGCTTCCGTTCTCACCATCCACGCGCTTGACAAGAAGCCGCTGGGCAGCCTCCTGATCGGAGCGGTCGATCACCCATGTGGATTCGACGCTGTCGAAGTCCGAATAAGACAACGACGCGCCGTTAAGCTGGACCGTCTCGCGCGCTCCCGGCCCCTCGACCGCGGGGCGGTGACTGAACGCGACGCTCGTGAAATCCGATTTCACGACCGCCAGCTCGTCCTTCCCCACGCCGCCCACCAAATTCTCCGCGCCGGACCAAGAGACGTTCAGCCGAGTCTCTCCATCCGCGAGATTGCCGCTCACCGCGCCTGCATCCGCGTTTCTGACCGACCACTTCAGGTCGCCTCCGTGGGTGATCTCCAGTCGATCTTGATCCCCCTCCCCAGTATCGACGAGAAACTCCGGAACCGCCTCGCCATCACTCAGGTCCTGGAAGGAATCCGCCTTGATCGTGACCCAATCGTCACCCCGCCCGGTGTTGACGGAAACTCGGGAGACATCGGCGAGCCGCTGCTTGGCGACGACATTCCCGGTGTTTCGGTCAACGATCTGGACGTAATTGACGTTCTTCATGTCGCCGTTGGCCCGTTCCCTCTGCTTGACCATCTTGACGATGAGCTGCTGCTCCCCCGCGCCGCCAGACAACCCGGTCACGTCGTGGACAGCTCGCCGTTGAGCAGCAGACGAGGCTCCATCGCCTCGAACAGAAACGGCTGCCTAGCGCGCGGGCGGCGCGCCTCCGGCCAAGTTGGGATGCGGGAGCGGACCCAATTCCGGACCACTCCAGAAAGCGGACTTCGGGACTCGGGTTCCAGGCAACTCTCGGACGAGACGCCTTCGGAAGGCGCGGGAAGGATGGCGGGATCGGAAGAACGGCCGCCCGCGCGACGAAACATCCGCGCGAGGGAGGGTGGAATCAAGGCGGATTTTCCATTGGCCCGATCTCCCGCCCGCGTCCCCTTATCCGCGGCAGCATCACAGGCGATCACCCGCATCCGCGCCCACGCGCGGGCGGCCACGTCACGGCTTGAGGAATCCCTCGCCTCAGGCCGCCCTCTCGCTCTCCCCGCCATGACGGTCTCTCGCCTCCCAGAGCGCGCTGACATCATTTCCGTCGGGCGGCCCGCGTTCCTTGACGTAGAAAGATCGCTGGCAGCCACCAGCCCGGCGCCTGGAATCGGTCGGTTTCCCGACCGTCGTCCCGCTCGTCAACCCGAGCGAAAAACGCGCGGAACCGGCTTGGCAAAGTTTAGGCGGGGGATGTTTCTTTTATGTGAACGCGCCTCCGCTCCGGTCGAGCGGAAAACGCCGCGCTGGACTGTGGGTCACGCGCCCGGAAGATCAAGGAGAACCGGGCTTGGCAAGGGGTGGATCGCCAAAGGTGAAAGGTGAAGAATCGCTATCGAATGAAAGTGCTTCTGGATGGCTTGGGTAAGCCCAAGGTCAAGCGAGGGGTGTCAGTCATACTTGGAACACCTTCATCACTTCGTCACCAAAATGATTGATGGCCTTGACCGCGATACGGCCGGAAGCGGGCTTGGGAAAAGGGCGGGAAGTGTCTCTTTTCAGGGTGGCCCACACCTCTTCATCAATCTCGGCCCTCAAGGTCGTTTTGAGGGACTTGTAGGGATCCTGCGCCCCAAGGAAGTAAGCATGGCGCACGAAGAAACTCTCCTCGTTATAGTCGGTGTCCACAAACCAGCACGCGATGCCGTCAGCATTGTCGCTCCGCACCTCGCCGCTATTAGGATGGAAAACATCCACGCCTTTGATACGCACCCGGATGCTACCGTCATCATCCGGCAAGATATCAATGTCGGGCTCGCCAAAGATCACGAAGAGATTTCCTTTCCCGGTATTCTTGAGGTCATCGGCCATGTGCAGATCAGCGTTCATGCGCGCCTTCAATATCGGAATTCGCCCGAGCTTATTCAATTCGGTGGCATGAACATCGTAGTTGAAGGCGCAAGCGACCAACACATCGCAACCGGCATCGGCAGCTTCACGCGCGGCGGTTACCAAATCTGCCCGCATGACCGTTCCAAATTCCGGGCCAATAAAAATGCCAGCGCATCGTATGGTGCCTTTGTCACTATCGCCCTCCAAATAGTCCCCTCGGGCGCAGACGAGGTTCCCAGGCCAAGGAACCAATGAAATGAACTTGATGTGATCCCCTTTGCGCGCCTGCTGGACACCAGAGGTTGCCAGATTCTTCAAGATCATATCAGTGAAATTCGATGCCTCTTGCGGGGGGGGGGGGGGGGGGGGGGGATTATCGTTATCAGCGACCGTCAGCATCCTGTGCGGGGACAAGCTTTCGACCGTGAAAGGACCAGCGACGCGAACGCGAGTCTCATCCTGGAATGGTTTGTCGTATAGGTATTCAGTATCCGCCATACCTGCGATAGAGTCATCAATCTTCTTTTGTCGGGCGATACGCGCCTCCCACCACTGCTCATGCGCGGACACCGCGTCATCCGGCCAATCCCTTTCAGCCTCTCGTGGAATTTCCCACTCTTCCCAAGCCTTTCTGAGACTGTTATTGAGTTGGGCGCGGAGAGGCTCCAAGGTATCTTGCCAGGTCCGCCAAATTACGTCTATTTCGGCATTGTTAGCAATCGAACCCAGCGTGATGTGGGGCACCTGTTTGTAGACGAAGCCATGACGGAGATCACCGCAAGTAGGGTCACCCGAAGGAGCCCGCCCAGAGATTTCAGATTCATTCTTTTGCCCCTCTGGGCTATCAGCCAAAATGTAGTAAGGGTAGCGCGCCGCCATGATTCGAGATCGTGCCAAAGCCAAGGCGACGCGCGAGGTGTCTATGGTGATCCAGCGCCGTCCCCACTCCTCGGCAACATAAGCGGTGGTGCCAGAACCACAAGTTGGATCCAGAACTAAATCACCGGGGTCTGTAGTCATCAGGATGCAGCGTGAAACTGGTTTTTTAGAAGTCTGCACAACGTAGGATTTAAAGATTTCGGGACCTGTGTCATTCCAAGAATTCGGAATCTCAAAAGCTAGTGTAGTGTAATCTAATTATAGATATTTATACTTGCTTGGCGCGGAGGGGCGCCAGCTTGTCCAGGATCTGCTCGGGCGTCTTGCTCCACGAGAACGGCTTCGGGTCGGCGTTGTGATGATCCAGAAAATCGTGGATCGCCCGGGTCAGCTCCCGCACGCTTCGGAACACCCCCCGCCGCACGCGCCGCTCCGTCAGCTCCCGGAAGAACCGCTCCACCAGGTTCAGCCAGGACGCCGAGGTCGGCGTGAAGTGGACGTGGAAACGCGGCCGCCGCGCGAACCATTCCCTCACCTTGCGATGCTTGTGGGTGGCGTAGTTGTCCACGATCAGGTGGACCTCCAGCTCCTTCGGGACATGCCCGTCGATCTCCCGCAGGAAGCGCAGGAACTCGACATGCCGATGGCGCTGGTAGCAACGCCCGAACACCGTGCCGTCCACGGCGTTCAGGGCCGCGAACAAGGTGGTGGTCCCGTGCCGCTTGTAGTCGTGCGTCATGGTTCCGGCGCGCCCCTTCTTCATCGGCAATCCGGGCTGGGCGCGATCCAGCGCCTGGATCTGCGACTTCTCGTCGACGCACAGGACCAAGGCATGCTCAGGCGGGTCCAGATACAGCCCGACGACGTCGCGCAGCTTCTCGACGAAGCGCTCGTCGGTGGACAGCTTGAACGTTTGGACCAGATGCGGCTTCAGCCCGTGCGCGCGCCAGATCTTGTGAACGGTGGCGTGGCTCACCCCGGCGTGCTGAGCCATGCCACGGGTCGACCAATGCGTGGCCTGTTCGGGAGCGTCATGCAGGGTGTCCTCGACGATGCGCTTGACCACGTCGTCGCCGTAGGTCCGCTTGCGCCCTCGCCCAGGACGGTCGGACAGCCCGGCCAAGCGCCGCTCGGCGAAGCGGTTCCTCCACTTCGCCACCGTGCTGGCGCTCGCGTCCAGTTGATCGGCGATGTCGATGGTGCGCCGGCCCTCGGCGGCGAGCAGCACGACGCGAGCGCGAAACGCGTCGCGAACGCTGGAGAGGCTCGAGCGAGCCGTCTCGCTCAGGGCGGCGAGCTCCTCGGCGCTGAGCTCGATGGGAATGGCGCGTCGCATGCGATTCTCCTCCTGATCATGGCAATCCGGCGAAGTGTAGCATAAATATATATTATTGACGTACACTACACTAGATAATCATCGTAATAGTGCCTTGCCCTAAGTGCAGTATCATCAACATGAATCCTAGATGCTCTGCAGAGTCTTTCAAACCCGATTAGCGAATATCTCCAACTTCTCATTGAGGGTATTTGCCAATCGGACCCGAATGCCTTTCTAGGCTCATTGTCCCCGGAAGCCATTGAGTGCACAGGAAGTTTTTGGTAGGGCCTCGACCCATCTGGACATTTGGAAGAATCTGCGCGCTCTTCCAACGTCATAGGCCTATGGCGCTGCTGGCCCAAGTCCAACTGATTGTACGTAACCGTGTTAACTTGCTTACCCTTTTCCGCCAATAATTTGCGGAACTTAATCTCCTCTGAATTTTTGCAGTACCAAACAATAAAGTTCGAGATGCTCTTAACTGAATTTTTTCGGGTTGTGCCACTGCTCGTCCGATAGGTGATGAGATTGACAAAATTATCTGCCCCAAACACCTCATCCATTAATGCTCGAATACGATGCACATTCGCTTCCCCTATCTGCACAAAAATAGAGCCGCTTTCTGCCAACAAATCACGCGCCGCAGTAAGCCGGTCTCGCAGATAGGTCAGGTAGGAGTGAATGCCATCGCGCCATGTGTCTCGAAACGCCTTTACCTGCTCTGGCTCGCGAGTAATCTGCTTGGCGTTGCCATCCTTCACTTCGCGGCTTGTAGTGGACCACTGAAAGTTGGAATTGAATTTGATCCCGTAGGGTGGGTCAATATAGATGCACTGCACCTTGCCTCGCAAACTCTCCCGCTCAGCCAATGACGCCATCACCTGCAGGCTGTCCCCCAAAATCATGCGGTTTGACCAGTTCGCGTCGTGTTGATAGAACTCAGTGCGCGCAGCCTCGCTCGGCAGGCCATTAAAATCGGCAAAGAGATCTAATGTAGTCGGCATCTCTTCCTCTCGCCGCTCCCGTGTCTGCCTCAACAAATCGTCAATTAATGATTTGGGATGCACCTTCTCCTGGATGTAGAGTGGCGGTGCATGAACGATGAATTCGGCCGCATCTTGTTCATCCTTTCCCCGCCAAACCAATTGGGGGTCGAGATCTCGATTACGCCGCTCGTAGGCCACGCGGACAGACTTTTTCTCGTCTTCCGATAGAACGGGCTGGTATTCCGCTGTTGGAATATTGCGCCGTGATGCGTCCTCGTGGACCAGCGTCTCTATCGATTTTTTGTTTCTCTTTTTGCGTGGCATGCTGACGCTCCTAGGCCGCTTTGCTCTGGGTTGTGAAGAAAGCGATCAGGTTTTCGAATTCCGACTCAATACCCGCGCGGGTCTCGCGGATTACGGGCTATTAGCCCCTTGATGGTCGATCACCAGTCCTGCGCGGCCCGCGCTTACGCGCCCCGCGTTCGCCCTAATCAGGATCACCGGTTCTAGGCGCTCCCTCGCGCCTCGCGCCCGAACCGAGACCGCGTCCGCATTATCGGACGCGTGACGTGCAAAGCGTGAAGCCCGCCCGAATGGACGGCTAGCGAGTGAGAGGAATTGATGCCCGCGCCGGGTCAAAAGCCCGCGCGGATCACCTTTTCAGTGTGTGCGTTTTCCATGTAGCACCGGCGAGTCTAGCACACTCGCGGCGCCCTTAAAGCAGAACGCCCGACCTCGCGACCGGGCGCCCTATCCCTTTGCCGGCAATCAGGGTGCTACATGGACAGCCGGCGGGTGAAATCTTTTTCAGACTCCTTGCCCGAAAGTTTAGCACAGGGTGTCACATTGTGTGACACCCTCGCGCCGCCAGTGTGTCCTTTTTGCCACACTTCATTACATCCCGCTTCACGGCCAGCGGGATCGGCGCGAGACAACGCGGGCATACCAGCAGCTCCTCGATCCGCCGGCGTAACGTCCGCAATTCCTCTTCCTTTCGCGCGAGCTTCCCGGACAACTCCGCTATCAACGCCTTATCGCTGGCCGACGGCGCGGCGGCCTTCGCCCGCTTGCGACCGCCCCGCGTCCGCTCCGGACGCGGCGGCTTTCCATCCAGCTCGTTCATCGCGTCAAGCGCCGTAGGAAGGGAAACGCCCATTTCCTCCGCTATCGCCCGCGCGGACGGCGCCGCCTCGCCCTCGCGCTCCGCCCGCCATCGGTATACCTGTATTCGCGTCTTGCACCGCTCCAGTTTGCTCACATGGCGCCGCCAGTCATTCACCCGCAAAACGAACGCCGCCGGGTCATCGCCGGCGAACTCGCGCATGCGCGGGGTCGGGTCTCTATAAAGCGCCAGCATGCACCGGTACCGATGCCAGCCGTCCAGCGCCTTGCCCTCGTATAGCGTGATCTCCACCGAGCCGTCGTCCGTCTTGATGCTCGCCTTCAGCTCCGCCCGGTCCGCCTCGCCCATCGTTCCGAACGCCGCCGATAGCGGATGCCGTTCAAGGATAGTAAGATTGTCCATGTCGCACTCCCATGCGATAGCGGCGCCGCGCATGGCCTGCCCGCGAATATAGGCCGGCGCTGGCGCCCATTAATAAACGGGCATTCCCAGACTCCTAGCCGCCACTAAACGGCCACAATTTTGTTAAGACGGGAAGAACATCCCGTCAAGCGCGCCAGCGTTGTCGGCGGCCTTGCCCCTATTCTATACGCCCCGCGTCTTCATCAACGCTCCGGGGCGGGCGGCCCGGACGCGGCTTGTCCTCGAGGCCGGCCATCCCCCGCTCCGCGAAGCGATTGCGCCACTTCCTCGCCGTGAAATAGTGAACGCCCAACTTCGCGGCTATGCGCGGATTGCTCAATCCCTCCGCCGCGAGCAACACCACCCGCGCCCGTTCGGACTTCGCCCGCGATATGCTCATCTTGCGCGCCCGCCGCTCCAGCTCCGCGCGCTCCTCATCGGTCAACGTGACCGGTACCGGCTTGCCCATGAGCAATCATCTTATCCCGCCAACGCGGGGATATGAAACGGGCGGCCAATGCCGCCCGTCCTCTTTCAGTCTTTCGGAAACTACGCCCCTCGCGCTATCGCTAGCGCTCGCTCCAGCGCCGCGATCGTCGCGTCCACGTGAACGAACAGCAGTTGGTACTCGCTAGGCTTGAGCTCCTCGCCCGCCCGCGCCCGCTCGTACAGAACGCGAATCATCGAGGCCTTGCCCGCTTGCTCCGGGTAGGCTTCCTTATCTTGGATAAAGCCTCGCTCCCAGTCTCGCTTCGGGTCTTCCATCACCCCATGAACACGAAATCGGACTCCGTCAACTCGTCCGCGCTAATCCCCGTGAGCGTGACGCTCGCGTTCTTCCCGTACCCGGTGATCACCGCGCCGGCCTCGCTGTCCACGATCGTCAAGTCCTCGTAATCTAACTTCTTGCCGTAGAACACCAGCTTGTCGCGCCATTCGGGATGGTAGTTTCCTTTCGCGTCGGTATTCCCCGGCCCGGCCCGTTCCGTGATCCACTCCCCTTCATTGTCCGGGTCTGCGTATGAGTAGGTACCGGAGTTTTCGAGGAAGTCCGTAATCACGTCATGGCCGCTATAGCGGTGAAACTCGAAACGATCCGCTCCCCAGCTCCCTTTCAGCGTGTCGTCGCCGCGCCCGCCTCGAAGAACGTCCGCGCCCTCGGCGCCGTTCAGCGTGTCGTCGCCACGCCCGCCGTATAGATGACTGTTTCCGCCGCCGCTGTTCAGCGTGTCGTTCCCGTTCCCGCCGAACAGAACGTCGTGACCCCAGCTGCCGTCCAGCGAGTCGTTCCCGCGCCCGCCGAACAGAACGTCGTGACCCCAGCTGCCGTCCAGCGTGTCATCGCCCACGCCGCCGTACAGGTAGTCGTTCCCGTCCTTGCCGTCCAGCGTGTCGTCGCCCGCGCCGCCTTTCAGCGTGTCGTCGCCGCCCTTGCCTTTCAGCGTGTCGGCGCCCGCGCCGCCGGTCAGCGTCACGCCCTCATCATTGGACGGATTGGGAAGGTTATTGGGATCGGGATTAGCGGGATCGGGATCGCCTTGCTCGGCAAGAAAAGCCTTCTTCCATTTCTGCCACGCGGGAATTCTGGCCATGATTTCTCCTCATTGAATTTTGGGTGGATATAGTCTACTCCATATTACCCCATGAAGTCGAAATCGGACTCGGTCAAGTCGTCCGCGCTAATCCCCGTGAGCGTGACGCTCGCGTTCTTCCCGTACCCGGTGATCACCGCGCCGGCCTCGCTGTCCACGATCGTCAAGTCCTCGTAATCTAAATTCTTGCCGTAGAACACCAGCTTGTCGCGCAAGTTTGGATCGTAGTTTCCTTCCGCGTCGGTATTCCCCGGCCTGCCGCCCTTTTCCATGATAATCTCGGAGGGATTTTCCGGGTCTGGGTATGCGTAGGTAACGTCGTTTTCGAGGAAGTCCTTAATCACGTCATCGCCGCTATAGCGGTGAAACTCGAAACGATCCGCTCCCCAGCTCCCTTTCAGCGTGTCGTCGCCGCGCCCGCCTCGAAGAACGTCCGCGCCCTCGCCGCCGGTCAGCGAGTCGTTCCCGCGCCCGCCGTATAGATGGTTGCTTCCGCCGCCGCCGATCAGCGTGTCGTTCCCGTTCCCGCCGAACAGAACGTCGTGACCCCAGCTGCCGTCCAGCGAGTCGTTCCCGCGCCCGCCGAACAGAACGTCGTTCCCGTATGAGCCGTTCAGCGTGTCATCGCCCACGCCGCCGTACAGGTAGTCGTTCCCGTCCTTGCCGTCCAGCGTGTCTACGCCCGCGCCGCCGTACAGGTAGTCGTTCCCGTTCTTGCCGTTCAGCGTGTCGGCGCCCGCGCCGCCGGTCAGCGTCACGCCCTCATCATTGGACGGATTGGGAAAATTATTGGGATCGGGATTAGCGGGATCGGGATCGCCTTGCTCGGCAAGAAAAGCCTTCTTCCATTTCTGCCACGCGGGAATTCTGGCCATGATTTCTCCTCATTGAATTTTGGGTGGATATAGTCTACTCCATATTACCCCATGAAGTCGAAATCGGACTCGGTCAAGTCGTCCGCGCTAATCCCCGTGAGCGTGACGCTCGCGTTCTTCCCGTACCCGGTGATCACCGCGCCGGCCTCGCTGTCCACGATCGTCAAGTCCTCGTAATCCAACTTCTTGCCGTAGAACACCAGCTTGTCGCGCACATCTGGCAAGAGGTTTAATTCATGGTCATAATTTCCTCTCGGCAGAAGCTGGCCGTCCGAGTCTTCCACGGTGCTACCGGCTTCGAGGAAGTCCGTAATCACGTCATCGCCGCTATAGCGGTGAAACTCGAAACGATCCGCTCCCCAGCTCCCTTTCAGCGTGTCGTCGCCGCGCCCGCCTCGAAGAACGTCCGCGCCCTCGCCGCCGGTCAGCGAGTCGTTCCCGCGCCCGCCGTATAGATGGTTGCTTCCGCCGCCGCCGATCAGCGTGTCGTTCCCGTTCCCGCCGAACAGAACGTCGTGACCCCAGCTGCCGTCCAGCGAGTCGTTCCCGCGCCCGCCGAACAGAACGTCGTTCCCGTATGAGCCGTTCAGCGTGTCATCGCCCACGCCGCCGTACAGGTAGTCGTTCCCGTTCTTGCCGTCCAGCGTGTCTACGCCCGCGCCGCCGTACAGGTAGTCGTTCCCGTTCTTGCCGTTCAGCGTGTCGGCGCCCGCGCCGCCGGTCAGCGTCACGCCCTCATCATTGGACGGATTGGGAAGGTTATTGGGATCGGGATTAGCGGGATCGGGATCGCCTTGCTCGGCAAGAAAAGCCTTCTTCCATTTCTGCCACGCGGGAATTCTGGCCATGATTTCTCCTCATTGAATTTTGGGTGGATATAGTCTACTCCATATTACCCCATGAAGTCGAAATCGGACTCGGTCAAGTCCGCTTTGGCCGTGTTAAAAATCGTGATGCTATCGCCCGTTCCGTAGCCGGTGATCGTCACCCCTACCGTCTCGGTGTGATCCACGATGGTCAAGTCCTCGAACTTCCGGTTCGCGTCGCCCTTGATAACGATTTTGTCGCCGTCGTCGAAGTGGTTGATCAAGTCGTTGCCATCGCCCGTGCTGAAAACGAACTTGTCTTTACCCTCTCCTATTTCGCCGAACAACGTGTCATTGCCCTTGCCGCCGATCAGCGTGTCGGCGCCCGCGCCGCCGACCAGCGTGTCGTTGCCATCGTCGCCGATCAGCGTGTCATCGCCCGCGTCGCCGAACAGCGTGTCTACGCCAGCGCCGCCATGCAGCTCGTCGTTGCCAGCGCCGCCGTACAGGCGGTCTACGCCAGCGCCGCCGTACAGGTAGTCGTTGCCCACGTCGCCCACCAGGTGGTCGCCGCCCGCTTCGCCGTACAGGTAGTCGCCGCCCTCGCCGCCATACAGCGAGTCGTTGCCCGCGCCGCCCCACAGGTAATCCTTCGCGCCGGCCTTGAGAGGCGCCCAAGAATCGCCCCACAGATAGTCATCGCCCAGCCCGCCCCACAGATGGTCGGTTCCGCCGCCGCCGATCAACTTGTCATCGCCCGTGATGGTATTCCAATAAGTCGGGGAATTGGTATCGCCCCAAAGCTTGTCATCGCCCCTGCCGCCGAACAGAAAGTCTTTACCCGAGCCGCCATACAGAAGGTCTTTACCCGAGCCGCCATACAGAAAGTCGTCACCAAGGCCGCCATGCAGCTCGTCGTTTCCATCACCTCCCCATATATAGTCTCTATCGCCTTCGCCATACAGGTAATCGCGACCGCCTTTGCCATACAATTTGTCGATGCCGTCTCGAGCTAGCATGATATCGCTTTCTTCGGTACCTTTCTTGATATTGTTTCCGTCTGTTCCTATCCAACTCGCCATGACCTTATCCTCCAGTGTGATTATTAGTATCGGACTTCCCGCGTGTAAGTCGGCATAAATCTAATCAGGCCATGCCAGTATTTATGCTGAATTGTTTGCGGACGCGAAGTCCGGCGGCTAGTGTAGCAGATTAGGAAAACTTGGAATAGGCGGCCTCGAAGCCGGCTTTATGACCCGCCATCCACTCCTCCGTTAGCGTCTTCGCGGTCAAACTCGCGCCCGCGATCTCCGGCGCGATAGCCCGAAGCGTTGCCGCCGCATGGTATTTCAGATGCTTCGCGGACACCGGATAGGTTTCGGGCCATTCCCCCCGCTCGGCCAGCGCCCGCCCGTCATAAAAGCCCCGCCCGTAGGCCGAATACCAGACCGACCGAGAGGCGTAAGCCCGATCCGTCGCGCCGATCGCCGGCCAGTCGATCGGCGTTCCCTCGATCTCGTCCGCGCCCAGATAGTGTCGTATTCCGCTCATCGCTCAGATCCTCTCAGTTGATGATTATTCCTCTCTCGCGCCGACCAGCGCCGCCGCGTGATCCTCGTTCATGCCGCCGTCCACGAATCCTTTAAAGGCCCGCGCCCGCGCCGCCATATCGCTCGCCATCAGCGCGTCGAACGTAATCTTGACCTCGCCCCCCACTTTCCGCGCCAGCTCCGCCGCCATGATCTCGCCAAGCCCCTTGCAGGTCGTGTGCGCGAAGCGCCTATACGCCTCGCGGCTATCCTTCTCCCCCGCGCCGTCCAGCCCCACCAGCACCGGACTCACGCCCAACGCTCCAAGTATTTCGACCGCCAGTTGCCGGCGTAGCGTGAGCAGTTGCCCGCTAGGATCGGGCGCCAGCTTAGTAACGCCGTAGTCCTTGCGCGGCGCGTCCGATGGACTCCCCCATCCCCCCGCCGTCGTGTTCGGGAAGATAAGCCCGCCTTCCATTATGTAGTCCGCCGTTTGACTGGGCCTCCGGACGTTCGGATAGGGCAAGGGAACGATCCACGTCGTTTTGATTGCCGAGTCGTCCTTGATAGCCCGCTCCACCGCCGCCGCTATCGAACTGGTAGCGGCCGCGATGCCAAGCGGCCCGACCGACCGCCAGGGGGCCTCCGGAGTTTCGGCGTAGCGAAAGTGCAAGACCTCGCGCCCGCGAAGTTTCCGCGTTGACTGGCCGCCAGGCGCGGCCAGATCGAGCGCGTACTCCCACCCGTTCATCGGGTCAAGGTCCGCCCCGTCCACGTCGAATGACGCGGCGAAGTATTGACCGAGCCGCCCATCCGGTTCCACCCAGAACTGGGCCGCCGATTCCCCGCGCCGGAGCATCCTCCGGACGTGCGGCGCGAGATCGGTTCCGCGCAGGATCGCCGGCGAGACGTCCGCGCAAGCGAACGCCCGGACGATCAGCCCCACGCCGGCCTCGAACGCCGCCAGCGCGTCCGACCGAAACCAATTCATCGCCGCCAGATAACGCGCCTCCAGGCGCAGGTCGGTGTAATCCCGGCCCCGCGCCCGCGTCTCGCGCCGGCCTTTCAGCCAGCCGAACACTACGCTACCTTGAACTCGACACGCTTATACGCGGCGGATCTGAGGACGGCGAAATTCCAAAGCGAGCAGATCGTTAATGCGATCTCGCCTTGACTTGCTCGCGTATAGCGGTCCTCGATGATCTCCAGCCCCCACATGGGCGCCACCGCGTCCATCCCCATACCGCCGGAGCGGTAAATGAGTCCGGTCTCGATATTGCTAGACGGAGCCGGAATGAGCGCCGAACACCGAACGCCCCCCGTCTTGTCTTGCAGGTAATCGATCGCGCACAGATCGCCTTTATTGCTATTCGCTTGCACCTCGCCGGCCAGCGCGTAAGCCTTCACGCCTAACACGCCCCGAAGCTCCGAGCGCATGGCGGCGTGCTTGCCGTCCACCGCCTCGCCAAAGGTGTTCAGGAAAGACGAATAGGTCGCCTTCGCGGACGGATTCGTTGGATTGCTCAACGCCGCGATGATCCCCGTAGGGTTCGGCGCCGTTCCATTGCCGTTCAGGATCGCGTCGTCCGTCTCTTCCGTGACCGCCCGGGACATATCCCCGCGCAACGCCTCATCCAGGCCATGCACCCGATGCGCGTCCTCGGTTCGGTAGATATACCGAGCCGCCAGGCGGACGGGCTTCAGGTCGTTCGCCGTGATAGTGGCGGCTTGCGCGTCTTTCGCGCTCCCCGCCGCCTTCATCTCAGGACTCACGCCCGCCGTCAGGACGGGATAACTGGCCTCGCCAACGCCGACCTGCTCGAACGACACGCCTAGATGCGCTCCCACCGTGCGCGAGAATATGCGCTGAACGATATTCGGTTGCCGCGTCGGCCCCGACACGCTCGCGCCGACCGAAGTGGCGACGTCCGCGCGGGTTTCCAACGCCTCCCAGGGGAGGAGCAGTCCGCCGCCCGCCCCGCGCGCGTCACGCGAGCCGTACAGCTCGTCCGAGAGCTCGCCTTCCGCGCCATCCGGACTCCGCCCGTCGATGAACGCCCGCAAGTAATTCCGCACCGACACCCGCCCCGCGAGCGTCTGGAGTCTTCCATTCGGTTCCACCGCGCTAGATGGCTTGCCTCGCGTCTCCAACGGCGGGCCGACGCCCGACGGCGCTTCGCGCGAGCAGGCGTCCGTCTCTAATTGCGCGAGCAGCTCCTCCGCTTGGCGGCGCAGGTCCTCGAACTCGAGGACTCGCTTCTCGTGATCCGCCGTGCGCGCGGTGTACTCCGCGCCGCCGGCCTTGCCGTCTTCCCGCAACGCTTTTAGGCGCTTGGATATTTTCTCCATATCGCCCATGCGATCCTGCATGGCCTCCCGCGTCTCGCGCAAGCGAGTATTGATAGCGAAATGATTAATAGTGGTCATAATGCCTCCATTAGGTTTAATTGATTGATGCCATCCGTTCCCGGACGGCCTCCGCCCAAGCGTTCCGCTTGGGATTCCGTGAGCGGCGCGGCAAGCGTCTTCCCCCGCGCCCTCGATGCTCCTTCTCATGGCAACGCCAGCACAGCGTGACGCAATTCGCCATCCGCCAGGCGTCCGCCGTGACCTCCCCGAATTGGATCGCCGGCTTGACGTGATGCACCACCAGCCTCCGCAGGTAATCCCCGCAATGCCGGCAACGCCAGCCGTCGCGCTCCATCACGGCCAGCCGCATACGCTTCCATAAACGCGAGCCGTAGAAACGATCCTTCGCGGAGCTCATAGCGCCATCCCCAGCTCGTCCAGCGTGAAGTGGATCGCCGGCGCGTCCGCCGCCGCGTCTTCCGCCTCGCGCCTCCGTCCGGACTCCGCTACCGCGAGCATGACCGCGCAGGCCAAGTCATTCCGTCCGCCAGGCCGCGCCCCGTCCGGCGGCGCCTTGACCAGCACCGGCTTGCCCATCACGTTTATGCGAACCTCCGCCGCCGCCAGCGAGCCGCGTAGCGTGAGAGATCGCCGCGCCCGAACGTTGCGGTTCAAGACTTCCCGCCGAAACTGCAAAGCGTCTTCCGCGCCGTGCAGTTGCCCCATGCCTCGCCAGACCATCTGGACTCCGTCCAGCCCGTGAGTCCGGAGCGCGTCCATCAGCTCGCCTTGCCTATACCGATCGGCGACGACCACATGGGGCCGCCCCCACCGCTCGAGCGCGGCCCCGATCACGTCCGCCGGCGGCGGCACCCGTTGCCCGTCCGAGACTCTGAGATCCCCCTCCTTCCTCATCGCCTCGTACAGCCCGGTCTGCACCCGGTCGTTCCGCTCCCGATCCTCGATGCCCGGTATGCCGCCAACGACCGCGAAGCCGTCGACGTGTCCTTCCCCATCGCAAGCCGCCGCCGCCGACCACGCCGCCGATCCCCCCAGGTCGATCCCCAACGCGAACGGCGAGCCGATCGCCAGCCCGTCCTCCTCGATCGCGCCCCAGTCCGCCGCGTCTATCAGCGGTTCCCGCAACCTCTCGCTGATTCCCAGATTCAGCCGCAACGCCCGGAACGACCGGGCGAATATGTCATCCTTTCGCGCCCGCGCAAGGTCGGCCTTGACCTCGCGCCGAAGCGTGTCCGTCATTCCCGGATTCGCCCGTAGGCAATTCTTCCAAGTCAATTCGTCATCCGCCGCCTTATGGACTTGCGCGTAGCAGTCCGGCGCCCCCTCATTCACCAGCCGCGCCATCCAATGCGTAGGCGAGGACGGGAACGTCGACAGCGCGATCATTCGCGCCGCCTCCACCTTGCCCGCCGCCGTCGTTATCGCGGAGAACACCCTATCGGCCTCCGTCTGTTTCAGTTGCGCGGGTTCATCGACCAGCCACCATCGACAGCCCTCGCCATGAAGAGACTCCGGACGCGGCGAGACGGCGCGATAGCGGATCGCCCGCCGCCGGTTAAAGATGCTGAAAGAGTTGGCCGAGTCCGTGATCCGCCAGTTGGAGCGGTCGGCCTCTATCAACGGCGCCAAGTAATCGAGGACGAAACGCCCCAAGCGCTTCGCCCCCGCGAACGTGTGAGACACCGACACTATGTCCGTCCGCTCGACCGCGTCCGGACGCGCCAGCTCCACCGCCGCCAACGCCCCGATAAACGCCGTCTTGCCTCCCCCGCGCCCCATCGAGAGCAAGGCTATCCGCGTGTCTTTCGCGTATACTCCCGCCAAGAACTGCTTTTGCCAGTCCCTCAGGGCGAAGCGTTGCCCACGCAACGGGCCTTCCGCTACGCGCAAGCGCCCGATCATCTGGGCGACCCGCGCCGCACCAGTAAGTTGCCGGGGGGTGTTAGATCGGCGGATCATCTGGGGGGTATCCAGGTAATGCCGCCGGATACCCCCCGGCTATATGTACTCGAAGCATATTCATCATGGATGCCATCCTAGATGAAGTCCGCGCCATCTGTCAATAGCCTAATTCGCCAAGCGAGATCGCGCCCCGCCAGGGGTATACCCCCCTCCCTCTCGCCGACAAAAAAAAAGTGTAGCGGTAAAGCGCACTTTTCCCGGCTAGACACGTTTTGCCCGTGAAGCCCGCAGGGTTCCCTAAACTCGATAGATTTCCCGCGATCTCGCGCCCGCCTCGCGCCTCGCGCCCTCATTCACCCGCCCCGAACGCGCAAGCCCCCCACGCGCGATTTACGCGCCTTCCTCGATGCCCGAAATTGACCGAAAAGTGCAACTTTTCCGCGCTCGCGCCCGCCTCGCGTAGCTTCTCACCACCGCTCGGTAGCGGCTTGCCGCCGACCCGTATTGACGGATGCCATTGGCCGCCTAGCGATCGTTTCAGCACAGCGCCTAGCGCGCGGCTTTGGATAATTCCCTTCGCTTAAAGGCGAAGCGAGGAATTATCGCGCCGCTCGCTTAGGCGCGTAAGCGGCGTTGACCCGCCCGCAACGCGGGCGTATCTGTCCTATACCCTAATAGCGTGAAGCGATTCGGCAAGCCGGACTTCACTGGGCGCTACTCAC
The DNA here is from genome assembly GCA_965116025.1 of uncultured candidatus Poriferisulfidus sp. Lineage (GTDB taxonomy): Bacteria > Pseudomonadota > Gammaproteobacteria > Poriferisulfidales > Poriferisulfidaceae > Poriferisulfidus. The sequence continues at coordinate 619,673 of OZ220480.1, forward strand.
GGCGGGCGCTTCGCCCTTTTCAGCCCTATGTCATTCCAACGGCGGGCCTAATTTCCGCTTTCGCAGGCGCTTCGCGGCCTCTCATAAGGCGGCTTGGCCGGGCTTTCTCATACACCTCGGTGAACTCAGTGAAACTCCAACGTCCGAATTTTTCGAGCGCGTTCACACCAGGCACCCAATACGTATCCATGGTCGCCTTCTTCGCCTTGGCATCCTCTCCCCGATAGCCCTTGATTTCTACGACCAAGTGCAGAAGGTCATCAGGACCCCGTCCGTCATCCACCAGAACGATGAAATCTGGAATGTAGATTCGCGTCTTCGCTCCATACCGATAGGGCACCTTGAAATCCAATCCATGATTCTTGATGTAGGACCGCACCTTTGAATGGGCCTCCGCGACTCGACAGAATTCGGCTTCCCAACTACTATCGCATACGACCCAGTTAACGTGGCTTTGATCAGAGGCGGTCTTCCATAACGTTTTCTTTGATGTCGTGAAATTGACGTTGGTTGTAGATCCAACTGGGTTGTAAGGATCCAAGACCGCTTTGACTGGACGCGCGCCCACATTCTGGGCGACTATACCTTGCGTGATACGCTCGCAAGCCATGTCCGCGAGTGATGGATACATCAGCTGCGCCATAGAGGTTCCACCTCTGCAGACGAGGTGATGATCCAGCCAGTGACGCGTGATTCGCTTGAGCTGACCGAACAAATAAACTTTTGGCTCTTCGTTCGAGTCATGCCATTTCGTTTCCAGTAGTCGCTTTGTCAGGTGATACAGCAAGGTAGTGCGACGCAAACCGCCCGTGTCGACCAGTCTCAGATCCACTCCCTCACCGATTATGCCCTCGTTACGGATCTTAGTCGGCCCCACAAGATCGGGAGTTAACTCCAGCGTCGAATCTTCACTGAACGTTGCATGCAGAAAATCTTCTGGTAGATCGACTCGGTAGCCCGCGACACGTGGGAAACGGATTTCGCAAGCATCCCGCTCCGGCGTGATCGCCTTGACATGAACGGTCTTGCGAGGCGGTTGCGGTGGCGCGACCACGGGTTTCGCGGTAAAGTCAAAAGGAATTCCGAACACGTCCGCATACTCCACGGGAAGCATGCCCTCATCGTTCAACTCATAGGATTGCCGGCGGAGCGCCCTGCCTACCGCTTGCTCGCACAAAAGTTGGGTGCCAAAAGCGCGAACACCGAGAACATGGGTAACGGTGTTGGCATCCCATCCTTCTGTCAACATCGAAACAGAGACCACGCAACGGATCGTTTCGCCCAATTGTCCTTTTTTGCCAACAGTGTTCAGAACTTCGCGCAACAGGTCCTGATCGGCAATATTATCGCCGTCACGAATGTCGCCAGTGCGCCGAATGCGGTCGCGACGAAAGCGCTCAATTTCATCTACCGCGATCTTGTGAAAACTTGGATCCAAGGCATCTCCAGATTCAATTTGCTCGCTATCGATCAAGAGAGTGCGCGGTCGCCCTAATGGAACACCATGGTCATCAAAATTTCGGAACAGGTCAAGATGGCCGTTGACTAGGGTTTGCGAACCATCCTGTTGCTTTTTATGGAATCCCGCGATGTAGTCGTAGATCAACTTTGAGGTCGATGTGTTGTTGCAGATCACGATAAAACAGGGAGGAACATCTATGCCAGCGTCGCACCAAAAGTCAAAGGTTTTTTTGTAGTCGCCATAGATAGCATCCAATGCTGTCTGCAACATCACCGGAAGATGGCGAGGATCCTGATCGATTCTTTGGCGCCTTTTTTTTGGCATATCTGCACCGATATGCTCCCATAGATTGCGGTATTTCGGCATGTCGCCATCAGCGATATTGTCGGCCACTGGCACTCGCGGCAATTTGACGATCCCGCACTCAATCGCGTCCATCAGCGAGAAGTCGCTGACAGTCCAAGGAAACAGCGTCCCTTCCGCATAACCCGATCCACTCAGGAAAAAAGGTGTCGCGGACAAGTCGATGGCGCGCGGGCCCACGGATGCCGGACGGTTCTCCGGCATCCCTTTGTTGAGCGTGCGCGTAACCGCCTCCAATCCAGAAACCCAGAGCCTCGCGGCCTCTCGATTCTTTTTTGCCTCCTCGCGCGAATCACCCCGTAGCTGATCCCTTTCAACATCTGGCTTCTCCCGATAGCAGTGGTGCGCCTCGTCATTCAATATGAGCACGTTCCTCATGCCCATGAGCTTGGGCATCACCCGCTGGAGCATCTGCCCTTCCGTTTCTGTGGAACACAGATCCGGGCCGCGGCCCTGGAGAAACGCCCGACCGCCTTTCGATAAGTTCATCGTGTCTCGGAGCTTGAAGGCGTGATAGTTGGTGATCACGATCTGCGCGCGGTTCAAGTCATTCAACATGTCTCCGGGAACGAGCTCTCGACTTTGATAGTAGCTGTCCGGGTCATTCGGCTGAAGAACTCGGAGACGGTCCTTGATAGTAATGCCCGGAGTGACGACGAGAAATCCCCGGGTAAAACGATGGCTGGACGGGTGGCGAACCGCGTTGATCGTCTGCCACGCGATCAGCATAGCCATGACCGTGGTCTTGCCCGCGCCAGTCGCCAGTTTCAGCGCCAGCCTTTCCAGACCCGGGTTGGCTTGCTCGTTCACGCCACGTATGTGATCAAGAAACTGTTTTCCGGTTTTATCAGAGGGCGCGACTTCGGTCAGCCAAATCACCGTCTCGACGGCCTCAAGCTGACAAAAGAATGGGCGGTAATGGCTGAATTTATGGTGATGCCAGTGATCCAGCAGATGCTCCGTCTCCGGTGTTACTCGAGATTTCAACAGGTTTCGATTTGACCTCCATCTGTCTACAGCGCCACGAACGTTATTGATGGCATCCTCCAGTTCGTATTCTTGGCCATCGATTTGTCGCGTTGGCTCATCTACAGCCAAATTTCGCTGTGCAGTGCGCTGTCTTGGTCGGGGAATCGGCGTAATGAAGGATACCTTACGCCGCTCCTCGATAATTTTTTCTGTAGGCTGGCCGCTATCGTCGAGTTCCCAATGACGTGATGGAATCTCGTAAGGAGAATTCAGGACGGGACACTTAAAAAACTCTTGGGAACGGTCCATGTTGAATTGGTCTTTGGTTGAATATTCTGGCCCGCTCTGATAGCGTGGCAAATCGCGTATTTCGCCACCCCCCATCCCTGCGCGATTCCACTGCTTTCTGGAGCGTCTCTATTTGAAGGTATGTGCTATCTGTTGTCAAGATCAGCCAGCGACGCGCCCAGCCTTGGCGGATCAGCCATCGATTCACTTCTCGATCAACTCCTGATATCGGTCCAGCGATTTAGGCATACGCTATTCTCCTCGCCATGCGCTCGCGCTCAACCTCGGCTTGCTTGCGCTTTCTCACGCCATTTTTTCTGCCCCGGCGGTTGAGCGGCGGCTCCACACCAAATCGCTCAGCGGCCTGAGACAAATTTAGCGAGAGGAGCGCGGCATCGCCCAACGGAATAGGTGTCGTGGACCCGCTCGGCGTAACCCCCAAAGCATCGATCACTTGTCTCGCCACGGCCCGCGCGAGCGGCGGGGGAACCGCGTTGCCAATCTGCCGCGCACCATGCCACTTCGTTTTGTTGAAGCGGAACCAATCGGGAAAGCCGTGTAGTCGCGCCATCTCGCGGACGGTCACGCAACGATCAAATTTATAGTGAATGGGGCGCGGGCTCGTGAACGCGCCTCGCGCTCCATCCGTTCCGGCGCGGAGGGTGTTCGAGACGCCTGATGCGCGGAGCTTGAAAAACCTGCTAACCGGCTCCACCGCCCCCGGCTTCGTCGCCCCAAACCGTTCGCGCGAAACGCTGGTGTGCGCCGTTCGAGCGCTTGATGTCAACATCCCGGGATTCCACTCCCGAACGTGTCCAAAGTGCCAAGCGTCACCGGTGAGACATCGAAGCCGCGCCGCATAAGGTGACGGATCGCCAAACGCCGACGTGCCCACGGCGTCCGAATTAGCCAGAGTCTGGAAACGGTCCGCGTCAGGAAGGTCCCCCAGAGCGTCCGCGCATGTCGGCCCGAGGGGAAGGTTCTCGCCGCGCTCGCGCCCACCAGCGATATTGGTCAGCGCGGCGGGATAGCTCGGCAAGACTTCGCCAGTTCTCGCGCCAAGAAGGATCAGTCGCTCCCGGTTTTGCGGAACGCCGAAATGTCCAGCGTTCAGCACACGCCAAGGAACTCGCGCCTCGTAACCAGCTTTCGAGAACTCATCGACCAGCTCGTCCAAGAACTTCCGATGGCCTCCGACCGTCAGGCCCTTCACGTTTTCGAACACGAACGTTCGGGCTTCCAACTCAACGACGATGCGGACGAATTCCCACACCAGCCGATTCCGAGGATCGTCGAGAGCGCGATGCCGATCAGCGAGAACCCTTGGCAAGGAGCGCCGCCAAACACACAATCGATCTCGCGTCGTCCAATTCCCGCCTCGTCCCGAATTCTCTTGCCGGAGACATCCTCTATGGGCCTAGGAATAGTGGCCGAGCGTGGAAAGTTATATTTGTGAACCGCGCAGTGCACCGGATCGATCTCAACAGCGGAGACGATATCGAAACCCGCCTGCTCGAAACCCAAACTCAGCCCACCCGCGCCAGAAAACACGTCCACGCCAACAGGTCTCACGGTTCCGCTCCTGACTCCTCCCCGGGATCGTCGCGACCATCTTATCTCCCTCAGTATCCCGCTCCGGCAGACCACCCATCCAACGCGGCGAAAAAGCGCGCTGAGACCACCCCCCGAAACCGCGGGGGGGCAGAGTCAGAGATCCACGCTCAAGCCCAAAAACATGTAGCGGCCCAGCGCGTCGTAGACACCGGGAAAAACGTTTCCGTTACCGAGACGGGATGGCCCTGCCGGGTTGCCCGCGATGGGCGGCGACTTGTCCAGCAGATTACTGGCGCCGAAACGGATTTTCACGTCTCTCGCGACCTGCCAAGCGACGACCAAGTCAAGATAGTTCCTCTCTTGGAGATCGACAAGATTCTCGTCGTCTCCGTCGACGCGGTTGATGTGGCGCCACAGGAGGCTCGTGGTGATATCCCATGGGGAATCCCAGGTGACGCGAAGGCGATTCCGCACGTCTGGCACCGGGGGACCGCAGGTCCAGTTTCCGGCGCAACGCTTCGTCGGCGCGCCCTCAAGCTCTCTTAGATCCCAGGAATCGATATAGGACAAGACGTTGTTGAACGACAGCGTCCCCCATGTCCCGACCCCCAGGGCATAGTCGAGCGCGACGTCGAGGCCTTCCACCTCTTCGCCGGGCAGGTTGTCTCGTAGCGAAATCACATGTCCGCTGCTATCGAGCCTGGAACCGACCCACAGGTCGCCGCCGCGGCCGCGGCGGACCCTCGCGCACAGAGGCTGGTTTCCCGCGAGGCATTGCCGGAGGACCTCCTCTGGATCCGGCGCGCGGACACCTCCCTCGATCTGGATTTTGTAGTAATCCATCGTCAGGGACAGCCCGGCGATGGACTCGGGCGTGAGCGCGAGGCCGATCGACCAGGTTTTAGCGACCTCCGGGGACAGATCGGGGTTGCCCCCCTGCAGGGTGTTGTACTGGGCCGCCGGCGAATGCTCGATCTTGCCCCATTGGTCCCGGGTCACGCCTGACCGCGCGCACTGCTCGAAAGTATAGCCTTGCGCGGTCTTGCCGTCGGCGACCGCTCCCGCGCATGGATCCCGGCTCATCTCGAACAGACCGAATCCTCGCGGCAAGAACAGCTCCTGCACGTTGGGCCCCCGAGCCGCCCGCTGATAGCTGCCGCGCAGCCGAAGGTCCTGGTTGACTTTCCAACCCAGCCGAAAAGCGTAAGTGTGGGTGGTTTCGTCGTAGTCGTAGTCGGAATAACGGTAGGCCGCGTCCAGTAGAAGCTCCTCCATGCGCTTCTCGCCCTCGACCAAAGGAACGCTGGCCTCCACGAAGAGCTCAGCGACGTCATAACCGCCGCTGATCGCGTGAGTCGCGCCTCCCTGACCCGCCCCGTCGCCGGAACGAAATCCCTCGTCGGGATCGAGTCTCAGGGTTTCCTCGCGGTATTCGGCGCCCAACGCGACGCTGACGGGGTTGTCGGCGAGCGGAGAGCGAACGTCCCGCGAGCCCAGATCGCCGGAAATGAAGGCGGACGCCACGGTTTGCCCGGTCTCGCCGCGAATTCGCAACGCTTTCGCCAAATAGTCGACCATCTCCCGGGTGACCGCTCCGGTCCGGAAGATATTCCACGGAACGCAGTCCGGATCCTCCACCACGCCCCGGTCGTCCGGCAACGCGGCCCGGCATACGATTTCGCTGTCGGGGTCGTCTGGATTGGACCGCACGGCGTCCAAGGCGCGCCGAATCCGGGTGATGGAGAGGTCGTTCCTGTACGCGCTACGCATTTCCACCTTCGCGTGCTGCGCGAACGCGTCGAAACGCCAAAAGTCACCGATGTCGCCGCGCAGGCCTAGCACGCCCCGGTAGCTGGCGTGACGCAGTTCTTGCCGGCGGGCTCCGCCCTCGATGTTACGACGGCCGATATTGGCGATCTGCGCGTCTTCTCGCGTCAACCCCCGCGACCCGCAGAGCGCCTCGAACTGCTGGTCCGAAAGGAACGCGTTGCCGCAATTCAGCTGATCGGTATGAAAGAAGTTTCCGGACGGAGCGATCTGGGCGGTGGAGCGATCATTCATGTACATGAGCTCGGCGTAGGCCTCCGCTCGCTCCCCGACCTCATGGTGGCCGAAGGCTCCGAGAGCGTAGCGCTCGTCGGGCCGCTGGAAGTAGTTGGCCGGACCGTAGTTGTAGGTCTCGCCCTGACGGTCCACGAACCGGTCGCCCTCAACGATGAAGTCGAAGGGGCTGGCCGTGGCGGCGAAGTCGGTGAATCTTCCTTGCGGGATCGTGGAAGAGCCCAGACAGGCGCTCAGGTCGTCGTTGAGCGCGCAAGAGCTGTAGTCTCGATCACCCTGAAGAACCGCGTTGATTTCCCGGTAGGTGGCATAGGCCGTCACATTGCCTCGACCTCCGGGAGTCTCGAATCCGCCAATCAGGGAGAACTCGGAAATCCCTCCGTCGGTCGCGTGACCGCGGGCGACCGGGTAGCCCGCGTCCGAGACGATTCTCCGCCACCGTCGATCATCATTGTCGTGGTCGTATTGCCCGTATTGGACATCGAGGAGCACGCCCTCGAAATCGTCTCTCAGATGAAAGTTGATGACTCCAGCCACGGCGTCGGAGCCGTACGTGGCGGACGCTCCTCCAGTCAGGATATCCACCCGCTCGACCAGCGCGCCGGGGATTTGGTTGATGTCCGGCGCGACGCCACCCAGCAACGGTGAGCCCGCGGGCAGGCGCCGACCGTTGACCAGCACCAGCGTGCGCTCGGCGCCGAGGTCGCGCAGGCTCACGGTCGCGGTACCGGTGGCGCTGTTCGACTGGCCCGCGCTCTGGCCCGCGTACACCTGCGGATACGAGCGCAGCATGTCCTCGATTCGGGTCGCGCCCTGAAACTGAATCTCCTCCGAATCGATCCGGGTGATCGGGCTGGACCCGGCCAGCTCGTCCCTTTGGATGCGGGATCCGGTGACCGTGATCTCCTCCACGCTTCCGGTACCCTCTCCCGCCCGCGCGTCAGCCACCGCCACCGCGACGAAGCCCAACGCCGCGCCCGCGAGGAGCGAGCGAAGCCGGAGCTTCCGAGCCCATGCCGGGTCGCGTCGGGCGCCGTCATCCGACGCGATGTCGCTGGCTGGTGGATTTCTTCGCATACGAGGTCGCCCCCGCGTAGATTGCCGCATGTCACGGAATTCGCCAAACCAGCCAACGCTCCCAGCCCTCCGCGCACGCTCGAAACTCGCGGACTCGCGGGAGCGCGGCCGGAAGCGACTCCCGCTATTAGCGGAGTCGAGAGCGGTCCGTTTCGCGTGGACGAGGCGAGACGCTTCGGGCCAAAACTGGGTGGCGCGGACTGAAAAACGTGATAGACTAGAATGGACTAGTTGATGTGGAGATTCCCCATGAAAGACCGAGCTCTTGGGTTGTCCGAGAAGATCTGGCCGGTCGCCGAGGCCAAGGCGCGTTTGTCGGAGATTTTGAGACAAGCCGAAAAAGAGGGACCGCAGCAGATCGGGTTGCAGCGAACCTTCGTGGTCACGCCGAAGGAGGAGTGGAGCCCCGCGAGGCTCCCGCCCATGCCTCTTGGCGAGAGCATCATGGAATTGATGCCGCGCGGAACGGACCTGAAAATCCCGAAGAGAGAAGGAGGACGCCGTCCCGTCCCGTTCCTCGACTACGACGTGGAATGACATGGCCGGCTTTCTGCTCGACACTTGCGTGTTCTCCGAGTTCACGAAACGGGACCCCGCGCCGTCGGTCGTCTCGTTTCTCACGGATCCTGGGAAATTCTGGATCTCTTCCGTCGCGCGCTACGAGCTGGGGCTCGGCGTCAACCTTCTCCCGCAAAGCGACCGGCGAGACGCGCTGAAGATCCAGATCAGCTTTCTTATGGACCTGTTCGAAAACCGCGCCCTTCCGGTTGGCAACAAGGAAATGGACGCGGCCGCCTTTCTCATGGCCAAGGCGAAAGACTCCGCCCAGGCTCCAGAATTCGTCGACGCCTTGATCGCGGGAACCGCCATGGCGAACGGCCTCGTCTTGGTTACCCGGAAAGTAAAAGACTTCGAGGCGTTGGAAATCGATCTCGCCAACCCTTGGGAGGAGCGATGAGCAGGCCGCGAACGCAGCGATTAATCGACTCCTCCCGCGCCATCTCCTCCCATGGGTGGAATGGCCAGTCCGCCTTCAAGCGAAAGAGTTCCAGCGAGTCCATGGGCGAATTCGAGGAACGTCCCCAGGCGTCCACCAACAACGCCCCCAAATCGTCACGCGGGAATCGGGAGAGCGATTTTTCACGATCCTCGGCAAACCCGTCGGGAGATTCCGATACCATCACGAGAGGCCCCACGAGATGACTGACTTCATTCTTTATTTTTCCTTGGCTACCAGTTCGGCCGCTATCGTGGCCATCCTGCTCGTGATTTTCAAGGGTGGCCGGTGGGTCGGCAGGATAGAGGGAGACATCAAGAAGATTTTCGGCATACTTGAGGGAATCGACCGAAGATTTCGGGGAGTCGACAAAAGGCTTGATGGCATTGATGCCAAGATTGATGAGCGCGACAGAAGATTTACCGAGTTTTCCAGAAGAACCGAAGGAGACATCAAAGAGCTCCGGCAGGATGTCAAGGTCATGATGACCCGGGTTCTCGCCCTGCCTGTCGGGAAAAACAGCCCGTTGCACCTTACGGACATTGGCGAACGGATGTCCAAGGACATCTCCGGGCGCGCGTGGGCCACCGATGTGGCCCACGCCCTGCGCCATAAGATCGAAGGAAAAGAGCCCTATGAAATTCATGAATTCAGCTTTCAATACGTCAAGAAGGAGCTTGAGCCAGACCCCGATCTCGCGTCGAAAATTGGTAGGTGCGCTTATGAGACCGGATACAGCCGAGACGATGTGCTGGACGTCATGGCGATCGAGCTGCGGGACGCGCTGATGCGACTGGCCGGCCTATCGACAGCAACGGCGCCTCCCTCTTCATAACGGCCGTTTCTGACCGGAGCGCGACTTTCGCCAGCCTCGCGGCGGCGCCTGGCGCGCACACGATCCCGTAGCGATAGTGTCCCGTATTGAGGAACAGCCCCCGAATCCTCTCATGCGCTCCGACTCGCGGCCCGGAAGCGTCTCCCGCCGGGCGCAATCCCGCCCTATGCTCGTCCGGCTCGGCCGCCAGCAGATCCGGACACCAGTGCCGCGCGAAATCCGTTAGCTCCGCTCGCGCGCGCTCAGTGACGCTCGCGTCGAAACCCGCGTCCTCGTCGGTCGCGCCCGCCAGCGTCTCGCCATTCGCGCGCGCCACCAGATAGCGGTGGCCGTCGAGAATGATCGGCAAATCCCCCGCGTCCACTGATCGCCAAGAGACGATCTGTCCACGGCGCGGGCGAACTGGGGATTTCGTCCCGGCCTCGCTTTCCAGTTCCGCGCTCCAGGCTCCCGCCGCGATCACCACCCGCTGCGCTCGCCATTCCTTCTCTTCTCCGCCAACTCCGAGCGCGAGCGTCCGGTCTCCGTCTAGAAGCACCCTTAAGACCCGGGCGTTTTCCCAGCGCGCGCCAGCGCCATCCAGGTCACGGCGCAACGTCGCCATGAACCGACGCGGATCGACTTGGCCCACTTCCGGCAGCAGAGCCACGTCGCGATCGGGGGGCGCCAGTTGCGGATAGCGCCGCCGGCACTCGTCCGGCGTCATGATCTCGCTGGTCAGCCCTTGGGATTCCGCCCAACTGGCGGCCCGCCGGGCCTCCATGCCGACGACTAGAAGACCGCGCCGCTCGAAGCCCGTCTCCGCCTCGACGCCAGCGCACAATTCCGGGTAGGCCACGTGCCCGTGGCGCGCCAGGCTCGCCCAGATCCCATCGCCGGTCGGATCGAAGATCGAGAACAGGATCCCGGCCGCGGCCGGCGTGGCGGCGCCTGGACGCTCGATGTCCAGTATCACCGTCTCCATGCCACTTCGCGCGAGCGCCCGCGCCGTGAGCGCGCCAACGATCCCCCCGCCCACCACCACGCAGGCGACCATGCCAGATCAGTCCGTGGCGCGCTCGGCCTTCAGGATCAGCACCTGCTTCTTGGGAACGTCGCTGTGGGGCCCGTGCTGGCCGGTCGTCACCCCACTGATCGCGTCCACCACCTCGATCCCCTCGACCACCCGCCCGAACACGGCGTAACCCCAGCCTCGCTGGCTCTTCTCCTGATGGTCGAGAAAGTCGTTGTCCACCGAATTTATGAAAAATTGCGCGGTGGCCGAATGCGGATCGCCGGTCCGCGCCATGGCGATGGTTCCACGCTCATTTCTCAGGCCGTTGTCGGCCTCGTTCTCGATCGGCGGCAACGTCGGCTTCTGCTCGAAGTCACGGTCAAAGCCACCGCCCTGGATCATGAATCCCTTGATCACGCGATGGAAGATCGTTCCGTCGTAGAAGCCATCGTCAACGTACTTCAGAAAATTCTCCGTGGTCCTAGGGGCGTTTTTAGCATCCAGCTGGATCACGAGGGTCCCGGACGTGGTCTCCATCCGGACTTTAGGGGCCAAGTCGTTCGCGGCCATCAGCAAATCTCCAGAAAACAACGACACGGCCATCGCCGCGACCCACCGCGACATTCCTTTTTTTGGCAAGAGCATTGACGTTTCCATTCAGTTTTTGGCGCGGCTATTATCCACCACCGCCAGAATACGCCGTCAGCGGGGAAAGGCGGTGGTGCCGGCGAGAGGAATCGAACCCCCGACCTACTGATTACGAAACAGTTGCTCTACCGACTGAGCTACACCGGCACAGCGGCGCCATTTTAATCCTCTTCTCTCGGGATCCCCATCTTCTCGCAATTCATCTATCTCCCTCTCGAGGAGCTCGGGGTGGTCCGTACCATGCGGAAATCCCTCCATGGCGTCGCAAAGGTCATACAATTCGTGCAGATCGCCCTCCTCAAGGGGCAAGCCACCGGCGACCTCCTTGAATTCCCGCACGACATCCTCAAGGTGCTGTCGGTCCTCGTGCCGCATCTCGGAAATCGTCGCCAAGTCCAAGGCGGCATCCTCGATATCCTCCAGCAGCTTTATCGCTCTCTTGGAACTCATTTCGTTCTCCGGCATAAGGGGGCGCCGCCGCGCTTAGGCGCTCCACTCTATTAAACCAGATGTCGTCGAAAGCCTGAAATTCCGGCGGAGCGGACGCGAAGCGCCTCCGCAGGTGTTTGCGAAAGCGTTGGCGTTGGCTATAATGCGCGCTCATCTGAACGCTGGACCGATCCCATATAGGAGAACGACAATGACCAAGAACCTGTCCATTTTCGAGATTCGCGCCGCGCTTCGCGGGGCTTCGTCGTCTTCCCGCATAGGGGGGGGGGGGGGGGGGGGGGGCATAGCCTCCATTTCCTGACCGTTCTGGCCGGATTCACGGCCATTCTCGCGGTTCCGCACTCCGCCGTCGCGGTGAACGAGTGCGGCGCTACCAGCCCGGTCACCTGCGGCGACGCGAGTTACACCTCCACTAGCGACTCCCCGATCAAGTATGAGAATCGGACCGGGGGGCTGACCTTGACCGTGAAGCCTTCCGCGGCGGGCACGGTCACCATCACTTCCACGAAGCTTCCCGCGGATGATACCGAGGCGTTCCCGGGGATCCACCTGGACGGGGAAGGCACTCTGAAAGTCCTCTTGGATGGCGCCGTGAAAGTCTTGAACGGGGCGACCCGGACGACGGTGGAGGCCACGTACGACGGAGAGAAGCAACAGTTCATCGACCCGGCTCACAAGCGCGGCTCGCAGAACGACGGGGTGTACGTGGCGTACGACAAGGATGACGACGCGGGGACGACGAAGGGCATGGTGGAGGTGATGGTGGGGAAGGACGCGATGATCGGGAGCGCGACGGCGCCGGCGGGACGGTACGGGGTTCACGCCACCTTCATGGACGCGGACGGCGACGCCAACTATCCGGCCGGGAAGATCAAGGTGACGAGCGCGGGGAAGGTTTACGGTCATTTCGCGGGGATTTACGCGAAGCACGACGGGGCCGGGGACATTGAGATCGAGACGTCGGAGGGGAGCGTGACGTCGATGGGGATTCGGGCGATCTCGAACAAGGCTGACAAGGCGGATCGGGGCGGGAATATCGCCATTCGCCATCATGGCGCGATCATGGTCAAGGATCCGGCTCGGTACGCGGAAGAGATCATGACGACGGGCGCGCTGACGACGGCCACGCCGGTGGAGATGGACAAAGTCAGCTTTGGCGGCCGGCACAGAGCCGGGATCTACGTGGAGCACAGGGACAAGGATGGGGGCACGGACGCGAAGCCCAGCAGCTCGATCATGGTGGAGTCGAGCGGCGACATCGCCGCCCATCCGATCCACGGCAAGGAAGGCGACAACAGAGCGAGAAGAAACGCCATTTACGTCGATACGCGGGGGGATCAGAATTCCTCCGTGGTGCCGGTCATGATCGACGTGACGGGGGGCGCCCTGACGGCGGACGACCCGAGCGGAAGAAACGGAGGGTATGGGATTTTCGTCTATCACTTTCAGCACAAAGGCGGTTTGATCAAGGTGGACCTCGCCGGCGAGATCGCGCGGACGGGAGACATAAGAGATGGGATCGGAATTTACCGGTACTCCAAGGCCGATTTCGACGACTCGGTCAATCGGGACATTGAGGTGACGCTGAGGTCTGGCGCGCGGATCGGAATGGAAGGAGAGGCGCCGACCGTGGGCCGGGATGGCGTGAACGTTCGCCAGCAAGCGGCCGGGGGGACGATCCGTGTGACCATCTCCGAGGGGGCGCGGATCGGGACCACGGGGACTCCGGTTGGCCGGTACGGCGTGTCCATTGATACGGTCGAGGCTGATGACGAGACTGACATCATGGTCACCAACGCGGGCTTCATCCACGCGAAGGGCTCGGGAGTGGCCGCTCTGCATCGCGGCTGGGGCGACGTGATCGTGGAGCATCTGGCGGGAGAGATCGTCGCGGGCGACGGGCCCGATATCTTGGAATCCATCGGATCGGAGGATCACAAGACGAAGCTGGCGGATCTGAAGTCTCGGACCGCCGGCATCCTCGCCGTTCATGGAGGCTCGGAGCCCAAGCCGCTTCCCGGCAAGAATATCAGCAATAACGACCCCTCCACCTACGAGTCCGACATCGGGGAGATCAAGATCACGTCGAAGGCGAACGTCACGTCGAAGGGCGACGGCATTCTCGCCTACGTGAGAGACCTGGACGATTCGAGAGCCAGGAGCCCCAAGATGCGAGTCCCGATCATGATCGATGTTTCAGGCGGAACGATCACGGCGGACGGCCACGGCGTCCACGCGGAGACGGCCACTATCTACCAGGGCACCTACGCGAATACGGAGACCACCTACGACGACGCGACGAAAGCCGGAAAGATCAGCGTCACGGTAGGGGAGATGGCGACGATCCGGGCCAAGAAGGACGGGGTGCATGTCAAGGGCATGCGGACCTTCGCGGAAGATCACGCTACCCGGGCGGGGCACTACGACCAGACGGTCACCATCAACGGCAAGGTGATGGGCGGCGGCGGCGAGCACGCCGGCGTTCGGATGGTGAACGGCGGGACGCTGATGATCGGGCCGAAGGCGGAGATCAGCGCGACGTCGGGGATCGCGGTGAGCGCGGACAAGGCGCTGCATGTCACCCTGAAGGAGAATGAGCATGGGCAGATCGCTTTCGTCATGGGGAAATTCCTGAACAGTGGAAAGGACGCGCCGAACGTCTTCCAGCGGGAGTTGATGGCCGGCGCGAAGAAGACGATAGCCGTGGGGGACGCGGTGAAGGCGACGTCGGGGAAGACGGGGACGCATGGGGTGTATGACGCGGTGTTCGAGCGTATGGTCACGCTGAAGTCGATCACGGGCGGGCATCAGTTCCAGGTGGACTCCGAGAAGGAGATCAGCCGGACGTACCACGCCCGGGCTCGGGTGTACGAGGCGCTGCCGTCGGTGCTGCTGGAGATGAGCGCGCCGGGCGGTCGTCAGGCGCGTTTGTCGGCGACGCGAGACGGCGGGGGCGCTTGGGCGCGGGTGTTGGCGAGCGACGGCGAGCGGGAGGTGGAGACATCCACGACCGAGATGGACGATGCGGGTCGCGCGCTGTCTTGGGATTTCGAGCGCTGGGGCGTGGAGACGGGCATCGTCGTTCCTACGGACGCGCCGGGGCTGATGCTGGGCGTGAGCGCGCACTACCGCGACGGCGAGGCGGACGTCGCGCGGGGCGGGAAGATCGAGGTCTCGGGCGTGGGCGTCGGGGCATCGGCGACTTGGCGGGGGGAGGACGGCTGGTACGCGGACGGGGAGCTCTCGTACACGCGGTTCGAGGATGTCGACTTGAGCTCGGAGACTCGGGGGATGGTGGCGTCCGGTCTGGACGGAGAGGGTCACGCGATCGGCGTGGAGGTCGGCAGGCGCATGGAGATGAACGGTCTGGCGGTGATCCCGCGTGGGGGGCTAACCTGGTCGTCGGTGGACATGGACGATTTCGCCGACGTGTCGGGCGTGGCCGGAAGCGGTCGGGTGGAGTTCAGCTCGGAGGACAGCGCGCGGGCGCGTATCGGGGTACTGTTGGAGAACGGCGAGACGTACGCCTCATTGGACGTGGAGCGCGAGCTGTCGGAGAGCCGGGACGTGATGGCTTCGGGGTCGCGCCTGCGCTCGGAGGTGGAGTCCACGTGGGCGCGATTGGGCGTCGGGGGCGTGATGGTCTTGGATGAGAAGGGAGAGTCGACGCTATCAGGTGACGCTCACTACGCGGCGTCGGACGGCGACAATCATGATTACGGCGCGAGCGTCCTTCTGAAGGCTCGCTTCTGAGCGCGTGGCCCCAACCCTCAAGCTGAGGTCACGTCTTGTATCGGGATAGCCGCGCGGGCTCTCTCTCAAAAAACTCGCCGCGCGCGGCCAACGCCCCCGATGAAGTCCATGCGTGATTTCCCGTGGGCGGCGGAGCGGCCGCGCGATATCATCCACCGCTCGGTTTCGCTCATTCGAATGGCGGCCAAGCCCACTGCAACAAGGCTTGCCGCTGGCGCGGGCGACAGGATAGGTCGCCGGGCGAGCAGTTCTTCCGGATTTGTCCCGCGTGGCGGGCGATGCCCTTCCACCGTCGAACCTGGATCGTGTCCACCAATGGATCTCGCCGGCCCAAATAATACCGACAGTACCACTGGAACCAGCCACGCGGATCATCGCCCAGGATCCAGCCCTTCTCGCGCCAGACTCGCAGCGGTTGCCGAGACTTCAAGCCGAAACGGTTGACTCCGGGGTCCGGCGCCTCGCTCAGTCGCGCGTCCCGATACCAGCGTGCCGGAAACTCCGCGCGGCAGTCGTTCAGGTATTTTCCCTCGAACACCCCGAGCGCCAGCATCTCGGCTGGCGTGAAGAACGGCGCGAAGCCCTCGGCGAAATCCCGCCCCTCCGGCGCTTCCAGAAAATACCGGTATCCGGTCTGCATGCTGTCGCTCACGTCGACCCAGACGCCGGGAACGAACTTTCTGGTTTCCGTCATCTCGGAACGTCGGACCCCCGCGCCCAGACGGACGAGCTTGGAGGGGAAATCAGCCGGCGACGCGCAGGGTCACGTCCACGCCGACCAGGCTAGAGCCACCAAGCGCCCCGTTGGGCACCCGCACTTGGACTTGGGCGGGATCCAGATCCTCGATCTTTCCGGTATCGATATGGTACAGGTGATGGTGCGGCGCCAGGTTGGTGTCGTAGACGCGCGAGCGGTCCCCGAAGTCCAGTTCCTGGAGCAACCCGTTTCGGACGAGCAGGCTCAGAGTGTTATAGACCGTGCTGCGAGAGATCGAGGCGTCGCTCGCCCGCGCGCGGCGAAACAGTTCCGCCGCCTCCAAGTGCTGCTCGCGGGCGAACAGGATGGCGCTGATGGCGACGCGTTGTCGAGTCGGCCGGATGCCGCGCGCGCGCAACAGCGCCGCCGCCTCGACGCTGGACATCTGAACGGATTCCGGCCTCATCTCCTCATTGTATCCCGATTTCGGCTGGCGCGCGAAGCGCGCGCCGGAGCCTGTCCTACAATACGACGCTCGCGCGCGAGCGCGCGCTCCGGCCCGGCCGCCTTCCATGTCCGCCTCCTCGACCGACCCTTTCTCCCGCGACCAAGCTTTCCCCGTCCCGGACTCGTTCGCGAAGAGCGCGCTGATCGACCGGGCGAGCTACCTTGAGAGCTACCACCGCTCGATCGAGGATCCGGAGGGATTCTGGCGCGAGCACGGCCGAAGAATCGACTGGATCCGGCCTTACACCAAAATCCGCGACGTCTCCTACGACGCGGCCGACTTGCGGATCCGCTGGTTCCACGACGGAATCCTGAACGCTTGCGGCAACTGCGTGGACCGCCACCTCGAGACGAGGGCGGATCAGGCCGCCATCCTTTGGGAAGGCGACGAGCCGGACCAGGATCGGGCCCTCACCTACCGAGAGCTGCACCGGCAGGTTTGCCGGTTCGCCAATGGGCTGAAGGAGGCCGGGGCTCGGAAAGGGGACCGGATCACCATCTACATGCCAATGATCCCGGAGGCCGTCGTGGCCATGCTGGCGTGCGCCCGGATCGGCGCCGTTCATTCGGTGGTCTTCGGTGGCTTCTCGCCCGAGGCGCTGGCGGACCGCGTCCGCGATGCCGGCAGCGACATGCTCATCACGGCCGACGAGGGAGTTCGCGGCGGCAAGCGGATCCCGCTGAAAGCGAACGTGGACCGCGCGGTCGAGCGGTGCCCGGCGGTGCGCCGCGTCATCGTCGCGCGCCATACCGGCGCGGATATTCCGTGGAACCAAAGCCGGGATATCTGGTCTCACGATCTCGCCGCGCGGGTTGAGAACGACTGTCCGCTGGAGGAGATGGCGGCGGAGGACCCGCTGTTCATCCTCTACACCTCTGGATCGACCGGGAAGCCGAAAGGCATTCTGCATACCACCGGCGGCTATCTGGTCTACGCCTCGATGACCCATCAATACGCGTTCGATTGCCAAGA
Organism: uncultured candidatus Poriferisulfidus sp.; assembly: GCA_965116025.1. Taxonomy (GTDB): domain Bacteria; phylum Pseudomonadota; class Gammaproteobacteria; order Poriferisulfidales; family Poriferisulfidaceae; genus Poriferisulfidus. The sequence goes on from OZ220480.1 coordinate 637,301, forward strand.
CGGCGACGTCCATTGGTGCACGGCGGATATCGGCTGGGTGACCGGGCACAGCTATCTCGTGTACGGTCCGCTGGCCAACGGCGCCACCACGCTGATGTTCGAGGGCGTGCCGAACTATCCGGACGCCTCCCGGTTCTGGCGGATCTGCGACAAGCACGGGGTCTCCCTGTTCTACACCGCGCCCACGGCCATCCGCGCCCTGATGCGCGAGGGCGAGGGACCCGTCCGCGCCACCTCCCGAAAAACGCTCCGCGTGCTCGGCACGGTCGGCGAACCGATCAACCCGGAAGCCTGGCGCTTCTACCACCAAGTCGTCGGCGACGGCCGTTGCCCGGTGGTGGACACTTGGTGGCAAACCGAGACCGGCGGGATCATGATCGCCCCGCTGCCCGGCGCCACGGACCTGAAGCCAGGCTCCGCGACCCGCCCGTTCTTCGGGATCCGCCCAATCCTGATGAACGCTCGGGGAGAGGAGGTCGAGGGCGCCGGCGAGGGAGACCTGTGCATCGCGGACAGCTGGCCCGGGCAGATGCGCGCGATCCATGGCGACCGCCAGCGCTTCGTCGACACGTACTTCACCGCCTATCCCGGGCGCTATTTCACCGGGGACGGGGCGCGCCGCGACGAGGACGGCGACTACTGGATCACCGGCCGCGTCGACGACGTGATCAACGTCTCGGGACACCGCATGGGCACCGCCGAGGTCGAATCCGCGCTGGTCGCGCATCCCCTCGTGGCGGAGGCCGCGGTGGTGGGCTTCCCCCACGAGATCAAGGGCCAAGGCGTCTACGCCTACGTCACGCTGATGGCCGGGCAGGATCCGGACGAGGACCTTCGCGCCGCGCTCCGCGTTTGGGTGGGCGAGCGAATCGGTCCGATCGCGCGGCCGGATTTCGTCCAGTGGGCCCCGGGGTTGCCGAAGACCCGGTCCGGCAAGATCATGCGCCGCATCCTGCGCAAGATCGCCGCCGACGACCCCACGGATCTGGGCGACACCTCGACGCTGGCCGACCCGGCGGTCGTCGACGACCTGATCGAGAGCCGAAGGAATCGGGCCGCCGCGTGAGATCCCCGCTTCTCTCCATCGCCTTAGCCTTGGCGGCCTTGGCCACGCCGGCTCCCGCGCAGGATCAGGGGCCGCCCGCCACGCTCGTCGTGGTCGAGCCAGCGCGAAACAGGCTCGTGGCTCCCAAGGCGACGCACAGCGCCACGGTCATCAGTCGCAACGACGCCAGCCTGTCCGGAGAGATCGCCGGGCTCCTGACGTGGGTCGCGGAAGTCGGCGACCGCGTCCGAAAGGGGGAGAGCGTCGCGCGACTTGACGACACGTTCTTCCAGCAACAAGTGATCGAGGAACGATCCATCATTCAGAGAGAGCGAGCCCGATTCGATTTTCACACCCGCCAGGCGGAGCGCCTGGAGAGATTGCTGGCGGAGAACAACGTCGCGCGTAGCCAAGTCGATCAGGAGAGGACGGACCGCTCCGTCGCGCGCAACAACATTCTTTCCGCCCAAGCTCGCTTGGCGCGGGCCGAGGAGCGGCTCCGGCGCGCCAGCGTCCTCGCGCCGTTCGATGGCGTCGTGTCGGAGCGCTGGCTGCAAGCCGGAGAGTGGGCCGATAACGGAGACCCTATCGCGCGTCTCGTCAGCGTCGACGACTTGGAGATCGAGGTCCACGTCCCGGCCAGCTCCCTTGATCTCGTGGCGGTCGGCTCCCCGCTGGGCTATACCGACGGAAATGCCTCTGGAACCGGGACGGTGCGCGCGATCGTGCCGGTGGGCGGGGACGTATCCCGGTTGTACGAGTTGAGAATTTCCGTGTCGGACCCCGCGTTAAGCGCCGGCTCCCTGTTACGGGTCGCCGTGCCAACCGCGCGGGCGCGCGAGGCCGTGATGGTGCCGCGCGACGCTCTGGTCTTGCGCCGCGAGGGAACGTACGTGTATCGGATCACCCAGGATAACTTGGCCGAGAAGGTCCCGGTCCAGACCGGGGTCGCCGAGGACCAGGATATCGAAGTCCTCGGCGGAATTCGCGCGGGCGATCCGGTGGTCGTGCGCGGCGGGGAGTACCTGCGCCCCGGGACGCCGGTCCAGGCGAAATCCCCGTAGGCGCCGCATGGGCCTGATCCGGCTCGCCCTCGGCAATCCGGTAGCGACGCTGTCCGGGTGCCTGCTCGTCATCCTGTTCGGGTCGGTCACCCTGACCCATCTCCCGGTCCAGCTCGTCCCCGAGGTGGAGCGGCCCGAGATATCCATCACGACCAATTGGCGCGCCGCCGCCCCGGAGGAGGTCGAGTCCGAGATCATCGAGCCCCAGGAGAAGCAGCTTCGCGGCCTGCCCGGCGCGAAGGAGCTCCTCTCCGAAGCCAGCACGGGCGTCGGCAAGATCACGATCACCCTGCAGGTGGGGCAGGACATGGGCCGCGCCCTGATCGAGGTCATCAACCGCCTGAACCGCGTCCCGAGCTATCCCGCGGACGCCGACGAGCCGACGCTCCGCATGGCCGGAGGACGCGGTCGCGCCATCGCCTGGTTCATCGTCCGCCCGGGCGAGGGCAACGAGAGGCCGATCGAAAGATATCGGGATTTCATCGAGGATTTCGTGCAGGCGCGCCTGGAACGCGTTCCCGGCGTGGCGCTCTCCCAAGTGTACGGCGGCGACGAGAACCAGATCCGCATCACGGTCGACCCATACAAGGCGGCGGGACTGGGAATCGATCTGACCGAGGCGATCGCGCTGGCTTCCGGGAACGTGGACGTCTCCGGAGGCACGGCGGACGTCGGCAAGCGCCGCTACACGTTGCGCTATTCCGGCGCGCTAGGCGCCCGGCAACTGGAGGAACTGATTCTGGCGTGGCGGGACGGCCGGCCCGTGGCTCTGGGGGACATCGCCCGCGTCGACGTTCTTCCGGCCGACCGGAGCAACTTCGTGATCACCGAGAACGGACCCTCGATCGCGGTCAACGCGCATCGGCAGTCCGGCGTCAACGTGCTCCAGACCATGGACGATATTCGCGCCGCGGTCGAGGATATCCGGAGCGGCCCCCTGAAGCGCGCCAACCTCACCATCACGCAGGTCTACGACGAGACCGTCTACATCGACAGCGCCATCGAGCTGCTGCGCAACAGCCTGAGCCTGGGCGTTCTGCTGGCGGTAGCGGTCCTGTGGTGGTTCCTGCGCAAGCTGCGCGCCACGCTGACGGTCGCCCTGACGATCCCGCTGTGCCTGTTCGTGACCCTCGTCGTGATGAACATGACGGGCCGCACCCTCAACATCATCTCCCTGGCGGGCATGGCGTTCGCCGTCGGAATGGTCATGGACGCCGCCATCATCGTGCTGGAGAACATCGTGCGCATGCGCGAGCGCGGCATGCGATCTCGAGAAGCGGCGGTCGAGGGGGTGCGCCAGGTGTGGCCGGCCCTGCTCGCGTCCACGGTGACGACCGTCGCGATCTTCCTGCCCATCATTTTCATGAAGGACCAGAGCGGACAGCTCTTCGCGGACCTCGCCATCGTGATCTCATCCGCCATCGCGATGTCGCTGCTGGTCGCGTGCGTGGTCATCCCGGTCGCGAAGCATTCGTTTCTGGCCAAAAGCGAGCTGACCCGCCTGCACGATTCCTGGTGGCGGCGCGCGACCTCGCTCATCATGGCCCTCACCGGCACCGCGACCCTGCGCGCCTTGTGGATCTTCGGGCTGATCGGCATCGCGGCGGCCGGCACCTGGCTGGTCTTCCCGAAGGCCGACTACCTGCCCACGGGCGACCGCAATTTGGTGATCGGGATCGTGATCCCGCCCCCGGGCGTCAACGTCGACCACATCGAGAAGGAAATGGGCGAGGTCATCGTCGCGCGCCTGCAGCCCTATCTTAGGGGGGAGAGCGCCCCGAAGATCGAGCGCTTCTTCTTCGTCGCGTCTTCCGGGTCCGTCTTCCTAGGCGCGGTCTCCGAGGATTCCTCGAAGGAGAAGGTCGACCAGCTGGTCGGGGTCGTGAATCAGGCAGTGTCGGGCTTTCCGGACAGTTTCGCCATCGCCCAGAAGGTTTCTCTGTTCAGCGGCGCCGGTGGACGCGCGGAAATCGACATCAACGTCCAAGGCGGCGACATCGACGAGCTGCTGGAAGCCGCGCGGGTCGGCTTCGGCGCGATCCCGGGAGTCTTCGGCGGCGCCCGCGCCCGGCCGCGGCCTGGCCTCGAGCTGGCCGAGCCCGAGCTGCGGATGACGCCCAACAACGAGCGCCTGGCCGAGGTCGGATGGACTCGCGGCATGATGGCCAGCATCTCGCGCTTTCTCGGTCAGGGAGTCTTCGTGGCCGAGCATTTCGACGGCGAGAGAAAGCGCGACGTGATCGCCCGGGTGGAGCCTTGGGAGACCCCGGAGGAGCTCGCGGCGATCCCTCTGCGCACCGCCAAGGGGGGCGTGCTGCCGGTCAGCGAGCTGCTCCACATCGAGCGCACGGCCGGCCCGAACCAGATCCGCCGGTTGGACCGCCGTCGCGCGGTGACGCTGGAACTGCGCCCGCCGGAGGGGATGGCGCTGGAAGAGGCGATCGAGAAGATCGAGCGGGAGGTCGTGCCGGCGATGGAGGAGCGATTGCCCGAGGACGGAGAGATCCGGCTCAGCGGCTCCGCGGACAACCTGAAAGAGGCGATCCGGAGCTTCGCCGGCACCTTCCTGCTGGCGGTCGTCATCCTCTACTTGCTGGTCAGCAGCCTGTTCCGGTCCTTCCTGGACGGAATCTGGGTTCTTCTGACGTTGCCGCTCGCGACGGTGGGCGGGGCGCTCATGCTGCGCCTGCTCGGCATCCCCGCGGACCTTCTGACCATGCTCGGCTTCATCGCCGTCCTGGGCCTGGTCGTGAACAACGCCATCCTCCTCGTGCATCAGACGCGCGTCGCCGAGCGCGAGGGGAAATCCCGGCGCGACGCGGTGCGGGAAGCCGTGCAGGTGCGCCTGCGGCCGATCCTGATGAGCGCGCTCACCGGCATCTTCGGGATGCTGCCCCTGTTGCTGCTGCCCGGGGCCGGCTCCGAGATCTACCGGGGATTCGCGGGCGTCATCGTCGGCGGGATGACCGTCAGCGCCGTCTTCACGCTGATTCTTCTGCCCAGCCTCCTGCAGATCGGAAAGGCGCAGGCGCGCGCGGAGACCTGACGCGCGGCGGGACGGGTACCGGTCCCGGGGGCCGCCCGGGCGGCGACGGCGACAGGCCCCGAAATCGCCCGCTTCCAGCCCAAAATCGAGTCGAACCCTCGCCGCCAAGCGCGCGCGAAATCCCGAGCAAGCGAGAATCGTTAGAATCGATAGGCTCGGAGATCGAGGACGGGAGCGCGTCCCGGCGGCGCCCGCCCGCCTGTGCTAAAATTCGCGCCCGACATTCAGGTGTCGAGGGCGAGGACGCGAACCGTGATGGCGACGGCGCCGATCCGGCGGATCCTCGTCGCGCAACTGCTGATCACCCTGCTCGGTTTGGCGGGGATTTTTTATGATCGGGAGGTAGGTCTGTCGATGGCGGCCGGAGCGGGCTTGTGCTTGCTTTCCAACGCCTTGGCCAGTCCGCTCCTGTTCCGGCGGAAGCGGGCGAGCGGGATCCGGGAAGAGCGCGGAAGAATGCGTCGAGCTTGGGCCCTTCGCTGGTCTTGCGCGCTGGTCGGCTTCGGGCTGATCTTCGGGCTCTACCGGGAGGTTCAGGCGCTGACGTTTCTCGCGGCCTACGCGGCCGCCCAGGCGGCGCACCTGATCGGACACTTGTCATTTGACGGCGACTGACGCACCCACCGCACCGCTACGGACCCGGACCCATGGCCACCGAATACGCGTCGGGCGCGGACTACATCAAGCACCACCTGACCAACCTGACGTACGGGCGGCTCCCGGACGGCGGCTGGGGCTTCGCTCACAGCCGCGAGCAGGTCGAGCAGATGGGCTTTTGGGCGATCCACGTCGACTCGATGGCCTGGGCCGTCGGCCTCGGCGTCCTGTTCCTGGCGCTGTTCCACCACGCCGCGCGGCGCGCGACCGAGGGCGTGCCCGGCGGATTCCAGAACGCCGTGGAGCAGATCGTCGAGTTCATCGACGGCACGACGCGCGACTCGTTCCAGCACCGCAACCGCATGGTGGCCCCGCTCGCCCTGTGCTCGTTCGTCTGGGTCTTCCTGATGAACCTCATGGACCTGGTGCCGGTGGACTGGGTGCCGTGGGCGTTCTCCCTGATCGGGGTGCACTACATGAAGATCGTGCCGACCACCGACCCGAACGTCACCATGGGCATGTCGCTGTCCGTGTTCGCCCTGGTTCTGTTCTACAGCCTGCGCCGCAAGGGAGTCGGCGGCTTCCTCGCGGAGCTGACCCTGCACCCGTTCTCCGCGAGGAATCCGTTCCTGAAGGTCCTCCTGATGCCGATCAACCTGTTTCTGGAGGGCGTGGCCCTGCTGGCCAAGCCGGTCTCGCACGGCCTGCGCCTGTTCGGCAACCTGTACGCGGGAGAGATGATCTTCATCCTGATCGCGCTGCTGCCGCTGTACGCGCAGTGGACCCTGTCCGTGCCCTGGGCGATCTTTCACGTGCTGGTGATCCTGCTGCAGGCGTTCATTTTCATGGTGCTGACCGTGGTCTACCTGAACATGGCGCACGAGACCGGATCCCATTGAGCGGACCTCTATACCACCCACTTTCCACACTGGAGTAAATTTCATGGAACTCGTATCTGGCCTGATTTATATCGCGGGCGGCCTGATGATGGGGCTCGGCGCCCTGGGCGCCGCCATCGGCATCGGCAACCTGGGAGGAAAATACATGGAGGGCATCGCTCGGCAACCGGAGTTGATCCCGATGCTGCGCACCCAGATGTTCATCGTGCTGGGACTGGTCGACGCCGTGCCGATGATCGCGGTCGGCATCGCCTTCTACCTGCTGTTCGCGGTCGCCTGAGCCGCAGGGAAGCGTCCCGGTGAACATCAATCTCACGCTGATCGGGCAGGCGATCTCGTTCGCGATCTTCGTCTGGTTCTGCATGCGGTTCGTCTGGCCGCCGGTGATCGGCGCGCTGGAGGCCCGCAAGAAGCGCATCGCCGACGGGCTGGCGGACGCGGACGCGGCCCAAGCCGAGCGCGAGCGGGCCGAGCGCGAGGCGCGGCAGGCCACGGGGCGGGCCCGGGAGGAGGCCTCCCGCATTCTGGCCCAGGCGGAGCGCCGCGCCGGCGAGATCGTGGCGACCGCGCGAACCGCGGCGAAGACCGAAGGCGAGCGGATCCTGGACCAGGCCCAGGAAGAGATCGACAAGAGCGTCCAGCAGGCGCGCGAGCGATTGCGCGGGGAGGTGGCCTCCCTGGCGGTCGCGGGCGCCGAGGCGGTGTTGCGCCGCGAGGTCGATTCCGAGGCCCACGCCGACGCCCTGCGGCAACTGGCGGAGCGGCTGTGAGCGCCGCCACCGCGGCCCGCCCCTACGCCCGCGCCGCCTTCGGCTACGCGCGGGAGCATGGCGCCTTGGACCGATTCTCGGACATGCTGGCCGCCGCGGCGGCGCTGGTCGACCACCCGCGTCTTCGCGCCCTGCTGCGCGATCCGCGCCTGACCCGCGCGCGCCGCGCGGAAATGCTGGAGGCTTTGGGCGGCGAGCGCTTCGACGAGCCCATGCGGCGGTTGTTGCGCATGCTCGCGGAGCGCGACCGATTGCCGATGCTGCCGGAGATCCGGGAGCGGTTCGAGCGCGCGCGCGCCGAGCGCGAGCGGCGCCTGACCGCCGAGGTGATCAGCGCCCGGGACCTGGATCCGGAGCAGCGGGAGCGCATCCGCGCGGCGCTGGAGGCGCGCGTCGGAAAGACCGTGGAGCTGGTCGCGCGGACCGACGAGCGGCTGCTCGGCGGCGCGGTCGCGCGCGCTGGCGACCGGGTGCTGGACGCCTCGCTCCAGTGGCGCCTGCGGCAGCTCGCGCGAAGCCTGGCCTGACTGACCCCCATAACAGGAGGAGAACCGAATGTCCGCCTTGAACCCAACCGAAATATCCGAACTGATCAAGCGACGGATCGCCGAGTTCGACGTGGCGCCGCAAGCGGCGAGCGAGGGCACGGTGGTCATGGTCACCGACGGCATCGTGCGCGTCCATGGCCTGAGCGACGTGATGTCCGGCGAGATGATCGCGCTGCCGGGCGACAGCCACGCCATCGCGCTCAACCTGGAGCGCGACTCGGTCGGCGCCGTCGTGCTCGGCGACTACCGCCATATCCGGGAGGGCGACACGGCCCGCTGCACCGGGCGCATTCTTGAGGTCCCGGTCGGCGAGGCCCTGCTGGGCCGGGTCGTGAACTCGCTCGGCGAGCCGATCGACGGCAAGGGAGACCTGGAGCTGGAGGCCCGCTCCCCGATCGAGAAGATCGCGCCCGGCGTGATCGAGCGCCAGTCGGTCAGCCAGCCGGTGCAGACCGGTCTGAAGTCGATCGACGCGATGGTGCCGGTCGGGCGCGGGCAGCGCGAGCTGATCATCGGCGATCGCCAGACCGGCAAGACCGCGCTGGCCATCGACACGATCATCAACCAGAAGGGCGCCGACCTCCTGTGCATCTACGTCGCGATCGGGCAGAAGGCCTCCTCCATCGCGGGCGTGGTGCGCAAGCTGGAGGAGCACGGCGCCATGGAGCACACCATCGTGGTGGCGGCCTCGGCCTCGGAGTCGGCCGCGATGCAGTACATCGCGCCGTACGCCGGTTGCGCGATGGGCGAGTTCTTCCGCGACCGGGGCGAGGACGCGCTGATCATTTACGACGACCTGACCAAGCAGGCCTGGGCCTACCGCCAGGTCTCGCTGCTGCTGCGCCGGCCGCCGGGCCGCGAGGCGTATCCCGGCGACGTGTTCTACCTGCACTCGCGCCTGCTGGAGCGGGCCTCCCGCGTCAACGCCGACTATGTGGAGAAGATGACCGACGGACGAGTGAAGGGCCGCACCGGCAGCCTCACCGCCCTGCCGGTGATCGAGACCCAGGCGGGCGACGTCTCGGCGTTCGTCCCGACCAACGTGATCTCCATCACGGACGGCCAGATCTTCCTGGAGACGGACCTGTTCAACGCCGGGTTCCGCCCGGCAATCAACGCCGGGCTGTCGGTGTCCCGGGTCGGCGGCGCCGCGCAGACCCCGCTGATCAAGAAGCTCGGCGGCGGGGTGCGCCTGGCCCTCGCGCAGTACCGCGAGCTGGCCGCGTTCTCGCAGTTCGCCTCGGATCTGGACGAGCAGACCCGCAAGCAGCTGGAGCGCGGCGAGCGCGTCATGGAGCTCATGAAGCAGCCCCAGTACCGCCCGCTGACCATCGCCGACATGGCACTGTCGCTGTACGCGGTCAACGAGGGCTGGCTCGACGAGGTGGAGGTGGAGAAGGTTCGCGCCTTCGAGTCGGCTCTGCACGCCTACGCCCGGTCCGAGCATGGCGACTTCCTGGACGAGCTGAGCCGAACCGGGGCCCACGACGAGGAGATCCTGGCGCGGCTCAAGGACATCCTCGAGACGTTCGTGAAAACCCAGAGCTGGTGACGGACCGATGGCGGGCGAGAAAGAAATTCGCGGCAAGATCGCGAGCATCCGCAACACCCAGAAGATCACCAAGGCGATGGAGATGGTCGCGGCCAGCAAGATGCGGCGCGCCCAGGAGCGCATGGCGGCCACCCGTCCGTACGCGACGCGGATCCGCGAGGTGATCGGCCACCTGGCGCACGCCAGCGCCGAGTACCGCCACCCGTTCCTGGAAAGCCGGGAGGAGGTTCGCGGCGTCGGCTTCATCGTGGTCTCCACCGACCGTGGGCTGTGCGGCGGCCTCAACGTCAACCTGTTCAAGGCCGTGTTGCGGGAGATGCGGGAGTGGAGAGAGCGGCGGGTTCCGGTGCGGCTTTGCCTGTTCGGCGCCAAGGGCACCGCGTTCTTCAAGCGCGTCCGCGACGTCGACGTGGTCGCGCAGGCCTCGCATCTGGGCGACGCGCCGAAGCTCGAGGAGGTCATCGGGCACGTCAAGGTCATGCTGGACGACTATGTCGAGGGGCGAATCGACCGGGTCTTTCTGGCCGAGAACGAGTTCGTCAACACCATGACGCAGAGGCCGGGCGTCTCGACGCTGCTGCCCACGCCCGCGGCGGAGCTCGAGGAGCTGGAGCATTATTGGGACTACCTCTACGAGCCCGGCGCGCGCGAGGTGCTGGACGGATTGCTGATGCGCTACATCGAGTCGCTGGTGTACCGCGGCGTGATGGAGAACGTCGCCTGCGAGATGGCGGCGCGCATGGTGGCGATGAAGAGCGCCTCGGACAACGCCGGCAACCTGATCGACGAGCTGCAGCTGATCTACAACAAGGCGCGGCAGGCGTCGATCACCCAGGAAATCTCGGAAATCGTCGGCGGCGCGGCCGCCGTGTGACCGAACCGATCATCACAACAGGAGACGAACGACATCATGAGCGCGGGACAAATCGTGGAAATCATCGGCGCCGTCGTGGACGTGGAATTCGAGCCATCCGCCGTGCCGCGGACCTATGACGCGTTGACGGTGACGGAGGCCGGCCTGACGCTGGAGGTTCAGCAGCAGCTCGGCGACGGCGTGGTGCGAACCATCGCCATGGGCGCGTCCGACGGCCTGCGCCGCGGGCTGGAGGTCGCCAACACCGGCGCGCCAATCTCGGTGCCCGTCGGGCAGAAGACGCTGGGGCGCATCATGGACGTGCTCGGCGAGCCGGTCGATCATGCCGGACCGGTCGAGGCCGAGCGGCGCATGCCGATCCACCGCCCGGCGCCCTCCTTCCAGGAGCAGGCTGGCGGGAGCGAGCTGCTGGAGACCGGCATCAAGGTCATCGATCTGCTCTGCCCGTTCGCCAAGGGCGGCAAGATCGGTCTGTTCGGCGGCGCCGGCGTCGGCAAGACCGTCAACATGATGGAGCTGATCCGGAACATCGCGATCGAGCACAGCGGCTACTCGGTGTTCGCCGGGGTGGGCGAGCGCACCCGCGAGGGCAACGACTTCTACCACGAGATGCGGGAGTCCGACGTGCTGGACAAGGTGGCCCTGGTGTACGGCCAGATGAACGAGCCGCCCGGCAACCGCCTGCGGGTCGGGCTGACCGGCCTGACCATGGCCGAGCACTTCCGCGACGAGGGCCGCGACGTGCTCATGTTCATCGACAACATCTACCGCTACACCCTGGCCGGCACCGAGGTGTCGGCCCTGCTCGGGCGGATGCCCTCGGCGGTCGGCTACCAGCCCACCCTGGCCGAGGAGATGGGAATCCTCCAGGAGCGCATCACGTCCACCTCGACCGGATCGATCACGTCGATCCAGGCGGTGTACGTGCCGGCCGACGACCTCACCGACCCGTCGCCAGCCACCACCTTCGCGCATCTCGACGCGACGGTCGTGCTGTCCCGCCAGGTCGCGGAGCTCGGCATCTACCCGGCCGTGGACCCGCTGGACTCCACCTCCCGCCAGCTGGACCCGCTGATCATCGGGAACGAGCACTACGAGACCGCGCGCGCGATCCAGAACACCCTGCAGCGCTACAAGGAGCTGAAGGACATCATCGCCATCCTGGGCATGGACGAGCTGTCCGAGGAGGACAAGCTGGTGGTCGCCCGGGCACGCAAGATTCAGCGCTTCCTGTCCCAGCCGTTCTTCGTCGCGGAGGTGTTCACCGGGACGGCCGGCAAGTACGTCGCGCTGAGCGACACCATCGCCGGCTTCCGGGGCATCGTCGAGGGCGAGCACGACGGCCTGCCGGAGCAGGCCTTCTACATGGTGGGATCGATCGACGAGGCCGTGGAGAAGGCGAAAGCGCTGTGAGCCGGACATGAGCTCCCTGCGGGTCGAGATCGTCAGCGCCGAGAGAGAGATCTACTCGGGCGAGGCGCGCTGGGTGGTCGCGCCCGCCATCATGGGCGAGGTCGGCATCCATCCGCGGCACACGCCGCTCATCACCCACCTCAAGCCGGGCGAGGTGCGGGTCGCCACGGCGGAGAAGGGCGAGGAGCTGTCGTTCTACGTCTCCGGCGGCATGCTGGAGGTGCAGCCAAGCCAGGTGACGGTGCTGTCCGACACGGCGATGCGCGGCGCGGACCTGGACGAGGCGAAGGCCGAGGAGGCCAAGCGGCGGGCCGAGCAGGCCCTGGCCGACCGCAAGGCCAGCGTCGACGAGGCTCGGGCCCTCGCGGACCTGGCCGAGGCGGCGGCGCAGTTGCGGATGATCCAGAAACTGCGCAAGACCGGCCGCGGCTGACCCCGGGAGGCGTACAATGCCTCCATCACCACCATCCCGGCGCCGCATGGGAACCGAAGTCGTCATTCTCGCCGGGGGCGCGGGCAACCGCTTGGCGCGGGCCACGCCGAAGCCCTTGCTCGACCTGTGCGGCCGGCCCCTGCTCGGGCACGTCCTGGAGGCCGCCGCGGCGGTCGCGGACCGGGTCCACGTGGTGCGCGGCCCCGCGCTGGCGGACCCGCTCGCCGAACTGGCCCGAACGTCCGCGATCCCCTTCGTCTCGCATCTGCAACCTAAGCCGCTTGGCACGGCGGACGCGCTGGGCCACGCCCTTCCGGCGATACGGGACGACGCGACCACGCTGGTCCTGTGCGCGGACGTCCCGCTACTAAGGCCGGACACCCTGGCGCGCCTGCTGGCCGCCCGCCCGAAAGATGGCCTCGCGCTTCTCGTCACGCGCCAGAGCGACGGCCAGCTAGGGCGAATCATGCGCGATGATCGCGGGCGGGTGGTCGCCATTCGGGAGCACGCCGACGCCACCGAGGAAGAGCGGCGCGTCGACGAGCGGAACGCTGGCGTGATGGCGGCGTCGGCGGGGCGATTCCGCGAATGGCTCGCGCGGATCACCAACGCCAACGCCCAAGGAGAGCTCTATCTGACCGACTGCGTCGCCCAAGCGGCGCGCGAAGGGACTCCGATCGAGACCCAAGAGTGCGACCCGAACGAGGGGCTGGGCGTCAACACGACCCAGGAATACGCCGTGGTGGCGAAGCGCTGGCAGCGACGCGCGCGCGCGCGGCTGATGGCGCGCGGAGCCCTGATGGAGGACCCCGACACGGTATGGCTGTCGGCGGAAACTCAGCTGGAAGAGGGCGCGGCGGTCCGCGTCGGCCCGCACGTCGCGTTTGAAGGGGCGGTCCGCCTGGCCGACGGGGTCAGGATCGGCCCCTACGCCTTGCTGCGCGACTGCGAGATCGGGGCGGATTCCGAGATCGAGCCGTTCACCGTCGTGGACTCGGCCCGCGTCGGGGCGCGCTGCCGGATCGGGCCCTACGCGCGGATCCGCCCGGAAACCGAGCTGGGCGAGGGCGCGCGAATCGGAAATTTCGTGGAGATCAAGAAATCCCGGATCGGCGAGCGCTCCAAAATCAACCACCTGTCGTACGTCGGCGACAGCGAGGTCGGCGCGAACGTCAACCTGGGCGCGGGAACGATCACCTGCAACTACGACGGGGCGCGGAAGCGCGTCACCGTGATCGAGGACGACGTCTTCGTGGGCTCCGGCGCCCAGCTGGTCGCGCCGCTCACCATCGGCGCCGGCGCGACCATCGGCGCCGGCTCGACCATCACCCGGGACGCGCCGCCCGGAGAGCTGACCCTGTCGCGCGCCAAGCAAGAGACGCGACCGGGCTGGAAGCGGCCGCGAAAAGACTGATGTGCGGCATCGTCGGGGCGGCGGCGCGCCGGGACGTGGTCCCCGCCTTGCTGGACGGCCTGAAACGGCTCGAGTACCGAGGGTACGATTCCGCCGGAATCGCGATTCTCGACGCCAACGGGCTGCGACGGCTGCGGCGCAACGGAAAGGTCGCCGAGCTGGCGCGGGAAGCCGAATCGGGCGACCTGAGCGGGCCGGTCGGAATCGCGCACACCCGCTGGGCGACCCACGGCGCTCCCTCCGACCGCAACGCGCATCCCCACGTCGCGGGCGAGAACGACCGCGTCGCCGTGGTGCACAACGGGATCATCGAGAATCACGCGGCCCTGCGAGAGCTGCAGCGAGGACAGGGCGTCACGCACGACTCGGACACCGACTCCGAAATCCTGGCGTGCCAGATCGCCGGACATCTGGCCGCGCGGGATAGCCTGCTGGACGCGGTCCGAGCGACCGTGGACGAGATCGAGGGAAGCTTCGCGTTCGGCGCGATCGATCGCGAGGACCCGGAGCGCGTGGTCGGAGCGCGGCGGGGCAGCCCGCTGGTGGTGGGGCGCGGCGACGATGGACACTATCTGGCTTCCGACCCGCTGGCGCTGGTGGGCGCCGCGTCCCAATACTTCGCGCTCCAGAACGGCGACATCGTGGTCGTCAGCGAGACGGAGGCCACGGTCTGGAACGGGAGCGAGACGGCGAGCCGGGAATGGAAGACGCTCCAGAACGCGGAAGCCCGGATCGCGCTGGGCGAGCACGAGCGCTACATGCGCAAGGAGATCTTCGAGCAGCCCGACGCCGTGGCGCAAACCCTGGAAGGGAGGATCGAGACCGGCCGGGTCGACGACGGGATCCTCGGTCCCGGCGCGCGCGCCATCCTGGACGCGACGCGCGCCGTGCGAATCGCGGCCTGCGGAACCAGCTACCACGCCGGGCTGGTGGCGCGCCACTGGCTCGAGCGCCACGCGGGAATCCCATGCCAGGTCGAGATCGCCAGCGAGTTCCGCTACCGCCAGCATGTCCAAGAGCCCAACACCTTGTTCCTCGCCATCTCCCAGTCCGGAGAGACGGCGGACACCCTGGCCGCGCTGGAGATGGCGAACCGAGACCCGAGCTACCACGCGAGTCTGGCCTTGTGCAACGTCGCGCGCAGCTCCATGGTCCAGGAGGCCGACCTGACCCTGCTCACCCACGCCGGGCCCGAGATCGGGGTCGCCTCCACCAAGGCGTTCGTCACGCAACTGACGGCGCTGATGCTCGTCGTGACGTTGCTAGGCCGCCGCCACGCGCTGGAGCCGGAGGCGGAATCGAGCCTGATCGCGCAGCTGGCCAACCTGCCCACCAGAATCGGGCGAGCGCTGGAGCTGGACGCGGAGATCGCGTCCTTGGCGAGACGGTTCGCGAGCCGCCACCACGCGCTGTTTCTGGGACGAGGCTCGCACTACCCGATCGCGATGGAAGGCGCGCTGAAGCTGAAGGAGATATCCTACATTCACGCCGAGGCCTACGCCGCCGGCGAGCTCAAGCACGGCCCGCTGGCGCTCGTGGACGAGGACATGCCGGTCGTCGCTGTCGCGCCGAACAACCGCCTGCTCAAGAAGCTCAAAAGCAATCTGGAGGAAGTGCGGGCGCGGGGCGGACGGCTGTACGTGTTCGCGGACCGGCGCTCGGGCTTCCAGAGCGACGACCTGATGACCGTGCTCGAGCTGGACGCCCCGGAGAACGCGATCGCGCCCGCGCTGTTCGTCATTCCGCTGCAGCTGCTGGCGTATCATTGCGCCAAGATCCGGGGCACGGATATCGACCAGCCCCGCAATCTGGCGAAGTCGGTCACCGTGGAGTGAAGGACGAGCGCATGCCGAACCCCAGGATTCCGCCGCCCGTCGTCGCCATCCTTCTCGGAGGCGGCGCGTACTTCTCGCGAGGATTCTTCCCAAAATTCGATCACGACCTCCTGTTCTACGCCGGGCTGGGCTTCGAGCTGCTGGGGGCGACGATCACGATCTCGTCCGCGCTCGCGTTCGCGAAGTGGAAGACCACCATGAATCCACTGAAGCCGCGCGAGGCGTCCTCGCTGATTACTGGGGGAACGTTCGCGCTTTCCCGAAATCCCATGTATCTGGGAATGCTGCTCTTCCTGATCGGTCCCGCCCTGCAGTTCAACCCCGTCGGGGGGATTCCCATGGCGTTCCTGTTCGCGCTCTACATGAACGCGTTCCAGATTCCTCCCGAGGAGAGCGCGCTCTCGGAGATCTTCGGAGAGGAGTATCGGGAATACGCCAAGAAAGTCCGGAGATGGATATAGCGCGCGGCGCTCACGGCGCCGGCGCGTATTCCCAGCTTTCGGCCCGCTTCGCCGCGGCCTCGCGCTCCTCGTCCGTCATCTCCTCCTCGATCCCGCGAATCAAGTCTCCGATCTCCTCTTGCGTGATCGCGCAACGAGCGTGGATCTCCTCGCGGTACAGAGAGCGGGAATGGGTCTCGCACGCCTCGACGCTCCGATAGTCCGAAAGCCGCCGAACGTTGTCGGCCAGCAACCAGGCGCGGGTGATGTCATGACGGACGCCGGAGCCTTTCCAGTAGTGGCGAGCCAAGAAGAAGCGGGCCGCCAGCGCGTCGTCCCATTGCCGAAAAAACCCGCGACGGTCGGACAGCCCAACCAGAATCGCGAGTCCCATGCCGTCGCGCTCGGCGAACTGCGCGGCCGCTTTCTCGTACCAGCCCACCGCCGTCGCGTCATCCTCCGCCACCCCCTCGCCGAGATCGTGAAACATTCCCATCCGCAACTGCGCCCAGGGAAATCCCCGCTCGGCGGCCTCGCGGGCGATCGCCAGCGCCGAGTCCATCCGGCCCTCGCGCCACAGAAGATCGACCTCGGCCTCGCCGGGATTCGCCTCCAGAGCCCGCGCGGGAGCCTCCATCACCGGAGCCGCGCAACCGGCCGCCAGCGAGGCCCAAAGCGCGAACAGGATCGCGCGGAGCCCCGAGGAAGGGGCCGCGGGCCGTCTCGAGATGGACGGCCTCAACTCCGGTACGCCTGCTCGATGGCTTCCTGCCGGTTTTTCTCCTCAGCGCTGAACGAGGCGGTGGGACGAAGCAACAGGCGCTCGATCCCGATCGGCGCCCCAGTCGCCTCGCAATAGCCATACGAGCCGTCCTCAATCCGGCGCAGGGCCTCCTCGATCTTCGGCAACAGCTTGGAATCCCGGTCGAGCGCGCGGACCTTCAGGCTCGTGTCCTCCTCGACCGAGGCGCGATCCAGCTCGTCGCACTCCCGATGCTCCTCGGACAGCTCCGCCTTGGTTCGCTCCAGCCGCTCGCCCAGCTCCTTGCGCAAGTCCAGCAGGCGCCGCCGGAAAAACTCCAGCTGCGCGGCGTTCATGTAGTCCTTGCGCGGCGCGCGAATCAACTGCTTCTCGGTTAGTTTTTTCAAAGTGTCTCCTTGCGCTCCTCACGGCTCGCGCTCTTCTAAGAAACTTATTTTACTTCCTCGCGCCGAGCGGCGCGAGGGATGTCTCAGGCGACGACTTCTCCAGCCCGCGGCCGCAGCAACTCGGACTCCACCTCCGCGCGCCTCTCGAATCCCTTGAGTTTCTCGATCAAGGCCAACGCGAAATCCATCGCCGTGCCCGGCCCGCGCGAAGTGACCACCGGTCCGTCGATCTCCACCGGAGCCCAGGTGAACTCCACCTCTCCGTGGTCCTCCGGATCGATGCAGCCCGGATAGCAGGTCGCCTTGCGTCCGTCCAGGATGCGGCGGTTCGCCAAAACCTTCGGAGCCGCGCAAACCGCCGCCACGGCGCGACCCTGATTCATCTGCCTCTCGAGCAACTCGTGGACGCGGGGATCCGCGTCGAGGTGATCGGCGCCAGGCAGGCCGCCGGGGAGCACCACCATATCGAAACTCTCGTCCATGACCTCGTCCAGCGTCACGTCCGGCACGAGCCGCGTCCCGCGCGACGCGGTGACCGCGCCCTCGCGCAGACCGGCGGTGACGACCTCTATATCCGCACGGCGCAACAGATCGATCAGGGTAACGGCTTCCAGTTCCTCGCAGCCATCCGCCAGAGGAATCAGGACCCGGCTCATCGGGAGCTGGCTTCCCTACGCTCTTGAACCAACCCGCCGCTCCGGAGCAACTCGAGCGCGGCGAGCACTTGGTTGTCCTCGCGCAACAGCTCCGCCTCCGACTTCTCGGGCGCGTCCTCGCTCTCTTCTTCCGGCTCCTCCGGCGCGACGAACTCCACTTCGTAGTCGGGCTCGATTCCCTCCTCGTGGATCGAGTGGCCGGCGGGCGTGTAATAGCGCGCGGTGGTCAGCTTGAGCGCGGCGTTCTGGTTGTTCAGAGGCACCAGGGTCTGCACGGAGCCCTTGCCGAATGAGCGCGTGCCGAGCAGCTTCGCTCTCCCGTTGTCGCGCAAGGCTCCCGCCACGATCTCGGAAGCGGAGGCGGAACCGCCGTTGATCAGCACGATCACCGGCACGCCGCCAGTCTGGTCCACGCCGCCGGCGCGCTCCTCGACGTTCGACTTTTGGACGCGGCCACGGGTGGAGACGATCACGTCGCTGCGCATCAAAAAGGCGTCCGAGACCTCGACCGCCGCGGAGAAAAGCCCTCCCGGGTTGTTGCGCAGGTCCAGGACGATGCCCTGGAGGTCGTCGTCCGACTCGTCCCGCAATCGCTCCACGAGGCCCAGAAAATCGGAGCCGGTGCGGGACTGAAAGTTGCTGATGCGCATGTACGCGTAGCCGGGCTCCAAAATCTGCCCCCGAACGCTGCGCACCTTGATGATATCGCGCGTGATGGAGACATCGAAAGGCTCCTCGGCGCCCTTGCGGGAAACGGTCAGGGAGATAGGGGTTCCGGGCTTGCCGCGCATGATCTGCACGGCGTCATGCAGGGAGAGGTCATGCACCGGCTCCCCGTCCAGCTCCAGAATCAGGTCACCGCTACGGATCCCCGCGCGCTTCGCCGGCGTATCGTCGATCGGGGAGACGACCTTGATCGCCCTCTCGTCCGAGTCCTTGCTGACCACGATGCCAAGCCCGCCGAACTCTCCCGACGTCGCGACCTCCCAATCGTCCAGCTCTTGCCGGTCCAGATAGGTCGTGTAGGGATCCAGCTCGGACGCCATTCCGCGCATGGCGTTGCGCATCAAGGTGCTGTCGTCGATCTCGTCGACGTACTGGCGCTTGATCAGGGCGAAGGTTTCGGAGAAGTCGCGCAGGTCCTGCAACGAGACGGAGGGGGCGCCGTCCGTCTTGGCGACGACCGCGTGGCCGACCGCGCCAGCGGCCACCAGCAACGCCGGGATCAGCAATTTTCGTATGGGATTCTTGCGCACGGTCTGGAAAAGGCGACGGGGTCGGTATTCTAGAGAAATCCCCGAAAGCGTCAAACCCCAGTTTCAACTTTCAAGCGCAACAGCATTGTAACCCGGTGGAGAGCGGCGAGAACGGCAGGATGACGAAGAGAATCGGGGGAAAGCCGGCGAGGATCGGCCGCGTCCGTCCGGGGAAGACCGGCCTCCCCGGACGGATCATCGCCGCGCCGACCTGCCCCCTCGGATTTACAGAAGCCGGAACATCTCCTCTCGCCAAGCGCGAACCACCTCCGACTCCGCGCCGAAAAACGCCTCGTTCGGCGTGCGCCATCCCAAGCGGCGCCGAGGCCGGTCGTTCAGGCGATCCTCCACCGCCCGCGCCCATACCGCTGGCACCTACGGTGGCCCTGCCGCAAGTACAGATACAGGTCGCCGCCCCGCCGCTGATCCGCCCATACCCAGCGGTAGATGAGTTTGCTAACCTTCCCCAAGCCCTACTTTCCAGCCACGCGCTGATCTGTTACGGGCTCCAGCTCCGTTTCAGCAACTTCTCGACCCGCTCCCACACCGCGGCGAGACGCGCCGCCAAGCCCGCCCTTGGCGCCGCTCTTTCGTCTTCCGGCACGCCAGCTCGGCCCGGTATCGTCCGCTCCACCCGCCGGCGTTCCGCTTCAGCTCGCGGCACACCGTGCTGCGGTCGATGCCGACCCTTCGCGCCACCCCCGCTTGGCTCATGCCGAGGTCCGGCAGCACCTTGATGTTGGGTCTCGGTGAGTCGCGCGCAGCCGCTCATAAGCGCCTCTCTCGGGCGGTTGATAACAATGAGACGTTACCGCAACTCATCATTTCCCCGCCATTCTTCGGAGTGTTGCGCTTGAAAGTTGAAACCGTGATCCTTTATGAGAAGGCGTGCAGAAATTGTATCCGCTTGAAGCCAGCCAAGCTTTCCATCGGTGTCGCGACCCACCGAGCGGCGCTTCCGCAAGCGGATTCCTCGGATTGGAAACGCGGGGCTTCGAGATCCAGTCCCGCTGAAGCGCGCGGTGTATAAGCGAACTCTAATGCTAGAATGCTTGGCTATGGCCGTCCAAGCTCCTGTTTCCGAATCTTCCGCGGGCACGCTCGACGCGGACATCGCGCGAGCCTGCCAAGCGGTCAAAGGGCTTTCGCATCCGATTCGTCTCAAGGTGCTCTGTTGCCTGCTGAGCGGACGGGAAATGCCGGTCAGCGACTTGGCCAACTATTGCGAGACGTCGCAGAGCAACATCTCGCAGCACCTGAGCACCCTTCGGCAATGCGGCATCTTGGCGGCCCGAAAGGAGGCCACC
This sequence comes from uncultured candidatus Poriferisulfidus sp., assembly GCA_965116025.1. Lineage (GTDB taxonomy): Bacteria > Pseudomonadota > Gammaproteobacteria > Poriferisulfidales > Poriferisulfidaceae > Poriferisulfidus. Next base: position 657,599 of record OZ220480.1, read on the forward strand.
TGCGTCTATTACAAAATCAGCGACCCGCGCATGATCCAGTTGATGTGCCTGATGCGCGACATGTTCTGCTCGCGGCCGCACTGAGCCCCCGGATGCAGGAATACCTGGATTTCGCGGCGCACCACCCGTTCCTGATGGGAGCGGTGTCGGCGTTGGTGGCCATGATCCTGTTCACCGAGGCGCGGCGGTTGACGCGGCGATACGAGGAGATCTCCGCGGCGGAGGCGGTCCAGCTGATGAACCGGGAATCGGCGTGGACGCTAGACGTGCGGGAAGACAAGGAAATCCAGGATGGCGTGATCCCGAGCGCCCGGCGCGTCGCGCTCAGCGAGCTGCCCAAGCGCGTGGGGGAGCTGAAGGACCAGAAAGGCCCGGTGATCGCCTACTGCAAAAACGGGGTCCAGGCGCACCGCGCCTGCCGGATCCTGGCGCGCGAGGGGCTAGAGCCCGTGTACAACCTCAAGGGCGGAATCGCCGCCTGGCGCGAGGCCGGGATGCCTCTGGAGGCCAGCGCGTGAGCGCGCCCGAGGTCGTGGTCTACACCGGTCCCGCGTGCCCGTACTGCGCACGTGCCAAGATGTTGCTGGAACGCAAGGGGGCTTCCTTTCAGGAAATCCGGATCGACCGCGACCCCGAGGGCCTCGCCGCGATGCTGGAGCGTAGCGGAGGCCGCCGATCCGTGCCGCAGATCTTTATCGGGAACCGCCACGTGGGCGGCTTCGACGACATGTCCGAGCTCAACCTGGAGGGCAAGCTGGATTCCTTATTGGCGGGAGAGTCCTCGTGACGAGAAAACCCTCCGGCCCTTCCGACGAGGAGCCAACCCGGCCGCGACGCATGAAATTCGTGGAGCACAGCGGAAACGCGACCTTCGCCGTCGAGCGCATCTGCTTGCGCCACGCGGACTTCACGGCGCGGCAAGAGCCGGACGACGCGACCGAGGGCCAGTTCGAGACCAAGGCGCGGATCAGCAACGAGACCGTATCGCTCGAGAAGGACCGCCATTCGGTGTCGCTGATCGTCAGCGTCACCCGTCTGGAGGAGGAGAAAGAGGTGTTCAGTTGCGAGGTCTGCTACAACGGCGTGTTCCTCATCCAGGGCGTGACCGAGGAGAAAAGTCATGAGATGCTGATGACGCGTTGCCTGGACATGCTGTATCCGTACATCAGCTCGACCGTCTCGCAGATGGCGAGCCAGGCGGGCTTCCAAGGACTGCAGCTCGTGCCCATCAGCTTCGGTGCCCTGTACCGGAGCGAGCAACGCGAAAAACAGCAGTGGGAAGACATCCAGGACAAGGTGGTTCGTCACTGAGCTTCGCCGCGGATCGCGACCGCTTCCCGATTCGCCACCGCGTCGACGCCGGGCGGTCCGTCCAGCGCGCGGCATGAAGGTCTCGATACTGGGGCAGGGCGCATGGGGAACGGCGCTGGCCCTTCACGTATCCCGAGCGCGGTCGACGCGCTGGTGGGGACGCGACCCAGAGCGATGCCGAACGCTGGCGCGCGCGCGTCGGAACGAGGCGACCTTTCCAGACCACGCCATTCCAGAATCGATCCAGATCACGCCGGATCTCCAGGACTGCGTGGAGGACAGCGACTGGGTGGTTCTGGCGGTGCCGGTCGCCGCGATGACCGAGGTCGCCGTGGCACTAAGGTCCGCCTCCTTCGGTGGCCTAATCTGGACATGCAAAGGAATGGATCCGAAGAGCGGGCGCATGCCTGGCGAAATCCTGGACGACGCGCTAGGCCCGGGCGGGCGAAGAGCCGTTCTGTCGGGACCCTCCTTCGCGAGCGACTTGGTCGCGGGCCTGCCAGCGGCCGTCGTGGTGGCGGCAGAAGATCCCACGGTCGCGGAAGCGGCCGCGGAAGCGTTTCATCATGGATCGTTGCGGGTCTACGCGGGCGCGGACCCACTCGGCGTCCAGCTCGGCGGCGCCGTGAAGAACGTCCTGGCGATCGCCGTCGGCGTGGCGCATGGCCTGCGGCTCGGCGACAGCGCGCGCGCCGCGCTGATCACGCGCGGCGTGAGCGAGCTGACGCGATTGGGCAAGGCCTTGGGCGCGGACCCCGCGACCCTGTCCGGCCTGTCCGGTTTGGGAGACATCGTCCTGACCTGCTCCAGCGCCCGATCGCGCAACTTCCGCTTGGGCCAGCTGATCGGTGAGGGCCGGTCCGTCGAGCGGGCCTGCGCCGAGATTGGCCAAGTCACCGAAGGGCGCCATACCGCGCTCGGACTGGACCACCTGAGGCGGAAGCAAGGGATCGAGTTGCCGATCTGCGAGCAGACGCTACGCGTGCTCACGGGAACCATTCGTCCCGCCCAAGCGGTCGATGCCTTACTGTCGCGCCCCTCCACTTCCGAGGCGGCGCATGCCTGACTCCGACCCGCTGGAAATTGCTTTTTGCGGCCTGTCGCTACGCTCCCCGCTGGTCCTGCTCTCGGGTTGCGTCGGCTTCGGGGATGAATACACCCGGGTCGAGGGCTTCTCGCACGACGAGGTGGGGGCGGTCTGCCTCAAGGGAACCACTCTGGAGCCCCGCCTCGGCAATCCGCCGCGCAGGCTGGCGGAGACTCCCGACGGCCTACTGAACTCGATCGGCCTGCAGAACCCGGGGGTGGACGCGGTCATCCGCGACGAGCTGCCAAAACTTGACTTCTCCACCACCCGCTTCTTCGCCAACGTCTCCGGGGCGACCGTCGAGGAGTACGCGGAGATCGCGCGCCGCTTCGACGACTCTCCGGTCGACGGCGTCGAGATCAACATTTCCTGCCCCAACGTCAAGGCGGGCGGAATGGAGTTCGGGAACGATCCGAGAATGTCGGCGGCCGTGGTCTCCGCCTGCCGGGCGGTCACGTCCAAGCCCCTGATCGTCAAGATGTCGCCAAACCAGACCGACATCCGGGCCGGCGCGCGCGCCTGCTTGGAAGCGGGGGCCGACGCCTTCGCGGTCATCAACACCGTCTCCGGGATGGCCATTGATGCCGAATCCCGCCGCGCCACGCTCGGCGCGGGGCGGGGCGGGCTGTCCGGCCCCGCGATCAAGCCCATCGCGCTTCTGAAAGTCCACGAGGTCCATGGAGAAGTCGCGGCGCATGGCGTCCCGATCATTGGGCAGGGTGGGGTGGTCACCGCGACGGACGCGCTGGAATTCCTGATCGCGGGCGCCTCCGCCGTGGGGGTCGGAACCGGGCTGTTTTACGATCCTCTGACCTGTCGCGCGATCAACCAGGGCATCCGCGACTACCTGTCGCGCCACGGGCTGAGTTCGGTCGCCGATCTGACCGGCGCCTTGGAATATCCGGACGCTCAGTCTTCCGAGTAGCCGAGACGCTCCAGCAGACCCTGCAAAGAATCCTCGCTACTGTAGCGCAGCACCAGATCGCCTCCCTTCTTTCCGGGGCGTAACGTGACCGGGCAGCCCATATGGTCGGACAGGCGCTGCTGCAGCCGGGTCAGGTCCGGGTCCGGCTCGGGCGGGCGAGGGGGCTTCTCGGGGGCTCTCGCCCGGCGCTCGGTCTGCCGAACCGAAAGCCCCTCCTCCTGTATGGCGCGCGCCAGCTCTTTCTGCCGCGCGACCGGCAAGGGCACCAGCACCCGGGCGTGCCCCATGCTGATCTTGCCGTCCCGCACCCACTCCTGGACTTCCGGGCAAAGCTCCAGCAAGCGGATCAGATTGGTGACGGTGGCGCGCGCCCGGCCGACCCGCTCGGCGATTTGCCCATGGGTCTGGCTCAGGCGGTCGGCCAGCGCGCGCAACGCCTGAGCCTCCTCGATCGGATTGAGGTCCTCGCGCTGGATGTTCTCGATCAGGGTCGCCGTCGCGGCCTCGTCGTCGGACAGGTCGCGGACCACCGCGGGCAAAGACCGGAGCCCCGCGGCGAGGGCCGCGCGGAAACGCCGCTCGCCCGCCACCAGCTCGTACCGCCCTCCGACCGGCCGCACCAGAATCGGCTGCAGCGCGCCACGCTTTTTCAAAGACGCGGCCAATGTCTTGATCGTATGGTCGTCGAAACGGGAGCGTGGCTGATACGGGCTCGCGCGCAGCTCGCTCAGCGGAATTTCCTGAAGACCCGGGCCATCAGACTCCGCGCCCGACTTCAGGTTTCCGCTCAGGAGGGCGTCCACCCCGGACCCGAGGCGCCGCTTCGGAGAGGAGCTCATGGGACCTCCCGGGGTTCGACGCGTTCACGGCGCAGAATCTCGCCCGCCAGCATCAGGTACGAGACGGCGCCCCGGCTCGACGGATCATAGGCCGAGACCGGGCGGCCATGGCTGGGCGCCTCCGCGAGCGTGACGTTGCGCGGAATCATGGTTCGATAGACTTGCTCGCCAAAATGCTCCAGGAGCGACTCGGAAACCTCCCGCGACAGCTTGTTCCGCGAATCATACATGGTGCGAAGAATCCCCGCGATGGCGAGCCGGCTGTTGGCTCGCCGGGAAACCTGGGCGATGGTGTCGAGCAAGGCGCTCAGCCCCTCCAGCGCGTAGAACTCGCATTGCGTCGGCACGATCACCCGGTCGGCCGCCACCAGCGCGTTGATGGTGAGGATGTTGAGCGACGGGGGACAGTCGATGAGAACATAGTCGTCCGCGCCAACGGCCAGCGCCTCGCGCAACCGATACTCGCGGCGGTCCTCCGCCATGAGGCGCACCTCGACCCCGGTCAGATCCGGTTTCGCCGGCAAGACGTCGAACCCTCCTTCCGGGACTCCCGCGCGCGCCTCGTCCACCGACGCCTCGCCCAGCAGCGTGTCCGCGCAGCTTAAAGCCAGTTCGCCTTTGTTCAGGCCGCAGCCCGTGGTGGCGTTGCCCTGCGGATCCAGGTCCACCAGCAACGACTTTTTGCCGGCGGACGCCAACGCCGCCGCCAAGTTGATCGCGGTCGTGGTCTTCCCGACCCCGCCTTTTTGGTTGCAGATGGCGAAGACCCGGGTCATGGCTCCTCCGCGTCGACGTACAGAGGGTGGAGCGCGACTACTGTTCGGCCCGGATCTTTCCCGCGCCCGATCTCGGGAGCCCACCCGGCCGGGAGCTCCCGCAGTTCCGACTCGATATCCTCGCCCTTCGGAAACAAGAAGATTCCGTCCGGGGCGACCAGATGAGCGGCGCCGCGGACCATCTCCGAAAGCGAGCCCACGGCGCGCGCCATAACGCAATCGAACGGGTCGGCCTCGTAGCGCTCCGCCTCTTCCGTGACGACCTCGACGTTGGACAGATCCAGCTCCAGTTTCGCCTGGCGGACGAAGCGGGTCTTCTTGCGGCTACGGTCGAGCAGCGTGAACCACCGATCCGGATGGGCCACGGCCAGCGGCAAGCCCGGCAGGCCCGCCCCCGTGCCGAGATCCAGAATACGGTGAGCGTGGGATGGAAGCGACCGGGAGAGCGAGAGCGCGTCCAGGATATGCCGCGGGACGATTTCCGGCAAGGTTCGGGCTCCCACCAGGCCACAGGATCGGTTCCATCGCTCGACCAGCGCGCAATAGGTCAGCAGGGTCTCGATTTGGGAGGAAGACAGGTCCAGACCGGAAATCTTCCGGATGCCCTCTCGCAACTGAAGCTCCAGCGCGTCCTTCGCCGGCAGGCGAGGAGCTTCGGAAGATCCACGGAAAGGAGGGGCCCGGCCCGCCTTCATGCGCGAGAACCCCGCCGCCGAGCGTCATCGGCCTTCAGGTGAACCTTCAGGATGGCGACAGCGGCGGGCGTCACCCCGGGAACGCGGGCGGCCTGCCCCAGCGTCGCGGGGCGGCAGTGGCTGAGCTTTTCCCGCGCCTCATGCGACAGAGCAGAGATTGAGCGGTAATCGATCCCCTCAGGCAAACGGCGGACCTCGTCGCGCTTCAGCTTCTCGATTTCTTGCTTGTGACGGCGAATATAGCCCTCGTAGCGCAACTCGATCTCGGCCTGACGGCCGATGTCGGGCCGGGCCGGCTCATAGTCCGGAGCGCCCGAGACGGCATCGGCGTAAGCGGTATCGGGACGACGCAGAACGTCGGCCAAGCTACCTTCGCCCAGCCGGGTGGACCGTAAGCGTCGCAGTTCCGCCTCGACCGCGTCGCGCCGTTCGCGAAAAAGCTCCCATTGCGCGTCTCCGACCAGGCCCAGCTCGCGCCCAATCTCGGTCAGACGCAAATCGGCGTTGTCCTCCCGCAAGCTCAGCCGATATTCGGCGCGACTGGTGAACATGCGGTAGGGCTCGTCCACTCCCCGGGTGGTCAGGTCGTCGACCAAAACGCCGATGTACGCCTGATCCCGGCGGGGCCACCAAACGTCCCGGCCCAGGCTTTGGGCCGCGGCGTTGAAGCCCGCGAGCAGCCCTTGCGCGGCCGCCTCCTCGTAGCCGGTCGTGCCGTTGATCTGCCCGGCCAGGTACAGTCCGGGAAGCGCCTCGCAGCATAGCGTCGGACGCAGTTGCCGAGGGTCGAAGAAGTCGTATTCGATGGCGTAGCCATGGCGCGTCAGCCGCGCCTCCTCGAACCCCGGAATCGTCCGGACGAACCGCTCCTGCGCCTCGGCCGGCAGACTGGTGGAGATTCCGTTGGGATAGACCACGTGGGTGCCCAGCCCTTCGGGCTCGATGAACACCTGGTGCGACGGACGGTCGGCGAAGCGAACCACTTTGTCCTCGACCGAAGGGCAATAGCGCGGCCCGCGACTGTCGATAGCACCGGTTCGCATTGGCGACTGGTGCAAATGCGCGCGGATCACGTCGTGGGTGGCCTCCGTCGTGCGCGTCAGATGGCAATCCACTTGCCGCGGACGCGCGTCCAGAGAGCTGAGCCGGGACAACGGCGGCGGAGGGATCTCCCCGGGCTGGGGGGTGGTCTTGGACCAATCGACGCTCCGGCCATCCAATCGGGGAGGGGTTCCGGTCTTGAGGCGCCCGACGTTCGGCAGCAACTCGCGCAACCGCCGCGCCAAAAGCAGGGAAGCGGGATCTCCGGCGCGTCCGCCCCGGGTCTGGTCAGCGCCGACATGAATGGCGCCGTCCAGAAACGTGCCGGTCGCCAGCACCACCGCGGACGCCTCGATACGGTCGCCTTCCTCGGTGAGGACGCCGCGCGCCCTGCCACCACGCTCAATCAGGTCGCCGACGGCGACGGCCCGGACCTCCAGATTTCGCTCCTCAGCGACGGCTCGCTGGATCGCTTCGCGATACAGCTCGCGGTCGGTCTGGACGCGGGTGGCCCGCACGGCGGGGCCCTTGCTGCGATTGAGCACCCGGACGTGGATGCCAGCGCGGTCCGCGGCACGCGCCATGACCCCTCCGAGCGCATCGATCTCGCGCGCCAGATGACTTTTCCCGATCCCCCCGATCGCCGGGTTGCAGCTCATCTGGCCGATCGAGTCGACGCGGTGGGTCAGAAGCAAGGTTCGCGCGCCCACGCGCGCGGCCGCCAAAGCCGCCTCCACGCCGGCGTGTCCGCCACCGATGACCAGAACGTCCCAAACGCGCGTCGCGTCCTTCATAGCGGGGTTAATATACTTGAATCGGACCATCCGTTTACGGGAATGTCCGATATAATGCTGTAATCATTTTTATGTTATCAGACATATATCGGACATAAGGGATGCGTGGAGAGCGACGTAAACTGCTATTAATGCTAAAGAAGGCGGGAAGGTCCGTACCGATATCCGAGATTCGGGAAGGGTTTGAGGTCGACGACCGAACCCTGCGGCGCTGGCTGCTCGCCCTGCGCGACGAGGGGCGAGTCGAGGCCATCGGCGACAACAAGGGAAGACGCTACCGCCTCGCGCCATCGCGGGAGACCGGCCCGGGAATCGAGGATGGAACGCTTGAGGAGCTGCAACGGGAACTACTGCGCGAGGCGATCCGCGACGCGGCGAGCGGGCGGACGCTGACCGTCCTGCTCGCGGAGCGCGTCCGGGAGCTCCTGCCGGCCCCGGCCCGCGCGGGCTTCATAAAAACCACCTTGTCTCGCCTGCGCGCCATGACGACCGAGGAAGCGGAAGCGCTCGAGATTCCTCCGATGATGTTTCAATATTGGCGACGCGCGCAAACTTCGGCCCAATGCCAGGAAAACCAAACCCCGCCACCATGACCCTTCGCTTTCTCTCCATCGAGCATATCCCGCAAGAAGGAGTCGGCGCGATCTCCTCGTATATCCGGGAGCGCGGCGGCCACCTCGCCCGGCATAGACAATACCAGGGAGAGCCCCTATCCGCTTCCCACGACGACTACGACGCGCTGGTGGTCATGGGAGGGCCGATGGGCGCGAGCGATGGAGATCGATACGCCTGGCTCGACCAAGAGACGCGCTTCATACGAGAGGCGATCGATCAGGGCAAGCGGGTTCTCGGCGTTTGCCTGGGCGCGCAACTGATCGCCAAGGCCCTGGGCGCGGAAGTGCGGAAGAACCATTGCGCGGAGATCGGATGGTTTCCGGTCCGGTTCGAGGACTCGTTTCGGAACGCTCCACCAGGGCGAGGACTCGACCGCGAGCTGGAGGTCCTCCACTGGCACGGCGACACGTTCGAGACACCGTCGGGCGCGACTCGCGTCGCGAGCAGCGAAGCGTGCGCGAATCAAGGATTTCTGTTCGAGGGAAGGGCACTGGGGCTTCAGTTTCATCTGGAGATGGGAATGGAAGAAGCGCGCGTGATGACGGAAACCTTCCGGGACGAGTTGAAGCCCAGAAGGTTCGTGCAGGGCGAGGAGGAGATCAAGGCGCGAGCGGAGCGGAACGCCGCAACAGTGCGAAAAGCGCTGTTCTCTATGTTGGATGGCTTGCTGGAGCGCTTAGCGCCAAGGGAGGCGACCGAGGTCTGACCCGCATCGCCGATGCTGGCGACATGGCAAAGTCGACGGCTCTTTGCGCTGTGTTAAACTTCACGCTCACCCCCATCAGATATCAACATCTAGTGCCCCCCCCCCCCCCCCCCCCTACAGCTCGTCTTCCCTATCGCCAGCACCAAGGTTGGCAAGCCATACGCGATAGCTGAGCATTGCGTCGTCGGCCCCGACATAGCGTGTCGAGAACTGATCCAAAACGCGCTTGACGCGCACGCCTCTTTGCGAGACGGGCAGCCTTGCAAAGTTCTTTTCAAGATCTCCAAGATCAAGACCGAGGAGATTCCCGGATACGCCTGTTACCGGGCGGCCCTGAAAGACGCGCTCAAGTCGTGGAGCCAGAATGAATCCGTATCCACGTATCTCAAATCCATACAGAGAAACCTGAGCCAGCCAGAACTCGAGGTCCTTTATGTCATTGACAACGGCAAAGGCTTCAGCGAGAGAGGACTGGAGGCCGTCATGGCCGAAGGTTCTCCCGACAAGCAGGAGGGCTCTACCGGATCATTCGGAGTGGGACACCTCACGAGTTACGGCTTGTCAGGGATTCAGTACATTTGCTACGCGAGCAAGCAACGGGACGGGACGCTGTTGGCCACCGGTCACGCCATTCTGTCATCGCACGATTCCAATGGCGAGTTGCGCTCGAACAACGGATACTACGTCCAAGAATATCATCCAAGGTTCACCGAGCCCTTCGATTTTGGGGCGACCGATCAAATTCCCGATTTCCTGCGACGCGAACTGGATCGAATAACGTCTCCCTCCGGGTCCATCATCGCGATATTGGGATTCAATCGATTCTCCCAAGGCTCCCGAAAGAGATCTCGCGGGCAAAAAGAACTACATGAACTGATCCGCGAAGCGGTCGCCGAGAATTTCGCTATCGCCATTTGGGCGAACCATCTTGAAGTCGACGTTCTCGATACGACGCAGAATGATCTCGAATCGATACTGCACCATACGGTGGACAAGAACGGTATAGAAGAATTCCTTAAGCACATGGCTCGCCCGGACACCGGGACCAAGGTGCAGACGCTCAAGGCGCAACAAACGCTGGATTCCATCCAAACGTACCGGGAATCCTCAAAGTCAGGCAATCTCTCCGGCGATTTCAAGGATTGCCAAATCTCTTTGCGCAACCGGGCTCGCGCCCATAGCGTGTCGATCTGGCGCAACGGCATGCTCATCACGCGCAAGCATCGGGGACTGGCCAAAAATCAGTTCGATAACAAGAAGCCTTTTGACGCTGTCGTCATGCTGAGCGGCAAGGAGCGTCCCCACGACGCGCACGACATCGTGAAAAAAGCGGAAACGCCTATGCACGACAGAATTCAGGAGAACAGGCTTGAGAACGAAACCGAGCGGAAAACGCTGAAACGATGGTTGGAAGAAATTCGATCATGGATTTCCGAACATGCCGAAGAATCGGGAGGCGAGTCAGCGGATCTGGAAGACGAGATCGTCCTAGATGGAGGCAATACCATGAAAGAAAAAGCATCAAGGTCCTTGAAAATCATTCCGGGCTCGGGGAATGGCGAAGACGAGCCTATCGATCCCAAAACGCCCAAGACAACACCGCCGTATCCCCCACGTCCGGGCCCACGCCGCGTCCGGCGAAAACTCTCTCCAGCGAAAGCCCAAGGGAGGCCGCTCGCGAACGACCGCTACCGAATCCGAATAAAGCCAGAGGCCCGCGTCGACAGAGGCTTCGTCAAAATCATCATTGACAGCGGGCAAGACCCCAGTTGCAGGGGGGCGATCCAAGACACGCCTCTAGTCATTCGGTCAGCAAAAAGTCCAGATGGACGAGCATACCGCGTGGGTAGCGGTGGATTGGTTCAGTTGGGCAATCTGCAAGAAGGCGAAACGGTAGTCGTCGATTTGGCTTTCCGGGATCCGCCCGGGGACTTCAACCAAATCTCTCTAGGCTGTCTGCTCGGAACTACGGAGGAGAAAGAGTGAGCACGTTATTTCCCCACCCTGTTCTGCATCAGGATACGCTCGACTATAGCGACCCGAAGGCGTACCAAGCGACCTTCAAAAGAATGGGAAAAACCACGCTGGTAGTGGAGCACACCTTGCGGCGAGACACATTGATCGCTTCGTTGATTGAGCAAGAAAAGGCTTCTTTCTACTGCACGGTATCCATCGGGGGAACAGCTTTTCGCAAAACCGAGCCGGCTCCCGCGAGCATCCGTGATGGGAGCATCACCGCCCATCAAGAAATCGAACACCCCGCCTTCGTCAATCGGTACGACGTATTCGCGTCCGCTGGCGTCCTGAACCACGAAGCGAAGAGAATGCCATGGGAAAAGGCCACGGGCATTGATGCTTTTTATAAAGACGAAACGTCGGATTTAGAGTTTTCCGCAGGGGCCATGCTCGCTTGCAGCGGCTGGCGACATTTTTATCCGATGGACGCCTTGTTTCGAATCAAGTCCAATTCCGACCTTAATACGGGAGTATTCCAAGCCGAACCAAGCTATCAGCCCACCATCCGAATCACCATCCAAATGAACAACAAACTGTACGATGAAGTGGAAGGCAACTCCCAAGGAACAGTTCGGTCGCATGTCCTATGCGCGTCCCTAATTCCCGTGCTGAAAGAACTTGAAGAGAAATACAAACGCTGCAGCGAGAAAAGCGACACGGAAAGCCTAGACACTGATAGAGCGGACTTAGAGGCGGCGGAAGGGTTGAAACGATTTCTCATCTCGAAAGAAATTCCGACTTGGGAGGATGAAGCGTTCAACGCGGTTGAAGCGGCATCGAAGTTCAAGCCAGCCATGCTGGACGACCGCGAGGAATAACGGATGACGATTTATCGCCACTTGAGCGACGAGCGCCTGTACCGGTGGGCCAAATCCATGATCGCCAAAAAAGGAAGCGAGAAACAACGCGAGTTTCTTGCGCATGTCGCTGACGACAGCCCCGATGAATTCGTTGATTATGTGGAAAGCTGTATAGGAAACCGAGCCTCAGCCTATAAAAACCCCGACGGAGAAACTCCCACCCTGCTCGATCAATCGGGACAACCCGTCGTGTCAATGACTGCCGGCCACATGTATCTCATGCCAGCAAAGGACATCCAGAGACTGCACGACCACTGGCGAGACATCCCGTATGGAGACGCGGTTTGTCCAACCTTATGGGGCGCGATCACTCTGTCCGAGATTCGAGCGGGCCGAATTCATCCTGTCTGGCTCGCCGTGGATCGTAAAGGATGCGAAGACGCGACGCGCAAAGAGATCGAAAGATCTCTGCGAGAAAAACAGGACATGAAAATCGATACGCTGGTGCGACGGTGCATGCGGTGGATGACAGCACCAGGAACCATGCGCGGCGCGCCCGAGTTATACGGCAACTGCTCTCTCGCGAAAGCTTGGTGGTGCGGACATTTCTCGCGTTTGGTCCACGACCAGACTAAAGCCGACCTTGACGAGATCGTTAAATCCCTGCAGAAATCCTGGCTTGGACTGACCGACTATCTCGCGGGGAAACTGACCGTGATCGGCGAGCCCAGCGTTATCGCGGGATTCACCCTGTGGGCCCGCAAGCGACTCGATCAAGAAAAGCAATTGCCGCGAAAACATGTCGAGCGGACCTGCCAGACATTAGGAGAGATCTCTTCCTGGTGCGTGCTCGGCTGGATGTCTGCCGAGGAAATCGAGAGAAAGATTTTCGGCTTCAAACCAGTAACGAGCTTTCAAGAAGACGTGCACTAACGCATCATGAGCGCCTCCCGCAGTGGAGCTGTTGATGTTCCGAGACTATCCGCGCATCTTTGGAGAGGAGGGCTCCCACGTCGCGGAATCCTCCATTATGAATCCGCGAAGCATCGCGATGCTCCACATGTAGTCAAGTTCTCTGGAGGCCGGTCCAGCGGCCTGATGTTGCTTATCCTCCTAGAAAACGGTTTGCTGAAAGCGGAGCGGGGAGACGTGGTCCTGTTCACGAACACATCCGCCGAGCATCCGGCCACTTATGACTTCGTCAAAAAGATGAAGCGCGTCACCGAGCGTATGGGAATTCCTTTCTTTCTCGCCCAGCTACAGACTTTCGAGACCGTCGCGAAAGGCGAATGGCGCCGCCGGCTAAGCTACCGCCTGACGACCGATAGCCCGGCATCCGCCAAAGATCCTTTGGGCTATGAATATCGCGGAGAGGTTTTCGAGGAGGCAATAGCCTGGAACGGTATGCTTCCCTCAGTGCATACCCGCGTCTGCACAACGCTGATGAAAATGTTCGTGACTCGGGAGTTTTTGTCAGACTGGTTCGGTAGCGCGGACGGAATCCCGATGCGCGGCCATACCGGCGACACTTCCCAAGTAATGCCCAGCATTCTGTACCAGGAACACTTGGTGAATCGAGGAAAAATGTCTTTCATGGAGTACCGAAAACGCCATGATCTTTTGAAATCCCGACCCACATTCAGGCCCGAGCAAAAGTATGCGGATTACACGAAGGCGACCATCCAAGGCCATGAAAATCCAAGACTCAGGGAAAGCGTGCTAGGAAACAAGTGCGAACTATTCGGCGAGCATTCCGCCAAATTTCTGACCTTCTTGGGATTTCGGTTTGGGGAGTACGCACGCTACCAGCGAATGACACAACGAAACAAGGGGGAGGAAACCCCCGGACATGACACCCACCCAACGGGCGAGTTTTCTTATTCCCCCCTCTTCGACCTCGGCATCGATCAAGCCAAAGTGCTACGGTTTTGGAAAAAACAACCGGCGCGCCTGCGCCCCCTCCTTCCGACAGATATTAATCTTTCCAATTGCGTGTATTGCTTTCTGAAAGGTCCTCGGGCCCTAGGCGAAATTCAAAACACTAAGAGAGACTTCGAAAAAACGTTGCCTCCTTCCGTGCAAGCCGAGTGCAGGAAAACCAAAACGCCCAATTCTATTAACTGGTGGATCCACCTGGAGGATTCGAGAAAGCGAACAGCGAACAAGAAAAACTCGGATGGCAGCAACAACCAAACGTTCGGCATGTTCGGGCTGAAAGACTTGGACTACCGGGCAATTAAAGAGCGAGCGTTAGTAGAAAAGCGAAAAGACAAGCGGGCTTTCACGGAGACATTGCCCGCCTCCACCTTGAATTGCGAATGCACCGACTAAAGCCCGTTTATTTCGATTACGCGGCCACCACTCCTGTCGATGAGCGCGTTGTGGAAGCGATGACTCCCTATTGGAAATTGGGCGGAACCTTCGGTAACCCCTCGAGCATTCACCATCCCTATGGGACCGAAGCGGCGAACGCAGTCGAAATGGCGAGGAAAAGAGTAGCCCGCTTGATTGGAGCGGAAGCCCGCGAGATCATCTGGACATCTGGAGCCACAGAAGCGAACAATCTCGCTATGCGAGGGTGTCTTCAAGCTGGAACAAAATCTCCGCGCCAGTTGATTACCGTCGCCACCGAACACAGCTCGGTTCTAGACACGGCGATAGCGCTTCGCAAAGAAGGAATGGATGTCAAAGTGTTACCAGTTGATCGGAACGGGCTTGTTGGACTGGAAGAGCTCGAGCGGGTGATCAGTGAAGGTGACGCTTTGGTTTCAATCATGTGGGTCAACAACGAAACCGGGATCATTCAGCCTGTGGAAGAGATTTCTAGTCTATGCAGAAAGGAAGGCGCGATCCTCCATATCGATGCGGCTCAGGCGATAGGGAAGACCCCTGTTAATGTCCAGAAAGTCGCAGCTGATTTGGTCTCGCTGTCCGCCCACAAAGTTTACGGCCCCAAAGGAATTGGCGCGTTGTTCGCACGTAAGGGAATCAAAATCAATCCGATCATGCACGGTGGCGGACAGGAAAAGGGGATACGCCCCGGAACTTCTCCTGTCCCCATGATCGCGGGCATGGGCATGGCTTTCGACATTCTCCGTCGGGAAGCGAGCTCGTTCAACAAGCAAGCGGCGAATTGGCACGCGAGGTTGACATCCACCATCGAAGGACTGGGCGGAAGCCAAATCAATGGAGGAAAAGCGAAAAAAGTCCCTCACATCATCAACGCCAGTTTCAAGAATCTGGATGAAACGCTAATCCCATATATGAGGAAAGTCGCCATTTCGGCCGGCTCCGCCTGCGCGACAAAGAGAACCACCGCATCCCATGTCCTGCGAGGCATGGGCGTGAGCCGCCGCATGGCGCTTACTTCTCTGCGGATTTCGATAGGAAGATTCACCACCGATTCGGATATAGAGATTCTTGAGCAGGACTTAATTGACGCCTTGTCCAAGCTGAGGGCTGGATAAAGATGGAGGAAGAACAATGGGAAAAATGACCGAGTATGAATCTAGGACGATCTATGAGTGGCTGATGAAAATTCATCAGGGAAAAATAGCCTTGCCCAGCTTTCAGAGAGATTATGTATGGAAGCCAGCACAAGTCAGCGAACTGCTGAAAGCCCTATTGAAAGACCGCCCCGTTGGGGCCTTCTTGACGATGAGCTTTACGAATGCGAGACCAACTCCAGCATTTAAACCCAGATCTTTTTTTGATGTGGGCGATGAGAATCAGACTTTCGAAGGCTGTGAGGAACTGGTTTTGGACGGCCAACAGCGATTAACGTCGCTCTGGCGAGCGCTTAAAGCGGAAAGCGCTCGGCAACAATATTTTGTGAAGGTTGAGAATTGGGATTCCGATGAACTTGAAGTAGCGCGAATGGACGATCCTGTGCGACTGGAAAGAGATAAGTCGAAAGTCGTTAAAGATCACGCTCACGCGAAAGAACTGAAGCTTATTCCGATTCGCATTCTGGGAATCGATGGCGTTACTCAAGAAGATGACGCTTTGTACAAATGGTGCGCCAGCGTATACAGCGATGACGAAGAGGGTCGAGAGCACGCCAGACAGCTGACTCGAAAAATCGATACGAGCTTCGCGCAGAAACTTCATCATCGGGGGTTGTGGTTTATACAATTGCCCGAAGGCCTGCCGCGAGAGGACGCGATAGAGATTTACATCAAGACAAACCAATCCTCATCCATTGTAAAACCATTCGATATCGCGGTAGCCGAATACGACCGCCAGAAAGAGGACTCTTTGCGGAATGAAATTCTTGGGTGGGTCGAACAAACGCCCGAAGCCAAGCGACTATTCAATTCAGATCCTGAAAAAGTGGTCCCCGATGTGGGTGAATTGATTCTGAAAATCGCATGTCTGCAAAAGAAAAAAGTCCCGACTGAGAAAAGCTACATGTCTTCCGCAGTTATTGAATATTTGCAACGGGAAAACGCCGGTCTCAAAAAAATACTGGATGGACTGGATTGGGCTTTCCGGTTGCTTGAGGAAATTAACATTTTCTATCGGACATATCTCCCCAGCACTGTTCCTCTGCAAGTCGTTCCAGCACTGCATCCCGAATTCGAAAAAATCAAAGACCCGGACCGTAGAGGTTTAGCGAGAAATTTCTTGTTCGCATATATTTGGCGATCATTCTTGGGGGACCGCTACACTCGGGAAGTGAATACCAAGCTGAAAGAAGATTATGGTGGTTTGGTCGAGTTGTTGTCACATATTTCAGAACATGGGCAGGATGGTGTTCAGAACAAAACATCAGGCGTTCCCGTGTTTTTAGAAGAGGTGACATTTCCCGATTTGAGAGTTTTGTCCCGCGTCAAAGATCCTATCAAGTCACCGACTACGAAGAACATGATCGCCAGATCTCTCCTGATCGTCAGCACGCAGGGAGGAGCGCGCGATTTCGCTAGTGGTGAGGCGATCACCAAATTGGATATCGAGAAAAGAGAGCGACACCACATCTTTCCCCGCAACTTCCTGCAAAAGAACGGTATTGAAAATCCACTGAGGAATCATGCCTTGAATTTCTGCCTTATCACGGGCCCCGCCAACAAAAAGTTTTCTAATAAAACACCTCTTAAACAAATAACGGAGCGCTTTCTTGAAAACAGGCACTTGACCGAAGCGGCGCTGAAGCAAAGAATCGCTTCGCACTTAATTCCCTATGAGGCCATTAAAGATGTTGGTGAAAAAAACGTAAAGGCGACATATCGCTATTTCATTAAGGAGAGAGCAAAAATGTTCATCGAAAAAATACAAGTATTGACCAAGGTGCCTTTTCAATGATTCCAGCACACCCAATTTCACTTTCCGCCGATGTCCGCTTGAATATGCGACAATGCCCATAGAGAGCGGAAGGCATGCCTTTGAACGTAGAGAAGTACGCGAAAAAGTTCCGGGCATTGCGCGTGCACAAACAAGGAGAGACGATCTCTCCGCACAAACCCTGCATGTTGCTGGCGGTAGTCGATGTTGCGGAAAGAGGCGACCTGGCTAAGAACGAAATCCGTGTCCATGACGCTCCCGCCTTGGCGGACATGACGTTGATAGACAGCTTCCGCAGGTACATGAAGGCGGCGAAGCCTGAGAGCCCGGCAAAGATAGCGAACCCCCTGCTCAGGCTGAAATCAGAAGGCTTCTGGCATCTATCGCCAAGGCACGGGGGCGCTACCGGTTTTGACAAGCTTCCTCGAAACGGCGGGGATGACTATAGGTATCTTCGTGACAACGTCGAGTTCATCCATCTCGACCGCGACCTCCACGAACTGCTTATGGACGAAGGCACCCGGTCAACAATCCGGGAATGCCTGATAGATCACTGGTTCCCTGAGTGCCGAGAGGAAATGTATGCCGCGGTCGTCGCGGGACGGGAACAATTCGAGTACGAGCAACAACTAGAAGACCCTTCCTCGCCCCTAACCCAAGAGCCACAAAAAGAAATCCGAAAACCTGTTTTCCGGCGCAGGGTGCTCCACGCTTATGGCTATAGTTGCGCCGCGACTGGCCTCCGCTTCTTGGAACTGGATGTCTTTCCCAGCCTTCTGGATGCCGCGCATATCCGACCATTCGCTGATTCCCATGATGATCGAACGGTAAATGGGATAGCCCTTCAACCAACGTATCACCGAGCGATGGATCAGTTTTTGATCGCCCCCGGCCCGGACCTGAAATGGCACGTGTCCAATTCACTTGATGACCGCATCAATGGCCATCAGGAGCTAAAGAAGATAGATGGGGAAAGCCTCATAGCCCCGGTAGAGAAAAGAGACCTCCCGGACAAACATGCTCTGCAGTGGCGTCTTGAGCGATTGCACGAGATGGATCGACAGCGCAGATAACGCTCTCCGCATCCCCTTGATTTTCATCGCCAAGGGTCGGGCATGTGGAAGTCACGGGCGCAGAAGGTTGGAGAGCGCTATGCCCGCACCACCGAAGCACGGCAGGAAAACCTTCCGGGTCAGCGAACATGACCTGCGGGCGCGCCCGACCTTCCACTGGACCCCGCGGCGCCTGCAGCGTCGCGTGGAGCTGCAGCAAGGCGATCGGGTCTCGCCGGAGCGGGTCCACCACGCCCTGACGCATGTCCAGCACAGCGTGCTGGAGCACAAGGACACCAAGGCTCCATTACCCCGATCAACAGGGCGAAGATTGATGGCGCCCGCTGACGGGTAACGGTGTGAGCGTGATCAGAATTTACCGTCACGCACCGTGTTTCCTCCTCGGAACGTCTTGATGATCCTGGGCTGAACCGGATCGTTATCGGGCAGCGGTCCTTTGCCTTTCTGAATCATTTTCGCGCCCACGCTGGTCAGCTCGCTGAGAGTGGCGGTGCCGGCCAGGGTCTTCTTGTCTGAGTAGAAATCAAACCAAGGAAATCCAGCATCGGTATAGTCTTTGGCGGACGGAGGCTTGTGCGGTGGCTGATGTTCTGTGATCTCCTGATACAGGGCACTGTTGGCCAGATGCACAAAGCAACGAAAACCGTTCTGTTGATCCCAGGCTTCCATGCCGTATTCATCCTCGTAGATTTCCTGCCGCATCAGGCCGCCGGGGGCAAGACCCATGTCAAGGTCTGGTACTGCGCACCCATCATCTGCCACACTGCACATGGCGACATGCTGTTTTTTAAAGTGCTCAACGTGCTTGGCATAGAAATCGCGCTTCATCGGGTAGGCGATGATCTGAAGGCCCCCATGCTCGGCCTCACCGGTGATCTGCTCTTCCGCCGTGAAACCTTCGCCCAGGGGCATGGCCACGAATTGGCGAATGTGCCCCCCGGAGACGTTGAAGCCATCCAGCCACGGCTGTTCCGGGATGACCACGTAGTCTTGCGGGTCAGCCGACAGGCCGTTGGTCCATTCCTTGCCGGATATGGCATCAATTTTGCCGGCAGCGATCTTGATGGCGCAGGGATAGTCGCCTGAAAAACTGATCCATAGGGCTTCGGATTGATACATCGGGATGAATACTCCACCATGACGGCGCCAGGCTTCGGGCAGCTTCTCCGCAAAGTCGTCTACATGCTCTATCGGGAAACGTCCCAGCCCGGGGGGAAGGGAATATTCCCGGTTGTCGTCCGGAATCCGCAGGGTGCGTTGAAAATCAATGTCGCAAACCGCTTCCTCGTGGACTTCCGGAAACCGGAAGGTGAGTTGGTTGTCCAGTAGTTCAATCATGGTTTTTCTCCTTTGGGTTACCAGTCTCCGTCACGTACATCCCGGGCAATACGCAGGATTGCCTGATCCGGCATGGACTTGAGTTCTCGGATCAGATCCGCGAACAGCTGGGGCCGTTTGCGGATGATCTCCAGCAGGTCCGAAGACACTTTACCTGCCATGGCCAGAAGAATATCGGGGTCTTCGCCCAACTCTTCCGCCAGTCCTCGAATTTTCGCTTCTGAAGGTGGCGCCACATCCCCACGCTCAATCTTGCTCAGGTAAGCCGGTTCCACCCCGATTCGTCGGGCCACCTGACGGACCGAGAAGCGCCGGTCCTCCGCCTTCAACGCTTCGCGCCGCCCGCGAATGTGATTTCCGAATGTCATGTGTACTATATAGTATACGATATGGATAAAGTCAAGTCCATCCAGTCGTGAACTATTCGCCCCCGGTCATGCGGAGCGGAAGAAAAATCGCCTCAAGAAGACGAGGATTTCCGGAGTTTTCTCCAAGTGCGGGAAAACCCAGCCAGAAGCTTGGCGAAGTTGTGCCCGGCCGCCGCCAGAACCGCGTTGGCGCGATCGCCGGAGCGTCCTTTCAGCCGATTTCGATGCGTCCGATGATCCGACTTCAGATGGCCGATGGTCGGCTCGAGCGCCACGCGCTTCATCTGCCCGCGCGCCCGTACCGCCCGCATAGGATCAGCGCCTTCTTCCCGACGCGCTGGTAGCTCTGCCGCAGAGCCACGCCGCGCTTCCGCGCCTCTCGAACCAGCGCCACCCGCACCTTGTGATACAGCCGCGCGTCGGTCGGGAACGCCACCGCCTTCTCCCGCGCCGTCGTGTCCACGTTCACCCGCTCCAGCTCACGCGAGCCCAGGAACCCCTCCCGCCGCGCCACCCGGATCGTCCGCGTCAGCAAGCAGTCTAGGCGATCCCCCACCCGTTCCCGCCAGCGCGTCATGCCGCTTGAATGCAGCGGAGCCTGGATCTGCATGCGCTCATAACCGCAGAACGCCTGCCAGTAGGGGTTCTCCCGCCAGATCCGAACCACCCGCTCGTCGCTCATGTCATGCGCGTACTTCAGAAAATGAAGACCTGCCATCAGCCGGGCCGGCAAGGGCGGCTGCCCCGGCCCGGAAGCATGCGGGCCGCCGAGCTCCTCCTCCATCTCCTCCCAGTCGATCTTCTCGCCCAGCAACAGCAGGGAATTCTTCGGATCCAGCATATGAGACAGGCGGGCGCGGACCAGGTCGGCGTGAGTATCGGGCTTTTTCGGTTTCATGTTTCGCAAGGAATCGGTGCTCAAGCGTGGGAAAGCTTGCGAAACGGCATAGCCAAAAACGGATTCTATGTCAGCGATTCAAGCAGTTACGAATACTTCATCAACGGCTGAATAACGTCTCCATATTCGCTTGGGTTTTCACCCGGAGCGCGCGATAGATTGAAAAAACGCCCGGCCGGAGCCGGGCGTTCAGTGGGGTTAGGTTTTCTGGTTCGCTCAGATCACTCCGACGTCAGCATCTCGCCGACCTTGCCGGAGATCATTCCGAAAACGGCGCCGACGACTATGGAAATCGCGACGACGATCAAGGCGTTGGAGGCGCTGGCGGAGCCCAGGGCCTCCATGGAGAACGCCCCCTCGGTCTGCAGCGCGTAGCCCGCGACGCTCGCGTAGCCGAGCACGCTCGCTGGAATCGAGGAGAAGTATTCCACATGGGCCAGCAGGCACATGACCAGAACGGTCACGGCCACGACGAGGCCCGCCCAGATCGGGACTCCGAGCATGTCGCCCAGCGGGACCGCCAGAATCACGAGCAACGCCACCCAGGCGATCACCGCGCCGAGGATGCCGCAGACGATCGTGTTCTGCAACGCCTTTTGGTCTCCCCCGATGGCGAAGTAGCAGGCCCAGGCGATGAACGCCACCCAGATGAAGACGATTCCCGACAGCGGGCCCAAGCTGAGAGCCGTGGCGACGCCACCCAAAACGCCTATGCTGATTGATAATGCGATGAGACTTGACATGGTAAACCTCCTGTCCGTTGACCTCGCGGCCAATGTGATCGATACCTAGCATTATATATGACAGGATCGCCCTCGTCTATCTCTTTAGAAATACCTTGCCGGAGCGCTCTAGAGCGCGCTGGATTTGACATTGCCGGAGGTTCGCTTATGATTCGCGCCCGATTACCGTTCCGGCCATGAAAAGAACCTTCCAGCCCAACAATCTCCGCCGCAACCGGACGCACGGATTCCGCGCCCGCATGCGGACTCGCGCCGGACGCGCCATCCTCAACGCCCGGCGCCGCCGCGGCCGTGCGCGACTCATCCCCTGAGCCGGAACAAGCCCCCGGGCGATTCACCTTCCCGCGCAGCCACCGGCTGGTCGATTCGCGTCAGTTTCAGAATGTCTACCGGCACCGAAAGGCGAGGCGCGCTCGCGGGCGCGTCGTGGCATGCGTGTGGGCGCCGAACGAACGGCGGGAGGCCCGGCTGGGCCTGGCCGTCTCGAAGCGCGCCCTGCGCCACAGTTCCGCGCGCAACGCGTTCAAGCGCCTGGTCCGGGAGCACTTCCGCCTTCATCCCCTGTCCGGCATGGACGTGATCGTGAGTTGCCGCCGCGACGCTCAGTCCCCGCTCGACCGGCAGGCGATTCGTCTCGACCTGGCAAGCCTCTGGAACAGGATCGCGCCGTGAGCCGCCTCCTCATTGGCCTGTTGCGCGCCTACCAATACGTTCTGAGTCCATTTCTGGGGCAGCACTGCCGGTTCACCCCGACCTGCTCGCAGTACGCCATCGAGGCCGTGCGCGCGCACGGAGCTTGGCGCGGATGCCTGCTCGCCACGCGGCGCCTTTCGCGTTGCCACCCTTGGCATCCGGGCGGAATTGACCCGGTGCCCGAACGGAGGCGCTCGGATGGGTGATTCCAGACTGTTCCTGTACGGCGCCTTGGCCATCATGCTGTTTCTCG
Organism: uncultured candidatus Poriferisulfidus sp.; assembly: GCA_965116025.1. Lineage (GTDB taxonomy): Bacteria > Pseudomonadota > Gammaproteobacteria > Poriferisulfidales > Poriferisulfidaceae > Poriferisulfidus. Next base: position 679,850 of record OZ220480.1, read on the forward strand.
TCTGGCAGACTTGGGAACTGGAGAAAGCGCCGCCCGCCGCGCCGGAGCGAGGCCTGACGGGGGAGCCGGCGCCAGCGGAGGACATGCCGGACGTCCCGGGGACGCGAACGGACGACATGCCCGAGGCCCGCTCCGCCGAGCCCGCCGCCGATCTTCCGGAAGGAACCCCACCCGCTGAGCGCGCCAACTGGGTGCGCGTCCGCACGGACGCGCTCGACCTGCGGATCGACACCGTGGGTGGAAGCGTGGTGCAGGCGGACCTACCGCATTATCCGGTCTCGCTGGAGCGCCCGGACCTCCCGACGCGGCTCTTGTACGTCGCGAACGAGAAGTATGTGGCGCAGAGCGGGCTAACGCACGACGTGATTGACGGGGAGGACCTCGGCCGCCGCGCGCCCAGCCACCACGCGCCTTACCAAGCCGAGCGACTAGAGTACGATTTTTCCGAATCCGCTGAGCCCCGGACCGTGACTCTGCGCTGGGACGGCCCGGACGGGGTCCAAACGCTCAAGAGCTTCCGCTTCACTCCCGGGAGCTATCTGATCGAGGTCACGCACGAGGTGCGCAACCGGGGAACGGAGGAGTGGATCGGGCGGCAATACCGCCAGTTGCGCCGCAGCGCCGGACGCATGCCTGACCGGACCTCGCTCCTGTTCGGCAACACCGAGGCCATCTCCTTCATCGGCGCGGCCTACCACGATTCCCAGACCTACCACAAGCTGTCGTTCGAGGACCTGTCCGAAGAGCCGTTCAGCGCGAGCCTGCAGGATGGCTGGATCGCCATGCTGCAGCATTATTTCGTGTCGGCCTGGGTCCCCGCGCGCGGGGACGTCGAGCGGTACTACACCCGGGTCGTGCGCGGGGGACGCTATCCGGAATACATCATCGGCATGCACTCGCCCGCTCAAAGCGTCGCGCCGGGGGAGAGCGCGCGCTTCTCCTCGCGGCTCTACGTCGGGCCGAAGGAGCAAAACAGACTTGAGGAGATCGCCGAAGGACTGGACTTGACGGTGGACTATGGCATCCTGACGATACTGTCCAAGCCGCTGTTCTGGGTTCTGGACCATATCTACTGGCTAACCGGCAACTGGGGCTGGTCGATCGTGCTCCTGACGGTCCTGATCAAGTTGCTGTTCTACAAGCTGTCCGAGACCAGCTATCGATCCATGGCGAAGATGCGGAAGTTCGCGCCGCGGATCCAGAAGTTGCGCGAGCGCCACGGCGGCGACCGAGCGAAGATGAACGAGGCGATGATGAAAATGTATCGGGAAGAGAAGGTCAACCCCTTAGGCGGTTGCTGGCCGATCCTCGTGCAGGTTCCGGTCTTCATCGCCCTGTACTGGGTGCTGCTGGAAAGCGTGGAATTGCGTCAGGCGCCGTTCGTGGCCTGGATTCAGGACCTGTCGGTGCGCGATCCGTACTATGTCCTTCCGTTGCTCATGGGAGCCAGCATGGTCGTGCAGACCAAGCTCAACCCGACCCCGCCCGATCCGTTCCAGGCCAAACTGATGATGGCGTTGCCGATCGTGTTCACCGTGTTCTTCCTGTTCTTCCCGGCCGGCCTGGTCCTGTACTGGCTAACCAACAACATCCTCTCGATCGCTCAGCAGTGGTTCATCATCCGGCGAATGGACGCGTAGCGCGGCCACCGGCATGAGCGCGGGCGACACCATCGTCGCTTTAGCCACCCCGCCCGGGCGCGGCGCGCTCGCCCTGATCCGCGCGAGCGGCCCCCTGGTTCCAGACTTGGCTCGCCAGCTCGGCGGCGCGCTTCCGCCGCCTCGCGTCGCCCGCCTCCAAACCCTGCGCGACGATCAGGGTCGCGCTCTGGACCAGGGCATGCTGACGTTCTACCCCGCTCCCGCGTCGGCAACCGGCGAGGATGTACTGGAAATCTGTTGCCACGGCTCGCCGGCGGTGATCGAGGCCCTGCTATCCCGCCTGCGCTCGCTCGGCGCGCGAGCGGCCGAGCCGGGCGAGTTCAGCCGCCGAGCCTTCGAGGCTGGCAAAATGGATCTGGCCCAAGCCCAAGCGGTCGCCGACCTCATCGCCGCCGCCACGACGCGCGCGGCCCGATGCGCCGCGAGAACGCTAAAAGGCGACATCTCTCGCGAACTATCTTCTATCATTCGACAATTAGTGGCAATTAGAGCGTACGTCGAGGGAGCGCTGGATTTTCCGGACGAGGATGTCGACTGGCTGGCGGAATCCGATTTCGGGGATCAATCGCGGAAGCTCGCGGACCAGGTCGAGCGGCTGATTCGCCGGGCCCAGCAGGGAAGAAGGGTAGGGGCGGGAATCCGTCTGGCGTTGCTCGGACCGCCCAACGTCGGCAAATCCAGCCTGCTGAACCACTTCGCGGGAACCGACGCGGCGATCGTGACGGCGCGGCCCGGCACGACCCGGGACGTGCTGACCGCGCCGTTCCAGATCGACGGCGTCCCGCTGATTCTGGCCGACACCGCGGGAATTCGGCCCACGGTGGACGAGGCCGAGACGGAAGGCGTCCGCCGTAGCTGGCGCGAGGCCGAGGAGGCCGACCTGATCCTGCAAGTGTTCGACGCGGGCGCCGGCTGGAGCGAGGCGGACGAGGAAATCCGGCGCCGCCTTCCCGAGCGCCCGGCCCTGACGCTGGCGAACAAGCGCGACCTGCTGCCTGACGGCGCCGCGACGCCCGGACCGGAAGGCGCCATTCTCCTGTCCGCGAAGTTTGGAGACGGAATCGACGCGCTCAAGGAGCGGATCGTCGAGTCGCTGGAGCTCGAGCGCGCGCTGGAGGAGGATGAGTTCGCGGCGAGCCAGCGGCAGATCGACGCCCTGCTTCAGGCTAGCCAGGCGCTGGGACGGGCCGCGCGGGTCCCGGGCGGAGAGCTGATGGCGGAGGAGCTGCGGGCCGCGCAGGAGGCCCTCGGCTCCCTGACCGGCGAATTCGCCGCCGACGACCTGCTCGGGGAGATATTCGGACAGTTCTGCATCGGGAAGTGACGGGATGTCCTGTCATAAACCGGTAACGCCCCACCCCCATACTCGCCCAGCCCCGCGCCCACGGGCCCAGCGAATATCCCGCGTTATGCGACCGACCCTGTCCCGACGCCTCGCCGCGGAGTTCCTCGGAACCTTCTTCCTGCTCGCCACCGTGGTGGGCTCCGGCATCATGGGCGAGACCCTAGCCGAAGGGGCCGCCGCCCTCGCGCTGCTCGGCAACACGCTCGCGACCGGCGCCATCCTCGCCGTGCTGATACTGATCTACGGCCCGGTCTCGGGCGCGCACTTCAACCCGGCGGTGACGCTGGGGTTTCTGCTGCGGCGGGAGATCGCCCCCGGAGCGTCCCTCGCGTACGTGGCGACGCAGCTGGCGGGAGCGCTGTGCGGGGTTTTGGTCGCGCACCTCATGTTCGGCGAGCCGGCGTTCGCGGCCTCGCTCACCGCGCGGACGGGAGCCGGGGTCTGGGTCGGGGAGCTGGTCGCGACGTTCGGGCTGCTGGCAACCATACTGGGCTGCCTGCGCCACCGCCCGTCCGCGGTTCCGTACGCGGTCGGGCTGTTCATCTCGGCCGGCTACTGGTTCACCTCATCGACCTCGTTCGCGAATCCGGCCGTGACGGTCGCCCGCGCCCTGACCGACACGTTCTCCGGGATCCGCCCCGAGGACGCGCCGATGTTCATTCTCATGCAGTTTCTGGGAGCGACCCTCGCGACCGTGGCGATGGGCTGGCTGCTTCGCGACCCCGCCAAGAGGTAGCGCGCGCAGTCCCCGGGAGCGCGACAGCTTGTCCGCCTTGCTCAGCAGAACATGCGCCGGCAGGCCGGCGGCGCCGCACCACTCCAGCAACCGCCGATCGCCGTCCCGCAAGGGGTGGCGGACATCCATCACCAGCATCAGGCGGACCAGGCCGCGCCGACCCCGGAGATAGCCCTCCACCATGCGGCGCCAGCTGGCGCGCTCGGCCTTGGAGGCGCGCGCGAAGCCGTAGCCCGGCAGGTCCACCAGGCGGCGCGCGTCGTCCACGGCGAAAAAGTGCAGCAGGCGCGTCCGGCCCGGCGAACGCGACCTCCACCCCCCGGTCCGGCGGGCAGTCCTCCACCCGGGGTGGTCAGAGAGATACACGGTCTGGCGCAAGTCCAACATCGATCCAGAGTCCCGCCTGGCGCCGGCCTTCCAAAAGCGGGCGGACGGCGAGGGTTTCGCGTCGGGAGGGGATTGTACCGCCTGGATGATCGCGCGATCAGAGAAAAACTCTCGCTACCCTAGAGAAATCGGAATGGTATCATTGCCGAAGGGCGAGAGAAGGCCGATGATCCACCTCAAAACCGGCGACCTTCTCGCCGAGGACGCCGAAGCCTTGGTCAACGCGGTCAACTGCGCTGGCGTGATGGGGCGCGGGATCGCGCTTCAGTTCAAGAAAGCGTTTCCTGGCAACTTCCGCGCGTACGTCGAGGCTTGCGCGCGCGGCGAGGCCCGGCCCGGACGCATGCTCGTCTTCGAGACGCATTCGCTCGCCAACCCCCGCTTCATCATCAACTTCCCGACCAAGCGACACTGGCGCGACCGTAGCCGAATCCAAGATATCGATGCCGGCCTGATCGACCTCGCCAAAGTGATTCGCGAGCGCCAAATCCGCTCGATCGCGATCCCTCCGCTCGGCTGTGGACTCGGCGGACTGGAGTGGAGCGACGCGCGACCGCGAATCGAGCGTGCGCTGCGCGGCCTGAGTTTTCTGGACTCGACCTTGTTCGAGCCCCAAGGCGAGCCATGCGCCGGGAAGGGGTGAGAGATGGCAGACTGGGCGGCGCGAGACGCGGTGGAGCGTCACCTCCGCGAGATTGGAGGAGTCTGAGCCTTCACGGAAACTCGGGTTCCGGTACGCGCGCGCTTCCAGCAATCTCGAGAACGGCGTCCGCGGGGAGGGGTTCCTGGAGTGGATCCCGGGGTCAAGCCGTGGCGAGCGTCCGCCGCGCTCGAGCGCGAAGCGAGTCCCTCCAGGTGCCCGCTCGATCATGAAAACCCTTACGGTCTCGGGCTCCGTCGCCCTTTCACGGGCAAACCCCTGGAGTCGCGAACGCGAGTTGATCGACAACGAGGGATTCATCCGAAGAGCCGAAGGTGATGGGCGACGTTCCGCGGCAATCGATCCGTTTTTCGAAACCGCGACCCGCGGGCGGTTTGCTACAATGGTGCTCCTGTACGGAACGCTCTTCCCGCGCGCTCAATGATTCGACTCTGGCTCTGGGCCACGCTCGCGCCCGGCATCGTCTTCCTGACGTCCCCGGCCTTCGCGGCGGGAGACCCGGTCGCGGGACAGGCGCGCGCGGCGACGTGCGCGGCATGCCATGGAATCGACGGCAACAGCGTCAACCCGGAGTGGCCGAGTCTGGCGGGTCAAGGCGCCGCGTACATGGTGTCCCAGCTCAAGCGCTTCCAGTCCGGCGAGCGCGAGAACGTCCTGATGTCGCCGCAGGCCATGCTTCTGTCGGAGCGAGACATCCTGGACGTATCGGCCTATTACGCGACGCGAGCGCCCAAAGTCGGCGTGGCCCGCGCCGATCAGAAAACCCTTAATTTAGGCAAGCTGATCTACCGCGGCGGAATTCTCGAGCGCGGCATCCCCTCCTGCGGCTCTTGCCATGGCCCCGCCGGGGCGGGCAACGAGCCCGCCGAGTTTCCGCGGGTGGCTGGCCAGCAGGCGGCCTACGTCGCGCTGCAGCTAAAGTCGTTCCGCGAGGGCTTCGAGGCGCACAAGGCGCACACTCGGCAGAACCCCATGATGAACGAGGTCGCGGCCAAGATGACCGACAGAGAGATTGAGGCCGTCGCGCACTACATTTCCGGTCTGTACTGATGGCGTTCTCGCGTCTCGTCGCGTTCGGCCTGACGGCGCTCCTGGCATCCGGGGCCGCGGCCGAAGCTTCCGATACCCGCCAATACGAGGAGGGCCGGCACTACGCCGTGATGCGGGGCGTCCCGCCCGCGGCGGCGCCAGAAGGGAAAACCGAGCTGATCGAGTTCTTCTGGTACGGTTGCCCGCACTGCCACAAGCTGGAGCCGTTGCTTCGCGAGTGGCTTGAGGAGCGGACCGAGACCGTCCACCTGCGGCTGGTCCCGGCCGTGTTCAGCGCGCGCTGGGTGGTCGGCGCCCGCGTCTACTACGCCTTGGAGGCGATGGGACGGCTGGACCTGCACCCGCGCGTGTTCGAGTTCGTGCACGAGCAGGGCCGCCCGCTCAAGACCGGCGAGGGAATCGGGCGCATGCTAGCGGTCTTCGACATTGATCCAGCGGTCTTCGCGGAGACGTTTCGCTCGCAGGCCGTGACCGACCGGCTGGAAGAGGCCCGCGCGTTGCCGAAGGAGTACGGAATCGACGGCGTTCCGGCCTTGGCGGTGGACGGGCGCTATCGGGTCACGACCAAGAACGCGACCAATTACCAGATGCTTCTGGACATCGCGGATTTCCTGATTCGCGAGAAGCCCTGATCCCGCGGCGCGCGGTCGCCGATAGCGCGAGACGCGGCGTTTTCGTCCGCACGGCTCGGGGAATTCGGGGATTCGTAAAGAAAAAGGTGGCTCCGGCGCAAACAGAGGGGGTTGCTGCCGGAGCCGAACCGCGCCCGGCAGGGGATCCCGGTCGCGGATATGACTGATGGGACTTCTCGAACGCCGAAAAGTTCCCTCCTCGCCCGCCTATTCTAACGCATTTCAATTTCGGGAGGGCGGCGGCCTCGCGGGCCTCCCGCCCCGCGCGGCATCCCGACCCCATCGCCTCTCCCGGAGCGGTCAGTGCGCCCGCTCCCAGTTCTCCCCCTGGCGGGCATCGACCACCAGCGGCACGTCCAATCCCTCCACGCCCTCCATCCGGTCCCGGACGCCGGCGATGATCTCCTCCGCCTTCTCCCGCGGAGCCTCCAGCACCAGCTCGTCGTGCACCTGCATGATGAGCGCGCAGTCCGGGTGCAGGTCTCTCAGCCAGCGGTGGATCTCGATCATGGCGAGCTTGATGATGTCGGCGGCGGTCCCCTGCATGGGCGCGTTGATGGCGGCCCGCTCCGCGGCCTGGCGCTGGTTGTAGTTTCTCGAGCGGATCCCCTCGGCGTACAGCCGCCGTCCGAACACCGTCTCCACGAAGCCCCGCTCGCGGGCCTGCGCGCGCATCCGGTCCATGTAGTCGCGGACCTTCGGGTAGCGGGAGAAGTAGGCCTCCACGTACGTCTCCGCCTGGTCCCTGCCGATCCGCAGTTGCCGGGCGAGGCCGAACCCGCTCATGCCGTACATCAGACCGAAGTTGATGGCCTTCGCGGTGCGCCGTTGCTCCTTCGTGACCTCGTCGGCGGCGACCCCGAAGACCTCCCCCGCGGTCGCCCGATGCACGTCGGCCCCCTCCTCGAACGCCCGGCGCAGCGCGGGGTCTCCGGAAATGTGCGCCATGATCCGAAGCTCGATCTGCGAGTAGTCGGCCGCGACCAGCGCGCAGCCCGGCCGCGGCACGAAGGCCTGGCGGACGCGCCGGCCCTGCTCGGTGCGGATCGGGATGTTCTGCAGGTTGGGATCCGACGAGGACAGCCGCCCCGTGGCCGTCACCGCCTGATGGAACGAGGCATGCAGGCGTCCGGTCTCCGGGTCGAGCATCTCCGGCAGCTTGCCGACGTAGGTGGAGAGCAGCTTGGTCGTCTGCCGATAGCTCAGGATCATGCGCGGCAACACGTCCCGCTCGGCCAGCTCCTCCAGGACGTCCTCGGCGGTGGACGGCGCGCCCTTGGGGGTCTTGCGCGTGGGCTCCAGCCCACGCTCCTCGAACAGCGCCCTTTGCAGGTCCGGGAGGGAGTTCAGGTTGAGCTCCCGCCCGCATTCGCGGGCGATCTCGCGCCTCAGCCGCTCCAGCTCCTCGCGCAGCTCCTCCGATTGCCTTCGCAAGGCGTCCGCGTCGATCGCCACCCCGACGCGCTCCATGTCGGCCAGCACCTCCGACAAGGGCATCTCCATCTCCTCGTAGAGCTTTCGGAGCGCCGGAGCCTCCCGCAGCCTGGGCCACAGACAGCGGTGCAGGCGCAGGGTCATGTCCGCGTCCTCGGCGGCGTAGGGGCCCGCCCGCTCGATCGGCACCTGATCGAAGCGGAGCTGCTTCTTGCCGGTCCCGGCGACGTCCTTGTAGCGAATGGTCTCCTCGTCCAGATAGACCCGGGACAGGTCGTCCAAGTTGTGCCGACTGGCCGTGGGGTGAAGCGCGTACGATTCCAGCATGCTGTCGTGGAACGGCCCGGCGACCTCGATTCCGTGGCGGCGCAGGATCGTCAGATCGTATTGAAGGTGGTGCCCGATCTTGACCAGGCTCGGGTCCGCGAGCACGGGCCGCAGCCGCTCTCGCGCCTGTTCCCAAGGGAGCTGCCGCGGGTCGCCGGCGACGCCGACGTGGGCGACCGGGACGTACGCCGCGCGTCCCGGAGCCGTGGCGAGGGAAATCCCGACCAGCCCGGCGCGGTTGGGGTCCAGGCCGGTGGTCTCGGTGTCCAGCGCGAAGGCCCCGGCCCGCCGCGCGCGCGCCAGCCATCGGTCCAGCTCCTCCAGACTCAGCGCCGTGGCGTAGTCCCGCCCGCCCGCCGCCCGGGACGACGGACCCGGGGCGGCGTCGGGCGCGCCGTTCGCTCGCAACTCGCGCAAGAACACGCGAAGATTGTATTCCTCGTACAGCGTCTCGAGGCGCGCGCGGTCCAGCTCGCCGCGCCGCAGCTCGCGCGGCGACCGATCCAGCGCGACGTCCAGCCGGATGGTGACCAGCTCCCGGTACAGCGGAAGGCGGTCCAGGCTCGCGCGCAGGTTCTCTCCCGCCTTGCCCTTGATCTCGCCGCGCCTCTCGGCGAGCCTCTCCAGCGAGCCGTACTGGCCCAGCCAGCGCGCGGCGGTCTTGTATCCGACCTTCGGCACGCCCGGGATGTTGTCCGACGAGTCTCCGGCCAAGGCCAGGAAGTCGATAATCTGGTCCGGGCGCACCCCGAACTTCCGCGTCACCTCCGCGGCGCCCATGGCCGGGCGATCGATATCCAGCAGGGTCACGCGCTCCGTCACCAGCTGCGCCATGTCCTTGTCGCCAGACAGGATGATCACCTCCAGCCCCTCGGCCTCGCCCTGGCGGGCCAGCGTGCCGATGACGTCGTCGGCCTCGACCTCCGGCACGGCCAGCAGCGGCAGGCCCAAAGCCTCGATGATCTGGCGCAAGGGCTCGACCTGCGCCCGGAGCGCCGGATCCATCGGCTTTCGGTTCGCCTTGTACTCCGGGAACATGTCATGGCGGAAGGTCTTCCCCGGCGCGTCCATGACGACCGCCACGTACTCCGGGTCGGTCAGTCGCAATTGCTTCCTCAGGGTGTTCACGACCCCGAACATCGCGCCGGTCGGGCGCCCCTGATGGTCCGTCAGGCTGGTATGCACATGATGGGCGCGGTGCAGGTAGGCGGAGCCGTCGACCAGCAGGAGGGTGGGTCGGGAGGGGGAATCGGGCATGTCGCGGGGGGCTGGAAGGGGTATTATAGGGAGAGCCTTCGCGCGCCGGGTCCGGCCCGGGCGTTCCACGCGCGCCGCCCCGCCGAAGACTGGATTCCGACCGCCGCGCTCTCGCTGACGCCCGCCCCATGGCCGCCGCCCCCTCCTTGCGCGATATCGAGATTCTGGCCCATCGGGCGTTCGCCGAGATCCCGGACGAGCTGGCGCGCCACGCCGCCGCCGTCGCCATCCACGCGCGCGACCTCCCCGACGAGGAGACTTGCCGAGAGATGAACCTCGACAGCCCGCTCGACCTGCTCGGTCTGTACCACGGCGTGAGTCTGGACCAAAAGTCGGTGGAGGATCTGCCGCTGGACCTGGACCACGTCTACTTGTACCGGTGCCCGATTCTGGAGTACTGGAAGGAGGAGGGCGGCGATCTGGCGGACATCGTCCGCGAGATCCTGCTGCATGAGATTGGCCACCATTTCGGCTTCTCGGACGCGGACATGGACCGCATCTGCGCGCGGGCCCGCCAGGAAGCGAGAGGCGAGACGGGGGGCTGACCCGCCCGGGCCGGTCGCGCCCGCGCGCCGCGAGCTCCCTCGCTCTCGCGGCATGGATCGCCGCGGCCTCCTCACGGCCCTCCCGCGAGCGTCCTCCCCACGGCGTGGCTCATCTCCAGCCAGGGCTGCGGGGCCGCGAAGATCCCCACCAGCGCCAGCGCGCTCAGGCTGACGAGCGAGACGCAGGCGGGGTCCTTCCCAGGCCGGGCGGGCCGGTCCGCCTTCTCGAAATACATGTACCACACGATCCGCAAGTAGTAGTAGGCGCCCACCACCGTCAGCAGGGCGGCCACGACCGCCAGCGGCCACAGCCCCGCGTCCACCACCGCCCGCAGCGCGAACAGCTTGGCGTGAAACCCCGCGGTCAGCGGCACGCCCGCCAGGGAGAACGTCAGGATCAGCGTCATCAGGGCCAGCCAGGGGTGGCTGTCGCCCAGGCCCTTGAAATCCCGGATGTCCTCGGCCTCGGCCCGGGCGTTGAGCAGCAGGACGACCCCGAAGATCCCGGCCGCCATCAGCGCGTAGATCAGCGTGTAGAAGACCGACGCGGCGAGCCCCTGGGGGGTTCCCGCGGCCAGCGCCAGGAACACGAATCCGGTATGGGCGATCGCCGAGTAGCCCAGCATCCTGCGGATCCGGGTCTGCGCGATCGCGACGATGTTGCCGAGCGCCAGCGACAGGACCGCCAGCGCCATCATCAGGACGGACCAGTCCTCGGCCAGGGCCATCATGCCGTCGCCGAACAGGCGCAGCAGCAGCAGCAGTCCGGCGATCTTCGGGGCGGCGGACAGATACGCCACGGCCGGCGCGGGCGCCCGGTCGTAGACGTCCGGCAACCACATGTGGAACGGCGTGGCGCCCAGCTTGAACGCCAGACCCGCCAGCATGAGGATGGCGCCGAGCAGCTCCAGCCGTCCAGCCTCCCGCGCCTCCAGCCGCGCCGCGAGCTCCCCGATTTCCAGGGTTCCGGTGGCCGCGTACATCAGCGACATCCCATACAGGAGGAACCCGGAGGCCAGCGCCCCGAGCACGAAATACTTGAGCGCCACCTCGCCGGCGCGGCCATCGTCGCGCACCATGGCGACCATCGGGTACAGCGACAGCGCGAGGATCTCCAGCCCCAGGTACAGCGTGATCATGTGCTCCGCGCCGCTGATCAGGAACATGCCGGCGCACCCGAACGTCGCGAGCGCGTAGAACTCGCTGGAGAGGAGGCGATCGGGGGCGACCGGGTGGCCGCGGGCGCACCGCAGGACCAGCAGGGTCAGCGCGCAGATCAGGACGCGCGGAAAATCGAGCGCCGGGGCGCGCTCGAACATGCCGCTCATCACGACGACCGGGACGGCCGGCTGGGTCGCTAGGACGATCGCCGCCGCCGTCGCCAGCGTCGCCGCCGTCAGCGGCCAGGCCCAGGAGCGCGGGGCGAGCAGGATCAGGCACGCGCCGGTGACCAGCGCGATCTCCGGCAGCATCAGAAGGAGTTCCTGGGCGACGCTCACGGCGCCCCTCCCGCCTTGAAGGCGCGCGCCTGCTCGATCAGCCGTTCCACGGACGGCTCGATCATCTCCAGAAGCGGGGCCGGCCACAGCCCCAGGGCCAGCACCGGGAGGGCCAGCGCGGCCAGGATCAGCGCCTCGCGCCCGGACAGATCCCGGAACGCCCGCACCTCGGCATGCTCGGCCGGGCCGAACACCACCCGGCGCACCATCCACAGCGAGTAGGCGGCTCCCAGCAGCACCGCCGTCGCGGCCAGCGCGGCCAGCCACCATCCGGCCTGGAACGTGGCCAGCAGCACCATCACCTCGCCGACGAAGCCGGAGGTGCCGGGCAGGCCGGCGTTCGCCAGCGCGAAGAACACGAACAGCGCGCCGAACGCCGGCATCGTCTCGAGCGCGCCGCCGTACGCCGAGATCTCGCGGCTGTGGCGACGGTCGTACAGGACGCCCACGCAGACGAACAGCGCGGCCGACACGAGTCCGTGCGAGACCATCTGCGCGACCGCGCCGCTGACGCTGAGCAGGGCCGTCTCCGTGGCCAGGCGGTACAGGAGGAACAGGCCGAGGGTGACGAAGCCCATGTGCGCGATGGAGGAGTACGCGATCAGTTTTTTCATGTCGGTCTGCGCCAGCGCGGTGAACCCGATGTAGACCACAGCGACCAGGGACAGCCCGATGACCAGTCCGTCGAGCGCCATCGAGGCGTCCGGCGCGATGGGAAGGCAGAAGCGCAGCAGGCCGTAGCCGCCGATCTTCAGCAGCACCGCCGCCAGCACCACCGACCCCGCGGCCGGCGCCTCGACGTGGGCGTCCGGCAGCCAAGTATGCACCGGCCACATCGGGACCTTGACCGCGAACCCGAGCAGCAGGGCCAGAAACAGCCAGGTCTGCTCCGGCGCGGACAGCGCCAGCGCGTGCCAGTCCGCGATCCGGAAGCCTCCGGCCTGCAGGGCCAGATAGACGAACGCGACCAGCAGCAGCATCGAGCCCAGGAACGTGTACAGGAAGAACTTGACGGCCGCGTAGATCCGATTGTCGGAGCCCCAGACCCCGATGATCAGGAACATCGGGATCAGCGTGGCCTCGAAGAAGACGTAGAACAGCGCGGCGTCCATCGCGCAAAACACCCCGACCAGCAGGCCCTCCAGGATCAGGAACGCGGCGAAGAACCGCGACGCGCGCTTCGGCGCGACGTTCCAGCCGGTCAGGATGGCGATGACGCCGATGAACGCGGTGAGCGCCGCCAGCGGCAACGACAGGCCGTCGACGCCCAGGCGGTACTCAATGCCGAGGGCCGGGATCCACGGGGCCTCGTATCGCCACTGATAGCCGCCCTCCGCGTCGAATCCGGCGACGGCCGCCAACGCCAGCGCGAGCGCGACCAGGCTGACCGCCAGCGCGCCACGGCGCGCCAGATCCGGGTTTCGCAGCGGCAGGATCGCGAGTCCCCCCGCGATCGGGACCCAGATCATCCAGTTGAGCGGGGACGCCACGTCACCTCGTCAGCAGCAGGAAGCCGAGCGCGGCGACCAGGCCCAGCAGCATGGCGAGGGCGTAGTGGCTGAGCAGGCCGCTTTGCGCCAGGCGCAGCGTCGCCGCGGCGCGGCGCGTCAGCCGGGCCGCTCCGTTCACCAGAAAGCCGTCGATCGCGCGGCGGTCGCCGACGCGGGCGCAGAACCCCGCCACCGCGCTGGCCGCCCGGACGATCCAGCGCTCGTAGATCACGTCGAACCCGAGCTTCCGCTCCAGCGCCAAGCGCGCCGGCGCGAGGACCGCCGGCAACCGGACGCCTCGCTCGCCGAACAGCAGGAAGCCGGCGAGCAGGCCCAGCCCGAGCAGCCAGATCGCTGGCGTGGCGAGGCCGTGCAGCAGCATGCCCCCGACGCCGCTCCAGCTCTCGGCCATGCGCGCCAGCGCGTCATGCGCGGGATGGACGGTCAGGGCGTCGTCGAGCAGTCCACCGTAGAGGAACGCCTCGACCCCGAAGCCCGCCACCAGGGTCAGCGCGGCGAGCGCGACGAGCGGGACGGTCACGGTCTTGTCCGGCTCGCGCGCCTGGCGCGCCGCGGTGGAGCGCGGCGCGCCCTGGAACGCGCGGCGCCAGAGGCGGACCGAGTACAGCGCCGTCACCGCGACCCCGGCGACCGCCAGGGCGTGCGCGACCGGCGCCATCGGCAGGTCCGAGCGCGCCAGCGCCTTGATGATGGATTCCTTGGAGAAGAACCCGGCGAAGCCCGGCATGCCGACCAGCGCCAGCGAGCCGATGGCGAAGGTCGCGGCGGTCACCGGCATGCGCCGCGCGAGGCCGCCCATCCGCCGGATGTCCTGCTCGTGGCCCATCGCCAGGATCACGGACCCCGCCGCCAGGAACAGCAAGGCCTTGAAGAAGGCGTGCGTGAACAGGTGGAAGACGCTGGCGGCGTAGGCCGACGCGCCGAGCGCCATGGTCATGTAGCCGAGCTGGGAGAGGGTCGAGTAGGCGATGATCCGCTTGATGTCGTGGACCACCAGCCCGATCAGCCCCATCGAGAAGGCGGTGACGGCGCCTACCAGCAGGATCAGGTTGAGCGCGATCTCGCTGCCCTCGAACAGCGGGGACAGGCGCGCCACCATGAAGATCCCGGCGGTCACCATGGTGGCGGCGTGGATCATCGCCGAGATCGGCGTCGGGCCCTCCATGGAGTCGGGCAGCCAGACGTGCAGCGGGACCTGCGCCGACTTGCCCATGGCGCCGAGGAACAGGAACAGGCAGATCAGGCTCAGCATGCTCAGCCCGGGCAGCGGGGACGGCTGCCGCGCCAGCGCCTCGCCATGGGCGAACGCGGTCGCGTAGTCCAGGCTGCCGACGGCGGCCAGAATCGCCCCCATCCCGAGCAGGAAGCCGACGTCGCCCAGGCGGTTGACCAAAAACGCCTTCAGCCCCGCGCTCGGCGCCCGCGGACGGACGTGCCAGAACCCGATCAGCAAGTAGGAGACCAGACCGACTCCCTCCCAGCCGATGAACAGCAGCAGGAAGTTGTCGGCCAGGACCAGCAGCAGCATGGCCAGGGTGAACAGCGACAGGTAGGCGAAGAACCGGACGTATCCGGGGTCTCCGCGCATATAGCCGACGCTGTAGACGTGCACCAGCAGCGAGACGAGCGTGACCACGACCATCATCAGCGCGCTCAGGGAGTCGATCAGGAAGCCGACCCGCATCCCGAGGCCTTCCGGTCCCCAGCGGTACAGGGTCACGGACCGCGGGCCCGGGTCCTGGACGTAGGCCAGCGCCAGGACCGCGCTGGCCACGAACGCGATCCCCACGCCGACCAGGGCGATCGTCGTGGCGGCTCTCGGCCCCAGCGCGCGGACGCCCAGGCCGGTGAGGATCGCGCCGGCGGCGACCGCGGCGACCGCGAGCTGGGCGAGCGCCGGGAGGTCCATCACCCGCGCGCCTCGCGGAGCTCCTCGGTATCGATCGTCCCGCGGGCGCGGAACACCACCACCACGATGGCCAGGCCGATCGCGATCTCGGCGGCGGCGATCGTCAGGACGAACAGCGCGAACGCCTGCCCCGCGAGGTCCTGGAGGAAGTGGGCGGCCGCGATCAGGTTGGTGTTGACCGCGAGCAGGATCAGCTCCAGCGCCATCAGCGGCGCCAGCGCGTGCCGGCGGTTGACGAACACGCCGGCGACGCCGATGGAGAACAGCGCGCCCGACAGCAGCAGAAAATGGGTCAGACTCAGCATGGCGGGTCGGTCCGGCCGTCGGTCAGCCGCAGCCGGTCGCGCTTGCGCGCGCGGCTCTGGCGGGCCGGATCCTGGCGGCGATGGTCCGGGCGGGCGCGCAGCGTCAGCGCGATCGCGCCGACGATGGCGACCAGCAGCGCGACCGCCGCGGCCTCGAGGGCCAGGGCGTAGTCGGTGTACAGCACGGACCCCAGCGCGCGCGTGTTGCTGTAGTCGAGCGGCGCCGGCGCCGGCGCGGCGGCCGGACCCGCGTCCGCCGCCACCAGGACGGCGCCGATCTCGGCGGCCATCACCGCCGCCACCGCCAGCGCGGCGGCGCGGTAGCCGCGGCGGGGCCGGCGCGCCGGCGCGTGGCGCTCGATCATCATCACCACGAACAGGAACAGCACCAGCACCGCGCCGACGTAGACCAGCACCAGAAGAATCGACAGGAACTCCGCCTCCAGCAGCATCCAGAGCATGGCCGCGGTGAAGAACGACAGAATCAGGCACAGCGCCGCGCGGACCATGTTGCCGAGCGTGACGGCGGCCGTCGCGAACGCCAGGAGCGCCGCGCCGAGCGCGTGGAACAGCAGGGTCTGGAAGGCCATCAGCGAAACCGCGCGTCGGCCCCGCGCAGCTCGGCGATCCGCTCCTCCTCGCGGTCGCCGATCGCCAGCAGATCCCGCTTGGTCATGATCTGGTCGCCGGCGCGCTCGAAATGGAACTCCAGGACGTCGGTCTCGACGATGGCGTCGGTCGGGCAGGCCTCCTCGCAGAAGCCGCAGTACACGCACTTGAAGAGGTCGATGTCGTAGCGGGTGGTCCGCCGGCTGCCGTCGGCGCGCTCCTCGCTCTCGATGGTGATGGCCAGCGCCGGGCACGCCGCCTCGCACAGCTTGCAGCCGATGCATCGCTCCTCGCCGTTGGGGTAGCGGCGCAGCGCGTGCAGGCCGCGGAAGCGCGGCGACTTCGGCGTCTTCTCCTCCGGATAGCGCAACGTGATCTTGCGCGAGAACAGGCGCCGCAGGGTCAGCCGCAGGCCGCGCCGCAGGTCCCACAGAGTCAGGACGCGCAGAAGGCGTCGCGGGTCGCTCAGGCGCACGGCGTCACCCCATGAGCCCCGCGTGGCGCGCGACGCCCAGCGCGAAAATCCAGACCAGCGTCACCGGAATGAACACCTTCCAGCCCAGGCGCATGATCTGGTCGTAGCGGTAGCGCGGGAACGTCGCCCGGAACCACAGGAAGCAGAACATGAAGAACAGGGTCTTGAGCAGCCACCACTGGACGCCGGAGTCCAGCGCCGGGACCCGCCGCGCCAGCTCCGTCCCCTCGAACGGGGAGAGCCAGCCGCCGAAAAACAGGATCGCGGTCAGCGCCGAGACCAGGATCATGGCGGAGTACTCCGCCAGGAAGAACGCCGCGAAGGTCGAGCCGGAGTATTCCACGTGGAACCCCGCCACCAGTTCCGACTCCCCCTCGACCACGTCGAACGGCAGGCGGTTGGTCTCGGCCACGCCGGAGACCAGATACACCAGGAGCAGCGGCAGCAAGGGCAGGAAGAACCAGTCGAGGACGCCGCCGGACTGCGCCCGCACGATGTCCGCGAGGTTGAGGCTTCCGCTGAGCATCAGCGCTCCGACCAGCGCGAAGCCCATCGCGATCTCGTAGGACACGACCTGCGCCGCCTGGCGCATCGCCCCGAGCAAGGCGTACTTGGAGTTGGAGGCCCAGCCGGCGACGATGATCCCGTACGCGCCGAGCGAGGTCACCGCCAGAACGTACAGCAGACCGGCGTCGACGTCGGCCAGCCACAGGCCCTCGTCGAACGGGATCACCGCCCACGCGGCGAGCGCCGGGGTCAGCGCCGCCAGCGGGGCCAGCCAGAACAGCGCTCCGCTGGCCTGGCCCGGGCGGACGACCTCCTTGGTCAGAAGCTTCAGGATGTCGGCGACCGGCTGCAGCAGCCCGCGCGGCCCGACCCGGGTCGGGCCCAGCCGCATCTGCATGAACCCGACCACCTTGCGCTCAGCGTACGTGTAGTACGCCACCGCCGCCAGCAACGGTCCCAAAATCAGCGCCGAGCCCAGCAGGATCTCCCCGACCCGCAGCCACGTCGCGCCGTCGGTCATCCACTCAGGCATCGCGCAGCTCCACCACCCCGAACGCGTCGCCCAGCCCGGCCAGCCGCGCGTCCCCGGTCGGCAGGTAGACGCAGTCCGGCGCCACCCCCGGGTCCACCGTCACGGGCAGCCGTACCGTCGCGCCGTCCTGCGCGAGGACGGCGCGCGCGGCGTCGCCCAGGCCCAGCTCGTCCCGAGTCTCCGGGCGCAGGCGCAGCGCCAGCTCGCGCGCCAGCTCGGTCTGCTGCAGGGCGTGGGCGCGCCGGGTCGCCGGGTCCTGCTGATAGATCGACGGGGAACCCACCCGCAGAAGGCCCCGCTCCGGGATTCGCGGCGCGCTTTCCGGCGGCTCTTCCACGGCGAGGGCCCGGGCTTCCAGGCCGCGGCAATGCGCGATCAGGGCGGCCCCCGCCAGACCCGGGGCGCGCCCGGTCGCGCGCGACAGCGCCGCCAGCGTCTCCGCCCCGTCGCGCGCCTCGTCCGGCGGCGGCGTGGCGGGCGCCATCGACTGCCAGCGCCCTTCCAGGTTGATCAGGTGGCCGCCGCGCTCCCCGACGGTGGGGATCGGCAGCAGCAGGTCGCATGGCGGGCTTTCGGAATCTGGCAGGAAGGCCTGAAACGCGATGGTGGTCCGCGCCGCGGCGAGCGCCCGGCGCAGCCGCGCCGGGTCGGCGACGTCGCACGCGGCGTCCAGGCCATAGAGCGCCCAGAGATCGGGGGGCTCGCGCAACCGCCGCGACAGGTCGACGCCATCCACGGCCGCGCCGCCAGGGCCGCGGTGCGCGACGCAACCGGTCAGCCAGGCGCCCGGGGCGTTGGCCCCCTCCGGCAGGACGCCCAGCCGCGCCCCGGTCCGCGCGCCCAGCGCCCGCGCGGCGGCGAACAGCAGGCTCGCGTCTGGATGATTGAGCGCCAGCGGCCCCAGCCAGATCAGGGCGCGCTCCGCCTCCTCCAGGCGCCGCGCGAGCGCGTCCGCGAAATCCGCGGCGCCCTCCTCTCCCCGCGGCGTGGACGGATCCGCGGCGGCGCGCAGCAGCGGCAGCCACTGGCGAGGCGACAGCGTCGCCTCCCGGGCCGGCGCGAACGTTCCGTCGAACGCGACGGGGTTGACGATCCAGACCTCGGCGCCGGCGCGCGCGGCCTGGCGCAGCCGATGGTTGAGGATCGGCTGGTCGTGCCGCAGGTGGGCGCCGAGCAGAACGATCACGTCGCGCTCGGCCAAGCGGCTCGCCGCGCAGCCGAGCGACGGCGCGAGCGGGTATTGCCCGCCGCCGCGGAAGTCGGACGCGCGCAGACGATGCTCCACCGTGCGGGCGCCGCATCCGCGCAGCAACTGCTGGAACCGGAAGCATTCCTCCACCGTGCTGGAGGGATGGATCAGGCCCGCGATCTCGCCGGCTTCCGCCAGCGCCTCCGCCGCCCGCTCCAGGGCCTCCTCCCAGTCCACCCGGACCCAGCGGCCGCGGTGGCGCGCCAGCGGCCAGCGCAGGCGGTCCGGGTGGGCGGCCGCCTGATAGCTGAACCGATCGCGGTCCGAC
Source organism: uncultured candidatus Poriferisulfidus sp. (assembly GCA_965116025.1). Taxonomy (GTDB): domain Bacteria; phylum Pseudomonadota; class Gammaproteobacteria; order Poriferisulfidales; family Poriferisulfidaceae; genus Poriferisulfidus. Next base: position 698,749 of record OZ220480.1, read on the forward strand.
AGCCAGACCTCGTTGAGAGTCTCCTCCGCGCGCGGGACGCAGCGGATCTGCCGCCCGCGCAGAATGTGCCGGGACAGATGGGAGCCGACGCCGTCGTGCTCGCCCAGGCCAGGACGAGCGTCCATATCCCAAGCGCGGGCGCGCATCCGGGAGGGACGGGCGTTCAGGGCCCCCACCGGGCACAGATCGATCACGCATCCGGAGAGCTCGGACCTCAGGGCGCGCTGGACGTAGGAGCCGATCTTCAGGAACTCGCCGCGCCCGAACGCGCCGAGCTCCTGCTCTCCGGCGATCTCCTCGGTGAAACGCACGCAGCGGGTGCAGTGGATGCAGCGGGTCATGTCGGTCGACACCAGCGGCCCCAGATCGGGGTCCGGCACCGCGCGCCGCGCCTCGGAGTAGCGGGAGACGCCACGGCCGTATTCCAGCGCCAGGTCCTGAAGCTCGCACTCCCCGCCCTGATCGCAGACCGGGCAGTCCAGCGGGTGGTTGATGAGCAGGAACTCCATGGTGGCGCGCTGCGCCTCGCGGGCGAGAGAGGAGCGGGTCCGCGCCACCATGCCGTCCGTCACCGGGGTCGCGCAGGCCGGGACCGGCCCGCGCGCGCCCTCCACCTCGACCAGGCACATGCGGCAGTTGGCCGCCACCGAGAGCTTCGGGTGGTAGCAGAAGCGCGGGATCGGGACGCCCTCCCGGTCCGCCACCGCGATCAGCGGCTCGCCAGCGGTCGCCGCGACCGCGCGGCCGTCCAGGGTGAGCGAGACCGGGCCGCTCACGCCGGGCTCCCGTCTCGGACGTAACGCTCGAACTCCCCGCGGAAGTGGCGCAGAAAGCTCTGCACGGGCCAAGCCGCCGCGTCCCCGAGCGCGCAGATCGTGTGCCCCTCGATGCGCCCCGGCACCTCCTCCAGGATCTCGAGGTCGCGCTCCTCGCCCTTCCCCTCGACGATGCGGGTCAGCACGCGGTACAGCCAGCCGGTCCCCTCCCGGCACGGGGTGCACTGCCCGCAGGACTCCTGGAAATAGAAGCGCGCGACGCGCCGCAGCACCCGCACCATGTCGGTCGTCTCGTCCATCACGATCACCGCGCCGGAGCCGAGCATCGAGCCCGCCGCCTGCAGGCTCTCGAAGTCCATGCTCAGGTTCATCATGGTCTCGGCGGGCAGCACCGGGGTCGAGGAGCCGCCCGGGATGACCGCCTTGAGCCGGCGCCCCTTCCAGACCCCGCCGCACAGCTCCAGCAGCTCCGCGAACGGAACGCCGAGCGGGAGCTCGTGGTTGCCAGGGCGGGCGACGTGCCCGGACACCGAGAAGCACCGGGTCCCGGGGCTCTTCTCCGTTCCCGCCCCGTCGAACCATCCGGGCTCCCGGCGCAGGATCCCCGGCACCAGCGCCAGGGTCTCCACGTTGTTGACCGTGGTCGGGCGTCCCCACAGGCCGTGGCTGGCGGGGAACGGCGGCTTGAAGCGCGGGAGCCCCTTCTTGCCCTCCAGGGACTCCAGCAGCGCGGTCTCCTCGCCGCAGATGTACGCCCCCGCGCCCAGCGCGTCGAACAGCTCGACCGTGACCCCGCCGCCGATGTCGGCGCCCAGCAGGCCGCGCTCGTACGCCTCGCGCAGCGCGGACCGAAGGCGGCGATGCGGCTCGTCGGCGAACTCCTCTCGGAGATAGATGTAGCCGGCGCGCGCGCCGATCGCGTAGCAGGCGATCGCCATGCCCTCGACCACGGCGTGCGGGTTGAAGCGGAGGATGTCGCGGTCCTTGCAGGTGCCGGGCTCGGACTCGTCGGCGTTGCACACGAGGTAGCTCTCGTCGGAGTCCGGCATGAAGCCCCACTTCACCCCGGTCGGGAACCCGGCGCCACCGCGCCCGCGCAGGCCCGAGTCCCGGACTCGCGCGATCAGGTCGCGCCGCGGCGGGCGCTCTTCCAGAATCCGCCGCCACGCGCGGTAACCGCCGACCGACTCGTACGTCGAGAGCGCCCACGGCTCGGGGCGGTCGAGCGTCGCGAAGCACATCTCGTTGCGGCGATGGATCACGGCAACGCCTCCAGAATCTCGTCGACCCGCTCCGGGGTCAGATTCTCGTGGTAGACGTGATCGACCTGCATCATCGGGGCCCCGCAGCACCCCGCCAGGCACTCCTCCTCGCGCTTCAGGAAAATCCGGCCGTCCGGCGTCGACTCCCCGACCCGGATGCGCAGGCTCTTCTCGACGTGGGCCAGGATGTCCTCGCCGCCGCGCAGCAGGCAGGAGACGTTGGTGCACACCGCCACCGTGTGGCGCCCGGCCGAATGGTGGCGGAAGCCGGTGTAGAACGAGCCCACCTCATGCACCTGGATGGCCGGAACCCCCAGGTGCTCGGCCACGGCGTCCATGCGCTCGGGGGTCAGGTGCCCGTGCTCCTTCTGCGTCTCGCGCAAGGCGCCGAGCACGGCCGAGCGCCGGCGCCCGGCCGGGAAGCGCGCCAACCAGGAGTCGATGCGCGCGCGCAAGGCGGGAGTCAGGATCTCGTCGCTCATCGGTCGATCTCGCCGAACACCAGGTCCAGGGTCCCGATCAGGGCGACCACGTCCGCGAGCATGTGCCCGCGCGCCAGCTCGTCCAGCGCCGCGAGGTGCGGGAAGCCCGGGGCGCGGATCTTCAACCGGTACGGCTTGTTCGATCCGTCCGAGACCAGGTACGCGCCGAACTCGCCCTTGGGGTGCTCGACCGCCGCGTAGATCTCGCCCTCCGGCAGGCAGAACCCCTCCGTGAACAGCTTGAAGTGATGGATCATCGCCTCCATGTCGTGCTTCATCTCCTCGCGCGGCGGCGGCGCGACCTTGCGGTCGTCGACCATCACCGGCCCCGGATTCTCGCGCAGCCACTCCACGCACTGGCGGACGATCCGGTTCGACTGGCGCATCTCCTCGACGCGGACCAGATAGCGGTCGTAGCAGTCGCCGTTGGTCCCGACCGGCACGTCGAAGCGCATCTCGTCGTAGACCGCGTACGGCTGCCGGCGGCGCAGATCCCAAGAGACGCCGGAGCCGCGCAGCATGGGCCCGGTGAAGCCCAGCTGCAGCGCCCGCTCGGGGCTGACCACCCCGATGTCCACCGTGCGCTGCTTCCAGATCCGGTTGTCGGTGAGCAGGGTCTCGTACTCGTCGACGCGGCCGGGGAAGCGCTCGGTGAAAGCCTCCACGAAATCCAGCAGGCCGCCCTCGCGGTCGCGGTTGAGGCGGCGCGTCGCGCGCCGCGACCGAAAGCGCGACGGCCGGTGGCGCGGCATCGAGTCCGGCAGGTCGCGGTACACGCCGCCCGGACGGTAGTAGGTCGCGTGCATGCGCGCCCCGGTGGCCGCCTCGTAGCAGTCCATCAGGTCCTCCCGCTCCCGGAACGCGTACAGGAACACGGTCATGGCGCCGATGTCGAGGGCGTGCGCGCCCAGCCACAGCAGATGGTTGAGGATCCGCGTGATCTCGTCGAACATCACCCGAATGCGCTGCGCGCGCGGCGGCGGCTCGATCCCGAGCAACCCCTCGATCGCCCGGACGTACGCGTGCTCGTTGCACATCATGGACACGTAGTCCAGCCGGTCCATGTAGCCGACGCTCTGGTTGTACGGCTTGCTCTCGGCCAGCTTCTCGGTGCCCCGGTGCAGCAGGCCGATGTGCGGGTCGACGCGCCGCACGACCTCGCCGTCAAGCTCCAGAACCAGCCGCAGCACGCCGTGGGACGCGGGATGCTGCGGCCCGAAGTTCATGGTGTAGTTGCGGATCTCAGCCACGCCCCGCTCCGCGCCGGACCTTCGGCACGCCAACCCGCGGCTCGATGGTCACCGGCTGGTAGACGACCCGCCGAAGCTCCGGGTCGTAGCGCGCCTCCATGTGGCCGCTGAGCGGGAAGTCCTTGCGCAACGGGTGGCCGACGAAGCCGTAATCGGTCAGGATGCGGCGCAGGTCCGGATGGCCCTCGAACACGATGCCGAACAGGTCGAAGGCCTCGCGCTCGTACCAGTCCGCGCAGACCCAGAGCCCCCGCGCCGACGGCAACGTCGGCCAGTTCCCGTCCGCGCAGCGGGCCACGACCCGGACGCGCCGGTTGCGGGACAGCGACAGCAGCTGGTAGGCGACCGCGAAGCGGCCGTCCGCTCGGGCCGGGGGATGGGGATTCCGGAACGAGTAGCGCGCCGAGGTGGCGGCCTCGACGGCGCGCGAGAAGCCAACCTCGGTGGACTCGCCGGTCCGCCACTCGTCGGCGCCGAGCTCGGCGCGGTCCAGCCCCGCCAGATCGATCAGCTGCTCGAACCGGAGCTCCGGGTCGTCGCGGAGATGGCGCAGGACCTTGATCAGGCGCCCGGCCTCGACGGCCACGCGCGGGCCGTCCCGGTCCTCGCGGACCTCCGCCCGGTCGCCCAGCCCGTCCGAAAGCGCGGAAACCCAGGAATCGGGCGCGGCCATTCAGCGAGACAGCGCGCGGCCGCGGCGGATCTTGTTCTGCAACTGCATGACCCCGTACAGCAGCGCCTCCGCCGTCGGCGGGCAACCCGGCACGTAGATGTCGACCGGCACGATCCGGTCGCAGCCGCGCACCACGGAATACGAATAATGGTAATAGCCCCCGCCGTTGGCGCAGGAGCCCATCGAGATCACCCACTTCGGGTCCGGCATCTGGTCGTACACGCGGCGCAAGGCCGGGGCCATCTTGTTGACCAGGGTGCCCGCCACGATCATCACGTCCGACTGCCGCGGGCTCGGGCGGAACAGCGTCCCGAAGCGGTCCAGGTCGTAGCGCGAGGCGCCGGCGTGCATCATCTCCACCGCGCAGCAGGCGAGCCCGAAGGTCATGGGCCACAGCGAGCCGGCCCGCGCCCAACCGACCAGCCGGTCGGCGCTGGTCACCAGGAAGCCGCGCCGAAGCCGCTCCGCCTCCCGCGGGCGAAGCTCGTCCATCAGTCCCATTCCAAAGCCCCCCGCCGCCACTCGAACGCGAAGCCGACCGCCAGGATCAGCAGGAACGCCGCCATCGAGACCAATCCGTACGTCCCGATCTCGTCGAGCGCCACCGCCCACGGAAACAGGAAGGCCACCTCCAGATCGAACAGCACGAACAGGATCACCACGAGGTAGTAGCGCACGTCGAAGCGCATGCGCGCGTCCTCGAACTCGTCGAAGCCGCACTCGTACGGCCGGGCCTTGTCCGGGTTCGGGTTCCGCCGCGAGATCAGGCGCCCCAGCAGCAGCACGGCGCACCCGACTCCCGCGCCCGCCAAAAGGAACAGAAGCACGGCCAGATACTCGTCAAGCATGGTGGATCCTCCCGCAATTCCACGTCGCGCGGAGACGCTCGGGACGCGGCACGGTTCGAGCGGCGGTCGCGCCGCTCGGAATTATAGCCCCCCGCCGGGGATGGTAGGCGCGATTGGAATCGAACCAACGACCTCTACCATGTCACGGTAGCGCTCTGACCAACTGAGCTACGCGCCTGCGGACGCCCGTCCCGCCCGCCAATCCTACCACGTCGCGCGCGGAAGCCCGCGTTCGAGAGGAGGCCTAAGATCTCCAAGCTAACCGAATTCTAACGATTTTGGCCTGTCCGGGATTTTGCGCGCTCGGCGGCGAGGTCAGATCGGGGTGGGAAAGCGCCGACCCGCAGGTTCAGAACGTTTCGCTCGGGGGACAGAAGCGGTGGATCCGCAGCGATGCCCCCCGCCGCGGAACCACGCCGCCAGCTCCTCCTCAATCCCCAGCAGGCCCGGCTCATGCAGGCGAACCAGCTCGCGCAGACCCGCGTTGTCCTCCAGCTCGTCCACGTCCGAGACGCATTCGTGATCCAGCCCGTTGAGCGGCAGCAGGGTCAGCGGCGTCTGCCCGCTGGTCCAGCCTTGCGACGGCTCTGGCAGGGACCGCGGAAGGTCGCGCAGGACCTGCGCCTGGCCCAGTTCAGCAGCACGAGGACGCCGCCGTCGGGACTGACGCGGCTCATCTTGTCGTCGCCGGTGACGACGACCGGAGAGGTGAATTCCGACATATAATGGGGCTCCCGGTTGGTTGTCGTTCGTTCACCCAATGGGTGCACCGTTCACACTTCGATATCTATCGGATTCCCTCGATAGAATCGGCATCAGCCGGGACCTCTCCTCACTTATAGCTCGGATATCGAGAAAGGCGCGACACAATGCGACGAGCGCATCTGCGACCCCGCGCACCGTTGGACGAGCGCATGGATATTCCCCACGATCCGCTCGATTCTTCCTGAAACAGTCGAAATTCTCTAAAATCCGTTGCTTTTTGGGACGATCCGTGCTACGTTTGCGTCTGCTAGGCTTAGGTAGGATCCTTGATGGCCCGAAGTGATCTCATCGTCGACCTTGTCAAGGCCGGAGTTAGCGGGGACCAGGAGTCCGCCCGCGTGACGGCCGAGGCGATCGCCGCGAACGAACGCGCGAAGAAGCACACCGTCGTCGCGGAACGAATCGCCCGAGCACTTTCCGCGCCTCCAAAGCCCACGGGACCGGGCTCGTTTAAGCCGGCTAGCTCGCGCGTCCGGAACGGCTCCGGGGGAATCCAACGACATCACCCGGAGCGGCCGCTGACCAGCCTGTTTCTCGCGAAGGCCATCCGGAACGCGTGTCACGAACTGATCGAGGAACAGGCGCGCGCTGAAATTCTGCGTGCCCACGGCCTGGAACCGCGCCATCGCGTCCTGCTTGTCGGCCCACCAGGAAACGGCAAGACCTCCCTTGCGGAGAGTCTCGCGTTCGAAATGGCTCTCCCGCTATTCGCCGTCCGATACGACGCGGTGGTGACCAGCTATCTGGGCGAAACGGCCCAGAGGCTAAGGCGGCTCTTCGATTATGTGCGGACCGAACCATGTGTCTTGTTCTTCGATGAATTTGACGCCCTTGGCAAGGAACGTGGCGACCTTCACGAGACTGGCGAAATCAAGCGGGTCGTGACGACGCTTCTCCTGCAGCTTGACGACCTTCCCTCCTATTGCGTTCTCGTTGCCGCGACCAATCATCCGGAGTTGCTCGACCGAGCCACATGGAGACGATTTGAAATCAAGCTTGAGTTGGGGAAACCGACGGAAGATCAGATGACGGAGTATTTCGCGCTCCGGCTCCGGGAGTTCAGGGAGAAATCGGGTTATACGGCCAAGAGATTGCGTTCAACCGTTTCGCCGAAGAATTTTTCCGAGGCGGAAGATTTTTTTCTCGACCTTCATCGCCGCCACACGCTGGCGCAAGGCAACCTGACTTTCCGGACCCTGGTGAAGGACCGAGTGAAGGCCAAGAACGACCTGAGCGACCAGCAGGACCAATATTTCACGAATGGCCGATCGGCCGATCCTGCGCCTTCCTGATTCGCGTCCCGCGCGCAGGATGACGGGAGAGCCAGCTCGGTTCCCTCGCCCTCAAGGCGCTGGGCGCCGCTGGCAAGGAGAGAGATTTCGTCAGGAATTCGAGCGCCTCGAAGGCATGCTCGCTCGTGACGATGCGGCATTTGAACTGCGACGCGATCCATTTGGCGTCGCGCCCGAACGCGCGCTCGTATTCGTCACAGCGGTGTCGATCAGCGACTTTGCTCGCGCAGCTCGGTCGGTTGGCTTTGAAGTGCTACTCGAAATTGAACTGGACGATGACTATGATCTGCCGGACGGCTTGATCGACGACCATCCAGACACCATCTCCCCGACCCTCTATGCGACCATGCCTACCCAGAAAGCCCTCGGCCAGCTCCTTAGGCTTTGGCACAGGTATCAGGAGGATCGCGACGCTCAGCGCGGCCACGCTCCCTGGTGGAACCTCTTCGGCATGCTCGCCGAGTTACGTCCTTGGGGACCGGAAGACCGCCTGTCTGCCAGCGGCCGTGCTGAGCTGGAGAACCGGCTTCCGTTCGACGATGACACCCAAGTCAAGCTGGAGCTTGAACATTGGCCGACGCAAAACTTGGGCAAGCTTGGCCGATGGCGACGAGAAACCGAAGCAAAGGTCGCCTCTCTGGGCGGCCGCGTCATCGACCGAAGCACCATTCACGAGGGCAGCTTCACGTACGACGCCATGCTTGTTGGACTCGCTGCTAGCGCCGTGCGCGCCATGCTCGACAACCCGTCCGCACCGGATGGACTCGCGACACTCGACGGTCTTCAGTTCGTTTTACCTCAAACCATCGCGCAGTCTCTGCCCGCGCATTCTCAGCCTTCAGACGTTGATTTGGAAAATATCGAGAATTTTGACCCCGCCAATCCTTTCCGAGTTTTGCTCCTTGATGGCACGCCGATCGCCGGTCATCGCAGCCTTGATGGTGGCGTTGCCATCGAAGACGTGCACGATTTGGTCGATCGATCCCCAGTCGCCGTCAGGCGCCACGCCACCGCGATGGCATCGCTCATTCTGAGGGGCGATCTCGAATCCGACGGGCACCCTGTTCTCGATAGCCGCCTGCTGGCCATTCCTCTGATGGTCGACAACGAAGACGGGGCCACCTCTCCGGATGACCGTCTTTTTGTGGACCTCGTTCATACCGCCCTTCAGAGAGCGTTCCGTGGCGACACCCCCCTAGTCCCGGACGCGTTCGTCGTGAATTTCTCGATTGGTGTTCACGGTTCGCATTTCGCTGGCCGCATCAGTTCACTGGCACGCCTGCTCGATTGGTGGTCGAGCGAGGCAGGAATCCTTTTTGTCGTCTCTGCCGGCAACGTGCAACAGGATCTTCACATACCTGACATGACCGTAAGCGGATTCGAGAGCTTATCCCTGCCGGAACGTCGAGAACATGTCCGTGCTGCCCAACGGCGGCACCGTTACGAACGCACGCTCCTAGCACCGAGCGAGGCCCTAAACGTCCTTACGGTCGGCGCCGCATCTCTCGATCTGAGGCCGGCCTTCATGGCCGTGGCTCCAGGAGTGATCGAGGGGCAAGCCGACGGCGACATCCTTCCTGCTATATCCAGCGCATTGGGCCTCGGTCCGTTTCGCACCATAAAACCGGATCTAATCGGTATTGGAGGACATCAGGAAGTACAAGCGGTTCCGGCCGGCGATGGTCTGAGACTACGCACCGTTCCTCGGAGTGTGCGCACCGGATTGACTGTCGCGACGGCCGGCATCGGTGCGTCACCTCAATCTCGCTCCCGAGGAACCAGTTGCGCCGCAGCTCTTGTAACGAGGTCACTGCTCAATGCAGCCGCCACGCTCACTGAAGAAGGCGGCCCCTACGAAGGCATGGAAATTTCCCGCAACGATCTCGCGTTGCTGACAAGAGCATTGGCGATTAACGCCAGCAGGTGGCCCAAAGCCGCGGAGGAACTCTACGTCACCGAAAAGGCAACCCAAAAAAGACGCATCCAGCAAGCCGCAGAAGAAGTCGCCCGTCACTTCGGATATGGCTTCCTGGATGCCAAACTCATGTGCGAGGCTCCGCTTCACGGAGTGACCCTGATTGGCCTCGGTCGGGTACGAAGAGATCGGAGCGCGATTTTCGACATGCCGCTCCCCTCGTCTCTTTCCGGCGATATGGTTCACCGGTCGATGCTGGTGACCTTGGCATGGTTTTCGCCCGTGGAACCGGCGCGAGCCAAGTATCGCCTAGCTGCCTTGGAAGCCATTGCCGCAGACGGTGATACGCTTGAAGACGATGCCGAGGACAAACACTGGAACCTCGCGATGAAGTCCGCGCCCCCTGCCGTAGCTATCATCAAGAGGGGCACTGCTTGGTCCCGCCGCCTCGTGCACAAACGTGTCCGTGCCCCAGACTATGACGATGAAGCAACGCTTCCGATCCGAGTTCAATGTCGAGATGCCTCAGGGGGCGGACTCGACCCCGACTTGGATATCTCATTCGCAATCGCTATCACACTCGAAGTCACAGCAACCGCTGAATATGACGTGCGCGAAGAAATCCGCGATCAACTCCTGATCCGACTCCAAGGAGAACAGAGGGCATAGGCTATTCGTATCGTTCTGTCCCAGAAGTAAGAGATATTTTTATGGGGTGATCCCTGCCAAGAGTTCGCCCATGCCGGGTGCGAATCTGACATGGCGATGCCGGGACCGCTTGGCTGATCCGGTTTATGCGGTGCGCCTGTTGGGGTAGTCGGCACAGTTATTTTCGTTGGCGGGGGTATCGACACCACCCATGAGGGTTGCCCATGCGCAGTCGAAACAGCCGGATTTGATGAGGGCGCGGACGGTGAGGACAGCCCGGCCGCCGGCGATGCGCCCCACCCCTAGCTCGCCCTCTCCCGGTGGCGATCCTCTATACTTCGCTCCGGGATGAAGAGGGAAACGCGCCGATCCGCCGCCGGGTTTCTCCTCGCGTGCGCCACGACCGCCAACGCCATGGAAATCGAGCTGGAAGGCCCACTGACCCAAGGTGGCCTGGTTCGGGGCCAAGTCGAGCCTGGCCACGTCGTGACGCTGGACGGGCGAGACGTCGCCACGACGGAGGATGGGCGCTTCGTCATCGGCTTCGGGCGAGAGCACCCGGCGCGCTCCACCCTGCGGGTGACCGGTCCAAAGTCCACGCTCGAGCGAACCTTAGCGATCCAAGCGCGTGAATACCAGACGCAACGCATCGACGGGTTGCCCGGCAAGATGGTGACGCCGGGCCCGGACGAGCTCGCGCGCATCCGGCGCGACCAGGCCGAGGTCCAAGCCGCCCGCGCTATCCGCAGCGACCGGCTCGGCTTCCTGCGGCCCTTCCGCTGGCCCGCCACCGGCGTCATCACCGGAGTCTATGGCAGCAACCGGGTCCTGAACGGAACGCCCCGCGCCCCGCACTACGGGGTCGATATCGCCGCGCCCGCGGGCGCCCCGGTGCGCGCGCCCGCGCCCGGACGAGTCACGCTGGCGCATCCGGACATGTACTACACCGGCGCGACCATCATCCTGGACCACGGCTTCGGCGTGTCCTCCACGTTCCTCCACCTGCGCGACATCGACGTCGCGGTCGGCCAAGCCGTGGACGCCGGCGAGCGGATCGGTCGGGTCGGGTCCAGCGGGCGCTCCACCGGGCCGCACCTGGACTGGCGGGTGAACTGGCTCGACGTCCGGCTCGACCCCGCCCTGCTCGCGGGCCCGATGCCCGGAGAGGAGGACCGCAGGTGAGGACGGGGCTGGCCGCCGCGCTGCTGGCCTTCGGGCTGGGCCAAGCGCAGGCCGAAAGCCCGATCGAGCGCGTCGTCGTGCGGAAGTCCGAAGGCGTCCTGCAGCTCATGGCCGGGAGCCGCGCGATCCGCGAGTTCCCCATCTATTTGGGGAAGCGCCCCGTGGGCCACAAGCGGCGCCAGGGCGACCGGCGCACCCCCGAGGGGCGGTACGTGATCGAGGGGCGCAAGCCGAACAGTCGCTTCTATCGCGCCCTGCGCATCTCGTACCCGGACGCCGCCGACCGGGCGGCCGCGGCGGCGGCCGGAGCGCCGCCGGGCGGCGACATCATGATCCATGGCATGCCCCCGCTTGAAAAACGCAGCTTGCTGCTGTTCGACGGCCGGAACTGGACCGACGGATGCGTCGCGGTCAGCAACCCGCACATGCGGGAGATCTGGGATCTGGTGGATCTGGGCACCCCGATAGAAATTCTGCCATAATCAAGCGTTTGCCGGACGGGACGATTGTTTTCCCTGTAAAATCAAATAGATGGAATGGCCCTGCGCGGAAGGGTGAAAACAATATTTCTGAAATATCCGATACTTCCATCGCCCGGACACGGGTTCGGTATAGTCTCTCACCCCCAATTCTCACAACAACAAAAGAGGGGTGTTCGTGTCCGCCATCTGGCAAGACTGCCTTCGATTCCTGGAAGCGGAGCTGACCGAGCAGGACATCAACACGTACGTCCGCCCGCTGCGCGCCCAGGAGTCCCCAACCTCCCTTCTGCTCTTGGCGCCCAACATGGTGCTTCTGCAGCAGGTCCGAAACCGCTTCATGGACCGGATCGAGAGCTACGTCCGGTCCTTCGCCCAACAAGAGAACCTCAGCGTCGACCTGCGGGTGGGCGCGCCCGCGCCCGAGGCGCCGCGAGCGACCTCCGCGCCGGCGGCTCCCCCTCCTGAGTTCTGCGACGTCCCGATCCACGCCGACCGCCTGCTGCCAAAATTCACGTTCGACCGGTTCGTGCGCGGCGAATCCAACGCGCTGGCGCGCGCGGCGGCGGAGCTCGTCGCTCGACGGCCCGGCGACGACGACCACAACCCCTACCTGATCTACGGCGGCGTCGGCTTGGGCAAGACCCACCTGATGCAGGCGATCGGGCACGCGCTCCAGGACGGCCGGCCCAACGAGCGCGTGGTCTACCTGCACTGCGAGCAGTTCGTCCAGAGCCTGGTCGGCGCGCTGCGGAGCGGCCGGATCGAGACCTTCAAGGCGTATTACCGCTCCGTCGACACGCTCCTGATCGACGATATCCAGTTCCTGGCCGGCAAGGAGCGCTCGCAGGACGAGTTCCTGCACACCTTCAACGCGCTGACCGGACGACAGCGGCAGATCGTCGTCACCTGCGACCGCTATCCCAAGGAAATCAAGGGCATGGAGGACCGGCTGAAATCGCGCCTGGGCGGTGGCATGCACTGCGCGATCGACCCGCCCGACGCGGAGACGCGCGCCGCGATCCTGCTCAGCAAGGCCTCGCACCGCGGCATCGATCTGCCCGCGGACGTCGCCCGGTTCATCGCCGAGCGCGCGGACGGCAGCGTGCGCGAGCTCGAGAGCGCGCTCGCGCGCGTGATCATGCAGGCGACCCTGGAGGAGCGGGAAATCGACGCGGGCTTCGCCCGTCGCTGCCTGCGCGACGTCGCCCCCGCCCGCGACCGCCCGCTCAACGCCGACCAGATCAAGGCCGCGGTCGCCGCGTACTACGACGTGACCCGGGAGGACCTGGACTCCCAGCGTCGACCCAAGGCCATCGCCCTGGCCCGGCAGATGGCCATGAAGCTCGCGCACGAGCTGACCGAGATGAGCTTGGCCAGCATCGGCGAATCCTTCGGCGGGCGGGACCACTCCACCGTGCTGTACGCCTGCCAGAAAATACGGAAGCTGCTGGACGACCACGACGAGAGGACCGGGGTCGACTACCGGAACCTCAAGCGGACGCTGCTCGGATGAGCTGGAGCGCGTGGATGACTCGCGAACAACTTCTGGATAACCGCGAGACGCCGGAGGAAAGATTTCTCTCTCGACCGGGATTCCCCGAATTCTCCACAGGAAGGCGGTCGTATAATAGGACGATGGCGCTTGCCTCGACCCCGCTTTCCCACAGCCCCGCCCCGCCTTAACAACAACAAATTTAAAATCATGAAATTCATTATTGAACAGCGAACGCTGGTGGATCCGCTCCGAAAGCTCGCGAGCACGGCCCCGGACGTCGCCTCATTGAGTTCCACCGCCGCGGGCTCCGACGCGGTCAACGCCGTTTCCAGCATCCTGATCGAGCCGCGCGAGAACGGCGTCCGGTTCACCGCCACCGATAACACCCTGCGGCTGGCGTTCCAGGTCCCGGTGGAAGGAGAGGATCTGAAGCCCTGCACCGTGCCGGCCTCGACGCTGCTGCACATATGCTCCCGGTTTCCGGCGGATGCCGAGATCCGTTTCGAGCTCCAGGAGGACGGCAAGGCGATGAGCCTCTCGCACGGGCGAAGCCGGTACAAGCTGGTCGTCGTGGACGCGGACGAGTTCCCGGGCATAGTGGCCCAGGAAGACGAGCACGAACTGTCCCTGCCGGAAGGCTCTTTGCTGTCCCAGCTGGCCAGCGTCCGGTACGCGATGGCCCAGAACGACATGCGCTACTATCTGCTTGGGGCCCTGCTGGACGTCACGCCAGACTCGGTGACCGCGGTGGCGACCGACGGGCACCGCATGGCCTTGGCCGAGCGCGCGCGGAGCACGGGCCTCGAGTCCCCGGTTCAGCTGATCATCCCGAGCAAGGGGGTCGAGGAGCTGGTCAAGATCCTCACCGACGGGGAACAGGACGTAGTCCTGCATCTGGCGGGAAACCATCTTCGGCTGGACTTGCCGGGCGACCGTTGCGCCTTCCACAGCATGCTGGTGGACGGGAAATACCCGGATTACCGCGCGGTGGCGCCGGCGCGCAGGAACTTCAAGGCCAAGGTCGGGCGAGAGGCCCTGATCCGGGCGGCCGAGCGGATCACCCCGGTCGCCGACGAGCTGACGCAGGCGGTCACGCTGAGCCTCGCGTCGGGCGAGAGCCTGGAGGTCAGCGCCAAGAACAACAAGGGCGATGTCGGGGAGGAGCGGATCGAGATGGAATTCTCGCGCGACGAGGAATCCGACGCGGAACCGAAAATTTCCATAAATATCAAATATTTGCTCGATTCCCTCAACGCCATCGACGACGACGGGGTCGTGCTCTCCGTCGACGACGGGAACGAGAGCATGCTGATCGAGCCGGCGGAGGGAGGCAGCAAGCACATCATCATGCCTATGAAGGCCTGATCTCCCGTGCGGCTCGTCCGCCTGGAGATCCGGAACCTTCGCCTCCTGCGCTCCGTCCCCGACCTTTCGCCACATCCCAGAATCAACCTGATCACCGGGCCCAACGCCGCCGGCAAGACGACGTTCCTGGAGGCCATCGACCTGCTGGCTCGGGGGCGGAGCTTCCGGTCTCAGTCTCCCGGGGAGCTGGTGACGCGAGGAGAGCGCGAGTATCTTTTGCGCGGGCGGGTCGTTTCGGGAGACGCCGGGGAGGGCGGCGTCCCGTTCACCCTGAGCCAGCGAAGGGCTGGCGACGCGCTGGATATTCGGCGCGACGGGGAACCGATCAAGGGACTTTCCGGCCTCGCCCCGATGCTGGCGGTCCAGGCGATCCACCCGGACAGCCACGCCTTGGCGCATGGGCCTCCGGGCCGAAGGCGAGCGTGGCTCGACTGGGGGGTGTTCCATGTGGAACCTCGGTATCGCCGGGTTTGGTCCTCCTACCGGCGCGCCCTGAAGCAACGCAACGCCGCGCTGAGGGCGCGCGGGCAGAACCCCGAGCTTTGGGACCCGACGCTGGCCGAGACCGGGGAGGAGCTGACATCCCTGCGGCACCGATACCTGGACGAGATCCGGGATCCTCTGGATGGGTTCGCGCGCATATTGTTTCCTGGAGTGGAGCTGGAGGTCGGATTTCTTCCTGGATACGACGAGGACGCGGGACTCGCGGCGGCCCTGTCCGCGGGACTTCGAGCGAGCCGGGAGTCCGGGCGAACCTCCGCCGGCCCCCATCGGGCGGACTTGAGACTGGAGCTGGACGGAATGCCGGCGACCAGAATCGCGTCCCGGGGACAGTCGAAGCTGCTGTCCTGCTGCCTGTCGCTGGCGCAGGCCGAGCTGTTCCAGGAACTGCGCGGAGAGAGCTGCGTGCTGCTGTTCGACGACTTGTCCGCGGAACTGGACGAGACGGGGGTCGAGCGGCTTCAGGAGGCCCTCTCTGGATGCGACGCGCAACTGTTCGCCACCCGGGTCCAGGGCGCGCCTTTGGAGGCGTTCCCGGAGTCCGCGGGGCGAACGTTCCATGTGGAACATGGGGTCTTCTCGTTGACTTCCGGGAGTTGATCGGGGTACAATGAGGGATTGGGAAACGAGAGCGAGAACATGGCTTACGACGCCTCCTCCATCAAGGTGCTCAAGGACCTTGAGGCCGTGCGGAAACGCCCGGGAATGTACATCGGCGACACCGACGACGGCACCGGACTGCACCACATGGTGTTCGAGGTCGTCGACAACTCGGTCGACGAGGCCCTGGAAGGGCATTGCGCGGAAATCCAGGTCGTTCTGAACGAGGACGGGTCCGTCACCGTGATCGATGACGGGCGCGGAATCCCTATCGAGATGCATGAGGAGGGCCGGCCGGCCGCGGAACTGGTGATGACCACCCTGCACGCCGGCGGGAAGTTCGACGAGAACTCCTACAAGGTGTCCGGCGGTCTGCACGGCGTCGGCGTCTCCGTCGTCAACGCCCTCTCGGCGCGGCTGGACTTGGTGGTCGACCGGGGTGGGCGGCGGTGGCGACAAGAGTACGCCATGGGCCTCCCGAAAAGCGATTTCGAGGACGCGGGGCCGTCCGAGCGCACCGGAACGACCATACGCTTCTGGCCCTCCAGAGAGATATTCAGCGACACCGCGTTCCACTACGAGACCTTGGCGGCTCGCCTGAGAGAGCTGTCCTTCCTGAACTCCGGCGTACGCATCCGTCTGGAAGATCATCGGACCGGAAAGAGCGACGATTTCCACTACGAGGGCGGTATCGTCGCTTTCGTCAGGCACAGCGCTTCCGGCAAGGAGCCGCTGCACCAGGAAGTGATCTCGATCACCGGCGAGCAAGGCGGGACGGTCGTCGAGGCGGCTCTGCAATGGAACGTCGGATATCACGAGAACATTCTTTGCTATACCAATAACATAAGGCAAAGAGACGGGGGCGCGCACTTGGCCGGATTTCGGGCCGCCCTGACCCGGACGATCAATCAATACGTCGAGAGGGAGAAGCTGGCGAAGCGGCTCTCCGTCGCGCTCACCGGAGAGGACGCCCGGGAGGGTCTGACCGCGGTCCTGTCGGTCAAGGTGGCCGACCCGAAGTTCTCGTCCCAGACCAAGGACAAGCTGGTGTCCTCGGAGGTGAAGGGCGCGGTCGAGAGCGTGGTCGGCGACCGGTTGCGGGATTTTCTGCTGGAGAGCCCGGCCGAGGCTCGGAAGATCGTTGAGAAGATCGTCCGCGCCGCGCAGGTGCGCGAGGAGGCGCGGAAAGTGCGCGAGACCGCGCGGAGGAAAACCGTCTTCGACGTCGGGGGACTGCCGGGGAAGCTGGCGGACTGCCAAGAGCGGGACCCGGCCCGCTCGGAACTGTTTCTGGTCGAGGGCGACTCCGCCGGCGGGTCCGCCAAGCAGGGCCGCGACCGCGCCACCCAGGCGATCTTGCCGTTGAAAGGAAAGATCCTGAACGTGGAGCGCGCCCGCCTGGACCGGATGCTCGCGTCGGACGAGATCACCTCGCTGATCACCGCGCTCGGCACCGGCATCAAGGAGGAGTTTCGCCTTGACCGCCTGCGCTATCACCGCGTCATCATCATGACGGACGCCGACGTCGACGGGGCCCATATCCGGACCCTGCTTCTGACTTTCCTGTACCGGGAGATGACCGATCTGGTCGAGCGCGGACACGTCTACATCGCGCAACCGCCTCTATACAAGGTCAAGAAGGGCAAGAAGGAGCGATACCTGCTGGATGACGAGGAACTGACCGCCTATCTCCAGGAAGACGCGCTGGAAGGCGCGGAATTGTATCCGGAGGCTGGCGCGAAGCCGATGGAGAAGGCGCGACTCGCGGATTTGATGAACGAGTGCAGGAAGGCCTTGGCGAGCGTCGAGCGTCTCTCCGTCCGCCACGACCGGGAATTCTTGGGACATTTCCTCCGGGTCCCTGGCCCGAACCGGGAAGATCCGGCGGTCGAGGAGCTGGAATCCTGGGGCGCGGCGGTCGCGAGCCGAGCGAATGGCTCGGGACCCAGCGGACGAGAGTTCCGCTACCGTGTGGAGCCGGACCCAGCGACAGGCCCCCGGCTGGCTCTGGAGCGAGTAGCGAACGGGCTGACCTCGACCGATATCTACTACCAAGATTTCTTCGCGTCGTCGGAATACCAGACGATCCGGGAATTCGCGGCCGCCCAAGAGAGGCTTTTGGGAGAGGGCGCGCGGGTGGAGCGCAAGGCTCGGACTCGGGAGTCCATGGATTTCGTCGAGCTGCATGAGTGGTTGCTGGAAGAGGCCCGCCGCGGGCAGAGCGTGCAGCGGTACAAGGGCTTGGGCGAGATGAACCCGGACCAACTGTGGGAGACCACCATGCGGCCCGGGGCGCGGCGGCTTCTCCAAGTCGATATCGGCGACGCCCAGGCGGCGAATGAGTTGTTCGACACCCTGATGGGCGAGGGAGTCGAGCGCCGCCGCGACTTTATCCGCGAGAATGCGCTCAAGGCCCAGAACATCGATATCTAGAGGACATGGAGCCGGCTAACCCCCTTCTGGAGGAGCGGCTCCTGCCTGGGTTCGGGCGGATTCTTCCCAAGCACGCGCTCCCGGCGATCCGGGCGATTCTGGCCGAGAACCGGAAGTTGATCCAGAGTCTGGATCTGGACGCCCAGAACGAGAAGTCGCTGCTGCTCCCCTTGGAGGCCACGGAATGCCGGCTGCAGGAGGCGTTCTCCCCGGTTCAGCACCTGCGCGCGGTGCGCGACAGCGCCGAATGGAGAGAGGCGCACCAGGAATGTTTAATAGAGATAACGGAATATAATACAGAATTACTGCAAAATAAAGTATTATACGATCAATACAAAAAAATTAGAGAGGGCGACTCTTGGCTAGATTTGTCTGATGCTCGCCAGAGAGAGGTAACTCTCCAACTGAGAGACTATCGTTTGGGGGGCGTTCACCTGCCCGCGAACGAAAAGCGCCGCCTCGCCGAGATAGATCAGGAACTAGCCGCCTGCGGAGCCAGTTTCACGAACAACGTCACCGACGCGACCGGCGCGTGGTCGCTTTCGCTCGGCGAGGATTCCCGGCTGGAAGGCATGCCGGAATCCCGCCGGGAGACGCTTCGCGCGGATGCCGCCGCGCATGGGCAGGATGGCTGGAGGATCAGCCTTTTGCCTCCGAGCGTGGAGGCTGTTCTCTCCCACGCGAACGACCGGGAGCTCCGGCGCGAGGTGTACGAGGCCTACTCGACCCGCGCGTCGGACCAAGGGCCGCATGCCGGAAAATACGACAACACCGACTTGATCGAGCGAATTCTCCGCCTTCGCCACGAGCGGTCCCGATTGTTGGGTTTCGAGACGATCGCCGACCACGCGCTGGCCACGCGAATGGCCGAGAGTCCTTCCCAAGCGCTCGATTTCCTCAATGATCTGCGGGAACGGTCCCGAGAGCGGGCGCGAGAGGAGCTGAAAGAGCTCCGGGAGTTCGCCCGAGACGAGCTGGGACTGGCCGACATGCGTCGCTGGGACCTGGCTTGGACGCGGGAGCGCCTGCGCGCCCGTCGGCATGGCTTGCGCGACGAGGAGATCAGGAGCTACTTCCCGGCCGACGCGACCATCCAAGGGATGCTGGACCTCGCGGCGGAGCTGTTCGAGTTAGAGATTTCCCGGCGCGACGATGTGGAGGTCTGGCATCCAGACGTCAGCTTCCACGAGATCCGCGACGCGAGCGGAGAGATTCTCGGACAGTTCTATCTCGATCCGTACGCCCGGCCCGACAAGCACGGGGGCGCCTGGATGGGGACGTGCGCGAGCCGCCGCATCGTCGAGGCGCGCGCGCGACCCGCGGTCGCCTATCTCACATGCAACGCTTCTCCGCCGACGGCCAGCGCGCCAGCCCTGCTCGGTCACGACGACGTGGTCACCCTGTTTCATGAATTTGGCCATGGCCTGCACCATATGCTGACCCGGGTGGACTGCGCCGCGGTGTCTGGCATCGACGGCGTGGAGTGGGACGCGGTCGAGTGGCCCAGCCAGTGGATGGAGAACTGGTGCTGGGAACCGGAGATACTGAATCGTTTCGCGCGCCATCACGAGACCGGACGGTCTCTGCCGAAGGATTTGGCGAACCGGCTTCGCGAAAGCCGGACGTTTTGCGCGGGACTGGACTTGGCGCGCCAGTTGGAATTCGCGCTGTTCGATTTTCGTCTGCATTGGGAATACCGGCCCGAGCGCGGCGCGCGGGTCGAGGAGCTCCTCGCCGAGGTCCGTCGCGAGATCGGCGTGATGGAGACCCCTGAGTTCGTCCGGACCGCGCACAGCTTCGAGCATATCTTCTCCGGTGGCTACGCCGCGGGCTACTATAGCTACAAATGGGCGGAAGTCCTGTCCGGGGACACGTTCGCGGCGTTCCAGGAAGAGGGATTGCTCGACCGGGACGTCGCCCGGCGTTTCCGGGACCGCGTGCTGTCCGCTGGCGGAGTTCGGCCCGCGGCCGAGATGTTCCGGTCTTTCCGCGGACGTGACCCGAGTCCAGACGCGTTGTTGCGGCAGATGGGACTGGCGGCGTGAAGATCGCGACCTGGAACGTCAACTCGATCCGGGCGCGTCTGCCGCACGTGCTCGACTGGCTGCGCGAGAATCCCGTGGACGCGCTGTGCCTGCAGGAAACCAAGGTGGTGGACGAGAACTTCCCGCGAGAAGAGATTGAGAGCGCGGGATACCACGCGACGTTCGCTGGACAGAAAACCTACAACGGAGTCGCCGTCCTGACGAGGCGCCCCGTCGCGGAATCGTTCTCCGATATTCCCGGACTGGACGATCCGGACCGCAGGATCTTGGGCGCGACCGTCGAGGACTGGAGAATCCTGAACCTGTACGTGGTGAATGGGAAGGAGGTCGGCGACCCCAAGTACGACCACAAGCTTCATTGGTTGCGAAAAGTGCGGGAGTTCGTCGCGCGGGACCGGCGGGAGAGCGACCGGTATCTCGTCTTGGGGGATTTCAACGTCGCCCCCGCGGACGCGGACGTGCACGACCCGGACCTTTGGCGGGAGCGCATCCTCTGCTCGACTCCAGAGCGGGCGGCGCTGGAGGAGATCTTGGAGACGGGCTTCGAGGATTGCTTCCGGCTCTTCGAGCAGGAGCCGGAATCGTTCAGTTGGTGGGATTATCGCCAAGGAGCGTTTCGCCGCAACCGGGGCCTGCGCATCGATCTCATTCTCGCCAGTCCGGCGGCCGCGGAGCGTTGCGCGGCTTGCCATATCGACAAGAGTCCGCGCCGTCGGGAGCGGCCCTCGGACCACGCCCCGGTGGTGGCGGAATTCCGGTAGGTCGGGCCTCGGCCTTACTCGAGAACCGAGCAACCGTCCCGGTTGCAGCGGAACACGACGTTCCGAATTCCGGTCAAGCAGTCGACCTCGTACAGATCCTCGTCGCCGCCGGATTTCAGCAACGACATCTTGCTTCGCTTCAGGCAACCGGCGCCGACCAAGGACTCTTGGGCCTGCGCGTAGAACTGCCCGCGGCGGTATTCCTTCTCCAGGGAAATCTCTGAAAGCGCGGCGCCATCCGGGTTTTCCGGTGCCGTGGCGTGGCGCGGCAGCTCTGGCTCTTCGTACGCCTCGACCTCGACGATCCCTTCGTTCAAAGCGCGCTTGTGCTTGCGCAGGAACTCGTTGATCTTGTACACCTGCTCGACGGCCGTGTCCCGGCAGACGTCGATGTCGGAGCAGAACGCCTCCACCTGGATGGTGGCGATGCCGCCCTCATGCGGGATTCTCCTGATCCGGTACTGAAACTCCTCGCGGTTCTGGTCCGGCTCCGGGCTGAACGCGGTCAGAGTGAGCTCGTCCTTTTGGTCGACGGAAAACCGGGCGTTCAGTTCCAGCCATTCCCTGGCCTGTCGCCATAGATACTCGCATTCCTGACCGAGGTTGCAGGAAACGAAATCCTTCGCGCCCGCGTCGACCTGATTGTCGCCGGTGTCCTCGCCAATGCCGAAGTCGATCGCCGAAAGATCGATATCCTCAAGGCCTGAGCTGCAACCGCCGATTAGGCCGAAAGAGAGAAACAGGGGAAGAAGTCGCCGCATGGGATAAGGTCCAGATGGTGGGGAAGCGCCGGGCGATAATTTTGCCCGAAAAGCGGCGCGCGGGCAAATCGGCAGGGGAAATCCGCTACCCCGCGCGGCGTTGCGAATCAGGATAGCAGCAAGCTCTCCATGGGCATTTCCGCCGGACGCTCCAGGCCCATCAGGTCGAGGACGGTTGGCGCGACGTTCGCGAGGCCGCCGCCGTCGCGCAGCCGGCGCTCGGTTCGGTCCACTACCGCGCACGGGACCGGATGCGTCGTGTGCTGGGTGTGGGGCCGCCCGTCCGCGTCGACCATCTCGTCGCAATTTCCGTGGTCAGCAGTAAGCAACAACGCCATTTCCCGCTCTCTCGCCACGTCGACGATCCGGCCGACTTGGAGGTCCAGCGTCTCGAGAGCCTGAATGATCGCGTCTTCCCGCGCCGTGTGCCCGACCATGTCGGCGTTGGCGAAGTTGACCAGGATGAATCCGTAACGGTCGTCGCGGATACCGTCGATCACCGCGTCGGCGACCGCCTCCGCGCTCATCTCCGGACTTTGGTCGTAGGTCTCGACATCCGGAGAGGGCAGCATCACGCGCCGCTCGCCCGGCCAGGGATCCTCGCGGCCCCCGTTGAAGAAGAACGTGACGTGGGGGTATTTCTCGGTCTCCGCGCAACGCAGTTGCGGGATGCCGTGCGCGCTGACGACCTCGGCCAAGGTCGTGGCGGGCCGGACCTCCTCGAACGCGATCGGCACCGTGGGGCCGAGACCGAAATCGGTCATCGTCACCATGTTCACCGGATGATGCTCTCCGCGGTCGAATTCCTGAAAATCGGGATCGACCAGGCTCTCCGCCAGTTGCCGCGGACGGTCGTTGCGGAAATTGAAGAACACGATGAGATCGCCTCGCGCCGGGGGCGTGGCCCCTCCGCAGACCGTGGGGCAGATGAACTCGTCGCCGAGATCTTTCTCGTAGGCCTGGAGGATAGCCGCCTCCGCGTTCGGAGCGGTCTTTCCTCTGCCGCGCGCGATGGCGTCGAACGCGAGCTTGGTGCGGGACCAGCGACGGTCGCGGTCCATCGCGTAATGCCGGCCGCACACGGTGTCGATGGCGCCGCCTTCCTCCCCAAGCGCGTCGGCTAGGGCGGGGAGGTAGTCCAAGGCGCTTCGAGGCGGGACGTCTCGTCCATCGGTGATCATGTGGACGCGCGGCTGGAAACCCTCGCGGCGCGCGAACTCGATCAGCGCCAGGAGGTGACGGATATGGGAGTGCACGCCTCCGTCGGATGCCAGGCCGAGCAGGTGCAGCCGCCCGCCGACCAGTTTGGTGAAGTGGAAATTCAATCGAAGAATGTCGTTTTCGAGGAAAGATCCGTCTTGGACGCTCTGATCGATTCGAACGAGATCCTGTAGAAGGACGTTCCCGCATCCCATGATCATGTGTCCAACTTCGGAGTTGCCCATCTGTCCGTCCGGCAGGCCGACCGCCACTCCGCTGGCCTGTAGCTCGGTGAACGAGGGTCCGGAGAACAGGGCGTCCAGCCGTGGGGTGCGGGCCTTCGCCAGGGCGTTGTTTCGGGGGTCCGGATTGAGGCCGACCCCGTCCAGAATGACCAAGATGGCGGGGTGGCACTGGTCCATTGAAATATTATCGCATGATGCCGCTTGGCGCGCGCGGCCGATGCTGGCGGCGATGCATTATGATGGCGGTGCCCGACCACGCCGCTGGCGTGACCCGCGATGACCAGTTGCCTTCGAAAGACCAAGGCGTTTCGCCTCCGCCAACCTCCCTCACGTTTGATGGCCCGCCAAGAAGTCGGCGGGCGACCGCGCGAGCCTCGGCAGGTTGACGATGCACGTTTCAGCGGGGAGGCGTCGTAGCCATGCGCTTATCCTGGAACGAGGTTCGCGTTCGCGCCGCCGATTTCGCCAAGGACTGGAGCGACGCGTCCTACGAGAAGGGCGACGCGCAAAGCTTTTACAACGCTTTCTTCGGCGTGTTCGGTGTGCGGCGGCGGAGCGTCGCGCGCTATGAGGAGCATGTCGCGAAGCTGGGCGACCGCTGGGGCTTCATCGACCTGTTCTGGCCGGGCGTGCTGATCGTCGAGCAGAAGAGCGTCGGGCGCGACCTGAAAGCGGCCTACGAGCAGGCCGGCGAGTATTTCGATGCCCTGCCCGAGCATGAGCGTCCGCGCTACATTCTGGTCAGCGACTTCCAGACCTTCGAGCTTCACGATCTGGACGAGGGAGAGGAGACCGCGTTCCGGCTGGCCGAGTTTCCCGACCACGTCGAGGCGTTCGGGTTCATGCTCGGCGTTCAGCGCCGGACGTTCCGCGATCAGGACCCGGCCAACATCAAGGCGGCCGAGCTGGTCGGGCGACTGCACGACGCGCTGGCCGACGCCGGACACGGGGGACATGATCTGGAACGGTTTCTCGTGCGGATCGCGTTCTGCCTGTTCGCTGACGATACCGGGGTTTTCGAGCCGCGCGGCATCTTTCTTGAGTTCATCGAGACGCGCACGAGCGGGAGCGGGGCTGATCTCGGCCCTTGGCTCGCGCATTTGTTTCAAGTGCTCAACACGAAGGAAAGCGAGCGGGTGGCGACGCTGGACGAGGATTTGGCGCGGTTCGCTTGGGTCGACGGAGATCTGTTCAAAGACCGCTTGCGGATATTCTCCTTCAACGCGGCGATGCGCGAGACGTTGCTGGAAGCCTGTCGCTTCGACTGGTCGAACATCTCCCCCGCGATTTTCGGATCGCTGTTCCAGTCGGTGATGGCGCCGGCCGAGCGCCGGGCGCAGGGGGCGCACTACACGACCGAAAAGAACATTCTCAAGGTGATCGAGCCGTTGTTCCTGGACGACCTGCGAGCGGAGTTCGAGCGACTGCGCGCGCGGCGCGGCCGGGGACGCTTGGCCGCGCTCCGAGGATTCAAGGCGAAGCTCGGCAAGCTGAGGTTCCTTGACCCGGCCTGCGGCTGCGGCAACTTTCTCATCATCGCCTACCGAGAGTTGCGGTCGCTCGAGATGGAAGTGCTGAAGGAGCTCCATCCGCGAAACTTTCAGGGGACGAGACAGTCCGTGCTGTTGCCGGGAGACGTTTCCGTCATTGACGTGGACCAGTTCTACGGGATCGAGATCGGCGAGTTCCCGGCTCGCATCGCGGAGACGGCGTTGTGGATGATGGATCACATCATGAACAACAGGCTGAGTTTGGAGGCTGGCCAGATCTTCACTCGAATCCCGCTCAAGAAGTCTCCGCATATCGTCCATGGCGACGCGCTGGAAATGAATTGGGCGGAACTGTTGCCGCCGGGCGAATGCTCTTTCGTGCTGGGCAATCCGCCGTTCGTGGGGGCGAAGTATCAGACGGTCGAACAACGCGCGCAGATGCGCCAGATCGCCGCGCTGGGCGGAAACGGTGGCACGCTCGATTACGTTTGCGCTTGGTTCATCAAGGCGAAAGAGTACGTGAAGGGCGCCACCCGGATCGGGTTCGTCGCTACCAACTCGATCACGCAAGGCGAGCAGGTCGCGCAACTCTGGCCCGTTCTGTTCGGTCGTTCCGGGCTTGAGATCGCGTTCGCGCATCGGAGTTTCGCTTGGGGCTCGGACGCGCGCGGCAAGGCGCATGTGCATGTCATCATTCTGGGGCTTGGTTGGCAGAGGGTCGCGCCAGCGGAAAAACGCCTTTTCCACTATTCCGATATCAATGGCGAGCCGGAAGAAAGCCGCCATGCCGCGCTCTCGCCCTATCTGTTCGATGCCAGCGGCTTGGCCAACCCGCATCTGACGGTGTGGGAAGAGAGCAAGCCGATCAACGGGATGAGCAAGATGATTATCGGGTCCAAGCCCATTGACGGAGGCCGCTACATCTTCGACGAGGCGGAACGCGCCGCGTTTTTGGACGCGGAGCCCGAGGCCAAGCCTTGGCTTCGCCCATTCATTGGAGCGAAGGAATTTCTGAATGGAGAGAAGCGCTGGATTCTGGCGTTGCATAACGCGCCGCCCGAAGCGCTGGCGCGACTGCCGCATGTGCGAGAGCGGATCGCCGCCGTCCAAGCCTATCGAGAGTCCAGCGAGAGCGAGCCGACCCGGAGTCTCGCCGAAACGCCCACGCTTTACCATGTCAATGTTCTGCCATCCGCGCCTTTTCTGGTGATCCCGGAAGTTAGCTCCGAACGCCGACGATACGTGCCGATCGGATGGCTGGAGCCACCGGTAGTCCCGAGCAACCTCGTTCGGGTGTTGCCAGATGCCACCCTGGTGGATTTCGCGTTATTGACCTCGGCTATGCATATGGCGTGGCTACGTCATATTGGCGGGCGGCTGGGGAGCGGGTATCGGTACTCCATCGGCATCGTCTACAACACCTTTCCGACCCCGCCCAAGAGCGCGGACTTGTCGAAACTGGAACCGTCCGCCCAAGCTGTGCTTGATGCCCGCGCCGTGCATCCGGATGCGACGCTGACCGATCTCTACGACCCGATTTCGATGCCACCGAACCTTCGTAAGGCGCATCAGGCGCTCGACCGCGCCGTGGATCGTCTTTACCGTCGCGCCAAATTCTCCTCCGATAGAGACCGTGTCGAATGGTTGCTGACGCTGTACGAGAGGATGCGCGCGCCATTGGAAGCCGAGGCGCGCGGCGTGCCGAAGCGGCGACGGAGAGCTCGGTCCTTGCCAGAAGCGGGAAAGTCGTGACGACAGTCTGATATCAGCTCGCCACTCGTGTTGTCGCGCTCGCGGCCCCGGGTTTCGCGCCTCACCCCAGAAATCCAGCCCTCGAGGCACCTCCGCGCCACTTCCGGCGGCAGGCTGGCTGCCACTCTTCCCCGCGGAACGCCCGTCGGCGCGACGGACGCCCCCAAATCATGCGAAAATCCTTCGGGCGGAGGTTTTCTGCCAAGCACTACAATAGGATCGCGCGCCGGCACCGTACAGTCAACCATTCAGCGAAAGAGTCTGGTGAACGATATGGCACATACCAACGGCATCAAAAGCGCATGGGCGGTTATGCAGGATAGGCTGGACGACCTATTCCGGGCCATGACCGGCGAGACGAGTACTTATAGAATTCACGTCATAGGAGATCGGAAATGAGCAACATGCGCATTGAGGGTGCACGATCAGGCTACGCGATTTATAACGCAAAAGCGGAAAGAAAAACCAAGATAAACACGCTGGAGCAGTTTTACCCGCCACTCCCTGACAAGAAATTCTCAATTTTGTATGCTGACCCACCGTGGCATTACAACGGCAAATTACAGTATGACCTTACCGCCACACTAGCTAAGAATGATGGGTGGAAAAAGGATGTCTTTGTCAGCGCGGCATCATTCAAGTATCCGACCATCAAGATGCGTGAACTCAAGAAGCTCGCTGTCGAATCGATCGCGGAGGATGATAGTCTACTTTTTATGTGGACAACCAACCCTCACCTGCAACAAGCAATTGAACTAGGTGCTTCTTGGGGGTTTGAATACAAGACCGTAGCCTTCGTATGGAACAAGATGGCACACAACCCTGGACAATACACGCTATCCTATTGCGAACTATGTCTGCTTTTTAAAAGAGGAAAAATCCCTCAACCAAGAGGGGCCCGTAACATCAAGCAACTAATTAGCTGCCATCGGAAAAAGCATAGCGAAAAACCGGGTGAAGTGGCAGAAAACATTGAAAAGATGTTCCCTACCCAAACCAAGGTTGAATTGTTTGCCAGAACCAGGAAAGACGGTTGGTATCCGTGGGGTCTTGAGGCCATCAAAGGGGAAGTGGCAACTAGCGCAGAAGATGCTTCAACTTCTTCTCAAAGTGTTCTAGTAATGGGCGCGGGTCTTTAGTGTTCCGCCAGAAGAAATAATGATGAGGGAACTCATCGAACCAAAAAGCGATTTCTCTGACCCTGCACGGATCTCTGGTGATGTTTCCCTGAAATACGGTCCAGAATGGCAAATCAGGTTCCTTGATACCGCTTTTCCTTCGGAGAATCTTCAACAGTCCAGGTGTGAAGTATTTACAGCATCGTTCATGCGCATTTCCTCTTCCTGCGCTTCTAGGTTTTCCCTCAACCCATCCGTCTTGCCGCTTTACTTCGACATAAAGGATTTTGCCAGTCTTGATATTGGTGATTTTGTAGTCAGGCGTTATGCCATGTTTCTTGATAGGCTCGTCAGGAATATAGATTTCGGAAAGCGTATCATCGGATAGAAAAACATCGACATAAATCTGCCTCAATTCTTTTGGTCTTGGCGTGACCGTGTAAGAGGTCCCATCAAAGAGTTTCTGGAATGCGCTGTAGAAAGAATGTTCAGCATCGGTGGCTTTCGTGCCACCAACACCTTGCCAAGCATCTCTTTCACTTAATTTGTTCTTACCCATACCCGCTATTTCCCAAAATCAACTGTCATCAGGCAACCAGTCATCATCATCCATTTCCTCAGAAATGTAGGGCGAGAAGGTTTTATGCATGGTATTCAAGTGGTTAGCTAACCACTCGTGTTGTCGTGTCCAGTCGTCTCTGTTATAGGGATCCGCGTTGTTGAGACAGGTCTCGATTCGGCATTTTCCAGTTTCATTTTGGTGTTTCCATTCCAATTCGCCAAGTTGCTGTTCAATAACATTCTTCTCTTTTTTCAGGTGGTTGAAATATTTCTCAGAATTGGAATGATCGATGTATAAGGCAATTGAAATTTTGGAATGTTTTGGTCTCAAGGTGGCGTGTAGTCCAAAGCCTTGCTTCCCAATAGGGTATTCCCTACGGTGGTGAGGAGACGCTTTCCGTCTCCCGTGGATCGGTCCTTCAGTTTTGTCCAAGACCATGTGGAAGTTTCCCCAATACTCTTTACGAATTTTTTCTGTTTCGGACAATTCCAATTCTATTTTTTTTGCCGGATCTAGACCAATCATTGGGCTTGGAGGTGATATTAAAATGTGGCGCGTAACGCGAATCATCTATCTGCATCAGTTCGATTTCTAGCCCAAAGAAACGACGTTCTTCACTCGTGATTTCATTTAGCCAATCAAGTGTCGCACGATGTTCTTCTCTGAATGTTTTGGCTATCCAAATGACGGTGGTTGCCTTTCGTACAGCCGAATACGCGAGTAATTTGCCAAGATGGTCGTGGTTGGTTTGCTCCAGTTGATTTTCGATCACCACCCAAGAATCATCGGTCGTGTCTTTGCAGACAATATCCGCTCGAAAATCGCCCATAGGGTTTTCTCTTCCAACAAGCTCAAACTCAAGGTTAAGCGTTTCTGCCAGCATGTTGATACTTTTGGGGTTGGCAAGCCACTCACTAAAATGACCCTCGTTTGGCCATATGCTGCGAAGGTCGATGCCACGCTTTAGAGTGCCAAATTTCAATTCATCCATAAATCCCTCGATCTCCGAGCTAATCGATTCTGACGATTTTGGGCGGTCCGGGATTTCGCGCGGGCTCGGCGGCGAGGATTCGGCGCGATTTCGGGTCGGACGCGAGCGCTCTCGGGGCGTTTTCTGACGAAAAACTCGCCCCCGCGCAGGGCTCCGCTAGCCGCGCGAGGCGGCGAGGTCAGATCGGGGTGGAAGAGCGCCGACCCGCAGGGTCAGGACGTGTCGCCCGGCGGACAGGCGCAGTGGATCCGCAGCAACGCCCGCCTGATGAACTCCGCGTCCTTGGTCGAGAACCGCAACTCCACGTTGCGCGCGTGGCGAACGATCCGCGCCGCCAGCCGCAGGCAGCGCCGCCGCACTCGCTTCATCCGCGCCCGCAGCCAGTTCCGCCCCAGCGCGCAGTACCGCACCGCCGAGCACAGGTTGGCCGCCAGCGCCGCCAGATGCCACCACGCCGCGTTCACGCCGAACTTCCCCGACGGCATCCGCCCGCCCGCCATGTCGCGCTTGAGCACGGAGTGGATCCGCTCTCCGCGCCCGCACCGCTCATGCGCGAAGCGGACCACGGTCGCCGCGTCCATCACGCATTTCCCCGCCCCCTCCCGCGGGGCGTTCGGATGCGGCATGTTGGTGACGTAGACGCGGAAGCGATAGGCCGGGCGCCCGCGCCCCGCCGGCAGCTCGTCGCGCCCCACGCCCAGCTCGCCCTCCAGCGCGGTTCGGGTCACGACGTAGCGAAGCAGCGGCGACCGATCCTGCCACTTCCACCGCGGCAGGAACTCCAGCTCCGCGCATTCCATTCCCGGCTTCCCCGGGACCGGCTTCCAGTCGGTCGCCCGCTCCACGCTCGCGCGCAGGCGCGCGTCCCGCGGGGCTGAGATCACGAACGGGATCGGCCCGAAGCGGCGGAACCGCTTCGGCCTTGATTTCGGATCGTTCAGGAAGCGCGTCAGCTTGCGCTGATAGCCCGCGCCGTCGGAGCGGTAGTTCACCTGAGTGATCTGCGGCGGCAGCTTCGCCAGCGTCTTCTTCAGCAGCTCCAGGTTCCGCTTCGACGCCGGGACGCTACCCGGGCGGAACTCCGTCTCCAGCACCATCTCCAGCTCCTGGCAGTAGACCACCAGCGGCTGGTAGCCCCGCTCCCCCGGAACCGCCCCGGTCGCGGCGCGGTAGGTCGGGCGCGCCTCGCGCTTGCCCGACCGGACGATGGTCGCGTCCATGTCCAGCGTCAGCTCCTTCAGGCCGCGCGCCCGGATCAGGAACTTCGCCAGCCGCCACCGCGCCTCGTGGATCAGCCCCAACGCTTGGGACGGGCGCGGGTCCGCGCTCTCCGGGTCGGCGTCCATGTCGTGGAAGCGCCGCAGCCAGTCATGCAGCGAGCTCGCCGACGGGAAGACGCGCCCGCGCCCGCCTCGAAAGCGCGCCGCCAGCTCTTCCTCCTCGACCCCCAGCAGGCCCGGCTCATGCAGGCGAACCAGCTCGCGCAGACCCTCGTTCTCCTCCAGCTCGTCCACGTCCGAGACGCATTCGTGATCCAGCCCGTTGAGCAGCAGCAGGGTCAGCAGCATCTGCCCGCTGGTCCAGCCTTGCGACGGCTCCGGCAGGGACCGCGGAAGGTCGCGCAGGATCTGGGCCTTGCCCAGCAGCTCCAGCAGCATGATGGCGCCGCCGTCAGGGCTGACGCGGCTCATCTTGTCGTCGCCGGTGACGACGACCGGAGAGGTGAAATTCGACATATAATGAGGCTCCCGGTTGGTTGTCGTTTGGTTCACCCAATGGGTGAACGGTTTTCTATCTCCATTCTACCGGATTCCCTCGGTGGAATCGGCATCAGCCGGGACCTCCACTCCTTATAGCTCGGATATCGAGGAAATCCTCCGAGATTAGAATCCCCTATTTTCTAGCACTTCGGCCAATCTACCACAATTCGATTTTTCTCAATACTTTCAATCCGTGTCAGCAGTGGCACTGCTGGATAGCAAACGTGGATCAAGCCAACCCAAAATAGCAAAAGGCGGATCTGCCACACGCACCCGTACAATGAGCTTCGGCGATTACCTCCACACCTATTGCTTCATTATTGGGCATCGCGTCCCGTGATTTGGAGCGGACTGGGTAAAATGCCTGCGAGCCAAACCTATCCCATGAGCGTCACTGTCCGATTTTTCGCCAGCCTTCGCGACCGAGTCGGTCGCGACCGGATAGAAGTTGACCCAGCCGGTCTGGATTGCGTTCGGGATGTCTGGCGGGCCGTGGCCGAGCGAGAGCCGGACGCGCGGGTGCTCGCGGCGGTCAACGCCCGGCACGCGGCGCTGGACGCGAAGATCCAGGATGGCGACGAGGTCGCGTTTTTCCCTCCCGTCACCGGCGGCTGATTCGCTGAACCCCAACGATAGATAAGGAGCCTTTCCCTTGAACGTTTCTCTTGACCACGCGCCACTGGCGCTCGGAATCGCCGGTCTGCTGGCGGCTTTCGTTCTGTATCGAATCATTTTGCGCTATCCCGCGGGGCATGGGCGGGTCGCCGAGATCGCCCGGGAAATCCAACGGGGCGCCATGGCCTTCATCCGCCGCGAGTACTTGGTGATGTATCTGTTCATCGCGGTCGTCGCCATCGCCATCGCGTGGTCCGATCTGGGGGTTCACGTCATGGCCGCCTTCCTGACCGGAGCGGCCTGCTCATCGCTCGCCGGACTCATCGGCATGCACACGGCGACTCGCGCCAACGCGCGCACGGCCGTGGCCGCGAGCGCGGCTGGCGCGCCGACCGCGCTGTCCCTGGCGTTCTACGGCGGATCGATCATGGGGCTGACCATCGCCGCGGTGGGTTTGCTGGGGCTGGGCTCGCTGTATCTGATCTACGGGCAGGACCCGGCGACCGCCCATATCATTCACGGCTTCGGCATGGGAGCCTCGTCGGTGGCGCTGTTCTCGCGCGTTGGCGGGGGCATCTACACCAAGTGCGCGGACGTGGGCGCGGACCTGGTCGGCAAGGTCGAGGCGGGGATACCAGAGGACGATCCCCGAAATCCCGGGGTGATCGCGGACAACGTTGGCGACAACGTCGGCGATATCGCGGGCATGGGCTCCGATATTTTCGAGTCGTATTGCGGGTCGATCATAGCGACGATCGCGTTGGCCTCGACGTTGCCCTTGGCGGCGGTGGCGGACTTGGGCCCGCGGCAAACGCTGATGTTCTTGCCGCTCGCGCTGGCGTCGGCGGGCATCGCGTGCTCCATGATCGGGATCCTGCTGGTGCGTAGCCGGGTGCGTAGCCGACCG
Organism: uncultured candidatus Poriferisulfidus sp.; assembly: GCA_965116025.1. Lineage (GTDB taxonomy): Bacteria > Pseudomonadota > Gammaproteobacteria > Poriferisulfidales > Poriferisulfidaceae > Poriferisulfidus. Next base: position 730,925 of record OZ220480.1, read on the forward strand.
GATGCCGCCCTGCGCCTGGGCACTTTCGGCTCGGCCGTGCTGTTCATCGCGCTCGCGCACTTCATCATCGGCTGGTTCGGGCTGGCTTCCGGGATCTGGACCGCGGTGCTGGCCGGCGCGGTCGGTGGCATCGTGATCGGCTTGGTGACGGAGCATTTCACGGCGGGCGCGCCGGTGCGCCGGATCGCCAGCGCGTCGGAGACCGGCCCCGCGACGGTCATGATCCGGGGACTCGCGACGGGCATGCAGTCGGTCGCCATCCCGGTGCTCTCGATCGCCGCCATCATTTATTTCGCGCAAATGACGGCGGGACTCTACGGAGTGGGAATCGCGGCGGTGGGCATGCTGGCGACGGTCGGCATGACCATGGCGATCGATGCCTACGGACCCGTCGCGGACAACGCGGGCGGCATCGCGGAAATGGCGGAGCTGGGAGAGGAGACCCGCAAGATCACCGACACGCTCGACGAGGTCGGCAACACGACGGCGGCTATTGGCAAAGGGTTCGCTATCGGCGCGGCGGCGCTCGCGGCGCTCGCCATCATCACGGCGTTCTTGGCGGAGGTCGCTCACGGTCAGGGCGGGACCATCGAGTTGCGGCTGAACGATCCGCTGGTGCTGGTCGGGTTGTTCATCGGGGGGACGTTCCCGTTCATCGTCGCGGCGCTCACCATGACCGCGGTCGGCGATGCCGCGTTCGAGATGATCCAGGAAATCCGGCGGCAGTTCAAGGAAATCCCGGGGCTGCTGGAAGGCACTGGAAAGCCGGACACGATTCGTTGCGTGGATATCGCGACCAAGGCCGCGCTGGTGCGGATGATCCCGCCCGGCGCGCTGGCCGTCATCGCGCCGGTCGTGGTCGGCTTCGGGCTCGGGCCGCAGGCGCTGGGCGGGATGCTCGGCGGCGCGTTGCTCGGTTGCGTGTTGCTGGCGTTGATGATGGCGAACGCGGGCGGCGCCTGGGACAACGCCAAGAAGCGCGTCGAGAAAGGCCATCATGGCGGGAAGGGATCCGACGCGCATCATGCCTGCGTGGTCGGCGACACGGTCGGCGACCCGTTCAAGGACACGTCCGGGCCGTCCATGAATATCCTGATCAACGTCATGGCCATCGTGAGCCTGGTGATCGCCCCGTTGTTGTGAGGCGATCCTGATCGCGGTCCCACCCTTTAGAATAGCGAGCGCTTTCCCATGAATTCCGAACGTCTCGACCAACTGTTGCCGGAAGCGAGACGAATCGCCATGGAGGCCGGAGCGCGCGTCATGGAGATTTATCGCGCTGGCTTCAAGGTTTTCGAAAAAGCCAATGGCTCTCCGGTCACCACGGCCGATCTGGCGGCGCATCAGCACATCGTCGAGCGACTGGAAGCGCTGGACGAGAGCCTGCCGGTATTGTCGGAGGAAAGCCCCGACCTTCCCTCTTGGGAAACCCGCCGGAACTGGGATTCCTACTGGTTGGTCGATCCTTTGGATGGCACTCGCGAGTTGATCAGGAAGAGCGAGGAGTTCACGGTCAATATCGGCCTGATTCACCAGCGGCGGCCCGTGCTGGGCGTCGTTGGCGTTCCGGCCTCCGGCGCGCTTTACCACGCGCGTCGTGGAGGAGGCGCCTGGCGGGCGCGAGAAGAGGAGAAGCCCGTCGCCATCCACAGCCGACCCTTTCCAACCGACGGATCCTCCGTCGTCGCGATCAGCTTCAGCCATGGGCGGCCCGAAGTGCAGCATCTCCTCTCGCTACTGGGACCGCATCAGGAAAAACGGGTCGGAAGCTCGCTCAAAAGTTGCCACGTCGCCGAAGGAAGCCTGGATCTATACCCGCGCTATGGCTCGACCAGCGAATGGGACACGGCAGCCGCCCAATGCGTCGTGGAGGAGGCGGGCGGAAAAGTTGTTGACTGGCGTCTGCGCCCTCTTCGCTACAACTTGAGACCGGACATGATCAACCCTCATTTTCTGGTGATCGGCGACCCCGACCATGATTGGGCTTCCCTGATGGACCAGTTGCCGAGAAGCGACGTAGAGGCTTGATCCCTCGATTCGCGTCACCGGCGACCTGGTCAGTTTCATGGTTTAGCTGCCATCCTGCGACCATCCTCGCGCTGGCTGGGCTACAATGCCGCCCGATCACGAGCGGAATAGGGAAACGACGTGGAGAAGATAAAACGAAGGAGGGATTCCTGATGGAAGCGAACAAAGACGAAAAAGGCCACTTGCGTTTGGTCGTTTGCGGGTCACCCGACGCGGGCGAGTCGACCCTGATCGAACGCTTGTCCCGCGACGCTAATGGTGCTGGCGGAACCCAAGGAGACGAGTCCGAGGGGGGGGTCGTTCGTCACCATTTCGAGACCGACAAGCGCGCGTTCACCGCGTTCGCCGCGCCGGAACGGAAGCGGTCCGCGCTCGCCACAGCTCTGGGAGCCTCGAAATCCGACATCGCGCTAATTCTGGTCGATGCGCGAAAAGGAGTCCAGACCGAGACTCGTCAATATAGCCATATCGTTTCGCTCATGGGCGTTCGCCGAGCGGTCCTCGCGGTCAACAAGATGGATCTGGTCGATCACGACGAGGGCGCGTTCACGGATATCGCGCGGGAATACCGGTCCGCCGCGGAGGAGAAGGGATTCGAGGAGGTCATCGCGGTGCCGATCTCCGCGTTGGCGGACGAGAACGTCCATGCCTCCAGCGACAGCATGCCGTGGTACGACGGCCCGACCTTGCTGGAACTCCTGGAGACGGTCGAGGTCGGGCAGGACCCGATGGCCGACGCGTTTCGCATGCCGATTCAACAAGCCGGTCCGCGTTCCACCTCCCGGAGTTTTAGCGGCGTGGTGGCTTCTGGACTCGTCGAGCGGGGCATGGCCGTCGTCGCCGGCCTGTCGGGCAAGCGGTCGACGGTCGAGCGCGTCGTTGGGGATTCTGGCGATCTCGACGGAGCGACGCCTGGCCAGTCGATCACGCTCACGCTCGCCGATGATATCGACATCGGCCGCGGCGACATGATCGCGGACGCGGACCGTCCGCCGGGAGTTTCCGACCAGTTCGCGGCGCACCTGATCTGGCTGGACTCGCGGCCCATGCTACCCCAGCGATCCTACGCCATCCGCCTCTCCGGCGCCTCGGGAATCGCCCGGATCACCGATCTGGTCCATCAAGTCGACGCTCACTCACGGGAACGGCTAGCGACCAGCACGCTCGGCCTGAATGAGGTCGGTTACTGCAAACTCTCGCTGGACCACGCCGTGCCGTTCGATCCCTATCCGGAAAATCGCCAGACGGGCGCCTTCACGCTGATCGACAGATCCACCAATGACGCCGTCGGCATGGGCGTGATCGATTTCGCGCTACGCCGCGCCAGCAACATCGCGTGGCACGCGATGAAGATCGACAAGGCGGCGCGTTCGCGCGCCACCGGCCAGTTGCCCCGCGTTCTCTGGATGACCGGGCTGTCGGGGGCGGGCAAGTCGACCATCGCCGACAGCCTGGAACAGAAGTTGCAGGCGATGGGAAGGTACACCTATCTCTTGGACGGCGACAACGTCCGGCATGGGCTGAACAAGGATCTAGGTTTTACCGAGAAGGATCGGGTGGAGAACATCCGCCGGATCGCGGAGGTTGGCAAGCTTATGGTGGACGCTGGGCTGATCGTGATCGTTTCCTTCATCTCGCCATTTCGTGCCGAGCGCGAGATGGCCCGCGCTTTGGTGCAGGAGGGCGAGTTCGTCGAGATCCATGTGGACACGCCGCTGGAAGTTTGCGAAGAGCGCGACCCGAAGAAGTTGTACGCCAAGGCCCGAAAGGGCGAGTTGGCGAATTTCACGGGCATCGACTCGCCCTACGAGCCGCCGCGAAACCCGGAATTGCGCATCGACACGACGAAACTGTCGCCCAACGATGCGGCGGACGAGGTGGTTCGGTTTCTGCAGGGCGCATGAGCGAACGGCGGGCGGCTTTTTCCCGCTTCCTTGGTAACGGTTGTCTTTGCCTGACTGGTGGCGCCGTGGTAAAGGCGCTTCGAGTTATCGCCCCGGGGCGGCCGCCTCAATCGTCTTTTCGCCAGGCTTCGGCCGCCTTCGCGCCAACTTAAGCTGAAACTTCTTCGTCAGCGAGGGCACTCCGTCGAAGATGAACTTCATCTCGTAGTCGGGTGGGTCCATTTCCACGTCGAAATAATGCAGAATCGTCGCGAGCGAGAATGTCAGGTGCGCGTTGGCGATGACGCTGCCCAAGCAACGGTGGGTGCCGAATCCAAAAGGCATGTAGACGCCGGGCGCCTCGTGCTCGGCGCGTTCTGGAAGGTATCGGTCGATGTCGAAGCGGTCCGGGTCCGGGTAGAACTCCGGTAGGTAGTGCGGCACGGTGGTCGGCAGAAAGAGGCGGGTTCCGGCGGGAATGCTGTAGCCCCCGAATTCGAATCTGTTCACCGCGGACCGGAACACCGAGCCGAAAGGGTCGTACATCCGCAAGGTCTCGAGCACGGTTCGATTGGTTACGTCCAGCGCCGCTATCTTCTCGGCATCCGGCTCTCCGCTCGCGTAGAGCTCGTCCGCCTCGGCGCGGACCCGTCGCATCACGTCTGGGTGCTTGAGCAGCAGGCACATGGCGGACGTTCCGGTGCTGGCGGTGGTATGCAGACCGGAGAAGATCGGTCCCAGGCAGGACACCCTGAGCTCGCGTTCGGGAAGGAACTGGGGATTGGACCGGTGTAAGGCGAGCATCGCGTCGACCACGTCCTCTTGGCCCTCCTCGCTTTCTTTTTCCAGTCGCTCGCGCAGCATGTCGGCGAAGACGTTGAAAAAGCCGGTCTTCGCCCGCATCGTCGCGGGGGTGCGCATCATGAACTTCGGCAGCACCCTGAGCACCGTCGCCGCGATCATTCGGCGCATGAAGAAGTCCATGTCGTCGACTTCTTTGGTGGAAAGCCTGTAGCCGGTGCATGCCAGTCCGATCGACTTGGCCGTTAACTGGCTGAAGGCCCGGATGGTGACCGTCTTTCCGCTCTCCGGGAATTGCGCGAGGATGATATCCCGGATTTCCGGCAATCGGCCCAAGAATCGCTCGCCCGAAAATCCTGAGGAGATCGCCCGGCGGAGGCTGAAATGCTCCTCGCCGTCCATGCTCAGGATGATTCGCTGGGCGTCCATGCCCCCGAATAGGGGCGTGTAGGTGTCGTGGCTGCGAAACAGGGACCGGCCGTTCTTCTGGCAGAACAGATTGGCCTCCGGTCCCGCCAGAACGGTGAGGTCGCTCGCTAGGTCGCGGACCCGGAAGACGGGACCCAGCGATCGATAGTACTCCGCGAGCGCCTTGGTTGGGATCGGTCGCAATCTTAGCGAATGCCCGATCAGCGGTAGCGCCCCGGGCGCCATCGGCGGCTGCTTGCGGTGGATCCCGGAAGCTGGCTCCAGGAAGGATTTTCGTAGCGTCTGGTCGCTGGTTCCCGATGATCGGACGGAGAGAATCGCGCTGTGGATCGATTGCCCGATGATATCGAGGTTCCGCACGAGGTCGATGCGCTCGCGACGTTCCGCGAGCTCTTGCTTCGCGAGAATGTGCTCGAAGATTCCGCAGGCGTCGACCAGGGCGATGAGCGCGATCTCGTCCGGGCTCGGAATGTCTTCGCTGAAGATGACGTTCATCACCCGCAACGTCACGTCCTGGCCCTCGGACGCGGGGAGGCCGGGATACCGTCGGGTCAAGCTCACCTGCTTGTCGAGGTAGACCCCCCCTCCGGGCTCGGAGCCGAAGATTCCTCTGCGCACGAGACGCTCGGCGGCGCGCCGCCGAGTCCGATTGACTATCTCTGGCGCGGCGAGCCGCTCGATCCAGTAGACGGTGTCGGCCTTGTCGTCGGCCGTCGAGATGATCGAGAGAGGGGGGTCGAGAATGTCGTCCCCCAGCGGGGTCGAATCGATGACCACGAGGCTTTCGAGGTCGGTGTCGACGCGACGCTCCTTCGCCAGATCCATCAGCACCGCGCCGGCGAAGGCGTGCCTCATGTTGCGGTCGTCAATATGGATGAGACCGCCCTGCTTCCGATCCAGCAGAAGAACGTGAAGCTCTTCCACCAGCAACAAAGGCTTCTCGGTCTCCGGCCGCGACGGGTCCGTATTGCTCATGCGCTTCTCACCTCGCCCGAAAATTCTAACGCATCACGCGTCGCTCGATAGGTTGGGACGGCTGACTTGACGATCCCGGCGAGGCGCCGGCGGGTCAGTCCTTGTAGCCGAGCAACTCCAGCCCAGGACGACAAGCCTCGGTGATCGCGCGCCGCTCGTCAGGGTCGAGCCGCGCGAACTTCGATTTGGTCTGGCGAGGAATTCCCGCCACTTGGGCGATCCAGCTATCAGCTTCCAAGTCTGGCGAGATGAACTCGATGAGGCGGCGCGCCTCGCGTTCTGGATGTTCCTGCAGATCCTCGAATCGAAGATTGAGCAAGCGATCAGGCCCGAAGTGGCCGAACACCCGGTGGCCCGTCTCGATCATGTCGCTCCAGAACTTGGCCACCTCAGGCAACTCCGGGCGCTCCGACAGCAGGCCGTCTATGTCCGAGCGCAACCACTGCAACGTTCCCAGCATAGAGGTCATCCGGTCGCTGCGCTCAAGCCTTTCCAGAATTCGATAGAGGTCGATTCCCCATCGTTTGGCCCTGCGGATAAGCGCCAGCGTGACCCGGAACGGGGGGTGGTCGCGCATCGACAAGGCGGTTTCGCGCCCGTCCCGGAACACGTGCGCGACCCGCGCCTCGGGGAAATGGCGCAGCAACCGCGAGGCCATCAAGAGGGATCCGCCGTGGCGCTCGATCCACAGTTTCTTTTCGAGCCGCTCCCCCAGCCAACTGAACAGCGCGCGGTAATGCTCGCTGGAAAGCGCTTTGGGTTGAGCGCGCGCGAACCGCTCGATCTCGTCGTAGAGCTCTTCGTAATGGTCCGTCAGGTGTGGGAGCGAGACCGCCATGATTGGCGGCAGGGTGGTCGCGTCGAAACGCGACTCGGGATCGTTGAACGGATACAGCAGCTCGCTGAAGGACTCTCGGGCGATGATGCTCATCCGCTTTCCGGGATGGCTGTACAGATGCCACATATGGTCGCCGGTGACCTTCTTCCCAGAGAACGCCTGCAGGCCCAGAGTCGCGAAAAACTCGGACATGCTGAGGATGTCCGGATGCTTGTTGAGCATCTCCGAGACCATCGTGGACCCGCACCGCCCGGTGCTGAGTACGAAAACGGGGGGAATCTCGTTCACGTGGCCATGCGCTCGTTGGAATCGATCCCAGATTCAATAATCTGATCGGATAGGAAGTGTATCACGGCCTTCGAATCCCGCTTGTCCGGGCTGGGCCAAACCTTGATCTCCGAGATCATCGGTTCTGACCGTTTTCTACCTGTCCAGAATTTCGCGCGGGCGACCGGGTGATATATAATGCGCGGCCATCCGAGACCGATCCTTGAACAGGAACTAATAATGACCAAGAGCCTATCCATTTCCGATGTCATCCGCGCCGCGCTTCGCGTGGCTCCGTCGTCTTCCCGCATAGGGGGGGGGGGGGGGGGGGGGGGCATAGCCTCCGTTTCCTGACCGTTCTGGCCGGTTTCGCGGCCTTTCTATCGATTCCGCTGATTCCAAACTCCGCCGAGGCGGGGACCACGGGGAATTGCGGCACGCCCAGTGCTAACGCGATCACCTGTGGCGACGCGAGCTACACCAATACCGCCGGCTCCCCGATCAAGTATGGAGATCGGACCGTAGGCCTGACGCTGACCGTGAAGCCTTCTGGGGCGAGCACGGTCGTCGTCACCGCCTCGAAACTTCCCGCGACCACGAGCGAGGCGTTCCCGGGGATCCATCTGGACGGGGAAGGCACCCTGAAAGTCCTCTTGGATGGCGCCGTGAAAGTCGTGAACGGGGCGACCCGGACGACGGTGGACGCGACGCTCGCGGGCGAGACGGGGACTTTCAAGTTCATCCACCCGGATCACAAGCTGGGCTCGCGGAACGACGGGGTGTACGTGGCGTACGACAAGGATGACGACGCGGGGACAACGACGGGCATGGTGGAGGTGATGGTGGGGAAGGACGCCGTGATCGGGAGCGAGACGGCGCCGGCGGGACGGTACGGGGTTCACGCCGCGTTCGTGGACGGGGACAGCGCCAACGCGAACTATCCAGCCGGGAAGATCAAGGTGACGAACGCGGGCATGGTGCATGGCCACTACGCGGGGATTTACGCGAAGCACGACGGGAAGGGCGACATCGAGATCGAGACGTTGGAGGGGAGCGTGACGTCGATGGGGATTCGGGCGATCTCGAATAAAGCTGACAAGGCGGATCGGGGCGGGAATATCGCCATTCGCCATCATGGCCGGATCGTGGTCAAGGATCCGGCTCGGTACGCGGACACGCTGACGATGGCGAACGTGGCCACGCCGCTGGAGATGGATAAAGTCAGCTTCCCCGACCGGCACAGAGGAGGGATCTACGTGGAGCATTGGGAAAAGCGGGCGCCGACGGGCGCGAAGCCCAGCAGCTCGATCCTGGTCGAGTCGAGCGGCGACATCGTCGCCCATCCGATCCACGGCAAAGAAGGCGACAACAGAGCGAGAAGAAGCGCCATTTACGTCATCACGCGGGGGAACGGTGATTCCGTCGTTCCGGTCACGGTCGACGTGACGGGGGGCACCCTGACGGCGGACGACCCGAGTGGAAGAAATGGAGGGAATGGGATTTACATCTATTACTCTCAGCACAAAGGCGGTTTGATCAAGGTGGATCTCGCCGGCGAGATTTCACGGACGGGAGACATAAGAGATGGAATCTCTATTAATAGACAATACAACGACACTAGCGACGATTCCAGCGATGTCAACAGAGACATAGAGGTGACGCTGAAGTCCGGGGCGCGGATCGGCATGGAGGGAGATGAGCCGACCGTGGGTCGGCGTGGCGTGTCAGTGACCCAGTCGACCAGCGGGGGAACGGTTCGGGTGGCTGTGGAGTCCGGGGCGCGGATCGGAACCGCGGGGACTCCGGTCGGCGAGAACGGGGTGGTCGCCGAGACCAGCAACGCCGATGACGAGAACGACATCATGGTCACCAACGAAGGCCACATCCACGCGAAGGGCTCGGGAGTGGTCGCTCTGCATCGCGGCTGGGGCGACGTGGTCGTGACGCATTCGATGGGCGAGATCGTGGCGGGCGACGGGCCCGATATCTTGGACTCCTTATCCTTTTCGGAGGATCACAAGACGAAGCTGGCGGACCTGAAAGGCAGGCCCGCTGGCATCCTCGCCGTTCATGGAGGCTCGCAGCCCAAGCCGCTTCCCGGCAAGGATATCAGCAATAACGACCCCTCCACCTACGAGTCCGACATCGGGGAGATCAAGATCACGTCGAAAGCGGACATCACGTCGAAGGGCGACGGCATTCTCGCCTACGTGAGAGACCTGAACGATGAGGGGGCCAGGAGCCCCAAGATGAGAGTCCCGATCATGATCGACGCGTCGGGCGGAACGATCACGGCGGACGGGCACGGCGTGCACGCGGAGACGGCCACCATCTACCAGGGCACCTACGCGGGGACGGAGACCACCTACGACGATGCCACTAAGGCCGGGAAGATCACGGTCACGGTAGGCGAGATGGCGACGATCCGTGCCAAGAAGGACGGCGTTCACGTCAAGGGCATGCGGACCTTCGCGGAAAATCACGCCCGGAAGGGGCAATATGACCAGACGGTCACCATCAACGGCAAGGTGATGGGCGGCGCCGGCGAGCATGCTGGCGTTCGGATGGTGAACGGCGGGACGCTGGTGATCGGGCCGAAGGCGGAGATCGGCGCGGCGTCCGGGATCGCGGTGAAAGCGGATGGAGCGCTGCATGTCACCCTGAAGGAGAACGAGCATGGGCAGATCGCGTTCGTCATGGGGAAATTCCTGAATAGTGGAAAGGACGCGCCGAACGTCTTCCAGCGGGAGTTGATGGCCGGCGCGAAGAAGACGATAGCCGTGGGGGACGCGGTGAAGGCGACATCGGGGAAGACGGGGACGCATGGAGTGTACGACGCGGTGTTTGAGCGGATGGTCACGCTGAAGTCGATCACGGGCGGGCATCAGTTCCAGGTGGACTCCGAGCGGGAGATCAGCCGGACGTACCACGCCCGGGCTCGGGTGTACGAGGCGCTGCCGTCGGTGCTGCTGGAGATGAGCGCGCCGGGCGGTCGTCAGGCGCGGTTGTCGGCGACGCGTGGCGGCGGGGGCGCATGGGCGCGGGTATTGGCGAGCGATGGCGAGCGGGAGGCGGATATGTCCACGACCGAGATGGACGATGCGGGCCGCGCGCTGTCTTGGGACTTCGAGCGCTGGGGCGTGGAGACGGGCTTCGTAGTTCCCGCGGACGCGCCGGGCGTGACGCTGGGCGTGAGCGCGCACTACCGTGACGGCGAGGCGGATGTCGCGCGCGGCGGGAAGATCGAGGTCTCGGGCGTGGGCGTCGGGACTTCGGCGACCTGGCGGGGGGAGGACGGCTGGTACGCGGACGGGGAGCTCTCGTACACGCGGTTCGAGGATGTCGACTTGAGCTCGGAGACTCGGGGGATGGTGGCGTCCGGTCTGGACGGAGAGGGTCACGCGGTCGGCGTGGAGGTCGGCAGGCGCATGGAGATGGATGGCTTCGCGCTGGTTCCGCGCGGGGGATTGACGTGGACTTGGGTGGATGTCGACGGCTTCGCCGACGTGTCGGGCGTTACCGGGAGTGGTCGGGTATTTTTCCGCTCGGAGGACAGCGCGCGGGCGCGTATCGGGGTACTGTTGGAGAACGGCGAGACGTACGCCTCATTGGACGTGGAGCGTGAGCTGTCGGAGAGCCGGGAGGTCATGGCGTCGGGGTCGCGGCTTCGCTCGGAGGTGGAGGCCACGTGGGCGCGTTTGGGAGTTGGAGGCGTGATGGCGCTGGACGCGCAGGGGGAGTCGACGCTATCGGCGGACGCTCACTACGCGGCATCGGACGGCGACAATCACGATTACGGCGCGAGCGTCCTGCTGAAGGTCCGCTTCTGATCCGGCCCAAAATCGGTGTCAGCTCGGAAATCTGGGGGTCAAACGATTCTGGATCTAGTCCTCTGGCGACGCGAGGTCTCCCGTCGTCACGAGGAAACGCCACACCAAGGCGCCCGCCTCGCCTTCCAGCGTCAGCGCGGCGTTCATGATCGCCACCATGGCCTCGCAGAAGCGGGGGTGGACGGCGTCGCCGGGGTGCAGCGCGGCCATCAGTTCAGGGCTGGCGGTCGCCTCGAGCGTGGCGTACAGCGAATCCAGGTCCTCGGCCTGAATCTCCCGAATCCCTCTCGGCGCGGCGCGCGCTCGCGCGGCCGCGCCGAGGAACGCTTCGATGTAGGCGCCGACCGGGTCGCGGTAGGCGGACTCGCGGTCGGCGGCGAGCGCCTGCGGACCCCTGCGCTCGTACGCCAGGCATCGCTGAGCTCCGTCGAGCTGGTCGATCAGCGCGAAGATGTCTCTGCGTCGCTCGACCAGCGCGCGCCAGTCGGCCGGATCTCCCTGACGCACCAGCTCGTTGTAGCGCGTCCAGTTGCGGCGCGAGGCCCGCGTCAGCTCTTGGCTCGCCCGTTTCGGATTCGCGCCGTGCTGGAGTTCGACCATCCGCGCGATCAGGGCGTCGTAATGCTCTGGAAAATATCGTTTCTGCGCTTCCAGCGCCGGATCGCCGGCTTGTTCCAGCGTCAGCCGCATCGCCGTACGCGACGGTGGCGTTTTGGATTCTTCGTCGTCCGCGATGGCGCCGGCGCTCGCGCCCGCCACCGCCAGCGCGAGAGCTAGCGCGAGGCGAGCGCTCACGCGGGCGCCTTGAGGAATATTCCGCGCAGGCGCGTCAGCCAATTGCGGAAATCGTCCATGATCAGGTAGAAACACGGCAGGACCAGCAAGATCAGCGCGGTGGCGAACAGCAACCCGATTCCCAGGCTGATCGCCATCGGCATCAGGAATCTCGTCTGTCCGCTCGAGAAGAAGATCAGCGGCGACACGCCAAGAAAGGTGGTCACCGTGGTCAGCAGGATGGCGCGGAACCGCGACCGGCTCCCCTGCAGCACCGCCTCGACGCGGTCGCGTCCGCGCGCGCGCAACTGCTGCACGAATTTGATCAGAATCAGGGAATCGTTGACCACCACGCCGATCAGCGCGAGGATGCCGATCAGCGACAGGAACTGCAGATGGATCCCGGCGGCGACGTGCCCGACCACCACGCCGATCAGCGCGAACGGAATCGCGGCGATCACCACCAGCGGGTCCAGCAGGGACCGGAACAGGGCGGCGAGGATGAAGAAAATGATCGTGAGGGCCGCGAGAATGGCGCGCTTGATGTCGGCGAGCGCGATGGCCGTCTCGCGTTTCTCGCCCAAGTACGTCATGCGGTAGTCGTCCGAGGGCGGGAAGAGGTCGCCGAACTCGCGGTCCAGCAACGCCGTGACGGACTTCGCGGAAGTGACGGCCGGATCGATGTCGGCCGTGATGATCGCCATGCGCTCGCCGTCGCGCCGCCGCACCGTGGACAGGCCGCGAGTCGTGGTGATATCCGCCACCTCGTCCAGATAGACCACGCCGCTTTCCGTGGTGATGGGCAGGCGGTCGAACGCCGCCGCGTCGCGCCGCGTCGCGCCCGAATACAGCGCCCGGACCGGCACGCGCTGGTCGCCTCGGCTGATGTGGACCACCTTGTCGCCCTGATAGCCCATGCGCACGGCCGCGCCCAGCTCGGCTTGGGTGATGCCCAACTCTCGTCCGCGCGAGTTCAGGGCGTACTGGTACTCGACCTTTCCGGGCTCCAGGTTGTGCCGGGCGTCCGCGACGCCAGGCAGGCGGGCCAGGAACGCTTGGATCCGCTCGGCGCGCGACTGGATCTGATCCAGATCGGGACCGATGACGCCCACCTCGATGTCGGCGCCGCTCGGTCCGGCCTGATCGCTCTGGAAGGAGACGCGCTGGATCCCGGGGATCGTCTCCAGCGCCGCGCGCGCCTCGTCCCGGATCTCTTCGGTTGAGCGCTCGCGCTCACCCGGCGTGGAGAGCTTCATGTTGATCAGAGGGGCGACGTAGGTCTCGATCCACCCTTCCGGCGCCGGCTCCGTCAGGTTGACGCTGATCTGCACGTATTGGGTGCCCAGCGTGCTGTTCTGGGTGGTGTCCATGCTCACGCCGATATTGGTCTGGAGGCTTTCCAGCTCGCTTGGCTGGACGATGTCGTAGATGGCGCGCTCGACGCGTTTCGCGAGGGCGTTGGAATCGGCGAGGCCATACGTGCTCGGCCCCTCGATGTTGACCAGGAACCGGTTCGTCACCAAATCGGCGAACTGGTTGTATGGCATCCGAGTGACCATGAAGGCCAGCGTGACCGCGAGCGTCCCGATCGTCACGCTGGCCACCAGATAGCGATTCCGGAGGCTCCAGTCGAGCAGGGCGTGGTAGCGGTCCAGGAACGCGCGCCAGCGGTCCGCCTTGCGCGATGAGCGCGTCAGCTTGAGGATCTCGGCCGCGTGCGAGGGCAGGATCAGGAACGCCTCCAGCAGGGAGCCGGCCAGCGCGGCCACCACCACGATTGGAAGCACCTCGACGAACTGGCCCATGGTTCCCGAGACGCTCAGCAGGGTGAGGAAGGTCGCGGCCGTGGTCAGGATCGAGGCCAGCACCGGCCACATGACCTCCCGGGCGCCGAGGTAGGCGGCCTCGCGCGCGTCCATCCCCTCCTCCATGTGGCGGTAGGCGTTCTCGGAGATGATGATGGCATCGTCCACGATCAGCCCGAGCACGACCAGGAACGCGAACATGCTGACCATGTTGACGCTGTATCCGAGCATGGCCATCACGATCACGGCGGTCAGCATGGACACTGGAATGCCCAGCGCCGTGATCAGGGCCATCCGAAAGTTGAGCATGAGATACAGCGCGAGAAGCAGCAGCGCCAAAGCCACGACGCCGGACGCCTGCACGGTGTTGATGCGGGTCTCGATCAAGGGCGACATGTCCATGTAGAAACTCGCCTGAACGCCCTCGGGCAGGGCGAACCGCCCGACCGTCTCGCGCACCCGGTCGGCGACCTCGCGGGTGGACGCCCGGTCGATTTTGGAGACGGTCATGTTGATCGCTGGCATTCCATTGAAGCGTCCCAAGGTGACCGGCTCCTCCAGCCGCATGGACACCTGTCCCAAGTCGCGAATCCGCAACTGACCGCCGCGCGCGTTGCCGCGCGCCGCGATGTCGCCGATGGCCTCGACTCCGTCCGCGCCCATCCCGCGCAGCAGGATATCGCCCTCCTCGCCGCGGATGACGCCGCTGGGCGTGTCGTGCAGGTTGCCGCGCAAGGCCGCGGTGATCTCGTCCGCCGACACCCCGCGGGCGGCCAGCTCGCGCGGGTCCAGCTCCACCCAGACCTCCCAGTCCCGGCTGCCGGCCACGCTGACGCCGGACACTCCGGGGATCCGCTGCACGGCGCGGCGCAGCCGCTCGGCCGCCTCGCGCATCAGCGGCATGGGCGCCTCGCCGTGCAGGGCGACGCTGATGGCGGTGATCTGGTGCTTGAGCCGGCGGACTTGCGGCGTGTCGGCGTCTCGCGGGAAGTCCTCGATGGCGTCGATCTCGGTGCGCATCTCGCGCAGCAGCTCGTCTGGGTCTGCCCCTTCCAGAAGTTTGTACTGAATGACTGACAGGCCCTCCTGCGAGAGCGAGGTGACCGAATCGACGTCGACCAGAGAGTCCAGAGCCTCCTCGATCGGGATGGTGATCTGGCGCTCGACCTCTTCCGGCGAGGCACCCTCGAAAGTGGCGCTTACCTGGAGGATGTCGCGGTCCAGAGTAGGGAACACCTCCTGCGGCATCGAGCGCCAGGCCATCAGTCCCAGCGCCAGCGTCAGCGCCATCGCCAGGTTGACGAGCAGCGGGTTGTTCAGAGAGAAACGGATCATGGAGCGCGCTCGCGGACGCGCACTGAGCGGCGCTCGTCCATGGCCGCGACGTCGCGGGCGACGATGCGGTCCCCCTCGTTCAGGTCCGCCTTGATCACGCGCCAGGAGCCCACGCGCGGTCCTGGCTCGACGTCGACGCGGCGCAGCGACTGGCCCTCGATCCGGTATACCGAGTGCCCCGACGCGTCCACCCGCAGGGCCTCCACCGGCACCGCCAACGCGTTTCGGATGACTGGAAGAGGAAGGCGGGCGATGGCCAGCCGTCCCGGCGCGGCGTGCGCGCCGGGGATTCGGATCCGCAGGGCGTGCGTGAAGGTGCGCGGGTCCGGGTCGGCCTGCAGGGCGACCAAGACCCCCGGGATTTCCCGCCCTTCCGTTCGCACGGCGATCTTCCGCTCAAGTTCCAGAGCGCCGGCGGCGGTTCCGTCGACCTCCACATAGAAGTCGAGCTCCGACGCGTCGACCAGGGTGATGACCGTTTGGTCTCCGGTGATGCGGTCGCCGATCTCGGCTCGCACTTCGTTGACCGTTCCGTCGAACGGCGCCACCAGCCGCGCGCGCGCGAGATCCCGCCGGGCCTGATCGAGCTTCGCTCGCTTCAGCGCCCGGCGCTGCCCGCCGGTTCCGACTGAGTGGCGAAGCTCCGCCACCCGCGATTCCAACTCGGCCAGCTTCTGCTCGGCGGCGTTGAGCGAGGATCTCGAAAGCAATGAGCGCTCATCCAGCGTTCGGTGCCGCGCGACCTCCTCGCGTTGCAGGTCGCGATGCCGAATCGCCTGCGTCAGTCGGACCTGATCTCGCTTGATGCCGCTTTCCTCAAGGCGCAACTCCGCCTCGGCGACGCGCTCCCGATCCCGGAAGTCCTGATCGTCGAGAGTCATCAGCGCGTCTCCGGTGGAGACCTTCATTCCGGGCTCCACCTCGCGGCGCAGCAGCCGTCCCGGGACCTCGAACCGCAACGCCGCGCGCCGCCGCGGCTGAAGCCGGCCCGTGAAATCGGCGGAGGGCGAGACGTCGCGCCGCGTCACCACGTGCGCCTCCACCGCCAAGGGGGGGAGCTCCTCCAGGACCACCTCCGGTCGCGGAGCGGTGGCGACCAGGGCGTAAGCCGCGAAGCCGAAAAGCCCAAGGGCCGCGATCGCCCAAAAACCTGATCCGAGCGACCGGAAAAATCGCCACTTCCGCTCGCGTGGTCGGGTGGAGTAGGGGGAGGAACGCATGGCTGGACCGAGAGGGCGCGGCAGTCGGTAGAATATACCAGACGACACGGCCGGTCCCGCGCTGGCCGCATCGGTGCATGCAGACCTTTCGCCGCGCCTTTCTGCTGATGACCCTGGGACCCTGGGGCGCCGTGGCGTGGGCGGAGGAGCCGTTGCCCCTTCCGGAACCGCTCGAGCCGGCGTATTGCGGACCGATGGATATCGGCGTGGACGCGGGGGAGAGCGATGAGCTGGAGGCGGAGGCCGGACGGGTCCGGCGCGACGGCGACCAGGTCGAGATGAGCGTGGACGTTCGCGTTCGACAGGGAACCGCGCGCGCCAGCGCGGAATCCGCGCGGATCGACCGCGGGCGGAGCCGGGCGACGCTGGAAGGCGACGTTCGCATGAGCGGGCCGGGCGTCGCTCTGGAGGCCGATCGGATGGAGCTGGACTACGCGCGCGGACGGATGGAGGCCACCGACGCCCGCTATCGCCTGAGCGGAGGGGGGACGGGTCGCGCCCAGCGGATCGAGCGCTCCGAGGACGGCGCGCTGGAGGCCGAGGAAGCCAGTTATTCCACCTGCGCGCTGGAGAGCCCGCTCTGGAGCTTGCGGGCGGAGACGATCCGGATCGATCCGGCTGAGGGACAGGGCGAGGCGCGTGGCGCCACGCTCCGCCTCGGTCCGGTACCGGTGATGGCCATGCCTTGGGTGGGATTTCCGGTCGGGGACGCGCGCAGGAGCGGCTGGCTGGCGCCGGAGCTCGGGACTTCCGACGATCTGGGCTACTCCCTGGAGACACCGTATTATCTGAATCTCGCCCCGCACTACGACGCGGTCCTATCCGCCCGCTACATGGGACGGAGGGGCTTGCAGGTCAAGCCGAGCGGCCGCTACCGGACGCGGCATGGCGGCGGCGCGGTTCGCGCCGAGTTCCTGAGCGATAACGAGACGGACGATGACCGCTACCTGCTGCACTGGCGCCACGCCGGCGCTCGCCTGAGTGGCTGGGACTACCGGATCGACTACACCGACGTGTCCGACCGCGCGTATCTAGAGGATTTCCGGTCGGGCGTCCACGGGCTGTCGGCGACCCGACTGCGGCAGGAGGCGAGCGTCGCGTGGCGCTCTCCCGCGTGGACCTTCAGCGCCGCGTTGACCGGGAGCGACCCGCTGAAGGACCAGATCGAGCGGTGGGACCGGTTGCCGAAGGCGCGCGCCAAGGGAGTCGTCCGGATTCCCTCGGCGGGGTTGGTGCTGGTCCCGGCGTTCGCGGTTGACGCGTTCCGGGGTGATCTGGACGCGCTGGGCGTGCAGGGGGAGCGCTACGACGCGGGGCTGACGCTCGCCCGAAAGATCGCCGGTGCTGGCTGGCAGGTGACGCCGCGCCTGCAGTGGCGCCACACCCAGTACAATCTGAAGCATTCCGACGCCGCGGAGGCGACCGCCAGGGAGGCGGGCGAGAAACTGGAGCGCTCGCCAAGCCGGACCTTGCCGATCTACAGCGTCGACGCGCGGGCGCGATTCGAGCGGCGGTTGGAGGACGGCGCCGTGCAGACGCTGGAGCCGCGGCTCTTCTATCTAAGCCGCCCGCGGCGCGATCATAGCGACATTCCCATGTTCGACAGCCGGAGAATGGATCTCGATTTCGACACGATGTTCCGCGGCCCCCGAGCCGCGGGGCGCGACCGGATCGGCGCCGTCGACCTTCTGGCGACCGGCGTCGAAACGCGAATCATCGACCCGGTCTCGGGCTACCAGCGACTGCGGGCCCGGCTTGGCCGCGTCTGGTATTTCCGGCCTCCGCCCGCGCTCGTCCATGGCGGCGAGGGAGACCACGCGAAATCCGCCTGGGCCGCCGAGATCGATTTCCGCCCCGCGCCGCGATTCCAGTTGCGGTCCGCGTTGCGCTACGATCCGGGGCATAAGGGTAGCGACACGACTTGGGCCTCGCACATGATCGGCTGGAACGGAACGGATGGCGAGCGCTTCCAGGCGCGCTACCTCCGCCGCGCGGAACCCTTGGGCGAGGCGGAGAAAATCGAGCAGGCGGAGGCGTCCGCGCTGTTCCCGCTGGGCCAGAACTGGCATATGACCTTTCGCTACCGCTACGATTTGCGTGGAGACCGGAGTCTGGAGACCCTGTCCGCTCTCGAGTACCGAGGGTGCTGCATGACCGTGGGAATCGGCGCGTGGAAGATTCGCCGCGAGGTAGGAGAGGAATCCGAAAGCCGCGTGATGCTGCAGGTTCGCTTCCATGGTCTGGCCGGTTTCGGGGAGGACGTCGTGGCCCGGACGCGCCGGGAACTGGACGGGGAGTTGGTATGGCCCTATTGATTCGCGCCGGAATCCTGGCGCTGTCGCTGGGCGCCGGGGCCGCGGCGGCCGAGGTGCTGGACCGCGTGGTGGCGGTGGTCGAGGACGACGTCATCACCCTGTCGGAGCTCCAGGATCGCGTCGAGATCATCGTCAAGCAGATTCAGCAAGGAGGAACGCCGTTGCCGCCGCGCGACCAGCTGATCGACCAAGTGCTGGAATACATGGTCGTCGCCCGCCTGCAACTGCAGCTCGCGGAGAAGCGAGGGGTCGCCCTGCCGGTCGACGCGGTGGCACGCGAGATCCAGTCGCTCGCGCGGCGCAACGGAATGGAGACGCAGGAGTTCCGGCGCCAGATGGAGCGTGGGGGGGTCCGCTTCGCCAGCTTCTACGACTACCTCCACGAGCAGATGCTGACCCAGCGTCTTCAGCAGATGGAGTCCCGCCGGCTGGTGCGAGTCACGGAGGAGGAGGTCGACAACTTCATTCGGTTGCACTCCGATCGCCTCCAGGCCGACGTCCGGTATCACTTGGCGCACATTCTGCTCGCTGTGGAAGGGCGGCCAACCCCGGAGGAGATCGGGCGCCTGCGGGACAAGGCCCACGGCCTGACCCAGAGAGTCCGCGACGGCGAGCGCTTCGCTCGCCTCGCCCTGACCGAATCGGATGGTCGCAACGCCCTCAAGGGTGGAGATCTCGGCTGGCGTGACGCCGCGGATCTGCCGAGTTTCGCGGCCGACGCGATCGCGGCGCTGGAGCCGGGCGAGATCACCGACCCGATTCGCAGCGCGAGCGGCTTTCACCTGTTCCAGCTCACTAACAAGGAGGGCGCCGGTCAGATCATGGTGAACCAGACGCGCTCTCGACACATCCTGATCCGGACCAGCGCCCTGGTCGATGACGACGAGGCGCTCGCCCAGCTCAAGACCTTGAAGGACCGGCTCGCTGGGGGCGACCGCTTCGAGGACCTCGCCCGCTCGCATTCCGACGACATCGCCTCGGCCTCGGACGGAGGCAACCTCGGATGGACCTCGCCAGGCAAGCTGGACCCATACTTCGAGGAGCGGATGAACCAGCTGGAAGTTGGCGAAGTGAGCGAGCCGTTCCAGACCCAGTTCGGCTGGCACATCGTGCAGGTGCTGGAGCGCCGCCGGGTCGACGAGACGAAATCAGCCTTGCGGACGCGGGCGCTGAATCATCTGGCCCGCTCCCGGGTCAACGACGAGATCGACATCTGGTTGCGGCGGTTGCTGAACAACTCCTACGTCCGCTATATGACCGGCGAGCGCGATGCGTGAGCCGCGCGTGGCGGTGACCGCCGGCGAGCCGGGAGGGATCGGTCCGGACCTGACGCTGGCGCTCGCGGGCCGGAAGAGCCCGGCGCGTTGCGTCGCGTTCGCCGATCCGCGGCTTCTCCGGGAACGGGCCCGGCGTCTCGGTCGCTCGGTCCGGATCGTGGAATACCGTCCAAACGCCGCCCCCGAGCCGGGCGCGCTGGAAGTCCACGCCATTCCGATGCCGGGCGAGGCCCGGGCGGGCGTCGCCGAGACCCGGTTCGCTCCCTACGTTCTGGAGAGCGTCGCCAAGGCCGGGCGCGGCTGTCTCGAAGGAGAGTTCGACGCGCTGGTGACCGGGCCGGTCCAGAAAAGCTCGCTGCTGGCCGCGGGCCTGCCGTTTCGCGGTCATACGGAATACCTCGCCGAGCAGGCGGGCGCCGAGTCGGTCATGTTGCTGACCGCGGACTCCCTGCGCGTCGCGCTCGCGACCACGCACCTCCCTCTGGCCGAGGTGCCGGGGGCGGTGACCCGGGAGCGAATCGTCCTCGTCCTCGAGATCCTGATCGCGGGGCTACGGTCCAGATTTGGACTGGATCGGCCGCGGATCCGGGCGCTGGGTCTCAATCCCCATGCTGGCGAGGGCGGATATTTCGGGCGGGAGGAGCGAGAGGCCATCGCGCCGGCCATCGAGGAGGCGCGCCAGCGCGGTCATCGGGTCGAGGGCCCCGTCTCGGCCGACACGGCCTTCGTCGACCGCGACGGGGTCGACGCGTTACTCGCCATGTACCACGACCAGGGCCTCCCGGCGCTGAAAGCGCTGGGATTCGGTCACGCCGTGAACGTGACCTTGGGTCTGCCGTATGTTCGGACCTCGGTCGATCATGGCACCGCGCTGGATCTCGCCGGGACCGGCCGGGCCGACCCCGGGAGCCTGTTCGAGGCGATCGATTCCGCGGCGCGGCAGGCGCGCGCGTCCCGGAGCTGGGCCAAGGCCGCGTGAGCGTCTCTCCCCCGCTTCCGAAAGAATTTCTTCGGGCGTGGAGCGAGCGCGAGCCGCTGGCCGCCCTGTCCACGGTCGGCGCGGACGGTGCGCCAAACGTGATCTGGGTTCTCTGCGCGCGTCTGACCGACGAGGGGCAGGTGGTCGTGGCGGACAACGCCATGAGCAAGACCCGGGCCAACATCGACGCGGGCGGCGCCGGCGCCTTGGTGTTTTTGGCGAAGCCCCGGCGGGCCTACCAAATGAAGGGTCCGTTGTCCTATCATGCGGACGGGCCGGTCTTCGACGCGATGAAACATGGCTGGCTGGACGATTCCTATCCTGGGTGCGGCGCGGTGCTGATGGAGATCCGGGAAATTCACGAGGGCGCGGACGAGGTCTGGCGGCGCGACGCCTGATCCATGGCCCTGCCGCCGCCGCGGAAACGCCTGGGGCAGCACTTTCTGTCCGACGCGGCGAAAATCGAGGAGGTCGCGGCCGCGGTTGGCATCGCCGACACTTTGATTGAGATCGGTCCCGGCCGTGGCGCGCTGACGTTCGCGCTGGTGCCGCGGACCCGGAACCTGATCGCCATCGAGAAGGACCCGGTCCTCGCCGAATACCTGAAGCGCCGATTCGCCGACAACCCCGTGATCGAGATCCGTCACGCGGACGCGCTTCGGGAAGATCTGTCTCAGTATCCCACGGGCGCGCGGCTGGTGGGCAACTTGCCGTACAACGTGGCGACCGCGATGTTGCGGCGCTGGCTGGACCCGCGGATCCGCTTGGCGGACTTGACCGTGATGGTGCAGCGCGAGGTCGCGCTGCGCTTGGCCGCGCCGCCAGGGGACCCGTCGCGGGGGCAGCTGTCGGTGGCCGTCCAGCTATCGATGCGGGTCGAGCCGCTTTTCGATGTCGCGCCGGAATGCTTCGATCCGCCTCCCAAGGTCGTCTCCACCGTGGTGCGGCTCGCGCCGAGGAAGACCCTCCTCGTCAAGGAGGACGCGCGGGAAGATTTTCTGCGCCTCGTTCAGCAGGCGTTCGCCTCGCGCCGGAAGACCTTGCGCAACAATTTGCCGGAGATTCCGGATCTGGCGTGGGCGAGAGCGGAGATCGACCCGCGACGGCGGGCCGAGACGCTTTCGTGCGAGGAATTCGCCCGGCTGTTCCAAACGGTCCGCTCAGTCCAAGTCTCGGGCGACGCGGAAGCCTGATGTGCTCGTCGCGCCTTGCGGAAGTCTCGGCACGCGGGCCGCCGCTCGAAGCCATCTTTCTCCATTGAACCATGAGCCTCCTCGCATCACGCGTATGAAGCACAAGCCGAACTCCCATGCGCTTCCATCCTTTGGCCTGCCCGAATAATCGGCGTGGTAGCAATCCTGCGTCCATTCCGCGACGTTCCCGATCATGTCGTACAGTCCGAACGCGTTCGGGGGATAGGATCCCACGGGCGCGGTTCCTGTAAATCCGTCTTCGCAGGGAATGATCCGGTCATATTGAAAGATAAAGCCGTGGAAGCTGGCGCCCGTTTGATCGTATCCGTTGGCGAACGCGCAGGGATCGTCCTCGGGCGCCCAGTAGTTGGGCGTCGTGGATCCGGCGCGCGTCGCGTACTCCCATTCCGCCTCGGTCAGCAATCGATAGCGCTTGCCCGTCAGGCCGGACGCCCACTGCACATACAGTTGCGCGTAATGCCAATTGACATTGGGCGTGGGACGTCGTCCTTGGCCGTAGCCCTCATCGTCAGGCGTCCATCCACCGCAACCGCCCATTCGGACGCAGTGCTCCCAATCCTCGAAAGTCACCTCGAAAACGCCCACCGCGAACGGCGCCGGGATCGTCACTTCCGTTCGCGGGGATTCGTTCTGGTCGCGATGGGCTTCCGATTCTGGCGACCCCATGATGAACGACCCGGCTGGGATCACGACCATTCTCGGAGTGGTGTCGCAATCCCGGAAAACGTCGCCCGGCTCGAGTCCTTCGGACGCGTTCGGATCGCACTCGGCGATCCATTCGGCGTCGCTTAACGCGACATATCCCCGCAGGGCCGGCTGGTTTTTTTCTCGCGGCAGATCCACGAGATACCAAGCTCGCGTTTCCCGCGATAATTGGAGCGGGGTCCCCGCAGGGACCGTCGCGACCACCGCGCTGTTCGGGTCTGGAGCATGTCTTACCGATCCCGGGTCAGCGAGCATGCGCAACTCCAGCGCGTCCGCTGGCGCGGGAACGGCGAAACTGGAGAGCGCCACCACGCTGAGCGTCAGGAGAGCGAGGACTCTGCCGAAGGCGCCTTGACCGAGCGCCCTTCTCGCCACGAAGGGAAAAAGCGAGATCGGTGAGCTATCGCGTCCCATCGCTCAATCCAGATCCCGGGCGATGCGAAGCCCTAGACTGCTGTAACTACCGCCTATCGTTCTTCTGGTGCGCGACGCCCACCGGTTTTTGTGTAAAGCGTAGGCCCACGCGCCGCCGCGCGTGACGCGAGCGTCGCAATCGCCCGCCTCCCAAGCGCTTCCGTCCGTCGGGGCGCCGAGATAACTGTCGTTGTAGCAGTCCTGCGTCCATTCGGCGACGTTTCCCACCATCTCATGCAACCCGAACGCGTTCGGTGGGAAGGAACCTACGGGGGCGCTGGCCACATATCCATCCGCGCATGGAAGATTCAAGCGGACCGAGGCCGCTAAGCCGGGAAGGGCCTTCATCGCCGTTTGGTCAAGGCCATTCAGACGCTCGCAATACGTCGATCCCTCTCCGGCATTCTGGCTGGGTCCCGCTGCTCCCGCCCGGGCGGCGTATTCCCACTCCGATTCGCTCAGTAGCCGATACCTTTTCCCTGTCACCGCGGACAGCCATCGCACGTACTGTCGCGCTTGCGACCAGTTCACGTTGATTAAGGGAAGGTTCCCGTGTCCAAGGCCGAGATCGTGGGGCGTGCTCGTGCCGCATCCCCCCGCTCTCTGGCAGGCGTCCCACTGCTCGAAGGTCACCTCGTACACTCCCGCCGCGAACGGAGTGGCGATCTCCACCTTTCGCTGGGGGCCTTCATGGGGCAACCGGTGTTTTTCCGATTCCGACGATCCCATGATGAAGCTTCCCGCGGGCACGACGACCATTTCCGGCGCCGCCGCGCAATCCCGAAACCGGTCTCCTGGCCTTAAATCCGTAATTTCCGAAGAAGCGCAGTTGGCGGTCCACTCGACATCGCTTACCGAGACGTAGCCTTTCCGAAAGGAAGGCCCTTCCGAGTTCTCGTATGGCTCGACGAGATACCAGGTTCGCGTTTCCGAGATGGCCCGAAGGGGAGCGCGCGCGGGCACGGTCGAGATAATCTCGCTGTTCGGGTCCGGGGCCGCCCGTATCGCGCCCGGGTCGGCGCGCATGCGCAGAGTGATCATGCTGGATCTCAGCGGGTCCAGTTGCTGGGACCCGAACGTCGATCGCAAGATGAGCAACTCCTTGATGGTGAACTTGGACAGAAAACTAACGCCTTGGTGAATCGACGACCAATTCATCAGAACGAAATAAGCCAACAGAACCATGGCGAGAACGCCGACAGTCCCCGCGACCCCCTTCCAAGACTTCAGGAATCTCGCCCCGCTCAATTTTCCGTTCCCGCTTTAGAGTGGCTCGGTCGTTGCCCCGACGGCGATTCGCGTCCGCGACCGATTCGACGCGTGGGTCCCGAGATTCATCAGCGTTCCGCTCTCCCGCGGCTTCCAGTAGGGAAAGAATATACTACCAGTTTCATTTTGGAATGTTAAATCGCCGAATCGAGTTCTGGTGCCAAGGTCCATCGAACGTGAAATTCCGACGACATCCATGAAGTGAGCATGCGGACGATAATATTGGCTATGTCGGCCGTGGTGCTGGCCGGGGGGTGCTCGCGAGTCATCCAGGATACCCGCGAGCATATGGCATGCTATTACGAGACGAGGTATCTTCAAGAGAAATACGAATATACGGAATGCAGAAGCAAAACGGATGATAGCGGAGCAACAGTTGAAAGGTGCGACAAGATCGCCACGTACCCGCGACGGGAAGCGTACGACGAATGTCTCGCCAGAATTAAATCCGAGATGAAGAGGACGGAGAGCGGAGTCATGGATGAGTGAAGCCCCCACGAGATGGTTTCAGCCAATCACCAAGACTTCAAACCAATCGAGGGAAACCTGCGTCAAGCGGCGACTGACCTCGATCTCCGAGCTAATCGATTCTGACGATTTTGGCCGGTCCGGGATTTCGCGTGGGCTCGGCGGCGAGGATTCGGCTCGCTTTCGGGGCGTTTTCCAGCGAAAAACTCACCCCCGCGCAGGGCTCCACCAGCCGCGCGAGGTGGCGAGGTCAGATCGGGGTGGATAAAGTGCCGGCCCGCCCGCTAGTCCAGCCTCGCGACGACTCCGGCATGGCTCGCGGAAGGTCGCGCGGGATCCGCGCCTTGCCCAGCTGTTAAGGCATGATGATGCTCCCGTCGGGGTTGACGCGGCTCATCTTGTCGTCGCCGGTGGCAACGGACGGGAGGGGTGAAATTCGGGTTCATATAATGGAATTCGCGGTTGGTCGTTCACCCAATGAGTGAAACTTTCCAACTTCCATCCGAACGGATTGCCTCGACGGGATCGGCCCCAGCCGGGATTCCCGCTCCTTTAGTTTGGAGATCTAGGGCTTCATGATCAAAGAGAAAGCTTGCCGTTTCCAATACCGCTCGCGCCGCGCTTCGGCGCATTCCCGCATAGGGGGGGGGGGGGGGGGGGGGGGCATTGTCCCGCTTCCTGACCTTTCTGGCCAGCTTCACGGCCACTCTCTCCATTTCGCTGATACCGCATTCCGCCATGGCGGCGACCACGGGGAATTGCGGCGCTCTTCCCGGCGGCTCGGGCGCCGCCGAGGTCACCTGCAGCGACCCGACCTACAACAAGACCGATGGCCCGCCGATCCGGTACAACCTAGCCGCGCCGGGCCGGAGCGTGACATTGACCGTCCGGCCTTCCGGGGCGGGCACGGTCACCATCACGTCTAGCGGGATCACCAGCGGCGCGAGGGACGCTCGGCCAGGGATCGTCCTGAGCGGGCCCGGCGCCCTGAAGAAAGTCGTTCTCAATGGAAGGGTTCACATTGAGAACGGCGCGACCCGGAGGCTCGTGACGGGGCTGCCCACGACGGTCACGCGCACCGGGAAGGCCATTGATTCGAGGGATCGTGGGGCGGGGCTCAACCATGGCATTTATGTAGGCCACCTAGGAAGCGACATCGACGCTCAGAAGGACCACGCCGAGGTGATGGTGGGAGCCCAGGCGCGGATCGGAACCGAAGGCAAGCCGATGGGCGGGTTTGGCGTGCTGGCGTACTTCCAGCACGACACCGACGTCAGCGTGACGAACGCGGGTGAGATTTACGGGACGTACGCGGGGATACTGGCGCATCGCTCGGGCGGGGGCGACACCGTGATCAAGACGGCGAAGGGCAGCGTGACCTCGCAAGGGATCTGGGCATCGGCGGGGGATCTGTCGGGCGAGGTCTCGAATACGAGATTTGTTTTGATAAACCAAGGCCCGTCCCCTGGAGGCGGTGACATCACGATCGTCCATGAGGGTAAGATCGTGGTCCAAAGCCATCCGCTACGCTATCTGACCACGACGACCCCGACGATGAGCGAACATGTGGAAAGCCGAAGCTCGTATGCGCGCGCGGGCCTAGACGTTTTTCACCAGGACAAGAGCGCTCCGGCCGCGGACGGGCAAGCCAGCAGCGAGATCTCGATCACGTCGAGCGGTGACATCGAGATCGTGACGGATCCAGGCATCCGGCCGTTGCGATCACATGGCGTTCGCGTCATAACGAAAGGGGACGACGACTCCGTGGTTCCGGTCACGGTAGGCGTGACGGGGGGAACCATCATGGGGGTCGGAGAGGAAGGTCACGCGATCAGAATTCACCATGAGCATAGCGGGGGTCTCATCAAAGTGGATCTCGCGGGCGGGACGATCACGGCGGACGGGCATGGCGTCTACGTGGAGACGGCCACCACCTACGAGGACGCGACGAAAGCCGGGAAGATTGAGGTCACGGTGGGGGAGATGGCGACGATCCGTGCCAAGAAGGATGGCGTTCACGTCAAGGGGATGCGGACCTTCGCGTCCGACCACGCCCGGAAGGGACAATACGACCAGACGGTCACCATCAACGGCAAGGTGATGGGCGGCGGTGGAGACCACGCCGGCGTTCGGATGGTGATGGGCGGGACACTAGTGATCGGGCCGAAGGCGAAGGTGGAGGCGGCGTCCGGAACCGCGATGAGGGCGGACGGGGAGCTGACCATCACCATGAGCAAGGACGCGGTCGGACGCGTCGGCTATGTCAAGGGGAAGATGCTCAACAGCGGAACGACGACTTTCGATGGGGTGAAGGTGGGTGGGGAGTACACGCTCAGTCCGGGCGTCGAGGAGCGCGGCGCGTACGATATCTCCAAGGTCACCCTGAAGACGATCGAGGGCGGTCACCAGTTCATGGACTCGGGTCGGGCGTATCACGACCGGGCTCGGGTGTACGAGGCGCTGCCGTCGGTGTTGCTGGAGATGAGCGCGCCGGGCGGTCGTCAGGCGCGGCTATCGGCGACGCGGGACGGCGGGGGCGTTTGGGCGCGGGTCATGGCGAGCGACGGTGAGCGTGAGGCGGAGACGTCCACGACTTCCATGGACGCGGCCAGGCATGATCTGTCATGGGACTTCGAGCGCTGGGGCGTGGCGACGGGCATCGCCGTTCCCACGGACCTGCCGGGCGTGACGCTGGGCGTGAGCGCGCACTACCGTGACGGCGAGGCGGACGTCAAGCGTGGCGGGAAGATCGAGGCCTCGGGCGTGGGCATCGGGGCTTCGGCGACCTGGCGGGGCGAGGACGGCTGGTACGCGGACGGGGAGCTCTCGTACACGCGTTTCGAGGATGTCGACTTGAGTTCGGAGACGCGCGGGATGGTGGCGTCCGGTCTGGACGGAGAGGGTCACGCGATCAGCGTGGAGGTCGGCAGGCGGCTGGAGATGGAC
This sequence comes from uncultured candidatus Poriferisulfidus sp., assembly GCA_965116025.1. Classification (GTDB taxonomy): domain Bacteria; phylum Pseudomonadota; class Gammaproteobacteria; order Poriferisulfidales; family Poriferisulfidaceae; genus Poriferisulfidus. The sequence continues at coordinate 758,697 of OZ220480.1, forward strand.
GGCTTCGCGCTGGTTCCGCGCGGGGGATTGACGTGGACTTGGGTGGACGTCGACGGCTTCGCCGACGTGTCGGGCGTTACTGGAAGCGGAAGAGTGTCGTTCCGCTCGGAGGACAGCGTGAGGGCGCGGGTCGGGGCGCTGCTGGAGAATGGCCAGACGTACGCGTCTCTGGACGTGGAGCATGAGTTCTCGGAGAGCCGGGAGGCGATGGCGTCGGGAGCGCGGTTGCGCTCGGAGGTGGAGTCCACGTGGGCGCGCGTGGGCGTTGGGGGCGTGATGACGCTGGACGCGCGAGGGGAATCGACGCTCTCGGCGGACGCTCACTACGCGGCGTCAGGCGGCGATAATCATGATTATGGCGTGAGCGTCCTGCTGAAGGTTCGCTTCTGATCGACTTCTGATCACCGCCCGGCGCTCAAGTCGGGGTTGTGTCTTGTATCGGGATGGCCGCGCGTCCGGATCAGGAACTTCGCCAGCCGCCACCGCGCCTCGTGGATCAACCCCAGGGTTTCGGACGGGCGCTGGTCCGCGCTCTCTGGATCGGCATCCATGTCGTGGAAGCAGAGCAGCCAGTCATGCAGCGAGCTCGCCGACGGGAAGACGCGCCCGCGCCCGCCTCGGAAGCGCGCCGCCAGCTCCTCTTCCTTGACCCCCAGCAGGCCCGGCTCATGCAGGCGAACCAGCTCGCGCAGACCCTCGTTGTCCTCCAGCTCGTCCACGTCCGAGACGCATTCGTGATCCAGCCCGTTGAGTGGCAGCAGGGTCAGCGGCATCTGCCCACTGGTCCAGCCTTGCGAAGGCTCTGGCAGGGATCGTAGAAGATTGCGCGGGATCCGCGCTTGGCCCAGCAGGTCCAGCAGCACGAGGACGCGACTGTCGGGGTTGACGCGGCTCATCTTGTCGTCGCCGGTGACGACGACCGGAGAGGTGAATTCCGACATATAATGAGGCTCCTGGTTGGTTGTCGTTCGTTCACCCATTGGGTGAAAGGATTTACACCTCCACTCTACAGGAATTCCTCGGTGGAATCGGCATCAGCCGGGACCTCCACTCCTTTAGCTCGGATATCGTGGCTGTTCTCGCCACTCTTCACCGGGTTACAATGCCGTCACACTTGAAAGTTGAAACTGAGGCCCTTTGATGGTCGGTCATCAGTCCTCGACGGCCCACGCTTATGCGCCTCGTCTTCGCCTTATGAGGATTACTGGTTCTAGGCGTTCCCCCTGCGCCTCGCGCTCGAACCGAGACCACGGCCGTCAATGCGACCGCGAGACGTGTAAACCGTGAGGCCCGCCCGAATGAGCGACCAGCGAAAGAGAATGATTGATGGCCGCGCCGGGTCAATTGACCCGGCGCGTCACCTTGCTAGGTCTGTACGCTGTGTCCATTAGCAGAAGCGCCATCGAAGAGTTTTCGGGGTTGCCGAACGACTCTACCTCGACTTCCGGGGACGATCCAGTCGCCGTGACCGGGCGGAATTTCTCACGACCGTTCCAAGTCGGCGATCTCGTCGGTCTTCGATCCGATCCAGATACCGTTGCGCCAATCATCGCCATCGTGGACGGCGGGCCCGAGACTCGCTATCGAGTGTTTCAAGACGGCCGTTCGGCCATTTACTACGAGAGCCAGCTGCGGCCCATCAAGCCTTCTGGAAAGCGTTCCCTGACCGGTGCCGACGATCTGCGCGCCCATTTGACCAGCCTGCATCTGCTCTCGCCTTCCGCCGCGAATCTGTATTCGCTGCGGTCCGGTCGCGTGCAGTTCGTGCCCTACCAATATCGTCCCGTGGTGAGGCTGATTCGGGCCGACCGACCGCGCCTGCTGATCGCCGACGAGGTGGGTGTGGGCAAGACGATCGAGGCCGGACTGATCATCAAGGAACTGCGGGCGCGGATGGATATATCCTCGGTGCTGGTGATCTGCCCCAAGGCACTGGTGGCCGAGCGCAAATGGTATTTGGAGATGAAACGTTTCGATGAGCATTTCGAGGCGCTGGATGGCCGGACGCTTCGCCATTGCTTGCGGGAAACGGATCTGGAAGGCGAGTGGCCTGATCGCTATGCCAAGGCGATCATCCCGTTCTCTCTGTTCGATTCATCACTGCTTTTCGGCAAGAGCGGGAAGCGTTCGCGGAACGGTGACGGGATGCTGGCCCTCGACCCACCGCCCAGATTCGATCTCGTGATCGTGGACGAGGCGCACCACATCCGCAATTCGAGCACGTATCTCCACCAAGCTGTTCGGTATTTCTGCGACAACGCGCAGGCCGCGGTCTTTCTGACCGCGACCCCGGTGCAACTCGGAAGCGAAGATCTTTTTACCTTGCTGAACGTTCTGCGACCCGATCTCATCATCGACCATCCGAGTTTCGAGCAGATGGCCGAGCCGAACGGATTCATCAACACCGCCGTAGATCACTGCCGCGCTGGAAGGGGTGACTGGCGAGCCAGGGCCCGCGCGTGTCTGGGCGATGCCGGGCGCACCCAATGGGGTCGCGTGTTCCTGCGGGAAGCGCCAGCGTTCCGGGATATCCACGACCGCCTGACCGCTAAAAACGGTGACGATGCGGACCGCGTCCGCGTCATACGCTCGCTGGAGGAGCTGCACACCTTCAGCCCGATGATCAACCGGACGCGGCGACGTGATATCGGGGAGTTCTCGACCCGGCGGCCGGAAACGCTGACCGTGGAGTTCACGTCCGCCCAGCGCCGTCTCCATGAAGATTTGCTTGACGTGGTGAGCCGCATCTTGGCGCGCGCGCACGGCGACCAGCACGTCAAATTCATGATGTCGACGATTCGTCGCCAGGCGGCCAGCTGTCTCTATGGCTTGGCTCCGCTATTGCGCGGCGCTCTCGCCGGACGGCTCGACGACCTTGAGGCGCTGGACGAATTCGATGGCGGGTTTCCCGCCAACATGGCTTTCATGGTGGAAATCCGAGCTGATATCGAGGCCCTCCTGAAGAGAGCCGAGGATCTAGATCCTCTCGACCCCAAGGTGGAAGCTTTCGTCAAAGTGCTTCGGGACAAGAGCCAAATGAAAAACAACAAGTCTCTGGTTTTCAGCACCTTTCGCCATACGCTCGCTTATATCCAGGGGTATGTTGCTGACGCGGGATTGCGCTATGGACTGGTGCATGGCGGCGTTCCAGACGCGGAGCGCGCGGAAGTGCGTCGCCGTTTCGCGCTGGCGAAAGACGACCCGAACGCTTTGGATGCGCTACTGTCCTCGGAAGTTGGCGGCGAAGGCCTTGACTTCCAGTTTTGCGACCTGCTGGTCAACTACGACCTGCCATGGAATCCGATGCGCGTCGAGCAGCGCATCGGGCGCCTTGATCGGTACGGCCAGCGAAGTGAAAGCGTGGCTATCGTCAATCTGGTGACGCCGGGCACGGTGGACGCGGATATCTACGAGCGATGTCTGGAGCGCATCGGGGTGTTCCATCATGCCGTCGGCGGAAGCGAGGAAATCCTCGGTGAGATCTCGCGGGAGATCCACGATATCGCGGACAGATTCACCCTGACTCCAGAGCAACGCGCCGAGCGCCTCCGGCAAATTGGAGACAATAAGATCCGCCGAGTTCAGGAAGAGAACGAGTTGGAGGATCGGCAAGCCGAGTTGTTCGGGTTGACGGTCTCCAACAAGTTCTGGCGCGAGGAAGTGGCCGAAGCGGAGAGTTATTGGCTGTCTCCGCCGGCGTTGCGGCGATGCGTCGTCACCTATCTGGAGAGCGTGGGCGGAGCCGACGGCAATTTCTTGTTGGGTGACAAGTCGCTCAAGACTCTGCAACTCAGTCGAGATGTTCGGGCTCGATTGCTGAGTGACTTCAGGAAACGACCTCGGCCCACTGATCCAGTCGCTCGACAATGGGAGAAATGGCTCAGAGGCTCCGAGCCAAGATTGCAGGTCACGTTCGATCAGAAAGCTGCCGCGAATGAGCCCCGGGCCGTCTATCTGAACGTCCTTCATCCTTTAATCAGGCAGGCGGCGCGTCACCAGGAACGCGCCGAGGTGCTGCATGCGAGTCTCGTCGCGTCGACCGACATCGTTCCGCCCGGCGAGTACCCGTTCGCGGTCTATCAATGGCGCAAAGTCGGTTTGCGCGCCGATGACGAGCTCGTGGCTATCGCGTCCGATCCGAAACTGGATGGTGCCGTGCTGTCATTATTGGAAACCGCGACCGACGCTCCTTCCGGGAGCCCGCCCGACGAGGCCGCGATCGAGCGGTTGGACCAGCGTCACCACAGCGAATGGAACGCGAGGCGCGCGGAACATATGGCCAAGAACCTGGAGGACGTGCGACACCGCGAACAAAGCTTGGATGTCAGTCACAGGGCGCGATGCGGGTTGTTGGAAGACCAAATCGAGAACGCGACGAACGGTAAAATCCGCCGCATGAAGGAAAGCGAATTGGCCCGGGCGAGGAACGACTACGAATGTCGCGGCGCCGATCTGGCGAAGTTGAAGGAAAGCGCGGATATCCACGCGACTCTGGTCGTCGTCGGTTTTCTGCGGATAACAGGGGAGGCTATCCAATGAGTTTCATCGAGAGCATCAGAGAGAAACGGCAGAAGTACATAGACGGTGTGAAAGCAAACGAAGGCGCTATCAATATTGAAGATATTTTCAAGGATTTCTACCCGGACAAGGCGCATTTTATTTATGAACTTCTTCAGAACGCCGAGGACGCGGGCGCGACGAAAGTCCGATTTACCCTTGACGATAACAAGTTGATTTTTGAACACAATGGTAGGCCATTCGAGAAGAAAGACATCGAGTCGATCACTGGTATAGGGTTCAGCGAAAAAAGTAGTGAAGCCGACAAGATTGGCCGTTTCGGAATAGGATTCAAGGCGGTGTTTCTCTACACGGATTCGCCGCGCATATGGTCTCCAAATCATTCCTTTGAAATTTCTGACATGGTGATTCCTTCGGCTCTCTCGTCAGACCAGAGCCTCGGCGAGCGAACGCGATTCGAATTCCCGTTCAATTCTAAAAATATGCCTCGGAGGCGAGCGTTCAAGGAGATTCGGAATGGCTTGAGCGATATTTCCGACGACACACTATTGTTCTTATCGAAGATCAAGGAAATAGAGTGGAATGTGAATGGGATCAAGAAAGAAAGTTTGCGTCGAGATTCTCGTTCGAATTTTCACGTTGAAATTTCCAGGGAAAGTAAAGGCGAGAATTTCCCAAGCTCTCATTTCCTTTGTTTCAAGGCACCAGCAGATGGGCTGAGTAGCCAGCACGTGGCTATCGCGTTCGATCTCGAACCACGTTCGGATGGCAACAGGCAGGCGGATATGCCTTCGTCCTTCGCGACGCGGTTTCGGGTGGTTTCTGCGGACAGCGGGCTTGTCGCGGTCTATTTCATGGCTAAAAAAGAGACATCGAATCTACGTTTCCACCTTCACGCTCCGTTCGTCCCGGATCCAAGCCGTTCAAGCGTCAAGGACACGCCGGACAACGATACCTTGTTTCAGCAACTCGCGGATCTCGCGGCGCGGTCTCTCCACGAGATCCAGGCCTTAGGCTTGCTCGACCGAGAGTTTCTCTCCGTGTTGCCGAATAGCAGAGATAAGGTTCAGGGTCGGTATGACCTCATTCGGGAGGCCATCGTCGACGTGATGAAGGAGCAACCACTGACTCCTACGCATGCTGGCCACCATGCTCCGGCTGATCAGTTACTTCAGGCGGAGGCGAAATTAAAAGATCTTCTGGGCGGCGATGATGTCCGTTTTCTTATCGATGATGCCGATAGGTTTGATTGGGCTGTTTCGGTCAGGCAAAAAAATGGCCGTGTTGATCGTTTCCTGCATGACCTTGGAGTCGAGCAGTGGGGTGTTGAAGAATTTGTGGGAGCGCTGAAAGATTGTTGCTCCTATAACACCTACCGAAAATACCGAAAACAGGAGTTTCTCGACTGGATGCGGAAGAAGCCAGTGAAATGGCACCGCGAACTGTACGCCTTATTCCATGAAGTGCTGAAGAAGAATTACTTTGATCGATTCAGGGGTATCTGCGTCGTCAGGTGCTCCAATAAAAAGTTCGGAACAGGATCCAAGTGCTACTTTCCCACATCAGAAATGCACGAAGGCCCTTTTCTCTTGGTTGAGGAAGATATCTATGCAGGCGGTAACAAGAAAAAAAGAGCGAGAGAACGCTAGGGAGTTTTTGGAGTGCGTTGGCGTTCGCGAGGTCGGGTTTAGCGAAAAGATCAAATTCATCCTCGAGCGGCGATATGCGAATCCTGATCTCACACCAAATTGGGAGAGCCATGTCGCTGACTTGAAGAGGTTCATTAATTTTTGGAAAAAAGATCGTGCCACGGTCGATCTTTTCAAAGAATACACCATCTTCCAGAGCGTCAATGGTGGCTGGTCTCGGCCGAGTGATCTGTATCTCGACAGTCCTTATCTTGATACCGATCTGAGTGCTTACTATAGCCGTCTTGGCTCCGAATCAGAACTAACGTCACTGTCGGATCGGTATAAGAAATTCCCCGATTTGGAACATCTTGTCTGTTTTGCCAAGGCATGTGGTGTGGTTAGCTGTCTCGAGATTAAGGTTGACTCTTGCCGCAACAGCCCCGAGAAGAAATACTTGTTAAACGCTCCAGGAGAGAAAATAACTGACGGTGAGGTTGACCAAGACTTTTACGTCCCCAAGCTTGCCACCTTGCTCAAGAAGCCAGCTCTGGATATTTCCCGACTGGTTTGGAAGACCCTTCGCGACCAATCGAAAGATGGGATATTGAAAGCCATCTATAGAAAAAATGCGAGCAACGACGCGAGAACGTCACCTTCGCGGCTCTTGCTCTTGCTACGTGAAGCGGCTTGGATACCTCAAGAGGATAATCACCAGAACGTTAAATTTACTCGCCCCGCTGATGCATCTAGGGATATGCTTCCTAAAGGCTTCCCGTTCGATTCGGATTGGAATTGGCTTGACGCGGTCGGCTTTGGCAAGGAAACGAAAGAGCGAATCGAACGGGCTCGCAAGGACATGGAAGATGCCGAAAGGCTCGGGTTTCGCGACGAATCTGCCCTCACGGATGGCCGCCGATTCGGGGAGCTGGACCCAAAAATCCGACGGGAGTTTCTGGATAAACAAAAAATGCTCGTGGAACTTCCGGTGAGAGATTCTGATGATCCGAGACGAAGAGCGGAGAGGGTCCGCAAGGAAGCTCGGGAAGCACCTGAGCGCGAGCGTCAGAAACGCATGCGTTCCGTCTTGATTCAACGTGACCGGGTCAAGAGAGAAAAGGCCGAGCCCTACCTTCGGAATCTGTACACGAACGACGACGGCGTGACCATCTGCCAAGCGTGCCGGGAGCCTCTCCCGTTCCGGCGGCTCTCCGATGGAAAATACTACTTCGAGACCGTGGAGTTTCTCCCGGAGCTGGAGAGGCATTACCACCAGAATTATCTCGCGCTGTGTCCGAATTACGCGGCCATGTTCAAGCATGCGAACGAATCCAAGGAAGTGCTGAAGGACTTGTTTCTCAATATGAATGGTAACGATTTGGAGCTAACATTGGCGGGCCGGACGGTCACCCTGTATTTCACTGAGCTCCACCGCGACGATCTTGAGGCGGTGATCAAGGTCGATGAGGAGAAATGAATCCCCGCGGCGCGCGGCGACGTCATTTGGCCGACCCGGTATAATTCGCCGCGTTATCCCAGTATCTTTTTCCGCATGTCCGCCGAGCGTGAGTACAACATAGAGGTTCAGGTAGAGACCCAGTTTCTCCCGGAACAATCCGACCCGGACGACGACCGTTTCGTGTTCGCGTATACCATCACCATCACCAATACGGGCGACCTTCCGGCTCGTTTGGTAAGTCGGCACTGGATCATTCTTGATGGGGCCGAGAATCGACAGGAGGTGCATGGCGAGGGCGTCGTCGGGCAGCAGCCCCACTTGGCGCCGGGCGAGGCTTTCCGCTACACCTCCGGCACCGTTCTGCAGACCCCGGTCGGGTCCATGCACGGGTCCTACCAGATGCTGGGAGACGACGGCACCCGCTTCAACGCCGAAATTCCCGCGTTCACTCTTTCCACTCCCCACTCCCTGCACTGACCCGGAATGGCGGTCTTCGCGGTCGGTGACATCCAGGGGTGTCTGGATGAGCTTCGCTCAGTTCTGAGGCAAGCCGGATTTCGTGCCCGAACGGACACGCTCTGGTGCGTGGGCGACTTGGTCAATCGAGGTCCGCAATCCTTGGAGACCATGCGCTTCCTGCGCGACTTGGGGGATCGAGCCGTTTGCGCGCTCGGAAACCACGACATCACCTTGCTCGCGTTGGCGGCGGGGGTCCAGGTGCGCGCCCGGCATCAATTGCGCGACGTGCTGGACGCTCCAGACCGAGACGAGTTAGTTAGTTGGCTACGGTCGCGCCCGGCGATGCATCACGATCCCGAGCTGGGCTACGCGATGGTGCATGCCGGAGTGTTGCCAGAGTGGTCGCTGGAGCAGGCCCTGGAGCGAGCTGGAGAGCTAGAGACGTTTCTTCGTGGTGACGGATGGGAGGAAAAAATCCACAAGTTTTACGGCCCCCGGCCGCGCCGCTGGAGAGATTCGCTCACCGGGTTCAAGCGCCTGCGAATCATCGCCAACGTTCTGACTCGCCTGCGCTATTTGGATGCCGAGGGCCGGATCAATCTGGACTGCAAGCTTTCGCCCGCCAAATGCCCGCGCGGTCTCACGCCATGGTTCCGGGCGCCTCACCGAGGGACGCGACGGACGAGGATCATCTTCGGACACTGGTCGACGCTGGGGTTCTATTCCGGCAACAACGTTTGGGGGATCGATACCGGTTGCGTCTGGGGGCGAAAGCTGACCGTCCTTCGGCTTGAGCGTAATGGTCCCGTGCCGGTCCAGATCCTGTGTCAGCGACAGGCCTTGATTCGCAAGAATTCTTGATGGCGGAAGGAATAGGCATGCCGGTCGTCCGCCGGGTGAGCCCGCTCTTTTTGCAAAGTAAATTCTGACAGATCCAGTTCCGGCAGTCGCGCGTCGCCCTGGATCTCGGCATCGACCGTGGTTAGGTAAAGCCGGTCGCAGAGCGGCAGGAAATGGCGGTAGACCTTAACGCCCCCGACCACCATCGCCTCGGGGTTTCCGGCGCAGAGGTCCAAGGCGGCTTCCGGGCTTCGCGCCCATTCGCAGTTTCCTGTAGTCGGGCGCCTGGAAATCACGACGCAACGGCGGCGGGGAAGGTCGCTCGGCAACGATTCCCAAGTCATGCGGCCCATGATCACCGGCTTGTCGAGCGTGATGCGGCGGAAGTTCCTGAGGTCGTCCGGTAGATGCCAAGGAAGCGAGTTCTCGTGTCCGATGACTCCATTCCGGGAAATCGCGAGAATGGCCGAGAGGATCATCAGACCGCGACCGGAGCCGCGATGCGCGGGTGGCTTCGGTAGTTATCGAGCTGGACGTCCTCATAGCGGAACTCGAGCAAATTCTTGACCTCCGGGTTCAGCCGCAGGGTTGGCAAGGGATACGGCTCTCGCGCAAGTTGCTCGCGCGCCTGCTCCAGATGGTTCCGGTACAGGTGCGCGTCGCCGAAGGTGTGGACGAACTCCCCGGGCCGCAGGCCGCAGACTTGCGCCACCATCATGGTCAGGAGCGAGTACGAGGCGATGTTGAACGGCACCCCAAGAAACAGGTCCGCGCTTCGCTGGTAGAGTTGGCAGGAAAGTTTTTCTTCGGCCACATAGAATTGGAACAGAACGTGGCAGGGCGCCAGCGCCATGCGGTCGAGCTCGGCGACGTTCCACGCGCAAACCAAATGGCGCCGGGAGTCTGGCCGCATTTTCAGTTGTTCGATCAGAGCGCGGATTTGGTCGTGCTCGCGACCTTCTCGTCCCGGCCAGCTCCGCCACTGGCGTCCGTAGATCGGGCCCAGCTCGCCCTCCTCGTCGGCCCACTCGTCCCAAATGGTCACTCCGCGCTCGCTTAGCGCGCGCGCGTTGGTCTCACCGCGCAGAAACCACAGCAACTCATGGATCACGGACTTGACGTGGATTTTCTTGGTGGTGACCAAGGGGAAGCCCTCAGCTAGGTTGTATCGATTCTGGTATCCGAACACCGAGCGAGTGCCGACTCCGGTGCGGTCGGGCTTGTCCACGCCGCGTTCCAGCGCGTGGCGCAAGAGATCCAGATAGGGCTTCATGATCGCGCGCTTCGAGCGCGCCAGGCCATTATCAGGCCAACCAGGGCCAAGGGGACGCAGAGAATCTGGCCCATGGTCAGCCAACCGAACGCCAGATAACCTAGATGAGCGTCCGGCAGGCGGACGAACTCCACCGCGAAGCGGACGAAGGAATAGCCGATAGCGAATGTCGCCGCGACGGCGCCGACAGCTCGGGGTTGGCGAGCGAACCACCAGAGAACCGTGAACAGAAGGATGCCTTCCAGCGCGGCCTCGTACAGCTGGCTCGGGTGACGCGGCTCGGGCCCCGCCGCTGGGAAGACGACTCCCCACGGAAGATCGGTGGGCCGCCCCCAAAGCTCACCATTGATGAAGTTCCCGATTCGACCGAAGAACAGCCCGACGGGCACCATCGGAGCGCAGAAATCGACGGTCGTCAGCCAGCCGAGATTCGTCTTGCGCCGCCACAGCCAGACCGCGACCAGCGCTCCGATCAGGCCACCGTGAAAACTCATCCCGCCTTCCCAAATGCGCAGGATCATCCAGGGATCCGCCAGCAAGCGGTCCGAGTGATAGAAAAGGGCGGAGCCGGCCCGACCGCCGAGGATGGCGCCAAGGGCCCCGTAGAACAGCAGGTCGCCGACCTGCTCAGGGGCGACTGCGGTGTGCGCCCGGCGGGCGTGGCGGATGCCGAGCGGCCAAAATCCTGAGAATCCGAGCACGTACATCAGGCCGTACCAGTGGATCCGAACAGGGCCTATCGCGAAGGCGACCGGGTCCCAATCAAGTAGCATCACGTCGTCGGCAGTGTTTCGCGCTTGGCTCGGGTTAGTTCACGTGCGGAAACTCTGGTTCCTATTTTCGATATTCTGTGCCTCGGGCCCACCCGCAAGCCATTCGGTACCGGTCAGAGTCGCTACCAATTTCATTTATCGGGCCTGGCCACCCGCCACGTTCGGCGTGGCTTTTTGGTAGCGACATAGAAGGTGGTACTATCGTCACCTTGTGCTTTGATCGCAGCGATGTCTGGAGGGAGCCACTGGGGCAAGGCTTCCTCAATCCATCTCCAATCGAATCCGCGCTCGTATGCCTCGTTGTACAGGCTTTCGAACACAAGATCGGCTGTGAGCGGATCATCACACTTGATTATGGCTATGGCATCCTGCACGTCGACGATGTGTCCAAAGAATTCACCGGCAATCAGATAGTCAATATCCCCTACGAAATCATGTCTATCGTCTTCGCATTTCCAATACCAGCGTTTCACATCCTCGCGTTCCCGATACCATAGGCAAGGGTCTCCAAAGTTGGTTTCCTCAAGTGCCTCGGGGGCAGGCTGGTAAAGAGTAACGGTGTCACTCACAGACCGCTTGGCCTTGGCATCCATGCAGTCGCCGCTTTCCCGCTCAATCTTTTTGCGAACGTCCTGCTCCAGCTGAGTCATCCAGTAGGACTTCTCCACGGCCTTAACAAAGGCGTTGAGTTTCTCGACATCGGTTTTTGAGGGGTTGAGTTTTGACTCCTCAAGAATCGCCTTGATTGATCTGCATCGTGATTTGATACGGTCCAGTTGTTCGCTGGTCGTATAAACCTTCTTTGGTTTTGCGTCAGCCATAAAGTGCAAAAACCCAACGAGGTTGCGCGTGCCCAAACATGGTTGCTTCTACGGGTGACCGGCAATGTCCTGCCAGTGCGAAGTATTCAGCGTAACAATGATCGTAGCCGTGCGTGATCTTCGTGCAACCGGTCACGGGATTCCAAGTCGCGTTGGCCCACTCGACTGGTGATCTGGAATTCATAATGACGTTACTCAATCTTGGCGAATTTCCACGATTGATCCGGTTAGGATATTCTGCGAACAAGTCAGGGTAGGTGGGTATAGAGATCAGCGTTCATTCATCTGCCTCGTTCTCTGTTACAACCTTTTTACCCATCGCGCCTTCAACGAGCTTGGACAGTGCTCGCATGCGTGTGGCGAAGAATGAGTCAAAGTCGTCGTTGCGTAGATGCTCTGGTTCAATGAGATGGGATCGCAAAATATCGTCCAATATCGAGCCATCTACGCCTTTATCCTCAATCTTTTTTAGGTATGCGGAAGGGGACTCCCCGCCAATTGATCTGTTTGTTGTCTTGGACAATGGTGTCTTATTGATGATGGAATTGAAGTTTCTTGGCAGGATATTCCGTTTCTCGCACCAGTTCCGTGGAAAGATGTGGTGGATATCGATTTGGTGGTCGAAGAATGAGATTATTTCCACGGGTTGGCCGGTCACGAAATCTCGGCAATTACGCATAAGCAGTGCGTGAATGCTCTTGTAGGCGGCCGAGGTGCGGGCACGTAGAGAGTAAAATCGTTCCTGATTGAAAACTGCCTCATCAAGTGTTCGGGGCTTTGGTCCCTGATCTTGGATCCAGCTGACAAGCTCTGGTACGTCCCTAGCGAGACGTGTTTCAGTGCTGGATCCATAAAGTTCACCTAGAGCAACCGACCAGAACCAGCGTTCAATTTTTTCGCTCGCGGACGGTGTGTGTGCATCTTGGCCAAGGATGGCGAAAGTGGATGCGAGACCGACCGTGAGTGTGTTGTAAGGAACGTCTTTATGCCAAATGATTTTGTGCTCATTCAGGAAGGTGGCCGCATTTTTCATTCCATCTTCAACTGCGTCGGCATGTCTTCGGTAGTTGGCGAGCGGGAGGGCCAATAATGCATCGCGATTACAACTGATCCCGGGAAGGTTTTTCTTCTCTACACCTTTTGCGGCGCATTCCAACTTGCGTTTTCGTGTGTGTAGTAATGTACAAGCTTGCAGAAAATCGTCACCTTTGATTTTGGTGAGCACGTCACGCGGGCTGGGATATCCGACGATTCGGTCTCTCCGTCCGGTCGCGGAACTGTCATCCGGACCGTACCAATCACTTCGTAGATCGAAATCGCTGGCGGCGAAGATGGCTGTAAGTAAGTCGAATACATCCAGTTGCTTACCGCCCACATTGACTTTCTCGAAGATCAGGCAAATTGCTGCGCGGCTGTTGTCTTGGTCGAGTCGGATGAGAGGCATTTGGTACATTTCGATTTTTTTGATTATGTCGTGGAATCCTTCTTCAAGATCAAAAAAACCCTTTCCCTTATCCCGCCAGTATTTCTGCCATTCGAAAAACCAATCTCGGTTATCAAAGGATTGGTTCAGGGGAAACATGTTTTCCTCAATTTCACGACTACCTGTTGACAAGTCACACTCAATGTTTCGCCCGAAATTTTCCCGTGTTTTTCGATCCGTTGGCACACTAATAATCGCATCCTCAATGTCTGCCTCAGCACTTAGTGCTTTTCGGATGTCAAGATAGTAGAACCGATTTATCTTTTCGCCTCGATGATTTCGCGTTTGAACTGGCTGGCTGGCATACATTGACTGGTAGATAGACGTGATCCGCTGTTGACCGTCTAGTAGCAGTTCGTCTGGGCTGATCTCGCGAGCAAGAACCACTCCAGCGAGAGGGCGAGGTTTGAATCGAAGTTCACACCCCGCCTCAAGGGTTAGCAATGTTCCAACAGGAAAGCCTTTGGCGATAGATGCGATAAGGCTACGGATATCCTCATCGCTCCAAACGTAATCTCTTTGAAAGTCCGGAAGTTGAAGGTGACCATCATGAACGGCACGTAGAAGATCAACAAGACTTTTCTTCGCGATGTCAAACATCCTGTATGGCACCTTGCATTCAGGTTTGGGTAGCGAATAATTATACCCCCCCCCCCCCCCCCCCCTTGTCAAGATGAAGCCTCTTCCCAATGGTGAGCTCGCAAGAGGAGTGTGAGCATATAATTTGTGAGAACGTATTCTCTCATGCCGAACCGACTCTCCGAATCCTCGAGCCCCTACTTGCGGCAGCATGCCGGCAATCCGGTGGACTGGTATCCGTGGGGCGAGGAGGCGTCGCGCGAAGCGCGCGAGTCCGGGCGACCGATCCTTCTGTCGATCGGCTACGCCGCCTGCCACTGGTGCCATGTCATGGAGCACGAATCCTTCGAGGACCCAGAGACCGCGGCGTTGATGAACCGCCTGTACGTCAACATCAAAGTGGACCGCGAGGAGCGGCCGGACCTTGACAAGATCTACCAGACGGCGCAGATGCTGCTGACCCAGCGCGGCGGTGGTTGGCCGCTGACTTTGTTTCTCACGCCGGACAAGCGGATTCCCTTTTTCGGTGGTACCTACTTTCCGCCGGAGCCCCGCCATGGACTGCCCGCGTTCCGCCAGATCCTGGAGCAGGTCGCCCAGTGGTACGGAGGGCACGCCGAAGAGCTGGTAGAGCAGAACGAGTCGGTATGCGCCGCGTTGCGAAACATTCACCAGCCGCCCCGGGCGGTCGCTTGGCCAGAGAATATCGAGTCGGATCTCATCAAGGAATTGGCGGGGTCGTTCGACGCGCGGGATGGGGGATTCGGCGGCGCTCCAAAATTCGCGCGACCGGCTCCGGTGCAGTGGCTGCAGTCGAGCGACGACCCCAGGGCTCGGCATATGGCGACGCATACTCTGGCGCGCATGGCCGAGGGAGGCATCCAGGATCACGTCGGGGGAGGCTTCTACCGATATTCGGTCGACGCTCGCTGGATGATCCCGCACTTCGAGAAGATGCTGTACGATCAAGCCCTGTTGTTGCCGCTGTACGCCCGGGCTTGGAAAGATGCCGAATCTCCGTCGCTCAAGGCCGCCGCGGAAGGCATCGTCTCGTTCGTCACCCGCGAGCTTCAGGATGGCGCGGGCGGCTTCTACTCCAGCTTGGACGCCGACTCCGAGGGAGAGGAAGGCAAGTTTTACCTGTGGGCTCCGGAGGAGGTGAAGGCGACGCTTCCCGAAGAGGACTACCTGGCGTTCGCGTTCCGGTTCGGGCTGGACCGTCCGGCGAACTTCGAGGGACGCTGGCACCTGCACGGGTTTCGCTCTCTACTGGAGACCGCGGCCCACTTCAAGCGGCCAGTGGAAGAGATCCAGGATATGTTCGAGGCGGATTTTCGGCGCCTGCGCGAGGTTCGCTCGGCCCGCGTCCGGCCGGGGCTGGACGACAAGATGCTGACCAGCTGGAATGGCCTGATGATCCGGGGCTTGGTCCTCGCGTCTCGCATGCTGGACGAGCCGGATTGGCTCCGCCACGCGGAAGCGGCGTTCGACTTCGTTCGGGATCGGCTTTGGGATGGCCAGCGATTGCGCGCGAGCTTCAGCCAGGGGAAGGCGAGCTTGAACGCGTACTTGGACGACTACGCGTTCATGCTGGAAGCGGCCCTCTTATTGTTGAAGAGCCGATGGAATAGTGAGGATCTCGCGTTCGCGGAACGATTGGCCGAGGTGATCGCCGATCAGTTCGCGGATCCCGATGGCGGGCTGTTCTTCACGTCGGGCGATCACGAGGAGCTGCTGGTTCGCCCGCGTCTTTTGGCGGACGATGTCACGCCGTCCGGTTGCTCGGTCGCGTGCGAGGGGCTGACCCGGATTGGGCATCTTCTCGCGCGGGGCGATTGGGTGGACTTGGCGGAACGGACGCTGGCGGGAGCGCGTGGCGCCGTCGCTCACGCGCCGCAGGAGCACGCCCGCTTCCTGGAGGCCCGGTCCGTGGTGGAACGGCCCCTCCCGCAGATTATTTTGCGCGGGAAAGAGCCGGAACTGGAGCGCTGGCGAGCCGAGGCCTGGCGCGAAGAGGTCCGGGTGGACTGCTACGCCGTTCCCGAGAACGCGGATCGTCTCCCGACCGCCCTTCAGGACAAATCCGCGCGAGGCGCGGTGGTGGCCTACGTCTGCGTCGGGCTTTCCTGCGAGGCGCCGATCCGGTCGTTCGAGGCTTTCAGAGAGAGGGTTCAGGCGTTGTGAGTCCGATTCGCGGCCTGTGGCGGCTCGCGCGTTTGCTGTACCTCATCGGGTCGGGCATGGTCGAGGGAAGTCAGGAGCATATCCGCGCGCTGGCCTCCACCCCCTCGTCGGCCGAGGCGCAAGCGAGGAACCAGGACTGGTTCCGGCGCGTTCTCGCTTGCCTGAACGTCCAGGTTTCCGTGCATGGAAAACTCGCCGACGCGCCGTGTCTGGTGGTTTGCAACCATATCTCATGGTTAGACATCCTGGTGCTGGGCTCTGCCGCGCCGGTCGTGTTCCTGAGCAAGGTGGAAATCGCCCGGTGGCCGCTGATCTCCCGCTTGGCCCGGGCGGGCGGGACCCTGTTCATCCAGCGCGGAGGAGAGGGAGCCGCGCGCCATAGCATCGACGAGATGCGCAAGGCGTTCGCGCGTCGGCAAAGCGTCGCGATTTTTCCCGAGGGAACGACGGGAGAGGGTCGCGTGGCGCTTCCGTTCCACCCTCGGCTTTTCGCGGCCGCGATCGAGAGCGGAACGCGGGTGCAGCCGGTCGCGTTGCGCTATCCGCACTCGCGGGGCGTGCACCCGAAAGTGCCGTACATAGGCAGGCAGACGCTGGTCGCCAGCATTCTGGGAATTCTCGGGTGCAGGTCGATTCAGGCGGAAGTGACGCTCGGGCCGCCCATCGATCCCGAGGGACTGGAGCGCCGCCGTCTCGCGGATCAGGCGCGGGCGTTCGTGGTGGGAGTGTTGGAGCGGGGCCTCGGAGACCCGGAACGAGAGCACTGAAAGAGGGACCCCTCATAAACCCGGAGGGAACGCGGGCGGGGATTCAGGCGCCGAGACTTTTGATGCGCGCGTTCAGGCGGCTTTTCTGGCGGGCCGCCTTGTTGCGGTGGATCAGTCCCCGGCTCACCGCGCTGTCGATCACGGGGGCGGCCTCCCGGAAGGATTGAAGGGCGCGCTCGCGTTCGCCTTGCTCAATCCACTTGACCACGTTCTTGACGAACGTGCGGTAGCGCGACGCCAGCGCCATGTTGGCGGAGCGACGCGAGATCTCCTGACGGGCGCGCTTGCGAGACTGAGCGGAATTGGCCATAGGCGGCGCATTATATATGAAACGCTCGACCTCAGTCGCCGAAATCTTGGGGCGAGTCGGAGCGGCTGGATCGACGCGCTCACCGCCCCGGTCGCGAAGGCTTCTGGCTTGACATAGGAAAACGCGCGGATTAGGATTGCCTTGCTCCCGAGCGGAAACCCGCCCCGTGCCCGACTACAAACGCCTCGCTCTGCCGCGTCCCGTTCCGCTGGAGGAGGGCCTCGACCAAGCGCTGTCGGTCCTGAACGGGATGTTCGACGCCGACGACTTCCATGTCCTTCGAAAC
Organism: uncultured candidatus Poriferisulfidus sp.; assembly: GCA_965116025.1. Taxonomy (GTDB): domain Bacteria; phylum Pseudomonadota; class Gammaproteobacteria; order Poriferisulfidales; family Poriferisulfidaceae; genus Poriferisulfidus. Next base: position 776,077 of record OZ220480.1, read on the forward strand.
GGTGATCGCGTGGATGTCTGGCTTCGTCAGGTGAATATGGAAGATTTGGCGGCCGCCGTCGCTCGCGTGGAATCCGAACACGGAAACAAGGACGCGATGCGCGGCGTCTTCCAAGCGGTGGAAGGAGTCCGCAGCTATGGGCTTAACGGCAACAAGCGTTTGTACGTCGGCTACAACAGAGAGAGGAAGGTAGCGAACCGCAAAGCGAAGGTTCTGCGCCGGGGGAGTCATTTCTACGCGAACGACCACGCGTTCGAGCGTGGCGATAACGCCCTGCCCGCGTCGATGATGGACCGGATCGTTTGCGCCGACAGCGAGACCGCGCTCCGGGATCTGCCCGACAACTGCGTCGACTTGGTTTTCACTTCTCCGCCCTACAACTTCGGGCTCGGCTACGGCGCTACCCCGGAAGCCGACAGTGACGCGATCGACTGGGACGCTTATTTCTCCAAACTGTTCGCCGTCTTCGACGAGTGCATCCGGACGCTCAAGTTTGGCGGGCGAATCGTGGTGAACGTCCAGCCCCTGTTCTCGGATTACATCCCAAGCCATCACGTCATCTCCCAGTTTTTCATGGAGCGCAAATTGATCTGGAAAGGAGAAATCCTGTGGGAGAAGAACAACTACAACTGCAAGTACACCGCGTGGGGAAGTTGGAAGAGCCCGTCCAGTCCCTACCTCAAGTATACGTGGGAGTTCGTGGAGATCTTCTGCAAGGGGAGTCTCAAGAAGTCCGGCGCGTCCGCCGACGCGGACATTGACGCGGATTCTTTCAAGGAATGGGTGAACGCGAAGTGGTCCATCGCTCCGGAACGGCGGATGCGGGAATATGGACATCCCGCCATGTTCCCGGAGGAGCTGGCGAGAAGAGTGATGCTCTTGTTCAGTTTTCGGGGCGATACCGTGCTGGACCCGTTCAACGGCGTTGGGACCACCACCGCTGTTGCGGCGCGCCACGGAAGACATTTCCTAGGCATCGATGCCGTGCGGGAATACTGCGACTCGGCGCGAGAACGGTTGGCGAAAGTGTGTCGGCAAACCCGACTTCATGTCTGATTTTCCAGCGTCGCGTCACGCGATCATTCGATACTACGACATGCTTGTTGGTGGGATCAATGACAAAGCCATAGCGGAACGGGAACGTGCCTACGGGGGCGTCATCCGTGCTGGAAAAGGCCAGTTGGTGGAATGGATCGCCTCTCACATCATTGGCTTGGCATGGCGGGAACGAGGCGGCGCTCGGGCCCGGCTCTCGTTTGGCGAAAAGAAGACGTACCTCGTGCCAATCCGGCAGGAGTACGTGGAGCGAATGCCGGAGGACGTAAGACCATATGTCGCTAATCGCACCGACAAATACGCGTATCGCGCTCAAGTAGATGTTCACGCCTTCATTGATGGCGAATTCGCGCTTGGAATGGAATGCAAGGCGTACACCGAGAACGCGATGCTCAAGCGCATACTTGTTGATTTTCAGTTATTGAAGTCGATCCGCCCTCATCTTATCTGTTGTCTGTTGCAGTTGGAAAGTCAGTTGGGAGGCGGCTATTCGAATCCATTGGCGGCCCCGCAAATGGGAAGCCCACGTAGCCATGCGTTGATGTCTTACTTCCCGGAAGTCGACTTGAACGTTCTCACCCTGCTTGAGGGAGAGCGGCGGATCAATCAACCTATCCACATTCCCAATTACTTTAAAGAACTCCGTCCAGAATGTCTGGATCACGCCATCAACCAGGTTGGCGACTTGCTCGCGACTTAGTTTGACGTCTTCACTCGGCGGTGTTTCCGAAATGGACGCGAGCGCGTCTTCCCGTCGACGAGCTTGCCGAAGACTGGCTGGGTGGTGAAGTAGAGATCGGCCAATACTTGTCGCTACGTCGCGATCCGGTCCATCTTGGAAGGCGGGCTGATGGTGGGGGTGATGCCGCTCGGTTAGATGGAACTGGCGATCCAAACCGCTGACCACCGCGTGCGCTGGATGGCGATATCGCGAGTCAGCTCGATCCGTTCCCGCCCGCCGGTTTCCCTCGGCGCGCGGTGGCGCTAAGCAGAGTGGAGATGTTCACCGAAAGCGCTGACAGATGAGACAGGGCGACAGCCATTCTGGATTCCAACGTCGCCAACGGATCCTCTTCCTCCGTGAAATCTTCCACTCCCTGGTCCACGTCCCATTCACGCGCGAAACGGACCGCTTCCGAAGGGCTCATCATCCATTGCGCGTTCTCGTCCGACATCTCTGGATGCGCCATGTTGGTCAGATACGCTTGGCAATGGTAGGCTGGCTTCCCGTTTTTTGCTGGCAATTCATCGATTCCGATTCCAAATTCGCCTGGCAGACCGCGTCGGGTTCCGATAATGAGCGTTCTTCGCGACCCCCCCGGAACCGGAGCATCCAAGGGCGCGCATTCGAGGTTTGAATCCGGGTCCGATACTGGCGACCACAGCGCGTCTGGAGTCTTCGCTATCGCCGCGCGCGATTCCGCGCTCAGTCGCGTTTTGGTCACGAAGCCGATCACGCCAAGTCGGCGCAGCTCTTCTGAGCGCGATTCCGGGTCGTCGCAGAAACTGCCCGTTTCCTCCTGAAAGATCGCGCTGTCTAAATAGACGCGCACGCGCTTGATTTCGGGGGGTATGTGAGACAGCATGCGCTCCAGAAGCCGTTTTCCACGTTCCTCAATCGGATTTCCATCTCTCAGCATATCCAGGCCGACCGTGGTCCCGAACTCCGAACAGAACGCGGTCAGTGGCCGGGTATCGGTCTCGCCGCGGTTAGCCAGCGAGTCCCCACGCTGGTTTGGCGACGCGCCCATCGCGTTCAGGCTGAGCGTCAACTCTTCCAGCTCCGCCTTCTCGATTAGGAACGAGGTCAAGCGCCACGACGCGCCCTCAAATATTCGTGGGCTCGGCGCGGAGCTCGATCCATCCGAATCTTCCCGAAAAGAGCTCAGCCACTCGTCCAGGGCGATCATGGACGGAAAGGTGCGCCGGCGTTTGCCCCGAAAGCGAGCTGCCAGCTCCTTTTTCGTTATTCCCAGAATATCCGGTTCGCGCTCGCGAATCAGCCGGCACAGGGGACGGTCCGCCTCCAGCGTTTCTATATCCGTGATATCGTCCTTCTCGAACGCGTCCGGAAGCAACACGGACAGCGCCATTTGCCCGCAGGTCCAGCCTTTCTCGCCCACTGGCATGTCATGCAGGACTTTCGCCTCGCACAGGAGGTCCAGCCATAGGGTGAATTTCATGTCGAGAGTGAACTCGCTTAAATCCGGGTCGCCCCGCACTTGGAACGGACTGGAAAAATTCATGCTAACGAGGCTCCAATGAGGTTTTCGCGGCGCGTCTTTCGCTTCAATCGGATGAATATCAACTAGAATCGCCCGACTACCCAAGGCGAAACCGCCATACGCCATGCCGCCGGACATGGTTGATTCTTCCTGCCCATCATAGTACACCCGCTCGCGTTCTCGGATTCCCATGCGCCAAATTCCCGTGTTCGAAGCGCTAGTTGGACACCAAAATTCGTGTCAACGGACCAACGATTTCAGGCTTCATATCCGAAGATGCCGCCCTAAACTGCCCAAGGCCTGAAGTCCTTGAATTGAATGATTCGGTGAACATCATCCTTGCTCGCTACGCTCAATTTTCAATGATGGGCGAGAGTGAATCTTCTAACCCGCATTAGAGTTGAAAGCGGTGGGAGCGCGGGACATGCTGTAAGATTTTCTGTCCCAAAACGCGCAGGAGGCTCTAATGCCTGAAATTTCGGTCAAGCAACCCACTTTCAACCGTCTCAAGCGCCATGCCGAACCGATTGAAGACACGGGGGAAAGACGTAATCAATCGCGCCTTGGACGCGTTGGAGCGTGAGAGCGCGCGGGCGGATCCAGAGAAGGTCATGCCGACCGTGGGACACCAGATTGATCCCCAGGCGTTGCCAGATCTGACGCACACGAAGGTTCTGATCGCAACGGTCGCGGGCCAAAGCGTGGGCAAACCGAAATGGAAAAAGCTACTGAGAACGATGCTGGCCCACGCCATCAAGCGGGGTTCGGATATCGACCGGCTAAAGGAGGTCAGCCACGCCATGGTTCAAGGCCGAAAGGAAGATGATGGATACCTGTATTGCGAAGAAATGGGCATCTCGCTCCGGCCATTGAACGCCAATGCTTCCTGCCGAACGCTGGTGGCGGTCGCCAAGAGTCTCGGGACTGGGCTTGAGGTCGCGTTTATGTGGGGCTCCGAAGAAGGTGTTGCTCGCCCGGGCGAGATAGGCTGGTTTCGCTTGGGTGAATAGTCGTTGACGGGCCGTTGGCTTGGGTGAGACGGCGCGTCTCCTCGGGCACGGTTTCCGTGCGGAGACACCGTCGAGACTCCCCCGGATGTCGTTGAATGGCTTCAGGCTATTTCGCGATATTGCTCACTCCATTATTCTAAAGAGGGACATTCCGATGATTCAAGACGTTCGGACGCTTCTGGATCAATACCGGGTTTGGCTGAAAGACAGAACCGGTCTCCGAGAAATTGATGGCTGGGTAGAGATCACCACGCCCTATCTCGATCACCACAATGACTATCTCCAGGTTTACGTCAAGCGCGCGCGAGACGGCTTTGCGCTGACGGACAAAGGGTATGTTCTGGAAGACCTCAAGATGTCTGGATGCGAGATAGACAGTCCAAAGCGGAAGGCGCTTATCAGAATGACGCTAAATGGATTTGGCGTGCTGTTGAATGGACAGGCGCTGGAAGTCAAGGCGTCAGTGGACGACTTCGCGTTGCGGAAGCATAATCTCGTTCAGGCGATGCTCGCGGTCAACGACCTTTTTCATCCGTCCGCGTCCTTGACCACGAGCTTGTTTCACGAGGACGTGACGGCTTGGCTCGATCTTTCCCGAATCCGCTACACACCAAGCGTCAAGTTCACGGGCAAGAGCGGTTACGATCATCGCTTCGACTTCGTTATACCAAAGTCGGAGTCCGAGCCCGAACGCGTGCTACGAGTGATCAATCGCCCAAATCGCGACGCGGCGCAGGCGATGGTGTTCGCGTGGATAGAGACCAAGGAGGCGCGTCCAGCCGAGACCCGAGCTTACGCGCTGTTGAACGACTCCGAGAAAACCGTCTCCGAGAGCGTGCGGAACGCGATGCGCAGCTATCAGGTGGATCCGATTCTATGGTCGCGACGCGACGATGCCGTAAACGCTCTGATCGCGTGATCCGCCTTTTTCAAGGCTTTGTGGTTGGGCCCACGTAGCTTTCTTCCAAGCAACCAAGGGTCCGTCTGCCTGACGCTGATTCGTATGCCGCGCGTTCTCTCTCGGTCCTGCTCGCTATTCCGCCACCCGTTTCGCGCGCAGCCACCGTGGCCCATCTAAGCGTCCGTCCGCCTGATGGATGAAGAATCTTCGCACCGCCCGGTAGCGGCCCGCCAGCTCCATCGCCAAGTCGCCCGCTTGCCGGAAGCCTTGCCACCCTCCGCCGAAGCCTAAGCGGAAGCCTTCTAGCAAGCACTGCGTCGCCCGCACCGGGCCCTTGCGGCGGCGCTCGTACGCTCGGATGGCGCGCATGCTGAGCGAGTGAATCTCGATTTCTTCCTGCAGCACGGCGGCATCCATCAACCCCAGGTTTTGGCCCAGTCCCGCCAGGGGGTGCACCACGTGCGCCGCGTCGCCCGCTAGCGCGACGCCGTCCGCGCACCAGCGCGGCGCGCAACCCCGGCCCAGTGGAAGCTTTTTGCGGGGCCCGCGAAGGCTCATCGCGCCCAGGCGTCCTCCCGTTGCCTCCATGAGCGAGATCTCGAATGCTTCCGAACTGGAATCCATCAACTCGTCGGCCCGGGTCGTCGACCACACCAGCGAATAATGACTGTTGAACAGCGGTAGCAGGGCGATCGGGCCATCCACGGTGAAGCGTTGCCATGCCGTTGGCTCGCCCGGGCGCTCGGTCTCGATCTCCGCGATGAGTGCCTGCTCTTGATACGGACGATAATCCCATTCAAGGCCAGCTAGCGAGCGGATTCTGGAATCAGCGCCGTCCGCCGCCACGACCAGGCGAGCGTCCAGTCGCTTCCCGGATTCCAGGGTCAAGGTGATGCCGGAGGCGTGGCGCTCGATCCGGGCGGCCGAGTCCGGATTCCGTAAAGTCACTCCGGCCTCTCGCGATGCCTGGTGCAACGCCCGCACCAGGACGGAGTTTTCCACGATATGCCCGAGTTGCGGCCGATTGATGTCGGATGCCAGAAACTCGATTCCGTCATGGTCGGTCTCTCCCCAAACCCGCATGCGGGTCCAAGGCGCGGTCCGGTCCAAATCCATGCGTCGCCAAGCCCCGCAGGTTCGGAGGATCTCCTCGGAGGCTGGGGTTAGCGCGAGCGTTCGGATCTCTGGCTCCGGGCCGGGCGCTTTTGGCGGGAGCTCCTGCCGCTCGACCAGCTCGACCTTCAGCCCGGACCGGGCCAGCAACGCGGCGGTGGCCAGTCCGACCGCGCCGCCGCCGACGACGATGACGTCAGACATAGGCTTTTCCTTCTCTCTCGGTTTTCAGGGCTAGATCCGCTTGGGGCAGATCGGCCCCCATCCCAAAGCGAACGAGCCGGGTCCGGAAACGCGGCACGCTTTCCAACGCGAACAGGGTGGCGGCGCGCAGGCCCCGGATCAAGGGGTTTCGCGCCACGAACCCGCGGGCGAGCAGATCCGTGAAGCCAGCCACTCTTCGAGCGTCCTCGTCGCGCGTGCGCGCGTACCGCTCCAATAGTTGGGGCGCGCCCGGGTCGGTTCCCTCGCGCCGGGCCTCCCCGAGGATTTGGGCCAGCCACGCCGCGTCTCGGACGACCAAGTTGAATCCCTGCGCCGCGACCGGGTGAAAGCCGTACGCCGCGTCTCCGATCAGGATGCCGCGGTCGCCCACCCGTCGCTGAACTCTCCGGAACGTCAGGTCATAAAAGTTTCGGGGGCCCGCCCCCTCGACTTGTCCCGCTCGCGTCCCCAGCGCCCGTCGCAGCTCTTGGAGGAATCTGTCGTCCGGCCAGACCCGGGCCCTCCGGGCCGTCTCTCGAGGCAGGGCCCATACCAAGGCTCTCCGGCCCGAGGGGTGGGGCAACAGGGCCAGAGGCCCGTCGTCCGTGAAGCGTTCGTATGCCCAGCCGTCCGCCGCGCGGTCCATCTCCACCTCGGCCACGATCGCGCTTTGGTCGTAATCCACTTCTTCCGCGCGCAATCCCAGCGCGTCGCGCAGGGTCGATCTGGCTCCGTCCGCCGCGATCAGCAAGCGGGCGCTCACGACTTTCCGCGCGTCATCCCGCTGGATTTCCAGCTCGACGCGACCGCTCCGGGACTCGACTCGCTCGACGGAGGTTTGGGTCAGGAACGCGCAATTTGGAGATCCATCGACCGCCTCGCGCAGGATCTTCGCCAGGACTCCCGCGGGGACCACATAGCCCAAGGCTGGCAATCCCTCATCGCTAGCGCGCAGGCGGGTCGATCCGAAAGCGCCGCGCTGGGAGACGTCGATGCGCGTCACCCGCGCGCATTCGGGCGCGAGTCTCTCCCACGCCCCGATGGCGTCGAGGATGCGGCGGGAGCTTTCGGACAGGGCCAGGCCGCGCGGATCGGACAGGGCCGCCCGTCCGTCGCCGCGCTCCAGGATCGAGATTCTCCAGCCGGAAGAGCTCAACAAAACGGCCTGCGCCAGCCCGGCCAGTCCTCCGCCGGCAATGATCAGCTCGGGGTCGGGTCCCGTTTCGCTCATGACGCCTCTGACCCCACGAGACGGCAGATCTCGTCTGGATCGGTCGGCAGGTCCGCGCTCAGCACGTCGGGCCCGTGGCGGGTCACGGCCACGTCGTCCTCGATGCGCACTCCGATGCCGTGGAATCGTTTCGGCACGCCTTTGGCGCCGGGGCGGAAATACAGCCCGGGCTCGACCGTGGTCACCATGCCGGGTCGCAGGGTTCGCCAGTTGCCATTGACGCGGTACTCGCCGACGTCGTGCACGTCCATGCCCAGCCAGTGGGCGGTCCCGTGCATGAAGAAGGGTTTGTACGCCTCTTTTTTCCATAAAGTTGGCCATCGTCCCTTCAGCACGCCCAGATGCGTCAGCCCTCGGGTCAGAACCCGGGTCGCCGCGTGGTGAATCTCGTTCCAAGGGTTGCCGGGCGCGCATTGATCGATGGCGGCCCGTTGCGCTTCCAGGACCAGCTCGTAGATCTCCCGTTGCGCGGGCGTGAACTGGCCGTTCACCGGCCAGGTGCGGGTGATGTCGCTAGCGTAGCCGGCGAGCATGCCGCCGCTGTCGATCAGCGCCAGGTCGCCTTCCTCAGTCCGGCGGGAGTTCTCGGAATAATGGAGCGTGCATGCGTTGGGGCCCGAGGCCACGATATCAGGGTAGGCGAACCGCATGCCGTGGCGCCGGGTCTCGTACCTCAGCTCGGCCTCTAGCTCATATTCGTGAAGCCCAGGCCGGGCTTTCGCCATGGCGCGCCGGTGCGCCCCGCCCGTGATCACGGCCGCCCGGCGCATCAGCGCGATCTCGCTTCGGCTTTTGCATAGCCGCATCTCATGGATGTCGCGGTCCAGCAACCGACATTCTTCTGGAGGGCGATGCCCGGAGCGGCTCCCCAAACGCAACTGGTCGATCCAGCGAGCGATCCGTCCGTCGAGCTCCCGGTGCCGCCCCAGCGCGTAGCACAAGGTTTTCCGCCCTTTCAGCAGGTCCGGGATCATGTCGTCCAGCCGGCCGAGCGGATAGGCGGCGTCCGCGCCGTACCGCGCGCGGGCCTCTTCCGGTCCCGCGCGCGCGCCCTCCCATCGCTCGCGAGAGGGGTCGCGCTTTTGGCAGAACATCAGAAACTCTCCGTCCGGGCGCCCCGGAAGCAACGCCGCGATGGCGCTTGGCTCGGGGAAGCCGGTTAGGTAGAGGAAGTCGCTGTCCTGGCGGTACGGCCAGTCGACGTCGCGGCTTTGGACGCGGGTCGGGGCCGAGGGGATCAGCGCCACCGCGCTCGGTCCGATCCGCCGCATGAGTTTCTTGCGCCGCCGCGCGTATTCGGCTTCGGAAATCACGATTCGGTCGCCTCCCACAGGGGGCACAGGTTGTCTCGGTGGATGATCTCGGGCTCTCCGACGACGCCTAGGACATCATCGATCTCCTCGCTGCGTCGCCCACGGACGCGCCGCGCGTCGTCCGCCGCGTAGTTGACGATGCCTCGGGCGATCTCGCGCCCCCGTTCCGTCAGAACCCGGACCACGTCGCCGGCGCCGAACGACCCCTCGACCTCCGTGACTCCGACCGGCAGAAGACTCTTGCCCGCCCGCAAGGCGCGCTCGGCCCCGGAGTCGACATGCAGGCGTCCCGTGCCGCGCGGCAGTCCGGCGATCCACTGTCGCCGCGCGGACAGGCGCTCGTTCCGCGAGGACAGAAGGGTGCCGCATGCCTCTCCCTTAGCGACGCGGCGCAGAATGTCCGGCTCCGCTCCGTTCGCGATCAGGCAATGCGCGCCGCCGCGCGCGGCGACGCGCGCGGCCTGCACCTTGGTGCGCATGCCTCCCCGTCCGAGTCGTCCCCGCCCTTGTCCGGCGTAGTCGTCCAGAGCCGGATCGTCAACCCATGCCTCCTCAATCAGGCGGGCATCCTCGTGGGCGGCGGGGTCCCTGTCGAAAAGGCCGGGACGGTCCGTCAGGATCACCATCAGGTCCGCCTCGATCAGGTTGGCGACTAGGGCGGCTAGCGTGTCGTTGTCGCCCAGCTGCAGCTCCCGGGTCGAGACGGTGTCGTTCTCGTTGACCACGGGGATGACGTCCAGCTCAAGCAACGCGCGCAGGGTGGTCCGGGCGTTGAGGTAGCGGGCCCGGTCCGTAAGGCCCTCGTGGGTTAGCAGGATCTGGGCGCTGCGATGCCCGCGCCGCGACAGCGCCACTTCGTAGGCCCGCGCCAGTCCCATCTGCCCGACCGCCGCCGCGGCCTGAAGCCCGTGCAGCGAATCCGGGCGCCGGTCCCACCCAAGTCGGTTCATGCCTTCCGCCACCGCGCCGGAGGAGACCAGGGCGATGTCGCGCCGCTCCTTGAGCGAGGAGACCTGGTCCATCCAGTCCTCGATCGCCGGGCGGTTCAGCCCGCGACCCTCTTCGGTCACCAGGGAACTGCCGAACTTGATCACCCAGCGCCGCGCGGCGCCGAGGTCACGCCGCCCGCTCACGACAGGTCTCCAGGAATTGGTCGATCTGATGGATCAGGGGTTCGAGCCCGCGGCGCGCGGCCGCGGAAATCAGAAAACTTGGGCCCCGCCAGTCCAGCGCGCGGCGAAGCGCCGCGAGCCTCTCCTCGCCCTCCCGTTCCGGGAGCAAGTCCGCTTTGGTTCCGACGAGCCAGCGCGGTTGCGGGAACGACACCTCGCGCGAGCGCTCGAGCTCCCTCTCGACTTGCCGCGCGGCCTCGACCGGGTCGCGCCCCGCGTCGTCGCCCAAATCGACGAGGTGCAGCAGCAGGCGCGCGCGCGACAGATGGCGAAGGAACCGCAGTCCCAGTCCCGCCCCTTTGGACGCGTCCTCGATGATGCCGGGGATGTCCGCGATCACGAATCGCCGGTACGCGCCGACGCGCACCACTCCGAGATGGGGGTGCAGAGTGGTGAACGGATAGCCCGCCACCTTGGGGGTGGCTTCCGACACGGCGCGCGTCAGGGTGGATTTGCCGGCGTTGGGCAGTCCCAGCAGGCCGACGTCCGCGATCAGCTTGAGTTCCAGATCGATCATCCGGCTCTCGCCTGGGCTGCCGGGCGTGGACTTTCGGGGAGCGCGATTGGTGGAGCTTTTGAAGCGGGCGTTGCCGAGTCCGTGGAAGCCGCCGCGCGCGACCAGCGCGCGCCGTCCGTCCGCGAGGTCCGCGATCAGCTCGCCGGTCTCGGCGTCGCGCGCCAGCGTGCCGGCCGGGATGTCGATGACGATATCCTCCCCTCGGGACCCCGCGCGGTCGCGGCCGGAGCCGTCCTCGCCGCGCCCCGCCGCGAAGCGCCGCCGCGCGCGGAAGTCCGCCAGCGTGTTGAGACGCGAGTCGCCGCGCAGGTACACGGAGCCGCCGTCGCCGCCATCGCCGCCGTCCGGGCCGCCGCGCGGGACGAACTTCTCGCGTCGAAAGCTAACGCATCCATGGCCGCCATCGCCGCCGCGAACCGTCAGGGTGGCCTCGTCCACGAACTTCATGGTTAAGGATTATAAAAGGGATCGCGCGCCAGCGCGCCGCGAATTCCGACGTTCGCCCGCGGGGGGCTGGCGCCAAGGCGCCCCTGAGGTCAGGCCGGAGGCTGGGCCGCCGGGTTAATCGACACGTAGGTGCGACTCTCGCGCCCGCGCGAGCGGAACTCCACGACGCCGTCCACTTTGGCGAACAGGGTGTGGTCGCGTCCGCATCCCACGAAGGGCCCGGGCCGGCAACGGGTGCCGCGCTGCCGAATCAGGATGGTTCCGGCGCGAACGCGCTCCCCGCCGAATCGCTTCACGCCGAGTCGCTTGGACTCGGAGTCGCGTCCGTTTCGGGAACTGCCGCCGGATTTCTTGTGCGCCATCCTCGCCTCAGACCTTGATGTCCTGGATCTCGAGCTCGGTCCAATTCTGTCGGTGCCCAGTGCGGGTTCGGGAGTTTTTCCGTCGCCGGAACTTGACCACCCGAATCTTCGGGGACCGGCCGTGGCGCGTCACTTGGGCGGCGACGCGTCCTCCCTCCACGAGCGGCGCGCCGACATGGGCGCTCCCGTCGTCCGACACCAGCAGGACGCGGTCGAATTCGACCCGCTCGCCTGGCTCGCGCGCGAGCCGCTCCACTCGAATGATATCGCCGGGTTGGACGCGATACTGCTTTCCGCCTGTTTCAATGACCGCGCGCATATGGTTTCGTGGGGACCGTCGGGGGCGCGTATTCTAGCCAAATCCGGGGAGAATGGCAAACGCGACCGCGCTTAGGCGATGAAGATGAAATCGAAGTCGTCGACGGTCAGGTCGCCCGCGTTGAAATCCTTCAACGTGATGGTGTCTCCCTCATCGCCATAGCCGACGACCGTGTCCTTGCCTTTTTGCGAGATTCTCAATTTCCCGAAAGCGTCCTCGTCCAAGAGGTCCGGATCGTCAAAGAGGGGGGCTGGACCGTCGAGGTGGAGTTGGATGATATCTCCACGACCAGATTCCCGGGCCGCCAAGAAAGCTTCGTACGTAGGGAGATAGTCACTGCTTCCGCTAAAGCCGAAGCCAAAGTCATTGATGACGTCGTTCCCATCGCCCTCGCGAAACACGAAGGTCTCGGCGCCCCAGCCACTTTCCATGACATCGTTGCCTTTGCCGCCATTCATGATGTCGTCGCCCCAGCTGCTTTCCAGGATGTCGTTGCCCTTTCCGCCGTTCAGGGTGTCGTCGCCCCAGCCGCCTTCCAGGATGTCCTGACCCTTCCCGCCATACAGCGTGTCGTCGCCCCAACTGCCATCCAGGATGTCCTGGCCCTTCCCGCCATACAGCGTGTCGTCGCCCCAACTGCCATCCAGGATGTCCTGGCCCTTCCCGCCGCGCAGCGTGTCGTCGCCCCAGCCGCCGTTCAGGGTGTCGTTTCCATTATGTCCTTGCAGAACGCTGTCGCTCCAGCCAGCTACCAGCACGTCGTGGCCATTTCCGCCGGTCAACTCGCCATCGCCTTCCCGAACGACGCCGCCCCCCGTCTCCGCGACGGTCTCAACAAAATGAAAGTCCTCCGCCGTCAGGAGGTGATTCCCGTTCTCGTCGATCAGGTCCGCGACGTCGCGCAGGATGATCTTGTTGCCGCTGTCGTCCCACCGAATCGTGATGACGCTTTCCGAAGCGTCCACATCGAAGCGCAGGTCGTCGAACGTCCCGTCGAGTTGCGTGAACCGAATCATGTCGCCTTTCTCGAAGTCGAGGATGGTGTCGACGCCGTTCCCCCGGTCCGTCTGGAATATGAAGAGGTCCTTCTTATCGGTGGCCTGATGCGTCTCGTTCCAGTACTGAAGCTCCGGGTTCGCGTAGAGGCGCTCAAGCGTGTAAGGCGAATAGTTTTCGCTGGTGGCTTTTTCGCGGTCTCGGAATATCGCCATGATTTTTCTCCTCGCTGGTGGTGGATCGATCTCTGATGGCTCCGAGTATACCCCCCCCCCCCCCCTGTCAAGTCAAGTCAGGCGGCTTCGCGCGGTCCTGGACGCCGTGGCGAAATCTCGCCTGAGCGACCTTCGGGGGAAGCCTCGCGCGCTCTTTATAATGAGGCCGTTCGCGTGGTATGGAAACCGATGTTCAACAGTCTGTTTCTCGATGATGTCGCTGGCAACAAGAACGAGCGCCAGCAACTCGACCACCTCCTAACGATCACGGCGCCGCACGAGCGCGTCATCCTGGCGGGCATTGGCGCGATTTTGCTGGCGCTCGCGGCGTGGGCGCTGTTCGGCGCCGTCGCGCGCGACGTCACGGTCACCGGGGTTTTGCTCAAGCCCGGGGAGCGCCACGAGATCGTCTCGACCGAGCCAGGGCGCCTGGTGAGATTTCTGGTCGCGCCCGGGGACGTAGTGGAGCAGGGAGGGGCGCTCGCCCGCCAGACCGTGCCGGAACTGGAGCGCGAGGTGGCCGCCTTGCGCGACCAGGTCGATATGCTGGAGACGAGGGCTAGGCGGGTTGATGGCGACGACGCTCATTCGGCGCTGGCGGCGGCTCGGGAAGCGTTGTTTCGAATGGAGGCGCGGCGCGGCGCGAGAGAGACGATCGTCAGCCATTTCAGCGGCGAGGTCATGGCCTTGAGCGCGGCTCCGGGAGACTATCTGCCCGCTGGGTCGGTCGTCGCGCGGATTCGCGAGCGCGAGGCCGACGAGTCGCTTCAGGTGGCGTTGCTGGTCGACTCGCGCGTCGCGAGACGTCTCCAGGCCGGGATGCCGGCCCGAGTTGAGGTGGTGACAGCGGGCGGAGAAACGCGCGAGGTGGAAGGAGAGGTCGAATCCATGATTTCTGATCCTCCGCCAAGATGGCTGTCCGAATTTCTGTCCGCGGACGAGGGTCTCGCGCATCGCGTCAATATCGCGCTCCGCCCCGATTCGAACGGCCTGGACGCGCCGGATGGCGCTCCGTGCCGCGCGCGGGTCGCGTTCGACCAGCACCCGCTCGTCGCTTTCTTCGATCCTGAACGGCTCTGATGGCCGTCTTGAATGCCTTCTTCCACCACGCGCGAATGCTCCGAATCCGGTAAGCCGCGGCGAGCGGGGCGCGAGAGGCGGCGCGTGACCACGCCGCTTCTGCTGCAGATGCATATGACCGAGTGCGCCGCCGCGAGTCTGGGCAGCGTGCTCGCCTATTTCGGTCGCTGGGCGCCGCTCGCCGAATTGCGGGACGCGTGCGAGATCAGCCGCGACGGCTCCACCGCCGCCGGCATCAAGCGCGCCGCTGAGCGCTACGGCCTCGAGTGCGCGGGCTTTTTCGGAAAGATCCATCAAGTCAAGAAGCGGCCCCTTCCGCTGATTCTGTTCTGGGAATACAACCACTTCCTCATCCTGGAAGGCCACGACGAAAAATGGTTCTACCTCAACGATCCGGCCACCGGGCGCCGCAAGCTGTCCAGGAAGAGGTTCGAGGAGGGCTTCACCGGAGTGGCCCTGCAGTTCAAGCCGGGACCGGAGTTTCAGCCTGGGGGCGTTCGCCCTCGGATCCTGGAGCGCGTCCCGTCCTGGTTCCGGGGCGCCGGGCCGGCCTTGGCCTATGTGGCCGGGTGCGGGCTGGCGCTGACCGCGCTGGCCCTCGTGACTCCCGCGTCGCTGGCCATTTTCGTGGACCAGGCTCTGGGGCAAGGCGAGCCCTGGGGCTGGATCGTGGCGGGCGCGATGGCGGGCGCGGCCGTTCTGGTGTATGCGCTGACCTGGCTGAAGCGGCGATGCCTGCGGCGCTTGGCCGCCCGGATATCGATCATCGCTTGGGATCGATGCCTGACTCGATTTCTGCGGTTGCCGATCGACTTCTTCCACCACCGCTTCGCGGGAGAGTTGACCGCCCGCGTTCTGTCGGTCGACAAGATCGCCAAGACTCTCTCGAATCATTTCGTCGATCTCCTGATCGAGCTCGGAATGAGCCTGGCGTTCCTGGCCGTCATGCTGGCGTACGAGCCGACGCTGGCGTTGATCGTTTTGGGCCTGGCCGCGATCAACGCCGCTCTGACGCGCCTGATCGCTCGATTCCGATCAGACGCGAGCCACGCCCTGCAGCGGGAGCAGGGCCTGTTGCTCGGCATCGGGACGATGATGCTGCACCACACGGACACGTTGCGGATGACCGCCTCGGACGATCGCTTTTTCTCTCGCTGGAGCGGGCATCAGGCCCGGGAGCTTGCCGCGCGCCAGCGTTTCTCCGAACTGAGCCACGTCAACTCGTCCCTGCCAGGCATGTTCTCGATCTTGGGGAGCGTGGCGGTCCTGGCGGTTGGCGCGACCAAGGTGATGGATGGCGAGATGACGCTCGGCATGCTGATGGGGTTTTATGTCGTGGCCGCCATGTTCTTGGAGCCCGTCGGGCGCTTCGTCTCGTTCTCGGACGATCTCCAGGCCCTTTCGACGGACATGCAGCGTCTGGAGGATATCACGAAAGCCTCGGAAGATCCGGGGCTGGCGCGTCGCGATGATTCGTCGGGCTCCCTCGCCACTCTGAACGGGCGCCTGCGCTTGGCGGGCCATGTGGAGCTGCGCGACGTCAGCTTTGGCTACAACCGCGGCCGTCCTCCTCTGATCAAGAATTTCAACTTGACCATAAAGCCTGGGCAAAGGGTCGCGGTGGTCGGATCCAGCGGATCGGGAAAATCCACCCTGGCGCATCTGGTTTCCGGCATCTACCAGCCATGGTCCGGGGAGATCTTGTTCGATGGCCGCCCTCGACGCGAGATACCCGACGCGGTGCTGTCGCGATCCCTGTCCATGGTGGACCAGAACGTCATTCTCTTCACCGCGACCGTGCGCGAGAACATCACGTTGTGGAATCCGGCCATTCCGGACGACATGCTGGTTTCCGCGGCCCGCGACGCCCGCGTTCACGACGATATTCTCGGTCGTCCGCATGGCTACGCGACGCGAGTCGAGGAGGATGGGGACAACTTCAGCGGGGGTCAGCGGCAGCGGCTGGAAATCGCGCGGGCGCTGGTCGGCAACCCGACCGTGCTGATTCTCGACGAGGCGACCAGCGCGCTCGACGCGGCGACGGAGGACTTGGTCGATGACGCGCTACGCCGCCGGGGAATCAGCTGCTTGATCGTGGCGCATCGGCTGAGCACGGTTCGAGACTGCGACCAGATCATCGTGCTCGAGAAGGGCGAGGTCGCGCAACGCGGCTCCCATGAGGAATTAATCGCGGACAAGGACGGGGTCTACTACCGGCTCGTCCAGGCGGGCTAGCCGATGCCGCTTCCAGAAATCGGCTCTCTTGAGCGCTTGGCCCTCCAGTCAGGCGCACCGACGCCTTGCGCCGGAAACCTGCCGATCGATCTGGATGATCCGCGACGCGCCTGGTTCATCGAGAAGGGCGCGGTCGATCTATTTCTGGTCGAGCGCCAGGATGGCGAGGACCAGGCGTCTCCGCAACATCTGTTTCGCGCCGACGCCGGGCGTCTCTTGCCGGGCGTGGCTCCGCAAATAAAGGGCACGGCGTTCAGCTTGAGGGCGAAAGGCTTGCCGGGCACGGTGCTGCGCCGCCTTTCCACCGAGCGCCTGAGCGCGATCTCGAGCGCGGAATTGGCCGAGCGGATCGACGCGTGGATCGCGGATCTCTCCACCGAGCTTTCCCGAGACGCGGGGCGCCGGCCGCGACCCGATTCGCCCATCCAGCCCGGCGAGCTCTCGCTCAACGCGGGTGACACGCTCTCGTCCCGGCAGGGCGTGGCGTGGATATCGCGGCTGCCTCAGGGCGCGGGACTGTTTCTGGGGTTGATCGATCCGGCCGAGAGCGATTTGCCCGACAGGGCCGCCACGCCGCTCACGCCGGCGACCTGGCTGACGTTGATGGAGACGACGAAAGTTTCCGTCCGCTCCTCCCGAGAGCTCGCCGAAGAGGGGCTTCTTCTGCCGGCCTTGGCGAGCTTCCACGGGACCGCGTTCGCTCATGAGCGGCTCAATCGCGATTTGGCCGCCGCCGATCAGGCGAATCTGGAGCGGGACCGCGTCACGAACCGCCGTGGCGACGAGGATCGCGCCCGTCGCCACCTGTTCAACCTTTATGATCGTCCGGATCAAGGAGCGGCCGACGCGAAGGGCGAGGCCTTGCTCGAGGCGCTGAAAGTCATCGGGGAGCGTGAGGGCATCGAATTTCAGTGGCCCGCCAGGCCGGGCGCCACCGATTCGGTTCCCGCGCTCGGCGACGTCCTGGACGCTTCCGGGGCGCGCGCCCGGCAGGTGCGGCTCGCTTGGGAAGAGCGATGGTGGGTGGGAGACGGCGGCGCGATGCTGGCGTTTCGAGAAGCCGACGGGCGGCCCGTGGCTTTGCTGCCCGGGGCGCTCGGGCGCTATCGGGAAGTGGAGCGAGCGGGCTCGCGCGGCGTTCGGGTGACTCCCCAGCGAGCGAAGGCGCTCGGTCCTGACGCGTGGGTGTTCTACCAGCCGCTGACGCCGGGCGAGGCGCGGCCGCGGGATCTGTACCGACTCGTCCGGAAGGGCTTGGCCGCGGACTTCCTGCGATTCGTGGCCGCTGGCCTGATCGGTGGGCTGGTCATGCTGGCGCCCGCCGCCATGGTCGGTTTCGTCGCCGACGAGGTCATTCCGACGGGCGAGGTCGGCTTGCTGCGCTTGGCGGTCGCGACCTTGGCCGCGCTCGCCTTGGCCGGGGCGCTGCTGCATATCCTTCAGGGCATGGCGCTCATGCGTCTCGAGGGGCGCGGCGCGTTCCGACTCGAGGCCGCGTTCTGGGATCGGTTGCTCCGATTGCCCTTGAGTCTCCTGCGCCGCTACCCGGCGGGCGATCTCGCCATGCGGGGCATGACGTTCCAGACTCTTCGCGACGCCGCGCGGGACGTGGTCGCCACCGCGGCGCTGTCCATCGTCTTCTCGCTTCCGGCCTTTCTTCTGATCTTCTATCACGACGCGACGCTGGGGATCGTCACGGTCGTTTTCGGATTCTTCTCTCTGGCCGTGACCCTGGCGCTGGGCCTGCGGCAAGTCCCTCCGCACGACCGGGTGACGCGAACCGTTCATCGCATGGCCGGCCAGCTGTTTCAGTTCACGAACGGCATTTCCAAACTGCGGGTCGGTGACGCGGAGGGAACCGCCTTCGCGGTGCTGGCGCGAGGATACCGCGAGCGGAAGCGCGCGGAGTCCGGGCTGGGAGCCCTGGAAGACCATTCGCGGGCGTTCGGGGCCGCGGTGCCGCTGCTGGGCGGCGCCGCGCTGTTTCTGATGATGGAGCCGGGCCGGGAGGGCGTCGAGGTCGGGGACTTTCTGGTCGTCTATCTCGCGTTCATGGTGTTCCAGGTGGCGGTCGCCAAGCTGGGCTCCTCGTTCGGCGCGGTCGCCGCCATCGTCTCGGCTTTCCGGCAGATCCGCCCGTTTCTGTCCGCGACTCCGGAGACGAGCTCCGAGGGAGAGCGGGTCGAGAGTCTGGGAGGCGAGGTGGCGCTCGACCATATCACGTTCCGGTACGACCCCGAAGGTCCCCTGATTCTCGACGATGTCACGATTCGCGCCCATCCGGGCGAGTTCGTCGCCATCGCCGGGGAATCGGGGGCGGGCAAGAGCACGATCTTCCGAATCGCCCTCGGCCTGGACCAGCCGTCGTCCGGCGCGGTGTACTACGACGGGCGCGACCTGAGACGCCTGAATCTCAAGCAGCTGCGCCGGAAGGTCGGCGTCGTGCCGCAGGACGTGCAGCTTCACCCGGAGGATATCTGGGACAACATCGTCGGGGATCAGGAAGGCGTGGGGGCCGAGGAGGCCTGGGCGGTGGCCCGGGCCGCCTCGGTCGAGCGCGACATCCGGGCGATGCCCATGGGAATGATGACCTGCGTCGGGGGTGGCGGCCTCACGTCCGGAGGCGAAAGCCAGCGCATCATGATCGCGCACGCGCTGATCGAGCATCCTCGGGTCATGCTGCTCGACGAGGCGACGAATTGGCTCGATAACGACAATCAGGCCAGAATCATGGACAATCTGGCGAATCTTCGATCCACCCGGATCGTGATCGCCCATCGCCTCTCGACCTTGCGCCAGGCGGACCGAATCTACGTGATGCGGGAGGGAAAGGTGGTCGAGATCGGGACGTTCGAGACGCTGATGGAGATCAGCGGAGTCTTCTGGAATCTGGTGCGGCGGCAGATCGCCTGATACGGTCTGGCCTCGTGCCGGAGGCGCGTCATTCGAGGCGCCCCGTTGGCGCGTTTTCCGCTTTCCCTTTGGCGGCGGAGCGCGGTCGCCCGGCGAGCGCTCAGAGATGGTGGTTCAGACGTAGCTCCACGATGCTGTCGCGGCGCGCCGGATAGATCTGCCGGTTTCTCTCGTCCGCGCTGAGCGCGTGGAAGCCCTCCGCGTTCTTGGACCAGCGCTCTCGAAGCCTCTTCGTGGCGGGCATCGCATCGAAGGAAAAGTCCCGCGCCCGGATCCGCTCGAAGCCCGCCTCCTCAAGGGTCGCGACCACCCCGCTCCATGGTTCCAGAGGCGGCATGCGCCAGCCGTATCGCGCGCTCGCGCGCATGGCTTCTTGCTCTTCGGACATGGGCGCGCCGCTCCTTGACAGAGCCATCTCGACGTGGACAATGCCAAGATGCTGGCGGACGGACTGGCGAGGAGGCCGTGATGGCGGAAGTCAGGGCAGAGGCGGGCGGCCTGAAGGGAAAGGCTCTCGATCCCTCGATCGGGAACGCCTTGCCGCACTTCCTGCCCCTCTTAGTTTTTCCGTTGCTCGCGCTCGCCGCGACGCATGGCGGCTGGTGGACCGCGGGGCCGCTCCTCTTCATCGCGCTGGTGAAGGTTCTTGATGGCGCGTTTGGGGAAGAAGAGCGGAATATGGACCCGAGCGCGCCGCTGGCGGGCCGCCTGCCTTGGTACGAGGCGCCGCTCTGGCTGTGGTCGATCCTGTGGCCTCTGACGCTGGTCTTCTCGCTCTGGCAGATTCTCGTCGCCGACCATTTGGCCATTTGGGAAATCGCGCTGGTGGCGCTGGCGCTGGTCAACGTCTCCCAAGCGGTTTTCATCATCGGCCATGAGCTGATCCACCGGCAGGCCACGTGGGAACGCTGGCTCGGCGAGTTTCTGCTGGCCTCCGCGTCTTATCCGCATTACGCGACCGAGCATGTCTACGTCCATCACGTGCTCGCCTGCACGCCGATGGATTCCGGGACCGCTCCCAAAGGCGTGAGCTTTTGGCAACTCATACCCGGAGATTTGAAGAACAGTCTTCTCGAGTCTTGGCGATTCGCGCGCGACCGTCTCGCTCGCCGGCGCTTGCCCGTCTGGCATCACGCGAATCCGTTCTGGCGCCACATCGCCGGAGTCGGGGCGTGGTACGCGCTGGTGTACTGGATGGGCGGGCCGTGGGCGTTGCTGATCTACGTGGCTCTTTGCTTCAGCGTGATCCTCTTTATGAAGATCATCAACTATGTCCAGCACTACGGCTTGCAACGCATTCGCTTGCCGAGCGGTCGATACGAGAAAGTGCGGCCGTGGCACTCCTGGAGCGCCTCGAGCAGGCTCACGAACTGGCTTTTCTACAACATGCAACGCCATGCCGATCACCATATCGAGATGATTCGGCATTATCCGTTGTTGCAGCACTATGGCGAGGACGAGTCCCCCAAGCTGCCGGGAAGCTACCTGCGGATGATCGGGCTGGCCGCGTTCCCCCGACGCTGGTTCAAGACGATGGACCCGCTGGTTGATCGCTGGCGCGAGAAGTTCTATCCGGAGATCAAGGACTGGCGCGCTTACGAGAGTCGGGCGTATGCCGCGTACCCGGACGCGTTCGAGACGATTCGCGAAATTCTCGATACCGCGCCCCTTCTCGCCGACTGGGTAGACGAGTCTCCGGAGTTGCTGGAAAACTTGCGGAGCAGGGAATTCACGGACCTGGACCTTCCGGGCGGCTTCGGGCCGGACGCGGAGTTCGAGAGGGTCGCTCGGCGCGGCCTCGCTCGCCTGTACTGGACCCGCGAGTTCGGAGTCTCCGAGATGAGGGAGCGGATCGCGGAGATCCCGTTCCAGGGAATCCGGGAGGCGGTGGAGATCGCGCGGCGCTGGTCGAACGACAAGACGTTCCAGATCTGCATGCATACGGCGCGCGGAAGCCTGTCGCCAGCTGAGGCCGCGACGGCGCTGTCCAACGTCGCCGAAGCCTCGATTTCCGCCTCGCTGGTGGCGGCCCAAAAAGTTCTCTCCGATCTCTACGCGTGGCGAGTCGAGGAGGGGAGCGTGGCCGTGGCGATATCGGGAGAGCTGGGCGGTGGCGAGACGACCCCTGGGGTCAAGTTCCGCCCCGTGATCGTGCATCAAGGAGCGGCCTCGGAATCCCACGACTACGAAGCGGCGTGCGGTCGATTCGTCGAGGCGCTCCGTTCTTTGTCGCGCGTCAATTTGCTGCTCGCGCCGGTCGCGAAGGACGAGGAGGAGAGAATGGTCTATTCCCTCGCTGAGTTCGTGGAGCGCTGTCGGTCCGCCACGTCCGCCGAGGACGCGCTCGAGCTAGCCCGGACGCGGCTCGTTTTTGGGGCTAGAACCTCCGAGACCGGAAGGCGACTCGCCGAGACGCGGCAGGAAGTCCTGACCCATGGCGCGGCGCGGGACGCGCTGCTCGCTGAGGCGCGCGAGAGGGACGGACAAGTCGCCGAATCCGGATCGCCCTCGATCCGCGACATGCGTGGCGGCGGCCGGGATGTCGAGCGCGCCGCCAGATTCCTGCAGCTGAAGCATGTGGACGACGTCCCTGATCTTCTAGCTACCGACGCGATCTTGATTTTCCGGGTCGCGGGCGAAAGCGGGGTGGTTCCCGCGGATCTCGCGGAACGCCTGGAAAGCGCCGCGAAGATGTGGCGGAACCTGCGGGGCATCCTGCGACTGGTGAAGAAAGATCGCGCGTCGGCGGAAGCGGCGACTCCAGAAATCAAGGAGGTGATCGCCCGCGCCTGCGGACAGGACGATTTTGACGATTTGACCAAGGCGATCCGCGAGACCGCCTCTCAAGCGGGCGCCGACATTGACGCGCTGACGGCATGACTCGGAAGCGCCCCGCGCCGAAATTCGCGCGCGCGTCGAGCTCGAGAATCGTGGAAACCGGCCAGCTCCCTTAGAGCGGCCGACGGCATTGGATCTTCTGGCGTGAAGCGTGGCGCGGACGGGCTATGCCGGGACGCGATCCCGCGTGACCAGGCCCAGCCAGCGGGAAGATCAGGCGTGGACGGAAAGCCTGATGACGAAGCGTCGCCGCGAGCGGCTCCCAGCCGTGGAATTCTGAGCGAAGTCGCGGCCGCCGAGATAGGCCCCATCGAGAGGCCCGCGATCACTCCGCACCTTGAGTTTCGCGAGATCGACGCCGGACGGACGCTCTTGGTTTCCGAGCGTTTCAACACGTTGCTTCGCGAGCCAATCCACGCGGAACTTCTCCCGTTGCTCGATGGGTCTCGCTCCCGCCGCGACATCATCGCCGCGCTTTCGCCCGCGCGCTCGGAATCGCGGGTTCAGGCGGCGTTGCGGGCTCTGGCCTCCCGGGGCTATATCGTTTCTGGAGAGCACGCCATGGATCGCGGGTCCGCGGCGTTTTGGACTTCTCTGGGGGCCTCTCCCCGATACGCTGAGGAGCGTCTCGCGGAATCGAGAGTGGAAGTCGTGGGCGATGACGCCGAGCTGGCCCGCCGGCTTGGCGCCATGGGCGTGAGCGTTGGCGCGGGCCGTCCGACTCTGGTCGTCGTCTCGTGCGCCGACTATCTTGATGAGCGGCATGCCGCCGCGAATCGGCGGCACATCGAATCGGGCGTGCCGTGGACGCTGATCAGACCGAAAGGAATCCGCCCTTTATTCGGACCGATTTTCCGGCCGGCGGAAGGGGGGCCTTGCTGGGCTTGTCTGGCGTACCGTCTCCGGGGACATCAGGAAGTCCATAACTTCTTGCGCAACCTTTCTGGCGAGGAGGCGGCTTTCCTGCCCAATGTCGCTGAGCCCGCCGTCTTGGCGGCGATCTACGGTCTGGCCGCGGCCGAAATCGCCAAGTGGCTGGTTTTCCGAGAAAAAGCGCCGCTTCACGAGCAGGTCATCTCCATGGATGTCGCCCGCCTCGAGAGCGCGCGCCATCAGGTGGCGCGTCGTCCGCAGTGTCTCGAGTGCGGCGACGAGGCGTTGTTCCGCGCCGACCGCCCGGCGACTCCCGCGCTCTTGAAGCCGAGCCCGAAAAACGTCCGCGACAGTGGTGGCGCGCGCTCGGTGTCCCCGGAGGAGACCTTGGGCAAGTATCGCCACCTGATCAGCTCGGTCAGCGGGGTCGTGTCGTGGCTGACGCGCGTTACGGAGGATGGCGATCCGTGGTTGCATGTCTACTGGGCCGGAAGCAATTTCGCGCTGAGAAGCGACAGGCTGAGCTCGCTGCGACGTAGCCTGCGAAACAAGAGCGCGGGCAAGGGGAGCACGCCTCGACAGGCCGAGGCGAGCGCGCTTTGCGAGGCGGTCGAGCGTTATTCCAGCGCGTTCCATGGCGACGAGATCCGTCGCCGAAAGCGTTTCGTCGATTTTCTCAAGGCGGGCGAATTGGAAGCCATCCATCCGAACGAGGTCCAGCTGTTCAGCGACCGTCAGCTGGAGAACGCCGAGCGAATCAACGCTCGGGGCCATCCCTATAACTTCGTTCCGGCGCGGTTTGACCCAGAGGCGGAAATCGATTGGTCACCCGTATGGTCGCTGACCCAGGGCCGGCATCGCTATTTGCCGACTTCCGTGCTCTACGGAATGCCTGACGAGAGGCGAGGAGATTCGGATCTGAAGGCGGATTCGAATGGTTGCGCGGCTGGCAATACGCTGGAAGAAGCTATTCTTCAGGGCTTCTTCGAATTGGTCGAGCGAGACGCCTTCGCGGTCTGGTGGTATAACCGGCTACGCCTGCCCGAGGTGAGCCTGGAGAGCTTCGATGACGAATATCTCTCGACCGCGCGCGCTCGCTACCAGGGTTTCGGCCGGGAGATGTGGGTGCTGGACGCCACGCATGATCTCGGGATCCCGACTTTCGTCGCGGTCTCGAGGCGAACCGACAAGGAAACGGAAGACATCATCTACGGAGCGGGCGCGCATTCCGATCCGCATATCGCGGTCTCGCGCGCGGTATGCGAGCTGAATCAGTTTCTGAACTGGGCCCAAGGGTCGGAGCGCGGCGGTTGCGGCCATGACGTAGACGATCCGATGTGTCTCTGGTGGTGGCGAAACGCGAAGCTCTCGGAGCATTCCTATTTGGCGCCGGATGGCGATTCCACCCAGCGTGGAAAATCGGACTATCCCGTCCCCGACACCACGGATGTCAGAGAGGATATCGAATGGTGCCGCGCCTTGGTCGAGAGCAAGGGCCTGGAGTTTTTGGCGCTCGACCAGACTCGTCCCGATATCGGTATGCCGGTGGCGAGGGTCATCGTGCCCGGCCTGCGCCATTTTTGGGAGCGCTTCGCGCCCGGTCGCCTGTTCGGCGTGCCGGTCGAGATGAAGTGGCGCGAAACTCCTCTCGCGGAAGCGGATCTAAACCCGGTCCCGGTTCTCGTGTGATGGGGCGCGGCGCCCCGCGATCAGCTGGGCCGCATGCATGAGCGTCGCCGAGCAATGGCCCAACACAGAGCGCCGCCTCCTTCGCGAGGCGGATTCCTTAGGGGCGTTGCTGGAACGGCTTCGAAAGCATGTCTCGCCCGTATTGATTGGCGACGAGGAGTGGGCCGGCGTGCTGGAGCGCGCTTATGAGTTGCCCGTGACGATGGCAGCCTTCCCTTTCGGCTTCGAGATTCCGTTAAGCGATTCTCGACCGAGAGCGGATCTGGGAGTCTCGCTCGTCGGCGGCAGTCAGTCGGCGGAATTTTTCGAGACGAGGGAGAAACTCGAGGATCGCGATCCGTCAGCCTCGGGCATCGCTTGGTTGCTACGCGAGATGAAGCCGGAAGACTCCCCATTGCGTCGCGTCGTCGGCCAGAAGATGCTGCTGGAATACGACATCGACAGGATGCCGGACGGGACGCCTCCGTCTCCAGGCGTCTTTCTGTATCCCGACGAGCGAGTTCTGGCTGGTGACGGCTCCGACCGGAATCTCCAAGGCTTGAGGACGGTGGCCGACGCCGTGGCTTCCGCGACGGGCCGGGAATTGAGCGAAGCCGAGCGTCGACGAATCGATCAGGTGTATCTGGCGATGAGGCCAGACACGGAAATGCGAGCGATCGGCGCCTTCCCGTCACGCGCGAAAGCCACTCGATTGACGGCCACGGGATTCCAGAAAGCCGAGGATGTCGCGGGGTTTCTGGAGCGCGCGAACTGGCCTGGACGGCGCGCGCTGGCGGCATCGACCATATCACGTTTCGAGCGCCGCGAGGCGTTTTCCTATATGGGAATCCACTGCGACGTGACGGAAAATGGCGTGGGCTCAAATCTCGGAGTAAGTTTTTTCGCCCAGGAAGGGCAGTGGCTCAAGGACATTCGGCATTGGACCCCTCTCATCGATGGCCTGCTCGCGGAGCGATTCTCGATCCCAGAGAAGTTGCCTGAGTTGTTCGCTTGGTCCGGCTCGACGGCTTTCTCCGGCGAATCTGGCTCGTTCGCGCTCGTGCGCGGCATCCACCACATCAAGCTGACGCTGGTCGATGATCGGGTCGAGCGCGTCAAGGCGTACGTTTTCTTCCTGATCTTCGCTTGGCCTTTGACCCAATAAGCGGGAACCCTTTCGAGAAACGCCCACGCGCGACAGGATCTTTACGGCCTCGCTGTCCACGCTCCTCGCGTTTTGAGGCGAGGCGGGCGAGCGTGTTGCCCTCGACCTCATGGGTGAGAACCAAAGAGACGGGCGGCCAAAGCACCCATTTCCCGGGGACAGCACCGAACAAGGCTTTCGGAGGCTGCCCGCGGCGTGAGCCGCAATGCTGTCCATGACGGATTGTATCGCACAGCCTCGCTCCTGACTTCGACGGTCCAATCGGTTTTCCCGTGTGCGCAACGAATTGGATCACGCGGAAGCCCTTCCTTCATATGTCATGCGCTCGCGTTCACGGCGGGCGTGGTCACGATTCGAGCGGCGGGTCGGGTGTGCCGCCCTAGAATTGGTGAATCCCACAGGGCGAAGGCGGGGCGTGAGGCGAACCCGCCGCCTGGACGACGAGCGCCGGCGGCTCGCCGCCGCCGGAACGCTGGCCGAGGCCGCGCCCCGCTTCGACCGCCCGGCCCGCTCGGTCGCCGGCGGCGGCGTCCTCGCCGCCCTTCCCGCCCTGCTCCGGGAAGGACTGCTGGAGCCCGCCCGCCGCATGCTCCGCCTGCCCGACGGCTACTACGGACTGTCCGCCGTCCTGCTCACCTGCGCTTTCCTGACCCTCTCCCGCGCCCGC
This sequence comes from uncultured candidatus Poriferisulfidus sp., assembly GCA_965116025.1. Classification (GTDB taxonomy): domain Bacteria; phylum Pseudomonadota; class Gammaproteobacteria; order Poriferisulfidales; family Poriferisulfidaceae; genus Poriferisulfidus. Next base: position 802,597 of record OZ220480.1, read on the forward strand.
GCCCCCGAGGCCCTGCGCCACCAGGCGCCCGGAGAGTGGGGCCTCCCGCTCGGGCTCGACCGCTGCCCCGAGGTCAAGACCCTGCGCCAGAAGACGGCCCTGATCGCCGATGCCGAGGAGACCGTCCACGCTTGGCAGAGCGCCTTGGCGCGCGCCTGGATGGAGGACGAGCGCGACGACTGGATGACCTTGGCCGTGGACGGCCACGTCAAGGTCTACCACGGACGAAAGGGGCGCTTGCCCAAGGGCTTCGTCTCGCGCCAGAAGCTGTGTCTGCCGGCGTCCGCCAGCTACTGGGTCAACGTCCTTGGCGGCAAGCCCCTGCTGTGCCTGCATAAGAAGCTGGACCCGAAGCTGACGCGCGCCCTGGAGGAGGACGTCCTGCCCGAGCTGGAGCGGATGGGGCGGGTGCCGGCGGACGCGCCGGACCTGCGCCAGGGCGGGCGCCCCGTGGCCACCCTGGTGTTCGACCGCGAGGGCTGGAGCCCGCAGCTGTTCGCGCGCCTGGCGCGCCGCGGCGTCGCCTGCGTGACGTGGCGCAAGGGCTCCCGGGAAGACGACTGGCCGCGCGCGGAGTTCCGCTCCCGCGCGGTTCCGGTTCACGGCCCGGTCGGGAGGGGCGGCTCGCTGACCGTCTCGCTGGCCGAACGCCGGGTCGAGCTGCGCGACGGCCTTCAGGTTCGGGAGATCCGCCGCCTGCTGGAGAGCGGGCGGCAGGCGGCGCTGATCACGACCCATCCGGACATGCCGACCGAGGAGGTCGCCGGCGCCATGTTCTCGCGCTGGTCGCAAGAGAACTTCTTCAAGTACATGCGCGAGGAGTTCCGGCTCGACGCCTTGCCGGAGCATGCCGTGGAGCCGCTCGACCCGGAGACCCGGGTGGTCAATCCCGAGCGGCGGGAGGCGCGGAAAGAAGTCGAGCGCATCAAGCGGAGGCTTCAGTCCGTCGAGACGCGGGTCCGCGGGAAGCGCGCGAAGGGAATGGACGCGACCGGGCTTGAGGCCGAGGCGCGCGCGCTTCGGAAGCGTCTTGAGGAAGAGACGCTCCGCCGCGACCGGCTACCCGCCCACGTGCGCGCCGGGGAGCTCCGTGAACTCTCCCTGTAGGCGTTTCCTCATTTCGCCCGCCCACGTGCGCGCCGGGGAGCTCCCGAAGGAGCGGCGGCTCGACGCCTTGCCGGTCGCCCGGCGCCTGTTCGCCGATCTCATCCGCATGATCTGCTACCGCGCCGAGACCCGCATGATGGCGGCCTCGGTCGCGGCGCCGGGGCGGAAGCCCCTGACGCGCAAAGCGCTCGCCGCCCTGATGCGGGCCGACGCCCATCTCCGGCCCGACCCGGAGCGCGGCGTCCTTGAGGTCGAGTTGCTCGGCTTCGCCAACGCCGCCGCCGAGCGAGCCCTCCGCCCGCTGCTCGACGAGCTCAATCGAACCGAAACCCGCTACCCCGGAACCGACCTCCGGCTCGTCTATCGCGTCGCCGACGAACCGTCCGAAGAGCGATAACGCGTCATCCTATAATGCACTAGGTCAGGATGTCTGAAATGAGGGCGTGTAAGATAAATTACACGGGCGCGGCTCGCGCAACGAAATTGTCAAGGAGGATGACGGCATGGCTAGAACGATATGGATAAAAGGCGTGAAGTACACGGTCGGATATTCAACTAAGGGAACAGAAGGGGATGACGAGTTCGATGCGGGAGCAGCGTACTTCGTTTTTGGCTACGGCGGCGATGACATTATCTATGGTAGGTACAACGATTATATATGGGGGGGCGAAGGCAACGATACGATTTACGCGGCGGGCAAGTCTCAAAAGCCTTTAGGGACGAGTACTTACGATGCTGGAGGCGTGATATCTGGCGGTAATGGCAATGACAAACTTTACGGGGGGAGTTCCATAACTGGCGGGCCGGGGAACGACCTGATGCGGAGTTACGATTCATCTGCCAAGATGAGCGGCGGTGAAGGTGATGACACGATGCATGGCGGTAAAGGCGATGACACGATGCATGGCGGTGAAGGTAAAGACACGATGAAGGGTGGCCTAGGCGATGACACGATGAATGGCGGCAAGGGCAAAGACTGGATGAAGGGCGGTGAAGGCAACGACCAGATGCAGGGCGGTGAAGGTAAAGACATAATCTTCGGCGGTGCGGGCGATGACCTGATCTTCGGAGATCGTATGCTAATCAAGACCATGTCGGTAGGCAGACCGAGCGAGTGGCAACATAGAGATGTCATATATAGAAACTTCAGCGAAAAAATCGGGGAGTGGATATACGAAGACGAGAAGTGGATATACGAAGAAGGGGAGTTTAGACACCAAGACGGATCAACACCGCTCCCTGAAGGGATGCATCGAATCTACGAAGGGGGAAATTACCCATACCCGAAACAGCCCGATGGTGCGGCTGATATCCTGCATGGCGGTAAAGGCAATGACACGATGATTGGCGGCCCAGGCGCCGACACGATGAATGGCGGTAAAGGCGAGGACACGATGAATGGCGGCCCAGGTGCCGACACGATGAATGGCGGCAAGGGCAATGACCGGATGGAAGGCGGCCTAGGCGATGACACGATGGATGGCGGCGCGGGCAAAGACCGGATGGATGGCGGCCTAGGCGATGACACGATGGATGGCGGCGCGGGCAATGACCGGATGGAAGGCGGCCTAGGCGATGACACGATGGATGGCGGCGCGGGCAATGACCGGATGGAAGGCGGCCTAGGCGATGACACGATGGATGGCGGCGCGGGCAATGACACGCTATTTGGCGGCAAGGGCGATGATCGCTTTGTCTTCGGCCCGAATAGTGGACACGATACGATTTATGATTATGAAGACAAGGAAATGATCGTGTTCGCGTCCGAGTTGGGCTTGAGTTTTGAGGACTTGATAATCAAGGATGAAACAGACCCTATCTACCAGGGAGCGGCAGAGCCTTTTGTAAGAATAACCGGCTCGCATGCAAATGACTGGAGCGTGACGCTGGTCGGCGTAGCTTCGGACTTGACCGAATCGGACTTTGATTTTCTAGGATGAGGCTCGCGCTGTTCGCGCTGGCGTTCTGTCTCGCGGGGAGCGCGGCGGCGGCGCCACCGGAGTTTTGCCGCCAGCACGAGTTTGGCGACAGCCGACCCTATTTTGAATACGCCATGGGCTTCTTTTGGGGGCGTAAAGCAGGATGGGACGTTACTAGGAATATCGAGTATTGGAACCTATTTGTGGCTACATTTGATTCTGACTTAAAGGACGAGGACGGCATGACAAGGAATGGAGACGCTTGCACACTGCTTGGAAGGATGGACGGCTTTGTACAAGGATGGCGCGACCGCAAGGAGTTGCTAGGCGAATAGCCCGGAAGTGGAAATTCCGCCCTAGTGGAAAGTGGAAATCGCGCCCTAGCGTCGGGTGCCCTGTCGGCTTGATTGATGCCCCGTGTAGTGGTGCGCGGCGGGCCTGGGATATGCAAACATTTTTGATTGGCTCGAAAGTGGAGCGGGGGTGGGGAATTGGCTCGCGGCTACGCTATTGACTGATAGGCCGCGAGCGTCTAGGATGGCGGGCATGGCAACGATTGACATTCGCATACCTGGTTCCACCGCGCTATCGAGCCTCGCGGAGAATGGGCTGGGCTTCACCCCGTCGGGAGGGAGGCCGCGCAAGAGCGCGGACGGGCGCGTTAGCGTCCAGCGTCTGAGATACCGATCTCAGACGCCATGGCGACATCACGCCTAAAAGGACTTGCCCGCGACACGGCGGGCTGGATAGAGACCCTCGAAGTACCTGAAGGCCCCGGACGCGGGGAGCGGGTCACTTTACGCGCTTGGCAGCGCGAGTTCCTACGCGGGGCACTCGCGCCCGACACTCGGATAGCCGCCGTGAGCATGGCTCGCGGAGCGGGCAAGAGTACGACCTGCGCGGCATTGGCCGCCGCCGCCCTAGTGTAGTGTAATCTAATTAGAGATATTTATACTTGCTTGGCGCGGAGGGGCGCCAGCTTGTCCAGGATCTGCTCGGGCGTCTTGCTCCACGAGAACGGCTTCGGGTCGGCGTTGTGATGATCCAGAAAATCGTGGATCGCCCGGGTCAGCTCCCGCACGCTTCGGAACACCCCCCGCCGCACGCGCCGCTCCGTCAGCTCCCGGAAGAACCGCTCCACCAGGTTCAGCCAGGACGCCGAGGTCGGCGTGAAGTGGACGTGGAAACGCGGCCGCCGCGCGAACCATTCCCTCACCTTGCGATGCTTGTGGGTGGCGTAGTTGTCCACGATCAGGTGGACCTCCAGCTCCTTCGGGACATGCCCGTCGATCTCCCGCAGGAAGCGCAGGAACTCGACATGCCGATGGCGCTGGTAGCAACGCCCGAGCACCGTGCCGTCCACGGCGTTCAGGGCCGCGAACAAGGTGGTGGTCCCGTGCCGCTTGTAGTCGTGCGTCATGGTTCCGGCGCGCCCCTTCTTCATCGGCAATCCGGGCTGGGTGCGATCCAGCGCCTGGATCTGCGACTTCTCGTCGACGCACAGGACCAAGGCATGCTCAGGCGGGTCCAGATACAGCCCGACGACGTCGCGCAGCTTCTCGACGAAGCGCTCGTCGGTGGACAGCTTGAACGTTTGGACCAGATGCGGCTTCAGCCCGTGCGCGCGCCAGATCTTGTGAACGGTGGCGTGGCTCACCCCGGCGTGCTGAGCCATGCCACGGGTCGACCAATGCGTGGCCTGTTCGGGAGCGTCATGCAGGGTGTCCTCGACGATGCGCTTGACCACGTCGTCGCCGTAGGTCCGCTTGCGCCCTCGCCCAGGACGGTCGGACAGCCCGGCCAGGCGCCGCTCGGCGAAGCGGTTCCTCCACTTCGCCACCGTGCTGGCGCTCGCGTCCAGTTGATCGGCGATGTCGATGGTGCGCCGGCCCTCGGCGGCGAGCAGCACGACGCGAGCGCGAAACGCGTCGCGAACGCTGGAGAGGCTCGAGCGAGCCGTCTCGCTCAGGGCGGCGAGCTCCTCGGCGCTGAGCTCGATGGGAATGGCGCGGCGCATGCGATTCTCCTCCTGATCGCGGCAATCCGGCGAAGTGTAGCATAAATATATATTATTGACGTACACTACACTAGTTGGGCCGCTCGCTCAGTCCTGATCGAGCGTCCTGGTGGTGGCGGCCAGTTTCGCGCAGGCCGTCCGAACGGGCGGGCTGGCGCGCGATTTCTTGGCGCCGTTCATCGAGCGCGACCGGAAGGCGTGGCGCATCCAGGACAGCGCCAACAGGTTCGAGCTGGAGTATTTGCCCGCCGGCATTCGCCTGCGGTGTTGCGGAACGAATCCCCGGACGCTTCACGGGCTGGCCCCGGCCCTGTCGATCCTTGATGAGGCCGCCCAGTGGCAGGTCAACGAGAGCGAGCGGCTGTGGAACGCGATCTTGACCGCGAGCGGCAAGCAGGGGGCTAGCCGCATTCTGGCCATATCGACGGCGCCGACCCGTCGGGATCATTGGATGTCGCGCCTGCTCCGCGAGGGCGGGCCGGGGATCTGGACGCGGCTGTATCAGGCGAAGGATGACGCGCTGACCTGGGCGAACGTGAAGCGGGCCAATCCCGGCCTGTCGAGCGCTCCGACGCTGGCCGCCGCGATCCGCGCGGAGCTGGAACACGCCCGGCGGGATGAGGCGTCGGCGCATGGCTTCCGGGCGTACCGGCTGAATCTCGGAACCAGCGAGCAGGGGCGGCAATTTCTGATCGACGCGAACACGTGGGCGGCGTTGCCGCTCGGCTCGGAGCGCGAGGGGGAGCCGATCTGGGGCGTGGACATGGGCGGGGGGCAATCTTGGAGCGCCTGCGCGGCGTACTGGCCGGACACGGGCTTGCTCGATTGCATGGCGGTGGTCGGCTCCGACCCGACGCTGGACGCGCGGGAGCGGGCCGACCGGGTGGAGTCCGGACTCTACCTGACCATGCGCCGCCGGGGGGAGCTGGCGATCATCGAGGGCAAGCGCGTTCCCGACCCGCTCGACCTGCTCCGGCTCGCGCTGGAGCGCTACGGGGAGCCGCAGGCGATCGTGGCGGATCGCTACCGCTTGCAGGAGCTGGCGGACGCGGTGGACGCGCTCGGACTTCGCCCGGCTCCGGTGAAGCGGGGGATGGGGGGGGGGGGGGGGGGGGGGGGACTAAGGCCGATCTTCTCGGGGAGCTCCTCAAGGAGCGTGTCGCGTCCAGCTGGGGGCAGGTCAAGCCCCACGGCGTCAAGCGAAAGGCGAGTTCCTACCTTATTCAGGCGCATGGGCATCTGTCCCGCCAGGTCCGCGACTGGACCCCCCAATTATGCCCAATTCCGTCTTAAAGCAACAGTATCGTCGCTAGCCGCCCGGACGGACGGACAGGCTTGCCGCTTCAGGAGGGTTTTTCGGTCCACGGCGACCAGCAGGGGTGGCAGAAAGAAGAGATCGGCGACCAGCGCGAACGCGATGATCAACGCCGTGAGCAAGCCGACCTGCATGGTGGGGACGAAGGGCGACAAGACCAGGATCAGAAAGCCTCCGACCAGCGCGAGCGAGGTGGTGAGCAGCGCGGGCCCGGCGGTTTGGAACGCGTAGCGGACCGCGTCGTCGGGAGTGGCGCCGCGCTCGCGGCGCGCGCGACGGTATTTGCTCAGGAAATGAACCGTGTCGTCCACCACGATGCCGATGGTCATGGCCAGCACGACCGACAGCGCCAGCCCGACCTCTCCCACCGCCAGCCCCCAGATGCCAAATCCCATCGCCCCAGGCACGAGATTGGGCACGAGGCTGACGAGGCCGAGGCGGAGAGAGCGAAGGGCGACGATCAGAAAGAGGGAGATGCCGAAGAGTGCCACGGCCGTTCCGAGCAGCATGGCCCGAATGTTGCGTTGTCCGATGTGCGCGAAAAGCAGCGCGGGCCCCGATGCCTCAACCCGGACGACGTTTGGCGCGTGGTCGCTCAGCCACGCGCGCGCGCGTCCAGCTCCAGCGTCTCGCGCGAGGAAAGCGTCTTCGCGGTCACGGTCACGCGCGTGGCGGATCTCGATATGTCGATTTGGTTGTTGAGATCGAGCCCCAAGGGGAGCGAGAGCTCGTAGAGCAGCAAATATTGCGCCGCGAGCTCTCGGTTGTCGGGCAATCGATAGGCATCCGGGTCGTCGCCGTGCATGCTTTTGTTGAGTTGTCGGAAGGTGTCGCTGATGGTTAGGACATGCCTGGTCTCCGGCTGGGCCCGGTACCAGTCGGCGAAGGTGGCCAGGTCCGCGAGGTACGCGGGGTTGGAGATCTCGCCCGGCCCGCGCGAGCTGAGCGAATACTCGATCACCGTGTTGTCGCTCAGACGCTCGTCCAGGAAGTCCGAATCCTGCCGGAACTCGATGCTTTCGTCAAAAAAATGCACGAGAACGTCGTTGAGCTCGTTGTGCGGGATGGCGGCCGACCCCCAGAGCAGTGGCGCGCGCCAGCGCAGCGTGAACTCCGCGAGAGCCGCCATCATCGGGTCGCGTCGCCGGGTTGTGGGGGCGCGCATGGGAAGGAGGGAGAGCAGCGCGGGCAGGAACGTGACCGAAAGCAGGAACGAGGCGCCGACGCCCAGCTGCCACGAACGTTCCGAGGTGGCGGTACGGGGGCACTTCGGAGAAGTTCATGGTCAAGAAGCCGAACGCCGTCGTCGCGCTGGCCAGGAAAATCGGGCTCAGATTGATCTGGAGGGATTCGACGATGGCGGTGCGTTTCGAGTCCCCCGCCTGAACGCGTTGTCGCGTAGCCACCAGAAGATGCATGCAACTGGCCACGACGACCATCAGCACGATGGTTGGGGCCGGGGCCGTGGGAGGAGTGAACGGCAGTCCGATCCATCCGCCCAGTCCCATGGAGACCAGGACCGAGAAAACGATCACGAGCCCGGTCGCGGCGACCAGGTTGCCGGCGAGCCGTGGCTCGCTCAGGGCCGTCTCTCGGATTCTGGCGCGCGCGTCCGCGTCGCCTAAGGTTCGCGGGTCGACGAGGTCGCGCACGAGCAGATCGTCGCCGCCCGCCGTCGCGCGCTGGAAGTTGGTGATGGAGTCCACCCGTCGGGAATGTGGCGCGAGCCACGCTCGCTTGGTCAGCCAAATGGTGGCGGCGAGCGCCTGTTCCGACGCGAAGTTACCCGCTTCCGGAACGATCATGAACCGGACGTTGTCGTTTTTCCCGCAGGTGTTTTCCAGGAGCTCGAACGCCAGGAGCTGGGGGTTGTCCTCGCTGAAGAACATCCGGTAATTCGTGGAGGTCTTGAGAAGCATGCCGCCGCTCGCGGCGGCTGCGACCAGCGTCAGGGTAGCGGTGATGATGGGCCAGCGGGCCGCGACGACCCGCTCCCCGAACCGGGTCGCGAAAGGTGGAGAGAGGGAGTCGGTCGCGCTCGTCATCACGCGAACGCCGACATGAACAGTTTTTTGGGAAGGTTACCGTCGAGGCGCGGCGGAACGGGACGCGGCGGCCAAAAACTTCTGGTGAGAGAAGACGCGATACGAGCGCTCCACGCCAGAAGTTTTTTGCTTACAAAGTCGCTTCCGAATCCAGCCCGTCTATCTCGAGAAAGCAGGCGGGCATGATGATTTTAGAGGCAGCAGCAAAGGCTGGCGGCGATCGACTCGAGTTGCTCCTCGTCCAGCTCCGGACCAGCCGGCAGGGCGAGATGAAGAGTCGTCATATCGCTCTCGTGCGCCTTAGATCTCGAAATTGTCGGGCGCCTCGATATTGAGCTTCTCGGCGATGGCCCCCCTTGGGGTCATCCATGAGCCGATTGCGGAACTCCGCGTCCTCGCATGCTTTCTCTGTGAGATGGCGGCGCATCTCTTCCGAACGTTGCATTGCCGCTTCCGCAAATGATCCCCTAATGATATCCTCCTCGCTAGGTGGACTATATCCGCGTTTTGGCATCTAGCTCGAACCCGAAATGGTCGCTTTAGTCAACGCGGCCGCGACGTTCTCGATCCAAAGCGATTCCTTTTCGCCCGACGCGCGGGCGGCGAGGTTGGCTTCCCGCCCGGATCTCGGGGAGCCAAAGCTGGTACGGTCGGTAGAGAATCCGGGCCTCCCCCGCGGGTCGGAAGTAGAATACGCCTTCATGCGGCTGGACTTCACCAAGATGCATAGTTTGGGCAACGACTTCGTCGTGCTGGACGCTTGGGCGCGCGAGATTTCCTTGACGCCGTCGCAGCTGCGGCGGATCGCGGATCGCCGCGCGGGAGTCGGCTGCGATCAGATCTTGTTTCTGGATCCCGACCCGGATGTCGATTTCGCCTACCGCGTTCACAACGCCGACGGCCAGCCAGCGGGGCAATGCGGCAACGGCGCGCGGTGCTTGGCGCGCTACGCCGCCGACCGCGGATACGCGGACTCCGAGCGCCAGCGCGCGCGCGCGCCCTCGGGGGAGGTGGCGCTACGGCTGCGCGACGATGGCTCGGTGAGCGTCGACATGGGAGTCCCGCGTCTAGAGCCGGACGAGATCCCCTTCTCGCATCGGGGCCGCCAGTCGTCCTATGCCTTGGAAGTGGGCGGCGAGGATCTCTCGCTAGGCGCGGTGTCCATGGGAAACCCGCACGCGGTGCTCACCGTCGACTCCGTCCCCAGCGCGCCGGTGCGCGAGCTGGGCCCCCGCGTCGAGACCCACCCGAAATTCCCCCGGCGCGCCAACGTGGGCTTCATGGAGATCTCCACGCCCCGGCACATCCGGCTGCGCGTGTGGGAGCGCGGGGTCGGGGAGACCCCGGGCTGCGGCACCGGCGCCTGCGCGGCCGTGGTCGTGGGCCGGCTGGCGGGAGAGCTGCGCGAGGACGTCGCGGTGTCGCTTCCCGGCGGCGACCTCCAAGTTCGCTGGGAGGGAGAGGGGCGGTCCGTGACGTTGCGCGGAAGCGCGGAATACGCTTATACGGGGAGTCTGGAGCTATGAGCGCGAAGCCTAAAGCCGCCGCGCGCGACCGCTTGTCCGACGAGCGCGTCCAGGAGTTTCTGGAGGAGCGCCCCGACTTCCTGGCCGATCATCCAGAATTGCTGGCGCGAATGCGGTTGCCGCGCGACGAGGACGGGACCATCTCGTTTCAGGAGCACCGGATTCGTCGGTTGCGCGAGGACAACGAGCGGCTGGAGGAGCTGGTGGAGATCGCCGCGAGCAACCAGGAGCTGATCGACCACACCCTGGCGCTGGCGACGGAGAGCCTGCAGGATCGTCCGGCGAGCCTGGGCGCGGCGATCCAGGCGCAGGAGAAGCGCCTGCTTCGGCACTTCCCGAACGCAGGCTGGGCGATCCGGATTCGTCCGGAGATCCCGCGCGTCGCGGCCCGGTACCGGGTGCCCGAGCGCCCGCCCTTGGCGCGCGCGGTCATGGCCGCGTTCCGCAAGGGTCCGCAGGTGCTGGCGGATCGCGAGACCGTCGCGGCGCTGTGGCCGGGGTCGCGGGCGGATTCGGACGCTTTGGTGATCGCGCCCTTGAAGCGCCAGCGGCGGTACGGCGTTCTCTGTCGAGAGTTGCCGCCCGGCGCGGACCGGGACGGCGACACGACCTTGCTCCAGCGGGTGGCCGATCTGACCGCGGCGCTGATCTCCCGATTCTGCGACCCCCGGCGCGGCTCGTGAGCGAGCCCGCGCGAGCGCCGGAGCGCTGGCTGGAGGAGTTCCGGGCCAAGCTGCGCTGGGAGCGCAACTATTCGGAGCACACCGTAGCGGGCTACGCGCGCGACGTCCAAAAATTCCTTCGCTGGCTGGAGGAGCGGTCGGTCCCGGTGGATCAGGCGCGCGACGGCGAGGTCCAGCGCTACGCCGCGGGCCTGTTTCGGCAGGGACTGTCTCCGCGGTCCATCCAGCGCGGCCTGTCAGCTCTGCGCGGGTTTTTCGACCATCTGGTCGCGACGCGCCGCCTGGAGGACAACCCGGCGCGCGGGATTCGCGCTCCTCGTCCGCCCCGGCCGCTCCCCAAGGTCTTGGAGGTAGACGAGGTGACGCGTCTGCTCGACGCGCGCCCGGACGGGCCGCTGGGCCGTCGCGATCTGGCCATGCTCGAGCTGCTGTATTCCAGTGGAATGCGTCTTTCCGAGCTGGTTGGGCTGGACCGCGAGGATCTGGACCTGGCGGCGGGCGAGGTGGTCGTGCTCGGCAAGGGCCGGGTGGAGCGCAAGCTTCCGGTCGGACGCATGGCGCTGAAGGCGCTGCGCGACTGGCTTGGCGTTCGGGAAGAGCTGGCGAGTCCCGGGGAGGCCGCGCTGTTCGTCGGGCGGCGCGGGCGGCGCTTGTCGGCCCGTGGCGTGCAGTTGCGCTTGCGCCGGTTCGGCCGCGCCGCGGGCAGCGAGCGCCCCCTGCATCCGCATCTGTTCCGCCACTCCTTCGCCAGCCATCTGCTGGAATCCTCCGGCGATCTGCGCGCCGTGCAGGAGCTGCTGGGGCATCGCCGCGTCAGCACCACGCAGGTCTACACCCATCTGGATTACCAGCATCTCGCCCAGACGTACGACGCGGCGCACCCGCGCGCGCGGCGGCGAAAATAACTCCGGCGAGATTTAATGATGGCCGCGCGCGTTCCCACGGAGTTGCACCTGCATCAGCGATCCCGCGTCCTGGAGGTCGCGTTCGGCGAGGAGCGCTTTCGGCTGGGTTGCGAGTATTTGCGGGTCCACTCGCCATCCGCCGAGGTGATGGGTCACGGCCCGGGACAGGAGACCCTGCAGGTCGGCAAGGAGGACGTCGCGATCGACGCCATCGAGCCGGTCGGCAACTACGCCGTGAAACTGGTGTTCAGCGACGGCCACGACACGGGCATTTACACTTGGGACTATCTGTATGATCTGGGCCAGAGCTACGAGGCGCGCTGGCGGCGCTATCTGGAGCGCCTGCGGGAGGCCGGGGTCGAGCGAAAGACCGTGGAGAACTGAGGCGATGGCGCGGTTCGGCTACCGGCACGTCGATCCGGACGAGAAGACCCGGCTGGTGGGCGAGGTGTTCGAGTCGGTGGCGTTCCGCTACGACCTGATGAACGACCTGATGTCCTTCGGACTGCATCGCGCCTGGAAGCGCGCCTTCGCGCTACTGGCGCGGCTTCGGGAAGGCCAGCGCGCGCTGGACCTCGCCGGTGGCACGGGCGACCTCGCCCGGCTCGTTCGCCCCCGAGTCGGCCCGGAAGGGCAGGTGGTCCTGTGCGATATTGGCGAGAGCATGCTGGCGCGCGGGCGGGACCGGCTGCTCGACGAGGGGGTGACGGACATCCCGGCGGTGCGGGGAGACGCGGCGGCGCTGCCGTTCGAGTCCGGCTCGTTCGACCGCGTTCTGGTCGGGTTTGGCCTGCGCAACTTCGCGGACCCCTCGGCGTGCCTGCGCGAGACGCGCCGGGTGCTGCGCCCTGGCGGCCTCGCGCTCGTGCTGGAGTTCTCCCGCCCGGCCGCCTGGCTGGAGCCGCTCTACCGCGCCTACACGCACCGGGTCTTGCCGAAGCTGGGCGAGGTGGTGGCTGGTGACCGCGACGGCTACCGCTATCTGGCCGAGTCCATCGCCGTGCACCCGGACCAGCGGACTCTGCGCGAGATGATGCGCGCGGCGGGCTTCCAGTCCTGCCAGTATTTCAACCTGAGCGCCGGCGTGGTCGCGGTCCACCGCGGCGCGCGAATCGACTGAGACGAGACCGGCCGATGCCGCGCTGGACGGCCTTGAGGGCGCGCGTCCGCGCGCGACCGCATGGGGTCGCGGCGCTCGGCGTGGGCCTGGTCGCCGCGTACCTGTGTCTGGTCAACCTCGACTACGCGCCGTTATGGCACGACGAGGCGCCCGCGGTCATCATCGCCAAGAGCTTGCTGGAGCGCGGCGATATCGTCGGGTGGGATGGCCGCAACCTCGTCGGGGGCATGGACGGTCGCACCCTCAACGACGATCTGCGCGACGTGCTGCCGCCGCTGATGTACGCGGTGAACGCCGCGGGCCTGGCGCTCTTCGGCGTCAACGAGACAGGCGCGCGGGCTCTCCACGCCCTGACCGGGCTCGCGGCGCTGCTGGTTCTGTTCCTGATCCTGCGCCAGCGTCTGCCTCGTCATCCGCGGCTGCAGCTCCTCATCTTCAGCTTCGCCGCCTTGTCGGCGCAGCTGTTGCTGTATTTCCGCCAGTCGCGGTATTTCGCGATGATGGTCTTCCTGTCGCTGCTCATGTTCTGGCTGCACGGCCGCTACCGCGAGCGCCGCGACCCTTGGACGCTCGCGGCCCTCGCGGCGGTTTCCGCGCTGGCGTTCCTCAACCATTACACCAGTGGCGTGGCCGCCATGCTCGCGCTCGCGACCTACCACGTCCTATGCCACCGCCGCGACACCGCTCGGCGCGAGTGGGCGCTGTTCGCGACGTTCGGCGCGCTCGTCGCGCTCGTCGGCCTCGGGTATCTGAGCTGGATCGGGGTTCTCGGCGGCGAGCGCGCCGGCTTCTCGGGCTTCGCGGGCCAGCTCACCGAAGAGATGACGCGGGTGGCCGCGGCCGGATCGTTCGCCGCCAGCCAGGGCCTCAAGCTCTGGGTCTACGCGCGCGAGCTGTTCGCCGCCGACTGGATTTCGTGGCCCATCTTTCTGTGGCTCGTCGCCATGCTCTTTCTCGCCGCGCGCGGGAAGGCGGTCTGGCCGCGCCGCGCTGAGGGCGATCCTGGCTCCCCTCTTCCAGAAACCGCGAGGATCATTCTGTTCGGGGGATTGCTCGCGCTGTTCTCGGCTCTCCTCTCGCCGCAGTCGATCAAGCTGCACGCGATCGCCGACCTGCGCTATTACGTCGCCGCGCTGCCCCTGTTGCTGGCCATGAAGGGGCTTTTCGTGGAGTGGCTGTGGCTACGCCACGCCGCCCTGGGCGCGGTCGCGCTCCTCGCGCTGCTGCTCACCAGCGCCGGCGCCTGGCCGTTCAACCTGATGTCGGTCATAACCGGAGAGCGCACTTTGGGCTGGCATCTGCCCATGCTCGTCCGCGAGATTCATCGGCCCTATCGGGACGCCAACGCCACCATCTCCGACTATCTGCTACGGCACGCCAAGAAGGACGATCTCGTCTACGTGGACAGCTTCGCCGATCGCGAGACTCTGACCTTCTACGCCGGCCACCACGTGCTGTTCTCCGGCGTCCTCAGCGCGGACACGCCCCTCCCGGAATCCCGGACGCGCCGCCTGCGCCCCACGCTGTTCCTGGACGCGATCCTGGAGCGCCCGCCGGACTGGGTCATCCGATACTACCCGCATCGGTCTCCAAGCGGACGATTCGAGGATCTGGACCTCGGGCGAAGAATCGCCTACGGTCCGCATGACTACGAAGTGGTGGCCAAGCCGAACGTCTTCTCCTACCCCACGCAACGCCCAGAACTGAACATGCGCTCCTTCGCGCCGCTCGAGAGGAACGGCGTTCCCTACATCCTGCGCCGCGTCCGGGAGTAGCCCGCGGGCCCCGGGCTCACCCCTCGTCGGCATCCACCCCCAGGAAGGTGCCGCCGTTTCGCCGGGTCAGTTCCCGCATCAAGGTGGCGAAGCGACTGGTCGTGTCCGCGTATTTCGGGTCGATCTCCTCGATTCGCCCCCGAGTGAAGAACCCGACCGCGTGGATGCGGACCTGCCGCTCGCCGTCCCGGTGGTTGAGCCGGTCCACCTTGTCGACTTCCTTTTGGATGTCGCCGGTGTGCTCGTCGCCGAAGATGTACAGGCTGATCTTGTCGGACTTCATGCGAAAGGTCTTGATGGCCTCCTCGATTCCCTCGACCGGGCTGGAGTTGCTGTAGGGGCTCCAGGAATCGAAGCGTTTCAGGAGGACCGCCCGGCGCGCCGGCGTGTCGGGAATCCACCGCCTCCGGTAGCCCTCGAACATGTACGAGCCCATGTCGTTCATCACCTGGATCCCGCGCACCTTCGGGTAGGCGTCCAGCAGCGACACCATCTGCCGCTTGGCCGCCTTCCAGGCGAAGCGCTTCATGCTGCCGGACGTGTCCACGATGAAGATGACGTACTCGCTGTCGGCCGGGACGCCGCCGATCACGTCCTCCTCCGACGGCGCCAGCTCCAGCTTTCGCATCTCCTCGTTGAGGCTCTGCAGCGCGGTTTTCAGACTGGCCTCGACCAGCGCGCTGGCCCGGGCGCTGGCCTGGGCCCCGGCGCTCGCCCGCCGCGCCTCCTCCAACGCCTTTTGGTCTTCCCGCAGCCTCTCCCTTCGCTCGGCCAGGCGCGCCCGCTCCGCCTGCCGCTCGGCGGCCAGGCGGGCCTCGACCCGCTCCACCCGGGCGAGCTCCTCCCGCAGGGACTCGATCCGGGACTGAAAGTCCACGACCGGCTCGCCGTCGGCGTGCTTGGTGATCAAGAGCAGCAGCACGATGGCTCCGAAGCCGCAACTGACCACGTCGAGGAACGACAGATGGTTGTCGGCCGCCCGGCGCCGGCGCCTCATGGCCAGTCCTCCGCGGGCGCCAGGAACTGCCCGCCGGTGCGCATCGCCAACCTCCAGTAGGCGCCCGCCGCATGCGGGTCGCCTTCCAGCGGCAGCAGAACGACGTTGAAGGGCGGATTCGCGATTCTATCCGTAGCCGCCTGAAAGAACTCCATGCGCTGGTCCGCGCTGACCAGATTCTTCCGTTTCGGAAAGATCCGGCCCAGGACCGTTTTCCCGCGCGTCGGGAGGCCGTCCGTGATCAGGTAGACCGCGTCCGGCCGGGGCCGCGTCGACAGAGCCTTCTCGAGAGTCGAGTCCAGGCGAGTTCCTCCCGACGGAACCCAGCCCCGCGCCGCCGCGATCACCTTCTCCATGCTCTCCGCGTCGTCCGCCCTCAGCCATCCGTCGCCCGGCAGCAGGCGCGCCGGGGCCTCGCTGAAGCCCCAGACCTGATACTGCGCGTCCCGCGGCAAATGCGCGAGGGTCCACTCGAGAATGGACCGGGCCCAGCGCCATTTGTGGCTCTCGATCTGGTGCTGGATTGGAAGGTATTTATTGCGGATGATCGTGGCGACGCGCGTGGCCTGCATGCTGGCCGAGCGGTCCAGCAGGATCAGGATTCGGCGGCCCTCGACCCGAAAGCCCGCTACATACTGGCGCTGGCCCTCGCCTTCCCGCGCCAGCAGCTGCCGGCTCTTCTTCGCTTCCTGGATCTTCCGCTTCAGCTCGCGCAACTCTTCTTCCAGACGGGCCGTGTTGGACGTTTCCGGTCGCCGGGCGCGGAGCTCGGCGCTGGCGGTGATGGCGGCCACGCGGCGTTCCGCCAAGCTCCGCGACTCGCGTCTCGTCTGCTCCGTCTCTCGGCGATGATCGTCGATTCGCTCCTCCCGCTCCTGGATGGACCGCTCCAGAATCCGCAGATCGGCCTCGCCGCTCTCCGAAGCCCGCGCGACCTCGGTCAGGTTGTGGTCGATGATCAGGAACAGCAGGACCGCGGCGCCCAGCCCGCAGGACATGACGTCCAGGAAGGCCAGACCGAACGGGTTCAGGAAATGGGCGCGGCGCCGGGACATCTAGATCGAGAGCGCGACGCAACGGCGGGATCGCCCATCCTCCGGCAAGCTGGCTCCCAAGTCGAGGCAGGCGTCCGGCGCGGGGTTCTCGCGCAGGGGGAAGCCCAGCCCCCGCTCCGGCAGCGGCAACGCCCGCGCCAGCGGGGGCAGCAGCAGCAGCCGCAGCCCCTCCGTGTCGAGAGCGGGCTTGGGCCAGCGCGCCTGGAAGACGTTCTGGTCCAGCGTCACGACCCGGGAGTCCAAGCTGAGCCGCATCCGCTCGTACCCTCCGGAGAAGGCCCGGCGCATCTGCCCGAACAGGCGCTCTCGGTTGGCCGCGAGATTGCGGTGCATGTCGAAGCGGTGGCGCGCCGCGAACGCCTCGGCCACGCTCTCCATCCACTGGACGAAAAGGTGGTAGAACCCGAAATTTCCGTACTCCCGAACCTCCTCCAGCCGCGCTTGGTCGTCCTGGACGTCGACCACGCTGACCCAGCTCCGGCCACGTCCGAGCTCGATGATCCCGTAGCGGCCGGGCGAAAGGTCCCGCGCCGCCAGCAGCGCGGTCGGGATCGCGCCGCGCGGCTCGTAGCCCAGCGCCTCCAGCACGCCAAGCAAGGATTCGAGGCGCGCCCGCTCGATTCCGGCCCCGACCAGCAGGTCGAGCGGTCCCGCGCCCTCCGACAGGAATCCTCGCAGCTGGAAGTACGCTAGATCGGAGGAGGACGGGCCCCGGCTCGCTTTCGGCTCCGGGGCCTCGAGGTACTCGTTGCTCTCGCGGTCGTCCCCCACGGGCCGCAACAGCTCGCCCGCTCCCTCCCCGAACCGCCACGCGCCGTCCTCGTCCTGTCGGGCGGAGCACCATTCGGTCCGCCATTCGGCTCCGTCGGGCCGCGCCAGCGCGTAGCTGTCGATCCTAATCGGCGGGTTCATGGGTCGTCCGGGCGCTCTCCCGCAGATAGCGCAACAGATGGGTCTGGCAATGCTCCTGGGAGTCCAGCACCAGCGACTCCTGGGCTTCCTGCAACTTATGCAGCAGCAGCATGATGAACAGGCTGATCAGCAAGGCCACGAAGGTCGAGTTGAAGGCCACTCCGAGACTCTCCGTGACTGGCCCGATGTTGCCGCGGGTGGCCTCCTCGGCCTGCGCCAGGGCCGCGCCGATCCCGCGCACCGTCCCGATGAAGCCGAGCGAGGGGATCGCCCAGGTCAGATAGCGCACCAGGGCCAGCTCGGTCTCCAGGCGGTCCGATTCCATCTCGCAGCTGGCCTTCATGGCGGCGGTCGCGTCCGCCACGGAGCGCGTGGTGAAGAAGCGGTCCAGGCAGGCGTCGGCGGCCCGGTACAGCACGGTGCCCGCGTAGCCCAGCTCGCGCGCGCGCTCGCGGACGTCGGCGAAGCGCGCCCGGTCCTCGGCCTGGGGCAGGATCAGGTCGGCGTCCCGAGTCTCCAGAAAGCTGTCCTCGCCGCCGCGGCCGCGCTGCCGCAGCAACCCGCGCCCGAAACGCAGCTTCTGCAGCTTCATCCACATGATGGCGAGCGCCCAGAGCAGAGCGACGAAGCAGGCCTCCTGCTCGTAGTCTTTGATGACCACCGCGACCCGCGCTCCGAACGTCGCTTCGGCGACGTCGGCCCGCTCCTCGGCGACCGCCTGGCGACGCAGCTCCTCCTGAGCGGTCGGTCGCACGACGAGCTCGTACGTCGCGTGCGTCAGCGCGAACGACAGCGCCAGCGCCAGAACCTGCCAGAGGGCCTCGCGCTCTCGCCAGCGCCGAACCAGATTCGCCAGACTAGATGTCACTGGGCATGTCCACGGCCTCGTCGAGAGAGATCTTCTCCTTCGGAAGCAACTCCCGGATCGTGACCGGCGGCGCCTCTCGCTCTCGCTTGATGTCGTCCTCGGTCAAGGTCTCGACGATCCGCCGTCCCTCCTCTCCCTCCGCCCCCGGTTCGGCGGGCTCCTCGGCCCACGCCAGAGCCGAGGCCGCGCAGAGGAGCGCCCACCCGGCGCCCCTCATGGCGCCTCCAGGTAGTGGGCCAGCCGGAACCCCACGTCGTCCCGGGGCCCGCGGCCATAGCGACGATGGGTCAGGCTCAGCTCCTTGCGGCTTGCGTCGCGCCAGCCGAAGCCCCGGATGACATGGTGCGGGCCGCTGGCCTCGCCCAGGGGGTTGACCCGTTCCAGCTCTCGGCCGGCCGAGATCCGAAGTCTTTCCAGAAACACGTCGTGCACCCATTCCGCCACGTTGCCCGGCAAATCATACAACCCCCGTCGGGACGGCGGGAAGCTCCCGACCTCGGCGCTGGCGGCGTGTCCGTCGTCGTACCCCTCCAGCGTCGGCTGGACGATGGCCGTGGCGGAGGCGTCCGCCAGGTTGCCGAAGCGATTCGGGGGCGGCAGAAAATCTCCCCAGGCGTAGCGCCTCTCGGAGCGGGTCAGCCAGACCCACTCGGCCTCGCTCGGCAGGCGATATCCGGTCGCGCTCGAGTCGAATCCCTCGACTTTCCCGTCCCGAGTCCGGTAGAACGGCGCGATGCCCGCCCGCTCGCTCATCCAGTTCGCGAACAGCGCCGCGTCTGCCCAGCTGACCCGAGCGACCGGCTGGCTCGCCCGGTCCAGGCGCTCGCCCAGGACCTCCCCGGACTCGTGCGCGCTCCGAAACTTCAGGAACAGCTCGTTGGTGACCTCCTTGTCCATGATCGCGAACGGTCGCGTCAGACGAACCGGGACGCGCCGGCGCGTGGTCGCGATCTCGAACGACTCGTACGGTCGGAACTCGACGAAGACCAGCCCGAGGTCGCGCTCCCGCTTGCTGCGCCGGTCGCGCTCGGCCTCGGTCCGCGACCGCAGGACCGCGGAGAGGATCTTCGGTTCCTCGGGGTGGGGCGTGACGGTGTATTTCCCCGGCAGATAGTCTGGCGCGGACACCTCGATGACGTGCGCCTTCTGCGGCAGTCGCAACTGGCGCCGAGTCTCGATTCGCCCGTTCACGCGGACCGTCGCGTTGGCCGGGTTCGGGCGCAGATCCAGCGAGCCGTCGCGGGGAGTCAGCGTCACCGCGTGCTCGCGCGGTCCGGACGCGAGCTTCAGGGTCCGGCTGTTCGGGACGTGGCCGGGCAGCGCCACGACGACCTCCACCTCGGCGCCTGGCGCGAACCGGAACCGCTTCGGCGCGCGTCCCTTCCAGGCGCCGTCGATCAGGATGTCCGCGCCTTCCGGCGCGCTCGCGACCGCGAGCGTGGCCGGCGCCACCACCTCGCTTAGGGGGATCTCGATCTCGGTCAGCCGCCCGTACCCCTCGACTTCCACGGTCCGCCGGGCCTCTTCGAAGCCTTCCGCGCGAACCCGCGCGACATGGATTCCGGGCGCGAGGCCCTCCAGCGTCTCGCCGACCTTTCCGGCGCGCTCGCCGTCCACCAGAACCTCCCCGTCGGTCTCGGGGGTCGTGGAGACCCGGAGCTTGCCCGGCAGGGGATCCAAGGTCACCCGCACGACGCCGCGCGCCGTCTCCGCCTCGAACTCGACGCGCCGGGAGCGGTGCCCTTCCGCCGACACGTCCACGACATGCCGGCCGCTCCAGAGCAAGGCTTTCTCGCCCACCATCACGTGCGGCCCCTCGACGCGCGCCGTGGCCTCAATCGGGTCGGTCTCGAAGCCGACGAGGTGGATCCGCTCCGCGACCAGCCAGGCGCTCCCCGCCAGCGCCGCGAGCGCGAGAGTCGCCGCCGCGATCCTCCGGAGTCGGAGTCGCGGCGGGCGCTTCCGGGGCGCTCTCTCTCCCGGCGGTCGGTAAGGCCGCGTCGAGATCGGCTCGTGGTCCAGAATCACCGGATCTTCTCGGCGCACCGGATATCCAGGACGGGGGACTCTCCGGGGCGCACCCGCAGGGCGGCGCGGGCGTCTCGATATCCGGGCCGGCTGGCGACGACGATATAGTCGCCGGGCCGCAGCCGCAGGACCTGCCGCTCCAGCGGCCCGATCTCCCCGATCCCGTAGATCTCCACGCGGGAGCGGCCGTCCGAGGTCAGGGTGACCGAGACCGGCGACTCGGCCAGCTGGAGCGTGGCGGCGGTCTCCGCGCGCGCGGCGGTGATTTTCCGGTCCTCCAGCTTTCTCTCCTTGAGGAAGGCGAGCCATTCGCGCGCGCGCGCGCGGCCGACCTTGTCATACAGTCCGTCTGGCAGATTCAGCGCCGCCAGCCGGCGATGCGCCTCAAGATATGGGGCGACCCGCGCGCGGCCGTCGTGGGCCTCCTTGTTGCGCGGAGACGCGGCCTGCGCCTTGAGGTAGGAGGCGTCCGCCGCGGCCCAGTCCTCGCGCTCCCGGGCCGCCCGCGCTTGGCCCAGCAGAGGCCGGGCCTTCTGGAATTGGAGCTCTGTCCGCGCCTGGAGGAGATAGTCTTGGGCTCGTGGTCCGTCCACGCGCGCCCACAGCCGCGCCGCGAGGGCCCAGTCCTCGTCGAGCGTCGCGCGAAACGCTTGGTCCCGAACGCTCTCGCCGGCGGCGTCGCCCGCGGCTAGAGCCGCGGCCAGCGCGAGCGCGAGAGGTTTCAGTTCCGCCCGCTCCGCTCCGCCCGGTAGACCTCGTTGAGGATCTCGTGCCACTGCTGATACTGCTCCTCGACCGATCCGGAGAGCGTGCGAGTCTGGTTCTCCACCTGCACGACCTGGGGCTCGACCTCCATGTTGAGCGACAGCCCAAGCTCGGTGAGCGCGGCCTCGTGCACCTCCGTCGCCGCGTAGTCCTGATAGGCGTCGTAAGCCCCGTAGGCCCCGGCGACTGTGAGGACCTGTCCGAGCTGCCTTCCCTCCGTGCTTCCGGAATCGACCGCGACGGCCACGCCCGCGATGACGGCCAGGGCGCTCAGGACCCCCTGCGTCACGCTGGCCGCGACGCCCTCGTCGTGCGCGCGCCGCTCGTAGAAGCTCTGCCGCGCCCAGTCCCGATACGAATCGTCAATTTTCTCCGAGAAGCTTTCCGAGTATTCCTGCAGAGTCTCGATGAACATGTCGTCGCGCTCCTTGATCTGCAGGACCAGCTGGTACATCGTGTCCTCCTCGGCCGGCAGCGAGACCAGCCGGGCGCGCCCGTCCTTCTCCTGGACATGGTGACGGAACGCCTTCGGCGCGAACTCCTTGGCGAAGCGCAACTCCGCCACGCCGCGGATCTCCCGCATGGCGGCCGCGCCTTGACGGTCGCGCTCGAGAAGCAGGTCTCGCGCGATTCGGTCGAAAATCTCGTCCAGCGGGCGCGCCGCCTCCTCGCCGGCGTAGTCGACGTCCCGGAACTCGTGCTCGTAGACGCGGTCGAGCCACTCCGCGCCGGTCGCGTCGCGGGCGCGGATCCGCAACTCGATCTCAGTGCCGTTGGACTTCAGGATCTCGCCCTCGATCCGCAGGTCCGCGACCGCGCTTTCCGGCATCACCCACACATGCCGCCAGCCGCCGCCGCGCAGCATCGCCTGGCGCAGCTGCTGGGGAAAATACAAGGTCTCGGCCTTCCGCACCAGAGGAAAGGTCTCGCCTTCGGCCACCTCCTCCGGGTCGGCCTCGCCCGTGAAACGGACGATGCCGGCGTCCAGGTGCAGCTCTTCCGGAACCGGCTCCGGCGGCGGCTCTTTCGCGGAGTCGCCGCCGAGCAGGGACCCGACGCCGCCTCCCATCTGGCATCCGCCGGCCAAGGCCAAGGCCAAGGCGAGCGGGATTATCCTTTTTTCAGGGTTTCGCATTTCTCTCTCAGTCGCTCGCGAACTTCGGGGTCTTTCTCTCGCCGCGCGAGATCGCAGACCTGGCGCGTGACGATGTCCTCGTCCGTCTCGTAGTCGTCCGGCTCGCGGGCCTCCCCGGTCTGGGCGCTCCCCGGGACCCCGCCGCCCTTGTTGGATTCGGCCGTTTCCTCCCGGGCGTCTTCCGGGCCCTCCCGACCGGCTTGGCGCTCCTCGCTCTTCTCTCGCCCCGCTCCGCCGACTCCGGCTCCACCGCCTCGCCGCTCCTCTCGCTCCCGACGGGCCTCGTAGCGGGCGTCGAGCAGGATCTGGTCGACGCGGCCCAGCGCCGCCTGGGCGCGAGCGAGGCTGGCGGCGCGTTTTTCCTCGACGCTCTCGCCGCCCGCGAGCTCGGGGTCTCTCCCTCCCATTCGCCGCGCGGAAGCGCTTTCCGCGTCCACGCCGTCATCAGGCGTCTCGCCCATCGCTGCTCGCTCCGCGGGCGCGCGTTCTGGCGTGGCGAGATCCTCAGGGGACTCGCTCCGCGTGGGTGCTTCGGGAGCTTTCGCCTCGGCGGTCTCTTCGGCTTTCGGACTCCGCTCCGCTTGGGCCTCTTGGCCGTCGAGCAGGATCTGGTCGACGCGGCTCAGCGCGTCTTGGGCGCGCTCAAGGCTGGCGGCGCGCTCTTCCTCGACGCTCTCGCCGCCCGCGAGCTCGGGGTCTCTCTCTCCCATTCGCGGCGCGGAAGCGCTCTCCGCGTCCTCGTCGTCATCGGGCGTCTCGCCCATCGCTTCCCGCTCCGCGGGCGCGCGTTCTGGCGTGGCGAGATCCTCAGGGGACTCGCTCCGCGTGGGCGCCTCAGGAGCTTTCGCCTCGGCGGTCTCTCCGGCTTTCGGACTCCGCTCCGCTTGGGCCTCTTGGCCGTCGAGCAGGATCTGGTCGACGCGGCTCAGCGCGTCTTGGGCGCGCTCAAGGCTGGCGTCGCTCTCTTCCTCGGCGCTCTGGTCGCCCGCGAGCTCGGGGTCTCTCCCTCCCATTCGCCGCGCGGAAGCGCTTTCCGCGTCCACGCCGTCATCGGGCGTCTCGCCCATCGCTGCTCGCTCCGCGGGCGCGCGTTCTGGCGTGGCGAGATCCTCAGGGGACTCGCTCCGCGTGGGCGCTTCGGGAGCTTTCGCCTCGGCGGTTTCTTCGGCTTTCGGACTCCGCTCCGCTTGGGCCTCTTGGCCGTCGAGCAGGATCTGGTCGACGCGGCTCAGCGCGTCTTGGGCGCGCTCAAGGCTGGCGTCGCTCTCTTCCTCGGCGCTCTGGTCGCGCGCGAGCTCGGGGTCTCTCTCTTCTTTCTCCAGCGCGGTGGCGCTCTCCGCGTCCTCGTCCTCAGGCTTCTCGCTCGCCGCCTCTCGTTCCGGCGGCGGCTCGTCCGGCATGGCGAGATCCTCGGGAGGCTCGCTCCGCGGGGGCGCCTTGGGGATATCCCTTTCGACGGGCTCCTCGACTTTCGGACTCAGCCCCGCGCGATTCTCGTCCGAAATCAGGCGCAGGGCGATTCGCTCGCCAGAATCGGAGGCGACGGGGAACGGGGAATCCGCGGCGTGTCCGGCGCCGCCAAGCGACGCCAGCAACCCCAGCGAAAGCGCTCGCGCGTGCATGTGCATGGTTTTCGGTATTATAACGGGCGAATCCCCCGCCCCTCTATAATCGGTTCCCTAGAACCCCGCCGCCCCGGCGGGCCGAAGCCGCATGCTCGCCTCGCTGTCCGCCCTCGTCGATCAGGCTCTGCGCACCGACGAGCGCGCGCGGGCGCGCCTGCGCGCGATGGGGCGGCGCTCGATCCGGCTGGAACTCGCCCCGTTGCCCGCCGTCGGCTTGCGCGTGGACGACGGCCGGCTGGCCGTGGAACCCCCGGACGAGCGGGCGGACCTCGCGGCGCGCGGACACGTCTTGGCGTTCGCCCGGTACGCGATCAACGGCCGGGCCGATGGGGTCCGCGTGGAAGGCGACGCCGAGCTCGCGCGGGACTTTCGGGACTTCGTGGTCGCCCTGGATATCGACTGGGAGGAACTGCTGTCGCGGGCCATCGGCGACGTTCCGGCTCGATTGATGGCGCGGACCTTCGGAGAAGGACGGCGCGCGGCCCGGAATTTCCACGCCGCGGCCGAGAGCGACGCTAGCGACTGGCTGCGTGAGGAATCGGGTCTGTTGCCGAGCGCCGACGAGCTGGACCGCTTCGCGCGAGTGGTGGACCGACTCCGCGATGATCTGGAGCGATTCGAGCTGCGGCTCGACCGCGTCCGGTCATGACCCGACGGGGAGACGCCGTCGCGCGGCCGCTCTACATCTCATGGGTGCTGTTGCGCCACGGCATAGACGAGATCGTCCTGTCTCGCTTCCGGCTCGGTCGCGTGACGTTGCGCCTGTTGCCCTGGCGCTGGTTTCGCCGGCCGCGGCGACGTTGGCCAGAGCGCGTCCGCCGCGCGCTGGAGGAGCTAGGGCCCATCTTCGTGAAATTCGGACAGATGGTGTCGACCCGGCGAGATCTGCTGCCCGCGGATCTGGCCGAGGAGCTGGCTCGCCTGCAGAATCGGGTGCCGCCGTTCGACGGCGCGGTCGCCCGGGACGTCATCGAGCGGTCTTTGGGACGAACGGTTCAGGAGATGTTCAGCGAGTTCGACGCGACGCCGCTCGCCTCGGCGTCGGTCGCCCAGGTGCACGCGGCGCGGTTGGGGGAGAGCGACGTCATCGTCAAGGTGTTGCGCCCGGGGATCGAGCGGACGATTCGCCGCGACATCCGGCTGATGCGCGCGATGGCCCGGGTGGCCGAGCGCTGCTCGGCGGAAGCCCGGCGCTTGCGTCCGGTCGACCTGGTGGCCGAGTACGAGAGCGTCATCTTCAACGAGCTGGACCTGACCCGCGAGGCGGCGAACGCGAGCCAGCTGCGGCGAAACTTCCAGGACAGCCCTCTGCTGCGCGTGCCGGAGGTGCACTGGAACCACACCGCGCGGAACGTCATGACCATGGAGCGCATGCGCGGCATCCAGATCTCAGACCGCGCGGAACTGCTGCGCCACGGTGTCGACCTGAAGCTTCTGGCGGAGCGCGGCGTCGAGATCTTCTTCACCCAGGTGTTCGACCACAATTTCTTTCACGCCGACATGCACCCCGGCAACATCTTCGTCTCTCGGGAGACTCCGGAATCCCCGAAGTACAGCGCCGTGGATTTCGGCATCATGGGCTCGCTGTCGTCGTTTGACCAGCGCTACTTGGCGCTCAACCTCGCGGCCTTCTTCGACCACGACTATCGGCGCGTCGCCGAGCTGCACGTGGAGTCCGGATGGGTTCCGCCGGGCACGCGGGTGGAGGATTTCGAGGCGGCCATCCGCGCCGTGTGCGAGCCGATCTTCCAGCGCCCGTTCTCCGAGATCTCGTTCGCGAACTTGCTGTTGCGGCTGTTCCAGACCGCGCGCCGGTTCCAGATGGAGGTGCAGCCGCAACTGGCGCTGCTGCAGAAGACCTTGGTCAACATCGAGGGACTCGGGCGGGATCTGTACCCGGATCTAGATCTGTGGACGACCGCGAAGCCTTTCATCGACCGCTGGGTCCGCGAGCGGATCGGGTTGCCGGCGCTGTTTCGCTTGGCGCTCCATCGCCTGCCGCGACTGATCGAGAACGCGCTCGGGGACTCCGCCCTAGCCCCGCCGAATCCCGCGCCCGCGCTCCGCGCGCGGCTCGACGAGTCCCGGCGCGCGTTGCGGCGCGCCCGCGTCTGGCTGGCCGCGCTCGCCACCGCGCTGGTGGCGCTGGGGAGTGGGTTGGCGGTCTCGCTCTGGGGAAGCGGATGACTTCGGCGGACCCGATCCTGGACCCCCTCAACGAGACGCAACGCGCCGCGGTGACCTCGGATCCGGACCTGTGCGCCCTGGTGCTGGCGGGCGCCGGCTCCGGCAAGACTCGGGTGCTGACCCACCGCTTCGCCTGGCTGGTCGAGGCCCAGGGCGTCTCGCCCCAGGAGATCCTGGCCGTCACGTTCACGAACAAGGCGGCCTCCGAGATGCGTGAGCGCATCGAGCGATTGCGCGGATTGCCCTCCGGCGGGCTGTGGATCGGGACCTTCCACGCCCTGGCCCGCCGCATGCTGTCGCGCTTCCATGACGAGGCCGGGTTGCCGGAGTCCTTCCAGATCTTGGATCGCGAGGACCAGAAAACCTTGATTCGCCAGATCTTGCGGGACCTTGACCGACCGGCCAAGGCGCGCGACGTCCAGGACGCGCTCCGCTGGATCAGCCTGAGAAAGCGGGAAGGCGCGCGGGCGCGCCACATCGAGCCCGGTCGGTCTTGGGAGGAGGCCATCCTCCGGGTGCTGGAGCGCTACGAGAAGCGCAGCGACCAGAGCGGGCTGGTGGACTTCGACGAGTTGCTGCTGCGTTGCGTCGAGTTGCTGCGCGACAGCGCCCTCGCGCGCGAGCATTATCAGGCGAGATTCCGGCACCTGCTGGTGGACGAGTTCCAGGACGCGGACGACCTGCAGGACGCGTGGCTGAAGTTGCTCGCGGGTGATCGCCGCCCGCTGTTCGTGGTCGGCGACGACGACCAATCGATCTATGGCTGGCGCGGCGCCCGCTCGAGACATATCCTCGACTTCCAGAAGAACCACGCGAACGTCCAGGTCTGGACGCTGGAGCGAAACTATCGCTCTCCCACCCCGGTGCTGGAGGCGGCCAACGCGCTGATCCAGAACAACGACGAGCGAATGCGGAAGCGACTGTGGACCGACCGTCCCGACCAGGACCCGATCACCCTGTTCGAGGCGCCGACGGGCGCGGCGGAGGCGACCTACGTCGTTGATCGGATCGAGCGGTGGAAGAGCGATGGGGGACGCTGGAGCGATTGCGCCGTGCTATACCGGACGAACCGGCAGTCGCAGCCCTTCGAGACCAGCCTGAACAAGCGGCGCGTTCCCTACCGAGTGTACGGGGGAACCCGCTTCTTCGAGCGCCGCGAGGTGAAGGACGCGCTCGCGTACTACCGTCTGTGCAGGAACCCAAACGACGATGTCGCTTGGTCACGGGTGTGCAACGTGCCTCCCCGGGGCATCGGCCCCGGAACCATCGACGCGGTGCGCCAGGCCGCTTCCTTCACGGGCCGCTCCCTGTTCGCGGCCGCCCGCGATCTGGTCGCGGAGCGGGCGAAGACTCGCGCGGGCCGCGCGCTGGCCGAGTTTGAGAAATGCTTGGCGACGTTGCGCGAGGAGACTCGGGAGGTCGGTCTGGCGGAAGCGCTCCGGCGCGTTCTCGACAAGTCCGGACTGCTGGCGGCATGCCAAGAGTCGGATCGGGAGCTGGAGGAGACGCGCGCCGATAACCTGGGGGAACTGGTGAACGCGGCCGCGGCGTTCGAGGAGGGCCGGGAGCCCGGCGAGGACGACGGTCCGGACTTGGCCGAGGCGTTCTTGGACAGCGTCACGCTGGAGGCCGGAGAGCGTGGAGAGGGGGCGTCCGGGGACGCGGTGCAGCTGATGACCCTGCATGGCGCCAAGGGGCTAGAGTTTCCCGTGGTGTTTCTCGTCGGAATGGAGGATGGCGTCCTGCCGATCACCCGAGACGACACGCCGCTCGAGGAGGAGCGGAGGCTGTGCTACGTCGGCATCACCCGCGCCCGAAAGAGGCTGGCGCTCACCCATGCCCGGGAGCGCATGACGTTCGGGCGCGTGTCCTCCGACCTGATCCCGTCGCGCTTTCTGCGGGAGATTCCCGATAAGTGCGTGAAGCTGGAGGGGCTTCCCGGTCTCTCCCCGCGCTTCCGCTCGTTTCCAGGCCGGCGCCGCCGGGCGTTGAGCGTTTCCCCACCCGCCGGCCTGGACGTGCCTGCGCTGGGCGCGGAGGTGCGGCATCCGAAATTCGGGTCCGGGATCATCGTAGAATACGAGGGTCGCCCGCCGCGACTGCGGGTCCGGGTGCGCTTCGACGATCACGGCACTAAATGGTTCATGTACGACTACGCCAAACTGGAGTCCTGCTGATGGGCGAGCCCCGCGGTCGGGAAGGTCGGCGGTGAGGCGCCGGGAATTTCTGGGAGCGGGCGCGGTCGCCGCGACCGGGCTCGGGATGGCCGGGAAGGCCACCGCCGATAAGCCCCTGCGCTGGAAAATGGTGACGACCTGGCCCAAGAATTTCCCCGGATTGGGCACCGGCGCGGAGTTTTTGGCGCGGTCCATCGGCGAGATGTCCGGCGGGCGACTCCAGATCCAGGTGTTCGGCGCCGGAGAGCTGGTGCCCGCGTTCGAGGCGTTCGACGCGGTCGGCCAAGGCGCCGCGCAAATGGGCCACGGCGCGGCCTACTACTGGAAGGGAAAGAACCCGGCCTTCCAGTTCTTCTCCACCATGCCGTTCGGCATGACGGCCAACGAGATGAACGGCTGGCTGCTCAAGGGCGGTGGCATGGAGCTGTGGGAGGAGGCCTACGCCCCGTTCGACATCGTGCCCTTGGCCGCCGGCAACACCATGGTGCAGATGGGCGGCTGGTTCAAGCGCGAGATTCACGGGATCGAGGATCTCCAGGGTCTGCGCATGCGCATCCCGGGGCTGGGCGGCGAGGCGTTGCGCCGGGCCGGCGGCACCCCGGTGAGCCTCAGTGGCAAGGAACTGCTCGTGTCGCTGCAGACCGGAGCGATCGACGCCAGCGAGTGGGTGGGACCGTGGAACGATCTGGCGTTCGGCCTGCACCGCGCGGCGAAATACTACTACTACCCCGGCTGGCATGAGCCCGGGACCACGCTGGAGTGCCTGGTGCACCGCCCGGCGCTCGAGTCCCTTCCGAAGGATCTGCAGGCC
This sequence comes from uncultured candidatus Poriferisulfidus sp., assembly GCA_965116025.1. GTDB lineage: Bacteria > Pseudomonadota > Gammaproteobacteria > Poriferisulfidales > Poriferisulfidaceae > Poriferisulfidus. The sequence continues at coordinate 831,569 of OZ220480.1, forward strand.
ATCGTGCGGCACGCCGCCCGCGCCACCAATGAGGACATGATGGCGGACTTCACGGCGCACAACAACGACGCGCTGAAGGCGCTGGTCGAGAAACACGGGGTCGCGCTCCGGAGGTTTCCGCCGGAAGTCCTGGCCGCGCTGCGCGAGCACGCCGACGCGGTGGTCGCGGAGCTGGCCGAGACCGACGATCTCGCGTGGCGGATCCACGCCAGCTACCAGGCGTTCTACGCGCGGGTGCGGGAGTGGACGGACATCTCCGAGCGGGCGTATCTGGACGCGCGGGTGGTGTAGAATAGGCCCGATCCCGAGAATCTGGCCAGAATCCCGGCATGAACCAATTCCTAACGGACCCTTCCCTCGCGAGCTTGGCGCTCTACTACGGCGCGTGCTTCCTCAATTTCGTGGGTGCGCTCTGGATGGCGATCTCCGTTGTCCGCATGCGCGAGACCGACCCGTGGATCTTCCGCATGCCGCTTACCGTCGTCGGGATGGCCCACGCGCTGATCACCGTCTCGATGTTCAAGAACCCAGAGTACGCGCCGCACGCCACCAGCCTGATCTGGTGGTGGGCGATCGCGATGTTCGGCTTGCTGGTGCTTCTGGGGGCGGCCGGGAAGATCTCCGGCGGCGCGCTTCGGGCCAGCACCTACGTCGCGGCGGTCCTGGCCGTCTGGGGCGCCCAGATGGTCTTCACCGAGCAACCCTCGTTCGGGGAGCTCGCCACCTACTACGGCTTCTTCGCCGCCAACCTGTCCGCCGCGACCTGGATGATCGTCAGCCCGCTCCTTAGTGCAGACATGCGAAGCCAGAAGCGCGCCGTGATCATGGGGACCGGCGCGGTGTACGCCACGCTGGCGGTGATTGGGTTGCAGACCATGCAGATGATCCTGGAATCTCCGTACTGATTCCGCATGGGGACTTCGATTTCAGGTGTAAATAGCTATGCGCCCGGTGACACTTAAAGCGTTCTTCGCTTCCGCGCTTGTGGTTCTAGCGACTCCTGCAACTGCCGAGTGGGAGTTTCACCAGAATGTGGATGAAATAACTGATGAGAAACGAGAATCGGCAATCACATTTCGAGACCGGGTGGGAATAATAATTACATGTTTCAGAAGTAGTAAGGATCTGCAAGCAACCGTTCACATGGGGGACTTCCTAAATACTAAATTCGACCCTGTGTCAGTAACTTACAGGGTGGACAAAGGGGCACCGGAAAATCCGACATGGAAAGCTTACGATGGTAACCAGACATATAGTAGCGACTATATGGCTGAAATGTTTGCTCGCAAACTAATTACAGGGAAGGTTTTGGTGTTTCGGGCAGAGGACTACCAAGGATACGACCACACGGAAAAATTTGATTTAACTGGAGCGGCGGGACCCATCAGGAAAGTGTTAACTGCTTGCGGGGAAAAATAGATGCTCACTCGTACTTTTTTAACTAGTACATTTGTTGCCTCGACCTTGCTCGTGGGTTGCTATCCGCGCCTTGCTGATGTTGAGCCTTACACGCCACCTCCTGGGCAAGTATGCGAAGAGGAACTGACTACAGTCGTGGGCGATTTCGGGGAAAGGCTTAAAGGTCGGCGGGTGCGGTGTCGCGATGTCGCTCCGAGGTCACCGAAGGAGGCGGACAACTCGTTAGCGGACTCGGTGGCGGGGATGGCAAGCGAGACGCGGGACGAAATGATTGAATCGATGAGAGATCTCGAAGAGAAGTTGTTCGAGATATTCACGAATGAATGCTTACCCTATGAAGATGGCCCGCGTTGGTGCCAACGAGTTTTTGACAGATGGGCGCAATTAGATCCTCCGATCCGAAAAACTGATCCCAATCTGTACGATTTTGCATGGTGGCGCGAGCAGGAGCGGCGATCTCGGATGTGGCAAGCATCCACAGTACTCGGGTATGAACTCACGGCGGAGTTGATGATCCGGGGGGAGTTCGAATAATGGCCATGTTCTGTTGGAGGCGGAACATGGGATGCGCTGGTGCCGGGCGACCGTTCCCATTTGGCAGGGAGAGCATGAGTGGTTGCAGACGATCTGGGGGCGGTGACCAAACCATAATGGCCACAGCCATTGAGTTCCCCGAGATTAAGCGGGAGCGATCAGGCGGTAGAACAGCCCTCAGTGTGGAGGCCAGGGTACGTTCGCGGCATGTATGACGGGAAGTAGATTGCAGCATGAAGGGTTACCCTGTACCGCTTCCGGCCCTATACCTGAAGGCGTGCATTGATCATCACTCATGTGTAATCGCCCGGCGCATCGACAGTGCGAGGCTGGAACACCGCTCGCTATGAGGAATGGATCAAGTGCCATAAAGTTGGCTTCGCGGCGGGATGCGTCTAAATGCAACGCGGTGTTCTATGCGCTATAAGCGTTTGTCCGCAACGGCTGGCTACGTAAAGAATCTGGGCGTAGTCATCAGCATTATTGGAATGATCTTGGCGTACACATTGAAACTCCTTGCTTACTTGCCCGCATTGATCGGGAAGCGCAAGTGAACGAGACGGCAACAACGCGCTGTACGCAATGGCGCGAGGCGTTAACTGCCGCCGCGAAGCAGGCAGATGACGTGGGTGAGGTAGCGGCGACCGATAATCAAGTTTGGTCTTTGGCTGATCTGCTCCGGTGGCTGTTCGAGAAGCAGGGTGATCAAGATTATGACCCGGCGGTGGAAGTTAAGGCGGAGTGGGAGGACGGATTGAAGCTGGAGACGGCTAGTGAGGTGGTTGACCAGTTGAAGATGACCGAGGAGATGGCCGACCAAATCGCCGAGTTGGAAGAGGTGGCGGCAGAGTTGGAGGACGATGTGGCCCCGCCGCGTAAAGAGAAAGGTGGTTGGGGCTTTTGGTTGGCGGTGCTCGCGAGCATGATCGTCCTAATAGCGGTATTTGGATGATCGGGCGATTGGCGTTCGCGCTGGGCGTTCTGCTCGTGTGCGCGGCAGGGGCGCATGAGTTCGATGACTGGGATTGGTATGAAGAGATGGGGTTAGTGTGGCCGAGTGTGGAATACGTTAAGAACTGTCAACCACTCGCGGATGGTGGCTCGTATGGGGGAATGCAGGCGGCGGACGTTTGGATCAAACAAGTATCGATCTGACCGATCATGTTCTATATGGCATTCCTGAAACACACGAAGGAAAGGAACGAGATGCTAATCAAACGTGAGAGAACATGGGACTATCGGCGGAAGGATTTATATGGGTATTGGTTCGCGTGGGATATCTTGTGACTAGGAGTGATTTGGTAGGCTGAAAGACGATGACTGACGCTATTCCCTCGTCCGGTAGCATTTCACTGTTTCCATGCGGATGCCCTGTCGTGTTCTATGGGGGTGGTATAGCGGTGTTCGCCCAGATAAACAAAGATCATTCTCGGAAGCATAGCGATCCATTCGGAACGTTTTCGCGGAGGTGTTTCGCATGAACCGTCTCTATTACGGCGACTGCCTGACCGTCATGCGGGAAATGCCATCCGAAAGCGTGGATCTGATCTATTTGGACCCGCCGTTCAACTCAAATCGCGACTACAACGCGATCTACAAGGACCACACTGGGCGACCGTTGCCAGATCAGATGGAGGCGTTTCGCGACACATGGACGCTTGACGAAGAGCGGGAGCGAGCCATTCTGCGGATACCAGTCCTGATGCGCGAAGCTGGAATGGATTACGAGACGGCAGAATTCTGGCGGCTATGGATGAACGCTCTCCGCAAAACGAACCCGCGCTTGCTCGCCTATTTGTCCTATATGGTCCAGCGGCTCTTGCCCATGCTTGGGATCCTCAAACCGACCGGAAGCCTGTATCTGCATTGCGACCCGACGGCTAGCCATTACATCAAGGTCATGTTGGACGCGGTGTCCGGACACAAACGATTCCAAAACGAATTCATCTGGTATTACTCGGGCGGCGGCGCATCGAAAAAGCGATGGGCGCGCAAGCACGATGTCATTTTGCTCTACACGAAAGGGAATACATGGACGTTCAACGCGGATGCCGTGCGCGTTCCGCACAAGTGGAAATCCGGGCAGTTGCGGGCGGATGGCTCCGAAAGAGATCACGAGAAAGGGAAGCTCGCCGATGACGTTTGGCAGCATCACTATGTGATGCCTTGGGCGAAAGAGCGTCTCGGCTATTCCACGCAAAAGCCACTCGCGCTCTTGGAGCGGCTTATCACCGCCAGTTCCAACCCCGGCGACATGGTGCTCGACCCGTTCTGCGGTTGCGCGACGGCCATTGAGGCGGCGCACAGTCTTGGCCGGCGCTGGATTGGAATCGACAACTCTATTCATGCTATAAAACGTGTCGCGAAAATTCGGCTGGAGGAGCGACTCAAGCTTGTCGAGAGCGAGGATTTCGCTATTGAGGGGATTCCGCGAAATGTGGAGGGTGCGCGCGACTTGTGGGAGCGCGACAAATATCATTTTCAGAAATGGGCGGTCGAGCAAGCGGATGGGTTCGTCACGACGCGCCGTTCGGGCGACGGCGCGATTGACGGGCGGCTTTACTTCGCGGAGCCGGGCCGCCGCGACCTTCACTCCATGGTGCTGGAGGTGAAGGGTGGGGCGAATGTCGGTGATGATGTCGCGCGCGACCTTCGAGGCGTGCTGGAGCGTGACGACGCGTCTATGGCCGGCTTGATCGTTATGGACGATCCGGGGACGCGAGAGCGAGCGAATTTCGCCCAAGAAATGGCGGCGGTCGGAGATCTTGATATATTAGGCGTTCCATATCCTCGCATGCAACTGTTGACGGTTTCGGAGATACTGGATGGGCGGCGATTCAACACGCCGGGCGTCGTTGGGCAAAGTTCGGGGCAAGGGAGTTTGCCGCTCTCGTCTGACGCGGCGAAGTGATGAAGGCGCGGACATGAATAGCCATCCGCTCCAAGTAACGCTTGATGGCGCGAATGTTCCGAAGAAGGCGATAGTGGATGGCCTCGACATCATCGTATGAGAGTTGCAGCGAAGGTGGTGGTCTTGCTGGTGGCTGGCTTGCTCGCCGGGTGTGGTGGAGCCCCGTTGCGATCCATGCTGACTGGACATGCGGGTCACGACCTTGCGTTCCTTGAGCGAGAGCGGGACATATCCACGACGCGCATAGCGACTACGGAGAGCGGCGTGGATTACGCCATGCAGCGAAGCCGCCTCGACGAAATACGCCGGCTTGAGGTGGAAATATTGAAGCGTTGCGAGAAGAAGGGTGGGCCGGGGTGCCCAGAGTGACGGCGATAGTCCTGATGGTCCCCTGTCGCTCCACCCCTCAGTAGCCAAAAATCGCCCGCGGTAGCCAGGTGGCCAGTTCCGGCCACAGGGCGAGGATGCCGAGCGTCAGGGCCTGCAGGGCGATGAATGGGGCCACCCCACGATAAATCTGCGCCGTGGCCACGGTATCTGGAGCGACTCCGCGCAGGTAGAACAAGGCGAAGCCGAACGGCGGGGTCAGAAACGAGGTCTGCAGGTTGATCGCGATCATCACGCCGAGCCAGATCGGGTCCAGTCCCATCATCAGCAGCGCGGGGCCAACCAGCGGCACGACCACATACGTGATCTCGATGAAGTCCAGCACGAAGCCGAGCAGGAACATCAGCAGCATGACCGCGGCCACGGCCCCGACCACTCCTCCGGGCAGTCCCGCCAGCCACTCATGCACCAACTCGTCGCCGCCGAGCCCGCGAAACACCAGCGAGAAAATCGATGCCCCGATCAATACTAGGAACACCATGCTGGAGACGCGCGCGGTGTCTCGCGCGACCTCGCGGAGCATGGCCACGCGCACAGGCCCCACGCGGCGCGCCAGGAGGAGGCTCCCGACCGCGCCCAGCGAGGCCGCTTCCGTCGGGGTGGCGAATCCCCCTAGGATGGCGCCGAGCACGGTGACGATCAAGGCGAGCGGCGCGACCAGCGCGCCCATCGCCTCGCGCGCCCCGATCTCGGGGGCGTTGGTGCCCGGGGCGCTGGAGGGCAGGCGCTCGGGACGGCGCCAGGCGGTGAGAAGCAGGTAGGCCACGTACAGCCCTACCAGCAGCAATCCTGGAAAAATGGATCCCGCGAACAGATCCGCGACCGAAACGGTTTGCGGAGAGAAGATTCCCATATCCAACTGGGCTTTCTGGAAGGCGGAGGACATCACGTCGCCGAGCAGCACCAGCACGATCGAGGGTGGGATGATTTGGCCAAGGGTTCCAGACGCGCAGATCGCGCCGCAAGCGATGGGCGGGTCGTAGCCGCGCCGCAGCATGCTGGGCAAGGCCAGCAGGCCCAGCGTCACCACCGTCGCGCCGACGATGCCGGTGCTCGCGGCCAGCAGGACGCCCACCGCCATGACGGAAATCCCGAGCCCTCCGGGGAGGGAGCCGCACAAGCGGCTCATCGCGTCCAGAAGGTCCTCGGCGACTCTGGAGCGTTGCAGGGTCACCCCCATGAAGATGAACAGGGGAGCCGCGATGAGGATATCGTTGGTCATTATTCCGAACACCCGGGACGGCAGCGTCAGTAGCAGGGCCGGGTCGAAGACCCCTGCCGCCGTGGCCGCCGCCGCGACCAGCAGGGAGACCCCGGCCAGCGTGAACGCGACTGGATAGCCGGCGATCAGCGCCAGCACGACCAGCCCGAACAGCGCCAGCGCCCAGTTCATTCCGAGCGCTCCGCGAGCTGCCCGATCCGTCTGAGGATGTCAGCCAGTCCTTGGAGAATCAGCAGGCCCGACGTGATCGGAATGACGGTTTTCAGCAGATACAGGAACGGCAGTCCGCCCGTCTCGCGCGACGCCTCGCGCAGCGACCAGGCTTGTTCCGCGTAGTCGTACGACAGCCAGAGCAGCAGGCTCGCGGTAGGCAACAGCAGGAAGATTCCCCCGATCAGGTCCACCCATGCTTGGGCGCGCGGGCGGAGGGAGCGGTACAGCACGTCCATGCGCACATGCCCGTCAAGGCGTAGGGTCCAGGCGGCGGCCAGCATGAACACGGTCGCATGCAGATACGTGACTATTTCCTGCAGGTAGATCCGCCCGAACCCGAATCCATAGCGCAGGACCACGATGGTGGCGGTCAAGAGCGCCATGACCAGAGTCAACCAGGCGACGGCCTGGCCCACGCGAGCGCACAACGCGCTCAGCGCCCGGTCAATGGCGGTCAGAAAGCCGAGCATCGGGAGTCGTCGGGGGTGGGTGCGCTATCGTACAGCATGGACTCGGGCCGGGGGCTTCGCCGAGAGGTCGTTTCGGATAGAAATAGTGCTGTTTCCCACGGACGAGCTTCTGTTCGCGAATCTGCGAAACTTCGACGGTTTAACCCGAGAAAAGCTAGATTTAACAACCGCCCAAAAATTCTCTAGGCACTACATTCGCGGTTTTTGGTGGCAAGAATTGGATTTGTGGCGGGCGAGTCGAGCGCGGGCGACGCTAGGCCATGAACCGGGTCCATGACTCGGCGCTTGCCACGTGCATCGTCTCGCGGATCCTTGATGAGGTCGCGGAGGCGACCTTACGGTCCTCCGTCTTCCACCTTTCGCCTGGTGGCTACGTTTTCGCGCTCATCTCGCGCGACGATCTCCGTTCCGCATCTTCCTCCACCGCCATTTCCTCGTTTTCCCGCCCGCCCGCGAACTCGCGCTCTGTATAATGCGACCAAGGCGAAACACTCCATTCTTTCAGCGAGATTCGGGAGGCTTTGGACATCATGTCGCGGTCACCGGCGGACGATTTATCGAGCCATCTGGGCGACAGGACGTTTGGGACCGTATTGGCGGATCCGCTTTGGAGGTTCTCCAACCGCACGGGGAAAGTCGCTCCCGAACATCGGAGGCTATCGCGATACGACACGCTTTCCTTCGAGGAGATAGCGTCGCTTCCGGTGGCGGACCACATGGCCGACCGGGCGCATTGCTATTTATGGATCCCGAACGCGCTTCTGCCAGAAGGGCTGCATGCGCTCTCGTCTTGGGGGTTCCAATACAAAATCAATCTGATCTGGCACAAGGTGCGAAAGGATGGGGGGTCGGATGGGAGAGGGGTCGGTTTCTACTTCCGGAACGTCACGGAAATCATGCTCTTTGGAGTTCGCGGGCAAAACGCTCGCACTCTTGACGCGGGCCGAAGGCAGGTAAATCTGATCGCGAGTCGCAAGCGGGAGCATTCTCGAAAGCCCGACGAGCAATACGAGATTATCGAGAGTTGCAGTCGGGGACCCTACCTTGAGTTATTCGGGCGTGGCGCCCGCGAGAACTGGACCGTTTGGGGGCATCAGGCCGAGCCAGACTATCAGCCCGACTGGCCGACTTACGCCCACAGCTCCGTGGGCGCGGCGCCATGAGCATGGCCGGTCTTGAGAGAAACGGCCTCGCCGCGCGGCTTCGCGGTCACTGAGGCGCGGCCGTGGCGGCGAAATCGCTATAGGCGCGAAAAGATGTCGCCGCGCGGTGCCGTCTCGGCGGATTCGGGCTCGCGCTTTCCGGCGATCATCTGATTCCATTCGCGTCGCCTGCCCGCCCCGCTCATGATCCGGCTTTTCCGCTCTCTGGCCACCACGGCGTGCATGACCTCGCTGTCCCGTCTGCTGGGCTACGCCCGCGACGCGGTGGTGTTCATCTTCATCAGCAACGCGCACGGCGCGCTCGACGCGTTTTTCGTGGCCTTCCGCATCCCGAACTTCTTGCGCCGCCTGTCCGCCGAGGGCGCGTTCTCGCAGGCGTTCGTGCCGGTGTTCGTGGAATACCGAGAGAAAAATCCCCAGCAGCTGAGCTCTCTCATCGCCGCCACCTCCGGCGCGCTGGCGACGGTCCTGGTCGGCGTCACCGCGCTCGGCATCCTCGCGGCCCCCGCGCTGATCATGATCTTCGCGCCAGGCTTCGCGGTGGCCGACGACCCCCGCGCCGACATCGCCAGCGACCTGCTGCGCATCACCTTCCCCTACGTCTTGTTCATCTCGCTGACCGCCATGGCGGGAAGCATGTTCAACGCGCTTGGACGCTTCGCTCTGCCCGCGATCACCCCGGCGCTGCTCAACCTGTCGCTGATCGCGGCCGTGCTGTGGTGGGCCCCGAGCCTTGAGCGTCCGGTGTACGCGCTCGCTTGGGGAGTCTTCGTCGCGGGGGTTCTGCAGCTGGCGGTTCAGTTGCCGTGGCTACGTCGGCAAGGGTTATTGCCGCGCCCTCGGCTGGACTGGCGCCACTCTGGATTCCGCAAGGTCGCCAGGCTCATGCTGCCGGCCCTGTTCGGCTCCTCGGTGGTGCAGATCAACCTGCTGTTCGACACTCTGGTGGCCTCCTTCCTGGCGGTCGGCAGCATCAGTTGGCTGTACCTGTCGGATCGTTTCGTGGAGTTGCCCCTGGCGCTGTTCGGGGTGTCCACGGCCACGGTCTTGCTTCCGAGGCTGTCCGAGTGCAGCGCGCGCTCCGATGGGGAGGGTTTTCGGGCGGGCCTCGAGTGGGGCGTTCGAGTCGGCCTCGCGGTCGCGTTGCCGTCCACGGTCGGGCTGGCGCTCTTGGCCGAGCCGATTCTGGCGACGCTCCTGCAGTACCGCGAGTTCTCCTTGTTCGACACCCGCATGGCGGGCATGGCGTTGACCGCTTTCGCGCTCGGGCTTCCGGCCTTTATCTTGGTCAAGGTGTTCGCGCCCGGCTTCTTCGCCCATCAGGACACGCGCACTCCGGTGCGCGTTGGGGTGATCGCGATGCTGGCCAACATGGCGCTGACCGGCATCGGCACGCTCGCGTGGCTGGCCGCCGATTTGGAAGGCCCGCATGTCGCGTTGGCCTTGGCGACCGCTCTAGCCGCGTATCTGAACGCTGGACTGCTGTACCGAAAGCTGGTCGCCCGAGACGTTTACGCCGTCAGCCGGAAGACCTCCGCGCTTCTGCTCCGCATGGGCTTGGCCTGCGCGGCCATGGCGGCCGCGCTTTGGCCGCTCGTCCCGGAAACCTTGGAATGGACCCGCCTTGAGTTCGCTGGCCGTCTTCTGTTGCTGGTCGAGTTGATCGTTCTGGGCGCGTCCGTCTACGCGGCCGCGCTGTGGGCCTCGGGCGTTCGCGTCGGCGACTTTCGCATCCAGTCCCATTCTGGGGAGGCCGCCGCGTGAGCGCGTCTCCAGATTCCTCCATCGCCCAAGGGTGGGGGCCGGATCTGGAGGCCGCGCTGCCGGCCCGCCAGCCCTGCGCGGTCACGGTCGGAAACTACGACGGAATGCATCTGGGGCATCAGTCGGTGCTGCGGCGGCTCCTGGACGCCGCGGCCGCCCGCGGGCTGAAATCCGTGCTGCTGACTCTGGAGCCCTCGCCCCAGGAATTCTTCCGGGGCGCGGAAAGCGCCCCGCGAATCGGATCGCTGGAGGACAAGAAGCGGTTCGCCGCGCGGATGTTCCCGGTGCTCGACCATTTCGTGGCGCTTCCCTTCGACGCGCGGACCGCCGCCATCGGCGCGCGGGAGTTCGTCCGGGATCTGTTGGTCGACCGCTTGGGCATGCGCTATCTCACGGTCGGCGAGGACTTCCGATTCGGGCGCGACCGCGCTGGAGATTTCGCGCTCCTTGAGGAGGAGTCCGCGTCCCTCGGCTTCGATCTCGATGCGGCTCCGATTCTCGAGCTGGATGGAAGCCGGGTTAGCAGCAGCCGAGCGCGCGCGGCGCTCGCCGCTGGCGACGTGCGGGAGGCGGAGCGCCTGCTTGGGCATCCGTTCGAGATTCGCGCCGAGGTCGTGGAGGGAGACCGGCGCGGGCGCGAGATCGGCTTTCCTACCGCCAACCTTTCTTTCCCGCACAACCCTCCGATTCGTGGCGTGTTCCCGGTGACCGTCGAGCTCGCGGATGGGCGCTTCCGGGGGGTCGCCAACGTGGGCACGCGCCCGACCGTGGATGGCGCGAGACTGGTGATCGAGGCGCACCTGCTAGACTTCGCCGGAGATCTGTACGGTCAACGGATGACCGCGCGCTTCCACCCGCGCCTGCGCGCCGAGCGCCGCTTCGACTCGGTGGATCGCTTGCGCGAGCGGATCAAGCGCGATATCGCCGCCGCCCGAGAGTTTTTCGCTGATGGCCCCGCCTAATCCCTACCGCGACACCCTGAACCTGCCGCGCACCGACTTCCCGATGCGCGGGAACCTCGCCGCGCGCGAGCCCGAGCGCCTGCGTCGATGGCAGGAAATGGACCTCTATGGCCGCTTGCGCGCCGCCCGCCGGGGCCGACAACGCTTCCTCCTGCACGATGGCCCGCCGTACGCCAACGGCAAGCTGCACATGGGCCACGCGGTGAACAAGACCCTGAAAGATATCGTGACGCGCGCGCGAAGCCTGGACGGCATGGACGCTCCGTACCGGCCGGGCTGGGACTGTCACGGACTTCCGATCGAGTTGCGGATCGAGAAGACTTTGCCGGCCGAAGAGCGCCGGGACGGCCGAAAGTTCCGCCGCGCCTGCCGAGCCTACGCGGCCCGGCAGGTGGACGAGCAACGTCAGGACTTCATGCGCTTGGGCGCGCTGGGGCAGTGGGACGATCCCTATCTGACCATGGACCCCGGGACCGAGGCTGGGATCGCGCGGGCGCTGGGCGCGTTGCTGGAGGCCGGCTATCTGTCGCGCGGGTCCAAGCCCGTGTACTGGTGCGCGGACTGCAAGTCGGCGCTGGCCGAGGCCGAGGTCGAGTACAAGGATCGCGTCTCGCCGGCGATCTACGTTCGCTTCGACGCCACGGACGCGGGCCTGGCGCGGACCTTCGGTCTCGCGGACGATTCCGAGATCGCCGTGGCGATCTGGACCACCACACCCTGGACCCTCTTGGCGAACGAGGCGGTCTGCCTGCATCCGGAATTCGAGTACGCGCTGGTGGAGCGGGACGGATGTCTGTTGCTGGTGGCGGACGCGCTGCGCGAGACGGTCCGCGACCTCATCGGCGCGCGGGACGCGACATCGCCCACCGCGCAGGGAAAGCGGCTGGAAGGAATTCTCTTGCGGCATCCGTTTCTGGACAAGACCGTGCCGTTGATCACCGGAGAGCATGTCACGGCCGAGGAAGGCACCGGTTGCGTGCATACGGCGCCGGCGCACGGCCCCGAGGACCACGCGGTCGGGTTGCGGTTCGGGCTTCCGGTGGATTGCCCGGTGGAGGAGGACGGACGCTTCCGCGCGGACGCGCCGGAAGTCGGCGGACTCAGCGTGGAGGAGGCGAACCCGCGCGTCCTTGACGCGCTGAGGCGGGTCGGGCGGTTGCTGGCGGACGCCAAGCGCGCGCATAGCTACCCGCATTGCTGGCGACACCACACGCCGTTGCTGTATCGGACCGCCCCCCAATGGTTCATCCGTATGGACGCGCTCGATTTGCGCGAGCGGGCGCTCGCCGCCACGGACCGGGTGGAATGGTATCCGGCCTGGGGCCGGGAACGCATCCGAGGGATGCTGGACGGACGCCCGGACTGGTGCGTCAGCCGCCAGCGCGAATGGGGGTCGCCCATCCCGTTCTTCTTGCGGCGCGACGACGGCGAGCTCCACCCCGACACTCCCGCCTTGCTTGAGGAGGTCGCCAAGCGGATCGAGCGGGGCGGCATCGACGCTTGGTTCGATCTGGATCCCGAGGAGTTGCTGGGCGACGAGGCCGCGGAGTACGTGAAATCGCCGGACACCCTGGACGTCTGGTTCGACTCCGGGGTGACCCACCGCACCGTGCTGGCCGAGGAGTACGGCGCGGGCGCGCGGGCCGATCTCTACCTGGAGGGCTCGGACCAGCACCGCGGCTGGTTCCAGTCCTCGTTGCTGACCGCGGTGGCGCTGAACGGCGACCCGCCGTACCGGCAAGCGCTCACGCACGGCTTCGTGGTCGATGCGAACGGCCACAAGATGTCCAAGTCCCGGGGAAACGTCGTCGAGCCGCAGAAGGTCATCGACCGTCTGGGAGCGGACATTCTGCGCCTTTGGGTGGCCTCGACCGACACCAGCGGCGAGATGGCGGTGTCGGACGAGATCCTCGGACACACCGCCGAGGCGTATCGCCGGCTCCGCAACACGGCCCGCTACCTGCTGGCGAGCCTGCGCGACTTCGACCCGGACGCCGACGCGGTCGCGCCGGCGGACATGCTGGCCTTGGACCAGTGGATTCTGCGAAGGGCCGCGGACCTGGACGCGGCCATCCGGGAGGATTTCCACCGCTATCGATTCCATATCATCTGCCAGCGTCTGCATGCGTTCTGCGTGAACGAGCTCGGCGGCTTGTACCTTGACGTCACCAAGGATCGAACCTATACGCTCGCGGCCACGCATCCGGCGCGCCGCAGCGCCCAGAGCGCCATGTTCCTGCTGGTCGAGGCGTTGTGCCGCTGGCTCGCGCCGATCTGCCCGTTCACCGCCGACGAGATCTACGAGCATATCCCCGGAGACCGGGAGGATTCGGTGCATCTGGTCGAATGGCTCGATCTCGACGCGTGCCGGAACGCGCCGTCCGCGATATCCGATGAGGAGTGGGAGGTCCTGCTGGAGGTACGTCAGGCGGTCAGCCAGACGCTGGAACCCATGCGCAAGGCGGAAGTGATCGGGGCCGCGCTGGATGCCGAGGTGACGCTGGCAGCCGAGCCCGCCACGGCCCGGTTGCTGGAGAGGCTGGGCCCGGAACTGCGGTTTCTGTTCATCACGTCCGCTGCCCACCTCGGCGACGCCATCGCCCCCGACTCCCGAAACTACCAGTTGCCCCGGGCGGGCTCGTTGCGCGTCCAGGCCATTCCCAGCCCGCGGCCCAAGTGCGTTCGATGCTGGCACCACGATTCGAGCGTGGGCAGCGTCGCCGGGCACCCGGACCTGTGCGCGCGGTGTCACGGCAACATAGAGGGGGCGGGCGAGGAACGGCGGTATGTCTGATTCCTGGCGCCAGGCGATTCCGGTCGCGGGCGCGACGCTAATTCTCGACCAGCTGAGCAAATTCCTGATCGAGCGCGCCTTCGCGCCGTATCAGGAGTGGACGCTGCTTCCCTTTCTTTCCCTGCGACTCGCCTACAACACGGGGGCGGCGTTCAGCTTTCTGCATGACGCGGGAGGCTGGCAACGCGGCTTCCTGTCCGTGGTGAGCGTCGCGATCATGATTTGGCTGGCCACGTGGATCCATCGCCTCGCCCCGTCGGAACGGAGGCTGGCTTGGCCGCTCGCGCTGATCTTGGGAGGAGCGGCCGGCAACTTGATTGATCGCTTGGTGGCCGGCGCGGTGACGGATTTCATCTCGCTGCACTATCGAGACTGGTATTGGCCGACCTTCAATCTGGCGGACGCGGCCATCTCTATCGGGGTCGTCACCCTGATCCTGTTCAGCTTGCGCCGCTCTCCGTCCTGACTCTGGTCCGGGCTCGCGGCTCCGAGCGGGCTCAAACCGCGCGGCGATATGGACCAAGCGCCGTTCGCCTCGCGCTTGAGTCGTCCCATGCGGATCTTCCGAAGAAAGCCAGCGCGCCGCGCTGATCAGCAAGAAGGCGAATCAATCTTGAGGCTGGGATTCGGCCCAGCGCTCATATTTCGCGAGGGATAACGTCGCCGCGCATTCCGGGTAATTCACGCAACCGAAAAAACTGCCATATTTTCCGTGCCGCTCGACCATCCATCCGTCAGAGCATTCAACGCATGCCGGAGCTTCCGCGCCACACGCGCACCGGGTGACGCCGGGTCTGGATGGATCGCGAAGGGGCAGGTCTACCCCGCATGCCGCGCACGCTGGGAAGCTCGCGCCGCAAAGCTGCTTATGCTCGCAGATGAAGCGGCGGCTTTTGCTATCCTGAATCAATTGACCGTCGCATCTGGGGCAACGATATTGGCGGTTTCGCGATTCCCCCTCTTCCGTAACACCGTACTCCTCATGTTCCAGAAGCTCGGTCACGAAGCGCGAGGGCTTTTCTCGGGAAGCGAGAATCGCGACGGAGTCCCGGGCGCGGGTGAGGGCGACGTAGAAGACGCGCCGTTCTTCAGCGTGCTCAAAGCGCTCGGGTTCGGGGAGCGCGAGCTCCAGCACGGGATCGTCGGTGATCTGGGACGGCAACCCGACGCGTCCGCCGTCCGCGCCAAGGATGATCACGTGATCCGCCTCGAGCCCCTTCGCGGAATGGATGGTCTTGAAAGACAGTGAGAGATCCGGATACGCCCTGCCTAGTTCCGCCAGGCGATCTGGGCGCGACCGGTTGTAGCGGCCGAGCAGGAGAACTTCGGATCGTTCCCCGCTCGCTCGCTCCGCGAGGCGCTCCAGGATTCGCTTCAGGGTCTCTCCTCCGTCGTTCCTCGATTTCCAGATGATCCGGATCGCGGGATGGTTATCGCTCGCGCGGGTCGCGTCCATCTCTTTCTCGATTTGGGACGGATTTCTCAGAACGAAGCTCCGGGCGGGGCGCGCGATCCGCTCCACGCTACGGAAGGTCTTTCCGAGATCCACGGATCGGTGAACGCCGCTCTCTCCCGCGAAGGGGCCGCCGAAAATCGTTCCGAACTCATTCATCAGACGCACGTCGGATCCCGAGAATCGGTAGATTGACTGCCAGTCGTCTCCCACCGCGAAAACGCGGGCATCCGAATGCCGTTTCTTGAGCTCCATCAGAAGGCCGGCGCGCCCGCGCGAGATGTCTTGGAACTCGTCCACCAGCAGATGGCGGTAAGGGCTTTCGTAGCGACCCGCCCGGATGTGCTCCGTGGCTTTCGTTATCATGTCCTCGAAATCTATGTGACGGCCGAGCTGCCGCTGATACTCCGAGAAGACGGCCTCGAAGATCTCCAGAAACGCTAGGTCGCGGGGCGAGCGCGCGGGCTCGCTCGCCTTGAGACGGCAATCTCGTAGCGAGAGGCCAGCGTCCTTGAAGTGTCGCAGGAACGCCGCGAGGGTTTTCGTGAAGGCATCGATTTGCCCCATCTTTTCCAGCCGCTCGAAGACGCTTTCGGGAGAGCGTGGCTCGAATTTCGCGTATGGCGCGATCTTCGCCCGCAAGCCGGAGATCAGTCGTCCTTCGGATTTCTCGTAGCTGAAGGTCTCGATCAGGATAGTGCCGTGCTTGGCATGCGTTCGACGCTTCCATTTCATGCCCTTGAGGTATTCCTCCCGGTCGACGAAGGGGGCCGTCGTCAGCCGTTCGCCTCCAGCGCGGCCCCGCTCGCGGCGAACCCCGAAATGCTCGATATAGACGCCGCTGTCCTTCAGGCGAAAATCCGGCGTGTAGGTCTTTCGGCGCGTGTCGCGAATCTCACGCTTGTACACGGGCTCATATTCGTAATCCACTCCCTGCATGTAGAGCCAGTTGGCGATCTCGAGCTCTTCGAAACTGCGGACCTTCTCGCCCTGCAGAGTTCGCAGCTCGTTCGCCTCGATGTAGCGGTAATAGTCGTGCTTCGTCTGGAAGTCGAACTTGCTTTTCGCGGGCGCGAAAAACTCGCTGAACCAGCGCAGGAGCAGATTTTTCAGTTTCTCGTCCTTCCCCGCGCATTCAAGAAGAATGCCTCGCAGATGGGCATCGAGCGCTTTGGGGTCCTGGGCGTGGTGGGCGAGCGGCGGCGCGGTTCCCTCGACCTCGGCGAGGATCCCGTACGCGAGCGAGTGAAAGGTCTTGGCCGTGACCGAGCCGCCGCACCGTCGCGTCACTCGTTGGGCCATCTCGTCCGCGGCGTCCTTGGCGAACGTCATGAGCAAAATCTCTTCGGGCTTCCGCATGCCTTGCTCTATCAAATAGGCGGCCTTGGCGGTGATGACGCTGGTTTTTCCCGATCCGGCGCCCGCCAGGACGAGAGTCGCGTCCTCATCGCAAACCACGGCGCGGCGTTGCTCCTGAGTCAAGGAATTCTTCTCGACGCTCTCGAAAAACGGCGCCATGTCCCTCAGTTCGCTCGCGAGGAAGCGATCCATGGCCTCTTGCCGCAGGCGGGCTGGCGAGCGATGAAAATCGACGAGTCTGGCGAAACTCGTCTTCATCTCCGGCTCAAGCGCGAAATCGGGAAAACTCTTCGGCACGGACCGAAACAACGTTTCCACCTGTCGCCGGAATGGCTCCATGAGGCAAGCCGCCGGAAATATCCGGGGGCTCTCGAGCTGGTCGGCGACGAGACAGAGCGATTTGACTTTTTGGGCATGCCGCAAGGTGTTTCGTCGCCATGCCTCGCTCAGCTCTTGGCCGAAAGCCTTGGCCTCGACCGCGTCCAGTCCCCGAATCCTGAGAACGGATCCGTCCTCTCGAGGCACGTCGATTCTCCCGAAAAGCAGCCCTTTCCTGGATCGGGGGCTTTTGGATATCGCCGCGAACGGAATCCTGCGCGGGTCGCTCCCCAAGACGGTCAGGCCCTCGCCGTCGACCTCCAGCCCGGTTTTTCGGTTCCCGATCAGCGCATAGAGGACGCTCGCTATGGTTCCGCGTTGGGCTTTCATCTTCGGAGGGTTTTCCGGGGCTCGCGTCATGGCCGTGCAAGCGTGGGGAAAGATGTCCCCGCGCTTGCCAACGACCGCCGTCCGACGGGCCGTTCCGGGCCTCGAACGAGCGCTCACGGTCAACGATTGTACGTGACGTTGGCCTAGCGCTCACGTGACGCTAGCCGGCTTTGATGTAGACTTTGATTTGGAATCCTGAGCGTTTCCTCGCCTGCGGACGCGCTCCGCTTCGGGAGGAGGACAGCCGATGACGAGTATCACGATCCGAAACCTTGACGATGGCGTGAAGAAACGTCTGCGCGCCCGCGCCGCTAGACGCAATCGTTCAGTGGAGGAAGAGGCGCGCGTGATCCTGCGCGAGGCGGTGAATGGCAAGAGGGCCGCTCCCCGAGATTTGGCGAAGTTCACGCGGAAGTGCTTCGCGCTTCTCGGGGATGTCGAGCTGGAGCTTCCCCCGCGTGGGCCAATGCGCGAGCCTCCGGATTTTTCCTGAAAGTCCGCATGCTGACGCGGTGTCTGGCGCATGCGCTCAGCCTTCTTCGATGCGCGCGCGACCTCTCCGTTCCTGGAGATGGGAGCTTACGAAGCCCTGTGGTCCGAGCCGACCGCCACGTTCAAATCGCTCGCCAAGCGTTTCGCCAGCCATCCGGGTTGCGTTCCTTCTAACTTCGTCTCCTTGAACGAAGCGCGTGAATGCGCCGCTTTCGTGAAACGCCGATTCGACGCGGCGGGCGTGAGGAGGTTTGGCGTGCGGGTGTACGGCGCGGGCGAGTACCCGGAGATGTTGCGTGACGCGGCCTATCCCGTTGAGGCGTTCTACTACCAAGGCGGGTGGGATCTCGTATACTCTCGGCTGGTTGCCGTCATAGGGACTCGAAAACCCTCGCGAGAGGGAGCCTCGCGCGCGCGACGGCTCGTTCGCGCGCTTGTGGCCGACGACTTCACGGTCGTGTCGGGACTCGCCGCGGGGATTGACCGCGTGGCCCACGAGACCGCTATTGAGGAGCGAGGCCGCACGATCGCGGTGCTTGGCACGCCGCTCTCGCATGTCTACCCCAAAGAGAACGCGAATCTGCAGCGTCACATCGCCGAGAATTTTCTTCTCATAAGCCAAGTGCCCTTGAAGCGCTACGAGTCCCAAGACTATCGTCATAATCGTGGATTCTTTCCAGAACGCAACGTGACTATGTCCGCGTTGACTGAGGCGACGATCATCGTCGAAGCGGAGGAGAAGTCGGGAACGCTCATCCAGGCGCGCGCCGCCCTCCATCAAGGACGCAAGCTTTTCGTTCTCGACAGTTGCTTTCGCGACTCGCGCTTGACGTGGCCAAGGAAACTCGTCGAGAAAGGAGCCATTCGGGTTAGGGATTACGATGATGTTCGCCAGCGGCTTGCCCGAATAAATTCAGACATCTTGATCTGATAGTCTGATATCGCGAGGGCTGGAGCCCGGAGCTGTTCGCGCGCTTGGCGCGCTGCGGTGCTACCTGCGTCTCACGTGGCGCGAGAGTTCTCGGGAGGACGACTGGCCGAGTGCCGCGTCGGGTCGCGCGACGGCCTCCGGGTTCGCCAATTTCATCCGCATGATCCGCTACCGCGCCGAGACTCGCCATTCCGGAACCGGTCTCCGGTCTGTCTACCGCGTCGTCGACGCGCCGTCCACAGAGGAATAAAGCGTCATCCCCCTATAATGCATTTAGGTCAGGATGTCTGAAACTTATGATGGCGACAACGAATGATCACGCAAGTCACCATAGAAAACTTCAAGCGCTTTGAGCATCAGAAATTCCTGCTCGAACCCGTGACGGTGCTGGCTGGGCAAAACAATTCAGGCAAGACGACGCTCATTCAGGCGCTTTCCTCGTGGGCCTTTGCCCTAGATCGCTGGCGCTTCGGTCGAGGCGCGCCAATCATTCGCGGCGATGCCCGCGCGAGCTACCGGCCCGGACAGCCAATCACTCGCAAAGACTTTACGCCGCTACCGCTCAGCCATTTCAACCTGCTATGGAACGAACGGACGACCAGCTGGCGTAACAAGGATCGACATGGAGGAAGCGAAAGAAAAGCCGGTCGCCCCCGTCCAATCCATATTCGGGTCGAAGGACAGTCGGATAAGAACGTGTCTTGGGGGCTCACCATCGAGTTCCGCTATCAGGGACCGGAGCAGATTTACGCCAATCCGCTTGATTACAACGATTTGGAGGATGACTCCGTTTTGCCCGGCGTTATGCATTGTCCCGCTTTTTCCGGCATCGGCGCGGAGGAGCCTCGCTTCGACCCAGGATATCGGAATCTGCGCATCGGAGAGGGTAAGCCCGGTGATGTTCTGCGCAACCTGCTTCTCGATATCGCCGAGAACGAAGATGCTTGGAACGCGCTGACGGAGGATATAGAAAAGCTGTTCGAAATTCAGTTGAAAAAACCTGCATACGACTCGGCCCAGCCATTCATTCTTTGTGAATATAAAGAGCGAGGCGCTTCTTATGATCTCGCCTCGGCCGGAAGTGGATTCCACCAGACGTTGCTCCTGTTCGCCTTCATCTACGGTCGCGAGAGTGAGGTTTTGCTGGTGGACGAGCCGGATGCCCATCTCCATGTCTGGCTCCAAACGCGGGTATTCGACCGCTTGCGCGCGCTTGCCATGGATCGTGGCCGGCAACTAATTCTCGCCACGCATGCGGAAACCATCCTAGAAGCGGCGAACCCCAATCAAATCTTGTCTTTCGCGGGTTCGCCGCACATCTTGGCCCATCAGCAAGATCGCAAGGCTCTTAGAACGGTTATTCGGAACGTTTCGCCGCTTGATCTGCTATTGGCTGAGCAGGGGCGCGCCGTCCTCTATTGCGAGGATATGTCGGATTGGCGCATCCTCGAAGCATGGGCGAAGCGACTGAACCATCCTGCGGAGAAATTCTTTGAAAATCCATTCGTCCACACGCTTCAGGGCCATCGTCCGAGCGACGCTCGACACCATCTATTCGGCCTACGCGCCATTGATGAAGACGTGCGCGGACTCCTGTTGCTCGATCGAGACAATCGCGACGTAGATGAGCATGATTTTCGTGCTGAAAATCTCGATTTCCATCGTTGGAAGCGATACGAAATCGAGAACTATCTTCTTGTGCCATCAGCCATTGAACGCCTGCTTGGGTCGAATGATCTCTTCAACCAACCCTTAGTTCGCGAAGCCTTCAACGCTGAATTACCGAGTTCCGTCATCACTGATCCACTTCGCGATATAGAAGCCGTAGTCCGGATTCCAGCGTCCAAAACCATTCTCCCAAATATATTTGGCCACCCAAATGCGATGCGATTGTTCAAGGCCGATTACTATCGCATAGCGGAGGTGATGGAACCAGAAGAGATCCATCACGAAGTGACCGAGGTGCTCGATAAGATCGCCACCCTTCCGGCTAGCTCGCGCCCTGTTTTTGATCAAAGAGGATGAGCGTTATTTCGCGGGCGAGCGCGCGGCCTGCCAGAACTCCGAGAGAGCGGAGCGTGAATGAATCCACTCAAGCGTGGTCGCGATTCGCCCGATCAGGCTGGTGGGCGGGAGGCTTCGGGCGCTATACTGAAATCCGCTCGCTCCCTTCGTCTAGCGGTCAGGACATCGCCCTCTCAAGGCGGGAACAGGGGTTCGATTCCCCTAGGGAGCGCCAAAACCTCGCCAATCTCCGCGTCCACGGGATGAATGGCATGGGCCTTTCCGACGAGGAATCGTCCCGGTGAGCCGTCCAGCGAGCGAGATTCCGCGCGTCGCCGCCGTGCCGGACGTGGCTCCGGCCAGCGTATTTGGCCGGCATCGGGATGTTGACGCGCCGGATATCGCGTTGCCGAGAGGCTTTCGCCTGAACGCCCGGCTGAAAATGGACGGACTGAAGTTCCTGTCCAACCTCCCCTCCGACAGTTTCCCAGTCGCGTTTCTCGATCCGCAATATCGGGGCGTGCTGGACAAGCTCGGCTACGGAAACGAGGGGAAAGAGCGAGGCCGGGCCCGGTGCGCTCTGGAGCAAATGGACGAGAAGACGATCCGCGCGTTCGTCCAGGGCGTGTCGGAAGCGTTGATGCCCAGCGGCCATCTGTTCCTGTGGGTGGACAAATTCCACCTCTGCACGGGCTTCGCGAATTGGCTGGATGGCACGCGGCTGAGCGTCGTGGACATGCTCACTTGGTACAAGAAGCGGATCGGCATGGGCTACCGGACACGCCGCGCCAGCGAGCATGTGGTGATTCTGCAGAAGAAGCCGTGCAGGGCGAAAGGGATTTGGATGGTCCATACCATCCCGGACGTTTGGCCGGAAGAGGTCAAGCGTGACGGCGGACACGCGCATAGGAAGCCGATAAAGTTGCAAAGCGAATTAATCGCAGCCGTCTCGAACGCCGGCGACATCGTGATTGATCCGGCGGCAGGAAGCTTCTCCGTGCTGGAAGCATGCAAGTCGCGAGAACGGAATTTTTTGGGTTGCGACCTGAATGGCTGATAAACGGAAGCTGGGCCACGCGGAATCGTCAAAATCTTTGATACCAAACCATGAGGCGCGATAGCCTAGTCGGCATGGGCGATGCCGCTACGGTCGAGGGCCCCGTGCCTCTACCGCCACTCAGTGCTGTTGGATCCTCTCGTCCAGCATATGGACCGAGCGCAAAGAACTTTTCTTGAGCCTCTTGACGCACTGAATTTTCCATGCATGATAGAGACCATATTACGCACACGCGCCAAAAAAGCTATGTTGGCGAGATCTACAACGACATCAAGTCGTTTGAACTTGAAAACTAGGAGAACCAAACTATGAATGGTAGAACGGAAATTTATGTGAGCGGCCGAGAACACAAAGTGTCAGGTGATCATGTAACCTACAAGCAGATTGTGAAAATCTGGAATGATCTGCATCGGACGGAGAACAAACATATCATCGGTACTCCTGGCATAGATTACGAAAATGACGCTAAAGATGAGGACGGAGTTCTCTTACCAGGCAAGGATGTCAGAGTCAAGGACGGCACGAGTTTCTCAGTCGACCCCGAGCATGTCTCATAAAAACCGCCTCATAGCATTCGGTAATCAGGCAGGGTTTAGAGTTGAGGACAAATGTGACTCTGTTCGGGCCATCGGGGTTCGTTGCCTTCTTGTCGGAGGTGCTGTTGGAACCTGCAGTATTGAGAAGTCTTGCGACCAGACGAGTAGGAAACCGAATTCTAGGATAGGTGACGATGTCCATGTGGTAAAGATCACCATTGACAAAGAAAGCGATGGGCTCGTATACCAAGCGGATGGAACTCCTATTGGGAGTCGCATTAATACAGATGGAAAGACTTGGTCAAACATTTCTGTCAAGAAAGGAGATCCAGATAATCCAGAGGAAGACAAGTCGGTCTATGATTTGATCCATCGTTATGCGAGACAGATCATCGGCGCGGTTTTTGCGGCTGAGGACACGGACGCTGTGTTGCCCACAGTACCGGGCCCATTCGAGATACCCAATACTTTTGAGCAACGAGCTGCAGTGGGTCCGATGCATGATCGGGTCCGCGAGCAGCGTGTCGCGATCATTGGTTTGGGTGGAACTGGTGCATATGTTCTTGACCTCATCGCGAAGATACCTGTGAGGGAAATTCACATTTTGGATCCCGACCATGTTGAATGGCACAATCTCATGCGGGCTCCCGGCGCACCTGTTGCTGATGAGATCAAGTCGTTGCACAAGGAATGTCCGTTGCCGAAGGTTGATTACTACCATGCCAAGTATGCTGCCTTTCGGAGGGATATTCATCCGCATGCTGTTCAAGTAGACAGCACCGCGATGTTCGATGAATTCCTGTCAAAGCATCCTTTGGACTATGCGTTTGTTTGCGTGGATCAAAAGATTGAGGGGGACTCGTCACGCCAAGATGTTGTTTATCACTCTCTATCTAAAGGAGGCATTCCGTTCATAGATTCGGGCGTAAGTGTCACGTTAGAAGACCATGCCGTTAGAGGTGCTGTGACGATAAGCGCTCATGATGCGGGTTCCATGGAGTGGAAGAATGTCATTCCAGACGCGAGAGTCGAGGGTGGTGTTCCAGGCTATCGCAACGTTCAACTGCCGGAAGTGAACGCGCTAGCGGCAACACTCGCAGTGATAGAGTGGCGGCGGCGCACAAAACAGTTTGTTAATGAATCGACTACGATCCTCCATAAATGTCGGCTCGAAAAACCGAAATTTTTTGAACCTCCTAACACGCAATAGATGGTCATGAAAATCCGGCCCATCTTCGTCGAGGTACTTCCCGATTTCCCTGCAATCAAAGCCGGTGAGCTTTGGATCAGCCATAAGCACCGGACTGCCAACCTCAGATGCCCCTGTGGTTGTGGTGATTTGACGGTGCTATCCCTTCACCCTAGTCGTTGGCACGTCCATTTCGATGGGAAGTCCGTTTCCTTGGATGGTCCTACGGGTGGTTCGGTGTGGGCTAATTCCGGATGTGGTAGTCATTACGTCATACGGAGTAACAAAGTGATTTTTTTGGATAAGATTGATCCGAGTCGGCACCCAGAGTATGTGGAGACTGAAAGGGTTCGCCTGTTTGAAGCCAAAACAAGCCGTGAGATTTTTCCTTCAAGAATCAGGCACGTATGGCACGGTTTGTTATCACGAATCTGGTGTAAGTGAAGCTTGGTATTCTGATTTATTCCAGTAGATTTTCATGTCCAATAATAGGATATTGGGGCTTGTTCCCGATTTCCGAACTACCAGAGTACCCAGTTTCAACTTTCAAGTGCAACACCATTGTAACCCGGTGGAGAGCGGCAGGATGACGAAGAGGATCGGGGGAAGCCGGCGACAGTCGGCCGCGTTCCGTCCGGGGAAGGCCGGCCTTCCCCGGACGAATCATCACCGCGCCAACCTGCCCCCTCGGATTTACAGAAGCCGAGACATCTCCTCTCGCCAGGCCCGAACCACCTCCGACTCCGCGCCGAAAAACGCCTCGTTCGGCGTGCGCCATCCCAAGCAGCGCCGAGGCCGGTTGTTCAGGCGGTCCTCCACCGCCCGCGCCTCCTCCTCCGAGATCGTGTCGAAGCGCCGCGACTTCGGGAAATACTGCCGGATCAGCCCGTTCGCGTTCTCATTGCTCCCGCGCTGCCAAGAGGAATACGGATCCGCGAAGTAAAACCTCGCTCCCAAGCGGCGCGCCACCCGCCGGTGATCCATGAACTCGGTTCCATTGTCCGAGGTCAAGGTCAGAACCCGGTCCTTCAACGGCGCCAGCATGCCGATGATCGCGTCCGCCACCGCGCGCGCCGAGCGCCGGGGCAACCGCTTGAAGCGCACCAGCCGCGATTTGCGCTCGAGCAGCGACGCCAGAACCCCACTGCCCCGCCGTCCGATCACCGTGTCCGCTTCCCAGTCTCCCAGCCGCGAGCGCGTCTCCACCACCTCCGGACGCTCCTGGATCGGCACTCGCCCCGGAATGCGCGACCGGCCCTTCCCGCGCCCATACCGCCGACGCCGGCGGTGGCCTTGCCGCAAATGCAGATACAGGTCGCCGCCCCCCCGCCGCCGATCCGCCCATACCCAGCGGTAGATGAGCTCGTGGCTCACCTTCGCCAAGCCCTCCTTGTCCAGCCACGCGCTGATTTGCTGCGGGCTCCAGCCCTGCTTCAGCAGCTTCTTGACCCGCCTCCACACCGCCGGCGAGACCCGCCGCCGAGCCCGCTTCTGGCGGCGCTCTTTCGCCTTTCGGCACGCCAGCTCGGCCCGGTATCGTCCGCTCCGAGCGTCGGCGTTCCGCTTCAGCTCGCGGCGCACCGTGCCGCGGTCGACGCCGATCCTTCGCGCCACCTCCGCCTGGCTCATGTCGAGGCCCCGCAGCGCCTCGATCTGGTAACGTTGGGTCTCGGTGAGTTGCGTGTAACTTCTCATAAGCGCCTCTCTCGGGGGCGGTTTTTGACAATGAGACCTTACCGCGACTCATCGCCTACACCGCCATTCTTCGGAGTGTTGCACTTGAAAGTTGAAACCGGGGTGGCATTGTGGGGTTTGATGCCAAAACAGCAAAAGCCTGCCAATGACCAGTTTGGCAGCACGATTAATCTAGTCTCATAAGTGGACAGATGGATACTCGTAGGTTGCTTTTGCTTCCCAACCATGCTGGTACACTCGGAGGCAACAATATTTGCATCAGCTTGCTCTTGCTACAGCTTCTCCTGCTTCTCCGGCGGTGGGCTTCAGGTATTCTTAGCCGCGTCTCGAAACTCCAAGTTCGGGTTTTGGCAGGATCATGATTCCACCGATACCCACGGTATTGTGAAGGAACCGGCTGTTCTCAGTCATTCGGAACAACTCGACTATGCTTGATTTGGGGTGGCTCCGTGGTCACTCCGTACAGCCGAAGGCTGAACCACTTCACGCTTGCAGGGTAAGGGATAGGTCTGCTCGCTACACGGGTGTTCTTCAGCGTGGTCGCCAACACGCCCAGGTCGCGGCGCGAATAATCCTGGCCGCCCCACACGAGCCGGGAGTTATTCCAAAGCCGCGCATCTGTGGCGTTCCGCCGTAGACGCTCACAGGCCACCGACAGAGTCCGTTGAGGCGGGTCGGCGGTGGAACGCTGCTGGGCGGCAGTGGGAGGGCGTGGTGGTAGTCACGCGCGCGTGTTCCGGAAAGCGGACAAATGGCGTGTGGTGCCTCCTCGTATAATGCGGGAATGGACGGGGAAGTCAGCGGGTGGATCTATTGGGCTAGGGAGGCGTTCCTAGTATTTGGGGTATTTATGATTTTAGTTGGGGCTTATGCGTTGTTGTGGAAAGGGTTGGCAAAGTTGTTTGATATGGCGGGCATAGACGGGAAGGGGATCAACGCAGTGCTGAAGGTGACGCGAGGGAAATTGATTACGGGCGGAGTGATCGTTGGGTTGCTATTGTTGGCTGAGTGGGTGGGCTGGCACGAGACTCAGACCGCCATGGGTGTGTCTGCCACCGCCATGGGTATGTTTGCCATGGCTATGCTTGCGTGGTTTGGCACTGCGGTCTTTGGCACGAACATCATGCTTAGAAAGTTGTGGGGTAGAGTCAAGGTGGGCATTGGTCGGATTAATGATCGGTTATGGATAGCAGGGGCGTTGTTACTTGCGGTGCCCGTGGTTTATATAGCCGAAGAAAGTCTGCCGTCTGGGGGCGCGAAAGGACGTGATCCCTTTTACTCGTTAGGCCGCGAAGAGGCTCGTTGTGGCCGGCCAGCACACTTGGCCGAGCGAATTATGGGGTATAGGAAAGCCGGAGGCATGACTAAATCTGAGGCGAAGAAGTACGCCAAAGGCTGGAAAGACAAGTGCGCGAAGTAGGCGAATAGCCGCGTTCCCCGTTCGGTGGGATTTCCCTAATCGGTGGAATGGGCCGGGTCCCAGCGGTGTCCATAGAAAGAGCCCCCCCCCCCCCCCCCCCGTTGGGGCAAACGCGGTGGGCTGAACAAAAATTTAAGGTCGGGGGCGGACGGGACGTACAAGCCGAAGCTTGAGATGGCTCACGACTTCGGGAAGCTGGAACTCTGTTTGTGGCCTTCTCCGATTTGGCGAAATCCTCGCTCTATGGCATATTACGCGCCTAGCGGGTTGGCGACGGGTGCTTTCGGGCCGCCTGCCCCTACGACCGCTCCGGCGGTTTTTTTATGATGGCGCGGGGCCAGGGCGGCCGCGCGCGCGGCTTCATTCACCAACGAAAAGGATTTCCTTATGCCCGCTGAAAAACTTGTCTTCCCTGGCCGAAACTATCTCTACGCGCCGGGCCCCACGCACATTCCGGTCGCGGTCCAGAACGCCATGATCGTTCCGATGGAGGACCATCGGGCCCCCGACTTCCCCAAACTGGTCAAGCCCCTTCTGCGCGACCTGAACAAGATCTTCAAGACCCGCTCCGGCAAGAGCTTCATCTTTCCCGCCACCGGCACCGCCGGCTGGGAGGTCGCGCTGACCAACACCTTGTCGCCAGGCGATCGCGTCCTGACCGCCCGGTTCGGGCAGTTCTCTCATTTATGGGCGGACTTGGCCGCGCGCATGGGGCTGGATGTCGAGCTGGTGCAGGTTCCTTGGGGCGAGGGCGTGCCGCTCAAGGAGTTCGAGCGCATCCTGAAGAACGACAAGGAGCATTCGATCAAGGCGGTTCTGGCCTGCCACAACGAGACCGCGACGGGGGTCACCAGCGACATCGCGGGCTTGCGCAAGGTCTTGGACCGGGCCAAGCATCCGGCGATGCTGATGGTCGACGGCGTCAGCTCCATCGCCAGCATCGATTTCCGCATGGACGACTGGAAAGTCGACGTGGCGGTGTCCGGCTCGCAGAAGGGCTTCATGCTGCCGGCCGGCATGGCGCTGGTTTGTTTCTCGCGTCGCGCTCTGGCGGCGGCCAAGAAGGCCGGGTGCAAGCGTTGCTTCCTGGATATCGCCGACCACATCGCGACCAACAAGGACGGCTTTTTCCCGTACACCCCCTCGGCGCCGATGCTGCGCGGCCTGCGCGCCTCGCTCGACCTGTTGCTCGGAGAGGGACTGGAGAACGTGTTCAAGCGTCACCATCGGCTCGCCGAGGGCGTGCGTCAGGCGATTTCCGGGTGGAAGCTGGATCTATGCGCGACCCATCCGAAATGGTACTCCGACACGGTGTCCGCCATCAAGGTGCCAAAGAACGTGAACGCGGCCGAGGTCATTCATATCGCTTATCATCGCTACAACGTCTCGCTGGGCGCCGGCCTGTCCGAGGTGGCGGGCAAGGTGTTCCGCATCGGCCATCTGGGCGACAACAACGAGGTCCGCATGATGGCGGCTCTCGGCGGCGTGGAGATGGCGATGCGCGACGCCGGCATGAAGGTCCGTCCAGGCTCGGGCGTGGCGAAGGCGGTCGAGTACTATTGCGACACCGCGGCCGGCAAGAAGAAGATTCCCGCGTTCGGCTCGGGCAAGGGCTCGCGCGACACGGTGGCCAAGAAGAAATCCGCTCCGAAGCGCGCGAGGAAGTGAGGCGCTCGCCATGAGCCATACCCAAGCCACCCCCGCCCCGACCCGCCTGCAGCGCAGCGAGCTGGCGGTGCCGGGATCCAATCCGGCGCTGTTCGAGAAGGCGCTGAGTTCCGCGGTCGACTACGTCTTTCTCGACTTGGAGGACGCGGTCGCGCCGGGAGACAAGGAGCGAGCTCGGAGCAACGTCATCGAGGCCCTGCGCGACCTCGACTGGCGCGGCGCGGGCAAGACCATCTCGGTGCGCATCAACGGGCTGGATACCCACTACATGTACCGCGACGTGGTGGATCTGATGGAACGGGCCGGCGACCGGCTGGACACGATCCTGATCCCGAAGGTGGGCGTGCCCGCGGACGTCTATATGGTCGAGGCGATGGTGAGCCAGATTGAGCAAGGCATGGGTTTCGAGACCCGGGTCGGTCTGGAGGCCCTGATCGAGACGGCGCTCGGCATGGCCAACGTCGAGGCGACCGCCGCGTATGGCGGGCGTTTGGAGGCGTTGCATTTCGGGGTGGCCGACTACGCCGCCTCCAACCGCGCGCGCACGGTCAACATCGGCGGGCTGAACCCCGACTACCCGGGGGACCAGTGGCACTTCGCCCTGTCCCGGATGACGGTCGCGTGCCGGGCGCATGGCCTGCGGGCGATCGACGGGCCATTTGGCGATTTCAAGGATCCAGACGCTTACCGCGCGGCGGCGCGGCGGGCCGCCGCGCTGGGTATCGAGGGCAAGTGGGCGATCCACCCGTCCCAGATCGAGCTGGCCAACGAGATATTCTCTCCGCCGGAAGCGGAGGTGGATCGGGCCCGGCGGATTCTGAAGGAACTGGAGGTCGCGGCGGCGGAAGGCCGGGGCGCGGCCGCCGTCGACGGAAAGATGATCGACGCCGCGTCGGCCCGGATGGCCGAGAACGTGGTTCGCCTCGCGGAGGCGATCGAGGCGCGCGGCTGAACCGGCCGAGGAGGCAATCATGCACATCCACGAATATCAGGCCAAGGAGATCCTGGCCAACTACGGGATCCAGACGCAGCCAGGCACGCTGGTCTACAGCCCCGACCAGGCGGTGGCCGCCTACAACTCGCAAGGTTCCGCGGTGTGCGCGGTCAAGGCGCAGATCCATTCCGGCGCGCGCGGCAAGGCTGGCGGCATCCGGCTGTGCCGCAGCAACGACGAGGTTCGCCGCGCCGCGGACGAGATGCTCGGCGAGCGGCTGGTGACCCATCAGACCGGATCCGCCGGCAAGCTGGTGCAGAAGCTTTACGTCGAGGCTGGCGTCGACATCGACCGCGAGATATACCTAGCGTTTGTGCTGGACCGAGCCAAGCAACGGCACGTCGCCGTCGCTTCCGCCGAGGGCGGCGTGGAAATCGAGCAGCTGGCCCACGAGAAGCCGGAGAGCATCCTGCGCATCAGCATCGATCCGGCCTCCGGCATGCGCCACTTCCAGGCGCAGGAGTTGGCCTTTGGGCTGGGACTGGAGGCGGACCTCGTGAAGCAGGCGGTAGGCACGTTCCGTGGCCTGTACAAGGCGATGGTCGAGCTGGACGCGAGCATGGTCGAGATCAACCCGCTGGTGGTGACCCGGGACCGGCGCCTGATCGCGCTGGACGCCAAGATGGAATTCGACGACAATGCGCTGTTCCGGCACCGCGAGGTCGCGGAGCTGCGCGACATGTCGCAGGAAGACCCGCGCGAGACCGCGGCCTCCGACCACGACCTCAGCTACGTGGGCTTGGACGGCGACATCGGCTGCATGATCAACGGGGCCGGGCTCGCCATGGCCACCATGGACATGATCAAGCTGTCCGGCGGCGAGCCGGCCAATTTCCTCGACATCGGCGGCGGAGCGTCGCCGGAGCGGGTGGCCAAGGCCTTCGAGCTGGTGCTGCAGGACGGCAACGTCAAGGCCATGCTCGTGAACATCTTCGCGGGGATCAACCGGTGCGACTGGATCGCCGAGGGCCTGATCAAGGCGCTGGGCGTGGTCGATCTGGGCGTGCCCTTGGTGGTGCGCCTGTCGGGCACCAATGTGGAGGAAGGCACCCGGATGCTGCGCGACAGCGGGCTGCCCATCATCATGGCCGACACGCTGGCCGACGCCGCCGAGCGGGCGGTGGCCGCGCGCGGACAGGGAGGTTGACGCGATGTCGATTCTGATTAACAAAGACACCAAGATCCTGATCCAGGGCTTCACCGGCCGGATCGGGACCTTTCACGCCAAGGAGATGCTGGAGTACGGCAGCAAAGTGGTCGGGGGGGTCACGCCCGGGAAAGGCGGGCGGACGCACCTGGACCTGCCGGTGTTTAACACTATCAAGGACGCGGTGGACGCGACCGGGGCGACCGCCAGCATCGTGTTCGTGCCAGCCGCCGCGGCCGCCGACTCGATCATGGAGGCCGCGGATGGCGGCATCCAGTACTGCGTCGCGATCACCGACGGCATCCCGGCCCAGGACATGATCCGCGTCAAGCGCTTCATGCTGCGCTACCCGAAAGAGCGCAAGATGATCCTGACCGGGCCCAACTGCGCGGGGACCATCACCCCGGGCGAGGCGATGCTGGGAATCATGCCCGGCCACATCTACGCTCCGGGACGGGTTGGCGTGGTCGGTCGTTCCGGCACGCTGGGCTACGAGGCCGCCTCGCAGATGAAGGCGGAAGACATTGGCATTTCCACCAGCGTCGGCATTGGCGGCGACCCGATCAACGGAAGCTCGCACCGCGATATCCTGGAGCTGTTCGAGCAAGATCCCGACACCGACGCGGTCCTGATCATCGGCGAGATTGGTGGCCCGCAGGAAGCGGAGGCGGCGGAATTCGCGCGCGACCGCATGAGCAAGCCGGTCGCGGCCTACGTGGCGGGCCTGACCGCGCCCAAGGGGCGCCGCATGGGACACGCCGGCGCCATCATCTCCGGAAAGGGCGAGAGCGCCGCGGAGAAGGTCGAGATCTTCCAGGAGGCCGGCGTGGCGATCGTGCCGAATCCCTCCGAGTTCGGTTCCACCATGAAAGACGTCATGTCCAAGATATAGGAGAGCGCATGTCAAAACCCAAAGTCATCGCCACGCGCCGCTGGCCCGAGCCGGTCGAGGCGCGTCTGTTCGAGAGCTACGATTTCACGCTCAACGAGGACGACCATCCGATGAGCGCCGACGAGTTGCGCCAGGCTTTGCGCGAATACGACGCGGTCTGCCCGACCGTGACCGACCCGATCACTTCCGACGTGCTCGGAATCGACGGGATCCGCGCGCGAATACTCGGAAACTTCGGGGTCGGCTTCAACCACATCGACCTGGACGCCGCCACGCGCGCCGGCCTCGTCGTGACCAACACGCCGGAGGTCCTCACCGACTGCACGGCGGATATCGCCATGAACTTGCTGCTGACCGTCGCCCGGCGCACCGGCGAGGGCGAGCGGCATCTGCGGGCCGAGGAGTGGGCCGGCTGGCGCCCGACCCATATGCTGGGGACCAAGGTGACCGGCAAGACCCTGGGGTGCGTCGGTTTCGGGCGCATCGCCCAGGCCATGGCGCGGCGTTGCCATTTCGGGTTCGGCATGCCGGTGATCTTCCACGACCCGTATCCGCCGAAGCCGGAGGTGGTGGAGGAATTCCAGGCGGTCGCCTGCGACTCCGTCGAGGAGGTTCTGGAGCGCGCGGACTTCGTGTCTCTGCATTGCCCCGGCGGCGAGTCCACCTATCACTTGATCAACGAGGAGCGGTTGGCGCGGATGAAGCCGTCCGCGTTCCTGATCAACTCCGCGCGCGGCGACATCATCGACAACCAGGCCTTGATCGCGGCCCTGAGAGACGGCGTCATCGCGGGGGCCGGGCTCGACGTCTTCGAGGGCGAGCCGGAGCTGGATCCCCGCTTTCTGGACCTTGAGAACGCGGTTCTGCTGCCGCATCTGGGCAGCGCTTCGACCGAGACCCGGATCGCCATGGGCATGCGGGTCGTAGAGAACCTGGACCTTTTCTTCTCCGAGCGGGAGCCGCGCGACCGCGTCGCCTGAACGCCCGGCCCGGGCTCGGTCCAGACCGCATGCCGTCCGAAGCCGCCTCTCCCGCCGACCGCCCGGAAGACCGCATACGCGCGGAGACCCTGCGCTATACCGAAGGCATGGTCCAGCGGCTGGGCGGGCTGCTGATGAAGGTCATTCGCCGGCGGTCCCCCGAGATCGTGCAGATCGTCGAGAGCCAAGGGCCGATGACCCCGACGACCCGCCTGCGCGTCCTGCAGGCGTACGGAATCGGTTTTCAACTGTTCAACATCGCGGAGCAGAACGCCGCGGTTCGCCGCCGTCGGGCGATCGAGCGCGAGCTCGGTCCGCGGCGGGTTCCCGGCTCCTTCTCCGCGGCGCTCGCGCGCGCGCGCGCCGTCGGGCTTGACGCCGAGGCCGTTCGCGAACGACTGGAGGACGCGCAGGTCGTGCCGGTGCTGACGGCGCACCCGACCGAGGCCAAGCGGGTGACGGTGCTGGAAATCCATCGCCGCATCTACGTCCTGCTCAAGGAGCTGGAAGAGACCCGCTACACCGAACGCGAGCGGCGGCGCACGGTCCGCGCGATCCGCGAAGAGATCGACCTGCTTTGGATGACCGGAGAGATCCGGCTGACTAAGCCCACCGTGACCGAGGAGGTCGCGTGGGTTCTGCACTTTTTCGACGAATCCCTGTACCACGGCGCGCGCGATCTGTTCTGGCAGCTGTCGCAGGCGCTGGAGGAGCACTATCCCGACGCCCGCTTCGAGACGCCGCCGCTACTGCGCTTCGGTTGCTGGGTCGGAGGCGATCGCGACGGCAACCCCCACGTGACCCCCGAGGTGACCCGGGAGGCCCTCGAGGGCTACCGAAAGGCCGCGCTGGAGCGCCTGCGCCGGCAGATGGCCAAGGCCCGAAGCCGGTTGTCCATCGCCGCGCACGCGGTGCGCGTGCCAGGAGAGTTTTTGTCTCGGCTCGACGTGATGCTGGGCGGACAGGAGGACGCGGACGCGTTGCGCGCCCGAAACCCCCAAGAGGTGTTTCGGCAATACCTGAACCTCTTGATGCGCCGTCTGGACGCGACCCGAGACGAGCGCCCGGACGGTTACGCGAACGCGGCCGAGCTGGTGGAGGACCTCAAGGCGCTGGAGCGGGCCCTGCGCGATACCGACAGCGACTCCATCGCCGACTCGCTGGTCCGCCCACTTCGCTTGGAGGCGCAGGTGTTCGGCTTTCACACCGTGAGCCTGGACGTTCGGGAGAACAGCACGGTCATCAACGATACCTTGAGGGTCCTGTATCGCCAGCTGGAGGAAGAGGACCCGCCGACGGCGGAGAGCGAGGCCTGGCTGGAATGGCTGAAGCGGCGGCTGGGCGAGCCCATGGAGGACCTCCCGGAATTTGATCTCGAGGACGGAATGGCGCGCAAGACCATGGAGCTGTTCCGCCTGATCGGTGAGGTCGCGCGGCGGAGCGGCATGGAACCCTTCGGAGCCTTCATTCTGAGCATGACGCACACCCAAGCGGATTTGCTGGGAGTGTATCTGCTGGCGAAATACGGCGGGTTGTTCTCCGACCTCAAGAATTGCGAGACTTGCCGCCTGCCGGTGGTGCCGTTACTGGAGACGATTGAGGATCTGCGCCGAGGGCCCGGGTTGCTGCGCGACCTGCTCGACATCCCACTGGTGCGGCGCAGCGTCCGCGCCGGGCCTGGCGTGATGGAGGTGATGGTGGGCTACTCGGACTCCAACAAGGATGGCGGTTTCCTGTGCTCTAACCATGAGGTGGCGCTGGCCCAGTCGCGGATGCGCCGAGTGGGCGAGGAGAAGGGCGTGCCGGTAGCGTTTTTTCATGGCCGCGGCGGCTCGTCCTCGCGCGGTGGGATGCCGGCGGGCCGAGCGATCGCCGCCCAGCCACCCGGCACCATCGGTGAGCGGATGCGATTGACCGAACAAGGCGAGGTCGTGTCGGGAAAATACGCCAACCGCGGCTACGCGGAGACGCAGTTGGAAATCCTCGCGGCCAGCGTGCTGGAACATTCCTTGCCGAGCGAAGAGGACCCGCACCCCGGCTTCGAGGAGGCCATGGAAGCTCTGTCGCGCCTGTCGCACACCGCCTATCGGAAGCTCGCCGACCATCCCGGACTGGTCATGTTCTACCAGGATGCCTCGCCGGTCGAGGAGCTGGCGTTGCTCAAGATCGGCTCGCGCCCGATGCGCCGCTTCGGCGCCAACACGCTGGACGATCTGCGCGCTATTCCCTGGGTGTTCGCGTGGACCCAGAACCGCATGATGATTCCGGGGTGGTACGGGGTGGGCGACGCGATCTCGGAGTTCCTTCGGGTGCGCGGCGAGGAGGGGGAAAGCCTGTTGCGCGAGATGTTCGAATCTCACCGCCTCTTCCGGCTGGTGATCGACGAGGTCGAGAAGACTCTGTTTCAGGTCCAGCTCGATATCGCGCGGGACTACGCCGCGCTGGTTCCGGATCCCGAAGTCGGTGCCGAGATATTCTCCATGATCGAGCGAGAGTACGAGCGGACCCGAGAAGCCGTGCTTCAGGTATCCGGCAGCGAGGACCTGTGCGACCGCTTCGTGATGTTTCGCGACCGCCTGTCGAGGCGCTTGCCGATCATCAACCGGGTTAGCCGCGAGCAGGTCGAGTTGATCAAGCTGTGCCGGGGCGAGGAGCGCCCGGAGACCCAGGACCTGGTTCCGTTGTTGCTGTCGATCAACTGCGTGGCGGCCGGGCTCGGCTGGACCGGATGATATCCACGGTCGGGCGCGCCGTCGCTTAAAATCCTCACGACCAAGGAGGATCGATGAAGAATCTGCTCATTCATCTGGATACGGACGAACGGCCATCCGCTTTTGATCAGGTGGTCGCCTACGATGGCGGGGCGGACGCCGTGCTGGCCTATGGCGGGGTGGACGCCGACAACTGCTTCTCCCTAGTGGAAGGCGCGATCTTCACGCGCCCGTCGAAACGCAAGCGCCACACCGCGATTCTGGTCGGTGGCAGCGATCTGGCGAAGGCCCAGGCGCTCATGGAAGCCGTGCGCTCCCAGTTCTTCCAGGATTTTCGGGTGTCGGTGATGCTGGACGCCAATGGTTGCAACACCACGGCGGCGGCGGCGGTCGCGACGTTGGGCGCCGCGGTCCCGCTGGAAGGCGCTCGCGCCACGGTGCTGGCGGGAACCGGGCCGGTCGGACAACGCGCGGCCATGATGCTCGCGCGATCAGGAGCGAAAGCGCGCCTGAGCTCGCGCCGGCTCGAGCGCGCGCGTCAGGCTTGCGAGGAGATCGCGACGCGCTTCGGCGTGGAAGTGGAGCCCGTGGCGGCGGCGGACGCGGCCGGGACGGCCGCCGCGATCAAGGACGCGACCATCGTCTTGACGACGGGCCAAGCCGGGGCTCTGCTGTTGCCGTGCGAGATTTGGGAGGCGTCCTCTAGCCTGCGCGCGGTCGGGGACGTGGGCACCAGCCCGCCACTGGGCGTGGAAGGCATGGAGCTAACCGACAAGGGGCGGGAGGCGAGCGGGATCCTCCTGTTCGGCGGGCTGGCTATCGGGGCCCTGAAATTGCGTTCTCATCGCGAGGCGGTCTCGCGGATGTTCGAGAGCGCCGATCAGGTTTTGGACGCCGAGGAAATCTTGGCGCTGGCCCGTGAGCTTTACGACTGACGCCGCCGCAACTCGGCATCGATCCAGTCGATCCGCTCTCTGATATCTTCGGTCTGATAGCTGGCTTCCAGCCGCTCTCGCGCTTCCCGCACCGCTCGATAGGTTTCCCGCAGACGTTGGGAATGCTGGCCGAGCTCCGTCCCGGGATCCTCATGATCCCGCAGCATGCGGTCTCGGACATCCGGTTTTCTCTGCATGATGCTCATCATCGCGGCGTAACTGACGCCAAGGCGGAAATCGTACGGCTTGTACCGTTGCAGCGTGGTCACTTCCGGACGCAACTCCTCGACGATTTTGATCAGGGTGGACCGGAAGCTCATCAAGTCCTCCCGAAGGGTTCCCTCGACTTCGTATCGCTCGATGATATCCGGGATCATGTCGATGATCTGGATTCGCTCCTCGTCGTAGACCAGTAGCGCCCGAAGCAGTTGCTCCTCGAGCTCCTCGGTCGATGTGGCGGACGCGGCGCCTAATTGCTTCGCGTAGGCCTCGCGCTGGGCCCGAAGCTCGCTGACCGTATCGTCCCGCAACGATTCCGCGGATGGCAGGGACGCGCGTGGGATGTCGACGACCGGGTGCGGAGGCTCGCCTTCCGCGTTGGCGAGGAAGGGAGCGGCGGCCAGCAGGGCGCCGAGGAGGCGGGAAGAGGCGCGAAACGGCATGAAGAAGGGAGCGCTTGAGCGGACAGTATAACCGGGAAACCGGGAGTCCCGTGGAATGGCGCCCGCCAGTTTCTTTCAGTGAGTCCGAAAGCCTTGCTAAACGACCAGAATCATGGCATCATCATCAATGAGATTGAGCCATGAACAAACGAATAGCGGACTCCCCGGAATTTGGTGGGGAGTGGACGACGAAAAAGCTCAATATCCTTGAAGATTATCTTAATGCGTATACGACTGCGCTCAAAAGCCAACTGTTTGATCTATGGTACATAGATGCCTTCGCGGGTACTGGCGATATTGATACTTCGACTAGCGATCAAAACGAGTTTCGTCTCTTCATTGAGGGATCGGCTAAACGAGCGATCAGCGTTAAGGACAAGCCATTCGACAGATTGATCTTCGTTGAACGAGATTCTGATCGGTGTTTCCACTTAGAAAAACTGCAGAGAGAGAACAAAAGCAGGAATATTGAGATCAAAAATACTGACGCTAACCAATATCTCTCGAATTTGGAGGGAAACTGGAACAAACGGAGAGGCGTGCTTTTCTTGGATCCATTCTCTATTCAAGTCGAGTGGGCCACCCTGCAGAAAGTCGCGGCTTACGAAGCGCTTGACACTTGGATTCTGTTTCCCGTCTCGACGATCGCGCGGATGCTTCCACAATCGCGAAGTCCCGAGGATATAGATGTTAGATGGGCGTCTCGTCTGACATCTGTTTTTGGAAACGCAAGTTGGCGGGGCCTGTACAAGAGAAGGCTCCAACACGATTTGTTTGATCCTGACGCGCAAGAAAGAGAGCAGGGCATAGAAGGGATTCTTGGATTGTATAAGGACAGGCTTTGGGAGTTATTTAGAGACAGATTCCTTGATAGATCTTGGACGCTTAGAAACTCTAAAAACTCTCCATTATTCGAGTTCTTGTTTTGCGCGGGGAATCCGAAAGGGGCCGAGGTCGCCAAGAGAATCGCGAAACATCTCTTGAAGAATACCTAGATTATGGCCGCTCGCTCAAGCATCGAATGGACTGACGTTACGTGGAACCCCGTGACGGGTTGCACCAAGATAAGTCACGGATGCAAACACTGCTATGCGGAACGGATGTCCAAGAGATTGCAGAAAATGGGTGTGAAGAAATATAGAGAGGGATTCTCGATCTCTACGCACGAATCCATCCTTGAGGATCCGTTGAAATGGAAATCTCCCCGATTCGTTTTCGTCAACTCCATGTCCGATCTTTTCCATCAATCGGTTCCAACCGAATTCATAGAAAAGGTGTTCTCCGTCATGAATCGGGCATCACAGCATAAGTTTCAGGTTCTCACCAAGAGGCCAAGCCGAGTCGCGCGCTTGAACGATAGCCTGCGTTGGACACCGAACATTTGGCTTGGCGTCAGCGTCGAATCCGAGCGGTGGACGGAACGTTTGCTTCTTCTTAAAGAAACGAGTGCGGCTGTGAAGTTCTTATCTCTGGAACCCCTGCTTGGGCCGCTTCCAGATATGAATCTCGATGGCATTGATTGGGTGATCGTTGGCGGTGAGTCAGGTCCACGCGCGCGATCAATGGAAGCCGATTGGGTACGTGACATCCGCGACCAGTGCGAAAGGAAGAGCGTGCCATTCTTCTTCAAACAATGGGGTGGCGTCTTCAAGAAGAAAACTGGTCGAACGCTGGATAATCGCGTGTGGAACGAGATGCCCCGCCTTACGTGATAGCATGCGGGGAAAAGATAGAGACCAAGTCTAATTGTCATCAGGCGGGCTTGGCTTCGCATTCCCGAATCGCAATCCACAAATCCGCTATATTTTGTCTCGCTCATCCCAAGTCTCAGGCTGGCTAATTTGCGTTACTGCGGGATCAGTTCGACAGTGCTCAATAACGAACGAGGAACGCCACTCGAAACCGAAAGGGCCAGTGCTGAAATCCATATGCTGAAATCCATAAGGATACAGAACTTCCGCTGTTTCCGTGATCTTGAGATCAAGGATCTGGCTCGCGTCAATATTTTCTCGGGCAAAAACGATTCCGGGAAAACGAGTTTGCTCGAAGCGCTGTACTTGCTTTCGAACGCCATGAATCCGTTGGTCGCTAGAGACCCCAAAGTGGCACGCCTTCCCGACCCTCCATTCCCGCAGACTATTCCCGAAATCGTTTGGAGGCCGCTTTTTCACGATATGAAAGCGCGGGAGTCTATCCAAATTCATGCCGCTGACGTTTCGGGCGATGAGTGGGAATTGACGGTCTCGTTCACCGCTCTCTCCTCTCCTGTTCGGGAAAATCTGAAAGAGAGCCAAGAGGAAACCTCGCGATTGAAAGATGCCCCGCGGTCTCAAGGATTTGGTGCCCAACTGCGGTTTGGTTTCCGGAATTTGGAGCGCGAGGTCGAGACTTGTATTTCTGTGGAAGAGGGGCGCTTTCGGGTAGAGTCGAAAAACGATCATCTCGAAAAACCCTTCCCTGCCGAATTGATTTTCCCGCGTGAGCAGGAAAGAGATCTCGGGATAGATGCGGGTCGTCTGTCAGGGTTGCGAAAGATTAATGGGATCGACGGGATGCTTGATCTCATCTCGATGGTGGAGCCGAGTTTCCTGAACATCAGAGGGGGGCCAGCATTCCGAACGGGAATGCCCATGAACCAGGTCGATATTGACGCCATTACCGAATTGATGCCACTGTCGGTCATGGGAAACGGAGCGCAACGCATCGTTCGCCTCGCTTTGGCCGTGCCGTGCATGTCTGGCGGACTCGTTCTTGTAGATGAGTTCGAAAGTTGCCTGCATCACTCAATGCTCGGTCCGGTATGGACGGAGCTTGGCAAGGTTGCGAAAGAATTCAATACGCAGATCGTCGCGACCACGAACAGCTATGAATGTTTGTCGGCCGCCCAAGAAGCGCTCGACGCCGAAGAGTTCCGCTTTCATCGGCTGGATGTCGAGGAGCTTGGCGAGCGCGTCTGCGTGGCGTATAAGCCCCGTGAAATCGCCGCCGCGATCAAGCACAATTCCGAGGTTCGTTGAGCACGCCAACCGGAGAGCGTCGCGCGGGTTTCAAAGTTCTTCTTGCTCGCCGTTGGCATATGGCCATGAGAGCGGGCTGGGCGCGTTGTTTCGCGAGCATGCGCGAAGAGCGCAGCCGTGCCGGCGCGGGCATTCGCGTCAGGAACGATCTTGGAGCCATATGTGGCCCGTGGGTTTGGGTTGGTTGATCCGCCTTTATACGCCCGGGCATAAGGAGCGATACTGGATATCGATCCCTCAATAGGCGGCCGAAATCCTCGTACGAGCGGCTGAAAACAGCCGCCGCGCGCGTGTCCTCCGGTGCCGAAAATTTGCCAATCCCCCCACTTCCGTAGAAAATACGCGGCCTGTCGATGATTCCGTCTCGAGACCCTTCCTCTTCCCGTCCGATGCCAGAGCGACGAGCGCTCGCGAACGCCATCCGCGCGCTGAGCATGGACGCCGTGGAGCGGGCCGCTTCCGGCCATCCCGGCATGCCGATGGGCATGGCGGACATCGCGGAGGTCCTGTGGCGGCGGCACCTCAAGCACAATCCCGCCAACCCGCGCTGGCCCGACCGCGACCGCTTCGTGGTCTCCAACGGACACGGCTCGATGCTGTTGTACAGCCTGCTGCATTTGACCGGCTATCCATTGTCGATGGAGGACCTGCGGGCGTTTCGGCAGATGCGCTCGCGCACGCCCGGGCACCCGGAGCTGGACCTGGATATCGGGGTCGAGACCACGACCGGTCCTCTGGGGCAGGGGTTGGCCAACGCGGTCGGGATGGCGCTGGCGGAGCGCCTGCTGGGCGACCGCTACAACCGCGAAGGACATTCGGTGGTCGATCACCGGACCTACGCGTTCGTGGGCGATGGGTGCCTGATGGAGGGCGTCTCGCACGAGGCGTGCGGTCTGGCCGGCGCGTTCCGCCTCGGCAAGCTGATCGTGTTCTACGACGACAACGGCATCTCGATCGACGGCGAGACGAAAGGCTGGTTCACCGACGACACGGCCGGACGCTTCTCGGCCTATGGCTGGCATGTGGTTTCGGGCATCGACGGACATGATCCTGAGGCGGTGGACCGGGCCATTCGCGAGGCGCGCTCGGATTCCCGCCCCTCGATTTTGTGTTGCCGGACCGTGATCGGCTACGGCTCGCCGGGGAAGCGCGGAACCGCGGACGCCCATGGCGCCCCGCTCGGCCCTGAAGAGATCGCGCGGGCGCGGGAGACTCTGGGCTGGCCCCATCCTCCGTTCGAGATCCCGGACGAGATTCGGGAAGCCTGGGATTTCCGGGAGCGGGGAGCGGAGCTGGAGGCCCGGTGGCGGGCGGACATGGACGACTACGCCGCGCGCTATCCGGAGGAAGCGGCTGAATTGGGGCGGCGATTGGAAGGCGACTTGCCGGACGCGTTCGCGAAAGCGATCGACGCGCACATCGAGAGTCAGGTCGCGGACTCGCCGAAGGCGGCGACCCGCAAGCATTCCGGCAATGTTCTGGACGCGGTCGCCGACAGTCTGCCGGAGCTGATCGGGGGCTCGGCCGACCTTACCGGTTCCAACAACACGCGACCCAAGGGTAGCCGCGCGGTCAGCGCGGGCGAAGACGGCACGTACATTTATTACGGGGTCCGGGAGTTCGGTATGGCCGCCGTTATGAACGGCTTGGCCCTGCACGGCGGGTTCATTCCGTATGGCGGGACGTTTCTCACGTTCTCCGACTACGCCCGGAACGCGATTCGCATGGCGGCGCTGATGCGCCAGCGGGTGGTCTTCGTGCTGACGCATGATTCCATCGGTTTGGGCGAGGATGGCCCCACCCACCAAGCGGTGGAGCATCTGGCGAGCCTCCGGCTGATTCCGGGGCTTGACGTTTGGCGCCCGGCCGACGCGGTGGAGACGGCGGTCGCTTGGAAGCGCGCGCTCCAGCCGGGCCAGGGCCCGACCGCGCTGGCGTTGTCGCGGCAGTCCGTGGCGCGTTTGGAGCATACTCCAGAGACCGTCGCGCTGTCCGCGCGCGGGGGATACGCGCTGGTGGATTCAGAGGGGCCACCGGAACTGATTCTGCTCGCCACAGGTTCCGAGGTGGGCTTGGCTGTCGCTTGCGCGGAAGCGCTTGACGGAGCCCGGATTCGAGTCGTGTCGATGCCCTGCATGGAGTCGTTCGCTCGGCAGGATCCGGACTATCGCGAGTCGGTGTTGCCAAGCGACGTCTCCGCCCGGATCGCGGTGGAGGCGGGCGTGGGCGAATCCTGGCGACGTTGGGTTGGTGATCAGGGACGAATACTGGGCGTCGAGGAGTTCGGACACTCTGCGCCAGGAGCCCGGGTGATGGAGCGCTTCGGGATAACTTTGGAAAATTTGACGAAAATGGCCCGCGAGACGCTGGGTCAGGGAGTGACAACATGAGCATTCGCGTAGGAATCAATGGCTACGGACGGATCGGGCGGAATATCTTGCGCGCCCTCTACGAGTCCGGGCGACAGAGCGAGATCGGCATCGTCGCGATCAACGACATCGGCGATCTGGAGGTCAGCGCGCACCTGACCCGCTACGACTCGGCGCACGGGCCGTTCGACCGCGAGGTCGAGGTCGAGGGCGACGCCATGAAGGTGGGAGGGGACCGCATCCGGTTCACCGCCTGCCGCAACCCGGCCGACATCCCCTGGAGGGAGTCGGAAGTGGACGTGGTGATCGAGTCGACGGGGCTGTTCGCGTCGCGCGAGAAGGCGCAGGGGCACTTGGACGCGGGAGCGCCCAAGGTTCTGATCTCGGCCCCGGCCGGAAAGGACGTGGACGCGACCGTAGTGTACGGCGTCAACCATGACCAGCTGCGCGCGGATCACACCGTGGTCTCCAACGCCTCCTGCACCACCAACTGTCTCGCGCCTTTGGCCAAGGTGCTGATGGAGTCCGTTGGCATCGAGTCCGGCATCA
The DNA here is from genome assembly GCA_965116025.1 of uncultured candidatus Poriferisulfidus sp. GTDB lineage: Bacteria > Pseudomonadota > Gammaproteobacteria > Poriferisulfidales > Poriferisulfidaceae > Poriferisulfidus. Next base: position 874,176 of record OZ220480.1, read on the forward strand.
TGACGACCATCCACTCGTACACCAACGACCAAGTGCTGACGGACGTGGCGCACGGCGACCTGCGCCGGGCCCGCTCGGCGACGCAGTCGATGATTCCGACCGCGACCGGCGCGGCGCGCGCGGTCGGGCTGGTATTGCCGGAGCTGGATGGCCGCCTGGACGGATTCGCCATCCGCGTGCCGACCATCAACGTCTCGGTGGTGGATCTGAGTTTCGTGGCCGGGCGGGAGACGGACGCCGAGGAGGTCAACGCGGCCGTCCGCGCGGCCGCCGAGGGGCCGCTCGCCGGCGTGCTGGCGTACAACGAGGCTCCGCTGGTGTCGATCGATTTCAATCATAATCCGGCATCGTCCACGTTCGACGCCTCGCTGACCAAGACGCTTCCCGGAAACCTGGTCAAGGTCCTGTCGTGGTACGACAACGAGTGGGGGTTCTCCAACCGCATGCTGGACGTCATCGCCGCCTGGACGCGCGCGGGCGCATGAGGATTCCCCCCGGCCTGCCGGGCCGGCTTCCGCCGGGCGGCCGGGCGCTGTTGCGCGCCGACCTGAACGTGCCGATAGCGTCCGGGCGCGTGGCGTCGGATGAGCGGATTCGCGCGAGCCTTCCCACCATTCGTCGCCTGCGGCGGGCGGGTTGCCGCGTTCTAGTGATGTCGCATCTAGGTCGTCCTCGAGCCGGACGGCGCGACGCCTCCGCCTCTCTGAAGCCGGTGGCGGCGGAACTGGCGCGGCGGCTGGAAGAGCCGGTGGGATTCCGGCGCGATTGGATCGATGGCGCGAGAACCCGCCCCGGCAGCGTCACGTTGCTCGAGAACGTCCGCTTTCTGGAAGGGGAGATTGAGGACGACGATGATTTGGGCAGGCGCATGGCCGCCTTGTGCGACTTGTACGTGATGGATGCCTTCGGTAGCGCGCACCGCGCGCACGCCTCGACGCATGCGGTCGCCCGACACGCGCCGCGCGCCTTCGCCGGGCCGTTGCTGCGGCGCGAGCTGCGCATGCTGGCGCGCGCTCTGGAGACCCCGGCGCGGCCCTTGCTGGCGGTCGTCGGGGGCGCCAAGGTTTCCACCAAGATCGATGTTCTGGAGCGCTTGGCCGGGATCGCCGACGAGTTGATCGTCGGGGGCGGGATCGCCAACACCTTCCTGAAAGCCGCGGGCCGGGATATCGGGGATTCCCTGCATGAGCCGGCGCGGCTGGCCCTCGCCCGGCGCCTGATGGCGTCATCCTCCCGCCTCCGCGCGACCGTCTCCCTGCCTCGGGACGTGGTCTGCGAGGTTCCGGGCTCGCGCGAGCCGGTGATTCGGATGGCGGACGAGACGCGACCGGGCGAGCGGATCATGGATGTCGGGCCGAAGACCCGGAAGCGGTACGATCAGCTCGCGCGCGCGGCCGGGACGGTGATCTGGAACGGCCCTCTCGGCGTGTTCGAGGATCCGAGTTTCGCGGGCGGGACCGAGGCCTTGGGCCGTTCTATCGCCGCCTCGCGGGCGTTCTCCATCGCGGGCGGGGGCGATACGCTGGCCGCCGCGAGGAGGTTTCGGATCAAGAGCGCGATATCGTATCTGTCGACGGGCGGCGGAGCGTTTTTGGAATACGCGGCCGGGCGCGCGCTTCCGGCCGTCGACGCGCTCAACGAGGCGACGTCATGACCGCGCCGAGATCCGACTTGCGCCACCGACGCACCAAGATCATCGCCACCTTGGGGCCGGCGACGGATTCCCCGGAGAGGTTGCGCGGACTGATCGACGCGGGGGTGGACGTGGTCCGCCTGAACTTCTCCCATGGCTCTCGGGACGAGCATCGCGAGCGAGCGGAGCGAATCCGCGAGATGACCGAGCCGAACTACCACCTGGCGATTCTGGGCGATCTCCAGGGACCGAAGATTCGCATCACCGGGTTTCGGGATGGCTCGATCATCCTCAAGCCGGGCGATCCCTTCGTGCTGGACCCGGACATGGATCCGGACGCTGGCACGGGCGAGGCCGTCGGGCTGACCTATCCGGATTTGGCCGAGGACGTGCGCGTCGACGATGATTTGTTGCTGGACGACGGTCGTCTCGTGTTGCGGGTCAAGGCTCTGGAATCCGGTCGCATCGTCACCGAGACCGTGACCGGTGGGGTTTTGCAGAACGCCAAAGGCGTCAATCGCGCGGGTGGCGGCCTGTCGGCGCCCTCGATCGCCGCCAAGGACCATGAGGACATCCGACTGGCCGCGGAGATCGGAGTGGACTATCTCGCGGTGTCCTATCCGCGCAATGGGAGCGACATCTATTACGCGCGCGAGTTGCTACGCGAGGCGGGCGGCAACGCGCACCTGATCGCGAAGATCGAGCGAGCCGAGGCGGTCGAGCGAATCGACGAGATTCTGGATGCGTCGGACGCGATCATGGTGGCGCGCGGCGACCTCGGCGTGGAGATCGGAGACCCGGAACTGCCGGCGGTGCAGAAGAGCCTGATTCGCAAGGCCTGGCGGCACAACCGGGTGGTGATCACCGCGACGCAGATGATGGAGTCCATGATCACCAGCACCATCCCGACTCGCGCCGAGGTGTTCGACGTGGCCAACGCCGTGTTGGACGGGACCGACGCCGTGATGCTGTCGGCGGAGACCGCGGTTGGGGAGAACCCGGTCGAGGCGGTGCTGGCGATGAGCCGAATCTGCGTGGGCTCCGAGGGCAACGCCGCCGGAGACATCCTGGAACTCGCCGAATCCGAAGAGGATCTGCTCGACGCGGACGAGGCGATCGCGCTGTCGGCGATCTTCGCCGCCAACCACTTGGACGTCAAGGCCATCGCCGCCTTGACCGAGTCCGGCTCCACGCCGCGGCAGATGTCGCGCTTTCGCTCCAGCATCCCGATCTACGCGGTCTCCCGCAACCTCGAGACGCGGAGGCGGGTCAACCTGTACCGCGGGGTGTACCCGGTCACCCTGAGCGACATCAGCACCGACCACGCGCAGCTCAACCGGGATCTGGTCGGCGCGCTGAAAAATCGAGGCGTGGTGGTGGATGGCGACCGGGTCATCATCACCAAGGGCGATTTGGCTGGGGTGCAGGGCGGAACGAACGCGCTGAAGATCGTGGAGGCGGGCGCGATGGCCGAGACGCGCGGCGTCGCGGTCGAGTAGAGTTAAAATGATCTTCCCTGAACCTTCCACCCCGCAATCCGAGTTTTTCTCATGAACCGTGAAACACTAAGCGCGACCGCGCGCGCCATGGTGGCCCCCGGCAAGGGCATCCTGGCGATGGACGAGAGTCACCCGACCTGCAAGAAGCGTTTCGACGCCTTGGGCATCGAGTTCACCGAGGAGAACCGCCGCGCCTACCGCGACATGCTGGTCACTGCGCCGGGCCTCGGCGACCATATTGGCGGCGCGATCCTCTTCGACGAGACCCTGCGCCAGAGTCTGCTGGACGGAACGTCGTTCCCGAAGCGTCTGGAGGCGCTTGGAATCGTGCCGGGCATCAAGGTGGACAAGGGCGCGAAGGACTTGGCTGGCCACCCGGGCGAGAAGGTGACCGAGGGGCTGGACGGATTGCGCGATCGCTTGGCCGAGTACGCGGAACTAGGCGCGCGCTTCGCCAAGTGGAGGGCGGTCATCGCCATCGGCGACGGTCTGCCGAGCGACGCTTGCCTGGAGGCCAACGCCCACGCTCTCGCCCGCTACGCGACCTTGTGCCAGGAAGCGGATCTGGTACCGATCGTCGAGCCTGAGGTGCTGATGAATGGCGCGCACGATATTGACCGTAGCCAAGAGGTGACCGAGCGCGCCCTGGAGACGACGTTCGATCAACTGGCGCGTCAGGGCGCGTGGCTGGAGGGCATCGTGCTGAAGCCCAGCATGGTGATCTCGGGCGATCAGCGCGCGGAGCGCGCGGATGTCGAGACCGTGGCGGCGCGCACGGTCGAATGCCTGAAAAAGACGGTTCCGGCGGCGGTGCCCGGGATCGCGTTCCTGTCCGGTGGGCAGAGCGACGAGGAGGCGAGCGCGCATCTGAACGCGATCAACCAACACCCCGATCTTCCTTGGGCCGTGACCTTCTCCTACGGCCGCGCCTTGCAGCAGCGGGCCATGAGGTCTTGGGGAGGAGTCGAGGCCAACCGCGGAGTTGGGCAGGCCGCGATCGCCAAGCGCGCTCGCCTGAACGGGGCGGCCGCGCGCGGGGCGTACGAGGAAGGGATGGAAAGAGCGGCCTGATTCGGGTCTATGGCGACGGCCCGGCTCTGGAATTCCGAGCGCTCGTTCGAGGTCCAGGGGAACGAGAGCCTGCTGGAGGCGGCCATCCGAGACGGCGTCAGTCTCCCGTACGGGTGCAGCTCCGGAAACTGCGGCTTGTGCCGCGCCCGGCTGGTGGAGGGAGAGCTCAAGGAGGTTCGCCATCACGACTTCGCGCTCACCCAGGCCGAACGGGCGGCGGGCGCGTTCCTGATGTGCAGCGAGAGCGCGTCCGGCGATGTCGTGATCGAGGTCGAGCTGGAAGACGATCCCGAAGCCATCCCGTGGCAGACCCTGCGAACGAAAGTCAAGACCGCGGAAAAACTCGGCGAGCGCCTGTTGTGGCTGAGGTTGCGCGTCCCGCGCTCGTCGCGCTTGCGCTTCCTGGCTGGGCAGTACGCGACCTTGACGCTGGAGAATGGCGCGAGGAGCGACAGCGCGATCGCCAGTTGCCCGTGCGACGAGCGAACCTTGGATTTTCATATTCGCCGCCTGCCGGACGATGATTTTTCCGATTACGCCTTCGAATCCCTGCGGCCGGGACAGGCCGTGACGGTGGAGGCGCCCGGCGGGCGCTTCGCGTTCGACGAGGATTCCGACCGCCCGGCCCTGTTCGTGGCCTTCGACACTGGGTTCGCGGCCATCAAGAGCATGCTGGAGCATGTCACCGCGCGCGAATCCGAGCGTCCGCTGCGCCTCTACCGAATCTGCTGCGGAGAAGACGATTTGTACATGGACAACTTGTGCCGCTCGTGGGCGGACGCGCTCGACGAGTTGAGCTACACGCCTCTGGTGATCGACGAGACCTTCCATGAATGGGCCGCGAACGAGATGTCTGGCATGGACAAGGTGGAGAGCATGCTGCGTCGCGTCGTGGAGACCTGCCCGGACCTGCCTGGAATGGATGTCTACCTATGCGCGCCGGAGCCGGTGGTGGAGCTTTTCGACGCGCTGGCCATGGGGTGCCGGATGACGCGGGAGGGCTTTCACGCCGAGATCATCCGGGGCAACTCGTACACGCGCTGCCTGGGAACGACGGCATGAGCGAGCGCCGCTACAGCGAGGATCATCTCTGGGTGGAGCCCGACGGCTCCGGCATGGTCCGGATCGGGGTGACCCGCTACGCGCAAGAGGAGCCTGGGCGACATCCTGTTCGTGGAGTTGCCGAAGCCCGGGGCGGGGCTGGCTTCGGGCCAGAGCTTCGGGGTTATCGAATCGGTGAAGACCGCGTCGGATCTGATCGCGCCGGTCTCGGGCGAGGTCGTGGAGGTCAACGCGCTTCTGCGCGAGGAGCCGTGGCAGGTCAACGATTCGCCGGAAGGCGCCGGCTGGATCCTGAAGGCGCGCCTTTCCGGGCCAGACCCGAGCGCGTCCCTGATGGACGAGCGCGCCTACCGGAAATTGACCGAAGGATAGTCCGCGCTCATCAAACGTAGTGCCGGCGGTATGATCGGCGGGTCCCGGCGCGTTGGCTGATGACGCCGAGAATGCTGGAGGGCCCGCCGATCTCGATCACGGGATAGCCGGGGTTGACGGGGCGGAGCCAGTGCCGTCCGTCCTCGACGTGGTATTGGCGAAAGATCGGCTCTCCATCCACTCTCGCCACCACGTAGGAGTCGGGCGCGACATGCCCGGCCGGGTCGACGATCACGATGCAACCGTCCGCGAACTCCGGCTCCATGCTGTCGCCAAGCACGCGCAGGGCGTAGGGCTCATGCGCCGCGCAACCGGCGTCCTCCAGCACGGGGTTTTGGGGGTGGGGGTTGGGATGACTCATCGCGGATCATTACAGCACATCACCGTTTCAATTCATAGGTGCACCGGTGTCCGCGAAGCATCTGAAATATCACGCGGCGGCGACGCTCCGCGAGATCGCGCCGGAGATCGCGGGCGCGAGCGTGACCGCGAAGACGCTAACCGATCAGTGGATGGCCGGTCATAAAGCCGGCTTCCCTCGATATCCGAGCTATAAGGAGTGGAGGTCCCGGCTGATGCCTATTCCACCGAGGGAATCCGGTAGAATGGAGGTAGAAAACCGTTCACCCATCGGGTGAACGAAACGACAACCAACCGGGAGCCTCATTATATGTCGAAATTCACCTCTCCGGTCGTCGTCACCGGCGACGACAAGATGAGCCGAGTCAGCCCTGACGGCGGCGCCATCATGCTGCTGGAGCTGCTGGGCAAGGCCCAGATCCTGCGCGACCTTCCGCGGTCCCTGCCGGAGCCGTCGCGAGGCTGGACCAGCGGGCAGATGCTGCTGACCTTGCTGCCGCTCCACGGGCTGGATCACGAATGCGTCTCGGACGTGGACGAGCTGGAGGAGAACGAGGGTCTGCGCGAGCTGGTTCGCCTGCATGAGCCGGGCCTGCTGGGGGTCGAGGAGGAGGAGCTGGCGGCGCGCTTCCGAGGCGGGCGCGGGCGCGTCTTCCCGTCGGCGAGCTCGCCGCATGACTGGCTGCGGCGCTTCCACGACATGGACGCCGACCCGGAGAGCGCGGACCCGCGCCCGTCCCAAGCGTTGGGGCTGATCCACGAGGCGCGGTGGCGGCTGGCGAAGTTCCTGATCCGGGCGCGCGGCCTGAAGGAGCTGACGCTGGACATGGACGCGACCATCGTCCGGTCGGGCAAGCGGGAGGCGCGCCCGACCTACCGCGCCGCGACCGGGGCGGTTCCGGGGGAGCGGGGCTACCAGCCGCTGGTGGTGTACTGCCAGGAACTGGACATGGCGCTGGAGACGGAGTTCCGTCCGGGCAGCGTTCCGGCGTCGAAGCGGAACCTGGAGCTGCTGAAGAAGACGCTGGCGAAGCTGCCGCCGCAGATCACTCGAGTGAACTTCCGCTCCGATGGCGCGGGCTATCAGCGCAAGCTGACGCGCTTCCTGAACGATCCGAAATCGAGACCGAAGCGGTTTCGCCGCTTCGGGCCGATCCCGTTCGCGATCTCGGCGCCGCGGGACGCGCGCTCGCGCGCGAGCGTGGAGCGGGCGACCGACTGGATGCCGGTTCCGGGGAAGCCGGGAATGGAATGCGCGGAGCTGGACTTCCTGCCGGAGTGGAAGTGGCAGGATCGGTCGCCGCTGCTTCGCTACGTCGCGACCCGAACCGCGCTGGAGGGCGAGCTGGGGGTGGGCCACGACGAGATCCCGGCGGGAGGCGGGCGCGCGGCCTCCCGCTTCCGCGTCTACGTCACCAACTTCCCGCATCGGAACGCTCCGCGGGAGGGGGCCGGGAGGTGCGTGATGGACGCGGCGACCGTGGTCCGCTTCGCGCACGAGCGGTGCGGGCGCGGAGAGCGGATCCACTCCGTGCTCAAGCGCGACATGGCGGGCGGGCGGATGCCGTCGGGCAAGTTCGCGGTGAACGCGGCATGGTGGCATCTGGCGGCGCTGGCGGCCAACCTGCGCTCGGCGGTGCGGTACTGCGCGCTGGGGCGGAACTGGCTGCGGGCGCGGATGAAGCGGGTGCGGCGGCGCTGCCTGCGGCTGGCGGCGCGGATCGTTCGCCACGCGCGCAACGTGGAGTTGCGGTTCTCGACGAAGGACGCGGAGTTCATCAAGCGCGCGTTGCTGCGGATCCACTGCGCCTGTCCGCCGGGCGACACGTCCTGACCCTGCGGGTCGGCGCTCTTCCACCTCGATCTGACCTCGCCGCCTCGCGCGGCTGGCGGAGCCCTGCGCGGGGGCGAGTTTTTCGTCAGAAAACGCTCCGAAAGCGCTCGTTTCCGATCCGAAATCGCGCCGAATCCTTGCCGCCGAGCCCGCGCGAAATCCCGGACTGACCAAAATCGTCAGAATCGATTAGCTCGGAGATCGAGGGCTTCGAGGCCGCCTATTCCAAGTACTCCTAATCTGCTACACTAGCCGCCGGACTCGCGTCCGCGTAATAATTCAGCATAAGTCCGGGCATGGCCTGATAGACATTATGCCGACTTACACGCGGGAAGTCCGAGAATAACAAACAACCTGGAGGACAGGATCATGGGCGCACCATCACGCGAAGGAAATCACGAAAACAATACGCTCGAAGGCTACGGCGGAACCGACTATATGTACGGCCGCGGTGGACACGACACAATGTACGGATACGGAGGTGCCGATTGGATGTGGGGGCATAGCGGCGATGACCGAATGTGGGGGGGAGATGGAGGCGACCGGCTGTGGGGCGGTAGCAGCACTAGTGAAGGATGGGACTATCTGAACGGCGGCGCGGGCGACGACATTCTGGAAGGCGAAGCGGGAAGGGACACTCTGGTCGGCGGCGCCGGCAACGACACGCTGTACGGCGACGATTGGCTCTACTCGCGCCGCGCGCACGATCCCGCCGTCGTGGGCGACGACTTTCTATACGGCGGCGCGGGAGAGGACACGCTATACGGCGGGCCGGGCGACGACTATCTGTATGGCGATAACTGGTCGGCCATCCTAACGCGCGCGGTGAAGAAAGATGATAAGTACGACGACACGCTGCACGGCGGTACTGGCAACGACTACTTGTACGGCGGCGAGGGAACCGACAAGCTGCACGGCGGCGAGGGCGACGACTTTCTGTGGGGCGATCGCTGGACGCCTCTCGTGGGCGGGGCGAAGGACCACCTGTGGGGCGGCGCGGGCGGCGACTCGTTGTATGGAGGCGAGGGCGGCGACTACCTGTACGGCGAAGACGGCGACGACTCGCTGTCGGGCGACGCGGGCGACGACACGCTGGACGGCGGCGCGGGCACGGACGAGGTGTATGGCGGCGATGGCGTCGACACGCTGATCGGCGGAACCGGCACGGACTATTTGTATGGCGACGCGGGCGACGACACGCTGAAAGGCGGCGCGGAACGCGATCTGCTGTTCGGCGGCAAGGGCGCCGACACGCTGATCGGCGGCAAGGGCAACGACTGGTTGCAAGGCGACGCGGGGATCGACGATTACGAGTTCACTAGCGGGGATGGCCATGACGTGATTTACGCTTTCGAGGACGGACGCGAGAAGATAACGTTCACGGGCAATGCCGACTTGGACTACGACGACCTGAGAATCGTGGACGATGCGAACGCGCGCGTGGCGATCATCACCGGCTACGGCGGCGCCGGCGATAGCATCAAGGTGTACAACGTGGAAGCGTCCGACTTGACCGAGACCGACTTCATCTTCATGGGCTGATTTAAGGTTTAAGGTATCCTGTATATACCGATCCAATGAGGAAAAAATCATGGCCAAAATTTCAGCGTGGAGAAAATGGAAGAAGGACTTTCTTGCCGAGCAAGGCGATCCCGATCCGAACAACCCGGATATCAATAATCTTCCCTCCAATGAGGAAAGCCGAACGCTGACCGGCACGGAGGGCGACGACCGGCTGGAAGCCGGCAACGGCGGCGACACGTTGTTCGGCATGGGGGGCGCCGACTCGATGGCCGGGAGCATAGGTCACGACGTTCTGTACGGCGGGGCCGGGCGCGATACGATGGCCGCCGGTCCGGGTCACGACATTCTGTTCGGCGGGAACGGGAACGACACGCTGGACGGCTCTTTTGGCAACGACCATCTGTACGGCGGGCGCGGAAAAGACACGCTGAACGGCTCATACGACAACGACGTTCTTCGAGGCGGGCGCGGAAACGACACGCTGGAGGGGGGATGGGGAGCGGATCGCTTCGAGTTTCACCGCTATAGCGGCGAGGACGTGATTACGGACTTCCTCGAAAACAGTAGCACCCACATATACCCAGACCCGGAAAATGAAAAGTTGTCCATCACCAAACAGGCCGGCCCAGGGAATCACGACTCGCAAGGAAACTACCATGCCGACTGGCGCGACAAGCTGGTGTTCTACGGCAAGAATTTAGATTACGAGGACTTGACGATCGTGGACAGCGAGGCGGGCGCGGTGATCACCGGGTACGGGGCGGGCGCGAGCGTCACGCTCACGGGGATTAGCGCGGACGATTTGACGGAATCCGATTTCGTGTTCATGGGGTGATGGAAGACCCGAAGCGAGACTGGGAGCGAGGCTTTATCCAAGATAAGGAAGCCTACCCGGAGCAAGCGGGCAAGGCCTCGATGATTCGCGTTCTGTACGAGCGGGCGCGGGCGGGCGAGGAGCTCAAGCCTAGCGAGTACCAACTGCTGTTCGTTCACGCGGACGCGACGATCGCGGCGCTGGAGCGAGCGCTAGCGATAGCGCGAGGGGCGTAGTTTCCGAAAGACTGAAAGAGGACGGGCGGCATTGGCCGCCCGTTTCATATCCCCGCGAGGGCGGGATAAGATGATTGCTCATGGGCAAGCCGGTACCGGTAACGTTGACCGATGAGGAGCGCGCGGAGCTGGAGCGGCGGGCGCGCAAGATGAGCATATCGCGGGCGAAGTCCGAACGGGCGCGGGTCGTGTTGCTCGCGGCGGAGGGATTGAGCAATCCGCGCATAGCCGCGAAGTTGGGCGTTCACTATTTCACGGCGCGGAAGTGGCGCAATCGCTTCGCGGAGCGGGGGATGGCCGGCCTCGAGGACAAGCCGCGTCCGGGCCGCCTGCCCTGGAAGAACGTAGGTGACGACGCGGGGCGTATAGAATAGGGGGGCAAGGCCGCCGACAACGCTGGCGCGCTTGACGGGATGTTCTTCCCGTCTTAACAAAATTGTGGCCGTTTAGTGGCGGCTAGGAGTCTGGGAATGCCCGTTTATTAATGGGCGCCAGCGCCGGCCTATATTCGCGGGCAGGCCATGCGCGGCGCCGCTATCGCATGGGAGTGCGACATGGACAATCTTACTATCCTTGAACGGCATCCGCTATCGGCGGCGTTCGGAACGATGGGCGAGGCGGACCGGGCGGAGCTGAAGGCGAGCATCAAGACGGACGACGGCTCGGTGGAGATCACGCTATACGAGGGCAAGGCGCTGGACGGCTGGCATCGGTACCGGTGCATGCTGGCGCTCGGTAGAGACCCGGCGCCGTTCATGCGCGAGTTCGCCGGCGATGACCCGGCGGCGTTCGTTTTGCGGGTGAATGACTGGCGGCGCCATGTTGAGCAAGCTGGAGCGGTGCAAGACGCGCATACGGGTATACCGATGGCGGGCGGAGCGCGACAGCATTGTAACGCGGTGAGAACGGCAAGAAAGGTAGGATGGAGAAGAGGGGCGATCGCCGGGCTGGTCGGCTGGCCGGCAGGCGTGGCATTTGGAGCGGCTCTTCATAAGGCGATGAGAGGGAAAGGGCGGCGAACGTCGGAGCGAGCGTGGGAGAGTATTTGGGTCATTGCCGCGTCCTGTGGGAGAAGGTGGAGGCGTCGCTGGAGGGCTTGCTCTAGTGCGCGGAGCGGGCGCCCGCTCTTTCCCGCGAACGCCCATCGCCACGATGGGCGGAGCGAAATCATGCGGAAATTCTCCGAGCGAGGGTCAATCCTCATTTTGGGCTATGCTATACTCCCTCCGGGATTTAGGCGAATGTCAAGTCTCAAGCCATTGTTGCAACGTATTTCCTAGTCTAAATGAGAAATCACCTTACCGCTTCCAACGCCGCTCGCGCCGCGCTTCGCGGGGGATTGACGTGGACCTGGGTGGATATTGACGGCTTCGCCGACGTGTCGGGCATCACTGGGAGCGGTCGGGTGTCGTTCCGCTCGGAGGACAGCGCGCGGGCGCGGATCGGGGCGTTATTGGAAAACGGCCAGACGTACGCGTCATTGGACGTGGAGCGTGAGTTCTCGGAGAGCCGGGAGGTGATGGCGTCGGGAGCGCGCCTGCGCTCGGAGGCGGAGTCGACATGGGCGCGATTGGGCGTCGGGGGCGTGATGACGCTGGACGCGCGCGGGGAGTCGACGCTCTCGGGAGACGCGCACTACGCGGCGTCGGACGGCGACAATGAGGATTACGGCGCGAGCGTCCTGCTGAAGGTTCGCTTCTGACCTTGGCGTTTGGCGAGTCTCACCGAACTAAAAATCCAAACAAAATCTGGGACAAAACAGGGAGGATGAAATGAGCAGCTGGAAAACCGGACACCCGATTCTGACGGACGATTCATTTCTGAAATGGTGGCAGGACTACAACGCGGACTACCATTATGTTGGTACCGTAGGCAATGACTTTGTCGGTCGCGGCGATGGCGACGACAAGATGTTCGGCGGTGACGGCGACGACCGGCTAGGGGGGCGCGGGGGCGATGACGTTCTGAAAGGCGGCAAGGGTGATGACCGCTTGATGGGTGGCGAGGGCGACGACATGCTGAAAGGCGGCCGGGGCGATGATGAGCTGTACGGCGGCGATGGTGCTGATCGGATGAAAGGCGGCTGGGGCGATGACTACTTGGTCGGTGGCAATGGCGATGATCGTCTGGTCGGTGGCAAGGGCGATGATCGTCTGGTCGACGGCAAGGGCGCTGACATGTTGAGCGGAGGCCGAGGCGATGATTGGCTGTTTGGCGGCAAGGGCGCTGACATGTTGAGCGGAGGCCGAGGCGATGATTGGCTGTTTGGCGGCAAGGGTGCTGACCGCTTCACATTCTCTGGTGAGAAAGGTAACGACCAGATTGGAGACTTCCAAGACGGCAAGGACACGATAGTGTTCGCGCGGGAAATGGGCTTGACGTTCGAGGACTTGACCATCAAGGCGAACAATTGGCGAGACGACGCGGTAATCACCGGGCCCGGCGATGACTGGAGCATCCATTTCTGGGGCGTAGAGGTTTCGGACTTGACCGAGTCCGATTTCGATTTCATGGGGTGAGACGCGAGCCTCACCCTATCCGATAATAACAAAGACACAGGAGTGAAAAATGCCTAAATCCAACTGGAATGAAGTCGAGGGAACTGATCAGAGTGACCGGACGCCGCCCTTGGAAGGCACTTCGGGGAAAGACCGGATGTTTGGGTATGAAGGCCGTGATTATCTGTGGGGCTTTGGAGGCGGTGACGTCATTTTCGGAGGCTTGGGCAACGATTACATTTATGGAGGTGATGGTGATGATCGGCTGTTCGGGGGCGAGGGCGATGACATAATGCAGGGCGATGACGGCAATGACAGGATGAAGGGAGAAGCTGGCGGCGACTACATGCAGGGCGGTGCGGGCAAGGACACGATGAGCGGAGGGGATGGCGTTGACAAGTTGTTCGGTGATACTGGCGATGATGATATTGAAGGTGGGGCTGGCGTTGACACGATACACGGAGGATCGGGCGGTGACACGATCAAGGGAGGAGGTGGTAAAGACGTTCTGTTCGGTGATGCTGGTGATGATGATATTAAAGGCGAGGCTGGCGGTGACACGATACGCGGAGGATCGGGCGGTGACACGATCAAGGGAGGGGATGGCGACGACATCATATACGGCGACATGCTCAAGGATGGCTCCAACCCGCGACAGACTCCCGAAGGCGAAGGCCAAGAAGGTAGCGAGGGGAACGACACGATTGACGGCGGCAAGGGCGATGATGAGATATACGGTGGGGGTGGCAACGATACGCTGAAGGGAGGCGATGGCATTGACACTATGGAAGGCGGTAAGGGCGATGATGATATGGAAGGCGGCGCGGGCGTTGACACGATACGCGGAGGGGCTGGCAACGACACGATCAAGGGAGGCGATGGCTGGGATACGATGGGCGGCGACGAAGGCGACGACACACTGAATGGCGGCAAGGGCAATGACCAGATAGATGGCTATACAGGCGATGACACGCTGAACGGCGGCGAGGGCTTTGATACGCTTCGCGGCGGTACGGGAGCGGATACTTTCCTCTTCGGAAGCAAGAGTGGACACGACCAGATCATGGATTGGGATGACGGGGATATGATCAAGTTTGCCGATGGACGCTCATACGGCTACGATGACTTGAGGATCGACCGATCCCATCACGATAGAGACGATTTAGTGATAAAGGCGAAAGCGATAGACGATCAAGACTGGAGCATCACGTTGAAGGATACTGACTTCAGTGACCTGCAGGACGATTCCAGCGATTGGGACTACATGGGTGGGTGATCCGCGAGTGAGCGAATGGCCTATCAAGTCGGGCGCGCTCGGACGGCGAAGCCTCGCCGCACGTTGGCGAAAATATTTGATGTTGTCGCGCATCACCAAGGCGCCATGGGCGCGGGAAGCGGCCGCCATCGCGATGATCGGAGTCAAGCGCTTTCGCGCATTTCCTCGGGCGAGGAAAACGTTGGCGTACGCGAGCGCCGCGCCGAGGCGGACCCGGATTTCGGCCACGCGGCGAAAGAAATATTAAACGCTAAACCCAGTACAATGCGCGGAGCTGCCAGCGCCGCCCATGCCCGATTCCTGCCTCATCATCAACGCCACCGCGGTCAACGAGGGCCGCGTGTTCGAAACGGATCTCTTGGTCCGTGGCTCCAGGATCGAGAAGATCGGCCCCGGCTTGTCTGGCGAGCCGGCCGACCAGGTTCTAGATGCGACCGGGCTCCACCTCCTCCCCGGAATGATTGACGGTCAGGTGCATTTTCGCGAGCCGGGCCAGACGGAGAAAGGGGGCTTTCGATCCGAGTCCCGCGCTTCCGTCGCGGGCGGCACGACCACCGTCATGGACATGCCCAACAACCAGCCTCCAGTGGTCACGCGCGAGCGGTTGGACGAGAAGCTGGCGCGGGCCGATGGCGCGATGCACTCCAACTACGCGTTTTATTTTGGAGCGACCAATGACAACGCGGACGAGGCGTGCCGTCTGGATCCGGAGAAAGCGTGCGGACTCAAGATCTTCATGGGGTCGTCGACCGGAAACATGCTGGTCGACGATCCCAAGGCGCTGGAGCGGCACTTCGCCGAATGTCCTATCTTGATCGCGACGCATTGCGAAGACACCCCGATGATCGAGGCGGCTCTGGCTGATCATGTCCAGCGATACGGCGAGCGCATTCCGATGCGTTGCCATGCGCGAATCCGCAGCCGGGAGGCGTGTCTCGCCTCCTCGTCCCTAGCGGTGGATCTGGCACGGAGGTTCGACTCGCGACTTCATGTGCTCCACCTGACTACGGCGGACGAGTTGCCGCAATTCGCCGCCGGGCCGGTCGAGGGAAAGCGGATCACCGCCGAGGCCTGCATCCACCATCTCATCTTCACGGACGCCGATTACGAGCGGCATGGCGGACGCATCAAGTGCAATCCCTCCATCAAGACCAAGGCGGACCGGGACGCGCTGCGCCAGGCGGTGCGCGAGGACCGAATCGATGTCATCGCGACGGACCACGCGCCGCACTTGCTGTCCGAGAAGGAGGGGCCGTACCGGAAGATCGCGGCGGGTTTGCCGATGACCCAGCACGCGCTACCCGTGCTTTTGGACTTGGCGCGCCAGGGGGTTTTCAGCTTGCCGGAGATCGTTCGGAAAACGGCGCACGCGCCGGCGCTTTGCTACGCGGTTCGCGACCGTGGGTTTTTGCGCGAGGGCTATTTCGCGGATTTGGTTTTGGTGGACTTGTCGGAGCCGGTCGCGGTGGAGACGGAGAACTCGCTTCACCGGTGCGGCTGGTCGGCTTTCGAGGGACGGACGTTGCGCGCTCGGATCGACGCGACCTTGGTGTCGGGCCGAATCGCGTACCGCGATGGACAGGAAATCCCGCCGCCCGCCGGAATGCGGGTCGAATTCGACCGCGGATGAGCGCCGGGGCGGTCGCTACTCGCCCGCCTTCTCGTCCGCCTGGAGCAACCCGTAACGCTCGATCCCGATCCGGTCGATCAGTCGCAGTTGCGTCTCGATGAAGGCGATGTGCGCCTCCTCGTCCGCGATCAACTCCTCGAACAGGCGCATGGACGCGTAGTCGTCCGCTTCCCGACAGGCATCGCGGCCTTCCCGGTATAGGGCGTGCGCCTCGTTCTCGGCCGCGAGGTCGCACTCCAGCGTTTCCCGGATGTTCTCGCCGATCCGCAGAGGGTCCAGGGTCTGCAGGTTGGGATGTCCCTCCAGGAAGATGATTCGCTCCACGAACCGGTCCGCGTGGCGCATCTCCCCGATGGATTCCTCGCGCGCGCGTCGCGCGAGTTTCGGGTAGCCCCAGTCCTCGAGGAGCCGGTAGTGCACCCAGTATTGGTTGACGGACCGCAATTCGCTGGCGAGGCTGCGGTTCAGGTACTCTATGACTTTCTCGTTACCTTTCATGACGATGGCCTCCTTGTTTCCGCAGGCTTGGCGTCGTCCGCCCGCGCCTGCTTGATGATTTGGTTGATAAGGGATCGGCAGTTTCCGCACCGCGCCCGCTTTCCCATCTGGCGGTAAACGGAACGGAAATTCACGGGCGTTCCCGCCTTGGCGATGGCCTTTGCCGAGGCGCGCAGTTCCCGGTCACTGACGCGGGCGCAGGAACAGACGATCACGCGCGGAAGAAGCGGGTCCGCGGGCCGGGTGGGCGGGTGAGGGAAAGGCGTCTCGAAGGACGGGCGGGAGGAGATGGCGCGGCATGGCTCACGTCATTTTCATGTTCTCGATCGCGCCCTGCTCGAAATCCACCTCAACGACCAGATCGGACCTCAACTGAGACTGGCAGGCCAGGACGTAGCCCTTCTTGAGCATGTCGGCGTCCAGCACATAGGCGAAATCGTTCAACGCCTTGACCTTGCCTTCCTTAAGGACGCATCGGCAGGTCCCGCAGCTCCCCACCTTGCAGTCGCAAGGCCACTTGATGCCCGCGTTCAAGGCCGCCTGCAAAAGGTTGATCTTGCCAGGCACCTCGAAGGTCTCGCCCGTGTTGGCGATGGTGCATTTAAAATCCTTTTTCTTACCGAAGAACATCCTGAGTCCTAAGAATATGGATGGGGCTTGGTATTCTACATCAGAGAGGCTGCCGGGGGGCGGATCAGGTCGGGGAGGAGTTCGCGGGCGCCCGCGCGTCCTTGAGGAAGCGGCGAACGTAGCGCGGGGCGATATTGGCGCGGTGGACCAGCACCAGCATGTCGGCCACGTTGAACTTGCGGTCCCAGCACGGAGCGCCACAGATTCTCGCGCCAAGATTGAGGTACGCTTTCAGCAAGGGCGGCAGAACTCTCCGGACCGAATCGGAAAGCTCGATGGTCGCGCTCGCGGCGGGCTGGTCCGGCTCGGGCAGGGGAACGCGCGGATGAACGTCCAGCTCCAGATTCACCAGACCGCGCTCCAGCGCGTCTTGGTAGATGGCGTGGGCTTGGCTCCCGCCGTCCGACATGTCCACGCTGGCGCACCCGAACAGGTATTCGTAGTTTCGGGAGAGCGTGAACCCGGCGAGGCCCAGCCACAGGCAGGCGATGGCGCCGCCGCCGCGGTGCTCGGGATGCACGCAGGTTCGGCCAACCTCCAGCTTCTTTCCGGCGAGCCCGCGCAAGCGGCCCAGTTTGAATTCCGACTGAGTGTAGAACCCTCCAGCCTGCGGAACGTCCTCGTCCGAAAGAACCCGAGTGCAAGCGACGATGTCTCCCATGGTCGCGTCGGACACGGTCAGATGCCGGCAGAACGGGTCATAGGGATCCGAATCGATCTGCTCCGCGGCGCTTTCCAGGGACGCGCCCATTTCCAGCGCGAAAACGCGGTAGCGGAGGCGCTGGCACTCGGTGATGATGGACGCTTCCGTGGCGATCTCGAACTTATATCTGCTTGCCATGGGCGAGAGACGGGTTGACATGGGAAGTGTATCCTATTTTTAGGCCGTTACATTTCCGTGAAAGACGGAGGAGGCTACGTCCGCCGGAGACGCCTTGATATCCCGCCCGTGGCCGAGGAGCGATCCGAGGGCCGCGGATGCCGCGCCCGCCTTCCGAAAGCCGCGATGTCGGAAGGGTTGTTTCCTGATCGCGTGGTATCATCGCCGATGCTGGCCGGGCGAGAATCGAGCGGGGCCTTTCATTTTGGCGCGACCTTCGCGCGAAGCGCCCGATCAACGCTCGGCATGAAGGACGTGACATGATGAAACAGCTTCCCGGCGAGGTCTCGCTCTACGCGAAATCCCCGGAGTTCAACCAGGACACGATCCCGGAGAACGCTCGCGGTTCGCATCGCACCAAGCCCGGCACATGGGCGAAGATCAGCATCCTGGAAGGTCGGTTGCTCTACCGCGTCCTGGAGCCTGATACGCGGGAGTATGAGCTGTCTCCAGAGAATCCTGGCATCGTCGAGCCGGAAGTCGCCCATCAGGTCGTTCCCGTTGGCCCGGTGCGCTTCTTCATCGAGTTCTACAGCTGAGGCCTCGCGACGCTTGGCTCCACCCGGAGCCCATGGGCTCCGGCCCGGTTATCGCGGGCCCCGAAGGCCAAAGCGGTAAAATGTCAAATCCGCCCGTTCCCGCGGGAACGAACGCCCGCTCATGGCCAAACTCCTTGATCGCCTGTCCGACGCCGTCCTGAAGCGCGCGCGCGGCGACCTGCGGGTCGTGGAGGCAAACGAGCATGGCATCGACCCTTCCGACGTCTCGGCGGGCGCTCGGCACGTGATCGAGGTTTTGGCGGAGGGGGGCTACGAGGCGTACGTCGTCGGCGGCGGCGTTCGCGACCTGATGCTGGGGCTGCATCCCAAGGATTTCGATATCGCGACGAACGCTCGACCTGAGCAAGTTAAGAACCAGTTCAACCGCTGCCGGATCATTGGCCGGAGGTTCCGGCTCGCCCATGTGCAGGTGGGGCGCGAGCGGGTCGAGGTCGCGACGTTTCGGGGAGGGCACCGCTCGCGCTCCGGGCGCGCTCACGTCTCGGTGACCTTGGGGGGACGAATCCTGCGCGACAACGCCTACGGAACCATCGACCGCGACGCGGAGCGGCGGGACTTCACGGTCAACTCTCTGTTCTACGATCCGATCCGCGACACCGTGCTGGACTTCGTCGGCGGGGTCGAGGATCTGAGGCGTCGCCGCTTGCGCATGATCGGCAAGCCCGCGTCGCGTTTCCGCGAGGATCCGGTTCGGTTGCTGCGGGCCGTGCGCTTCGCGGCCAAGCTGGATTTCCAGCTTGATCCGGCGATCCGGCAACTGATTCCCGAGATGGCGGGCTTGCTCGATTCCATCTCGCCGGCCCGGCTGTTCGACGAGGGCGCCAAGCTCATGCACAGTGGCGCGGCGGCGCGCACGTTCGATCTGCTGTGCGAGAAAGGGTTGCTGGGGCAGCTGTTCCCGCGCACTGAAGCGGCGTTGGAGCGGGATCACCCCGAGGATAAGGAATTCATTCGCGTGGCGCTGGAGAACACGGACGAGCGGGTGCGCGCGGGCAAGCCGGTATCCCCGGCCTTCGCCTACGCGGTGTTGATGTGGCCTTGCGTCCGGCAGTTGCTGGACGAGCTGGACCCGGGCGAGTTCAGCCCTCGCGACGCGCTGGCGGTTTGCGCGAACCGGGCCTTGGAGCATCAGGCGCGGACCATCAGCGTCCCGTTTCGCCATGCCCAGATGATCCGCGAGATCTGGATCCGTCAGCCGCAACTGGAGGCCGGCCCGCGTGGCCATCCGGAGCGCGCCATCGCGCGCGCCTCGTTTCGGGCCGCGTATGATTTCCTCGGCTTGCGCGCGACGCTGGACGAGCGTCTGCGAGACGCGCACCATGCGTGGACGAAGGCCCAAGAGGTCCATGTGGCGGATTCCGATGATGCGCCGCCGCGCCGGCGCCGTCGGCGGCGCCGGCGTGGACGCGGGAGGTGACCGTGCTCCAGGACGGCGTCTACATCGGTCTTGGCAGCAACCTGGACGAGCCGGTCGAACAGGTTCGCTCCGCCGCGCGCGAGCTGGGGCGGCTTCCTCAAGTCCGCCTGATCGCCTCCTCGGGGCTTTACCGCAGCCCCCCGATGGGGGGATTGGATCAACCGGACTATGTCAACGCGGTGGTGCGGGTCGAGACCGACCTGAAGCCGGAGCAGCTGTTCCGGGAGATGCGGGAGATCGAGCGCCGGCACGGAAAGGAGAGGGGGGCCGAGCGGTGGGCGGCGCGCGCGCTGGACCTGGACCTGCTTCTATGGGGACGGGAGCGCTTGGACAGCGAGACGTTGACGTTGCCGCATCCGGGCCTGCATGAGCGCGCGTTCGTGCTGGCCCCGTTGCGCGAGATCGACGCGGATCTGGACGTGCCCGGCCGGGGGGCCGTGTCGGATCTGCTTCATGAATGCAAATATCCCCATGTGGACCGAATAGGCCCTTGCCAAAGCCTGCCCGATTCGGCCCACCTGATCGCCGTGGAGGGGCCTATCGGGGTCGGAAAAACCACGTTGTGCAACCGTCTGGCGGCGGATTTCGACGGACGGCTGATGCTCGAGAACTACCAGGAGAACCCCTTTCTTCCAGATTTTTTCAAGGATCCCGAGAAGTCCGCTCTGGCGGCGCAGCTGCATTTTCTGACCAGCCGGGTTTGCCAGTTGCGGCGACGGAACCAGGCGGATCTGTTCCAGCCGCGCGTTTTCACGGACTACGTTTTCGAGAAAAGCGACTGGTTCTCCCGCCTGTCTCTGCGGGGCGACGAATACGATCTTTGGCTGAGCCTCTACACCCACATGTCCGCTGGCCTGCCGCGGCCCGATCTGGTGATCTACCTGCAGGCTCCGGTTCCGATCCTGATGCAGCGGATCGCCATGCGGGGGCGTCCGTTCGAGCGAGCGGTTCGCCCGGATTTCCTGGAGGCGCTGTCGGAATTGATGGCCGAGCACTTCCGCGGTTATTCCGGGACCGTTCTGACGGTCGATACGTCCTGCGCCAACCTGGCGACGGGCATGCGGGACTACCAAAGTTTGCTGACCGCCCTGGATGGCCTGACCCGGCCCGGCCAATACTTTCATGATCCGTCCCGGTCGACGGGAATGCTGGACGGCGCGGTCGCGGCCAGTTGATAACGCCGGCGCGAGGCATGGGCGAGCCAGACGACCGCGTGACGCTCGACGCCTTGCGCCAGATCGCCCGGAAAGGAAAGCGCCGGCTCGCGGGCCTGACGGCCTACGACGCGACGTTCGCGCGCGTTCTGGACTCGTGCGGGGTGGATTTCGTTCTCGTCGGCGACTCTCTTGGCATGGTCGTCCAGGGCCACGGCTCCACCCGGCCGGTGACGATGGACGACATGGTCTATCACACGCGGTGCGTCGCCCGCGGGACGCGGCGCGCCTTGCTGATCAGCGATTTGCCGTACAGGAGCTACGAAGATCCGTCCATGGCCCTGGCCAACGCCACGCGGCTCATTCGGGAAGGCGGCGCGCGGGTGGTCAAGCTCGAGGCGTCACGGGAGCAGGTCGAGATCGTTCGCGCCCTCTCCGGGCAAGGCCTTCCGGTCTGCGCGCATCTTGGTTTGCGCCCGCAGAGTCTGACCCGGCTGACCGGCATCCAGAAGCGCGGGCGCGCCTCCGGCGAGGCCGCCGAGCTGCGAGAGGCGGCGCTGTCGCTGGAGCGAGCGGGGGCGGATTTGCTGTTGCTGGAGTGCGTGGTCGACGATCTGGCCAAGGAGATCGCCTCGCGGGCGAGGATTCCGGTGATTGGCATCGGTTCCGGCGCGGCGTGCGACGGGCAGATCCTGGTGTTGCACGACTTGCTGGGACTGACCGACCCGATGCCGAGACACGCGCGCGGTTTTCTAGGCTCCGGCGATGGGGTCGCGGAAGCGGTCCGGGCCTACGTGGAGGCGGCGCGCTCCGGAGCCTTCCCATGATCCTGTGCCGTGCGGCGGCGGAGCTTGAGGCCGCGCTAGCTCGACGGCCCGGAGAGCGGACGCTGGTTCCGACCATGGGCGGCCTGCACGCCGGGCACCTGAGCCTGATCGCGCGCGCGCGCCGTCGTTCAGGCGTCGCGCTGGTCACGATTTTCGTGAACCGCTATCAGTTCGACGACCCGGAGGATTTCTCGCGCTACCCGCGTGAGGAGGAGGTGGACTTTGATCTGCTACGCCAGGCCGGGGTGGATATCGCGTATGTCCCGGACGAGCGGGCGGTATGGGGAGATCAGGCGCCACGGCTGGAAGATTTCGAGATGTCGGGGCTGACGGACGCGTTGGAAGGGCGGTATCGCCCGGGCCACCTGACCGCGGTCGCGGCGGTGGTTGATCGGCTGTTCGACCAGACGGGGCCGACGGCCGCGGTGTTCGGCGAGAAAGACTACCAGCAACTGGTTTTGGTGCGGCGCCTGGCGGAGCGCCGCGAGCCGCCAGTGCGCGTCGTGGCCGCTCCGGTCGTTCGCGAACCGGACGGACTGGCGATGAGCTCCAGAAATCGAAGACTGGATCCCCAGTCGCGCGAACGAGCCGCCGGACTGTACCAATCCCTGATGACGGCGGCTGAATCCGTCCGGAATGGGCTCGATTTAGATCTGGCGCGAAAGCGGGCGTTCCAAGACTTGATCCGGGCCGAATTCGAGCCGGACTACGTCGAGGCGCGCGCGGCTGATTCTTTTCGCCCGCCCGCCGCGGGCGATCAGAATCTCGTCATGCTGGGAGCGGCGCGATTGGCGGGCGTCCGTCTGCTGGACGCCGTTCGGTTTGGGTTGGAAACGCCTTGAATCCGCCTGCGTCCATTCTACGATAGTCCGCGCTTCAATATTATGGTGCGCAATGGCTCCAAGGGGAAACGTCGTCTCGATTTTTGAGGGGATGGGAGGGGAGATTCCGGCGGACGCCGGTTTCGCCATCAAGGTTTCGGCGGCGATGTTGTACAATTCTCCGCCGCGTATTTAACTCATCGTCTTATCGTAATGAGGTGACTCAGATGAAAGCTAGTCCTTCCGTTTCCAATGCCGCTCACGCCTCGTCGCGCGGGGCTTCGTCGTCCTCCCGCATAGGGGGGGGGGGGGGGGGGGGGGGCATAGCCTCCGTTTCCTGACCGTTCTGGCCGGTTTCACGGCCTTTCTCTCGATACCGCTAATTCCAAGCTCCGCCGTGGCGGGGACCACGGGGAATTGCGGCGACCCCAGCGCCAACGCGGTCACCTGTAGCGAAGCGAGCTACACCAACGACGACGGCTCCCCGATCAAGTACGAGAATCAGAACAAGGGTCTGACCTTGACCGTGAAGCCTACCGGGGTGGGCACGGTCACCATCACCGCCTCGAAGCTTCCTGCCAACGCGCGCGAGGAATTCCCGGGGATCCACCTGGACGGACACGGAACCCTGAAAGTCGTTCTGGATGGTTCCGTGAAAGTCGTGAACGGGGCGACCCGTACGACGGTGGAGGCCACGTTTGGGGATGGGAAGGAGACGTTCATCCACCCGGATCACAAGCGCGGCTCGCAAAACGACGGGGTGTACGTGGCGTACGACAAGGACTCCGACCGGGGGACGACGGAGGGCATGGTGGAGGTGATGGTGGGGAAGGACGCGATGATCGGGAGCGCGACGGCGCCGGCGGGACGGTTTGGGGTTCACGCGGCTTTTCTGGATGCGGACAACAACAGAAACTACCCGGCCGGGAAGATCAAGGTGACGAACGCGGGGGAGATATACGGCCATTACACGGGGATTTACGCGAAGCACGACGGGGCGGGCGCCATCGAGATCGAGACGTTGGAGGGGAGCGTGACGTCGATGGGTATCCGGGCGATCTCGAACGAGGCCAACAGGAACAAGCGAGGCGGAGACGTCACCATTCGCCACCATGGCCGGATCGTGTTCAAGGATCCGGTTCGGTATTTGGACTCCCTGAAAACGAACGCGCTGACGACGACCACGCCGTTGGAGGCGGACAAGGTGGACTATGCCGATAGGCACAGAGGCGGGATCTACGTGGAGCACAACGACAAGCGGAAGGGCACGGCCGCGAAACCCAGCAGCTCGATCTCGATCGAATCGAGCGGGGATATTGGGGCCCGCGAGTTTGGCGCCTACGTCATCACGTATGGGGCCTCCGGTTCCGTCGTGCCGATCACGGTCGACGTGACGGGGGGCGTCATCATGGCGGGCGGGCGGAATACGGAGAGTTTGGGAGACGGAATTTACGTTTATTCCTTTGGCCACAACGGCGGGCTCATCAAGGTGGATCTCGCGGGCGAGATCGCCTCGACGGGGACCGAGGGGGACGGGATCTACGTTTTACGGGCCACGTACGACGACAGCCAGCGTGGTGACATCAACCGGGACATCGAGGTGACGCTGAAATCCGGGGCGCGGATCGGCATGGAAGGAGACGAGCCGACCGTGGGTCGGCATGGCATGTATGTCATCCAGCAAATCCACGAGGGGACGATCCGGGTGGCCGTGGAGTCCGGGGCGCGGATCGGGACCGCCGGGGCTCCAGTCGGCGGGCATGGCGTGTTCGCCGAGACCATAGCCTCGGACAACGAGATCCCCGTCATGATCACCAACGAGGGTCTGATCCACGCGAAAGGCTCTGGGGTCTTCGCGTTGCATACCAGTTGGGGCGAGGTGGACGTGAAACATTTGGCGGGGAAGATCATTGCGGGCGACCTGTCCGACGTCTTCTCCTCCTCCTCGCTCTCGGCGGATCACCAGACGAAACTGGCGGACCTGAAGGATCGGACCGCCGGCATTCTCGCCATCCATGGGGGCGCGGAGTCCCAGACGCTTCCCGGCAAGGAGTTTAATGAGGAGGACCCCGAGACCTACACCGCCGAGATCGGGGAGATCAAGATCATGTCGAAGGCGGACATCACGTCGAAGGGCGACGGGATTCTGGCCTACGTGAAAGACCTGGACAATACGGATGATGTAGATCCTCTGAAGATGATCATCCCGGTCAAGATAGACGTTTCGGGCGGGACGATCATGGCGGACGGGCATGGGGTCTACGCGGAGACGGCCACTCCCTATGACGATCCTGCGAAAGCCGGGAAGATAGAGGTCACGGTGGGGGAGATGGCGACGATCCGAGCCAAAAAGGACGGGGTGCATGTCAAGGGCATGCGGACGTTCGCGTCCGACCACGCCCGGACGGGGCAATACGACCAGACGGTCACGATCAACGGCAAGGTGATGGGCGGCGGTGGAGACCACGCCGGCGTTCGGATGGTGAAGGGCGGGACGCTGGTGATCGGGAGCGGCGGGCCGGAGGCGCGGCTCGGGGCGACCTCGGGCGTGGCGGTCCACGCGGACGGGGCTCTGACCATCACGATGAGCAAGACCGCCGACGGGCGCATCGGCTGGGTCGTGGGGAAGATCCAGAATGGCGACAGCGCCGACACGACCTTCGCGGGCGTGGAAGTGGGGAAGACGTACCTGCTTCAGGATCGGGAGGAGACGAAGGGGATTTTCGACACGACGATCGAGCGGAAGGTGACCTTGAGGGAACGCGCGGACGAGGACTATCACGAGTTCGAGCTGGTCTCTCAGGAGGAGATCGTTCGGGAGTACCATGATCGGGCTCGGGTGTACGAGGCGCTGCCGTCGGTGCTGCTGGAGATGAGCGCGCCGGGCGGTCGTCAGGCGCGGTTGTCGGCGACGCGGGACGGCGGTGGCGCGTGGGCGCGGGCGCTGGCGAGCGACGGCGAGCGTGAGGCGGAGACGTCGACGACGGCGATGGACACGGCCGGGCATGATCTGTCCTGGGACTTCGAGCGCTGGGGCGTGGAGACGGGCTTCGCCGTTTCCACGGACCTGCCGGGCGTGACGCTGGGGGTGAGCGCGCACTACCGTGATGGCGAGGCGGACGTCGAGCGCGGCGGGAAGATCGAGGTCTCGGGCGTGGGCGTCGGGGTATCGGCGACTTGGTGGGGTGAGGATGGCTGGTACGCGGACGGGGAGTTCTTGTACACGCGTTTCGAGGACATTGACCTGAGCTCGGAGACTCGGGGGATGGTGGCGTCCGGTCTGGACGGAGAGGGTCACGCGATCGGCGTGGAGGTCGGCAGGCGGCTGGAGATGGACGGCTTCGCGCTGGTTCCGCGCGGAGGGTTGACGTGGACTTGGGTGGACGTCGACGGCTTCGCCGACGTGTCGGGCGTTTCTGGAAGCGGTCGGGTATCGTTCCGCTCGGAGGACAGCGTGCGGGCGCGGGTTGGAGCGCTGCTGGAGAATGGCCAGACGTACGCGTCTCTGGACGTGGAGCGTGAGTTCTCGGAGAGCCGGGAGGCGATGGCGTCGGGAGCGCGGTTGCGCTCGGAGGCGGAGTCGACTTGGGCGCGCTTAGGCGTTGGAGGCGTGATGACGCTGGACGCGCGGGGGGAGTCGACGCTCTCGGCGGACGCGCGCTACGCGGCGTCGGATGGCGACAATCATGACTATGGCGCGAGCGTCCTGCTGAAGGTTCGCTTCTGACCGACTTGTGATCGCGGCCCCGGCGTTTCAAGCCGGGGCCGCGTCAACCGCGCGCTTCGAAAGCCTTGGCGAGGCGCCAAGCCGCGGGCTCGCATTGCTGCCCGCTACTTTCGTTCCGGTGTTGGGCCGCCGCTCTCCTCAAGTCAGCGGGAAGGCAGCAACTGGAAAGCTGCCGGAAGCCATCGTGGGTTTGTAGTCGTTGTTGAAGTATTCACTCGCGGTTATGCGAAGCGAAGGGAAAATCGCCTCGCGACGCGGAGCGTCCGGCCCCAGAGGAGAAATTTCCGGAATTTCTCCAGGCGCGTGCGCAATTTGTGAAACAGCATAGCCGGAAGTTAATTTTATGCATCGTGATTCAAATAGTTGCGAATACTTCAGCAGTGACCGCGATGGCGCCATGTTTTGGCAGGTCGGGCCTGGTGGCTCCCGATGGCTGGCTGGCGCGGCATCAGCCAGCGACTCGAAATGCCGTTTCATATATCTTGATATCGGGCGCGCTCATGCCGAGGCGGCGCGCCTCTACACGCCAGTTCGCGAGCGCGGCTTCCTGCCGCGCGATCATGTCGTTCGCCTGTTTGGGGTTCAGCCCGAAGCGAGGCGCGGCGGCTCGGGCGAGGTCAAGGCTCGCGTCCGGTCCTTCTTCCGAGATCCACGTGCTCAGCTCGCGCGCCTTCTCGAACGCTGGAACCGGGTTCAAGTCGTAGGCTGGGGCGAGGCGCCACCACTCGCCCTCGGCATGGAGAAAGCCATGATTGCGCAGGTGGTCGTCGAGGTTCGAGACCAGAACGTTGAAGATCGCGCGCCCGAAAATCTCGCGCAGGTCCGCGGTCGGCGCGACGGAGCGCTTGCGTATCACCTCGGCGATATCGGTGTAGGTCGCCGTCTCTCCGTCCTCGAGTCCGAGCATCGTCATCGCCGAGACGAACGGGATCCGATCATCGCCGCGGCGATCGAAACGGGACACGACGGCGACCGGTCGTCCGGCGGCCACCTCGATGCGCGCCGGCGCCGCGTTCAGTCCGGCCTGGAGAGCCAGCCGCATGGCCAGCACCTCGCCGTGAGGGACGGATCGCTCGTCGTCGGGTTTCGGGAATTTCGCGATGGCGAGCGAGCCGTCCTCGTCGCGCACGGCTGACTTCGGACGCGCCCCCCCGAGAGGCGATCCTTCATGCAGCAGAAGACGCAGGTCATCCGCGGACTCGGCGTTCTGGTGGATGGCGTCCGCCGCGCGACGTAGCGCGGGCAGTTGAATGATCGGGGGAACCCGGTGGCGCTGTCGCCCTGGCCCGAAGCCATCGTCGCCGGGACGCTCGCAGCGCAGCGCGCCAATCCGTGTCGAGTCGTCAAGGCCGAGCAGGTAGTCGATCTCGGAAAGAGAGCGGCGCTCGCCCGTCTTGCGAAACGCGCGTTGGATCAATCGCCGCCCCCAGCGATCTGGAGCCGTGTCACGAATCGCGCCCGGCAGGGCGGATCGCCGGGCGAAGGGCCCGGCCCGCAAAGGCAGATTCTCGGGGTCGATGGCGAACGCTTCAGGGTCGCGAAGCCAGTCTTCGTCGTATTCGAAAACGCTCGTCGAGCCGCGCGCCTTGGATATATGGCGACACAAGCCGACCCGGCGCGTCGTTCCCCCGACTTCCATATGGATTTCCACGGTCTGGGTCACGGCGACCTCTCACGGCGCCGACGGTGGATCGCGCGCGGCAAAGCCTCCTCCTCAAGGTCGAGGCCCAGCGCGTCGTCCCGGCGGTCCGCGACGTCTCCCAGCCTGTCGACGAGTCCCAGGATGGCGAGCGCGGTCGCATAGGTTCCGATGGAGACGGCCGGGTCGCCACGCTCCATCCTATAGAGCGTGTTGCGACTGATGAAGGCCCGTTCCGCCATGGAAATCGTGGAGAGTCGTCGCTTCTTGCGCGCGACCGCGATATCCGCGCCAAGCTTAGCGAGGGCCGCGCGCGCCGCGCGCGGGAGGGCATCTCTGGATTTTGATCGCATTTTGAATTATGTATCATACAAAAAATAGAATAATGCTCATTATATAGCGCTTATCGTTGGATCCGAAGCCGTCTCCCGCGCCAAAGCGAGCCATGAGGTCTCGCTTTTTCCGGTCGGTTTCGGCATCGCGTCAAGCGGCTCGCGTCCGTCAGATTCCCGCTACGCCAAAATTGGCCAGAGCCTTGTCGCGATGTCTTCATTTGCTAAAATCCAGCGCCATGAAGCTGACGTTTCTCCGCGCCCGCCTGCATCGAGCCGAGGTGACTCGCGTCGAGCCGGACTACGACGGTTCGTGCGCGATCGATGGCGAGCTTCTTGAGACCGCCGGAATCGGCGAGTATGAGCGGATCGATCTCTACAACATCAGCAATGGGGAGCGTCTCACCACCTACGCCATCCAAGCCGACCGCGGCAGCCGCGTCATTTCGGTGAACGGCGCGGCGGCGCGCAAGGCGGCGCCGGGGGACCGGATCATCATCGCCGCCTACGCGCAACTGGAGCCGGAGGAGGTCGCTGGCTTCAAGCCGGTCCTGGTGTACTTGGGCGAGGGCAACCGCGTCGAGCGCGTCGCCCACAAGATTCCGGTTCAGGCCGCTTGATTCAGCCCGTGTTTCGCATTCCCGCCGCGATCGCGCTGATCGACCGCGCGACGGCGCTCTGGTAGGGACTCGGATCGTCAGTCTCGCGCATGCGGCGCAGCAGACTGAGCTGAATCGCGTTGAGGGGATCCAGGTAGGGCTTGCGGCGGTTTAGCGAGCGGCGCAGCAGTTCCTGCGTTTCCAGAAGTCGCTCGCAGCCCGCCACTTCCAGCGCGAGCTTGCGGGTGAGATCGTATTCCCGCTTGATTCGCTCATAGATCCGCTCGGCGTCGTCCGGTCGCGAGCTCAGTCGCATGTACTCCCGGGCGATCGGCATGTCGGCCTTGGCGAGCGCCATCTGGATGTTCTGCATCAGGGTCCGGAAGAAAGGCCACCGCCGGTACATGAGGCGAATCTGGTCGAGCCCGGTGCGCGGGTGCGCCTTCAGATAGGATTCGAGAGCGGCGCCGATGCCGTACCACGCTGGTAGCGTGTGCCGAGACAAGGACCAGCCGAACACCCAGGGGATGGCGCGGATGGAATCCATGGAGCGGTCCACCGCGCGGCGGTGCGAGGGTCGGGAGCCGATGTTGATGTTGCCGATTTCCCGCACTGGGGTGACCTCGTAGAAGTAGTCCAGGAAGCCTGGCGATTCGAGCAACTCCCGGTAGGCGCGCTCGCCGTCCGCGGCGAGTCTCTCCATGATCCTGAGGTCGTCGGCGTATTCGTGGGCCAGCTTGTGGAACAGAAGGTGGCGGGAGGCCAGGATCAGGCCGGTCGCGCCCATGGTCAGCTCGTACACGGCCGTCTCGAGATTGGAGTATTTGTGCGACAGCACCTCGCCCTGCTCCGTCAGCTTGATGGCGCCGCGGACCGTGCCGGGTGGCTGCGCCGTGATGGCCTCGTAGGTCGGTCCGCCGCCGCGCCCGATCGTTCCACCACGACCATGGAACAGGCGGAACCGCACGCCGTGACGCTCGGAAACTTCCTGAATCCGCTTTTGCGCTTGATAAAGGTTCCATGCCGAGGCGAGGATGCCCCCGTCCTTGCAGGAGTCGGAATAGCCCAGCATGACGTCTTGCGCGCCGCCCGACGCGTCGAGAAACGGGCGGTACACCGGATCCCGAAACAACTGGTCCAGAATCTCCGGCACCTTGCGCAGATCCTCGATCGTCTCGAACAGAGGACAGATCTGCAAGAGACAGAAGCGTTTCCGCCCGTGGCCTCCGGCGAGACCGGCCATCCCCCCGAGAAACAGCGCCTCCAGGACGTGACTGGGCTCGTGGGTCATGGAGATGATGTACTGCCCGAATATCCGCGGGCTGGTTCGCTCCGGCGCTTCGCGCATGAGGGCGAACACGGCCAGGGTCTCGCGCGTGGCGGCGGACAGTTTCTCGCGCTCCATCTCGACCGGGCCGTCCATTTCCCTGACGCGCCGCCGCAGGACCTGGACCCGCCCGGCCTCGTTCAGGGCGATGTAGTCGGTTCCATCCATGGCTCGCAGGATCTCGGCGACCGCCGCCGTGTGCCGGGGAGATTCCTGCCGAAGGTCGAGCCGCGCCAGGTAGAAGCCGAAAGTTTCCGCCAGTCGGATGAGGTCGGCCAGCTCGCCCTCGGCGACGCGTCGGTCGCCCTGCTCGATCAGCGCGTCGCGAATCAGCCGCAGGTCGTCGAGAAATTGGTCCTCGTCACGATAGCTGTCCGAGCTGTGCCAGGCGCGACCTTCCAGATGGTCGAGCCTGCGCCGTAGCCGGTACAGGATGATCTCCAGCTTGCAACGGTAGGGCTCGGTCTCGAACAGCGAGTGGGCTCGGGTGCGTATCCGGTCCAGCACCTTGCGGTCATCCTCCAGGCTGGCGCGGAGGCGCTCGGGCAGATCGATCAGGTGGGAGGAGTGGCTGAGCATGCTTTCCAGCTCGCCCGTTCGGCGGATGTACTCGCGGAGGATGGCGCGCGCCTGCATCCGGCATGCCTCGCGGGTGACGCGCGCGGTGACGTGCGGGTTCCCGTCACGGTCGCCGCCGATCCAGGAACCGAACCGGATGAAGCTCGGAAGGGTCTCCTGCGCGTCCGGGTACGTCTGCCGCCAGGCGCGCTGCAGATTGCGGTACAGGACCGGAATGGCCTCGAACAGCGATTTCTCGAAATAATGCAGGCCGTTCTTGACCTCGGTCTGCACGGTCGGCTTGCCCGGGCGGACCTCGTCGGTCTTCCACAGCAACTGGATTTCGGCCAGCAGGCGCTCGCGGGCCTCCTCGCGCTCCACTTGGCTCAGGGCGCGGTCGTCCGATGACTGCAGCAGAATGAAGACGCGCCGGAGCGCTTCTTGCATGATGCGGCGCTTCGCCTCGGTCGGGTGGGCGGTGAAGACGGGCATGTACTCTGTCGAGAGCAACAGCTTCTGGGCCTTGGCGGCGCTGAATCCCTGCTCTTTCAGCGCGCGCAGGGTCGCCTCGAACGAGCCCGTCCACAGGGGGGTTCCGGTCTGCAGATACCGGCGGCGCCGATCCTGCAGCGCCGCCTCCTCGGCGACGTTGACCAGACTGAAATAGGTGGAGAACGCCCGGATGACTTGGCCGGTGAGGTCTTGGTCCAGCCGGTCGATCAGGCGCGCCAGGCGCTCGCGGCGCCGCTCGTCCTCCTCGCGATGCAGGCGGATGTAGCCGCGGCGCAGGCGCTCCACGACCTGGAATACCTGAGGCGGGGCCTGCTCTTGGAGCACGAGGCCAAGCAGGCGACCCAGCAGTTTGACTCGTTGCCGTAACTTGCGGTCAATGGCGTCGCCTATCGACGGCGATTGGGAGGCCGCGTTAGGCATGAAAGATGTGGATGACGGTGCGGGCGGCCATTATACAAGGCGCGCCCGGCAGTCGGGTTCCGTCGGCCCCTTTCCTGGCTCAACCGCACGCGAGCGCCGGGGCCGGGGTATTGTACAATTCGCGGCTATCCGAGACTGATCCTCGAAGGAAGAATGAAAAATGACTAAGAAGAATCAAAACCTGCTCGTTTCCGAGATTCGCGCCGCGCTCCACGGCGCTTCGTCGTCTTCCCGCATAGGGGGGGGGGGGGGGGGGGGGGCATAGCCTCCGTTTCCTGACCGCTCTGGCCGGGCTGACGGCCGCTCTCTCGGTCGCGCTGACGCCGCATTCCGCTGAGGCGGACGAGTGCGGCGCGGTCAGCGCCGCCAAGACGGTCACCTGCGGCGCCGCGACCTACGGCGGGACTAATAACGCCGATGCCGATCCCGTCGACTACACGGGTCAGACGGGTGGCTTGACGCTGACCGTGAAGCCTTCCGGGGAGATGACGACCATCAAGTCGTTCTTGGGCACTTCCTCAACTGATCGTCGCTCCGGGATCTATGTGACCGGCGCTAGCGCCTTGGTGGTGAAGCTGGAGGGCAAGGTGAGAATCGTGAACGAGGCCGGCGGCTGGACTTCACCCATCACGGGCACGTACACCACTCCTGGTGGCCAGCGGGTCAGCGCGACCTTCGTCGATCCTCAGTTCAAGGCGGGTCGCTGGAATCAAGGGGTTCACGTCTTGAACTCGCAAGGCCGCGACCGCACCGGCAACAGAGAGGACAAGATCGAGATCGTGGTCGGGGCCGAGACGAAAATCGGAACCGAGGACGTTCCCGTGGGCCGGACCGGCGTGGTGGCGCATTACAGCAGCGCTTACGCCGTGGGCGACATCTCGGTCGTGAACCGAGGCGAGATCTACGGGTATTATCGAGGAATCCATGTGGTTCACCAAGGGTTGTCCGGAGACGTCTCCGTCGAGACGGCGAAGGGCAGCGTGACCAGCAAGGGGATTCTGGTCTATCACTCCAACCACTACGCCCTAGACAAAGGGGGCGACGTCACCATCACGAACCATGGGACGATCAAAAGCCTGAGGCAACGGCCTCTCTACGCGAACATGCTCACGGACGGGGCGAACGGCAAGGTGGGCACGCTTTTGGATAGCGCCACCGCCTTCTCCGTGCACGGCATATACGTCGACCACAAGGACACGACCGCGCCGGGTTCCGGCGAGGATTCCAGCAGCGTGATCAAGATCACCTCGAGTGGTGACATCGCCGCTCGCCAGCATGGCATTACCATCGACACGTACGGAGACGCGGATTCGATCGTTCCGGTGATGATCGACGTGACGGGGGGCGTCATCCAGGCCGGCGATGGGGATAACGGATACCAGGGACACGGGATCGAGGTTAGACACCGAAGACACCTCGGTGGTTTGATCAAGGTGGATCTCGCGGGCGAGATCGCTCAGGCGGACGAGAGGCACGGGATTCACGTCTACCGGTACTCCGCCACCGACGCTCGCGACGGAGTCAATCGGGATGTCGAGGTGACATTGAAGTCCGGGGCGCGGATCGGCATGGACGGAGACGAGCCGACCGTGAGTTGGGATGGCGTGAACGTTGAGCAGCAAGCGGATGGAGGAACGGTCAGGGTGACCGTCTCCGAGGGAGCGATGATCGGGACTCGAGAGACTCCAGTTGGCGAGAACGGCGTGTTCGCTGAGAACGACAATCACGGTTCCGAGACCTACATCACGCTCGTCAACGAGGGCTTCATCCACGCGCGAAGCTCCGGGCTTGCCGCCTGGCATGTTGGGCAGGGCGACGTGGTGGTGGAGCATCTGAAGGGCGAGATCGTCGCGGGCGACGCGCCCAAGACGTTCAGCGCGAATTTCAGCGCGAGAACGGAGCTGGCGGCCCTGAAGCCTCGGACGGCTGGCCTCTTCGCTTTCCATGGAGGCGCCGAGCCCCAGGCGCTTCCCGGCAAGACGCTCAATGGCGGCGACCCCTCCACCTACACCACCCGGATCGGGAAGATCAAGATCACGTCGAAAGCGGACATCACGTCGAAGGGCGACGGGATTCTCGCCTATGTGAGAGACTTGGACGATACGGCGTCGAGGATTGCCAAGATGGTCATCCCGGTCATGATCGACGTGTCGGGCGGGACGACCACGGCGGACGGGCACGGGGTTTACGCGGAGACGGCCACCACCTATACGGATACGGAAGCCCCCATGGCCGGGGAGACCATCGTCACGGTGGGGGAGATGGCGACGATCCGAGCCAAGAAGGACGGCGTTCACGTCAAGGGCATGCGGACCTTCGCGTCCGACCACGCCCGGAAGGGGCAATACGACCAGACGGTCACCATCAATGGCAAGGTCATGGGCGGCGGTGGAGACCACGCCGGCGTTCGGATGGTGAACGGCGGGACGCTGGTGATCGGGCCGAAGGCGGAGATCGGCGCGACGTCGGGGATCGCGGTGAGCGCGGACAAGGCGCTGCATGTCACCCTGAAGGAGAACGCGCATGGGCAGATCGCGTTCATCACGGGGAAGTTCCTGAACAGTGGAGAGGACGCGCCGAACGTCTTCCAGCGCGAATCGATGGCGGGCATGACGAAGGCGATAGCCGTGGGGGACGCGGTGAAGGCGACGTCCGGTAAGACGGGGACGCATGGGGTGTATGACGCGGTGTTCGAGCGGATGGTCACGCTGAAGTCGATCACGGGCGGGCACCAGTTCGAGGCGGGCGTGGAGAGGGAGATCAGCCGGACGTACCATGATCGGGCCCGGGTGTACGAGGCGCTGCCGTCGGTGCTGCTGGAGATGAGCGGCTCGGACGGTCGTCAGGCGCGCTTGTCGGCGACGCGTGGCGGCGGGGGCGCTTGGGCGCGGGCGCTGGCGAGCGACGGCGAGCGGGAGGCGGATATGTCCACGACGGCGATGGACACGGCCGGGCATGATTTGTCTTGGGACTTCGAGCGCTGGGGCGTGGAGACGGGCTTCGTCGTTCCCACGGACGCGCCGGGGCTTATGCTGGGGGTGAGCGCGCATTACCGTGATGGCGAGGCGGACGTCGAGCGCGGCGGGAAGATCGAGGTCTCGGGCGTGGGCGTCGGGGCCTCGGCGACTTGGCGGGGGGAGGATGGCTGGTACGCGGACGGGGAGTTCTCGTACACGCGGTTCGAGGACGTCGACTTGAGTTCGGAGACTCGGGGGATGGTGGCGTCCGGTCTGGACGGAGAGGGTCACGCGATCGGCGTGGAGGTCGGCAGGCGGATGGAGATGGACGGCTTCGCGCTGATCCCGCGCGGAGGATTGACGTGGACTTGGGTGGACGTCGACGGCTTCGCCGACGTGTCGGGGATTACTGGAAGCGGTCGGGTGTCGTTTCGCTCGGAAGACAGCGTGCGGGCGCGGGTCGGAGCGCTGCTGGAGAATGGCCAGACGTACGCCTCGTTGGACGTGGAACGCGATCTCTCGGAGAGCCGGGAGGCGATGGCGTCGGGAGCACGGTTGCGCTCGGAGGCGGAGTCGACTTGGGCGCGATTGGGCGTCGGGGGCGTGATGACGCTGGACGCGCAGGGGGAGTCGACGCTCTCGGCGGACGCGCACTACGCGGCGTCGGATGGCGACAATCACGATTACGGCGCGAGCGTCCTGCTGAAGGTTCGCTTCTGATTAGTCCATGACGCGGCCTTGGCGTTTCCGGTCGGGGCCGCGTCGACTGCGGGCGGTCCTCTGGTCGAGTCTCCCGCGAGCCTTTCCAAAAAACTGGTTGGCTCTCGCTAGGGAAACCGATGCTCGCCTCGCGCTGGCCGGCGACGAGATCTTTCGGAAGGTCACCGAGATGAAGTGGCAAGCGGCGCCATCGGGACTTCTCTATGACGCGCTATGCCCGGTTACGCCGTGACGGTCTCGTATTATTCTGATCTTCCGACGCGTCTCCTGATGCCGAGCGCTGCCTGAGCGGATCTCGTGGAAAAACGCCGAGGCTAGTCCTCGCCAGAATCGTTGAAAATCGCCCCAGCGCGGCGGCGTTTCGCTCGCGCCAGGGCTCTCTTCCAGAATGGCCGCGGAAGTCTCCGGCGATATGGAGTTGGCGAATCGTCCGTCGCGGGAGCGCGTCGTCGGACGTGAGCCTGCGCGCCACCTTCGCCCAAGTAAAATGGGCTGGATCCACCCATTCCCGGCATCGTCGCGTCGCCTCGGTCCGTATGGGAACGGATTTCGCCATGCCTGACCTCTACCCCGAATCCCTGTTTCTCCACGCGGAGCGTCTGCGGAGCGTCTCGATGCGGGACCTGTTCGGACGGGGTCGGGACCGCTCTTTTCTGCGCCGCGAGATTGAGGGCATCCACGTGGACGCCTCGCGCCAGAGCCTCGACTTGGAGGCTTGGTCGGATTTGCTGAAGATGGCGGGGAGGCTGGAGCCCGCTCGGTCCAGGCTGTTCTCTGGCGCGACGGTGAACGTGACCGAGAATCGCCCGGCGCTGCATCCGGCCTTGCGGGACCCGCGTCCAAAGGGACTGGTCGTGGGCGGCGTGGACATCCTCGCCGAGGCGCGGCAGGAGCGTCGGCGGCAGCGCGCGTTCGCGCGCGAGTGCGCGGGGCGCTGGGAGACGGTCGTCAACCTAGGCATCGGCGGCTCGGACCTTGGTCCGCGCATGCTGTGCGAGGCGTTTCCCCAGGCGCGGGGAGCGCCGGACATGCGTTTCGTGTCGACGATGGACCCGGAGGAGATGGCCGCCGCGCTGCGTGGCCTCGACGCGCGGCGGACGTTTTTCATCGTCGCCTCAAAGAGTTTCGCGACGGAGGAGACTTCCCGCAATTTCGAGGCGGCCCGGAGGTGGTTGGAAGGCCAAGGGGTGGAGTCCGGGGCGGTGATGGAGCGCTTCGCGGCGACCACAGCCACAGTTGATCGGGCGCGGGAGAGCGGGATCGACGAGCGGAGAATCTTTCCGTTTTGGGACGGGGTCGGTGGGCGCTACTCGGTCTGGTCGAGCGTCGGCCTGCCGGTGGCGCTGCATGCCGGATGGGAAGCGTTCGAGGAGCTGCTCGCGGGCGCTCGAGCGGTGGACGAGCATTTTCGGGAGGCGGACGCGGAATCCAACGTCCCCGTGATGCTGGCTCTGCTCATGCTGTGGAACCATACGTTCCTGGGCGCGCCAACCCGCGCGGTGCTTCCGTACAACTACCGCTTGCGGAGCTTGCCGAGGTTTCTGCAGCAGCTGCAGATGGAGAGTCTCGGCAAGCGCGCCGACGAGCGGGGCGAACTGCGGGATGTCGCGGCGCCGGTCGTGTGGGGCGGCTCCGCCAACGATGGCGCGCACGCGTTCTTCCAGTCGCTACACCAAGGGTCGCAGACGGTGCCGGTGGACGTGATCATCGCGCGCCCGAACCTAGAGGACGACCGAGAGCGGGCGCTGCTGGCGCAGTGCCTGTCACAACTGGATTTGCTGGCGTCGGGGCGGTCCGCCGAGGAGGCGGAGCCAGCCGCCGGAGTGGCGGCGGGTCACTACGCGCATCCCGGTGACCGGCCGAGCGCGCTGTTCTTGATGGACGACCTGAGTCCGCGGCGGGTGGGGGCGCTGCTGGCCTTGTTCGAGCACGCCACCTTCGCTATCGCCACGCTCTGGGGGATCAACGCCTTCGACCAGTTCGGGGTCGAGCATGGCAAGCGCCTATCGCGCTCCTTGGAGGAAGCGTTGCGGGACCCGGAATCTCCGGCGCCCGGACGCACTCTGGATGTCCTTTTGGACCGGTTGCGAGGTCGTTGATGCGCTACTTGCTGTTCAGCGATGTCGATGGCACGATGTTGGACGGAGACACGTATCGATGGGATGAGGCGTTGCCCGGGATCAAGAGAGCGCGCGCGCGCGGAACGCCGATCATTCTCAACACGAGCAAGACCGAGCAGGAAACCCGGGCGCTGGCGGAGAGTCTCGGGATCGACGCGCCGTTCGCGATCGAGAATGGCGGCGCGGTGTACGTGCCGCCGGGGACGTTCGACGACGGCGAGGAGGAGGGACTGATTCCCTTCGGCGCACCCTTCCGGGAGATTCGGGACGCGCTGGACGAGCTGTCGGATTCGTTTCGGTTTCAGGGGATTTCGGAAATGAGCGGGAAGGAGGTCGAGGAGGCCTGCGGCTTGCCGCCGGGCGCGGTGGCGGCGGCGCGCGAGCGCCGCTTCAGCGAGCCGCTGATCTGGCGGGACGAGCTGGAGCGCCTGGACGAGTTCGCGGCGCGCTTGCGCCCGCGCGGGCTGATCCTCAAGCGCGGGGACCGCTTCATGCATGTCATGGGGGAGACGGACAAGCGCGTCGCGCTGGAGCGTCTGATGCCACGCTATCGCCGACTGCATCCAGGGGTCGCGAGCGTGGCGCTCGGCAATGGGCCGAATGATTTAGGCATGATGGCGGCGGCGGATATCGCGGTCGTGATCCGCAACCCGAACGGGCGCGACATACAATATCCTGGCGCGCTCGTCCCGGAAGGGACCGGTCCGGCGGCTTGGTCGCGCGCGGTTCGAACGTTGCTGGAGGGGCGACCATGAGCGATTTCTTCCAGAATGGGCAGATCGTCACGCTGCATGATCTAGCGGGGCGCCCGACCGAGGAGTTCGAGGCGGAGTTGCTGGAGTTCTCCCGCGACCGGCCGCTGGGGCTGGTGTTGCCCTCCCTGTATTCGGAGCTGGAGGGGCCCGCGCTGGGCCGGATCGTCGAGGAGCTGGCCCGGGTCGAATACCTGAACGAGATCGTGATCGGTCTGGATGCCGCGGACGCGGAGCAGTTCAAGAAGGCGAGAGACTTCTTCTCCCGCTTGCCGCAGCCGCATCACGTGCTCTGGAACGACGGTCCTCGATTGCGGGCGCTGGCGGACGAGCTGGAGGCTCGGAGCCTGGCGCCGACCCGGCATGGCAAGGGTCGCAACGTCTGGTTCTGCTTCGGGTACGCGCTGGCCTGCGCCCGGGCGCAGGCCTTGGCGCTGCATGACTGCGACATTACCACGTACGACCGTCGCCTGCTGGCGCGGCTGATCTATCCGGTCGCGAACCCGAGTTTCAGCTTCGCGTTCTGCAAGGGGTACTACTCGCGCATCTCCGGGCGGGAGCTGAAGGGCCGGGTGGCGCGCTTGCTGGTGGCGCCGCTGCTGCGCGCCTTGCGCAAGGTGTTCGGGCCGCGCGACTTCGTCGAGTACATCGATAGCTTCCGATATCCTCTGGCCGGAGAGTGCTCGCTGCGCACCTACGTTCTGAAGGACTTGTATCTGCCGGACGATTGGGGACTGGAGATCGGTTTGCTCGCTGAGGTCCGGCGCATGCATTCCAGCCGGCGCGTTTGCCAGATCGACATCGCGGACTTGTATGATCACAAGCACCAGCAGATGGGGACGGCCGCCGCGCGGAAAGGGCTGTCGAAGATGAGCGCGGACATCTGCAACGCCATCTTCCGAAAGATGGCGATCGAGGGCGAGGTGTTTTCCGAAGGAGTGTTCCGCAGCCTCAAGGCGGCGTATCTGCGGGAGGCGCTGGATCTGATCGAGCGCTACCAGAGCGACGCGGTGACCAATGGGCTGAATTTGGACCGGCACGCGGAGGAGCAGGCGGCGGAATTGTTCGCCAGCAACCTGCTGGTCGCGGGACAGGATTTCCTGTCGCGGCCGATGGAGAGCCCGTACGTGCCGAGCTGGCGGCGGGTTCGCTCGGCGATCCCGGACTTCTTGCGGCGCCTGAAGGTGGCCGTGGAGGAAGATAATCAGGAGTGATCTGACCAGTGGCGGGAACGCCGCCCGTTACCGCCTGGCGCGAGAAGGAGTTTCTCCGCGCCTTGATGCCGTAACTCAGGTCGCCGTCGTCCCATATCGTTCTTGATTTCGACGACTTATCCGGGTATGTCGAGACTTCTCCGCAAGATTTGGGAACGCGCCGGTGTGAGCTTATAATGCACGCTCATCTGAACGTTGGACCTATCCCATATTAGGAGAACAACAATGACCAAGAGCCCGTCCGTTTCCAAGATTCGCGCCGCGCTTCGCGGGGCTTCGTCGTCCTCCCACATAGGGGGGGGGGGGGGGGGGGGGGGGGGGATAGCCTCCGTTTCCTGACCGCTCTGGCCGGATTGACGGCCATTCTCGCGGTTCCAAACTCAGCCCTCGCGGTAGACGAGTGCGGCGCTACCAGCCCGGTCACCTGTAGCGACGCGAGTTACACGTCCACCAGCGACTCCCCGATCAAGTATGAGAATGAGACCGGGGGTCTGACCTTGACCGTGAAGCCTTCCGGGGCGGGCACGGTCACCATCACTGCCACGAAGCTTCCCGCGACCACGAGCGAGGCGTTCCCGGGGATCCACCTGGACGGGGAAGGGACTCTGAAAGTCCTCTTGGATGGCGCCGTGAAAGTCTTGAACGGGGCGACCCGGACGACGGTGGAGGCCACGTTTGGAGACGGGAAGGAGACGTTCATCCACCCGGATCACAAGCTGGGCTCGCGGAACGACGGGGTGTACGTGGCGTACGACAAGGATGACGACGCGGGGACGACGGAGGGCATGGTGGAGGTGATGGTGGGGAAGGACGCCGTGATCGGGAGCGAGACGGCGCCGGCGGGTCGGCACGGGGTTCACGCCGCCTTTCTGGACGCGGACGACGACACCAACTATCCGGCCGGGAAGATTAAGGTGACGAGCGCGGGAGAGATTCACGGTTATTACACGGGGATTTACGCGAAGCACGACGGGGCCGGGGACATCGAGATTGAGACGGCGGAGGGGAGCGTGACGTCGATGGGGATTCGGGCGATCTCGTTCAAGAACCTGGATAATCGGGTCGGGAGCGTCACCATTCGTCATCATGGCCGGATCGTGGTCAAGAGTCCGGTTCGGTACGCGGGCGCGCTGACGACGGCGAACGTGGCCACG
Organism: uncultured candidatus Poriferisulfidus sp.; assembly: GCA_965116025.1. Lineage (GTDB taxonomy): Bacteria > Pseudomonadota > Gammaproteobacteria > Poriferisulfidales > Poriferisulfidaceae > Poriferisulfidus. Next base: position 914,804 of record OZ220480.1, read on the forward strand.
CCGTTGGACACGGACCTGGCGACGACCAGGAGCGACGTGAACAAAGGCGGGATCTTCGTCACGCATCGGGATAGGCGGAAAGGCGCGTCCGCGCCCGCGGAGCCCAGCAGCTCGATCCTGATCGAGTCGAGCGGCGACATCGACGTGGTCGCCAATCCGACCCACAGTGAAGACGTGAAAGGGATCTTCGTGGAGACCTATGGGGTTGGCGGTTATTCCGTGGTTCCGGTGACGATCAACGTGACGGGAGGGACGATCACGGCGAGCGACCAAGGGAAAACCAAGAGTGGGATTGGGATTTACATCCATTCGTTGCATCACTACGGCGGTCTCGTCAAGGTGGACCTCGCGGGCGAGATCGCCCGGACCGGAAGCAAGGGGCATGGGATACTCATTTACCGGGGCACGTCGTTCGACAACGACAAAATCGATCCCGACGTCAATCGGAACGTCGAGGTGACGCTGAGGTCCGGGGCGCGGATCGGCATGGATGGGGACGAGCCGACCGTGGGTCGGCATGGCGTGTACGTTCAAAACCAGATCTACGGGGGAAAGACCCTGGTGGAGGTCGAGTCTGGAGCGCGGATCGGGACCATGGGGACGCCGGTTGGCGGGAATGGCGTGACCGCCGAGGCCATAGCCAACGACAACGATATCAACGTCATGATCACCAACGAGGGTCTCATCCACGCGAAAGGCTCGGGGGTGGTCGCGTTTCATATGGGTTGGGGCGACGTGGACGTGAAGCATCTGGCGGGGAAGATCATCGCGGGCGACCTGCCCACCAACTTCGGCACGGTCAGTCTGGATCACAAGACGAAACTGGCGGAGTTGGACTCCCGGAGCGCAGGCATCTTCGCCGTTCATGGGGGCTCGAAGCTCCAGACGCTTCCCGGCGAGACGTTCGAAGGCAACGACCCCTCCACCTACACCGCCGATATCGGAAAGATCGAGATCACGTCGAAAGCGGATATCGCGTCTAAGGGCGACGGCGTTCTCGCCTATGTCAAAGACATTGATGTTCCAGCCGATATCGTGTTCATCCCGATCATGATCGACGTTGCGGGCGGGACGATCACGGCGGACGGGCACGGGGTCTACGCGGAGACCGCCAGCCCCTACGAGGACGAGGACGCGCCGAAAGCCGGGAGGATCGAGGTCACGGTGGGGGAGATGGCGACGATCCGAGCCAAGAAGGATGGCGTTCACGTCAAGGGGATGCGGACCTTCGCGTCCGACCACGCCCGGAAGGGGCAATATGACCAGACGGTGACCATCAACGGCAAGGTGATGGGCGGCGGTGGAGACCACGCCGGCGTTCGGATGGTGAAGGGCGGGACGCTGGTGATCGGGAGCGGCGGGCCGGAGGCGCGGCTCGGGGCGGCCTCGGGCGTGGCGGTCCACGCGGACGGGGCTCTGACCATCACGATGAGCAAGACCGCCGACGGGCGCATCGGCTGGGTCGTGGGGAAGATCCAGAATGGCGACAGCGCCGACACGACCTTCGCGGGCGTGGAAGTGGGGAAGACGTACCTGCTTCAGGATCGGGAGGAGACGAAGGGGATTTTCGACACGACGATCGAGCGGAAGGTGACCTTGAGGGAATACGCGGACGAGGACTATCACGAGTTCGAGCTGGTCTCTCAGGAGGAGATCGTTCGGGAGTACCACGATCGGGCTCGGGTGTACGAGGCGCTGCCGTCGGTGCTGCTGGAGATGAGCGCGCCGGGCGGTCGTCAGGCGCGGTTGTCGGCGACGCGAGACGGAGGTGGCGCGTGGGCGCGAGTGCTAGCGAGCGATGGCGAGCGTGAGGCGGAGACGTCGACGACGGCGATGGACACGGCCGGGCATGATCTGTCTTGGGACTTCGAGCGCTGGGGCGTGGAGACGGGCATCGCCGTTCCCACGGACCTGCCGGGTCTGACGCTGGGGGTGAGCGCGCATTACCGTGATGGCGAGGCGGACGTCAAGCGTGGCGGGAAGATTGATGTCTCGGGGGTGGGCGTCGGGGCATCGGCGACCTGGCGGGGGGAGGACGGCTGGTACGCGGACGGGGAGCTCTCGTACACGCGTTTCGAGGATGTCGATTTGAGTTCGGAGGCGCGCGGGATGGTGGCGTCCGGTCTGGACGGCGAGGGTCACGCGATCGGCGTGGAGGTCGGCAGGCGCATGGAGATGGACGGCTTCGCGCTGGTTCCGCGCGGGGGACTGACGTGGACCTGGGTGGACATCGACGGCTTCGCCGACGTGTCGGGCGTTACAGGTAGCGGTCGGGTGTCGTTCCGCTCGGAGGACAGCGCGCGGGCGCGGGTTGGAATGTTGCTGGAGAATGGCCAGACGTACGCGTCATTGGACGTGGAGCGTGAGTTCTCGGAGAGCCGGGAGGTGATGGCGTCGGGAGCGCGCCTGCGCTCGGAGGCGGAGTCGACATGGGCGCGATTGGGCGTCGGGGGCGTGATGACGCTGGACGCGCGCGGGGAGTCCACGCTCTCGGGAGAGGCGCACTACGCGGCGTCGGACGGCGACAATCATGACTATGGCGCGAGCGTCCTGCTGAAGGTTCGCTTCTGATCAGACTTGTGATCGTGGCCCCGGCGCTCAAGCCGGGGCTAGGTCTTGCTATCGGGATGGTCGCGCGGGCCCTCCCTCAAGTGATTCTCCGCGCTCAGCCAGCGGAGCCCTGCGCGAGGGCGTGTTTTGGTCTCGAAAACGCTCCCAAATCGCTCGCTTCCAGCCCGAAATCACGCCGAGCCCTCGCTTTTGAGCGAGCGAATTTTTGACGGGCGAAAATCGTCAGAATCGATCATCTCGGAGACCAAGGAATTGACAACCGGCGTGACTTCCTGAATAATAGTGATTCTCATTACCAGTCGCGTTTTCCCTCATGCCGTGTTTCCTTATGGGAAAGGTCGCCCTTATTTCGCTAGCGTTCTTCGCTCTTTCGGTGGTCCCGGTCGCGGCCGACCCGGTGACCCTCACCTTGTATTCCTCGCGCAAGGCGCATTTGATCCAGCCGGTTCTGGACCTGTACACGGAGCGGACCGGCGTGGAGTTCCGTCTTCACACCGGAAAGCCGGGGCCGCTCCTGGAGCGCTTGGCCGCGGCGGGCAAGAACGGGGGGGCGGATATCCTGCTGACGGTGGACGCGGGCAACCTCTGGCATGCCGCCGAGCGGGGCCTGCTGGCGCCGGTCGATTCGGAGACGCTGAGAGAATCCATTCCTCCGGCCTTGCACGACCCGGAGAGCCGATGGTTCGGATTCTCCAAGAGGGCGCGCGTCATCGCCTACAACACCGAGCGCGTCTCTCCCGACCAGCTTTCCACTTACGAGGATCTGGCGGACCCGAAATGGCGAGGAAGGCTGTGCTTGCGCACCTCCAAGAAAGTCTACAACCAGTCGCTGGTGGCGACCCTGATCGCGCGCCACGGCGAGGCGGTGGTCGAGGAGATCGTTCGGGGCTGGGTCGCCAACCTCGCGGCCGAGCCGTTCTCCAATGATACCAAGGCGTTGCGGGCGGTCGCGATGGGACGGTGCGACGTCACGGTCGTCAACAGCTATTATTACGGGCGGTTGGTGAGCGAGGAGCCGAATCTCGATCTCGCCCTGTTCTGGCCCAACCAGAATTCCCAGGGCGTTCACGTCAACGTCTCCGGTGGAGGGCTTCTGACGGTCTCCCCGCGCCCCGAGGAAGCGCGCGCCTTTCTGGAATGGTTGGCGGGTCCCGAGGCCCAGGCGCTGTTCGCGGAACTTAACCTAGAGTACCCGGTTCGGGAGGACGTGTCCCCCGCGCCCGCGGTGCGCGCCTGGGGGAAATTCCGGGAGGATTCTCTGAATCTTGCGGAAGCGGGGCGGCTGCAGGCGGCCGCCACGCGCTTGATGGACCGGGCGGGCTACCGCTGAGCTCCGCTTTCTCGTGACTTTGGCCGCCGGGAGTTCCGGCCGTTTCTGGCGCTGGGGCAGCCGGCTGTTGGCGGCGGCGGCTCTGGTTCCGCTGGTCGTGATCTTCGGGGCCTGGATGGCCCCGACCACTGAAGTGTGGGGACATTTGGCGGCGACGTCGTTGCCGACTCTGGTCGGAAACACAGTGACGCTGATCGTCGGGGTCGCGGTCGGCTCCTTGGCGCTGGGGGTCAGTCTGGCTTGGCTGGTCAGCAACTGCGAGTTTCCGGGGCGGCGAGGGTTCGATTGGGCGCTGATGCTGCCGTTCGCCCTGCCCCCGTACGTCATGGCCTTCGTGTTTCTGGGGTTGCTGGACTTCCAGGGCCCAGCGCAGGCCTTGGCGCGGGAGGCGTTTGATCTGCCGGAGTCTTGGAGCGTGGAGGCGCGGCGCCCGGCGAGCGTCTTGGCCATCATGACGCTGGTGCTGTATCCGTACGTCTACCTTCTGGCGCGCGTGGCGTTCCTGCGGCAGGGCCGCGCCGTGATGGAGGCGGCGCGCGCGCTGGGGATGACGCCTTGGCAAGGCTTCTTCCGGGTGGCGCTGCCGATGGCGCGCCCGGCGATCATCGCCGGCGTGAGCCTGGCCGTGATGGAGGCGCTGGCCGATTTCGGCGCGGTCGCCGTGTTCAACTACGACACGTTCACGACCGCGATCTACAAGGCGTGGTTTGGCTTCTTCGACCTCAACGCCGCCAGCCAGCTGGCGTCGCTGTTGCTTACGTTCGTTCTCGTCCTGCTCTGCCTGGAGCGCTTCGGGCGCTCCCGGGCCCGCTTCGACGACTCTGGAACCTCGTCCGGGCGCCGCGCCTACCGCCTGCGGGGGGGTCGCGCGGTGGCGGCGAGCGCCTACTGCGGTCTGGTTTTGCTGCTGGCCTTTCTCATCCCGCTGGCGCAGCTTTTGCTATGGGCCCATCGCTGGATCGGCGATCTGGATTCCGGTTATCTGGCGCTGCTGGGCAACACCCTGGCGCTGGGCGCCATGGCGGCCATGGCCACCACGGCCGGAGGGCTCGCGCTGGCGCATGCCGCGCGGCGAGACGCGAGCTGGCTGACCCGGGCCAGCGTTCGCGTCGGAACTCTGGGCTACGCCATTCCCGGCTCGGTGCTGGCGGTGGCCGTGATGTGGTCGCTGTCTTGGGTTGATCGCGGGATCGCCGACGCTTGGGCGTGGCTGACCGGGACCGATGCCTCATGGGCGCTCGTCGGCGGCGTGACCAGCCTCATGCTAGCGTATTTCGTTCGGTTTTTGGCGCTGGCCTTCAACCCGATCGACAGCGCGCTGGAACAGGCGCGCCCCAGCGTCCAGGAGGCCGCGCGGTCGCTGGGCCTGAAGGGAATGGAGCTGGCGTGGCGAATTCACCTTCCGATCTTGCGTCCGGGCTTGCTGACCGCGGGACTGCTGGTGCTGGTGGACGTGATGAAGGAGATGCCGGCGACTTTGCTGTTGCGCCCGTTTGGCTGGGACACGCTGGCGGTGCGCATTTACGAGCTGTCCTCCGAGGGCCTGTGGGAGCGCGCGGCGCTGCCCTCGGTCGCGTTGGTGGCGGTGGGCCTCGCGCCGGTGTTCTTGCTAGCGGCGCGCGCCCGGAACTGAGGAAAGACGATGCCGCTCCTGGAGGTGGAGAGAATCGCGTGCGTCTACGGCGATCATTCGGTTCTGAACGACTTCTCGCTTCGGGTCGAGAGAGGCGAGATCGCCGCTCTGCTGGGGCCGTCCGGTTGCGGCAAGACGACCGCGCTGCGCGCCATTCTGGGCTTCGAGGAGATCGCGCGCGGGGAGATCCGCATCGCGGGCGAGGTGGCGTCCCGGCCCGGCTTCAGCGTCCCGCCCGACCGGCGGTCAGTCGGCATGGTCTTTCAGGATCGGGCGCTGTTCCCGCACTTGACGGTGGCGCGGAACGTCGCCATCGGGATCCGCCGCGCGCCGAAGCGGGAGCGGGACCGGGCCGTCCGGGGCCTGCTGGATCTCATGGGGCTGGAAGGTCACGAATCTCGCTATCCGCACGAATTGTCCGGAGGGCAACGGGAGCGCGTCGCGCTGGCCCGGGCTCTGGCCCCGCGGCCCCGCCTGCTGCTGCTCGACGAGCCGTTCGCGGGGCTCGACATCGACTTGCGCGAACGCCTAAGCGTCGAGGTGCGCGATATCCTCAAGGAGACCGGATCGACGGCGGTGGTCGTGACGCACTACCAGGACGAGGCCTTCGCCATGGGCGACTGTGTCGGGGTCATGGGGGAAGGAGCCATCCTGCAGTGGGACACGCCGTTCAACGTCTACCATCGTCCGGTCTCGCGGCGGGTCGCCAGCCTGGTCGGGCGGGGGGTCTTCATCAAGGGCGTCGCGCGCGAGGGAGGGGCGTTCGACACTGAGCTCGGGCGGGTCCGCGACGACCACGCCGCGCGCGCGAGTCCCCCGGGAACGCGCATGGACATCCTGTTGCGTCCGGACGATGTCCTGATTGATCCAGAGGGAAAGATCCGCGCCACGGTGACCGACAAGGCGTTCAAGGGCGACGATACCCTGTACACGCTGCGCCTCGAGTCCGGCGTCCGGCTTCTCGCTTTGGCGTCCAGTCACAAGAACCTGGAGATCGGGGAGAAGACGCGCTTGGGACTCGACCTGGAGCACGTGGTGGCGTTTCCAGAGACGCGTGAATCATGAACTAAGTTACACTATTACAGATTTTTCGGATCGCCTCACCGCTCGACAAGACCTTCGCGATGGCGCAAGCGAACGTTGGCCCTACGTGGCCGCTTTCTCCGCATGATCATCGATCCTGCGTATCGAGCGCTTTGGCGCGCGCTGAGGCGGTGTGCGCGAGCCGCGGCAAGCGGCTCACCGAGAATCGCCGAGCGGTTCTGAGGTTGCTGCTCGATGGGCATCATGCCTTGGGCGCGTATCAGATCATCAAGCGATTCGATTGGAAGGGACGTAGCCGGGCGCCCATCCAGGTGTACCGGGCGCTGGAATTTCTGGAGGCCATGGGGCTGGCGCATCGCGTCGCGAGCAGCAACGCCTATGTCGCCTGTTATCAGTTCTCCGGGCAGCACGGCTCCGCGTTGCTCGTGTGCGAGGATTGCGGAGTCGTGGTGGAGAGCGGAGGGCCGGAGCTGGAACGCGCGGTGGGCGGGGTGACTCGACGGGCGGGCTTTCAGGCGCGGACCCAATTTCTGGAGGTGCTGGGGCTTTGCCCGAAGTGCGCCCGGAAGACGGAGGACGCCCGCCCGTGAGATCGCCGCGCGCGCTCGTGCGCGCCCGTTCCGTGGGCGTTCACCGTGGTGGTCGCTGGCTGATCCGCGACGTCAGCCTCGAGATCCAGCCCGGCGAGGTCGTGACCGTGGTGGGCCCCAACGGGGCGGGCAAAAGCACCTTGCTGAAGGCCTTGCTCGGAGCGCTCCGCCTGGACGCGGGAAGCGTGACCCGCGCGCCCGGGTCGCGCGTCGGCTACGTGCCGCCCGCCGACCCGACCCAGTTCGATTTGCCGCTGACGGCGCGGCGCCTGATGACCCTGACCGCGCGCCACTCGACCGAAGCCATGGCCCGGGCCCTGCGCGAGACCGGCGCCGGGCATCTAACCGACTCCCAGGTCAGCGACCTTTCGCACGGAGAGTTCCAGCGAGTCATGCTGGCCCGGGCCCTATCGCTCGATCCGGACTTCCTGGTGATGGACGAGCCCCTGCGGGGCATCGATTTCTCTGGCGAGGCCGAGCTGCATCAATTGATCTCGGACATCGTGGAACGCCGGGGATGCGCCGCGCTGATGACCAGCCACGACCTCCACTACGTGATGAGCAGGACGGACCGGGTGGTCTGCCTGAACCGGGTGGTGCGATGCATGGGAACCCCGGAGGACACGGTGGACCATCCGGAGTTCCGCCAGCTGTTCGGCGCTCGCGCCGACGCCTATCGACTCGTCCGCCATCAGTGTCACGGCGATTCGGCGCGGAGCTGACGCTCTCGCCCTTTCCCTATGCTGGACGATTTCTTTTTCCGCGCTCTGCTCGCGACCCTGATCGTGGGACTGGTGGCCGGGCCGGTCGGCTGCGTGATCTTGTGGCAGCGCAAGGCGTATTTTGGCGATACCATGGCGCATTCCGCGCTGCTCGGGATCGCGCTTGGCGTGATCTTGGGAGTTAGTCCGGGGGTCGGGGTCTTCGGGGTCGCGTTCCTTGTCGCGTTGGCGGTGGTCGCGCTTCGGAGGACGACGCGCCTCGCGAACGACACCATCCTCGGGGTGCTGGCCCACTCCACCTTGGCGGTCGGTCTCGTCGCGATGGCGCTGACCGAGGGCGCTCGGCAATACGAGCTGCTCGCCTATCTGTTCGGGGACGTGCTGGCGGTTGGCCGAGAGGATTTGGTCTTGATCGGGCTGGGCGGGGCGCTCGCTCTCGCGGTTCTGGCCACGATCTGGCGCCCGCTGGTGGCCGCGACCCTGCACGAGGGACTGGCGGTGGCTGAGGGCGCGCGGCCCTTGCGCGATCAGTTGCTGTACATGGCGCTGGTGGCCGCCGTTGTGGCCGCCGGCATGCAGGTCGTGGGCGCCCTTCTCGTCGTCGCGTTGATGATCATTCCGGCCGCGGCGGCGCGGACCCTGGCCAGGACCCCGGAGCAGATGGCCTGGATCGCCGCCTTGGCCGGGACGCTCTCGGGCATCTTGGGACTGTACGGCTCTCTCTGGCTGGACACGCCAGCCGGACCCTCGATCGTGACGGTGGCCGCGCTCGTGTTTCTGGGGTGTCTCGCGCTCGACTCGGGCGGCCGGTGGTTGCGCCGAAATCGAAGCGTCAGGCGTGATGCCGCTCGCGCTCCAGAAGGAGACGCTTGATCTCCAGGAGTCGCTCTCCCTTCTCGCGGATCAGCGGTCCTCCATAGCCCCCGAGTCCGCTCTTTCCCAGCACGCGGTGGCATGGCACCACGACGCAAAGCGGATTGCGTCCGTTGGCGGCGCCGACTGATCGCGGGCTACCGCCCGCCTGCCGAGCGACATCGCCGTACGTTCGAGTCTGGCCGTAGGGAATGGAGAGAAGCGCGCGCCACACCCCGCGTTGGTATTCGGTGGCCGGGCCGTCCTCGGCCAGCGTGGCGAGCGGAAGATCGAACGTCTCGCGGGCGCCTTCGAAATACTCTCGGAGCTGTCGCGCCGCGGCGCGGGTGGTGGCGTTCGGGCGCTCGGGACTCGTTCGCCGGGCATCCAGATCGAAATAGATCGCCGACACGCCATGCCGGCCGGCATGGATCTTGAGAGGCGCGTCGAGGGGCGTGTCGAGAGTCTGGAAGCCGACGTCGTCGAGCATGACCGCCGAATCAACCGCCCAGCTTTTCCGGAATGCGGGCGGCCTTGCCGGTGCGGCCCCGCAGATAGTACAGTTTCGCGCGCCGCACTTTTCCGCGGCGCTTGACATGGATCGAGTCGATCAGCGGGCTGTGCGTCTGAAAGACCCGCTCCACCCCCTCGCCGTGCGAGATCTTCCGCACGGTGAACGAGGAGTTCAGGCCGCGGTCGCGCCGGGCGATCACCACGCCCTCGAACGTCTGCAGCCGCTCGCGCTCGCCCTCTCGGACCTTCACCGCGACCGCGACCGTGTCGCCCGGTCCGAATCGGACCTCGGCCAAGTCCTGGCGCATCCGCGCGCGTTCCAGTTTCTCAATCGTCGCGCTCACGTTCTCGCTCCTTCGATGTTGATTTCAGGTATTCGTCCAGCAACGCCCGATCCTCCGCCGACAACGCGGCGCGGTCCAGCAGGTCCGGACGGCGGCGGAAGGTGCGTCCCAGCCGCTCGCGCCGTCTCCAGCGATCTATTTTGCCATGATCTCCAGACAAAAGCACATCTGGAGCGCGCAGGCCCTCGATCTCTTCCGGGCGGGTGTAGTGCGGCCAGTCCAGAAGGCCCTCGCCGAAAGAGTCTTGCCGGGCCGATTCCGCGCACCCGAGAACGCCCGGCAAAAGCCGGACGATGGCGTCGATCACCACGGCCGCGGCCAGCTCGCCGCCGGACAGCACGTAGTCGCCGAGCGACCACTCGGCGTCCACGCGCCGGATCAGGAAGCGCTCGTCGATTCCCTCGTATCGTCCGGCGATCAAGATTAGTCCCTTCTCTTTCGCCGCCGCGCGCGCCCGCGCTTGGTTGAACGGGACGCCTTGAGGCGTCAGCGCGATCGTGCGGGCTTCCGGATTCGCCTGACGGGCCGAATCGTGCGCGCGCGCCAGAGGCTCGTACCGCATGACCATGCCTGGACCGCCTCCGTACGGGCGGTCATCCACGGCGCGGCGCGGGTCCTCGCAGAAATCGCGCGGGTTGACGCAACGCAACCGCGCCGCGCCGCGCGCGAGCGCGCGGGCGACCACGCCCCCGGCCGCGACCGCCTCGACGATCTCCGGGAGTGGAGCGACGACGTCGAAGCGCATCCGGTCACTCCCGCACGCCGTCCCAGCGCACGTCGATCCGGCGGCGTTCCAGATCCACGCGCAGCACGGTCTCGCCTGGCGCGTAAGGGATCAGGCGCTCCTGATCCCCACGGACGAGCAGCACGTCATGGACGGCGGTTTCCAGAACTCGCTCCACGACGCCCAGCGTCCGCCCGCGCTGGTCATGCGCGGCCAGTCCCAGAAGGTCGCGGTGGTAGTACTCGCCTCGCGGCAAGAGCGGGAAGCGCGCCGGATCGATCCAGATCTCCAGGCCCCGCAGCGCCGCCGCCTCGTCGCGGTCGTCCACGTCCCGAAGCTTCGCGATCAGGCCGCGGTGGACACGCCGCCCGGATTCCAGATCATGAACGCGGTGGGCTCCGCCACCGCGCAACTGCCAAGGACGATACCGCAACAGGTTCTCGATGGGGTGGGTGTGCGAATGCACCTTGATCCAGCCGCGCGTGCCATGCATGCCGCTGACGTGGCCGCATAACGCGTATTCGGGAGCCGCGGAGCCGGAGAGGTCCGTGGCGAGGGAGCCGCTCGGCTGGCGCCTCAGGCGGTTCGCGGTCTGGCGCGCTCGCGAATCAGCCACGCCGCGCGGGCGGAAAGTTTCGCGCCTCGGTCCAGCCAATGCCGCACGCGTTCCTGATCGACGCGCGCGCCCTCTTCCTCTCCGGTGGCGAGAGGGTTGAAGAACCCGAGACGCTCAAGATAGCCGCTGTCGCGAGGCTTGCGCGAATCGGTGACCACCAAGTGGTAGAAAGGACGCTTCTTCGCGCCGGCGCGGGCGAGACGGATCGTGACCAAGAGTGTGCTCCAAAAAGCGATTCCAAAGGCTCTGAGCCGCGCATTCTAGCAGAATCGGAAACGCGCCCCCGCGGCCGCTCGCGCGGTCGACTCGCGGCGACCGGGCGGACCGCGACGGAAAAGCCCGCATGGAGCGACTTCGGCGCGACGCGACCCGCCCGTCTCGACCGTTCCCATCCATTCAGCCTTCGTGCCCCGTGATCGCTTTCGTCTCAAGGAATTCCTCCAGGCCATACCGCCCGGATTCCCGGCCATTCCCGGACCGCTTGTACCCGCCGAACGGCGCTCGGGGATCGATGAACGCGTCATTCAAGAACACGCTGCCGACCCGAAGGCGTCGAGCGAGCGCGTGGGCGCGCTCGGGGTCGCCGCTCGACACGTAGCCGGCCAGCCCGTACGTCGTGTCGTTCGCGACGCGCGCGGCGTCCTCCTCGTCCTCATAGCCGATGATCGTCAATACCGGGCCGAAGATCTCCTGGCGCGCGATGGTCATGTCGTTGCGCGCATGCGAGAAGACCGTGGGCTTCACGTAATGCCCGACCCGCGAGCCGTCCGGCCGCCCCGTTCCGCCCGTCTCCAGCCGCGCGCCCTCGTCCAGCCCGGTCTGGATCAAGGACCGGACGCGCTCGAGCTGCCGTCGCGACGCTAGTGGTCCCATGTCGGTTTTCAGGTCGCGGGGAGATCCGACCTGGACCGCTTCCATCGCCGCCCGGGCCAGAGCCGCGGCCTCGTCCATCCACGCGCGCGGGACCAGCATACGGGTGGGCGCGAGGCAGGACTGTCCGGAGTTCGCGTAAACCCGAGCCACGTCGCGGGCGACGGCGCGCTCGAGGTCCGCGTCGTCGAGAATGACGCTGGCGGATTTCCCGCCCAACTCCTGCGCGACCCGCTTCACCGTGGGCGCGGCGTTTCGCGCGACCTCGACGCCAGCGCGCGTCGATCCCGTGAAGGAGATCATGTCGACGCCCGGGTGCGCGGACAGCGCGGCCCCGACGGTCGGCCCGTCGCCATGAACCAGATTGAACACGCCCGGGGGAATCCCGGCGGAGTCCAGGATCTCGGCGAACAGGATCGCGCTATGCGGAGCGATTTCCGAGGGTTTCAGCACCATGGAGCAACCGGCCGCGAGCGCGGGAGCCACCTTGCACGCGATCTGGTTCGCGGGCCAGTTCCACGGAGTGATGAGACCGCAAACCCCGATCGGCTCCCGAACGACGCGCGCGGAGCCGAGCTCCTCCTCGAAGGAGAACCCGCGCAGTGCCTCGAGCGTCGTGGTCAACTGTGCCAGGCCCATGGGGGCCTGGAACTCGCGAGAGAGACGCGTCGGCGCGCCCACTTCCTCGCGGATGGTATCGGCGATCTCGTCCAGGCGCTCCTCGTATCGGGCGACGACGCGCTCCAGCAGCGCGATTCGCTCTTCGCGCGTGGTCCGGGAATAGGAGTCGAACGCCGCCGCGGCCGAGCGGACGGCCCGGTCCATGTCCCGCTCTCCGCCCATCGCGACGGAGCCGATGGGCTCTTCCGTCGCGGGGTTGACGACGCGCCGGGTCTCGCCAGTCGATGGCGCGACCCAGTTCCCGCCGATGTAGAAGCGCGTTCGGTTCTCCATGGCGTCGGCGGTGGTGGGCCCGGCAGGATTCGAACCTGCGACCGAAGGATTATGAGTCCTCTGCTCTAACCAGCTGAGCTACAGGCCCCCGGATGGCTCGCGCGCCCTGGCCCCGATCACTCCCGGTCGAGGAGGCTGCGAAGCAGCTCGGATTCGGGGCGGCCGGGACGACGCAGCTTGCGCAAGGCCTTGGATTCGATCTGCCGGATTCGCTCGCGCGTCACGTTCAGCTGCTTGCCGACCTCCTCCAGGGTGTGGTCTTGATTGGTGCCGATGCCGAAGCGCATTTTCAGCACGCGCCGCTCGCGTTTCGACAGGTGCTTGAGCGCGTCGCGAATCGCCCTGACCACGGCGTCCCGGGCCAAGGCGTCGGCGGGCGATTCCTGCGTCTGATCTTCCAGACGATCTCCGATATGCAGGTCGTCGTCGTCCCCGACCGGAGTCTCGATGGAGATGGGGTCGCGGGCGATGGTCTGCACGCGGCGGACCTTGTTCTCGGGCAGCTCCATGCGCTCCGCCAGTTCCGCGGCGGTGGGATCCCGGGCCTGCTCCTGCATGATTTGCCGGGAGATGCGGTTGACCTTGTTGATGGTTTCCGTCATGTGCACGGGCACCCGGATGGTGCGCGCCTGGTCCGCGATGGAGCGGGTGATGGCCTGACGGATCCACCAGGTCGCGTAGGTGGAGAACTTGAAGCCGCGGCGGTACTCGAACTTGTCGACCGCCTTCATCAGACCGATGTTGCCCTCCTCGATCAGGTCCAGGAAGTGCAGGCCACGGTTGGTGTACTTCTTGGCGATCGAGATGACCAGCCGGAGGTTGGCCTCGACCATCTCGTCCTTGGCTTTTTGCGCCCGCGCGTCGGCGACGCGCAGATCCTCCAGAAGGGATTTGATGATGGGGATCTTCAGGCTGTGCTCCTCCTCCAGTTTCGCCAAGCTCTTCTGGTGGCGCTCGATCTCCTTGCGCGCCTCGCGCAGGCCCTCCTTGTAGTCAATTCTCCGGCGCAGGCAGTTGCTGATCCAATTCGGCTTGGTGGCGTTCTTCAGGAAATCCTCCTTGAAGTCTTCCGGCGGCATGCCGGCGCCCAGACAGAGCTCGCGGATGCGGCCCTCTTCCCGGTCGACGGTGTCGCTCATCTTCCGCACGATCACACGCAGGCTCGCGGCGACCGCTGGGGGCAAGCGGAACAGGACGAAGTAGTCGGCCACCTCGGCGCGGCGGCGGCGGTAGGCGTTCGGGTTGCGCCGGACATTGTTGTGCATGGCCCGCGCGTGACGCTTCCCCAGCTCGCGGAATCGGATTTGGACCTGGCGCTTGGTGGGCGAGCGGTCCTTTTTGCTGTCCGGGTTGATCTCCACCTTCTCCGGTTGGACGCGCGGATTCTCGAAACCGAGCGCCAAGTCGGAGATCTTGCCGTCCTTCAGCTTGAACTCCTCGTATTTCTCGAGCAACGAGTCGATCACGCGCGGGCATTGCGCCATGGCGTAGGCGGCGTCGCTCTCGCTGATCTCGATCCGCTTGGCGATCTCGATCTCCTTGGCCCGGCTCAGCAGGCTGACCGCGCCCATCGCTCGCATATACATGCGAATGGGATCCGAAGTGTGCGCGTCGTCCAGAGGAGGAGTCACGCCCTCGGGCGCGTCCGGATCTTTCCCATCGAGGTCCTCGTCCTCCTCGTCGGGATCTTGCTCCATGATCTCGATCCCCATGTCGGACAGACTCTCTGATAGGCTCTCGACCATCAGGGAGATCGCTTCGCTATCCAGCTCGTCGGACAGTCGCTTGTGGATCTCGTCCAGCGTTAGGTGCCCCCGCTCTTTCCCGCGCGCGCGCAGGTCCTCGACGACGCTATCAAGATCGGTCGAGGGATCGGGGCTTTTGCTCATAATTTAAAAACTTCGTGTGCCGCGAGCGCTTGCTTATGCGGGCGCCTATTATATTGCCTGATTTCGGCTCTCCGTCTCTTGGGCGAGGATCTCGTGGCTGTGTTAAACTTCCCCGCCCATTCCCCGGTAGCTCAGTTGGCAGAGCGGGTGGCTGTTAACCACTAGGTCGGCGGTTCGAGCCCGTCCCGGGGAGCCAGCCTCTTCGCGGTCTTCCTTTTACTTTCGAGTTGGAGGGATTTCAGAGCCTTTCCCGCTCGCTCCTTACCGCCCGCGCGCGAGCCACGCTCCAAATTCCGCCCCGAGATCCTCTCGGCGCAGGGCGTATTCCACGGACGCTTGCAGGTAGCCAAGTTTGCTTCCACAGTCGTAGCGTTTTCCCACGAACTGGTAGGCGGTCAGCGCGGAGCCTTTCCGTAACTGGAGGGCGAGGGCGTCGGTCAGCTGGATCTCGCCTCCCGCGCCGGGCGCGGTCTCGCGCAGGCGCTCGAAGATATCCGGAGTCAGGATGTAGCGTCCGACCACGCCGAGGTCGGAGGGCGCTTTATCGGCGGGGGGCTTCTCCACGATGCCAGTGAGCGTCCACAGCCGCTCGCCGCGCGGTTTCCCCGAGATCACGCCATACCGCGAGATTCGCTCTGGCGGCACGCGTTCCACCGCGACCATGCCCGTCTGGAGAGTGTGGAACGCGTCGACCATCTGCTTCAGGCAAGGGGTTTCTCCGCCGTCGATCAGGTCGTCCGCCAGAATGACGGCGAACGGCTCGTCGCCGATGACCGGCTCCGCGCGCAGAACGGCGTGGCCCAGCCCCAGGGCTTGACGTTGCCGAAGGTAGACGCAAGAGACGCCCTCGGGGAGGATGTTCCGCGCTTCCTCGAGTTGCCCGGTCTTACCGGACGCTTCCAGTTCCGACTCCAACTCGTACGCCATGTCGAAATGGTCTGGAATCGAGCGCTTGTTGCGCCCGGTGATGAAGACGAGCTGCTCGATGCCGGCGGCCACGGCCTCTTCCGCCGCGTGCTGGATCAAGGGCTTGTCCACGATCGGCAGCATTTCTTTGGGCATCGCCTTGGTGGCGGGCAGGAACCGCGTGCCAAGCCCGGCGACCGGGAATACCGCTTTACGTACGCGGGGAGTCATCGGGTCATTGTACCGGGTGGGCGCCGCGATGCTCTCGCTCGTTCGCTGGCTCGTCCCCTATGATAGACGCGCGAGAGACCCTGCTATGGAGAGAGACCATGCGCGACATTGATGACCTGTTGCGGATCATGCGCGAGGTGCGGGACCCCGACCATGGCTGTCCATGGGATTTGCGTCAGAGTTTCGCCACGATCATGCCGTACACGGTGGAGGAGGCCTATGAGGTGGCGGACGCCATTGAGCGCGAGGCTTGGGATGAATTGCGCGGCGAGTTGGGCGATCTTTTGCTGCATGTCGTCTATCACGCGCGGATGGCCGAGGAGCGGGGGCTGTTCCGTTTTGGCGATGTGGTGGAGGCGATCTGCTGCAAGATGATCGAGCGGCATCCGCATGTCTTCGGGGACGCGGGCTCGCGCGGCGAGGCCGAGATCGTGAAGGAATGGGAACGACGCAAGCTTCGCGAGCGCGCTGAGCGTGGCGCGGAGGGAGTCCTGGAAGGCGTCCCAAAAGCGCAACCGGCGCTGACGCGCGCGTTCCAACTGCAGAAACGCGCCGCCCGAGTGGGCTTCGATTGGGAAGAGGCTCGCCAAGTGGAGGATAAGGTCAGGGAGGAGTGGAACGAACTGCGCGCGGCCCGGGACTCGAAAGAGCGCGCGGCGGAGTTTGGCGATCTGCTGTTCGCCATGGTCAACTACGCGCGCCACCTCGGGATTCGCCCGGAAGAGGCCTTGCGAGGCGCTTGCTCGCGGTTCGCGGAGCGTTTCGAGCGCATGGAAGAGCGCTTGCGGGAAGATAGTGAGGATGTGGAGGCGGTTTCCACCGGCCGCTGGGAGGAATTATGGGAAGAGGCGAAGCGCGCCGAATCCTAGTCGCCGTCGTTCGCTTCCCCTTATAAAAGCGAACGGCCAGGCAGGTACGGGGGTCGCCAGGGCGTTCTGGGGCAGCGTGGCGCGACGGATGAAACTATTCGTGAGCCTGTACACATCACTTTAAATCTCGGGTTGGTTGCTTTGAGCGCACACGGTATGCGAGTGTAATGTCGGAAAGCTCGAGCCCTCTTCGGTTGATTTCGTTTCGCACCTCGTCATAGACTGGCGCGGTCCGCTCGACATCGGAGATGGTCATGACGATGGTGAAGGGCACTCCAGAGTCGGGGAAAGCGTCTCCAGCCCGGGTTGAGGAACGGAGCGCTAAGTGCCAGTCGCTAGAAGTGCCGCGTCCTCGTGGCATGGAGAGGCAGTAGCGCTTAACGGGTGTCCACTTGAGTCCTGTCTTCAGGAGATAGGCCTCGGTATGATTAAGTCCAGTGGGCTGTTTGTCGTCGAAATGGCTGAGGCGGGACTTTGGGTCGTCTTCACCTGTGTCGGGATTGGTTTCAATTTGATACAGACGCGCGTCAAGCTGGACTCGCAGGCATTCGGCGCCGAATTGGGCATCAATTGGTGGTGCGAACGCCAAGGTGATATTGACCCTTCCGCGGCACTTTCCTGCGGCCGTGACTAGCGATTTTGGCCAAGAGAAAACGAATCGGAGCTCGCGGCGAAAGGAGAGAGATTCGGAAAAGACTAAGGTGATCGAGTGGGGCTCGTTTGAAAGGCACGCGTCGGCTGGGGGCGCTGTGCCGAAGCCAACGAAATCGCGCGCGACATGGTGTAACGCGACGTGTCGCATTGGTTCGCTTCTCCGCGCATGGTGGACCAGGAGAGCGATAAGGGTTTCACGCGGCGCGGCTCCATTGAGTCGGTGATCGATCATAGCGACAGTGGAGGCGACCAAAGGGGCGGCGAAACTGGTTCCGTTGTTGTCGACGACCGCGCTGTCAGGCGCGAGAGAAGAAAGCCCTGTTTTGTTTCCGGCGTGCGGTGACGCGCCGCCGTAGTGAGACAGGTCGGGTTTGCGCGCTCCGCCGGTGCCAGGGCCACGACGAGTGTAGGTGGTCGGAAGAGCGGCAATGTGGCCGGGGATGCCCGGGGGGTTGATCGCGCCAACCGATAGCCCGAGCAGGTGTTCAGCGGGTGCGGTGATGAACTCGTTGGTGGCGAATCCATGGGTCAATAGCCTCACCGCCTCGTCGCCGTCGCTCGGCCAAGGGGGTCGCGCTTCTGTTCCGTTGAGATTTCCGGCGGATACGACGAAGAGGATGTCGTGCTCCGCGGCGATGTCGTCTAGGGCCTGCGCGAAGATCGAATAATCAAGGCCTCGGCGTATCCCGGGCATTCCGAGACTCAGATTGAAAACGCGAACGCCAGCGGATTTAGCGCGTATGACCTCTTCCTCCAACTGGTCGAAGAAGTCGGATAGCATGTCGTAGTAGCTGGAGACCAGGCCCTGCCGCGGCATGAGAGGAATGTCGAAGTAACGGCAACCCATGGGCTCCAGTTGCGAGCCAATCTGTGGATTGAGGGTTCGCGCGCCGGCGATGAGACCGGCGATGAAGGTACCATGCGAAAGGTCTCGATCAGCTGAATTAATCGAATCAGTGCCGCCCGCGCGCCAAGGCGTGAGCGGCGAAATATCGGCGACGCCGCCGTCGATTATTCCAACGACCGGCGTTCCTTGCTTAGGTGGAAGAGGCAATGTGGTCCGGTGTGGCGCTTGGGACTGGGTTAGTGGGGCAAGTTCGAGCGAAGGCGGTAGGTTGACTCGCCGAACCAATGGCTCGACCGCCATCTGTTCAAGGAAGCGCTGATGACGCTCTAGCGGAACGGCTCTGGTGGCCGAACGCGCCGCGCCGCGAGGCAGGTCTTGATGCGCTGAAGGTGGGTCGTCGAGGGGAAGTGAAACGAATGACTGGTCGAGGTCGTTGGTTAGTTGGATGGAGATTTGATAACCCCCGCGCGAATCACTGTTCTCGCGTGGAAACAGTGGTGAGGCCACGATGCCCCCCAGTCCGGCGAGGCGGTGGCGAAAACTCTCGATCATGGAATTTACAGCGACAGGGTCGACGGTGGGGTCGGGCCGGAAGAGTTCCACGAGATATGTGCCAAGCGTATCGAGGTGGCTGATCCATTCGGCGGCTTCGCGGGCGGAAAAGGCGACGCGGTCGGCAGGCGTGGGAAGATGAATGTCTTGGATGCCACCGAGCTCGCTGCGATAAGCGGAAGGGCGAGACTCGAACTTCCCGGCCGCCTCGTTCAATCTCTGTCGAGGTTCGATTTCCGCTCGAGACTCGATTTGGCGATCCAGATGGTCAAGCGCGTTGGGTGTGCACTGGAAGAACATTTCGCCGATGTCCCCGCCTCCGACCAGACGGAACGAATTGGCTGGCGAAAAAAGAGAATTCAGGGGGCGATAGCTCTTCGCTAGTGCCACTTCGCGCATTCGCACGAAGATGAAGCCCGCCGCGTGGCCGTCGTGGCGCAAGGATTCGGATGAGTCCCGGATGCGTTGGCGCAACGCGGATTTGTGGCGCGAGAATCCGGGATTGTCACCGCCGAAAAAATCACGATTTCCACCACGTCGTCGGCTTTCCCGCACGGAGATGAACTGTCCGGTGTTGAGGAATACTTGGATGGGACGGGTAGCATCGTCTCGATCGGTCATCGTTTATACCGATACTTGGTTCTTCGGCGCCTCAGGATCAGGAGGCTTGAGGCGCCTGGAAATCGTGCTCTGCGAAACTCCGAGGACGCGCGCGGCTTCGATTTGCGTGAAGCCCGCGCTTTCTATCAACGCGTCGAGCAGCGCATCGTCCGAATGAAGGAGTTGTTCCTGCCGGCGGTCGTCGAAGAGCGAGGCGTTTAGGATGGCTTGGCGCCGCAACGCCGAGAGCAGGGTGGCGGGCTTGAGTTTCTCGCGGGCGAGCGCCGCGCGATTCTCGCGCAGGATCAGGTAGCGCTTGCTTCCGGCGATCAGGGTTTCGATATCCGAGCCGCTCATGCCCTCGGTGAGCCAAACCAGCATGCGCGTTTCGCTGTCGGACAGGCGAACCGGCGCGAGAAAGCGCTTGAGCATGGCGGCCCGCGTGTCCGGTTCGGGTTTGGGGATGCGGATGCGAGATTCGAACCGCCGCCACACGGCCGAATCTAACAGGTGTTCGTGATTGGTGGCGGCGAGCGTGAATCCCTGGACGTTTCTCGCGTCCAGGCATTGGAGCAAAGTGTTGACGACGCGTTTGATTTCCCCGACTTCCTGGCTGTCGTCGCGCGCTTTGGCGATGGCGTCGAATTCGTCGAGGAAGAGAATGCAGCGATATCGGTCGGCGAAATCGAACAACGCGCCGATGTTGCGCGCCGTAGTGCCGAGAAACGATGAGACCAGGCCGTCGAGCCTCGCCTCGACGACCGGCAGGCGGAGCTGGCGCCCGATGAATCTGGCGAGAAGCGTCTTGCCGACGCCGGGGGCTCCGTAGAGGAGGCATCGCATGTTCGGTTTCACGCCCACGCGCGCCAGATCCTCGACCCGGTCCCATTCCCGTAATTGGTCGGAGATCGCCGCCTCCAGCGCAGGTTGCAGCATTGGAGCGGGACCGTCGCGGTCATCGGGAAACAGCACGCGTGCCAATGGGGCGCTGGTCTCCCGGTCGGCGGGCAGAGGCGTTGAGCGGGAAAGAGTCTCGCCCGGCAACCGCAACCTATCGCGGCGGACGCGCATTCGCTCCAAAGATATAGGTGCCGCATCTTGCCGGAGCTTACGCTTGGCCAGCAACCTGCCGAGCTTCTTGGCCTGCTTTGGCTCGCTCTCCTGGAGGGCGTTCTGGAGGCGGGCGATTTGATGAGCGACCTTCTCCTCATCTCCGTTCAGCGCCATGCGGGATAGCGAGAGAATTATGTCAAAATTCTCCATAAAATATCTTTTTATTCCATATCTATGCGAAAGAAAGACATATTATGCGCTATGACCAGGCAACGCGCAACCCTCGCTCTCTGGCATTCGAGTTAGGCGCGCTCCATCCGCATCGAGAAGTCCACCGCTTTCACGTCCTTGGTTAGGGTGCCGACAGAGACGCGCGCCGCGCCACCGCCCACGTAGTCGGCGAGATTCCTCTTGGTGATTCCCCCGGAGATTTCCAGCGGAATGCCCGGGAACGCGGCGGCGGCCGCGCACGCCTCTCCGTCGCTGAAATTGTCGAGCAGGATGATGTCCGGACTGGCGGAATGGGCCCGCCCGAGCTGCACCATGCTCTCGACCTCCACGATGACGGGAACGTCCGGGTGGCGCGCGCGCGCCTCGCGGATGGCGGCCCGAATGTCGGGAATCAGGGCCCAGTGGTTCTCCTTGATCAGCACGGCCTCGGCCAGATTGGATCGGTGGGGGACGCATCCGCCACGCTCGACCGCGTATTTCTGCGCGTGGCGCAGGCCGGGGATCGTCTTGCGGGTGTCCAGCAAGACACAGGAGGCGTTGGCATCGGCGTTGGCATCGTCCAGCGCCCGCGCGAACGCGCGCGCGCGGCTGGCGGTGGCCGACAGAAGCTGCAGGAAGTTGAGAGCGGAGCGCTCGCCCTGCAGCAATGGCCGGGCCGGGCCCCGCAACTCGCAGACCGTGGCGTCGGCCTGGATTCGGTCGCCGTCCTTGGCTTGCCAGTCGAGCGTGATGGATGTTTCCAGTTGGTGGAAGACCTCCTCGACCCAAGGGATGCCGCACAGCACGGCCCGCTGGCGGCAAAGAATCCTTGCGCGCGCCGTTTGGTCGGGAACCAGCGCGGCGCTCAGGTCTTCGGTCGCCCGGTCCTCCCGCAGGGCCCGAGCGGCATCCTCGCGAACGACGCTCGGGTCCAAGATCACGGCTTATCCGTCATCGCGTTCCCGGGTCAGCCGGAACACCACGGTCGACAGCAGCAGCATCGCGATCAGATTCGGCCACGCCATCAGGGCGTTGAGCGTGTCGGACAGCAGCCACAGATTGTTCAGCGCGAAGGTCGAGCCGACGTACAGAGCCACGATCCACAGGATTCGGTACGGTAGCAGGACCCATCGCCCGAGCAGGAACTGGATGCATCGCTCGCCGTAGAAGCTCCAGCCGAGCACGGTGGTGAACGCGAAGACCGACGCGGCGACCGCGACGATGGTTCCGCCAACCGCCGTCAGGGAGTGGTTGAACGCTTGAGTGGTCAGAGCCGCGCCGCTGGCTCCCGTAGTCCATTCCCCGCTCACGATGATGACCAGAGCCGTCATGGTGCAGATGATGAGCGTGTCGATGAAGGTGCCGAGCATGGCGATCCGGCCCTGCCGGACCGGGCTCGCGCTCTGCGCCGAGGCGTGGGCGATGGCGGCGCTGCCGAGGCCGGCCTCGTTGGAGAAGATGCCGCGCGCGATTCCGAACTGGATGGCCATCATCACCGCGGTGCCGGCGAACCCACCGACCGCCGCGTGGCCGGTGAAGGCGGATTCTATGATCAGGGCGAGCGCGCCCGGGATCTCGGTCGCGTTCATCAGGATGACGACCAGCGCGCACCCGACGTAGGTGATCGCCATCAGGGGGACCAGCCGCGCGGCCACCGCGGCGATCCGCTTCAGTCCGCCCAAGATGACGATTCCCGCCAGCGTGGCGATGACGATTCCGGTGATCGATTCGGAGACGCCGAACTCGGAGTGCAGGGCGTCGGCGACGGAGTTCGACTGCACCATGTTGCCGATGCCGAACGCGGCGATGGTGGCGAACAAGGCGAACAGCATGGCCAGCCAGGTCCAGCTGGGCCCGAGCCCCTTCTGGATGTAGTACATCGGACCGCCGTGGAACTCGCCCTCCGGCGTCTCCTCGCGGAAGTTCACCGCCAGCACCGCCTCGGCGTATTTGGTCGCCATGCCGAACAGAGCCATGACCCACATCCAGAAGATGGCGCCCGGGCCGCCCATCGCGATGGCCGTGGCGACGCCGGCGATATTTCCGGTGCCGACGGTGGCCGACATGGCGGTCATCAGGGCGCGGAACGGCGGGATCTCGCCCGCCCCACTCGCGGCGGTTCCGCGCGCCAGCTCACGGAAGGCTAGGCCGATCTGCCGCAGAGGCAGGAAGCGCAACCCGACCATCAGGTAGATGCCGAGGCCAAGAAGAAGGATGATCGTGGGCCAGCCCCAAACGAAACTGTTGACGTCTTTCAGCCATTCGCTCATCGCCAAACTCCCGGCGCGGCGCGCCGCAAAATCTATCGGGGAGCATTATAAGCGCGGCTTCTCGACCCCTCTCGCCAAGAGGTCCGGTTTCCGCGCGCCCGGCCTCTCGGAGCGCTTTTGGATTATCGCGGGGTTCCGTCTCTCGCCCCAGTTTTCTCGCGCCGGGGCGCGCTTACCTGATCGCCAAGACCACCACCGCGCTGACGATGCCCGTCGCCGCGCCGATCGCCAGTAGAAGGAAGCCCAGCGTCCTCTGGAACTTGGCGTTCATGTCCAGCTGGAGCTCATGCATCGATTTCTCCAGACGGTTCTCCATATCTTTCATGTCGGAGCGGATGCCGGCCTCCATGTCTCTCATGTCGGAGCGGATGCCAGCCTCCATCTTCTCCATCTTGCCTTCAAGCTTGGACTCCATTTGGTCCAGGTCGGCCTTGGTGGCCAGCTCGCCTTGCGCGCCCTGAATGACGTTGACGATGGTCTTCGCCTGCCGCCCGTTGAATCCCGCTTCCACCAAGCCTCCCGCCGCCTTCATGGTATCAAAATGTGGTCGCGTCCATCCCGGTTCCCGCGCGGCGGGGTCGGGCTCAGGCTTTCGCTGGGCGTTCGGGCTGGGGCTCACGCGAGTGTCATCCTTGCCGAGTGGAAATTGAGGAGAGGAGCTTCTCTTGGGGGCTTTGGAATGGTTTGCGGCTATCATACATGAGCTCCCGGAGGCGAGAATCGGGTCGCTTGCCCACGCTCGCGCTTTTTCCAAGAAAATCAACGCTATGGAGCGTCTAGGCTCTCGCTTTTTTGGACTCTTGGCCGGGGTTCGTCGGCGCGGCGGGCGCGCGGGGCGTTGATTTTTCTAGGTTTTCCGCTCGGAGAAACGAAATCCACGGGCGTCGTCGGGCGAGTTCCGACCGGAACTCGCCCAGAATGGCTCGACGGCTCGCGTCGCGCAGGTTGGGATTTGATGCCGAAAAGCGGCGCGTGATCGCGCGCGATTCCGCCTCTGGAAAGAGGCTTTCCCGAGGCGCTCGTCTCGCCGAGAGGGGTCGGGATCCCCTTTCCCGTGTCAGAATGATGTAATATTCCCCCCGCACACTGGCGCGGAACAGCATGAGAACGCCTGTCGCCAAGATTCTTATCGTCGAGGACGAGCCCGCCATCCGCGAGATGGTGAGTTACGCCCTCCGGCAATCCGACTTCGATTTGCTGGAGGCGGAGAACGCGCTTCAAGCGTACGCGCTGATCGCCGCGCACAACCCGGACCTGATTCTGCTGGACTGGATGTTGCCCGGGCAAAGCGGCCTGGAGGTGGCGCGTCGTTTGCGCAAGGACGAGCCAACGGCGGAGATCCCGATCATCATGCTGACCGCCCGCGGAGAGGAGGCGGATCGGGTGCGCGGACTGGAGTGCGGCGCGGACGATTACGTATCCAAGCCGTTCTCGCCGCGCGAGCTGACCGCCCGCATTCACGCCCTGCTGCGCCGCTCCGCGCCGCATGTAGCGAGTCCCGCTCTGCAACATGGAGCCATTCGGCTCGATTCGATCCGCCACGAGGTCTGGGTTGGCAAGAAACGGGCGGAGATGGGCCCCACGGAGTTTCGCCTCTTGCGCTTCCTGATGGCGCACCCCAATCGAGTGTACAGCCGCGTCCAGTTGCTGGATCAGGTGTGGGGGCAGAATAGCTACATTGAGGAGCGGACCATCGACGTGCATATCCTGCGCTTGCGCAAGGCGCTAGGCAAGAAGGCGGCCGGCCATATCCGCACCGTCCACAGCACGGGCTACCAGTTCCATACCGAGTTGCCCCCGAAGAGCAAGAAGAAAGCCAACAAGGCCGAGAAGCCAAAAAAGCCGGAAAAGCCCAAAAAATCCAAGCGGCGCGCCGCCTGACGACTTCGCGTGTGGGGCTCTCCGCTTTCCCAGGAGGCCGCGCGCTTGGCGCTGCTGGCGGCAGTTCTCGCCGCGGTCGGCTTCCCTCTCGAGGTCCCGCTCCCGGCGCTGACTCTGGCGTTGCTCCTGTTTCTTTCGTGGCACGCTTGGCAGTGGCGCCAGGTGCGGAGCTGGGAGCGGCGTCTCCCGCGGGCGCCGGTCCCGCGCGGTCTGTCGCCGATCTGGAGCTTGTGGGCCGCCGACCTGGCGGACCGCCATCATCAGGCGGCCCAGGTTCGAAGGGAGATGGAGCGGCTTCAATGGAAGCTCGAGTCCTTGTCGGCCGCCTTGCCGGACGCGGCCGTCGCCGTGGATACGGACTTGCGGATCGAATGGTTCAACGCCGCCGCCGAATCCTTGCTGGACTTGCGGGCGGACGACCAGGGCCGTCTGCTCGCGCACATGGTGCGCGTCCCGGAGCTGGCGCGCTATCTGCGGGAAGGGGATTACGCGTTGCCGCTCAACCTGGAATCGTTCGCGGGAGTCTCGCACCCGGTGAGCGTGCAGGTCTCGCCGTTTGGTGGACGCGCCCGGCTGATCACGTTCCGGGATCTGACCCAGGAGATCCGCATGAACCGGTTGCGCCAGGAATTCGTCGCCAACGTGTCGCACGAGATCAAGAGCCCCCTGACCGTGGTTGCCGGCTATCTCGAGACCATCGAGGATCACGCGGGCCAGCCCCCGGAGCGGTCGATTCTCCGCGAGATGTCCCGCCAGTGTCAGCGCATGCGCGGCTTGGTGGACGACCTGCTGGAGCTGTCCCGGCTAGAGGCCAGCGAGCTGAAGGACCGAGATTTGCAGGACGTGGATCTGGCCGCGCTGGCGCAGGAGGTTCGGCGCGAGGCGCAGGCGCTGACCTCGGAGGCCCAGCACGAGATTCAGGTGGAAGGCGCGCCTGGCGTCAAGGTCCGAGGGCGCCCGGAGGAGCTGCACAGCGCCCTGTTCAACCTGGTCAGCAACGCGTTGCGCTACTCGCCGGACGGAGGAGAGATCGTCATTGGGTGGCAACGCAAGGACGACCGGGTGCGCCTGTCGGTGACCGACCATGGAGTCGGCATTCGGAGGGAGCACATCGCCCGGCTGGCCGAGCGTTTCTACCGAGTGGACAAGGCGCGCTCCCGCGGCACTGGAGGCACGGGGCTCGGGCTGGCTATCGTGAAGCACATTCTGCAGCGCCATGGCGGGCGGTTGCAGATCGACAGCGCCTGGGGCGAGGGGAGCGTGTTCACGTGCGTGTTTCCGCTTCCCGCGCCGCGTCGCGATGGACGCTAGCCGGAATCAGCCGAAGCGGCCCGTGATGTAGTCCTCGGTCAGCTGGTGTTTCGGCGTGGTGAAGATGTCCTTGGTCGGGCCCACCTCGACCAGGTAGCCCAAGTGGAAGTAGGCGGTGCGCTGGGAGACGCGCGCGGCCTGCTGCATGGAGTGAGTGACGATGGCGATGGAGAAGTTCTCGCGCAGCTCGCCGATCAGCTCCTCGACCTTGGCGGTGGCGATCGGGTCCAGCGCCGAGCACGGCTCGTCCATCAGGATCACCTCGGGGCTGACCGCGATGGCGCGCGCGATGCATAGGCGCTGCTGCTGGCCGCCGGACAGGCCGGTGCCGGGCTGGTCCAGCCGGTCCTTGACCTCATCGAGCAGGCCCGCTCGCTCCAGCGAGGTGTGGACGATCTCCTCCAGGTCGGCGCGGTCGCGCGCCAGCCCGTGGATGCGGGGGCCGTAGGCGACGTTGTCGAAGATCGACTTCGGGAACGGGTTGGGCTTCTGGAAGACCATCCCGACCCGCGCGCGCAGCAGCACCGGGTCGACCTTGCGCGCGTAGATGTTCTTGCCGTCCATCTCGACCCGGCCTTCGACCCGGCAGCCGTCGATCGTGTCGTTCATCCGGTTCAGACAGCGTAGAAGCGTGGTCTTCCCGCAACCCGACGGGCCGATCATGGCGACGACCGAGTTCGCCCCGATGTCGAGGTTCACGTTGAAGACCGCCTGCTTGGCGCCGTAGTGCACGTTGACGTCGCGGATCTTCATCCGGGGGTCTGGAACGGTGATGTCCCCGACCGTGGTCAGGTCTAGGTCGCGGCCGGGAGCGGCGGCCCCTTCGGATCGCTCCGGGATCGGCATGGCCAAGGTTTCGGTGGCGTCCATGGGATGTGCTCGGTGGATTATAGGGGACGGGAGGGCGGGTCAGAACCGCTTGGCGATCTTCTTGCGCAGGTAGACCGCGGTCGCGTTCATGGTGATCAGGAACGCGAGCAGCACCAGGATCGCGGCGGACGTGCGCTCGGTGAAGCCGCGCTCCGGGCTGTCCGACCACAGGAAGATCTGCACTGGCAGGGCCGTGGCCGGGTCCGTGAATCCGGCGGGAGGCTCGACGATGAAGGCGACCATGCCGATCATCAGCAGCGGCGCCGACTCGCCGAGCGCTTGCGCCATCCCGATGATCGTCCCGGTCAGCATGCCGGGCATGGCGATCGGCAGCACGTGGTGGAACATCGCCTGCATGCGCGAGGCGCCGATGCCGAGCGCCGCCTCCTTGATCGAGGGGGGCACCGACTGGATGGCCGCGCGCGAGGCGATGATGATGGTGGGCAACGTCATCAGCGTCAGCACCAGTCCGCCGACGATGGGCGTGGAGCGCGGCATCCCGAACCAGTTGATGAAGATGGCGAGGCCGAGCAGGCCGAAGATGATCGAGGGGACGGCCGCGAGGTTGTTGATGTTAATCTCGATCAGGTCGATGAGGCGGTTGCGCGGCGCGAACTCCTCCAGATAGATCGCGGCGGCCACCCCGATCGGGAACGAGAGCAATAGGGTGACGATCAGAGTCAGGAACGACCCCGTCAGGGCGCCGAGGATGCCGGCCTGCTCCGGCTCGCGGGAATCCCCCGCGGTGAAGAAGGTCGTGTTGAAGCGCCGCTCGATGAGGCCGGCCTCGCGCAGGTCGTCGACGTAGCCGATCATTCGATCATTGAGGCGCCGCTCGCTCTCGGGAAGGTCCCGGTCGATGTAGCCCTTCATGAGCATGTCGATGTCGTCGTCGGCGGCCAGCCACACGTTTCGCGTGGTCCCGATCAGGCCGGGATCGTCCAGCACCCGCTCGCGCAGGACGAACGCGCTCCCCCCGCTGATCATCCGCGCCAGCTCGCGGCGCCCGCTTCGCCCTTGAACCTCCGGGAAACGCGCGTAGACCGCGGTCTTGACCAGCTTCCAGTAATCGGCCGAGAACAGGGCCTGCGGGTCGCGCTCTCCGCCCGGATCGATGACCTGAGGGTCGAAATGGATCGGCAGCTCGATGTAGGTTTGGGTGAACGCCTTGTGGCCGTTGGCGATGATGCTGCCGAACAGCAGCAGCAGGAACGACATCCCCAAGAGAATGGCGACGATGCCGTAGATCTGGAACCGCTTCTCGGCCCGCTGTCTCCGGCCCAGTCCGGCGAGGATCCGGTCCGCGTGGCTCATTCGTACTGCTCCCGGTATTTTCGCACCACGTACAGGGCGACGAAGTTGAGCGCCAGGGTGACGAAGAACAGGGTCAGTCCCAGAGCGAACGCGGCCAGCGTCTTGGGACTGTCGAACTCCTGATCGCCGACCAGCAGGGTCACGATCTGCACGGTGACCGTGGTCACCGCCTCCAGCGGGTTGACCGTCATGTTGGCGGACAGCCCGGCCGCCATCACCACGATCATGGTCTCGCCGATGGCGCGCGAGATGGCCAGCAGCAGCCCTCCGATGATGCCGGGAAGGGCGGCGGGAAGAATCACTCGGCGCATGGTCTCGGAATGGGTCGCGCCCATGCCCAGCGAGCCGTCGCGCATGGCCTGCGGCACGGCCGCGATCACGTCGTCGGACAGCGAGGAGACGAAGGGGATGATCATGATCCCCATCACGAAGCCCGCCGCCAAGGCGCTTTCCGAGGCGATGTCGAGGCCGACGGATTGCCCGAACTCGCGCAACGCCGGGCTGACCACGATGGCGGCGAAGAAGCCGTACACCACGGTCGGCACGCCCGCCAGGATCTCGAGCATCGGCTTGATGATGGTCCGCGCCCGCGGTGGCGCGTACTCGGACAGGTAGATCGCCGACATCAGCCCGATCGGCGCCGCCACCAGCATCGCGATGAACGAGATGAGCAGGGTGCCGACGAACAGCGGCACGGCGCCGAAGGCGCCGCTGGAGCCGACCTGATCCTCGCGGATGGCCATCTGCGGGCTCCACTCGAGACCGAACAGGAACTCGGTCACCGAGACGGTCTGGAAGAAGCGGCTGGCCTCGAACAGCACCGAGAGCACGATGCCGATGGTGGTGAAAATGGCCAGCGTCGAGCACAGCAGCAGGAGCCCGCGAACGATCCTCTCGACCTGGACGCGGGCGCGAACGCGCGGGGTCAGGAACTTCCTCGCCAGCGCGGCGCAGATGGCGAACACCGACAGGCAGGTCGCGGTCAGCGCGAGCGTCGCGGTCCGCGACAGCTCGCGGTAGTGGTCCGCCGCCATGCGCACCTCCTCGCTGGCCATCCGGTAGCTGACGGGGTTCTCGATGGCGTTGCGGATGTCGCCGACCAGCAATTCCCGCGTGGCCGCCATGGATTCCGGATCCGGCAGCAACGCCAGCGCCTGGGCCATCAGGATGTCGCTCTCGAAGGCCAGCCACGCGAAATACACCAGCACCGCGGGCGCTCCGGCCCAGATGGCGCCCAGCGTCCCGAAGTACTCGGGCAGGGAGTTCAGGCGCGGGGCGCTTGGGTCCCGCGCCTGCCGCGACATGCGACGTTGGCCGTGGAAATAGGCCGCCGACGACAGGGCCAGCAGCGCGAGAATCAGATACAGTGGGGACACCGGGGGGCGCCGAGGCTTTGGGGGAAGCCCATTATTCCGGCGCCATGTGTCAGTTTGATTACAACGGCGGGAGGGACGCCTCCCGGCGATCAGGCCTCCGGGTCGGTGAACTCCCGAGGCTTCTCGGAGCCCTCCCCGAAGAAGTACTTCTCCATCTCGCCCTCCAGGAACTCCCGCGCCTTGGGGTCGATCGGGGTCAGGCGATACTCGTTGATCAGCATGGTCTGGTGGCGCAGCCAGCCAGCCCACGCCTCGGCCGACACCTCCTCGAAAATGCGCCGCCCGAGCGCTCCCGGGTAGGGCGCTCTCTCCAGGCCCTCGGCCTCGCGGCCGAGTTTCGCGCATTGGACCATGCGGGTCATTTTCAGGGTCGCGCGTCTCGCGATCTCGCTGATTGGCGGAAAGACGGATTATAGAGCGCCCGAGAATCGCGCTCGGCTCGATTCCTCATTCGCATACCATGCCATCGCCGTCGCCATCGCGCATGAGCGGATACGCCTGGTGGCCGCGCGGCACCGGGGCGATGCCGTGGCGCCGCGCCTCGCGGCAAGTGATCCTCCCGTTCCCATCGTCGTCCCAAAGGCGCAGGGCCTCCACGTCTTCCGGAAGGCCCTCAGGACGAGCGGCCGGAGCCTTGGCCATGGATCGGCACTCCGGGCTTTCGATCTCGGCCGTGGCGCAGGAAGACAGGATGCGCTCCAGCGCGTCCGCCTCGCGCCGGTCCACGCTCAGGCCGTGCTTGAGGCGCACCGCGAGCACGCGGTGGGCGAACCAGCAGCGATTGCGGGCGGGCGTCCACCGGGACGCGTCGTAGGCGCGCTTCCGGTATCGGTTGAGGACCGGGTCCGCCAGCGTCAGGTTGAGGAGGTCGGAGCTGAATCTTTCCCGAACCGCGGCGCTCGCGCGGCACAGCCCGCTGTCGTGCGCTTCGGAGCGGGCCACGATATGCTCGATGTCGGTCTGCCGGACGCTGCCGAAGCACTGCCCCGTGTACGGGCTGTATATCTTCCCGAGCTCCGCGACGATCTCGAGCTCGACCGAAGGGGGATAGGGGTAATCCTCGCCGCGATAGGGCGAGCAGCGGAATTCCGGCTCGACGACGAGGCCGCGCCACGTCTCGGTCGAGGCGGCCGACGCCGGAAAGCCGGCGGCGAGGATCGCGCAAAAAGAGACTCGTCCCCACCATCGGGCGAGAACGCGAGGCGGCGCGGAGAACACGATCCGCGAGGGCGGAATCAGAAACGCCGGAGCGGGCGCGGGCCGGTCTCTTTGGAGCCCGGTTCCCACGGAACCCTGACTCGAAGCGCGCCCGCCAACGCCGAGGTCCAGAAAATCGGAGGTCGCTCGGAGCCGCTCACGGCGGTGGTCTGGCTAGAAGTACCGCAGCAGCCGCATTCTCAGGCCGACCTCGTCGGCGTCCAGCTCGTGCGCGGACCGGACGCGCAGGTCTTCCGTGCCGTCCAGCTGCACCAAGGATTCCGAGCCGTATTCCATGTAATACGTTTCCACCTGCAGGCCAATCCGCTCCGCTATTGGCGCGCGCATGCCCATCCCCAGAAGCCAGGCGGTGTAGTCTCGGTCGGTACGGACCTCGCTGGGCTCGAAGTCGCTCGCGCCGCAATATCCCCGCGCGGGAGACTGGAAGCAGCCGGTTCCGCCATTCACGTACTCGGCCTTGATCCGGCGCATGCCGGCCAGGACGTACAGTCCGGCGTCGGGGCCGAACGCGGAGGTCAGCAAGTCCGGGCGCCCGCCGAGCCGGAACGTCACTCCGTAGCTGTAGTCCTTCTCGAAAGACCAGCGCTCCGTCCAGTTCTCCCCAACCTGCGGCCCGACCGAGAAGGCCGGAAGATCCGGGTCGTTCGCGTCGTTATGGGCCTTTCGCGCCGCGACGTCCTCGGTTCCCTGGATTCCGCCCCGCGCTTTTCCGCCGTGGTACGTCAGGTTGATCTCACCGCTCCAGAACATGTCCCCGAGGGAGCGCTGGTATCCGAGCGTCAGGCCGAACCCGCCGCCCGTCCGGGAGTTGGAGGAGCGCTCCGTGAAGGTTTTGCCCCGGGACAGGGTCATGTTTCCTTCGGGCGTGTTGTCGACGCTTTTGAAGGTCGAGACGTCCACCTTCTCCGCCGCCGCGGAGACGCCGAGATAGAGCCCCTCCTGCGCCGAGAGGGCGGTGGCCGGGACGCTGGCGGCCAGAAGAGCCGCGCAGGCCAGCGGGAGAGTCTCTCGGGTCAGGCTGCTCATCGTTTTCCGCCTTGGCGCTTTTGGATGGGCGTCGCGATGGCGAGGATTATAGAGGATTGGCGGACTCTTCGGGAGAGTCTTCCCGCGCCGCGTCCCGGATCAGTCGCAGGATCGGGGCCGCCACGCCGACCTCCAGCCGATCCGGGTCGAGCCAGCGGCCGTCTTCCCGAAATCTTTCCCGGTCCGCGTCCAGGACCCGGACCCGTAAGGGACGCAACCGAAGCTCCAGATGGCTGAGGCGGTGGATGATCGCGGGCTCTTCCCGGCATGTCGCCTTCTCCCCTCGGTCCCGCGCCCAGTTCCGCGCCGCATGCCGGCTCGGGTATTCCGGCAGACTCCATAGCCCGCCCCAGACTCCGCGCTCCGGTCGCCGTCGCAGCAAGACCTCCCCGCTCTCGGCTTGCGCGATGACCACCCAGGCCGTCCGGCGTGGAAGGCGGCGCGCCCGCCGCTCGCGGGCGGGCGCGCTCTCGGCTTTTTGGCGGGCGTGGGCGCAATCCTCGCGCAGGGGGCAGTCCGCGCAGTCGGGGGCGCGCGCCACGCAGAGCCGCGCCCCCAGATCCATCAAGCCCTGGGTGTAGCGGGCGGCGTCCCGTTCTGGCAGCAGTCGCTCGGCGGTCCGCCAAAGGGCCGCGCTGGAGGTTTCGGGCAGGCCTTGGTGGCGCGCGATGACGCGCCGCGCGTTGGCGTCGAGCATCGGCGCGGGCCGGTTCAGGGCCAGCGAGACGATGGCGCCGGCCGTGCTGCGCCCGACGCCCGGCAGGCGCGCCCAGTCCTCGACCGCGCGCGGAAGCCTGCCGCCCGAGGCGCGAAGGATCTGAGCGGCGCGATGCAGGTTTCGGGCCCGGGCGTAGTAGCCCAGTCCTGACCAAAGCGCCAGCACCTCGTCCAGCGGGGCTTCCGCCAGCCGCTTGACGCTCGGGAACGCGCGCAGGAATCTCTGAAAATAAGGGACGACCGTGGCCACCTGGGTCTGCTGCAGCATGATCTCGGAGACCCATACGCGATACGGATCGCGCCGCCGTTGCCACGGCAGGTCGTGGCGGCCGCGCTCGCGCTGGTAGCGGATGACCCGATGGGCGAACGAAGCCACGCCGTCAGAACAGGTCTTCCAGCAGTTTCCGCACGGCCTTCGCGCCCGTGTCGCCGATCTTCTCCTCGACTTTCTCCTCGATCTCGTCGGCGAGGGATCGCGCGCCCTCGTCCAGCTCCTCATCAATCCGCTCCTTCGCCAGCGTCGACATGTCCAGGGAGTGCGACAGGTCGTCGAAAGGCCCCTTGACGCGGACCGGAATCCGCAAACTCTCTCCGACTCGCGCGGTCAGCTGGTAGTCGATCCTCGAGCGCGGCAGATCGATGTAGCCGCGCCCGTCCAGGGAGATCGAGCCCGCTTCCATCCGCAACTCGCGGCTGGTCAGGCGGCCGTCGTTGGCGTCCCAGCTCGCCCGCAGCAGATCGAACGGCAACGCGCCTCCAGGCGTGGTCTCGCTGGGGCGTTCCTGCAGCGCCGCGACGGCGGCCTCCACGGCCCGGGCGATCCCGCCGATTCGCACCGCGCCGTCGCGCGCCGCCAAGCTGACGAAGCCGGTGAGGGAAGGCCAGGCGGTGGCCAGGCGGCGCCCGCGCGCGTTCAGAGCCAAGTTCAGGTCGGCCGCGCCCTCAAGGGGAGCGCGGCCGCTCTCGCCCAGCGGAGCTAGAGCGCGGTCGAGGTCCAGCTGATCGACTTTCAGGTCCAACCGATATCTCGGGATTCCACCGGAGACGTCCAGCTCCGCTCCAGCCTGGAGCGCGCCGTCGCCAGCCCGTCCGTTCAGCTTATCGATTTCCCAGATTCCGCGCTCGGCGGTCAACTGGGCGCTCGCCTGGGTGAGATCAAGGCCTTGCCAGCGTAGTCGCTCCAGACGCAGCTTCGCCGCGATTCGCTGCCGTCGCAACCATTCGACGGGCAAGCCGTCCGTCGCCGCTTCGGCATCGCCGTCCACTCCGGTCGGGGAGTCCTGATCCCGCGGCAAGTATCGGTCCAGGTCAATCTCGCCCAGACGCAGGTCCAGCGCGATCTGGGGCCGGTCGAAGTCCAGCAACGAGAAATCTCCCTGGATCGTGGTGGCGTCCAGCGTCGCGTCCAGCCCCGACAGCTGAACGCCGTTCGGGTGGATCTTGAGATCGCTTTCCCATTTCAGGAATCGCAGCGCGGTCGGATCTTCCAGCTTGGGCGCTTGGGCGCCCCACAGCTCGATCCAGCGCAGGACATCGATCCCCGTTCCCGCCGCGCGCCCGGTCAGCTCCGGCTTTTCGGAAAGAGACCTCGCCTCCAGCCGGTCGAACCGCAGGCTCGCTCCCTCGACGGTCGCGTCCGCTCCATCTAGGCGCAGGAAGTCGCGGGACGCGTCCCATTGGAAAGACCGCGCCTGGATCGCGGGGCTGACGCTCGCGAACGCGAACGCCGGCCCGGCCAGATCCAGCTTCACGTCGAGGTCCTCGCCCGAGATTCTCTCCCCGCCCCCTTCAAGATCAAGGTCGGCGCTCATCTGGACTTGGGCGTTGATCCGGCTCTCGGCCTCCCCATCGAGCCAGGCCATCAGTTCGCCATCCAGCTGGGCTCGCGCGCTGGTGCCGAAGCCGATTCTTTCCAGGCGCAGGCTGAGATTCGACGCTCGCATGCGTCGATCGCGCGCCTCGTCCCAGATCGCGATGGTGGCGTCGCTCAGCCGGATTTCGGCCAAGTCGATCCCCGTGGCGTCGCCCGCGTCGCCCTCGGCTTCGGCCCGGTCTCCGGCCACGTCGCCGTCCAGCAGGCCGTCCCAGTTGGCGAGCCCGCTCGATTTTCGCCGCAATCTCAGCTGCAGTCCGTCGAGGCGGACGGAGTGAATTTCCAGATCGCCCATCAAAAGCGGAGCGATCCGCAAGTACGCCTCGACGCGCTTCGCGGTCAGCATGGGCTCTTGCCCGAACCCCGGCGGGTTGTCGAACGAGACATCGTGGATCTCGAACCCGACCAGCGGGGGGTCCAGGTGCAGCTCCAGCGCCCCCCCGATGGTGAACGCCCGGCCGGTCCGCTCCTCCACCAAGCCGATCAGATCGTCCCGATAATCGTCGGGCTCGAAGGTCATGACCAGATAGCCGACCGCCAGCAGGCCGGCGAGCGCCAGCGCCAGGACGCCGAACGCGGCGTAACGAAGCGCCTTGAGCAGCGCGGCCATCAGGAAGAGGCGGGCTCCCGCGTCCAGTCGCCCGAGCGCCCGCCGGACTTGCGCAGCAGCGCGACATCCTGGATGCGCATTCCCCGGTCGATGGCTTTGCACATGTCGTAGATGGTCAGCAGCGAGATCTGCACGGCCGTGAGGGCCTCCATCTCGACCCCGGTGGGCCCGTGGGTCTCGCACCGGGCGAGGCAGCGGACGGCGGGCGGCTCGTCCTCCAGCTCGAGCTCCACCGCGGCATGGGTCAGGGACAGGGGATGGCACAGCGGAACCAGGTCGGCGGTCCGCTTGGTGGCCATGATTCCGGCGACGCGCGCGATCCCGATCACGTCGCCCTTGCGGTGGCTTCCCGCCCGGATTCTCTCCAGGGTCTCCGCCCGCATCAGGACGCGGCCCTCCGCCTCCGCCACGCGGCGCGTGGCTTCCTTGTCCGAGATGTCGACCATGCGGGCCTCGCCCTTGTCATTGAAATGGGTCAGATCCGCCATGTGCAGAAAAACGCGACGACGCGACTTCTTATTGTATGCTCATGCCGTCTCGCCGTTCTTCCGCTGGATCGCCGAGACCGGCACCGTGGTCGTCCCGTCTCGAGAGCGCGAGACGGGAGCGAGCGCGTGACCGTAGATCACCTCGTACGTCGCGCGCGCCCTCCCTTGATCGTCGGTCGGATAAGCCTCGGCCAAGGCTCGCCATTGGCGGCGAGAGCAGAGACGCTCGGGAGGCGGTCCGACGCGGCTGGAGCCGATTCCGCGGAGCTCCCGGACCAACTCCTGGACCGAGGCGTAGGAGACGTCGAGTCGCTCGACATCCAGCACCGGGTCCTGGAAGCCTTCCTCCAGAAGCAGATCCCCGACCGGATGCATGTCGGCGAATTCGTTGACTCCGCCCTCGATGCCAGCGGCGCGCTGCGCGGCGCGCAACTCGCGCAGGGTGTCCGGGCCGTACGTCGAGAACATCAGCAACCCGCCCGGGCGCGTCGCGCGGAGGATCTCCCGCAACGCGCCAGCCAGCGGCACGCACCATTGCAGGGTGGAGCTCGAGAAGACCAGATCGATCGATCCAGGCGCGAGGGGCAACTGGAACGCGTCGGCCGTGATTGGGCTGCAGCCGGTTTCTCGTTTTCGACTCTGGCGCAGCATGGACCAGGAGAAATCCACCGCGATGACGCGCGCTCGGGGATAGCGTTGGACCAGTTGGGCGGCGCCGTCCCCGGTTCCGGCGCCCAGGTCCAGAACGCGCTCGGGCTCCACTCGAATCAGGTCCAGCCGGTCGAGAAGACGCGAGGCGACCTCGCGCTGCACGCCCGCGAACCGGTCGTAGCGCGCCGCCGCCCGGTCGAATCTCCGGCGCAACCTGGCCTGGAGGGCGTGGTCGGCTTCGCTCACTCGAGCGACCGCCAGAACGCCCGCGCCAGTTCCGCGCATCGATCCGGCCGCGCCAGCGGAAGCGCGTGTCCGGAATCGGAAATTCGGTCAATGCGGGCCTCGGGCCGCAGGGCGCGAAGAGACGGGATCGCGCTCGCCGGGAGCAACGCGTCGGCGTCTCCCAAAACGCATTGCTGGGGAGTTGGGCAACGCGCCCACGTCGCGCGCTCGTCGGCGCGCTCGAGAAGGTCCAGTCCCGCGTCGAGCGTCGCCTGGTCCGGGATGGGCGCGCCGCGCAACCGGTCGCGAATCTGGCGCGCTCGGTCGTCTCCCTGGGCGACCAGTCCCGCGAAATGGCGCATGGCGGCGGCGCGGTCTCGCCGGACGCGGGCGCGGAAATCTCGAAACGCCGCGGGTTCGATAGCGTGGGGCCAGTCGTCGCCCGCGACCATGCGCGGCTGCGCGGCGATCAGGGTCAGGGAGCGCGGGCGAAGTCCGTCCGCAAGCGCGCGCAGCGCCACCAGCCCTCCCATCGACCAACCGATCC
The DNA here is from genome assembly GCA_965116025.1 of uncultured candidatus Poriferisulfidus sp. Lineage (GTDB taxonomy): Bacteria > Pseudomonadota > Gammaproteobacteria > Poriferisulfidales > Poriferisulfidaceae > Poriferisulfidus. Next base: position 951,755 of record OZ220480.1, read on the forward strand.
AATGCGCGTCCTCATGCGCCGCCAGCCGCTCGGAGTCCGGCCCCTCGGTCTCGCCGGCATTCCCGCCGTAGCCGGCGAGCGGGAACGGATGGACTTTATAATTGGGGGCGAGCCTCCTCGCCATGGGCTCCCATATGAACGAGCCGAACCCGAATCCGTGAATCAGGATCACCGGCGTCGGCGCGCTGCTGGAATTCGGATTGCCCATGAGCGCTGACATTTACTCTTCGCTGGTGCTGCTGGCCGTCGCGCTGGGCGGTTATCTTATCGGCGCGGTCAACAGCGCCTTGATTATAAGCAGGGCCTTCGGTCGGCCGGACCCGCGCGCCGAAGGCTCCGGCAATCCCGGCGCGACCAACATGCTGCGGGTCGGCAAGCACAAGGGGTGGGCCGCGGCCACCTTGGCCGGGGATATGGGCAAGGGGGCGCTGGCGGTGGCGTTGGCGGCCCACTTCGCGGAGCCATACGTCTCGACCGGCTGGCCATCGCCGGGCGTGGTGGCCGCCGTGATGGCGGTGGTCGGCCACGCGTGGCCGGTCTACCACCGCTTTCAGGGAGGCAAGGGCGTCGCGACCTTGGCTGGAGCGGTGGCCGTTCTGCATCCTGGACTGCTGGCGATGGGGCTGGCGACCTGGTCGCTTGGCTACGCGCTGTACCGTCGGGTGTCGGCCGCGTCCATCGCGGTGGGCGTGGCGTTGCCGCTCTACGCTTGGGCAGTGGGGCGGGACTGGGATCTCCCGCTGGCGGGTCTGGCTCTGGGCGCGCTGCTGCTCTACCGACACAAGGAGAACTGGGAGCGCCTGCGTCGCGGCGCGGAAACGAGCCCGTGAATCGAGAAGGACTGGTGGCCGGAGCCGAATCTTCGCTCCCGCCTAACGAGGTTTCGGGGGCGGGCTTGGCCATTTTGCGAAGTCCTTCTCAAAGCGCGCTTGGTGGTGGAACGTTCGTCGGCGTGGTGTCGCCGCGGTGCGGATTCCCGACCCGCGCCAGTGGAGCGATCACTCGTTGGAGAGACTGGCGACAGGGTCGCGCGCGAGAAGCTCCAATCGCTTGAAAATCTCGTCGTGCGGCAAAAAAAACCGCTCTGTCTTCCTTCCAGGTATTGAGCGCTCGAATCAGCGCGGTTCTCGCGCAGCTTCCGTTCGCGTAAAATTCGTCGACTATCCAAAGAACGCCGTGCGCGCGCAAGCCGCGCTCAATGGCCACCCTGCGAAGCGCCGCGTCGCCGGTCAGCAAAATGCCCGCATAGGCTTTCGCGGTGACGAGACAGAAGCAATCATTCGCGGAAAGGCCCGGATGGCGTGCCTTGAGCGCGATGGCTTGACCGATTTCCTCCGGCGTCAGATCTCGCGTGATCATGCCTGCGGCCTCAAGCGCTCGCCATTGTCGCGGGGGCATGTCGAGCATTTCATGCTCGCGTATGGGGAGAGGAACCACAACCCGATAGGGCAAGCGGCAAAGCTCCTCCAGCAAGCCGCCTTTTCGCAAATCGATCAGGCAGGAAGCGTCATTCACGAGAATCCGCGTCATTCGGGTGGTGGTCCACTGATTTGCCGCTCGACGAGATCCAGAGGCTGATCCAGAAGCTCGGCCGCGCGCGCGGGAGAAATCAATTCCTCGCTGACCGCTCGCGCGACGAGGCTCTTGAAGCGGCGAGGCTTCTCGAAGGCCGCGAACCCGTGATCCGGGCCGATAGGATCCGGTTCCGATTTGCGCCAAGTTTTCGCGAAGGTCATGAAAGCGCGGCGCACGGAGGCGGTCGTCAAGACTCCGACTTGCCCGAGACGGATCAGCACGGCCGCCGCCGAGACGCCGAAGGCGCGCTTTAAGCGGATGATCTCGTAATAGGAAACCCGCCGGCGGCTTTCTCCAGCCTCCTCCCGGAGGCGCTGGCCGGGGATCAGGAACGCGCCGGCAAAACGGTCCATCGCCGCTTCCAGCCCAATTTCCGAATCGCCAGTGGAGCGAACGATTCTGTGGGCGAGCTCGTGAGCGAGCGTGAAGCGCTTGCGCTCCACGCCAATCCGGCTAGAGACGACTACGGCCTCGGCGACGCTCTCGTTCCCCCGCATGGCATGGCAGGAAAGGCCGTTGACGCTCTCGGGGAGGTTCGCGTCCACCACCTTGATCCCTTTTTCCTCGAGCAGCTCGCACAGGCTGGGAATCGGATCCATGCCGAGGCCCCAGTGATCGCGCAGCTGGTTGGCCCTGTCATCGATCTGGGCTTCGCTGGTGACGTGGCCGCGCCACCACCCATCGATCCAGTCGGCGGTGACCCGCATGTCGAGAATCCGCTCGACCGCCAGGTAGCGTTCCAGGTTATCTATCAGAATCGCTTCGGCCTTGGCGCGATCACGGACGGAAGCGCCGGAGCGCTTACGAAACTCAACGCCATCGATCTCCTCGACTTGCGCGCTCATAAGGAAGTCCAGAGAGACGTTGAGAGCTTTGCCGAGTCCGACCAGAACGGCCGAGGAGGGAAGCATCTTCCCCGTTTCGTATTTGCTGATCGCCTGCGCGGTCACTTTCGGGGTCGCCGCCTCGGCGAGCGCCCGCATGGACAGGCCCGCCCGCTTGCGGGCGAGCCGTAGTCGTTGCCCAAACATCGTCACATCCTCATACCCATATAATGAAACTTGAAGTTGACATTATAAGTTTTCTATGAAAAATTTTCAACCAATTGCTTTCTTGGGGAGGCTTCTCCGCGCGCGACGTCGGGACGGAAGTCGAGATTCTCGCTCAAAGGCGAGCTCTGGAACGTTTCGCTTGCGGGAGTCCGGCCCACGCGGCTCTCGTTTTCGGAAAGGGCCCTAAAAAACCATGAAAATTAGAACTATAGATTCTATTTTTCATGGTATTATTCGCTCCTGATGAGACCTCGGGACATGCATTTGCGCGCGCTGGAGAGGCGTATTCGCGCCAACCCGGTCGTGTGCATGCTGGGAGCTCGGCAAGTGGGCAAGACGACGCTGGCGCGCGAGCTGGCGCGCCGCCGGCGTGGGAAGTCGCACTTCTTCGATCTCGAAGCCTCCGCCGACCTGGCTCGGCTGACGGCGGATCCGTCGCTGGCGTTGTCGCCCTTGCGCGGACTGGTGGTTCTGGACGAGATCCAGCGACTCCCCGAAATTTTTCCGACCCTCCGGGTGCTGGCCGACCGCCCGCGCAGTCCGGCCCGATTCCTGATACTCGGAAACGCCTCTCCAGATCTGTCGCGCCAAAGCTCCGAGACTCTCGCTGGGCGCGTTTCCTACTACTCGTTGCCGGGATTCAACCTCCAGGAGATCCCGGCCCGCGAATCCGATCGTCTCTGGATCCGGGGCGGTTTTCCACGTTCGTTCACGGCGCGTGGCAATGCTGACAGTCTTCGCTGGAGGAGCGATTTCATCCGCAGTTTTCTGGAGCGGGATATCGGACAGCTGGGGATCACGATTCCGAGCGCGACTCTGGACCGCTTTTGGGCCATGCTGGCGCATGCGCACGGACAACTGTGGAACGGTTCCGAGTTGGGCCGCGCGTTCGGCGTGTCATACCATACCGTCCGTCGCTACCTGGACGCGCTGGAATCGACGTTCATGATCCGGCGCCTGAAGCCTTGGCATGCCAACCTCCGCAAGCGACAGGTGAGGTCCCCGAAAATCTACTTCCGGGATACCGGTTTGCTGCATAGTTTCTTGGGGACGTCGACGCGCGAGGAGCTGGAGCGGCATCCCAAGGTTGGGGCTTCTTGGGAGGGTTTTATCATCGAGAACCTGATCCAGGCCCTGGACGCCGAGGGACGGCGGTGTTATTTCTGGGCCACCCACTCCGGGGCCGAGATCGATCTGGTGGTGAACCAGGGTGGCCGCATGCGCGGCTTCGAGATCAAGCGCACGGTGGCCCCCAAACTGACTCGCTCCATCAAGACGGCCTTGGAGGATCTCGATTTGAGTCGGGTCGACGTAATCCATGCCGGAGAGGAAAGCTTCCCGTTGGCTCGAAAGGTTCGGGCCGTCGCGGCGCGGCGGATGCTGGAGGAGATATAGCCGGGGAAGCGAGCCTTGGCGGGGAATCTGGAAGAGGCTCGCTCCATGTCGGATCCGGGACGCGCGGTGGGCGATTCGCCGCGCAAGCGGCGCGCGGACGCTCCCGGCCCTGCGAACAAGTAGAATAGAGACGCGCGCGGGTGTAGTTCAATGGTAGAACATCAGCTTCCCAAGCTGATAACGAGGGTTCGATTCCCTTCACCCGCTCCACCGTCGCACGCTGATGGACGATACGGCCACCTTCGCCAGCTTGGACCCGCAAGCGTTCATGCGCGATATCCTGCAGCGCGTCGCGACCGGCCCGGAGTACAGCAAGGATATTTCGCGGGAAGAGGCGCGGGGCGCGGTCAACGTTATTCTGGATGGCCGAGGAGACTTGGTGCAGGCGGGGATTTTCCTCATCGCGATGCGCATGAAGCGGGAGACTCTGGAGGAGAACGCCGGAGCCTTGGACGCGTTGCGCGACCACGCCGAGTCGGCGGTGGCGGACGTGGACCGGGTCGTGGTCGTGGCCGAGCCTTGCGACGGCTTCGTTCGGGGATTGCCGGTCGGGGTCTTCCTGCCGCCCGTCCTGAGCGCCTGCGGGACGCCCGCGATCTGCCATGGCGCCGAGATGGTCGGGCCGAAGTTCGGGGTGACGCCGAGGCAGGTCTTCAGCATCTGTGGCGCGAGCGTGGACCATGAGATCGTCGACGCGGCCGCGCGGGTGGCGGATCCCGAAATCGGCTGGTGCTACGTGGACCAGTCGCGGTCCTGTCCCGCTCTGCATCAATTGCAGGGCCTCCGAGAACGCATCGTGAAACGTCCGTTGCTGAGCACGGTGGAAGTGCTGCTCTCGCCGGTGCGCGGGCGCGCGGAGACGCATCTGGTGACCGGGTATGTGCATAAGCCCTATCCTCCGGTGTACGCGCATCTGGCCCGCGTCGCGGGATTCGCCTCGGCGCTGATCGTGCGCGGCGTGGAGGGCGGCGTGTTCCCGTCGCTGAAGCAGGCCGGAAAGGCGTTCGGGTTTCATGGCGACGAGGAGGAGACGGAATGGAACTTTCATGCCGACGACGTGGGACTCGCGCGCGACAGCCGCGCGGTGCCCCTGCCGGACGATTTGCCGGACGATAAACCGGCGTGGAGGGATCGGGTGACGCGGGCGGCCGGCATGGCTGGACTCGACGCGATGCTCGGGCGGGACGGGCCGGCCAAAGACAGTCTGCAGTACGCCGCGGCGGTGATCCTGGCGCACCTTGACGGTAGCCGGGACATCCGCCGCCATTATCGAGCGGCGCGCGAGGCCATCGAAAGCGGACGGGCGCGGGCGCGCTTCGAGGCGGGGGCGCTCTGAGGGGCCGTGGTGGCGATGGACGAATCGACCCGGCTGGCCCTGGAAAGCGGCATCGCGGCGTTCGCGTCGAAGCAGTTCGCGCGCGCCCTCCAATTGCTGACCCCGCTGGCGGAGGCGGGAGAGCCGGAAGCCCAGTATCGATGCGCGATCATGTTCCAGAACGGACTTGGGTGCGTGGCGGACGCCGAGCGGGCCTTCGCTTGGATGACCGCCGCGGCCGAGGCTGGCTTGGCGCTGGCGCAGCACGGCCTCGGCTTCATGTATATGGAGGGGGAGTGCGTCGAGCAGGACGGGGAGCGCGCCGCGCTCTGGTACGAGAAGGCGGCGGCCCAGGGCCTCGCCGGCTCGCTGACCACGCTGGCCATGATGTATGAGGAGGGGAAGCTGGTGCCGCGGGATCCGGAGCGCGCTCGGGCGCTGTACAAGAAAGCGGGGTTCTGAGCGCGATGCGCCCGTCTCAGCTGGCCCGGGTGCTGGAGGAGGAGTTTCGCGGCGCCGCTCGGGGGCACCATACGCCGGCCATGGTCTGGGGGCCACCGGGCGTCGGCAAGTCGCAGATCGTGGCGCAGGTCGCTGACCGCCACTCGGCTCCGGTAATCGATATCCGGCTCTCGCAGATGGAGCCGAGCGACTTGCGCGGGATCCCGTTTCGCGTGGACGACACGGTGGACTGGGCGATTCCGGCCATGCTTCCGAACGAGGAGCGCCACGGCCCCAGCGGAATCCTTTTTCTGGACGAGATAACGTCGGCCGCGCCGACCGTCTCCGCCGCCGCCTACCAGTTGATTCTGGACCGACGGCTCGGCCACTATCGGGCGCCGGAGGGCTGGGCCATTTTCGCGGCCGGAAACCGGCAGGGCGATCGGGGAGTAACCTACGCGATGCCTTCGCCGCTCGCCAACCGTTTCGCGCACTTCGAGCTGGAGGTCCATCTGGACGATTGGGTTCGATGGGCCTACGGCGCGGGGATTGACGACCGGGTGATCGGCTTCCTCCGATTGCGTCCAGAGTCGCTGTTCGACTTCGATGCCGAGCATAATCCCACCGCGTTTCCCACCCCGCGCTCCTGGGAATTCGCGCATCGGGCGTTGCGAAAGTTCGAGTCCGATCCCTCAGTGCTGGGCGAGGCGCTCCGGGCCTGCGTCGGGCCGGCGGCGGGAACGCAGCTGCATGCCTTCGTCCAGCATGCCGCGGAGTTGCCGGACTTGGAAGACGTGCTGGCGGGGAAGGACGCGGCCGTTCCAGAGTCGGTGGATCTGCAGTACGCCGTGGCGGCCGCGCTGGTGGGTCGGGCGGTGCGCGCCGCCGAAGAGTCCGCGCTCGACGGGACGCTGGGCCCGATCCTGACGTACGCCAAGCGATTCCCGCAACGCGAGATCGGCGTCATGCTGGTCTGCGACTTGCTGCGCGGGGTTGGGGAAGAAGTGGTTTTCCAAGCTCCGGAGTTTCGACCTTGGGCGGATCAGGTCGCGGAGCTGCTGGTCTACGATTGATGCCAGCGGCGCGCGACGCGAAAATCCGGCTGGCGCGGGCCCGTGCCCGACTGGTTCTGGATCGTCCGTTTTTGGGCGCGCTGGCGTTGCGACTGCCTCTGGTGGAAGGTGGGGACTGGTGCCGGACCACCGCCACCGACGCGATCAATTTCTACTACAACCCGGACTACATGGACCGGCTGACCGGAGAGGAAATCCAGTCGGCGCTCTGTCACGAGGCGCTCCACTGCGCGCTTCTTCATCTGCATAGGAAAGGGCGCCGCGCGCGAGGGCGCTGGGATGTCGCCTGCGATTACGCGGTGAACGGCTTGCTGGTCGCCGAGGACATGATCCTCCCCCAAGGCGCTCTGCACGAACCGAAGTTCGCGGATCTCACCGCGGAGGAGATCTATCCTTGCCTCGACGAGATGGAGGACAAGCGGACCCAGGATTTGCATATGTACCGCGACTCGCCGACTCGGGACGTTCCGCTCGGGGGTCCACCTCCGCTGGATTCAGCGAAGCGGGAGGCCATGGCTTCCACTTGGCGAGCCCGGGTCGCGAGCGCTCTGGAAGCGACCCGGCGGGCCGGACGGTCGTCCGAGAGTTTCGAGCGGCATTTCTCTGCGCAGTCGACGCCGCGCTTGCCGTGGAGGCAACTGCTCGCCCGTCACGCTGGCGCGCTGGCGCGCGACGACTACAGCTATCAGCGCGCTTCCACGCGGCGGGAAGGCCCCGCCATCTACCCAAGCCTGCGCGGTCGCGAGATCGATCTGGTCGCCGCTTTGGACGTCAGTGGCTCGATCTCGGAATCCGAGATCGCGGAGTTCGTTGGTGAGGTGAACGCGATCAAGGGAACCTTGCGCGCTCGCATCACGTTGCTGTCCTGCGACCAGGACCTGTCCCCGGAAGCCCCGAAAACGTTCGAGCCTTGGGAAACGTTGGAAATGCCGACCCGGGTTAGCGGAGGCGGCGGCACGTCATTTCGGCCGGTCTTCGAATGGGTGGGTCGCCAAGACCGCGCGCCAGACCTGTTGCTGTATTTCACGGATGCCCAGGGCCGCTATCCGGACTCCGAGCCGCGCTATCCGGTATTATGGTTGGTCAAGGGCCGCGCGCGCGTGCCGTGGGGCGAGAGAGTCCAGTTGAACTGACCGTGCCGCTGGCCGAGTCCGATTCGCTACGTTTGAACGTGCTGCTGACTCAGCCGTTGCGAGCGATTCGCATCGATGAGTCGCGAATGCGCTTGGAAGCCTTGACCGAGCGGGGCGAGGCGCGGGTGCCCCTGCATCCGAACGCCCGCCCGGAATCCTATCTGCGCGAGGTTCGCGCCTTGCTGTCCACTCGGGTCCTAGGGTCGCCGGGCGGATATCCGTTGTACATCCGGCGTTGGACCCGCATGGGCCAAGCCCGCGACGATGGCGCGCTGGAGCGCTTGCTGCTTCTGGGCGAGCCGGAAGCGGTGGCGGCGGTGGTCCATGCGCCGGGCCTGACGGAGGAGCTCGCGCGACGGGCATGGTGGGCGGAGCCGAACGCGGAGCACGCCCGCCGGATGCTGGATAGCGCGGCCGTCTCTGACGGCGCGCTGGGCGCGACGCTGGTGGAATATCTCCTCGAATTCTTGCCATTCGAGGAACAGCCTGGCGACGTCATCGCGTCGCTGCGGCGCCTGCTACCCCATCCATCGCTAACGGAAGAGCGCAGAGCGGATTTGTGGAAACGGACCCAGCGACAGTCCGCTTACTTGGTCGGATTCTTATCGGCCGGGGCTGAGAGTCTCCCGAAGACGCATCCGTCGCACCCGAAGGTCGAGGAAATTCGGGCGGGCCTCGAAGAAAATCCAGAGGGTCCTCTCGCGGCGCGTCTTCTATGGGCGTTCGGGGCCTCGGGTCAGGGGTTTCTCGCGGCGGCCCGAAAAGCGCTCGCGCGACCGTCCAACCAGGACGTCGCGGTCGCTCTGTTGAACGCGATTGGAAAGGCGTTCGCCTTGCCCGAAACGACCGCGTCGTTCCGAACGATCAAAGCGTTGGAGGCGGACGCTGAGGCCGAGCCGAGTGGATCTCCGTGGGAGGAGAAGAAAGGTTTTTCCGAATTCCGCCGCTCCGCGCTGTGCTTAGCTCGGGTCGGGGAGCGCCTTCTCGATCCGATCTTCGGGGTGAGCGACGCGGTGGGATCGGTCATGCGTCGTCGCATCGAGCCGGTCGTTCTGCCGATCCAGCAATACCTGGAGCGTCTGTCTGGCCATGAATGAAAACCTGAGAATGACCCTGCCGGACGGGCGGGCGCTGGCCTACGCGGAATATGGGGCGCCCAATGGTGGCGCGGTTTTAGGATTGCATGGCACGCCGGGGACCCGGCACATCTTTTCGCTGGCTGACGCTTCGGCTCGCGAGCATGGGTTGCGCTTGATCGCCGCGGACCGGGCGGGAATCGGGGACTCGGAGGATCGCCCAGAGCACAGCGTCGCCGGGCATGCCGAGGATGCCGTGGCGTTGATGGATCGCCTTGAAGCGAAGAAGTTCGCGGTTCTGGGTTTTTCTGGCGGAGGACCTTACGCGGTGGAGGTCGCGCGGCGGGCGGGGCGCAGGATTCTGGCGGTGACGCTGGTTAGCGCGCACGCGCTCGACGTGCCGCCTGGCCCGGCGCACCAAGCCTTGATGAGGCTGGCCAGCGCCAGCGTTCCGACAGCCCGATTGGCGTTCATGGCGATCGCGCTTCCCGCGGTTGCCGTACCGGTTCTCGTACGCTTGCTGGTGGCTTCCGGGCTCACTCGGCGTGATCGAAAGATCATGAGGAATCGGGAGATTCGTCGTTGCCTGACGAAGGGAATCGCCGGAGTCCTTCGGGGTGGGCGAGCGACCGCTTGGGAAGCGAGGAATTTTTATCGCGAGCGGCCTCCCGCGTCAATCGCGCTGGACGCGCCAGCGCGGATCTGGCACGGGACGAAGGATCGGATCATTCACCCGGAGGCGGCGCGTCGCTATTCGCGCATGTTGCTGGGCGCATCTCTGAACATGATTCCGGGCGGCGGTCACCTGTGGGGCTTGGCGGCCTACGATCAGGTGCTCAAGGCTTTGGCGGAAGACATGCGGTGATGACGATGGCGCGATTTTTGGCAGAACGTTCAGATGGTCGCGCGGGAACGCGCTTGGAGTTTGGAAAGCTAGGCTATGGGAGGTTGAGGCGCAATGGCTATACTGTCCTTTGGAGGGCTTGTTTCCCATGCGCCAACTGATTCTCGTTCGTCACGCCAAGTCTGATCGCGATGGCCGGATGGTTCCGGATATTGATCGTCCGCTCGCTCCGAGAGGAGAGCGAGACGCGCCAGAAATGGGGCGACGGCTGGCGGACCGTCAGGAAGGCGTTGACGCTCTGTATAGCTCGACCGCGCGCAGAGCGCTGGATACGGCGGGCCATTTCGCCGCGGCGCTGGAAATGGATGCCGCCAAGATCCGATCGCGAGAAGGCCTCTACACCTTCTCGTCCAATGACCTGTTGCGGGAGTTGCACGAGTTGGACGACGCCGATGACCGGATCGCGGTGTTCGGCCATAACCCGGCGACCAGCGGGGTGGCCGCGTACTTGACCGGTGAAACCTTGGGAGACCTTCCGACTTGCGCCGTGGTTCGGCTGGATGTGGACTGCGGCTCTTGGCGGAACTTGGGCCCTTCGGTTTGCGCTTTGCTTGAGATCGATACGCCGAAGAATCCGGCGTGATTGGGCGCGCGGGACGGAAAATCGATCCGGTTTTATGAGGAAGGCGGCATCCAGTATTTCGGATCGAGCACTCGGACTCCGGTATACAGTGGGTGGGTGAGTTGGAGCAATCTTTCCGTGTCGGTGACCGGAGCGCCGCCAACCAGAAGCAGGGCGTTCTCCCTCTCGCCCGGATAGGTGCTTTCCAGATAGTTCAGCCAGTCGACAGCGTCTTGCGCCTCGTCTTGGAAGTAGTAGGGTATCACCCCACCATGGCGCGTTCGCCAACAAACGGCCACTGATCGCCCGCCCGCATACGTGGGAAGGTCCGCTTGTGGGGTCGTAGGATTTCTGGCCTCCCATAGCGCGACTCTCTTGGAAAGCGCGCTCAGCCGCTCTCGCTCCTCCTCTCCACCCGTGCCGAGTTTCACGGCTTCGCCCCGCGACTCCGACCATACCGCCCAGCGATGCTGCAGATACGTGCGAGCCTGGATCTCGAAACGCATGGCGATGCTGGTCGTTTCGGTAAGGGGTTGCTGCAGTTTCATTATGTGATTGATTCCGCGATAGCCGGTCGACGCGGGCGAGGCGATGTAGTCCTTCATGCGGTAGAAGCTTGACGAGGACTGGATGCGGTCGCTCAGGCTCCTGACCGTAGACAGGTTCTGACAGATGACCCTCGCGCCAATCACGTCATCCAGCCGGCCGAGGGAGAAATTGGTGTCGGGTCGTCCGATCTTCCGGCGGATGCTGTCGAGACGCTTGAGGCGAACGCTGACGGCCGCTTCGCGCGGAATCTGACACGCGTCGACTATCGCGAGAGTTGTCATCAGGCAACGCATGCGGAAAGCCCGGTAGTGCTGCAGATCGGCAACGCGCTGAGGGTTTTGCGCCGACTGGCAAAAAGCGTCACCGATCCGGTCGATAGCGCCAAGGCTCGAGAATGGGGGACGAGATTCCGGGACCGGGGAGCAATCCATAATCGTACGCGTGGCCATCACCACGGATGAGGTGGCCGAATCTCGACGGGGCGTTCAAGCGCTCTCATTGACATCGACGAACGTCTGCCGAAGTCGTCGGAAGGACTCGGCGTAGGTCTCTCCTATGCACACCGCGGGGACGATCTCAATTCCGATAGATTCGTCCATGAGGCGTTGCAGTCGCTCGTCGATATCGGCGTGGCTTTCTCCAGTGTTTTGGTGAATCTTCTCGACAATCTCCTGGCGAGTCAGTACTCCATCGCTTTTCGGATTTCGCGCTTCGTCAAGCGCATGCAATCGTCCAGTCTGGATGATCTCACGCAAGCCAAGAATAGCCATAAGCCGGTGCTGGCCATCAAGCGCATAGAATCCGGTCTCGCTATCGTCCATATCCCAGTATGTTCCAGCGGGATTCAACCCTTGAAGAGTAAGACTATCATTCATGGCGCGCGCGTCGGTGCCCCACCGTTCATGCCGCTCATCGTGGACCCAGCACTGATACCCGGTGAGGAGGAGTGGAGGAAATTTGTGGTGCTTGCGCACTGCCAGATACGTGGCCATTTCAATCTGGCGGCGCCAGTCAGGTTGCCGGTGCCGTATCTGCTCCATGATTTCGGGATCCGCTTGGATTCGCCTGGAACCTTCCCCTCCTTCTTGAAATATTGGCAGATTGGCCGCGAATCGGACCTTGGTGGCGACCCACTTGAGAGTGGTGGACGTAAGGTACGAAGAAACCCCACCCATGCGGACTTGATGCGCCAAGTGATGGTTCTTCTGGACTCGGAGCTTCTCCAGCAGATGACTGAGAACTACTTGCTCTCTTCGCTGATCCTTCGTGGAATCCAGAATCTCGGCCATGTCCTGTTGCGGGGTTGCGCTCATTTTCGATTTCCCTTGATAATCGCGCCAAGTCTTCTTCGAGTCACACTGTCTAGTGTAGTGTACGTCAATAATATATATTTATGCTACACTTCGCCGGATTGCCGCGATCAGGAGGAGAACCGCATGCGCCGCGCCATTCCCATCGAGCTCAGCGCCGAGGAGCTCGCCGCCCTGAGCGAGACGGCTCGCTCGAGCCTCTCCAGCGTTCGCGACGCGTTTCGCGCTCGCGTCGTGCTGCTCGCCGCCGAGGGCCGGCGCACCATCGACATCGCCGATCAACTGGACGCGAGCGCCAGCACGGTGGCGAAGTGGAGGAACCGCTTCGCCGAGCGGCGCCTGGCCGGGCTGTCCGACCGTCCTGGGCGAGGGCGCAAGCGGACCTACGGCGACGACGTGGTCAAGCGCATCGTCGAGGACACCCTGCATGACGCTCCCGAACAGGCCACGCATTGGTCGACCCGTGGCATGGCTCAGCACGCCGGGGTGAGCCACGCCACCGTTCACAAGATCTGGCGCGCGCACGGGCTGAAGCCGCATCTGGTCCAAACGTTCAAGCTGTCCACCGACGAGCGTTTCGTCGAGAAGCTGCGCGACGTCGTCGGGCTGTATCTGGACCCGCCTGAGCATGCCTTGGTCCTGTGCGTCGACGAGAATTCGCAGATCCAGGCGCTGGATCGCGCCCAGCCCGGATTGCCGATGAAGAAGGGGCGCGCCGGAACCATGACGCACGACTACAAGCGGCACGGGACCACCACCTTGTTCGCGGCCCTGAACGCCGTGGACGGCACGGTGTTCGGGCGTTGCTACCAGCGCCATCGGCATGTCGAGTTCCTGCGCTTCCTGCGGGAGATCGACGGGCACGTCCCGAAGGAGCTGGAGGTCCACCTGATCGTGGACAACTACGCCACCCACAAGCATCGCAAGGTGAGGGAATGGTTCGCGCGGCGGCCGCGTTTCCACGTCCACTTCACGCCGACCTCGGCGTCCTGGCTGAACCTGGTGGAGCGGTTCTTCCGGGAGCTGACGGAGCGGCGCGTGCGGCGGGGGGTGTTCCGAAGCGTGCGGGAGCTGACCCGGGCGATCCACGATTTTCTGGATCATCACAACGCCGACCCGAAGCCGTTCTCGTGGAGCAAGACGCCCGAGCAGATCCTGGACAAGCTGGCGCCCCTCCGCGCCAAGCAAGTATAAATATCTCTAATTAGATTACACTACACTAGCATGACCGATGTCTCCGGCCATCATAGTACATCACGCTCACGCTCGTCTTTTGAATCTTGGAGTGCTGAATGCGACAGAGATTGAAGCCGACGAAAGGCTGATGGCAAAGTCGAACGATAGGAGAGTATCGTCGTGTGCTGTATGATGCGGGGAAGCTCGTTTTACGGTTGTGGGTTCATCATTTGCTAAAGTACGGAAGATGGTTCAAACTGGTCCGGGATGGATTGAAATCAATTAAGTTTACTTCCTACCCAGAGTGGTTACTATGATCACCAAAATTCGCACTTTATGACAATTAATGGGCATGAATAAAAACGCAATCCGCCTTCCTCGAGGACGAACGCAACTTGTCCAGGTGCTGTCCATGGCCGGTGACGTGATTCGCGTCGGCGATGTGGTGATTGCCCTTCAACTTGATCGCGCCGCTGCCGCCCAGCGTTTATCTCGCTGGGCTGGACAGGGATGGCTGAGACGGGTGGGCCATGGGGCTTATGTCGCCGCTTCCATTGACACCATGGGGTCGAATCGTGTCCTTGATGACCCGTGGGTGCTCGTTCCCGCACTTTTCGCGCCAGCCTACATCGGAGGACGTACAGCCGCTGAGCATTGGAACTTGACCGAACAGATATTCAAGGATATTTTCGTGGTGACCGCGCAGACTGTACGCCAGAAACGTCAAGAGCGGCACGGCACGATCTTTTCGCTGAAACACATCGATGAACGGAAGATTTTTGGCACGAAGAACATTTGGTGTCATAAAACGAGAGTGCCCGTTTCCGACGTGCACCGTACGATCATCGACATGCTCGATAACCCGGCAACCAATGGCGGCATCCAGCATGTGGTTGACTGCTTCGCGGCCTATCTGCGACGTGATGATCGGAATGACGATAAGATCGTCGAATATGCGGTGGGATTTGGCAACGGAGCCGTCTTTAAACGCCTAGGGTTTCTGGCCGAACGTTTTTCTGGCGGTGTCGAACTGGCCCGTCTTTGTGAGCGACATCTGAGCGGTGGACACGCGAAGCTCGACCCTGTCCAGGATGGACCACTCATCGTGCCGAAATGGCGGTTGCGCGTACCGGAATGCTGGGCTCGCGCGGAAATGATATGAACGCTATGGAGCTGTTTCTAGAAAAATTGTTTCCGGGCGTGGTTTGGACGGTGGGCGCTCGCGATAGATTGACAGCGCGGGTGTAGTTGTGGCGAGTCTGTCATTGGCGTTGGCGGTCAAGGAAGAGCCGCCGCAATTCGTCCTCAAGCGTCAGGACAATCTTGAATTTATGTCGGAACTTCCGGATGGAATATTCAAACTGATCGTCACGTCTCCACCTTATAATCTTGGCAAGCCCTACGAGAAAAAACGCCTTTCCACGGATGAATATGTCGAAAAACAGTCAGCGGTGATACGGGAATGTATTCGCCTGCTCCATGATCAGGGTTCTATTTGCTGGCAGGTGGGGAACCACGTAGAAAATGGGGAAATCGTGCCATTAGACGCTTTGCTCTATCAGGTTTTCGCTTCCCATGGATTGAGGCTTCGGAACCGTATCGTTTGGCATTTCGGGCATGGCCTCCACTGCACTAGGCGCCTTTCCGGGCGATATGAGACCATAAACTGGTGGACCAAGAGCGACGATTACACATGGAATCTTGATCCTATTCGAGTTCCATCCAAATACCCGGGGAAGCGTTATTTCAAGGGGCCGAACATTGGTAAGTTGTCCTGCAACCCAAAGGGGAAAAACCCGAGTGATGTTTGGGAGTTTCCAAACGTGAAAAGCAATCATCCAGAAAAAACCATTCATCCATGTCAATATCCTGTCGAACTTGTGGAACGTCTCGTTCTCTCGATGACGAACGAGGGTGATGCCGTTCTAGACCCCTATGTCGGGGTAGGTTCTTCGGCGGTCGCGGCTCTCAAGCACGGCCGCGTGGTTTATGGATGCGATGTGGTGGAAGATTACATCCGCATAGCGAACCGGAGGATTGAGGAATTATGCGCCGGCACGCTCAAGACCCGTCCCATGGGAAAGCCGATCTATGATCCATTAAAGCCGAAAGGAGGACATTGATGGAGATTGGGGCGACGTACTCGCACCTCAATGGAATGGAGTACCTGATGGTCCATCATGCCGAATTATGGGATGAGGTCTTGGAGGTGATAGCTGGCGTGGATGCTCATGCCTGCAAAAACAAGGTTTCCAAGGAGCGAACCATGAAGGGGAAAATGCTGTATTCCCCGGGAGACATGAATAGGGCATTTCGCTTCAGATTTGGTAATGCTGGATGGAGAGAGCAACGCGATACGTTCTGGGTCACGAAGGACGAGAAAGTCGCGCGGAAGATATCCGGCCAATCACCGGAAGTGCAAAAAGCAACCATAGAAAAAGCTGGGTATGTCCCGATAATGTCATACAACCAGACAGATTTCGTGAAAGGTCGCGTCGCTGTGGAAGTGCAGTTCGGCAAATACGCTTTTGTGGCGCACGACTTGTTCGTCAAGCACATGAGTTTTTATGTCTCTGGCGTTATTGATGTTGGAATCGAGGTATTGCCGATGAAGTCGATGGAACGTGAAATGTCCTCAGGTGTCCCTTATTACGAAAGGGATTTGATGAATGTCGTTCGCCAAGGGCGCGGGGTTCCGGCTGTTCCTTTGGTTCTCATTGGCGTTACGCCATAGCCAAGTATCTGACGTGGCGGCGGGTATCTTTTCAAGGCGTAGGATCGGTTGCGGGCTCCTGGATGTGTTTTGTTATAATCGTTCCATTAGAAGAGCTTCCATCTAGAAAATCCCACAAGTAAATGGCCGTAGCTATTCAGGGAAGTCCCCTACCGTCTGCCACCAAAAGTGTTTCTTTTCTGAAACACTCAGAAGGACTCGACCGAATTAAAGGGGGGGGGGGGGGGGGGGGGGCTAACCTCTAACGTTCCCTCCGACAATACTTTCGAGGGAATCAGACGAGAGATTTACGAAGAGTACACAGCGCTTCACGACAAGCCTTGGATCATCGGGTACTCTGGAGGCAAAGACAGTACGCTTGTCGCGCACCTTGTAATTGAAACACTAATTTCCCTGCCGCGCAGTGAGAGGCGTAGGACTGTCCATGTAGTAGCAAACGATACGCTTGTCGAGAGTCCATTGGTAATGGAACATGTTCGAATCGGACTCTTGGAAATCGAAAAGGCGGCAAGGGCATTTGATTTACCTGTTGTTGTCGCCACCACAGCACCAGAACTGAATCAGACTTTTTGGGTCAACCTCATTGGTCGAGGCTACGCTTCGCCCAACCGCAATTTTCGCTGGTGTACTGATCGGATGAAGATCCAGCCAACCAGTAAATACATTCGAAAACAGGCGGGAATCTCTGGCGAGGTGGTGCTTCTCCTTGGTGTTCGCCGGAGGGAAAGTGTCGCACGGGCTGGTATGGCGGCCAGGTATGACAATGGCGCACGATTGAACAGGCACAACGACCTTCAGGGCTGTTGGGTGTTCAGGCCAATACTTGAGTTAGGCGAGGACGATGTCTGGGGTTTCCTCGCGGAGCACAAACCACCTTGGGGGTGTAGCCATGATCGTTTGATCCGACTGTATCGAGATGCAGGTGGAGGAGAGTGTCCGGTCGTAACATCCGCGGCGGATGCGCCTTCATGTGGGACAACATCTTCACGTTTTGGATGCTGGACCTGCACCGTGGTCGAGAAGGACAAGAGTTTGGCAGGCTTTGTCGCTTCTGGATTCGACCACTTCACGCCGTTGCTTGAGTTTCGAGACTGGCTCGTAGCAATTCGCAACGATCCCAAGCGTAGGCTCGCCCGTCGCCGTAATGGTCGTGTGACGATTACCAAGAAAGGCGTGTTCGTACCCGGTCCGTTCAATTTAGCCACCCGGAAAGAAATTCTTGATCGACTACTGATGTTGCAAGAGTGCTCAGGGATGGCTTTGATACAACAGTCCGAGGTAGAGCGTATAAGGGAATTGTGGGCGGAAGACGCGGTGTCCAGTGTTGAGCGAAATGCTGAAGAGAGGCGCACCCATATTGGGAGGGCATGATGTCGAATGGTAATGTCGCGCTATTTCATAGTAAAGCAGGACGAAACCTTGTCCTTTCCAAATGCAGGGCAGAGGGACTAGATCCGAAGGTGCTTGAACGATTAGTTGCTGTAGAGATAAAGCAACAAGGAAAGCTAAAAAAGCGCGGAATAACGAGTGCTTTTGATGAAATTTTTGACAGCATAGAAGTCGAAGAGGGTGAATGATGCACCTCCGTTCAGTTGAACTAGTCAATTGGCGTTCGTATCGTCACACGCACTTTAATTTTCCAATATCGGATGGCAATCGGAATGTCATACTTATAAAAGCACCAAACGAATATGGGAAAACTTCTTTTTTCGAAGCTATAACGCTTGGATTGTTTGGGCGTGAGGGATTGCGTTTCGTACCTAGGGCCCAACCTCGGGTTGTCACCAATGACGGCATGGAAAATTTGATCAAGATCAGCTATAGCCAATTTCTCGGTAAAGTGCTTCATAGACGAGCTACCGAAAACGGTCCGGCGAAGTGTTCAGTGTCAATCAAAGCTGATGATGACACTGGAGTACCTATCGAACTTACGCGGATTTGGCATTTTCAGCGAAGTGGTCTCCACAAGCCAGCCGACGATGAAATTAATATTCTGTATGGCCATAAGAGGGAGCCCGTTCAACCTCCACCTGGTATTGAAGATAGTGGTCTATGGTTCCGTGACTGGATTGCGCTGCACTTTTTGCCACCGAGTTTGGCCGTGTTCTTTCTTTTTGATGGCGAACAGGTGCAACAGTACGCGAGACAAGAAATGAGCCAACAGGTGCGATTAGGGATCGAAAATCTGCTGGGTCTTAATATCTTGAACGAGCTCCGGGATTCGCTCGCAAATTATGCTCAACGAAAACGGAAATCCGTACCACTACCGGCCAACAGTGTGATTAAGGAAGTAGAGGATGATATCGCTACCATTTCGGAAGATATTGAGCGCAATCAAAAAACATTTGACAAAGCAGTAGGAATTTTGGGCGAACTTGAATTAGAGAGAGATCAGTTATCCCAAGTCATTGGTGGGCGTGATGGGACAGTAGCTGAGGTCGGAAACCTCATGAAAGAAGAAGCCCGATATCGGGAAGAGGCGCGGAGCGCGATGAAGGCACTACTGGAATTAATCCAGGAAGACGTTGCTTTAGCTGTTGCGGGTGCTAATCTACGGGAAAGCACGCGTGCCACCCTCATGGCAGAAGCAAAGCGTGAGCGATGGGAGTCTGGCCGTAACGAAGGCACCCAGAATCTTGACCGCTTCGCTCTTGAACTTAGAAAGTGCGTTGATGCTTTTGATCCGCCACTTAATGAAAAATATTGTGTAGCTGTGGTTGAAGCAGGCAGACAGGCATGGAATTCACTATGGAATCCAGCACCCGAAGGGTGTGCTGAGGTTTATCGCCATCCGTCCATCAAAGGCACGATGCGTGACCGTGCGATTGAGTTGCTACTATCCTTAGATAGCCATACCAAAGGAGAGCTGAAAGACCAAGTGGATAGATTCAATGTTGCCGTCGAACAGGCCGAAGCCAAAAAGCGAGAATGGCAAGAAACAGAGGCAACGGCTCAGGAAATCAGCCCTCATTTAGATCGACTTAAGAATCTATCCGAAAATATCTCGACTCATAAGGGTCAGAGGGATGAGGCTGAACGGGCGATTAGAAGCAAAAAATCAGATCTCTCTGATAAACAAGCAGAATTTGGCCGCTATGTGTCGGGCAAAGTAAAAAGTGGTCCCGCATTGAGGCATGCTACCTTTGCTGATCGTTACGCTACCCTAATCCCCAATCTCGTAGAGGATGCTTGGCCAAATGAAGTTAACGAGGTCGCTGTGGAAATGACTAAAGCATGGAAGAAAATGGCCAATCACCCGGAACGTGTGGACCGGATTGAGATCACTCCAGACTGCAGAGTTAGGATGCTGGCTGCAGGGGGCGGGGATTTACACGATATCGACATGTCAGCGGGTGCCAGCCAAGTGTTTACGCAGGCCTTAATTTTGGCTATAACCAAAGTCAGCGGACGGGCCTTTCCGTTTATAGTCGATACACCATTGGCTCGCCTGGGCAGGGTTCCGCGAATTGGGGTCCTGAAAACGTTTACAGACCGAGCAGGCCAAGTGATTCTCCTTTCTACTGACCAAGAAGTTGTGGATGACAAGCTTGATGCAATTAGAGAGCGTTTGGTGGCTGCCTTCGAATTAACAGTCAATCACGACAAAGGTGTTTCAACAACAAGTGTCCTCGAACTCGATATAGGGAAACTCTAAAAATGAATGCTGGATTAGAAGATCTTATGACTTCTACATTCCGGACAACCCGGACTGCAGACAAGATTTGTGCTGATCTCAACGAAAAATTGGGTTGGAAGAGTCGGTATGTTGCTGCTCGCTTGGCTCTAGGAAGATCGCTATCCCACATTGAGCAACCGCCTGAACTTACATCTAAAGAAACCGAAGAAATGGCGACCCCCATGCGTGGCATGCAACTATTTGGCGAAGGAGCACAGGCCGCAGTTTGGCTAGCCATCATCACGGAACATAGCAGTGAAACAGAGATGACCAAAAGGAGCCTGCAGGGGTTGGTTTCACGCCACTGGCATAGGGGTGCATTTCTTCTCGGCCAAGACTGGAATGATTGTGGTTGCGCCATGGATAAATTCGTTGCGCGCTTAGCTGAACTTGCCGATTTTTCTGGAGATGGTGGTGGGAGTGATACTATTTCGGCCCCCAGTGCTCCCACGTATGCGGAAGAAATTAGATTACCGGTAGGAGAGATTGCTCACGACCTCCAATCAGGCGAGCAAGTAACATTCTCATTGAATGGAGAAGGCGGTAGCCCACATATGGCCATCATGGGCGGGGTTGGATCTGGTAAGACCAGGACCGCCGTCCACATGCTTCGCATGTTGCGCCAATACTGCGAGCTCCCGCTTCTCGCATTCGATTTCAAGGGCGACCTCGCCGACCGCCTTGTCGCTAGTTTTGGTGCCACCGTGGTTTCCCCGCCAGAAGAAGCCATCCCACTGGATGTTTTGTATATCACATCTCGTGATGATATATTGATAAAAACCTCTGCCGGTCGCATTCGGGACTCGATAGCCAAAGTGAAACGGGGCAGAGTTGGTGGTATCCAGCTAGAAGCGTTACGCGAAGCGGTTGAATCAGCTCTGCGCCATGGGCCAGCATCTACGCCAGCGACCCTTCCCGACGTTGCCTCAGCACTGAAGTCCGGGTATGAAGACCGCAATCGGCCTCCAGACGAATTGACGGTGACATTGAACGAGCTAACACAGTTCGTGCTTTTCGAACCAAAGTTTTCACCAGCCGAATTCTTTTCAAAAAGTTGGATTATTCAGCTTCCACAAGGTGGCTCTGAAGAAATGAGGCGGCTGATTATCAATCTGACACTTGACGCATTAGACCGTTGGATCAACTCTCAACCTGATGCGCCAACGGATGATCGAGGCGTTCGCGCTCTCCGCCATTTGACCATGCTTGATGAAGCTCATGTGATCTTGTCAACGAAGCTTCCCGCTCTTGGAAATCTCGTTCGCATGAGCCGGTCCAAGGGTGGTTCTATTATGTTGATATCACAATCGCCTGATGATTTTGAGCGTGCCGAAGATGGTTATTTGGATAATATGGGTATGACCTTGGCCTTTAATACTCAAGCTAAGCCTGGGCCAATAAAACGCATTTTCGTTGACAATACCTGCCGCTTAACGAGTTTGAAGGCTGGTGAAGCAATGTGCCGGCTTCGTTTGGAGGCCCGAACACAGAAGATTCTTTGCTGGAAGCCTGAAGATTGAGAACAAGCATCTTGATGGCTTGAAAGCATCTCACCTTGAGCTTGATGTCGGTCCTGTCAGAGACGGATCCCGTCCACGTGTTGCTGCAGCCAACTTTCTAAGGCCGCCGCGTGCCACAGAAGGCTGCCGTCCAGAGCCGTCCGATGCCGTAGCGGTTCCTGAAGCAACCGGTTCAGATATTCTCCCCGGAACAATCCCCGCCCTCGGCATTCTGGGCGGTTCAGGGTCTCCCGTGCCCAGTCCAGAAACGACCCCCGCACGTACTTGAGGGCGGGCACCGGGAAGTATCCTTTCGGGCGGTCGATCACCTCCGTCGGCAGTCGGGACCGCGCCAGGGCGCGTAGCGGATACTTGCCGCCATCGCGCAATTTCAGTTCCGCCGGCATTCCCGCGACGCATTCCACCAGTTGATGATCGAGGTAGGGCACGCGCGCCTCGAGGCCCCAGGCCATGGTCATGTTGTCGACGCGCTTGACCGGGTCGTCGGTGATCAGCATGGTCGCGTCCATGCGCAGCACGGAATTCAGGAACTCGACATCCTCGCCACCTTCCAGCCGTTCGGAGAGCAGCGTCCGGGTGTGGTTCTCGCCGACCCATTCAGGCGCGAGAGCCGCGCGCAGGTCCGCGTGAGAGCGGTCCAGGTAATGGCGGCAGAAGGCGTCCAGCCCGTCAGCCCGCTCCGCATGCATTTTCGGATACCAGGAGTAGCCTGCGAACACCTCGTCCGCGCCCTGCCCGCTTTGCACCACCGAGATGTCCTGCTTGACCTGCTCGGCCAGCAGAAAGAACGCCGCCGCGTCCTGCGCGACCATGGGTTCGCTCATGCATCCGATCGCCTCGTCTAAGCGCTCTAGTAGCTGGTCGTCGCGGATGAAGTAGCGGTGGTGCTCGGTAGCGTAATGCCACGCCACCGCGTCCGAGTAGTCGAATTCGTGCCCGGCCTCGCCGCCCGCGTCCTCGAAGCCGATGCTGTAAGTTCGGATGGGCGAGGAGCCGCGCTCGGCCAGCAGGGCCACCAGCAGGCTGGAATCCAGACCGCCGGAAAGCAGCACGCCAACCGGGATGTCCGAGGCTTCCGCGCGCTTGCGCACGGCCTCTCGAAGCTCGACATGCGCCTGCTCCACCCATTCTTCCGCGCTACGTCCGGGATCTGGATCGCGCGCGTCCAGTTTCCAGTAGCGTCGTTCCGTCACCGAGCCATTCGCGTGGACGGTCAGGTGGTGCCCCGGAGCGAGTTTGCGGATCGAGCGCAGCAGGGTGCGCGGCGCCGGGACGACCGCGTGGAGACTTAGGTGATGATGCAGGGCGACCTCGTCGAGCGCGAGGTCGACGTCTCCGGTGGCGAGCAACGCTTGCGCGCTGGATGCGAAGCGCACCGCGCTGGAAGTCCGGTGGTAATACAGCGGCTTGATGCCCAGCCGATCCCGGGCCAAGAACAGCCGCTCCGCGCCCGGGTCCCACAGGGCGAAGGCGAACATGCCGTGCAGACGCCCGACGCAGTCCTCGCCCCATTCGGCATAGGCTTTCAGGATGACCTCGCTGTCTCCCGTCGTGCGGAAGCGGTGGCCGCGCTCTCGGAGCTCTTCTCTCAGTTCCGGGTAGTTGTAAACGCAACCGTTGAACGCCAGAACTCTCCCGGAATCGGGATCTTTCAGTGGCTGGTGCGCGCGGGGATGCAGATCAATGACTGACAGGCGGCGGTGTCCCAAGGCGACGCCGCCTTCATTCCACTGGCCTTCGTGATCGGGTCCGCGCCGCGCGAGCGGGCGAAGCATGCGAGCGACGCGGGCCGGGTCGGCGGGCCTCCGAAAATTCCGTTCTCCCGCGAATCCGCACACGATGGCATATAGTAACGCTTTTTTTGGGAGCCTCTCCGCCCATGTCCGAGTCTTTGCCGGATCTTTCGCGAGCCATTCGCCGATGGGGGCGGGAGCTGGGCTTCGACCAAGTTGGCATCGCTGATTTGGACTTGGGCGAGCACGAGACGCGTTTTCTGGACTGGCTGAGGAAGGGCCGGCATGGCGAGATGGACTACATGCGCCGTCACGGAGTTCGTCGCTCGCGTCCGGCATGGTTGGTGCCGGGCACGCGGCGGGTGATCTCGGCCCGGATGAATTACCTTCCCCACGGGCTTGAGCGCGCGGAACGGGCGTTGGCGGACCCGGACCGTGGATACGTCTCCCGGTACGCTTTGGGCCGAGACTACCACAAGGTGTTGCGCGGCCGACTTCGGCGGCTGGCACGGCGCGTCGAGGAGGCGGCGGGTCCGTTCGGCTTCCGGGTATTCGTCGACAGCGCTCCGGCGCTCGAGAAAGCGTTGGCCGAGCGCGCCGGGCTGGGCTGGATCGGCAAGCATACCAACCTGTTGGCTAAGGACGCGGGCTCCTGGTTCTTTTTGGGCGAGATCTATACGGATTTGCCGCTGACGCCGGACCCGCCGACCCGCGCGGGGCATTGCGGGGATTGCCGGGCTTGCATCGATATCTGCCCGACCCGGGCGATCGTCGCGCCCTACCAGCTGGACGCGCGTCGGTGCGTCTCGTACCTGACGATCGAGCTGAAGGGCTCGATTCCCGCGCCGTTGCGGCCGCTGATCGGAAACCGGGTCTACGGTTGCGACGATTGCCAGCTGGCCTGCCCGTGGAATCGCTACGCTCGGCTGGCCGCGGTGAAAGATTTCCAGCCGCGCGCGGCGCTTGATGGTCCGTCACTGGTGGAGATGATGGCTTGGGAGGAAGCGGAGTTCCTGCGCCACACCGAGGGCACGGCCCTTCGCCGAATCGGCCATATCCAGTGGCTGCGCAACGTCGCCGTCGCGCTGGGCAACGCCCCGCGCGGAGAGATCGCGGTCACGGCCCTGGAAGCCCGGGCCGTCCATTCCAGTGAACTGGTCCGCGAGCACGTCGCGTGGGCGCTGGAGCGCCACGCGTGAGCGCGGTCTCTGGGCATCTCCGGACGCTGTATCCGGACGCGGACGCGGAGGAGTTACGGCGAAGAATCGCGGAGAGCTTCGAAAGGCATCCGTACGAGTCGCTCCGCCCGGACCGGGACTGGTCGGAGCGCGACGCGATGCTGATCACGTACGCCGACACCTTGATCGAGCCGGGAGCGGCACCGTTGCGCGTTCTGGCGGATTTTCTGGAAACCCGTCTGCGCGCCGCCTTCAGCGCGGTTCATTTGCTGCCGTATTTCCCGGCCACCTCGGACGATGGCTTCGCGGTTTCTTCCTATCGGGACGTGCGGCCGGATCTGGGAGATTGGGAGGATATCTCGCGCATCGCGGAGCAGTTCGACCTGATGACCGATCTGGTCCTGAATCATTGCTCGCGGGAGCACCCGCTGGCGCGGCGTCTATGGGCGGGCGACGCTAGCGCGGAGTCTTGGTTTCACGTGGTCGATCCGGGGGTGGACACGTCCGCGGTCGTTCGGCCGCGGGCGACTCCGTTGATCACGCCTCTTCCGAAAGATCCGCGGGGTCGCGGCGTCTGGACCACGTTCAGCGCCGACCAGTTGGATCTCAACTACCGCAATCCAGAAGTCTTGCTCGAGGTCATCGACGTGATGGCGCGATACCTGTCCGCCGGCACGCGCTTGCTACGGCTGGACGCGGTCGCCTATCTTTGGAAGGAGATCGGCACCAGTTGCATCCATTTGCTCGAGACGCACCGAATCGTGCGGTTGCTTCACGCGATCCTTCGGGAACATGCGCCTGGTTGCCGGCTGGTCACGGAAACCAATGTCCCGCAGCACGAGAACCTGAGCTATTTCGGGGCGGGAGACGAGGCGGACCTGGTCTACCAGTTCGCGTTGCCGTCTTTGGTTCTGCAGGCTCTGCACCGTGGCAGTTCCGTCTACATGAACCGATGGTTGCGCGACTGGCCGGAATTGCCGACGGGCCGCACGTTCCTAAACTTCCTCGCGTCCCACGACGGAATCGGCGTGCGTCCGGTCGAGCGGATCGTTCGCCCGGAGGAGCTGGAGGATCTGCTGGAGACGATGCGCCGCTTTGGCGGGCGGGTCAGCGCCCGGGCTGACGGCGATGGGCGCGAGCGTCCCTACGAAATCAACATCACGCTGTTCGACGCCTTGCGTGGCACCCGCTTCGGCGAGGACGATCTGCAAATCGCCCGGATGCTGTGCGCGCACGTTATTCTTCTGTCCTTGCCCGGCATACCGGCGATCTACATCCATAGTTTGCTGGCATCGCCGAACGACGAGAGCAAGATGCGGGAGACCGGCCGCGCGCGCTCGATCAATCGCGGTCAGCTGGATCGGGTCGAACTAGAACGGCAGCTTGACGAGCCCGGGCATCCGCGCCGGCGGACCCTGGAAGCGTTGCTGGGCTTGATTCGCCTTCGGCCGCGCAACCCGCGTTCGCGCCCCAGGCGAAGATGAAGCCTCTGGCGCTCGGCTCCGGGCTTCTCGCCCTGACGCGCGAGGCTCCCGAACAGGCGATTCTCCTGCTGTGCAACCTCACTCCGAGCGCGCAGCGAGTAAACTTGGACACGAGTCCGCTGGGGCGGCCGCGCTCGGCGCGCGACCTGATCGGGGGCGGGCGTTTTCGGGCGTCTCAAAGCCGGCTGGCGCTGGATCTGGCTCCGTACCAGTGTCTTTGGCTGACGGAGAACGGCGCCAGGAGAGGCTGAGAGGATCGTCAGAATTCGCGGGGTTTGATAGGATTCCCAAGGTGGGCGCATCCAGCATAGCGGGCGCATGCCTGATTCAAAAACGGATTTTAGAGACGGCCGCGGGATCGGCAAGGAGATATTATGGCGTATTGTGGAACGATCTGCATGCAGATCTGCGGGTTTTCCCTCTCGGGGCTGTTGGCCGTCATGGCGTTTTTGCTAACGACGGTCACCGCGCACGCGCAGGAGGTCATCACGGTCTTCGGCGCCCGGGCGGTGTTCCAGCACGCTGGCGTTCCAACGGACACGCCGAATCTGATCCGGCTGGCACCCGGCGGCGCGGTCAACCGAAACGGCGCCCTGACCAGCATCCCGCAGTATCGGGGCATGCATACCTACCGGGTCCAGACCCATCTGGACGGTCGTCAGCCGCACACGGCGGGGCCCAACTGGATGGACAGCCCGTTGCATTACATGCCCAGCTCCCTCATGGACGTGGTGCAGGTGCATCGTGGCATCGCCCCGGTTCGAGTGGGCCCCGCGCTCGGCGGCTATATCGAGGCGGATTCACATACCAGCCGCTACAGTCTGTCCGAGGACTACGAGTTTCGCGCGCGGGTGACGGCCGACAACACCTCGCGCAACGACGGCAACAGCGCGAGCGCGTTCTTGTCGGCGTCGAACGATCAGGCTCGCTACCACGCGTACGGCGCGCGCGACGAGGGAGACGAGGCCAAAAGCGGGGACGGGAGAGTTCCGGCCTCGCGCTATGAGCGGGATTTTTTCGGATTCGGCATGGGCCGCCAGTTTCGGCAGGGCGAGCTGACGTTCGACTACGCCCGCAACAACACCGGGGAGTCCGGAACGCCCGCGTTGCCGATGGACATTGATTTCTACCATACGGACCTGGTGAATCTCCGTTATCGAGGGGACCTTGGCCGGTGGCGCGTGGAGGCGCAGCTCCACTATCAGAACACTGACCACCTAATGAGCAACTACGGGCTTCGCGCGCCGCCAGACTTCAGCATGTCGATGGCGGATATCTTGCCGCCGTTCCGGGGGGCGGATCGCCGCTTGGTGTTCGTCGAGGGTCGGTCGGTCGGAGGCAAACTGGTCGGAGACCGTCCATGGGGCGACGGGACCTTGCGCTTGGGCATGGACCTCCGGCAAAGCGAGAATGACGCGACGGTGCGCGACCCGGACGCGGCCCCGTTCTTCGTCGATAGCGTCAGCGACGCGACGACGGACGAATACGGAGCGTTCGTCGAATGGAGCGGCGCGCTCGGGGCCTCGTGGGAAGGAGACTTCGGGGTTCGGGTGCAGCATACTCGCGCGGACGCCGACCCGGTCGACCACTTCCGGCCGACATGCCAGATGCTGTTGCGAGCCAACGCCAGTTCGGATCATCGGAAGTACGGTCGGGATGGCTCGCTCGCCGCGCGGGGGTGCGACGACCCGACCCTGACCCCGATGGATTGGATGCCCGCCCCGGCCATGTCGGTCGGGAGGCTGAGCGGACGCTACAACCAAGCGGACCGAAGTCAGGAAGACACGGAGATCGACGCGACCGCCGTGCTGCGCTATCAATGGGGGGAGTTGACCGAGCTGGAGTTCGGCTTGGCGCGCAAGACCCGAGCGCCCGCCTATATGGAACGGTACGCGTGGGTCCCGCTCGAGGTAAACGGGGGGTTGGGAGACGGCAACAACTACGTCGGCGACATCAATCTGAAGCCGGAGGAGTCCTGGCAGATCGAACTGGGCTTAAACTGGGGGGATGGGGGTGGGAAGTTCTCGCCGCGCGTCTTCGCGCGGCGAGTGAACGACTATATCACCGGGGTTCCGGCCGAGGACGAGCATGCGATTCGGGTCAGCGAGGTACTCAACGGCGATCCGACCCCGATCCGGTTCGCCAACGTCGATGCCGAGTTTTACGGGGCCGACGCGGTGTTCGGGTTTCCGTTGAGCCGGGACTGGCGGCTGGACGGCACGGTCAGCTACGTGCGCGGCAAGTTGCGGGAGTCTTTCGAGAGCCAGAAGCGGGCGGACGGGACGACCCGGACGATTCGAGACGATAACGTCTACCGCATCCCTCCGCTACGCGGGCTGTTGTCCGTCTCGCGCGCCCTGGACGATTGGGTGGTGGCGGTCGAGGTGGACTGGGCCGCTCGCCAGTCGAAGGTGTCGAAGCTGTTGCTGGACGATCCTCGAAATCCGAAGAATCACGACCGCCCCACTTCCGGCTACGCGCTGTACAACCTGCGAGCGCAATATGCCAGTCCGTCCATGGGGCTCACCCTGTCGATCGGGGTGGAGAATCTGACGGATCGCATGTACGTCGACCACATGAACGGATTCAACCGGGTTGGCGGGGAAGACCTGGCGGTCGGGGAGCGTCTTCCGGGCCCGGGGCGCAACGCGTACGCCCGGATTAATTGGGAGTGGTGAGCGCGCCGGGCGGGGGCCGACGCTGGATACGGGCTTTTCCCGAGTAGGGGGGGAGTTTATCCTGGCAGTCTCCGCAGATGCCGTACAGGTATAGAGAGTAGCTTTGCAGCTCGAAGTTCTTTTGTCGGGTGATTTCCCGGAGTTGCTTGACGATCTCCCGATTCTCGAACTCGATTACGGCGCCGCACTCCGTGCAGATCAGGTGCTCGTGCGGCGATTCGTCGTTGAGTTCGTAGACGGCCCGATCCGCGTCGAAGGTGTGGCGAACCACCACGCCGGCGCGGGCGAACTGGGCTAGGACCCGATATACGGTCGCGATCCCGATATCCTCATCCGCGTCCAGCAACTTTCGGTAGACGTCCTCGGCCGACATGTGCCGCACATCGCTGCTTTCCAGCGCGGCCAGCACCTTGAGTCGGGGGACGGTGCTCTTGAGCCCCGCCTTGCGCAATCCGGCATCGTTCGGCATGCGGGTATTATCGCTGATTGAACATGGCTAAATACTCTAACACAGGACAGGGGACGAGATTCGGTCGTTTGGCGGCCGCCGCTCTCCCCGCGCGCCCAGTCCAGAGGACGCGGCCCGAACGGCGCTCTTCTTGTTCGACCCGCTCTCCCCGCGCGCCCAGTCCAGAGCCGAATTTCGGTGGTTGAATTCCGGTGAGTCCGCCTCATGGCATGGGCGGTCCTCGACGACGTTATTCCGACTGATCGCGCCGCTTCAAGCATGCTGATTTGCTACCATGGACATTAGGCTATGAGCGATTTCTCGTGCCAAAGATCGGTCAGGTTCACTCACGTCATCTGAGAGCCGATTTTCCGTGAGCGGGTCGTTTCGATCTATCGCGTCCCGAGCCATCCGAGTACGATACGACGCATGACCGGCTTCTTCCAGACTCCCCGGATCATGGGGATCCTCAATGTCACGCCCGACAGTTTTTCCGACGGCGGGGTCTATCCCTCGACCAGCCGGGCCTTGGCCCGGGCTCTGGAGATGGTGGAGGAGGGCGCGACGCTGATCGATATCGGGGGCGAGTCCACGCGGCCTGGCGCCGACCGCGTGGACGCGAGCGAGCAGAAGCGGCGCGTTCTGGATGTGGTGGAGCAGGTCAGTCGGGCGGTTCCGAAAGAGGTGCTCGTCAGCGTGGACACGACGTTGGCCGACGTGGCCCGCGCGGCTCTCGACGCGGGCGCGGGCATGGTCAACGATGTTTCCGCGGGTCGCGATGATCCAGAGATGTTCTCGCTGGTAGCGGAGCGCGGGGTCCCGTATTGCCTGATGCATATGCGCGGCGCGCCCAAGACCATGCAGGACGATCCTCAGTATTCCGACGTGGTCAAGGAGGTGCGGATCTTCTTGGAGGAGCGCGCCAACTTGGCGCGGCGCGCGGGCGTCGCGCCCGACGATATCCTCGTCGATCCGGGAATTGGCTTCGGCAAGCGCACGGAGCACAACCTGCGGTTGATCGCGCGATTGGGTAGAATCGTGGATTTGGGCTACCCGGTGTTGCTCGGAACCTCGCGCAAGCGTTTCATGGGCGAGGTGTCCGGGGCCGCTGACCCGGGCCATAGAGCGCCCGCGACCGTGGTGACGACCGGCTGGGGGCTATGCGCGGGAGCGCGCGTCTTCCGGGTGCATGACGTGTGGGAGAACCGGCAGGCCTTGGACGTGACGCGGGCTTTGCTGAAAGAGGAAGGCGACTGACCGCCGAGAGGCTTTCGGGCGGGTCGCGGCGTCAGTCGAGAAACGAGGCGAAGAACTCCATGGCCTCCGGCGAGTCCCACTCTCGTTCCCCGATCGCCCAATAACGAGCGCGTCCTTCCGCATCGATGAGGAACGTAGCTGGAAGCATCGGGACTTTCCAGTTCTCCAGAGCCAGCTCCGCATCCACTAGAACCGGAAATCCCACCGTGGTCTCCTCAAGAAACATCTCGATTTCCGCGCTGGGCCCCACGTGGACTCCGATGACCTGAAAGCCCTCGCCCGCCATGGCCTCATGGAGGCGGGTGAGCGCGGGCATCTCGCGCCGGCACGGCGCGCACCAGGTGGCCCAGAAATTGATGAGCAAGACTTGGCCACGCGCCTGACTCAGGGTCCAGGGCTCGCCGTCCAAGTTTGGGAGCGTGAAGTCGGGAGCGGGTTTCCCGGATGCCACCTCCATTAATCGCGGCGCGTCATCGCAACCGGCCGCGGCCAAGGCGAGCAGGCCGCAAAGCAGCGCGGCGCGCGGGCGTCGCGCGTTAATATCCAAGCGTTTCTTCATGCGCCCAGTTCGGGTCTTCCGGCCCTAGATCGCCGATCGGGGCGGCGAAGGCATCGGCCACGATTTCCGGCACGTTGGCGCCGGTCAGGGACCGCAGGAACGATTCCAGATCCTCCTTCTCCCGCTCGCTGAGGCTGAGTGGAACGATCAGGGGCGAGAGCAGCTCGTTCGGGATGCCGCCCTGGTCGTAGAAATCGATCACTTCCCGGAGAGTATCGAATTTTCCGTTATGCATGTATGGCGCGGTCAGCGCGACGTTGCGCAGGCTCATGGTGCGGAATTTCCAGCGGTCGTTCGGATTCTCGGTGACCCGATACAGGCCGAGGTCGTTGGGAAGTTTCTGCTGCGAGACCGACTCGATCTTCTCGTTCGAGATGTCCACGAACACGCCGGGCGCGAGCTGCACGCGGGTGGTTCCAGACTTCCCGCGGGAGCCCCTGTCGAATGACACCGAGAAGCCCAGGCCGGTGTTGTGGAATTTCTGGTCCGTGAACAGGGCGTGGTCCTTGCTCATGGTATGGCATGCGACGCACTGGCCCTTTCCGGAGAAGACGCCGAATCCTCGCTTGACGGATTCATCGACCGCATCGGTCTGGTTGCCGAAGTGCCAGCGATCGAACGGGGAATTGGCCGCCAGCAGGGTGCGCTGGTAGCTCGCCAGGGCCTGGCCGATGGTCAGGATGTTCGGTCCGGTTCCCTCGAAGGCTTTCTCGAACAGGCCGTCGTAGTCGCGCATGCGACGGATCTTGTTGATGATCCAGCCGATGGATGGCGCGGCCATCTCATTGTGCGCGGTGATGGGTTGCCAGACCTGATTCTCCAGGTTGATCTCGCGTCCGTCCAGAAACAGCCGCCTCAGGTAAGCCACGTTATAGAGGGAGGGGGAGTTGCGCAGGACGGAGCGACCCTCCACGCCGATCGCGGTGCGCATCTCGTTGTTGGTGAAGCCCTGCTCCGGGATATGGCAGATGGCGCAGGAGAACGTGTCGTTGATCGACAGGCGACGGTCGAAGAACAGTTTGCGCCCGAGGTCGATCTTGTTCCGCGTCAGCGGATTTTCCGCTGGAATCGGCACGGGGGGAAGGCCCAGTGGCGGGCTTTGCGCGAAGCGGATCAGGTCCTTCTTGATTCCGCGCCGCTTCAGCAGGCTTCGCGACCGGGTCCGGTAGTCCTCGCTTTCGTACCCTTCCTTGATATCGCCGGGGCCCTGGGTATGGCTGGCATCGAATTCCTCTCGCGTCTCCAGCTCCCCGCTGGTTCGCGCGAAAGCCGGAGCGCAGAGACTCGCGGAGACAAGCGCCGCGGCGAGGGCGCGGCAATGCCTCCGTGCCGATGGGCGCATAGCGGGATTCAGCCGGAGGGAGACTCCAGGAGGAGCGTTTTCAAGTCGTTGATCAGGATGTCGGCATGCAGGAACGCGACGCTATAGATATTGCGAACGCGCAGTTCCCGGTCAATCAGGAACACCCGTAGCGTGTGGGCGATATCTCCGGTATATTCGCCGCTCTCGTCGTACTCGCGCAAGGTGTACTGGCCGTAGTCGTCGAGAATGGGCTGGAGAGCTTCTCGGTCCTTGGTGGTGAGAAATCGCCAGTCGACACCGTCGCCGCCGAGACCTTTCCCGAACTCCCGCATGGCCTCGGGGGTGTCGCGCTCCGGGTCGAAAGAGATGGACAGCAGGCGGGTGGCCTGAGCCACTTCCAGACGTTTCCGCAGTTTCGCCTGAAGCTTGTGAAGCACCGCGTTGGCGAGAGGGCAGCCGTTGATGTCGTCGCACTTGGTATAGATGAAGCTGAAAAGAACGAGACGGTCGCCCATCAGGTCGAACAATCGGGATTCCGCGCCATCCTCAAGCAACACGGCTCCGTCGGCCGCGACGGTGATGGGGGGCAACCGATAACTGCCCGCGGGAGGAGGCGCGTAGCTCAGGTTGGTCCACCCGGGCGCGAGGATATCGTCTCGCGCCATGGCGTCCGCGCCGCCGGCGACCAAGCCGAGGGCGGTGAGCCAGACGAGCGCGCGAGGGCTTTTTGATCGATCCATACAGGTATTATAAGAGTAGCTCTGGGTCGCCAAGTTCCGTTTTCTTGGGCCGAAAAAGAAAGCCGCCCTAGGTAGGGCGGCTTTCGATCAAGCGCGCGGCCTTGGGCCGCGATCGTTCATTCGGCCATGGAGACCCGGGTGTCGCCGTCCGGGCGTTTTCCGTACAGGGCGTAGGCGCCGAAACGCATCTGGTGCGAGCGGCCCAACTGCTCGGCGTAGAAGTCGACCGTCCACTGGTGCGCCAGCTTCTCTCCGTCCCAATGGTAGAGCTTGACGTATTGCTCGTCCGCGTCCCCGGTCTTGTCCCAGTTGTTCAGCAGGGAGCTGGAGAAATACACGCGCTCGCCGTCCCAGCTCTGGGAGACCATGTTGACTTGGCTGCCGATCGCCTCCTCGAAGACCTGCTTGGGGGCGTGCGGGTCGGAAATGTCGAAGAAGCGCGTCTTACCGTCCATGAAGGTGTTGACCCACAGGCCGGTGTCGTCGGCGGTGATGGAGATGTCGACGGGCAACGGAACCTCGGCGGGGTTGCCGATCACGGCGACGTCCTTGGCGCGCCATTCGCCGTCCTCGCCCTCATACAGGAGCCAGATCTTGGAGGTCAGCGCCGTGGTGGTGAAGCAATAGCGGTTGTCCGGGCCCCAGGCGCAACGAATCTCCAGCGGAGCGCCCGGCACGTCCAGCACCTTGAGTGGCTTGCGGGCATGCATGTCCCACACCACCATGGTGTTGCCGAAGCGCTGCATGGCGGTGCTGTCCTGCAGCATCTGGCCGAAGTCCATCATGTAGTTCGACCAGCCGGTGAAGGACGACGTCAGCATCACGTTGCTTTCCGCCTTCACGCGGATGTCGTAGCCGTAGCCGTCGGCATGCTCGCCGGTCTTGACCGCGCCGCGGAGGTCCTCGTCCGTCGGCATCCAGTGGGAGGCCACGAACTCGCCGGCGTTGTTGTATTCGGCCAGGCCCGTGCGTCCGCCGTGGTCGGCGTTGTTGGAGAGAGCCGAGATCATCACGCGCCCGGGCAGGGCGAAGAACGTGTGCGGGCCGACCATCCCTCCAGTCTTCTCCACGAAGTCGGTGATGACCTTATGCAGCTTGGGTTGCCGTGGGTTGGAATGGATGTCGAACACGAAAATCTTGTTGGAGTCCAGTCCGCCGGCCCACAGGTAATGGCGGTCGTCCGACAGTCCGGAATGGTGCGCCTCATTGCGCCCGCCGACCGACAGGACGCTGACCACTTGGCCGAAGGTTTGGGAATCCGGGCTGGTGTCGATGGTGACTAGCTTGTCCTGCTCGTCTCCCATGCCTTCCACGCCTAGGGTCCAGACGTACACGTAATCTTCCTGGCCTTGGATCTTGGCGATGTACGGCGACATGCAGGTCTCGTCCGCCAGCGCCGGAACGGTCCACGCCATCGCGGCCAGCGCCGCCAGACTCGTGCGGAAAGTTGATTTTCTCATAAGGTTCCTCGTGGAGTTGAGTTATTTCGCGGGCTATCAGGACCGCGCCGCCACGCTAACTCCGGCGGCCGCCTCAATCGCCTGCTCCAATTATGGACGAAACTGCCCGCCCGTCAAGTTTCCGCTCCCATCTCTTCGAATCGCGACCACGCCCGATGGCTCAGGCGCGGTGACATGATTTTCAGCGGGGGAGCCCGCCAGAGCGAGCGCGACGCTTTCTCGGCGGCCTTAAATAAGGTGAGCGCCCGGCGGGTGTGGGGGTCGCCTGGGCGCTCTGGGGTGGCGCGGCGGGCAGGCCGCGCCTAAAACGACCGCGCGTTCGGTAGGGCGCGACAAAGCGGCCTGACGGTGCGGGACGGGTAGACGCGCGAGCCGCGCTTCTACCCAATGCTCGCTATTCTAACATGGAAACGTGGCCGGCGTACGAGCACGTCGTTTCCCCGAACTCCAACCGGAGGACGAAGAATGGCCCCGCTTCGTCGCCGGGATTGAGCCAAACGTCGTCTATGCCGAAACAAACGGTCTTTCATGCCGTCGTTTTCATGCGCCAGCAATGTAAGGCTTCTTGTCTGCGAGCGGAACAAATCTGGGAGAACCGTTCGTCTGTATGACATAGTCAAAGGTCACCTCGTCATGGTCATCACTTCTAGTATCATCCTTGATTCCGAGCACCTTAATTGCTGCCCAATATCCATTCTCATTTTGTAATACGGCGACTTGCCCAATGTTGGGTCGGCGGATCCTTGATGATCCATCATATTTACGAGCGTCAACGATGTTCTCAATTTCGCTACAATCCTTAGCAATTGCAATAGTACGAATACTACTCGGATCTTTAAGAATCTGTATATTCCGATCACTTGATTTGCTGAAAGCAATTTCAAACATTTGCTTGCCGCTACCTATGCAATAGCGGCCATTGTTATTTGTGATGGGATGGTTCGCCCCGCTTCCCTGCTTGGCCTTGAGCGGGCACAATGAGAGTACAACCAACCCATCGCGAAAGCGGGACGACCCTTATGAAGCAGACTCTACATCAACTCGCCATCGCCCATCTGGGCGTGGACCTGGGCAAGCAGGCGTTTCACGCCTGCGGCATGACGCGCGCCGGCAAGATCGCGCTGGAGAGGCGCTTCACGCGGGCTCAGCTGGAACGCTTCGCGGAGGAGCTGCCGCCATGCCGGGTCGGGCTGGAGGCCTGCGGCGGCGCGCACCATTGGGCGCGGCTGTTCCGTCGTCATGGGCACGACGCGCGGCTGATGGCGCCGTCCTTCGTGAAGCCGTTCGTGAAGTCGAACAAGAACGACGCGCGCGACGCGGAGGCGATTTGCGAAGCGCGGAGCCGTCCGAGCATGCGCTTCGCGCCGGCACGGTCGGAGGCCGAGCAAGCGATCCAGCAATGCCATCGGACGCGGGAGCGGCTGGTGCGGAGCCGCACCCGGCTGGTCAACCAGTCGCGCGCGTTCCTGCAGGAGTACGGGATCGTCATGCCGAAAGGGATCGGGGTCTTTCGCGCGCGGCTGCCGGAGATCCTGGAGGACGGCGAGAACGGCCTGCTTCCGGAAGTCCGCGAGGCGCTGGCGGAAGGCTACGAGGAGGTGCGGGCGCTGGATCGGCGGGAGGGGGATTGCCGGGCGCGGATCCAGGCGCATGCCGAGGCCGATCCGGGCTGCCGGCGGCTGATGACGATCCCGGGCATAGGCGCGCTGACGGCCAGCGCCCTGGTCGCGAAGCTGGGCGACGGCGGCGAGTTCCGCAATGGGCGGGAGGCGGCCGCCTACCTCGGCCTGGTGCCGCGGCAATACTCCACCGGCGGAAAGCCGAAGCTCGGAGGGATCAGCAAGCGGGGGGACCGCGCCTTGCGCGGCCTGCTGATCTTGGGCGCGAAAGCGGTATTGCGCGTCTCGGACCAGCGCGAGGACGCGCTCGGCGCTTGGCTTCGCGGCCTGCGGGAGCGCCACCACGACAACGTGGCGGCGGTCGCGTTGGCGAACAAGAACGTCCGCGTCGCCTGGGCGCTGCTCCGGCGCGGCGGAACCTATCGGGAGGAAGCCCGCATGACATGAGGCTTCCCTCCGTATCCCGGCGGGCTCTGCCCGCCGATCGGTTGCGGGGAAGAAGCGAAAAGATGGCGGAACAGGTCGGACCGACGCTCCGAGACCTTGGATTTGATACAGGCCTTCGAGGCCGTTATTGTGATAAGGACGGAGCGTGCGAAACCCATCGGGGCCCGGGAGGCGACGTCCTCCCATCAAGAGGCCGGATATATGTGCGCAGCCGATCGACCGTCGCTTCAGCTTCCGACTTGCAGGGAGGGGGCGAACCATATATAATCAAATGTGACGTGCCCCTTAGGCGATGAAGAGACATATTTTTCTGAGCTCGGCATGAATCTCTGATTCGAGAATTGCTTTATCGTTTCGAACGGATTGTCGCCTATTGGAGGAACTGGGAGGATAGGCTCATCCAATAGTGACCTAAGCAATTCTTCGTATTTTTCCTCATACCTTAGATCATCTCGAAAATCCACATAGAAGCGTCCCATTAGAAAGGTTGGTGTTGGTGCTAAATCAGTATTTGTATTATCACGAATCACCGGGATCACGTAATCCGCGCCTAGATCGGCCATTATTTTCGCCGTCATTATCTGTTTCTCATAACCTACGCCACCTTCCGTTGAGGTAGCCTTTCGCACGTAATTCTCTGAGCAGATGCACAGTACACGATCGGATTCAGATAATCCTCTCTCGATAAATTCCGCCACGTCTTTTCCTAGGCTAAGGTTCCACTGATCCAATATCGCGTTCACTCCGTTATGACGCAACCGTGTGGCCAACTGAAGCACCCAAGTCTTGTGGTTTTTGCTATCGTGCGAGTAAGACACGAATACTGACGGGGCCATTTTGCAGTTCCTTCTTGTTCGGGTTGTATCCCAGTATGGCGCGGTTGTTGAGTCTTGGCCTGCCCCTAGCGACTGGCCCAGTGTGAATTTTAGTGCATTGACGATTTCTCTGTCAAACTGGCGGTTTGCCTCGATATTCGAGCATCCCGAACGCGTGTCCACGCCCAATCGCCGGTTCCCGTCAGCGGGCGCCATAGTCGCACCAATTTTTCGCGGACCGCGTTTCATGGGGGTATCATGGAATCCCTCATGCGCGGCGCTCACATGATCAAATGCCGGACTTTTTAACCTTGACGGCGGCGGCGGCGGCCCGGATCCGGGAGCAGTTGCCGGAGAGCGAGAAGGGCGTCGCCCTTCGTTTGGCGGTCCGCGCGCTCGAGGATGGCGGCTTCCAGTACGCGATGGGGTTCGACAGCGAGAGCCGCGAGGGGGACCAGAGATTCCGCTCGCGCGAGATCCCGGTGGTGGTGGGGGCCGACAGCCTGGCGCTGGCGAGAGGCATGACCGTCGATTTCGTGGAGCTCGAGCCGGGAGAGAAGCGGTTCATTTTCCTCAATCCAAACGATCCGTCCTACGTGCCTCCGAAAGATTGATGTCCGGGCTGGAGTTGTCGGGGTGGATCGCGTCCGGACTGCTGTCGCTGGCGCTGGCCGCTTTCCTGGCTTGGGCATATTGGCGCAGGCTGGTTCCCTACGAGGCCGTCCGGCGGTGGGCGTTCCGGATGCGCGGCGGCGATCTGTCGGCCCGGATTCCGGTGCCGCGGAGAGGGGGATTCGAGGAGCTCGCGATCGACCTGAACGCGCTCGCGGAAATGATCCAGACGCTGTCGCGGGATACCGAGGAGCAGTTGCAGGAATTCAGCGACTACACGGCGATGAGAGAGCGCGCCCGATTGTCCGCGGAGCTGCACGATTCTCTGGCGCAAACCTTGGCCGGCATCAAGATGCAGGTGCGGGTGCTGGACGAGACCCTGCATCAGGGCGACGAGGAGCGGACTTGGCAGGAGATCGAGAAGATTGAGGAAAGCCTGGAGGAGGCCAATATCGAGTTGCGCGAGCTGATCGCGCATTTTCGCGCCCCGGTCGGCGAGGCGGGCCTGTTGCCGGCGATCGAGCGCGCGGTGGAGCGTTTTCGGCGAGATTGTCCGGACGTTCGCGCGCTTCTGCAGGTCCAATGGGAGAATATGAGTTTGTTGGCCGAGCATGAGTTGCAGGTCACGCGCGTCGTGCAGGAAGCCTTGGCCAACGTGCGCAAGCATGCCCACGCGAGCACCGTGAGGATATTGCTATCGGGAGACGCCGAGACTGGACGTTGCCGGGTGCTGGTGGAAGACGACGGGGTGGGGTTCGCGGATCCGCCACGGGAAGGAGGGGGCGCCCACATCGGGATGAGCTTGTTGCGAGATCGGGCGGCGCGTCTGGGCGGACGGATTCAGGTGGAGAGCGAGCCGGACGAGGGCGCGCGGGTGGCGCTGGAGTTCGACGCGACGCCGCGAGGGCGGGAGGCCGCATGACGCTCACGGTGACGATCATCGACGACCACACCCTGTTCCGGGAGGGCCTGCAAGGCTTGCTGGAGCGCCATGGGCTGAAAGTGCTGGACTCGGTCGGGGACGCGGAGGCCGGCCGCGAGGCGATTGCCAAGCGTCGCCCGGAGATCGTCCTGCTGGACTTGCGGATGCCACGGGTTGGCGGGCTGGAGATCCTCCGAGCGCTGAGGGAGGACGGCGAATGTCCGCCAGTAGTGATGCTGACCACGAGCGACGAGGAGCGGGACTTAGTCGAGGCGCTGCGTTCCGGGGCGAGCGGATACCTTCTGAAGGATATGGAGCCGGATGCCTTGGTGATGGCGTTGCGCTCCGTGGTCAAGGGGGAGACCATCGTGGCTTCCAGGCTCACGCCGGCGCTGGCGCGGGTGGTGCAGGGCCACGAGCCGGAACCGCCAACGGCGGAGGAGGATCCGTTCGATGTTCTGACGCCCCGGGAGAGAGAGATTCTGGGTCTGCTCGCGGAGGGCATGAGCAATCGGGGGATCGGGAACGATTTGGGGATTTCGGAGGGAACGGTCAAGGTGCATGTGAAGGCGATCCTGCGCAAGCTCGAGGTGAAATCCCGGGTGGCGGCGGCGGTGCTCGCGGTGGAGCGGGGCTGGGGAAACCGGAAGCCCGCCGGGAGCGAAGGTGAGCCCGATTCGAATTAAGCGCTTAAAAGTTTGATTTTCTGATTATTTTTTGGGACGTGCGCGCGGCGTCGTGGCGGACGGTCGCGTCCGTCGGGAGGAGGAGAGGCGGTTGGTGGGGAACCGCGGTGGAGCGAGGCCGGTTCCAATATTCTTGTAACATCTCGCGCATACCATGCGCGCTCGGAATTTCCAGAATTTCGTCACAATCTTTACAAAGGAGGCCCCCATGGTCACGTGGAAATCAAGGTTCGCGGTTCCCGCCGCATTAATGCTCGTCGCGTCGTTGCCGGCTTCCGCCTTGGCGGGCGCCAGCGAGGAGATCGAGCATCTCAAGCGCGAGAACGCTCAAATGAAGGAGATGCTGATGCAGATGCAGCGGCAGCTCCAGGATGTCATGATGAAGACCAACGCCATGGAGCGGCAGGCGAGGAAGGCGGCCGAGGTGGAAGGCGAGAAGAAAGGCGGCACGGTCGCGTCCAAGAAGGAAGACATCACCATTTCCACGACTGGCGGCGGC
Source organism: uncultured candidatus Poriferisulfidus sp. (assembly GCA_965116025.1). Lineage (GTDB taxonomy): Bacteria > Pseudomonadota > Gammaproteobacteria > Poriferisulfidales > Poriferisulfidaceae > Poriferisulfidus. The sequence continues at coordinate 991,686 of OZ220480.1, forward strand.
ATCAAGGTCAAGTCCAGCAATGGAAACGAATTCAAGATCGGCGGACGATTGATGTTCGACTTCGATTCCTACGATGAATTCTGGGCCGAAGAGAGCGCCGAGGAGAACGAGATTCGCCGCTCGCGTTTCACCCTCAGCGGCAAGGTTGGCAAGAACTGGTCCTACAAGTTCACGACCAACATCGATCATGAGGACGATGAGGCTTCTGTCGATACCGGCTTCTTGAAGTACTCCAGCAAGCCGGTGTACATGAGACTGGGCAAGTACAAGCGTCCCGGCATGCTTGAGATGCGCACCAGTTCCAAATGGATCTCGACGATCGAGCGCTCCATCGTGGGCGAGCTGGCCAGCGCCACGATCGGGAAGCCCGCGTTTGGAGGCATTGAGATCGGCTACGCGAGCAAGGGCGACATGCCGGTGAGCGGAGCGTTGGGCGTCTATGACAACGAGATTGACGAGACCGACGGAGGCGACGTTTATGGCGTTGGCGGGCGATTGTCCATCATGCCCAAATTCGGCGACGACTCTTTTCTGCATGCCGGCGCGTCGTTCTACAACGCGGACTACAATGGCGCGAACCACCGCATGCGCACGCGCATGGGCGTGCATACCACGGGTCGCCCGTTCGAGACTGATAACCATACGAGCGACGATGTCACCCAGTTCGGCGTGGAGCTCGCGTACGTCAACGGTCCGTTCTCGCTGCAGGGCGAGTTCATGAACGTCGAGTCCGACGGGACCGACAACAACAAATGCGCCGCGGCTGGCGAGTATACGCCCGGCGTGGTCGCAGTCGATGAGAAAATCGTGAATTCAGCCTATTTGACGGATGCGAACGGCCACAAGATCCAGGCTGCGAACGTCTTCGCGGATCTTACGGCGGAGCAATTGAAAAAGTCCGATGGCACGTCCTACGACGGTTTGCAGGCCAAGTTGAATGATCTGTACGATGGCGACACCAAGACGTTTCCAGGATATACCGTAGTGAACGAGCATAAGAAGAAAGCGAAAATGGCGATGTACAAGGATATGTATAAGAACACTTGCGATCTCGAGATGGACGGCTTCTACGTCCAGGCCGCGTACACGCTCACGGGCGAGACCCGTGGCTACAAGTCGGGTTCCGGCGCGTTCGCCGCGATCAAGCCGAAGAACCAGGGCGGCGCTTGGGAGTTGGTCGCGCGCTACGAGGACTCGGAGGTCGATATCCCAGGCAGAAGCCTGAGCGCGGAACTGGAGCGCATGGTCCTGGGCGTGAACTGGTACGTCAACAAGAACGTCAAGTTCATGATGAACTACGTGGATTCCGAAATGGACGGATGCGACGGGGGAACCAAGATGTATACGGCGGACGAAGGCGTGACCGTGCCGACTGATCATGGTATGAAGCATAAGTTCAAGAAATGCAGCGAGAATGACGGGGACGCGGTCTCGCTTCGCGGCCAGTACGTGTTCTGACCGGTCTCCCGTATCGGGAATCCTAGATTCCTGATCGACTCCACGAAAATCCGCCGCTTCGGGAAACCGGGCGGCGGATTTTTTTTGCGCTCCGGGCCGGGCTTCGGTCAGATATTTCGGAATCCGGAAGCGGTCTCGCCGGGCCTGTGATAAACTCAAATTCAAGATCGAAGAACCCGTCCGCGGACGGACTCCCAAAAAGGAGGTGGATTCTGGAACAGTCGCCTTCACCAGCCTTTCCAGGTCGTCCGCCCAGAATCCGCGGATTGACCTTCCCTCCCTCGTCTCGTTTTGGCTATCCGCTCGCGTGCGCATTCCTTAGCCTGTCTCTCGCGGCCTCGGCCCAGGCGCTCTCGGAGAACGAGATCGACCGTCTGGTGGACGAGGGCGCGCGCATGAAGGAATTGATGATGCGCATGCGGACTCAGCTAAGCCAGTCCACCACGATCAGCGACCGAGCGCTAGGTTTTCCGGGGCGGAATGGCGAAATCGGATTGGGCGTGGCGGACGATTCCCCATGGGCCTCGATATCGGCGATGCTGGATGGCTCGGCGCGGGAGCGATGGTTCCGGATGATCGAGCGGGGAGTTTTGGGTCGCTTCGCCGGCCCTTCCAGCGGCCGGGACCAAGACGCTCTGGCGCCCGCGGTGGTGGGTTTCGTGCATGGTGAGGAGATTCCTTGGTATGGCTCGCTGCAGTTTCGTGGATACGAGGATCGCTCGGGCGAGGCGGATTCCTCTGAGGTGCAGGCGCGGCTGATGGTGGCCCCGCGATTCGAGGACGGGAGCTTTCTGCATGTGGGGTTGTCGTTTCAGTCGTTCAGCTATTGGGGGGACGACACGGGTCTCGACTTGTCGCTTGGCGAGGAGTTGGAGTCACGAGGCTCCGGTCGGCATCTGGCGTTCGACGTAGGGTATTCGGGAGAGTCCTACGCGATCCAGGCTCAATTCCTGAAATCCCAGATTCGAGCGGAAGTGTTTCCGTTCCGCGGGCGGGCGAAGGCGCATTCGGATGGCTTCCATATTCGGGGCGCCTGGAGGATCACGGGCGAGCGGACGCGGAGCAGTTACGCGCCGGGCCTGCTGGCGTATATCGAGCCTAGGGACGAGGAGGGGATTTGGGAGCTGGTGGTGCGCTACGCGAACCTCGCCGACGCGCCGGACGCGCTGGACGGAAATCCGGATTCCATGCTGCTGGGGATTCATTGGCGCGCGGACTCCACGCTGGCTTTGGAACTGGACTATGTCGAGGGGAACGGGGAAGACTTCCGGGCGCTTAATGACGGCGGCCTGACCCTTCGCGGCACCCTCTCGTTCTGATCGACGCGAGCGCGGGATGAGCGTGGCGCGTCGCGCGCGCGGGGTTTTCCGGGCGTTGGTCCCGGTTTTTTGGTTCGCCTTGGCGGGAGCGGGACACGCGGCGGAGCCTCGGCTGTCTTTGGTCGCGACTTGGGTTTCGGGCCAGCCTGGAGGAACCGAGTCGCTCTCGTATCAACCCAAGTCCCGCATGCTCGCCGTGACCGACGGCGAGGCCGGGAAAATCTATCTGGTGTCCCTGTCGAGACCGGACTTTCCGGTGGACGCCGGAGAGTTGGCTTTGGACCTGCCGGACCGCCACGTGATCAACGCCGTCGCCTTTCACCCGAATCAGGACGCGCTGGCGGTCGCCGTCGCCGGGCCGGTCGGTTCGGTGGGCGAAATACTGTTGCTGGACCTGCGGGGAAAGGAACTGGCTCGGTATCCCGCCGGGCATGGGCCGGATGACGTTCGATTCAGCCCGTCCGGGAAGTGGCTGGTGGCCGTGAACGAGGCCGAGGAATATTGGAGGGAAGAGGGCGCGTGGCGCTCATATCCGGGAAGCGTGACCTTGGTCGATCTCGCGGAGGGGCTGCTGATCGGGGCCGCGCGCGAGGTCCGGCTTGACGCTCTTTCGCGGCGGCGCGGCCTGACGGCCTTGGAGGATGGCAGATTTCTGGAGCGGGAAGTGGATGGCGGGGAGGTGGAGATTCCGCTGGACTCCCGAGATCCGACGAGCTTGGAGCCGGAATGCGCCGCGTTCGCCCCGGACGAGACGACCGTTTATGTCAGTCTTCAGGAGAACAATGGAGTGGCGGTGATCGATGTGGCGCGCGCCGTGGCGCGCGACGTCATCGCCTTGGGAACGACTGAGCATTTGGCGGATCTGAAGGACGACGGACGGGTCTCGTTCACGGATTCCCTGCGGGCTTTCCGGGAACCGGATCAAATCGCGGTGACCCCGGACGGACGATATCTGGTGACGGTGGACGAGGGAGACACTGACCCGAAAGCCTCGAGAACGTGGAAAGGGCCGGCGGGAGGGGGGCGGACGCTCAGCGTCGTGGACTTGACGATGGGCGAGGTGATTGGCGACACTGGCGGCCAACTGGACGAGATGGCGCATGCGGCGGGAGTCTATCCGGATGGGCGAAGCGATAACAGGGGGTCGGAACCGGAAGGGGTGGTGGCGTTCGAGTCGGGAGGGGGATTCTGGGCGGTGGTCGCGCTGGAGCGCGCCGACGCGCTCGCGCTCGTCGACCTTGGAGAGCCCCGCGACCCGCGGGTGCGGAAAGTGATCTCCCTGCGCCGCGAGGGAGAGGGTCGGCTGGGGCCGGAAGGTATCGTCTCTTTCGAGCGGGATGGCGCGCGCTACGTGGCGACCGCCAACGAGAAGTCGGGCACGGTCAGCGTCGCGCGGGTGGAGTTCTGAAAAAAGACCCGGCCACGAAAGGGTTCATGGCCGGGTTAGAAGCGTGAGCGGCCGACATCCGTGTCGACCTTTGACCGGACGTCCTGTCCGGCGTAGCCTCACTGGAGGAATAGGTTTTAGTCCAAGTAGCCCAAGTGGATCACGGTGAAGACCGCGGTCCAGATCATCAAAGCGGCGATAATTTCCATGCGTGTTTCCGGTGGAGTTCTCGGAAGCCGCCCCGCGCGGCTTTCCAATAGTTCATAATATAAGGATATTTTCATATATGTCAAGCCCCCATGTCGCGGGTCCTGCGCATGGTGGAGTCAAGAGCTGGGAAAATCAGGTTTTTCTGGAGGATTCCGCGCTGGCTTTCCTGGCGGGAAACACCGGTATCCCCTACATTTCCGGACGTTTCCGTGACTGCCGCCCTCGCGCGCTGGAAAGCGGTCTGGGGGTCGCGAGTCTATTCCGCCCGATCCTGGTCAGGATGGGTTGGATGAGGCCGGGCGCTCGCGCGCTATGATCGATTCGGTCATCTCGACCGGGATCGCGCCGCTCGCTCGACGGAGATTCCTTACCGACGATGGAGAGCGGACGGAGAGATCGCTCGCTTTCGGCCTCGGGTCAGTCTTTCAGCCGCGGCGCGAGATAGATCCCTTGCGCCAGCAGGAACAGGACCGGCAGGCCCAAGGCGAGGCCGAACAGCTTGAACTGCACCCAGATCTCTTCGGAGAATCCATACGCCACGTATAGGTTGAGGATCCCGCAGACCAGAAAGAATCCGACCCACGCGACGTTCAGTCGCCGCCAGGTTCGCGCGTCGCTCAGAGAGAACGCCTTGCCGAACATTCGCTCCACGAGGGTGCGGGAGCCGATGTATCCGGACGCGAGGAATGCCGCCGCCAGTCCCCAGTAGAACGCGGTGGGCTTCCACTTGATGAACGAGGGGTCTTTCAGAAGAAGGGTCAGCCCCCCGGCGACCAGGACCACGGCCAGCGCGGCGAGGTGCGTGTTTCCCAGATCTCCCATCGCCCACAGAACTCCGCACTGGACCAGCATGGCCGCGATCAGCGCGGATGTGGCAAAGTAGATCCGGTCCCCGGACTCCCCGACGGTCAGTTCCAGGGATGTCGCGTCGGAGAGCGCCTCGACCCAACCGACCGGCAAGTCGGGGTAGAAAAAGTACGCCACCACGAAAATCGTGATGGGCAACAGCTCGATGAACAGTTTCATGATCGCGCCATTATAAGGAGCCCCATGACCCAGCGTTTCTCGATCCACCCGGAGAACCCCCAGTCTCGCCTGATTCGCCAGGCAGCGGACGCGTTGCGGGACGGCGGATTGCTCGTCTATCCGACCGATTCCTGCTACGCTTTCGGTTGCTCGGTCGGAGACAAGGCCTCGATGGAGGCGATCCGCCGCCTGCGCGAGCTCGGTCCCAAGCATCCGTTCACGCTGGTTTGCCGGGATCTTTCGGAGCTTTCCCTGTACGCCCGGATCGACAACGCGGCGTACCGGATCTTGAAGGCTCACACGCCGGGGCCGTACACGTTTCTGCTAGGGGCGACGCGAGAGGTGCCGAGGCGCCTGATGGAGCCGAAGCGGCGCGTCATCGGACTGAGGATCCCGGACCATGAGGTGGTGCGGGCCTTGCTGGAGGCGCACGGCGCCCCTCTGATGAGCTGCACGCTGATGTTGCCGGACTTGGAGGACCCTCCGGTGGAGGCGGGCGAACTGTACGACCGGCTGAGGGGGCGGGTTTCCCTGATCATCGACAGCGGATTTTGTCCGAGCGTGCCGACCACCGTGGTGGACTTGACCGGTGGCGCGCCGGAGGTCATTCGTCACGGCGGAGGCGACTTCCCCTTGCTATAATCCCATGATCGTGTCCAACCTCCCGTTTTCTTCCGGTTGGCGCCCGCCCTGCCCGTGATGTCCGTAGCGCAGACGCTGGCGATCTGGGCGATACCCGTTCTGCTGGGGATCACCGCGCACGAGGCCGCGCATGGCTGGGTCGCGAATCGCCTGGGCGATCCGACCGCGGCCCGGGCGGGCCGGCTGACCCTGAATCCGTTCCCGCATATCGATTTTCTGGGGACTCTGGTGTTGCCCTTGATCATGGTCACGTCCCTAGGGGTGGCGATAGGCTGGGCCAAGCCCGTTCCGGTCGACGCGTCTCGCTTGCGCCGGCCTCGGGAAGACATGGCCTGGGTCGCGGCGGCCGGTCCCGCCTCCAACGCTCTGATGCTGATCGCCTGGGCCTTGGTCGCCCGGATTGGCTTGGCGATCGATTCCGAGGCGGGCGTGATTTTGCTCGCCATGGGGCAGGCCGGGATCATCATCAACTCGGTCCTGATGCTGCTCAACCTGATACCCATCCCGCCGCTGGACGGCTCGGTCGTGCTGGCCCGGTGGCTGCCTCCGGATCTGGGAAGAAAATGGATGGCGTTCGGGCGTTATGGCCTGATCCTGGTGCTGGGCCTGTTCTTGCTGGGAGCCATGCATGGGGTCATCAACAAGCCGCTGATCGCGGTCATCGGGGCGGCGCACCAGTTCTTCGGGCTTCCTTGGTGAGTTTCTGATGGAGAGCGACGTTCCCGCTGGCCAGCGCGTCGTGTCCGGCATGCGTCCGACCGGGCGTCTGCACTTGGGGCACTACCATGGCGTCATCAAGAACTGGGTGACGCTTCAGCGTAGCCACGAATGCTTCTTTTTCGTGGCCGATTGGCACGCGCTAACCACGCACTACGGGGAGTCGGACGACTTGGAAGACCATGCGTGGGAGATGGTGGTGGACTGGCTGGCTTGCGGAGTCAGTCCGGGAGCCTCGACCCTGTTCATCCAGTCAAGGGTTCCAGAGCATGCGGAGCTGCACCTGCTGCTTTCCATGCTCACCCCATTGAGCTGGCTCGAGCGGGTGCCGAGCTACAAGGAGATGCAGGAGCAGACGGATCGCGATTTGGCGACGTATGGTTTTCTGGGCTACCCCCTGCTCCAGGCGGCCGATATTCTGACGTACAAAGCGCAACTGGTGCCGGTGGGCGAGGACCAGGCCGCGCATGTGGAGTTCACGCGCGAGGTCGCCCGCCGCTTCAACCATCTGTATGGACGAGAGGAGGATTTCGCCCGACGAGCGGAAGGACTGATCGACCGCTTGGGGAGAAACGAGGCCCGCGTGTACCGAGACTGCCGTCGCCGTTTTCAGGAGCGCGGGGATTCGAACGCTCTGGATGTGGCGCGCGAGACGTTGCGCGGACAGCGAAGCATGTCGCTCGGGGACCTCCAGAGACTGGAGGGCTACCTGGAGGGGGAATGCCGCATGATCCTCCCGGAACCGAGCGAATACCTGACGGCCACCCCCAAGGTGCCGGGAGTGGATGGTCGCAAGATGTCCAAGTCCTACAACAATATCCTAGGCCTGCGCGAGGAGCCCGACGCGTTGCGCGGCAAATTGCGGGGCATGATGACCGATCCGGCCCGCAAGCGGCGCGACGACCCGGGCGATCCGGATAAATGTCCGGTCTGGGATCTGCACAAGATCTACTCCGAGCCCGCGACTCTCGAGTGGGTGGAGGAGGGGTGCCGGAGCGCCGGCATCGGGTGCACGGACTGCAAGCGCCGGCTGCTGGACGTGATGGTGGCGGAGTCGGAGAGGATTCGCGCCAACGCCAAGGAGTATCTGGCGGACCGGGCGGGAGTGCGCGCGTTGGTCAACGAGGGCTGCGAGGCCGCGCGCGATGTCGCGCGCGATACGCTGGAGGACGTCCGCGAGGCGATTGGGCTGGATTATGACTGAGCCAGGACGGGATGGGACTCCGGCGCAACGGGAGATGCCGCTGGCCTTGGTGCATGGCCAGCCGGTGGTCGATCTCCCGGAAGACTTGTACATTCCGCCCGAGGCCCTGGAAGTCTATCTGGACGCCTTCGAGGGCCCGCTGGATCTGTTGCTGTACCTGATCCGTCGGCAGAATTTGGATATCCTGGATCTGCCTCTGGTGGAGGTCACCGATCAGTACTTGCGCCATATTTCCCTGATGGAGGAGATGAAGCTGGAGCTGGCGTCCGAATACTTGGTCATGGCGGCGATGCTGGCCGAGATCAAGTCGAGAATGCTCTTGCCGATGCCGGAGGAGGAGGGGGAGGAGGAGGACCCGCGCGCCGAGCTGGTCCGCCGCCTGCAGGAGTACGAGCGCTTCAAGACCGCCGCGGAAAGCCTGGCCGATCTGCCGAGGCTGGAGCGGGACGCGTTCGAGTTCGCCTTAGATACCCGCGATCTCGCGGCGCCTCGCCCGCTACCTAAGGTCGGCATGCAGGATCTCCTGATGGCCCTGGAAGCCATGCTGGTGCGGGCCCAGTACAACGTGGCGCATGAGATCGAGACCGAGTCGCTGTCCGTTCAGGACCGGATGGCGGACATCCTGGACAAACTGGACGCCGGCGAGAGCCACCTTTTCACGAGCCTGTTCACGGCGGGGGAGGGACGCCAAGGCATGGCGGTCTCTTTGCTGGCGATCCTCGAGCTGCTCAAGCTCGGCATGATCGATTTCCGTCAGCGGGAGTTCGGCGGCCCGATCACGATTTTCCGTCGCGCGCGCGGAGCGACCGAGGACGCGGGCCATGCCTGAGCCCATGATTCGGAACGCGATCCAGGCGGCGCTGATGGCGGCGGACGGTCCATTGTCCGTGGACGCCTTGCTGAAACTGTTCGGCGCGCGCGAGAGCCTGTCCCGAAAGGAGGTGACGGAGGCTCTGGACGAGCTCGCGCGCGAGTGCGAGGGGCGGAGCTTCTCGCTGACGCGGGTGGCCAGCGGCTGGCGCTACCAGATCGATCAGGATTACGCCGCGGTCATCGGGCGCCTCTGGGAGCAGCGTCCCCCTCGCTATTCCCAAGCTTTGCTGGAGACGCTGGCGTTGATCGTCTATCGGCAGCCGATCACGCGCGGCGAGATCGAGCGGGTGCGCGGAGTCGCGCCCAGCACTAGCATCATGCAGACGCTGACCGAGCGCAACTGGGTGCGCGTGGTCGGCTACAAGCAGGTGCCGGGCCGCCCGGCGCTGTACGGCACGACCCGGGAATTCCTGGACTATTTTTGCTTGAAAAGCCTGAAGGACCTTCCGCCGCTACCGGAGCCGCGCTCGCGGGAAGAAGTGGACCCGCAGATGAAAATCCAGGAGGCGTTCCAAACCAAGCCAAATCTGGACCCGGGTCAGGCCGACGCCGCGGTTCCGGAACCTCGGGAAGATGGCTCGGCTCCAGGCCTTCCGGAAGAAGCGACCTGACGTGTCGGGCAGCCCTCCGACGCGCCTCCAGAAACTCATCGCCCAAGCGGGGCTCGCCTCGCGCCGCGAGGCCGAGACGTGGATCAAGGAGGGAAGAGTCCAGGTCAACGGCAGGTTGGCCAGACTCGGAGACCGGGCCGTTTCGGATGACGAGGTGACGGTCGACGGGCGACCGATCCCGGAGGGCGAGAAGGCTTGCTTGGCGTTGGCTTATCACAAGCCCGTTGGGCAAATCACCAGTCGATCCGACCCACAGGGCCGCCCGACGGTTTTCGACGCGCTTCCCGAGCCTCCGCGGGGGCGCTGGATCGCCGTCGGGCGGCTGGATTTTCAGACTTCGGGTTTATTGCTGCTGACGACCGACGGGCAGCTGGCGAATCGCCTCATGCACCCGGGCGGACAGGTTCAGCGCCGCTATTTGGCTCGGGTCCGAGGCGAGCCGAGCCGGGAGCAGCTGGAACGCCTGGTCGCGGGCGTGCGACTGGAGGACGGGGTGGCGCGGTTCGAATACGCGCGCGCGAAGCGGGGCGAGGGGCGCAATCGCTGGCACGAGGTCGCTTTGCGCGAGGGGCGCAACCGCGAGGTGCGCAGGCTGTGGCGGGCGGTTGGCCTGGAAGTCGGACGCCTGATACGGATCGGTTATGGGCCGATCTCATTGTCCCGAGACCATGCCGCGGGTGAGGCGCGTTGGCTGTCCGCCAAGGAAGTTCGGGCGTTGCGGGAAATCCGCGACGACGCGCGAGGGGGAGAGACGACGGTCAGAATGCCGACTGAATCCGTTCGTGGCAGGGCCGGGGATCATCGTCGGCTTGATCGGGGTTCCGAATCAAGGCGCGCAAGCGCTCCACCGCGTCCTCGAAGTCGTCATTGATCACGCAGTGCTCGAATTCCTGACAGCGCAGGATGTCAGAACGGGCCTGGGCTAGTCGCCGGGCGATTACGTGATCGGCGTCGGCGCCTCGGTCGCGCAGGCGCGCTTCCAGCGCCGCGAGAGAAGGCGGCAGAATGAAGATTCCGATGGCCTCGGGCGCTTTCCGTCGCACCAGCCGCGCGCCTTGCCAGTCGATCTCGAGAATCACGTCCAGATTCTCGCTCCGAAGTCGCTCCACCTCCGCGCGCGCGGTCCCGTACAGATGATCGAACACTTCCGCGCGCTCCAGAAATCCGTCCCGCTCGGCGATTCGCCCGAATTCCTCGGGCGTGACGAAGTGGTAATCCACCCCGTCTTTCTCTCCCTTTCGCATCGGGCGAGTCGTGTGGGAGACGCTGACCGCGAGACGTTCCTCCCGGCGCAGAAGCTCGCGGAGCAGGGAAGTCTTGCCGGCTCCGGACGGAGCGGTCACGATGAACAGTCGGCCCTCACTCATCGGTCTTCGCGCTGGAGGATTTCGGTTCTGGAGCGGAATCGGATTCCACGGTGTCCAGCTCCGCGTCCATTTCCTCTTCGCTCATGGGCCGAAACCGATTCTCTTCGGGAGCCTCGTCTCGTTTTCGGACCACGATCCTCGAGAATAGAATGCCGATCTCGTACAGCAACCACACCGGGATGGCGAGCAGGGTTTGGGAGATGACGTCCGGTGGCGTCAGCAGCATGCCGATGACGAACGCGCCCACGATCACGTAGGGTCGAGCCTCGCGCAGGCGCTCGGGAGTGGTGAATCCCAAGAAGACCATGGCGACCGTGATGATCGGGACCTCGAACGCGATCCCGAAAGCCAAGAAAATCTTGACCACGAAATCCAAAAAGCGGTTAATGTCGGTCATGACCGCGACGCCCTCCGGCGCCGTGCTGACGAAGAAGCCGAACGCGAGCGGAAACACCACGAAATAGGCGAACGCCATGCCAAGATAGAACAGGACGATGCTGGACAGAAGCACGGGACCTGCCAGGCGCTTCTCGCGCCGGTACAATCCCGGCGCGGCGAAGGCCCAAGCCTGATAGAGGGTGTACGGCACGGTGATCGTCAGCGCCAGCAACAGGGTGAGCTTGAACGGGGCGAGAAACGGAGAGGCCACGTCGATGGCGACCATCGTATGGCCTTCCGCGAGGCTGTCGAGCAACGGCGCGGCCAGCATGGTGTACAGCGTGTTGGCGAATGGCAATAACGCCAGCAACGCGACGCCGACCACGATCAGAGCGCGCAACAGACGGTCGCGCAGCTCGATCAGATGACCCAGAAAGGGCCGTTCTGGATCAGTTTTCTTCACGGCGCGGCGCGGCCCGCTCGCGAGCGGGGGCTTCTGACTGGACATCGCCCCGCTCTTCAAGCTGTTTCTCGATCGCGTCGACCAGGGGGGCGTCCGAGTCATCCTGATTCTGGACGATATCGCGCAATTCCTTGATTTCGTTTTGCTGTTGGCGCAGGACTTCCTTGAGCTCTTCGGCCTGCAACTCCTGCTGGACGCTCTGGCGAAACTGGTGGGAGAGGCGCCGAAGGTTTCCCAGCCATTCGCCCACTTGAGCGGCGACTCGGGGCAGGCGTTTGGGTCCGACCACGATCAGGCCCACGAGCATGACCAGAATCAGTTCCCAGAATCCAAAATCAAACATGGCCAAGAGCCCGTCACGACAAGTCCGCGCCTCAATATTATGACGCGCAATGGTTCCAGGGGAAACGTCGTCTCGGTTTTGAGCGTATGGGAGGGGAGATTCCGGCCTCGCCATCAAGGTTTCGGTGGCGATTGTTGTACAATTCTCCACCACGTATTTAACTCATCGTAATGAGGTGACCCAGATGAAAGCCAGTCTTTCCGTTTCCAATATCATCCGCGCCGCGCTTCGCGGGGCTTCGTCGTCTTCCCGCATAGGGGGGGGGGGGGGGGGCATAGCCTCCATTTCCTGACCGTTCTGGCCGGATTCACGGCCATTCTCGCGGTTCCGCACTCCGCCGTCGCGGTGAACGAGTGCGGCGCTACCAGCCCGGTCACCTGCGGCGACGCGAGTTACACCTCCACTAGCGACTCCCCGATCAAGTATGAGAATCGGACCGGGGGGCTGACCTTGACCGTGAAGCCTTCCGGGGCGGGCACGGTCACCATCACTTCCAAGAAGCTTCCCGCGGACGATACCGAGGAGTTCCCGGGGATCCACCTGGATGGGGAAGGCACCCTGAAAGTCGTTCTGGATGGCACCGTGAAAGTCGTGAACGGAGTGCCCCGAACGACGGTGGAGGCCACGTACGACGGAGAGAAGCAATCGTTCATTCGCCCGGAGCACAAGCGTGGTTCGCAAAACGACGGGGTGTACGTGGCGTACGACAAGGATGACGACGCGGGGACAACGAAGGGCATGGTGGAGGTGATGGTGGGGAAGGGCGCGATGATCGGGAGCGCGACGGTGCCGGCGGGACGGTACGGGGTTCACGCCGCGTTCGTGGACGCGGACGGCGGCGGTTATCCGGCCGGGAAGCTCAAGGTGACGAACTCGGGGGAGATCTACGGTCATTTCGCGGGGATTTACGCGAAGCACGACGGGGCGGGGGACATCGAGATCGAGACGTCGGAGGGGAGCGTGACGTCGATGGGGATCCGGGCGATCTCGAACAAGGCGAACCAAGCGGGTCGGGGCGGGAACGTCACGATTCGCCATCATGGCGCGATCATGGTGAAGAATCCGCCCCGGTACGCGGACGAGATCATGACGACGGGCGCGCTGACGACGGCCACGCCGGTGGAGATGGACAAAGTCAGCTTTGCCGACCGGCACCGAGCCGGGATCTACGTGGAGCATTGGGAAAAGGATGCGCCCACGGGCGCGAAGCCGAGCAGCTCGATCCTAGTCCAGTCGAGCGGTGATATCACCGCTTATGAGAACGGTAGCAAGGGCAGAAGCGCCATTTACGTCATCACGCGGGGAGCCTCCGGTTCCGTCGTGCCGGTCACGGTCGACGTGACGGGGGGCGTTCTGAGGGGGAGTGAATCGTTCGGGATTTACGTCTATCACGGGAACCACAAAGGCGGTTTGATCAAGGTGGACCTGGCGGGCGAGATCGCCCGGACGGGGAGCGGGATGAGGAACGGGAAGGATGGGATCGGGCTTTACCGGGGCTCCACGGTCGATCACGACGTCTCGGTTAATCGGGACATTGAGGTGACGCTGAGGTCCGGCGCGCGGATCGGAATGGAGGGAGACGAGCCGACCGTGGTCAGGGATGGCGTGAACGTTCGCCAGCAAGCGGACGGTGGGACGATCCGGGTGACCATCTCCGAGGGGGCGAGGATCGGGACTACGGGGACTCCGGTTGGCAGGCACGGCGTGTTCACTGATACGGTCAACGCTGATGACGAGACTGACATCATGGTCACCAACGAAGGCTTCATCCACGCGAAGGGCTCGGGGATGGCCGCTTTGAATCTCGGTTGGGGCGACGTGGTCGCGAAGCACTTGAAAGGCGAGATCGTCGTGGTCGACGCGCGCGATATCTTGGAATCCTTGATATCGGAGGATCACAAGCCGCAACTGGCGGACCTGAAAGGCAGAACCGCCGGCGTTCTCGCCGTTCATGGGGGTGAGCGACCCCAAGCGGCTTCCGACGAGACGGCGGCCGACTATCGAGACCCTTCCACCTACGAGGCCAAGATCGGGAAGATCGAGATCACGTCGAAAGCGGACATCACGTCGAAGGGCGACGGCATTCTCGCCTATGTGAAGGACTTGGACGACACGGCGGGGATACAGGGCATTGAGACGATCGTCCCGATCATGATCGATGTTTCAGGCGGAACGATCACGGCGGATGGGTATGGCGTGTACGCGGAGACGGCCACCACCTACGAGGACGAGGACGCGCCGAAAGCCGGGAAGATTGAGGTCACGGTGGGAGAGATGGCGACGATCCGGGCCAAGAAGGATGGCGTTCACGTCAAGGGCAAGCGAACCTTCGCGTCCGACCACGCCCGGGCGGGTGAACACGACCAGACGGTCACGATCAACGGCAAGGTGATGGGCGGCGGTGGAGACCACGCCGGCGTTCGGATGGTGAACGGCGGGACGCTGGTGGTTGGGCCGAAGGCGAAGGTGGAGGCGGTGTCCGGGACCGCGGTGAGGTCGGACGGGGGGCTGACCATCACCATGAAGAAGGACGCGGTCGGACGCATCGGCTACGTCAAGGGGAAGATGCTCAACAGTGGAACGACGACCTTCGATGGGGTGAAGGTGGGCGGGGAGTACGCGCTCAGCCCGGGCCTCGAGACGCGCGGCGTGTACGACATTTCCAGAGTCACCCTGAAGACGATCGAGGGCGGGCACCAGTTCGAGGAGTCGGGTCGGGCGTATCACGCCCGGGCTCGGGTGTACGAGGCGTTGCCGTCGGTGCTGCTGGAGATGAGCGCGCCGGGCGGTCGTCAGGCGCGCTTGTCGGCGACGCGGGACGGCGCGGGCGTTTGGGCGCGGGTCATGGCGAGCGACGGCGAGCGCGAGGCGGATATGTCCACGACGGCGATGGACACGGCGGGGCATGATCTGTCTTGGGACTTCGAGCGCTGGGGCGTGGAGACGGGCATCGTCGTCCCCACGGACTTGCCGGGCGTGACGTTGGGCGCGAGCGCGCACTACCGTGACGGCGAGGCGGACGTCAAGCGTGGCGGGAAGATTGAGGTCTCGGGCGTGGGCGTGGGAGCTTCGGCGACCTGGCGGGGTGAGGACGGCTGGTACGCGGACGGGGAGCTCTCGTACACGCGTTTCGAGGACATTGATTTGAGTTCGGAGGCGCGTGGGATGGTGGCGTCCGGTCTGGACGGAGAGGGTCACGCGATCGGCGTGGAGGTCGGCAGGCGCATGGAGATGGACGGCTTCGCGCTGGTTCCGCGCGGGGGATTGACGTGGACTTGGGCGGACATTGACGGCTTCGACGACGTTTCGGGTGTCGATGGGAGCGGTCAGGTGTCGTTCCGCTCCGAGGACAGCGTGCGCGCGCGGATCGGGGCGTTATTGGAGAACGGCCAGACGTACGCGTCATTGGACGTGGAGCGTGAGTTCTCGGAGAGTCGGGAGGCGATGGCGTCGGGAGCGCATCTGCGCTCGGAAGCGGAGTCCACGTGGGCGCGGATTGGCGTCGGGGGCGTGATGGTCTTGGATGAGAAGGGAGAGTCGACGCTCTCGGGGGACGCTCACTACGCGGCGTCGGATGGCGACAATCATGATTACGGCGCGAGCGTCCTGCTGAAGGTTCGCTTCTGATGGGTTGTGATCGCGGCCCCGGCGTTTCAAGCCGGGGCCGCGTCAACCGCGCGCTTCGAAAGCCTTGGCGAGGCGCCAAGCCGCGGGCTCGCATGGTCGCGCGACCCAAACCGAGCATGATGGTCCGCTGTGAACTGATGACCGGGTTCCCCGACGCTATCACCGCCGTATCCGCTATCTGATCAGTTGGGCGCTACTCGGCCACTCGCTACTTTCGTCTCAACGCTGAGCTGACGCTCTCGTCAAGTCAGTGGAAAGGCGGCAATTGGGAAGCTGCCGAAGATCATCTGGGTTTTCAAGATTTTCTGATTCAGCGGTAGCGTTCGCGTCCGCGCGGAAATGTGGGTGCTCTTTCTCATGGCCTAAATGCCGTCACGTTTCACGTCGAGCTTTCTCTTCCAGCCCCGAGGTTCCGAAACGACGGCGCAATTCCTCTAGAACGTCGCGAGCGTCAAGGTCGCGCGAAGCTAGCAGGACCAAGGTGTGAAACCACAGGTCCGCGACCTCATGCACGAGATGCTCGCGCTCGGCTTCGGCCGCCGCCACCGTCTCGGCCGCCTCTTCGGTGATTTTTGCCGTGATGGCGGGAGTTCCATCTCGATACAGCGCGGCGACGTAGGAGCGGTCGGGATCAGCCTCGCGGCGTTTCCGGAGCGTCTCCATCAATCGTTCCAAAACGCGTTCGGTATCGTCCGCTGAATTCATAGGCGCACCTCGATTCCGTTTTCCCGCATGCGCAGCTTGGCTTCGCCAATCGTGTATTCCTGGAAATGGAAGATGCTGGCCGCGAGCACGGCGTCGGCGCCGCCCTCGGTGACCCCGTCCACGAGATGCCGCAGGGCGCCGACTCCGCCCGAGGCGATGACGGGAACGCCGACCGCGTCGCTCATCGCTCGGGTTAGCTCCAGGTCGAATCCTTCTCGAGTCCCGTCCCGGTCCATGCTAGTCAGGAGAATCTCGCCCGCTCCATACGCTTCCATCTTTCGTCCCCATTCCAAAGCGTCGATTCCGGTGTCCTCGCGCCCGCCATGGGTGAAAATGTCCCAACGCGGCGGCGCGCCCGGCGCGCTGACCCGCTTGGCATCGATGGCGACGACGATGCACTGGTTGCCGACCGTCTCGCTAGCTTCCCGCACGAACTCCGGGTCGCGGACGGCGGCCGTGTTGATGCCGACCTTGTCGGCGCCCGCGCGCAGCAGGGTCCGGATATTCTCGACGGTCCGGATGCCTCCCCCGACGGTCAGGGGAATGAACACCTGCTCCGCCACGGCTTCGACCATATGGGCGGTGGTCTCGCGGTCATGATGGCTCGCCGTGATATCTAAGAACGTGATCTCATCGGCTCCTTCCTGATCGTAACGACGGGCGATCTCGACCGGGTCGCCGGCGTCTCGGATGTCGACGAACTTCACGCCCTTGACCACACGGCCACCATCAACGTCCAGGCATGGGATGACGCGCTTGGCGAGAGCCATCACGTGGCGGTCAGCGCCAGCGCCTGTTTGAGGTCAATGCTTCCTTCGTACAGGGCGCGCCCGATGATGGCGCCGCTGATGCCTTCGTCGGCGACGGCCTGAAGGGCCTTAATGTCGTCCAAGGCGCTAACGCCGCCGGACGCGATGATGGGAATGGGAAGGGCTTGGGCGAGCGCGACGGTGGATTCCACGTTGACCCCCTTCATCATGCCGTCCCGGCTGATGTCGGTGAAGATGATGGAAGCGACTCCTTCCTGAACGAAATGCTGGGCCAGATCGATGGCGTCGTGGTGGGACAGCTTGGACCAGCCGTCGGTGGCCACCTTGCCGTCCTTCGCGTCCAGCCCGACGATGATGTGGCCAGGGAATTCCAGGCATAGCTCTTCCACGAAATGGGGCTCGCGCACGGCGCGGGTGCCGATCACGGTGTAGCGGACCCCGATATCCAGATAGGTCTGGATGGCCTCCTCGCTTCGGATGCCGCCGCCGACCTGGATCGGGACGCCCGAGTGCTCCCGCGCGATTCGCTCAATGATCGAGATGTTGGCGGGCCGGCCTTCCCGGGCACCGTCCAGATCCACGATGTGCAGTCGTCGCGCGCCTTGGTCGATCCAGCGTCGCGCCATGCCGACGGGATCGTCCGAGAATATGGTCTCGTCGTCCATCCGCCCTTGGCGCAGGCGCACGCATCGCCCTTCCTTGATGTCGATCGCTGGGATGATTAGCATGGCGTGTCCGCCTCAAGGGCTCAGCGCCGCCCATCCCAGTGCAGAAAATTCCGCAACAACGTCAGGCCGTGCTCCCCGCTTTTCTCGGGGTGGCTCTGCATGGCGAACATTCGATTCTTGGCGACCGCCGAAGCGAATCGCACGACGTAGTCAGTGCGACCGACGATGGCTGCCTGGTCGCGCGGGGCCGTGTAGTAGCTATGCACGAAATAGAAATAACTGTGATCGGGAACGTCCTCCCACAGCGGATGGGGAGCCTGCCCGATGCGATTCCAGCCCATGTGCGGAATTTTGAATCCTTCGCCTTTCTCGACATGCGGAGCGAACGCTCGCGTTCCGCCAGCGAGCATCCCCAGGCAATCGACCCCGTCGTTTTCCTCGCTGTATTCCATCAGAATCTGCATGCCCATGCAAATTCCGAGAAAGGGGCGGTCCCGGGCCGCGTTCCGAACCGCTTCGGCTAGGCCTTTCTCGCGCAGGGCGAGCATGCAGTGCCGGGCGGCGCCTTGGCCCGGGAACACGACTCGGTCCGCTTGCTCAATGACCGAGGGCTCGGTCGCGACTCGAACGTCCGTGGAGGGGCCCGCCAGGCGGCATAGCGCGTTATGCACGGAACGGATATTGCCGAAACTGAAATCGACGATGGCGACGGTCTGCATCGCGCGGCGGACAGTTCGTGGTTACAGCACGCCTTTGGTCGAAGGGGTGCCGGTCTCCCGTGGATCCTGTTCCACGGCTATGCGCACGGCGCGGCCGAACGCCTTGAACGCGGTCTCGGCGATATGGTGGGCGTTGCTTCCGCGCAGGCCGTCGATATGCAGCGTGACCATGGCGTGGTTGGTGAATCCCTGAAAGAACTCGCGCACTAGATCTACGTCGAAATCCTGAATCCGAGCGCGCGGATACGGGACATGGTAGGTCAGGCCCGGGCGGCCGGAAAAATCGATGACGACCCGGGACAGCGCCTCGTCCAGAGGAACGTAGGCATGACCGTAACGGCGGATGCCCTTCTTGTCGCCTAAAGCTTGTCGCGTGGCCTGGCCGAGCACGATGCCGATATCCTCGACGGTATGGTGCGCGTCGACCGAAAGGTCGCCGTCAGCTTGGACCTTGAGGTCCAGCAGGCCGTGGCGGGCGACCTGCTCCAGCATGTGCTCGAGAAAGGGGATTCCGGTCTGGAGGTCCGTTTGGCCGCTGCCGTCCAGATCGATCTCGATCTCGATCCGGGTCTCGCGGGTTTCGCGCTGAATGCGGGCGGTGCGGGCGCTCATTGGAGGGTGAAGAGATACGGCGCGACTCCGCGCCATTCTACTATGCTCGCGGCGGGGAGGAACTAAGCTGGCGCGCCCGGCAGGATTCGAACCTGCGACCCCTGGCTCCGGAGGCCAGTGCTCTATCCACTGAGCCACGGGCGCGTCACAGGGCAATTATAGTGTCTCTTCCAAAGGTTCGCCCAATTCAACGCATATGCCGGAGGCGGCAAGATGTTTCCGGTCTGCTACAATTCCCCCGCGCATTTCACTTATCAAAAGAGGTGACCCAGATGAAAGCGAGTCTTTCCGTTTCCAATATCGTCCGCGCCGCGCTTCGCGGGGCTCCGTCGTCTTCCCGCATAGGGGGGGGGGGGGGGGGGGGCATAGCCTCCGTTTCCTGACCGTTCTGGCCGGATTCACGGCCTTTCTCGCGGTTCCGCACTCCGCCGTCGCGGTGAACGAGTGCGGCGCTACCAGCCCGGTCACCTGCGGCGACGCGAGTTACGCCTCCACCAGCGATTCCCCGATCAAGTATCAGGATAAGACCGGGGGTCTGACCTTGACCGTGAAGCCTTCCGGGGCGGGCACGGTCACCATCACCGCCGAGGCGCTTCCCACGAGCGCGAGCGACGCGTTCCCGGGGATCCATCTGAACGGACACGGAACCCTGAAAGTCCTTTTGGATGGCGCCGTGAAAGTCGTGAACGGGGCGACCCGGACGACGGTGGACGCGACGCTCGCGGGCGAGACGGGGACTTTCAAGTTCATCCACCCGGATCACAAGCTGGGCTCGCGGAACGACGGGGTGTACGTGGCGTACGACAAGGATGACGACGCGGGGACAACGACGGGCATGGTGGAGGTGATGGTGGGGAAGGACGCCGTGATCGGGAGCGAGACGGCGCCGGCGGGACGGTACGGGGTTCACGCCGCGTTCGTGGACGGGGACAGCGCCAACGCGAACTATCCAGCCGGGAAGATCAAGGTGACGAACGCGGGCATGGTGCATGGCCACTACGCGGGGATTTACGCGAAGCACGACGGGAAGGGCGACATCGAGATCGAGACGTTGGAGGGGAGCGTGACGTCGATGGGGATTCGGGCGATCTCGAATAAAGCTGACAAGGCGGATCGGGGCGGGAATATCGCCATTCGCCATCATGGCCGGATCGTGGTCAAGGATCCGGCTCGGTACGCGGACACGCTGACGATGGCGAACGTGGCCACGCCGCTGGAGATGGATAAAGTCAGCTTCTCCGACCGGCACAGAGGAGGGATCTACGTGGAGCATTGGGAAAAGCGGACGCCGACGGGCGCGAAGCCCAGCAGCTCGATCCTGGTCGAGTCGAGCGGCGACATCGTCGCCCATCCGATCCACGGCAAAGAAGGCGACAACAGAGCGAGAAGAAGCGCCATTTACGTCATCACGCGGGGGAACGGTGATTCCGTCGTTCCGGTCACGGTCGACGTGACGGGGGGCACCCTGACGGCGGACGACCCGAGTGGAAGAAATGGAGGGAATGGGATTTACATCTATTACTCTCAGCACAAAGGCGGTTTGATCAAGGTGGATCTCGCCGGCGAGATTTCACGGACGGGAGACATAAGAGATGGAATCTTTATTGAGAGACAATATGACGACGATAGCGACGATTCCAGTGATGTCAGCAGGGACATAGAGGTGACGCTGAAATCCGGGGCGCGGATCGGCATGGAGGGAGACGAGCCTACCGTGGGTCGGCGTGGCGTGTCGGTGACCCAGTCGACCAGCGGGGGAACGGTTCGGGTGGCTGTGGAGTCCGGGGCGCGGATCGGAACCGCGGGGACTCCGGTCGGCGAGAACGGGGTGGTCGCCGAGATCAGCAACGCCGATGACGAGAACGACATCATGGTCACCAATGAGGGCCACATCCACGCGAAGGGCTCGGGGGTGGTCGCCCTGCATCGCGGCTGGGGTGCCGTGGTCGTGCAGCATCTGGCGGGGGAGATCGTCGCGGGCGACCAGCCTAACGCCTTCTCCTCGCTCATAGAGGATCACCAGACGGAGTTGGCGGACCTGAAGTCCCGGACCGCTGGCGTTTCCGCCATTCATGGGGGTTCGGAGCCCAAGCCGCTTCCCGGCAAGAATATCATCATTAGCGATCCCTCCACCTACGAGTCCGATATCGGGGAGATCAAGATCACGTCGAAGGCGGACGTCACGTCGAAGGGCGACGGCATTCTCGCTTACGTGAAAGACCTGGACGATGTGGGGGCCAGGAGCCCCAAGGTGAGAGTGCCGATCACGATCGACGTGGCCGGCGGGACGATCACGGCGGACGGCCACGGCGTCTACGCGGAGACGGCCACCATCTACCAGGGTACCTACGCGAATACGGAGATCACCTACGACGATGCCACCAAGGCCGGGAAGATCGAGGTCACGGTGGGGGAGATGGCGACGATCCGGGCCAAGAAGGACGGGGTGCATGTCAAGGGGATGCGGACCTTCGCGTCCGACCACGCCCGGAAAGGGCAATATGACCAGACGGTCACGATCAACGGCAAGGTGATGGGCGGTGGTGGAGACCACGCCGGCGTTCGGATGGTGAACGGCGGGACGCTGGTGATCGGGCCGAAGGCGGAGATCGGCGCGACGTCGGGGACCGCGGTGAGCGCGGACAAGGCGCTGCATGTCACCCTGAAGGAGAACGCGCATGGGCAGATCGCGTTCGTCATGGGGAAATTCCTGAATAGTGGAAAGGACGCGCCGAACGTCTTCCAGCGGGAGTTGATGGCCGGCGCGAAGAAGATGATCGCCGTGGGGGACGCGGTGAAGGCGACGTCGGGTAAGACGGGGACGCATGGGGTGTATGACGCGGTGTTCGAGCGGATGGTCACGCTGAAGTCGATCGCGGGCGGGCACCAGTTCCAGGTGGACTCGGAGAAGGAGATCAGCCGGACGTATCACGCCCGGGCTCGGGTGTACGAGGCGCTGCCGTCGGTGCTGCTGGAGATGAGCGCTCCGGGCGGCCGTCAGGCGCGTTTGTCGGCGACGCGAGACGGCGGGGGCGCGTGGGCGCGGGTGTTGGCGAGCGACGGCGAGCGGGAGGTGGAGACATCCACGACCGAGATGGACGATGCGGGTCGCGCGCTGTCTTGGGACTTCGAGCGCTGGGGCGTGGAGACGGGCTTCGTCGTTCCTACGGACGCGCCGGGGCTGATGCTGGGCGTGAGCGCGCATTACCGGGACGGCGAGGCGGACGTCGCGCGTGGCGGGAAGATCGAGGTCTCGGGCGTTGGCGTGGGCGCTTCGGCGACCTGGCGGGGGGAGGACGGCTGGTACGCGGACGGGGAGCTCTCGTACACGCGGTTCGAGGATGTCGACTTGAGCTCGGAGACTCGGGGGATGGTGGCGTCCGGTCTGGACGGAGACGGCCACGCGATCAGCGTGGAGGTCGGCAGGCGCATGGATATGGACGGCTTCGCGCTGGTTCCGCGCGGGGGATTGACGTGGACCTGGGTGGACGTCGACGGCTTTGACGACGTGTCGGGCGTTATTGGAAGCGGTCGAGCGTCGTTCCGCTCGGAGGACAGCGTGCGGGCGCGGGTTGGAGCGCTGCTGGAGAATGGCCAGACGTACGCCTCATTGGACGTGGAGCGCGAGTTCTCGGAGAGCCGGGAGGTCATGGCGTCGGGGTCGCGCTTGCGCTCGGAGGCGGAGTCCACGTGGGCGCGAGTTGGTGTCGGGGGCGTGATGGTCTTGGATGATAAAGGGGAGTCGACGCTATCGGGGGACGCTCACTACGCGGCGTCGGACGGCGACAATCATGATTACGGCGCGAGCGTCCTGCTGAAGGTTCGCTTCTGACCGGCTTTCTGATCGCGGCCCCGGCATGCGCGCCGGGGTCGCGTCAATTAGCGCGTTCGAAAATTTAGGCGAGGCGCTTGGCGCGTCAGCCGAAAAACCTTGGTGTGAAGCCCGCCGAAGTCACGTGGCGGGACTGGATTTTGGATCGGCGTTCCTCTTATGTTCTACAATCTATCTCCCTCACCTATCGCGACCAGGTTCCCATGAGTCCCGGGCCCCGGACCAACGAAGCCGCTTTCAACGCGATTCTCGCGGAAACCCTCCGGCATAAGCATCCTCTCTGGAGAGACAGCCTCGGAGTGGAGCGGAACAGGGTTTTCCCTCGCGACCCCGGACTTCGGCCGGATATCCTAATCGCTCCTCCGAAAGCGCAGCCCGTCGTGCTGGAGACGGAGTTCGTTCCCGGAACCACGGTGGAAAAGGACGCGAGATCTCGACTTGGCCTGTCGGTCGGGGGACCGGAAGGAGCGATAGAGCAAGCCATAGCGATCCGGATTCCGGCGGCCCTTCGAGAGGGACAAGCGGATCTTCCAGATCGTATCGGGACGGCCGAGTTCGAGTACTGCGTCTTGTCCGGCGCCGCGGACGATCCAGAACGCTGGCCCAAGGATGGATGGCTGCGCGGCGGAGTGGACGACATCGCACGGTGCGCGGAGCAGGCGATGGTTTCCCAGCGCTTGGTAGACGAGGGAATATCCATTTTGGAAGAGGGAGTCAACGTCGCGACTCGGGCGATCCAGGATTCCATAAAACTGGGAGATACTGACACGGATGGCGCATTGGGGCGCGCCCTGAGCCAGAGAGCTGGAGAGCAGACCCGGCGGATGGCGATGACCATCATCGCGAACGCGCTGACCTTCCATGACTCCATCGCCGGAAGTCATGGCATCCCGGGCCTCGCCAAATTGAGGCAAGAAGAGGCGGAGAACCTGCGACCTGCTCTTTTGGGCGTTTGGGAGCGGATCCTGAACGAGATCAACTACTGGCCGATTTTCCATATCGCCTCGGACCTGCTCGCCATTTTGCCTTCTTGGACCGCGCATCAGGCGCTGAAGGGGCTCGCGTGCGCCGCGGAACGGCTTTCCCGCCTGGGCGTGAACGCGCGGCACGACTTGTCCGGGCGCATGTTCCAGAAGATGATCGTGGACCGGAAGTTCTTGGCGACGTTCTATACCCTTCCCACCAGCTCGACTTTGCTGGCGGAGTTGGCGATCAGGCGGTTGCGTTTCGATTGGGAGGATCTGGATGGATACGCGGACCTGCGTATCGCCGATCTCTCTTGCGGCACGGGAACGCTTCTGTCTTCGGCCTACCACGCGACGCTGAGCCGATACCGCCATGCGGGGGGCGATGACCGCGAAGCGCACCGCGCCATGATGGAGCGCGCCATCGTCGCCGCCGACATCATGCCGGCGGCGGCGCATCTGTGCGCGTCTCAGCTGTCAAGTTTTCATCCCGGGGTGGTTTTCGACAACACTCGGGTCTACACGCTGCCCTATGGTGTGGAGCGAAGCGCGGGAGAGGGGACCGCCATCGGTTCGCTTGATTTGATTTCCGCGAAGCAAGCCCAGTCGCTGTTCTCCACTGGGCAGAGACGAGCCGGGGGAGGCGGCGAGGAGGAGACGCGCGATATCAAGCTGCCGCACGGCTCGGTGGATCTGGTGATCATGAACCCTCCTTTCACGCGGCCGACCAATCACGAGAATACGGAGGCGCCGGTGCCCTCGTTCGCGGGTTTCAAGACCACGAGAGACGAACAATGCGCGATGTCGGATCGTCTGGCCGCGATCCAGAGAGATTTGATCCTCCCTGCTGGGCATGGAAACGCGGGGCTGGCGTCGAACTTCATCGATTTGGCGCATGCCAAAGTGAAGCCGAGCGGAATTATCGCCTTGGTTCTCCCGATCACGGTGACCAAGGGGGAATCATGGCGGGCGGCGCGCGAGTTGCTACGCAGGGAATATCGCGACATCACGGTAATCACGATCGCCACGGTTGGAAACACGGACCGGGCCTTCTCCGCGGACACCGGCATGGCGGAGGCATTGGTCTTGGGCACGAAGGCTAATTCAGGGGAGCCCCCCGATGACGACGCGTTGTTCGTGAACCTAGCGCGTCGACCAGCGACTTTGCTGGAAGCGGCAGAGGTGAGCAGGCTGGTCGGGGAGTTGCCGGCAAGCTCTAGGATGGGACATCTGCGCGCGGGAAAGCAAGGGCTCGGTGTCTACATCCGGGCGCCTCTGGACGAAGGGGGATGCGCGGCGTTGCGAGACGCGAGTCTCGCGGAGACGCTGATGGAACTGAAGCGGGGCCAGCTTCGCATGTCTCGCTATGGAGAGAGACATAGCGTTCCTATTGTGGAGTTGGGCGAATTGGGAGAGCGCGGTTTGCTGTATCGGGATATTGGATCGCTGAATCCCGGAGCTCCGCCATATCGCGGACCCTTCCGGGTCGTCGACATCGGGCCGGCCCCGGACTATCCGATGCTCTGGGGCCATGCCGCCGACCGGGAGCGGCGTCTTGTGGTGGCTCCAGACAAACAGGGCGAAGTCCTACCGGGTTGCGAGGACCGCGCGGTGGAGGTCTGGGAGACGGCGACTCGCATGCATTTCAGTTTGAATTTTCGGCTTAACTCTCAAAGTCTCGCGGCCTGCCGCGCCTCTGGACCGATCATAGGCGGAGGTGCTTGGCCCAGTTTTCGGCTCAGCGACTCGCGGTGGGAGGATGTCGTCGTTCTCTGGGCGAATTCCACCCTGGGTTTGATGTGCTTCTGGTGGCGAGGCTCTCTTCAGCAACAGGGTCGGAGTCGCTTAACCATAAGCACCTTACCAGAACTGAGGGTCTTGGACCCGCGAGCGCTGACGGACCTGCAGCTGGAGCGGGCCGCGGAACTATTTGGGGAATTTCAGGAAAGGATCTTTCTGCCAGCGAACGAGGCCTATCGGGATGAGGTTCGCGTCGACTTGGATCGGGCGGTGATGACGGACCTTCTGGGTTACCCCGAGGCGATTCTGGAGCCGCTGGCGAATCTCCGGTTGAAGTGGTGCCATGAGCCATCCGTTCATGGGGGAAAGAGTAGCAGGCCCTCCGCGGGCGGGTAGACGCGACCGTTGGGCGGAAAGAGACGTTATGCCCGGGAGATTCGGGAGCGGAAGGCGGGATCGTCGCTGGAGCACCAAGATGTATCCCGCGAGTCGGGCGAGCTTCCATGATCGCCTTGCTTCAGCGCGTGACCGAGGCCCGAGTCGTCATCGGCGGGCGAGTCGTGGCGGATGTGGACGCTGGGGTCCTGGTTTTGGTCGGCTTCCACAAAGGGGATTCACCAGAGCGGACCGAGCGGATGGCCGAGCGAATCCTGGGCTATCGCCTGTTCGCCGACGAGAACGGAAAAATGAATCGCTCTCTGGTCGACGCGCGGGGCGAGTTGCTCTTGGTTCCGCAGTTCACGCTCGTGGCCGCCACCGACCAAGGCATGCGCGCGAGCTTCAGCTCCGCCGCGCCGCCGGAGGCCGGGCGCGAGCTTTTCGAGAGTCTTCGCGAGGCGTGCCTGCGGCGGCACGACCAGATTCAAGTTGGGAAGTTCGGGGCCGACATGGAGGTCCACCTGGTCAACGATGGGCCGGTCACCTTCATCTTGCGCGATTGACGCCCGCGCGGCATCCTCAGTCCTTTTCCAGCATCGCCCGCATGACTGGCTCCAGATGGGTGGGACAGGGCGGGTCCGTTTCGGGGCACACGCTGTCGACCTGCAGGCTACGGTAGTTGTCCATCGTGAATGGTTTTCCGGGCGCCCGCTCCAGAACGCGCGCCTGCATCCGGGAAAGGAAAGGAGACAGGGGGACGATCTTGCGCTTCAGGCCAGCGGTCGAGGCGATCAGCTCGACCAGTTCCCGTAACGTGTATATCTCCGGGCCGCACAGGTGGATGGATCGCGAATAGGTTTTCCGATCATCCAGGGAATCGCGCATGCGCGTGACGACGTCGCCGACGTAAACTGGGGCGAAGCGAGTGTTTGGGCAGGCTAGAGGAAAGAGATACGGAGCCCAGCGGAGCAGTGAGGTGAAGCGTCCGATGAGGTGATCGCCGGGGCCGAAGATCAGAGAGGGCCGAAAACTCGTGACCCTGGTGGTTCCGCTGAATTGGAGCAGCGCGGTCTCCGCTTCCGCTTTGCTGCGCAGGTAATGGCTTCGCGCGTTTCGGTCGGCGCCAAGCGCGCTCATCTGCAGCAATCTCGGGGTTTCATGCGCGTGGCAGGCGGAGACGAGATTTTGCGCCAGATCGACGTGGGCTTTCTTGAAGGTTCGCTTGCGGACGCGGGATTCGTTGAGGATGCCGATCAGGTTGACGATAACGTCCATGCCCTCGGTATGGCGCGTGAGCGACTTTCTCTGGTGGACATCCGTCTGCACCAGATCCAGGTTCGGGAGAACCAGTAAAGAACGGTGGCGAAACCTGTGCCGGGTCAGAACGCGCACGCGGTGCCCCCGCTCCACCAAATCGCTGGCCAGCGCCCGGCCGACGAAGCCAGTGCCTCCCAGAACGCATATGCGGGCCATCCAGTCATTATAATGAGGTGGAATTAGTTCTCTCGCCATGCTTCTCCACCTTCCCGAAGTGCTGGGTCCTGAAGATCTGGAGACGATTCGTTCGGAGTTGAGACGGGGCAGGTTCGCGGACGGTCGCTCCAGCGCGGGCCGTCTGGCTAGCGAAGTCAAAAAGAACGAGGAATTCCAGGCCCCCCGGTCCGAGCGGGAGCCTCTGGAGCTTCGCGTCGCGCGGGCGCTTCGGAATCACCCCATGGTGCGGCGTCACGCGCTTCCGTTGCGCGTCAGCCACCCGATTTTCTCTCGCTATCGACCGGGAATGCGCTACGGTTGGCATACGGACGAGGCCGTGATGGGCGAGGGGGGCTACCGGTCGGACTTGGCGGTCACCGTGTTCTTGAGCGACCTTTCCGAGTATGAAGGCGGCGCGCTGGTTGTGGAGACCCCCTATGGGAGAAGGACCGCCCGATATCCGGCGGGAGACGCCGCGTTGTATCCCGCCGGGCGCCTGCACCGGGTCGATGAGGTGACCGCGGGCGAGCGGTGGGCGGCGGTGCTTTGGATTCAAAGTCAGGTTCGGGATGAGCAGCGCCGCGAGATTCTCCAGACACTGGATGCCTTGCGCGAGCGGAACATGGAGAAGGATCCAGAGGGCGAGGACCTTTCGAGGCTCGACTGGGTGTATTCCCGATTGTTGAGGATGTGGGCGGATGTCTGAGCCTAAGCGGATTGACGAGCGGGGCTACGAGCGAGAGTTGGAGCGCCTGCAGGTCGAGTTGATCAAGCTTCAGTACTGGATTCAGTCCCAGGGCCTGCGCGTCGTCGTACTGTTCGAGGGCCGGGACGCGGCGGGGAAGGGCGGAGTGATCCGGAGGATCATCCAACACACGAATCCGCGTATCGTGCGTCTGGTGGCGTTGCCTAAACCCACGGAGCGCGAGCGGGGGCAATGGTACTTTCAGCGTTATGTCGCCCATCTTCCCCGAGTTGGCGAGATCGCGCTGTTCGACCGTAGCTGGTACAACCGGGCCGGAGTGGAGACGGTGATGGGATTCTGCTCCGAGATCGAGACGCAGGAGTTCTTGGTCAGCTGTCCCCAGTTCGAGGAGATGCTTTTCAATTCCGGAATCCGGCTGATCAAGTACTGGTTCGCGATCAGTCGCGAAGAGCAGGAGCGGCGTTTCCAGGCGCGTCGAGACGATCCGCTGAAGCGCTGGAAACTCAGTCCGATGGATCTGGAGGCGCGGTTTCGGTGGGACGACTACACGCGCGCGCGCGACCGGATGTTCGAGCGCTGCCACACCGAGCGAGCGCCCTGGACCGTGATCAAGGGAGACAACAAGAAGGAGGCGCGCCTGAACTGCATTCACCACCTGCTATCGGAATTCGACTACAAGGATCTCACGCCCCCCGCGCGCGAATTGCCGCCGAGCCCGAAGCTGAGCGGCTATCAAGGACCACCGTTGCCAGCGGGGCCGCCGCCGGTGTATCTATTCGGAAAGAAAACGTAACCAGCGCGAGACTTCAGTTTTTGGAGCCTTTCTCCTCGTGCGCGAGTTGCACGACCTCCATCGCGCATTCCGCGTAGTCTTTCCGGTAGTCGCGCAACTCGGAATCTTCCTCCGGCGCGAAATACTCGTCCATGCTGACGCCTCTTTCTCGGTCAAGGGCGATGAATCGGCGTTGCATTTCTAGCAACTTCTCGATTTTTTCCTGCTTTTCGCTCATGGCGCATAGGTTTGGTCTCGACGCGCGCTATTGTAGCAACGATTGGGTCCAGGCGCGGGGTTGGCGAGCGGGTGGAAGAGGATCGCGCCCATACCCGAAGGCGGCCCGTGGCTTCGAAGCCGCGTCGCCTGATCGGCGCCTGCGGTACAATCCACCGAAACCTCGCTCGAGAATCGGGGCGAGGAGCGATGATGCGCAAGAATCAATGGTTGCTTCTGCTGGCGGCGCTGGCGTTGGCATGGTGCGCCTCGATGGGGCTGTTCCTTGCCGGAGCGTTTTCCTATCCGTGGGGATGGCTGGTGTTGCTGGTGCTGATCGGCTGGACTTGGTTCAAGGCGCGCGAGGGAGACGCGTAGGCCGAATCTCGCTTTGGCCGCCCGCGGCGGCGCGGAGCGCGAACGCGCGCTCCCAGATATCGTGCCCCAGTCGCCGGCCTCGACGCTCGAAATGGGTTTCTGGCCGATCCGGCAGGTCGGGCACGCTTCTCCAGAATGACGCTTCGTCCACGATTCGCTCGATTTGCGTCGCGTAGTCCGCCCAGTCGGTCGCCAAGTGGAGGAGACCGCCGGGCGCGAGACAGCGGGCGCATTCGTCCAGAAATCGCTCTTGGAGCAGGCGACGCTTCCGGTGCCGGCGTTTGGGCCAAGGGTCCGGGAACAGGATGCGGATCAGCCGCAGACAGTCGGCCGGAAACTTGGGCAGCAACGCGGCCGCGTCTCCAGAGACCACTCGCAAGTTGTTAATTCCGGCCCGCTCGGCCTTCCGCAATACGGAAAACAGCGCGGGGCGATACGCCTCGATTCCCAGCGCGTTGCGCTCCACGTGGCTCTGGACCTCGTCCAGTAACGCCTCGCCGCGGCCGAAACCGACCTCCAGCGTGATCGGGCCGGGTCGCTCGAACAAGGTCTCTGGATGGAATCCCCGCGCCGGGATGGCTCGTCCGTAGCGTTCCAGCAGGGACGCGAATTCTTTCTCGCGATCTTTCGTCAGGCCGCGGGCTCGATGGGTGAACGAGCGGATCGGTCGCCGCTGGCTGGCGGCGTTCCGGGTCACGCCAAGGCGCCTTCGGTCGGGCTGGAACTGGAGGCGAAGCGGCGTTTCGGCATGCGTCCGGAGCGCCACGCGAGGCGTCCCGCCTCGACCGCCAGACGCATGGCCCGGGCCATGCTCGCGGGATCGCCCGCTTCGGCGATGGCCGTGTTCATCAGCACGCCGTCGCATCCGAGCTCCATCGCTATGGCGGCGTCGGAGGCGGTGCCGACTCCGGCGTCCACCAGAATGGGCGTGGAGGCTTCCTCAAGAATGATCTTGAGGTTTTCTGGATTGCGTATGCCTTGGCCCGATCCGATTGGCGCGGCCAAGGGCATCACGGCGACGCAACCGATTTCCGCCAGCCGCCGCGCGGCGATGGGGTCGTCGCTGGTGTACGCCATCACGTCGAAGCCCTCCGCGACCAGGGTCTCGGCCGCGGACAGGGTTCGCGCGACGTCCGGGTACAGGGTGCGCGGGTCGCCTAGCACCTCCAGCTTGACCAGTTCGCGCCCGTCGAGCAGCTCGCGGGCCAGCCGGCAAACGCGGATGGCGTCCTCGGCGGTGTAGCAACCCGCGGTGTTCGGCAGAATGGTGTATTCGTCCGGTGGCAGCGCGTCCAGCAGGTTGGGCGCGTCCGGGTCTTGGCCGATGTTGCTGCGGCGCAGGGCCACGGTCACGATTTCCGCGCCCGAGGCGGCGACCGCGGCGCGGGTTTGCTCCAGGTCCCTGTATTTTCCGGTGCCGACCAGCAGGCGGGACGTGTAGGAGCGCCCGGCGAGGATTAGCGGATCGTCGGTCACGTCAGCCCCCTCCGATCGCCCGCACGATCTCGATGGAGTCGCCGTCGCGCAGGGCATGCTCCGCCCAGCGGGAACGCGGCACGACCGCGTGGTTGACCTCCAGCGCGACGCGCCCCTCCACGCGCAAGCGCCGCGTCAGCCCCTCGACCGTGATCGCCTCGGGGAGGGCGTGGGCCTTTCCGTTGACGGTGACGCGCATGTCTCTCAGGACAATTGCTCCGTCAGTTCCGGGAGGCTGAACGTACCGTACACGGTTTTTAATTTTCCGTCCTCGACCACGATGTAGTCGCAACCCCGGATCGTCACGGATTTCCCGGTCGCCGGCGTCTCTCCCAGCGGTCCTTGGTGGGTGCCGAACAGCAGCCACGGAACGGCGATCTGCCCGATGCTGGTTTCCGCCTGAGAAATCAGTTCCAGCCTCAGGTCGGGAAACGCGGCGAACAGTCCCTCGGCGTAGTCGCCGATCGCCCGCCCCGAAAGCGGGATCTCGGTGGCGGGGTCTTGGTACGTTCCGTCTTCCGCGTACAGGTCGATCACGGCTTGGGAATCGTGAGCGTCCCACGCCGCGAAATACGCCTCGATCACTTCTTTTGGATTCATTTCTCTCCTCTGGTGATGGTGCCCAGAGCCTGGTCCAGGTCGGCGATGATGTCGTCGACGTCCTCGATTCCGATGGACAAGCGGATGACCTCCGGTCCCGCGCTCGCCGCGGTCTTCTGCTCGTCGCTGAGCTGGCGGTGCGTGGTGGAGGCTGGGTGCACGATCAGCGAGCGCGTGTCGCCGATGTTGGCGAGGTGCGAGAGCAGTTTCACGCTCTCGACGACCTTCACGCCGCTTTCATAGCCGCCGCGCACTCCAAAAGTGAAGACCGATCCGGCGCCTTCTGGGCAATAGCGCTGGGCCAGTTCATGGTAGGGGCTGGACGGCAGGCCCGCGTAGGACACCCATTCCACTTTCGGATGCCGCTCCAGCCATCGCGCGACCTCCAGCGCGTTGTCGCAATGCTGGCGCACGCGCAGCGGCAAGGTCTCGATCCCGGTCAGCGTTAGGTAGGCGTTCATCGGCGACATGGTCGGGCCGAGGTCGCGCAGGCTTACCGCGATGGAGTAGACCGTGTAGGCGAGTTTCCCGAATTTGTCCACGAACGACATCCCGTGGTAAGCCGGGTTCGGGTCGGTCAGGTGGGCGTAGCGGTCGCTCGCGGACCAGTCGAAATTTCCGGAATCGATGACCGCGCCCCCGACCGCGTTGCCATGGCCAGACAGAAACTTGGTGGTGGAGTGGACCACCAGATCGGCGCCGTGATCAATCGGATTGCATAGCGCCGGCGTCGCCAGCGTGTTGTCGATGATCAGCGGAACGCCATGCTCGCGCGCCGCGTCGGCGAGGCCCCGAACGTCGCACATCGTGCCGCCCGGATTGGCCAAGCTCTCGCTGAAGACGGCGCGGGTGCGCTCGTTGCAGGCCCGACGGACGTTGTCCGGATCGTCCGGGTCGACGAACGCGACCTTCCAGCCGAAACGGTCGAAGGAGTGCCCGAACTGCGTGATCGAGCCGCCGTACAGCTTGTTGGACGCGACGAACTCGTCGCCCGCTCTCATCAGGCCGAACAGGGCCAGCATTTGCGCGGAATGGCCAGAGGCCGTGCACACCGCGCCCACTCCTCCTTCCAGGTCGGCCATGCGGTCCTGCAGCGCGCTGACCGTGGGGTTGGTCAGGCGCGAATAGATGAAACCCGCCTCGTCCAGGTTGAACAGCCGGGCGGCGTGCTCGACGTCCTGAAAGACGAAGGCGGCCGACTGATGGATGGGAGCGACCCGGGCGCCGGTGGCTGGGTCCGGCGCGGCTCCGGCGTGGATGGCTCGGGTTCGCAGGCCGTAGGGCTTGGTCGCGCTCATGTCTCGAACTCCTAATCTTTATGAAGGGCGATTCGCTTCGTGGCGATTCTTGGTTTCCACGTAGTGGGCCGCCGAGTACCGCAGGAACTCGATCTCCTCGGGACTCAGGTCGCGCAACTTTCGGGCTGGGCTCCCGATCCAGAGGCCTCCTCCCTCAAGGCGCCTGCCGGGCGGCACCAGACACCCGGCTCCAATCATGCTTTCGGTCTCAATGACGGCCCCGTCCAGAATGATCGAGCCCATCCCGATCAGGCATCGGTCGCCGATCTCGCAGGCGTGGGCGATGACCCGGTGGCCCACCGTCACGTCGTCTCCGATACTGACGGCGTATCCCCCGGGAGAGTATTCGCAATCGTGCGTGACGTGCACGACGCTGCCGTCCTGGATGTTGGTTCGAGCCCCGATTCGAATCGAGTGGACGTCCCCGCGCAAGACGGTCATGGGCCAGACCGAGCTGTCGTCGCCCAAGCGAACGTCTCCGATCACCAGCGCCCGCTCGTCGACATAGGCGGTATCGGCGATGTTGGGCGTTCGGCCCTCGAATGTTCGGATGCTCATGAAAAAGCGGGGCAAGGACCGATTATACGGACGAGAACCTTTTTTCCACGTAATCGCGCAGCATTCCCTGGAATTCCTCGGCGATTCTCTCTCCGCTGAGGGTTCGCGCCCGCTCTCCATCCACGTATACCGGGGCGCTCGGGTTCTCGTTGGAGCCTGGCAAGCTGATCCCGATATCGGCATGCCGGCTCTCGCCCGGGCCGTTGACGACGCAACCCATCACCGCCACGTTCAGGTTCTCGACTCCCGGGTAGCGCTTTTTCCACGCGGGCATCTGCTCGGCGATATAGCGCTCGATGTCTCGCGCCAGGCGCTGGAAATAGTCGCTGCTGGTCCGACCGCAACCCGGACAGGCCGTCACCGCGGGCATGAAGTGGCGGAGGCCGAGACTCTGCAGCAGGTCGCAGGCGACCCGAACCTCCCCGGTTCTCTTTCCACCGGGCTCGGGAGTCAGCGAAACCCGAAGGGTATCCCCGATCCCGCGTTGCAGGAGCAAGGCGAGCGCCGCGCTGCTGGAGACGATGGCGCGGGTGCCCATGCCGGCCTCGGTCAGTCCCAGGTGCAACGGATAGTCGCAACGCCGGGCCAGCTCGGCATACGCCTGGACGACTAGAGAGACCCGGCTCATCTTGCACGACAGCACGATAGCGTCATGCGGCAGGCCGATCTCCTCGGCTTGGGCGGCGCTGCGCAAGGCCGACTGAACCATGGCCTCCCGCTGCACCTCGGTGGCGTCCCGGGGGACATCGAGCTTGGCGTTCTCGTCCATCAGCTCGGTCAGCAGGGCTGGGTCGAGGCTTCCCCAGTTGACGCCGATCCGCACGGGTTTCCGATGGCGGCAGGCGAGCTCGATGAACTGGGCGAAGTGGGGGTCGCGCGAGCTGCCGCGCCCGACGTTGCCCGGATTGACGCGGTATTTGTCCAGCGCCTGGGCGCATTCCGGGAACTCCGCCAGAAGCTTGTGCCCGTTGTAGTGGAAGTCCCCGATCAATGGCACGGTGACGCCAAGAACTTCCAGTCGCTCGCGAACGCGCGGGACGGCCGCCGCCGCGGCCCGGTCGTTGACGGTCAGCCGAACCAGCTCGGACCCGGATCGCGCCAGCTCCCCGACTTGCGCGACCGTCGCCGCGACATTGGCGGTAGGCGTGTCGGTCATGGATTGCACGGCGACGGGATGCGTGGAGCCAAGCATGACCGAGCCGACGCGCACGGCGACGGTCTCGCGGCGGGAAGAGAAGACGGGATTTGGAGCGTTCACTGGGTGCGAGTAAGATTCCGCGCGATTCTCGCGGCGTTCGCCAGAAATTATATGTGATGCGCTCCCATTCGCGCGGCGTGCTCGTTACCGGAACCGATACCGGAGTCGGAAAGACTTGGGTGGCGGCCCGCTTGATTCGCGATCTGCGGAGACAGGGGGAGGACCCGCGCCCCCTGAAACCCGTCGAATCGGGATGCGTGGAGGTCGCGGGAACGCTGCGCGCCCGGGACGCGGAGGTGTTGCGCGCGGCGGCGCGGCTGGCCGAATCGGAGCCGGTCGCGCTACGAAAGCTACGCGCTCCGATCGCGCCCATGCTGGCGGCGCGGCGGGAAGGGGTCCCGATCTGGATGCGAGACTTGATCGACTTTTGCCATCGCGATGGAGCGCTGGTCGTCGAGGGCGCGGGAGGGTGGAGAACTCCCTTGGCCGAGGACGGAGACGCGCAATCTCTCGCCATGAGTCTGGGATTGCCGGTTCTGGTGGTGGTCGAGGATCGCTTGGGCGCCATCAACCAAGGTCTGCTGACTTGCGAGGCGGTGCGAGAGTCGGGCGCTCGCCTCGCGGGCGTCGTGCTCAACCGAATCAAGTCTAAAAAGGAGAGCTTCGGGAACTTTCCCGTTCTTGAGGGCGCTCTGGACGGAACGCCGATTTGGCGGACCGGACCCGGAGTTTGGCTCGACGAGAGGCGGGCGCGTCATCTGATCTCGACGTTCTTGACGATCCCGGCAGGCCGCTGATGCCCGAACTGCCGGAAGTGGAGACGGCGCGGCGCGGGATCGCGCCATACCTGGTCGGAGAAGAGGTCGACCGGATGGTCATTCGGCAACGTCGGTTGCGCTGGACGATCAGCCGGGCGCTCCCGGACGCGGTCGAGAATCAGCGCGTCCGGACGGTCCGGCGTCGCGCCAAATATCTGCTGATCGAGTTGGCGGCGGGACACTTGATCTGGCATCTCGGCATGTCGGGCTCGTTGCGGGCGCTTCGGGACCCGCCCGCGCCAGGGCCCCACGACCATGTGGATCTGCGCTTGAAAAATGGCGCGGTCCTGCGGTTTCGAGATCCGCGTCGATTCGGGAGCCTGCACTGGACTCGCGCCGACCCCGCGCGGCATCGATTGCTGAAAGACCTCGGACCGGAGCCGCTGGGCGAGGAGTTCGGCGGAGATTGGATGTACGCCCGGTCGCGCGGACGCTCGGTCGCGGTCAAGAACTTCCTGATGGACTCGCGGGTGGTCGCGGGGATGGGCAACATCTACGCGAACGAGGCCTTGTTTCGGGCGGGAATCTCGCCGGTCCGCGCGGCGGGGAGAATCGGGAGGGATCGCTATCGAGATCTCGCCAAGGCGATGAGGACGGTGCTGGAACAGGCGATCCGGGCCGGAGGGACGACGTTGCGAGATTTCGCGAAAGCGGAGGGAGAGCCGGGGTATTTCGCCCAAGAGCTCCAAGTCTACGGACGCGCGAGCGAGGCGTGCCCCCGGTGCGGAGGACTGTTGCGCGGTCGAAGAATCGGCCAGCGCTCAAGCGTCTATTGCCCGCGGTGCCAGACCTGAAGACGGCGCTTTGGCCGATCAGGCTTCGGAGCGTTCCAACCTTCGCGCTCGGTCGGCTCTCTCCTTTTCCACCTCGTACAAGGAAGACGGAAGAGGAAACCGCACGTTCTCCTCGATTCCGTCCATCGTGGAAATTTCCAGCTCCGCGTGCTCGCGCAGCGTCGTGATCAGATCCTGCACCAGTTCCTCGGGGGTCGACGCGCCGGCGGTGATTCCGACCGTCTCTTTTCCGCGCAACCACTTGGGGTCGATTTTCTTGGGATCCTCGACCAGATAGCTCGGGACCCCGCTGTCGTTCCCGACTTCGCACAAGCGATTCGAGTTGGAGCTGTTTCTCGCCCCCACCACGAGGATCAGGTCCACTTGGGTCGCGAGAGCGCGCACCGCGGCCTGGCGGTTCTGGGTGGCGTAGCAGATGTCCTTGATGTCGGGCCCGGCGATTTTCGGGAAACGTCTCCGCAAGGCATCGATGATCTCCCGGGTATCGTCGACGGACAGGGTCGTCTGCGTGATGTAGGCGACCTTGTCGGGGTTGCGGATCTCTAGGGTTTCCACGTCCTCCACG
Source organism: uncultured candidatus Poriferisulfidus sp. (assembly GCA_965116025.1). GTDB lineage: Bacteria > Pseudomonadota > Gammaproteobacteria > Poriferisulfidales > Poriferisulfidaceae > Poriferisulfidus. The sequence continues at coordinate 1,028,552 of OZ220480.1, forward strand.
CTACTGATCAGCAACACCGCTCCCTGGATCTGTCCGAGAGTTCCCTCGACCTCGGGGTGGTTCTCATGCCCGATCAGGATGATATCGTAATCTTGGTCGGCGTAGCGCTTTCCCTGCTTATGCACTTTCGAGACTAAGGGGCATGTGGCGTCGATCGCCTGCAGGTCCCGCCGCGCGGCGGCTTGCTCAACTTTCTGGGAGACGCCGTGCGCGCTGAACACGGCGATCGCGTCGTCGGGGATCTGGTCGAGCTCTTCCACGAACTTAACGCCTTTCGCCTTCAGATTTTCCACGACGCGTCGGTTGTGGACGATCTCGTGCCGGACGTAAATCGGCGGGCTATAGAAATTCAATGCCTCCTCGACGATCTCGATGGCCCGGTCGACTCCGGCGCAAAATCCGCGCGGCTTGGCCAAGACAACTTTCATCATTCTCATTTTCCCGGATTCTTCACGCTCTGCGCCCGCGCCCGGAAATACACTCTACACTAAACCCGGTTTTTTCCGCTATCCATGCGGAGCCCGCGAGGGCGGGCTCGCCGTTCTCGCATCGCTCGCGGGCCTTCTCCCACGGCGCGGATTCTCTCCATGGATATGGAGGGACTGGTCGTCGCCTGATCCTCGCCCTTGGTTCCTTGGCCTTTAGTTGACACTGGCAGCGTCCATACCGGAATATCCGTCGACCTTTTCGCGCTACGGGACGTGCCGCGGTCCCGACCGGGTTCGCTGGAGAAAACCCATTCTGGAACGAGGGAGGCGGAGCGTCAGCGTCTGGAACAGCAGTTTCAAGACGACGTTCGAGCGAGCCGTGACGCTGGTGACCGAAACGACGGTCCGCACGTCGCGGCGCGAGATCTTCACTTCCCGCCCGCTCTGGAAAGCGGGACTCGCGTGGATGCGGCGCAGGGTCAGGACGGCCATTCCCAGCGCCCACAGGCAATGCAGGCGAATGCCGGTCTCGTGGCGCGGGATGAGGGTGACGTACCGCAACGCGTTCGCCAAATGGTGGCGGGCGACCGCGACCAGCTCGAACAGGCCTTTGGCGAACGCGGGGCTGGATTCTTCGGTGGACAGGCGACTTAGGTCGTAGCCCGCCGCGCGGAAGACGTCGCGCGGCAACCAGCATGCCCCGCGCCGATGGTCCTCCCAAACGTCCTTGAGAATATTGGTCATCTGCAACCCTTGCCCGAAAGAGACCGCCAAGGCGAGCAACTCCTCGCGCCGCTCGTCGATTTCCGAGGAATAGTCGCAGAAAAGCTCGGTCAGCATCTCGCCGACCACGCCAGCGACGTAATAGCAATACTGGTCCATGCCGGACAGGTCGTCCAGACCATCGGGAGTCGCGTTTCGCTGAAACTCGGACATGCCACGCGCCATGATTCGCACGCAACGACCAAGGATCTCTCTCTGGGCGGGGCGGAAGCCGTGGGTGATCCGAATGACCCGATCCGTGTTGGAGATCAGGTCATGCTCGTCTTCCGTGGTCGAGGAAGATAGCGACAGCCCCAGATCTCGGGCGAAAGGTTCCGGATGTTCTTGATCCGCGATGATCTTGATGAATCGCTCCGAGAAGGCGCGTTTTCGCTCCGCGGACAGACGGGGCTCGTCCTCGATGGTGTCCGCGATGCGGCACAGAAGATAGGCGTTGCCCACCACGTCGCGCAACGCCGCGGGGAGGCGGGGGATGGTGAGGGCGAAGGTGCGGGAGACTCCCTGCAGGATTTTTTCTTGGTAAGCGAGGTCGCCAGTGCCGCCGGTCGGTCTTTTTGGCATGGAAGAGGACATGGGGTTTCAGGCGACTGGCTCTATGGCCGCGCGCGACCGTCATGATTCTCGCGCTTCACGTGGCGCGAGAGCGTTTGGCGGTCTTTCCGCTCTCGGAGCCAGCGGTGAGCCAGCGGCCAAGCGCGCGCAACGGGTCCGCCCGGTCTCCAAAAACGTCCAGCGCCCGCGACGCCTCCTCGCCCAGTTCGGAGAGTCGCTCGCGACTTTCTTGAGCGCCCAGAAGGACGGGATAGGTGGGACGCATGCCATCTTTCGCGAGCAGGGCGTCTTCTTCCATATCCTCCAGATCGTCGCGGATCTGGAACGCCAGGCCGATCGCTTTTCCGTACGTATCCAGCGCGTTCCGACGCGCGCGCTCGACCCGCGCCAGCTCGGTTGGCAACATGACCGCGGCATGGAACAGACACCCGGTCTTGAGCCGATACACCTGATCGAGAAAATCGATGCCGCACTCCGTCATGCGCTCCAGTTCCATATCCATCTGCTGGCCTCCCACCATTCCCAGCGAGCCCGCCGCCTCGCACAGGCGCTCGACTCCCGCGCCGCGCTGGGCGTCGGACGATTCCGGATCACCCGCCACCTCGACGATGGCGCGCATGAGCAGAGCGTTGCCCGCCATCAAGGCCGTCGCCTCTCCGTACGCCGCATGACAGGAGGGCCGCCCTCGCCGCCTGTCGTCATCGTCCATGCAGGGCAAGTCGTCGTGCACCAGGGAATAGGCGTGCACCAATTCCAGCGCGCAGGCCAGGCGGTCGAGTCGTTCCGGCCCGATCCCCAAAGCCTGGCCAGAGGCATAGACGAGACCGCCCCGAACGCATTTTCCGGGAACTAGCGCGCTATGCCGCATGGCCGCGTGCAGTTTCGTGGGAGGGGTGTTCGCGCTCGGCAGGATTTTCTCTAGCCGGTCGATGATGCGCTGGCGTGAGGGAGCGAGCAGTGCGGCTGGATTCATGATGGACGGTCTCTGGAGCGTGGATTAGAAGCGATGGTTCGGGCGCGTTGGGGGAAAACCGTCACCGGCCTCTCCGGTTAATGCCCAACGGCGGCTCTCGTGATAGCCGCCGCCGTTCTTGGCGCGCGGAATGATGTGATCGATCTCCAGGCTCTAGATGCCCAGTTTCCCGCCGCGGGCGTCGCGCGCCCTTTAAAATGGATCTCTCGGCCCCGGCCACGTTGATGTTCCTCGCGAGGCGCGAAGGCATGCTCCAGCTATTCAACGACCTCGCGCCGGAGCGAGCGCCTCCGGCAAAAGGGGCGACGCGACGGGCGCTGAGCGTTTCCTGGCTGGCTTTTGGCAACCTGCGCGCTATTGCTATAATAGCGCCTCATCACATTTCGGAGAGCCGTCATTTCCGACCACCAGTTTGAGTTGCGGGACGAGGACGTTCAAGGAGCGCTCGTGATCAGCGTGGCTGGTCGCGTTGATGGCGTGAACGCCCAATCTTTCCAGGAAAGCCTGAATCAGAAGGCGGACAATTCCAGCGACAGTCAGGCGATCATTCTCGACCTGGAAAGCTTGTCCTACATCAGTAGCGCGGGGTTGCGCGCGATCTTGCTTATCGCCAAAACGCTCAAGAGCAAGCGCGTGAAGTTCGCGATGTGCTCTCTGCCGGATCCCATAATGGAGATTATCCAGATCACCGGCTTTGACAAGATCATAGACATACATGAGTCGCGCCCAGCGGCGGTCACGGCGACGACCGGATAAATAACGCCCGTAGAGCGTTGCCAGCGAGCCGGTCACGTCATGCCGCGTTGGCGCGCGGAGTGGATTTGATGCTTGGAGGCATCGGGTGGTTTCTGAGGCTCAATTCGAACTGAAAAGCGAGGAGCGCGGAAGCGCGCTCGTCATTAGCGTGACCGGACGGGTGGACGGAATGAACGCCTTCCAATTCCGGGATTCCCTGGAGCGCGGCGTCCAAAGCCATGATGGTTCCGCCGTCGTTCTGGATATGCGGAGTTTGTCCTATATCAGCAGCGCGGGGTTACGAGCGGTCTTGCTCGTCGCCGAGGCGCTGGGTCGCCAGAGCAAAAAACTCGCGGTGTGCTCGTTGTCCAAATCCACCATGGAAGTGATCCAGGCGACCGGTTTCGACAGCATTATCGATGTCTACGTCTCCCGCTCCTCCGCGGTCGACGCGGTCACGCGGTAGGCGGGCGGCAGGGGAGCGCGCCTCCCGCTGGTGATCGATCGCGTCCGAAGCTTTTGGGATCGCGTTCGAGGGGAAAGAATGAACTGGCCGCTCAGGCGCTCTTCGGGGAGGCGTCTTCTTTCGTGGCGTTCGTATCGGATTCTGGCGTGCCAGAATCCGCCTTCGAAGCGTTGGTGGAAAGGTTTTCGGGAGGCTTGAGCGGTAGAGAGACGATCATGTCGGTGTGTTCGCCCTCTTTAGTGTCCACGCGGAGCTCGCCGCCATGTTCCCGGATGATGTCGCTGGATAGGGACAAACCGAGGCCCGTGCCCTTGTCCGGCGGTTTCGTCGTGAAGAACGGGTCGAAAATTTTCTTCAGCGCGGACTCCGGTATGCCATTTCCATTGTCTCGAACGTGGACCTCGAGAAACCCCTCGACCACCTTCGTGCTGAGTTGGAGCCTCGGCCAATAGGCTTTCGCGCGATCCTTGTCCTCCGCCACTAAGGCTTTCCGCTTCTCGTCGGTCGCGTAGCACGCGTTGGTCACCAGATTCAGAAAGACCCGGCCCAGGTTTTGCGGCTTCACCAGAAGCTTTTCGACATCTTTCGCGTAGTCTTCCTGGATCTCGAGCTGGAAATCGGGGTCGGCGGCGCGGGAACTGTGGAACGCGAGCATGGCATGCTGGTGCAGTAGCGCGCTGATGTCGGTGGGCTGCCAGTCTCCCGAATCGTGCCGGCCCATCTTGAGCATGTCCATGACGATTCGGTTGGCGCGCTCGCCATGCTCCTGGATGCGCCCCAGGTTTCCGGTCAGGTCTTGGGCGATCTCGTTGACCAATTCCGCGTCGTACTCTTCCGTGGCTTCCGCGCCGGGCTTGTTTTTCGCCACCTCCTCCAGCAACTCTTCCAGCAAGTCTTTCGAGACCTGGGCGAAGTTCATGATGAAGTTCATGGGGTTCTTGATCTCGTGCGCGACCCCCGCGGTCAGCTGGCCGAGGGCCGCGAGTTTTTCCTGCATGACGACCTGATCTTGCGCGCTTTTCAGCTTCTCGTTCGCTTGCTCCAGGTCCTCGTACATCTCTTTCAGCTCGTCCGCCAATTGCTCGACGAGGCTCAGGCGCTGCACTTCCAGCGCGTTTTGCCGAAAGACCTCCAGCGCCTTGGCCAACTCTCCGATCTCGTCGTTTCCAGACACCTCGATGGGCGTTTCCAGCTTGCCGCCGGCGACGCTCCGAATCTGCTGGGAAATGGCGTCCAAGCGCCGGACCAGGCGCCGTTCCACGAAAAGCCATCCGATCAGGATCGCGCCCGTGATGCTGATAATGTTGATGATCAGCAGCAGCGTCGAGCTTGTTCTGGTGATCTCGGCGGCTCTCTCCGCCATTTTTTGCGCGGTCAGACTGTATTCGCCCACGATGCCTTCCACGATCGCGACGATGTCCACTCCCAGGGCCTGACTGTCGCGAAGCAATGAGGAGAGTTCTTCCTTGACGGCAAGATTTCGGCCATGAAGATCGAAGCCGTTTCCCTCCTCGCGGCCGATCGAGAGCATGCTCGAGAAGGATTCCGACAGGTCGCCATGTCTGGGGTGTTCCGACAGGGCGTCCAAAGAGCGGTTGGCGAGGCCGACCGTGGCCTCGAAGTTCTCTTGGAGCGGCCGTAGCATGGCCGCGTCGCTGACCGTGAACACGGTCGCGAGCAACTGGGTGGTCAGCGTGGCGGCCTCCCGCAACTCCACCAGGTGCCGATAGGTCTGGAACTCCACTTCGGAGAAATGCGTCGCGCGGCGCGCGCGCTTGTCGTCCAGATCCCAATATCCCGTGATCGTGTAGAACAGCTGATCGTCGATCTCGCGAAGCAGGATGGTCATCAACTGATCGTGCGCCAGATGCAGCTCCTTCGTCAGCGCGGCGGTGCGTTGGCGGAGATCGAACCGCTCTCGAACCAGCGTCTTGATGCGCTCGATATTCTTGATGATGCCGGCTCCATCAACCTGGATTTTTCGCGCGCGCTCGTCGTTCTCTCGCTTCCTTAACATCGCCGTGAGCCCGTCCTCGAACGCCCGCTCCTGCGCCGACACCGATGCCGAGACATCCTCGAATTGCTGGATCGTGACCGCGGTCGCGAGCTGAGGGGCCGCCGCGACCAAGGTGGCCGTTTGCTGGGCGACGGTGAACGCCGCCTGCATTTCCGGCACGCTCTTCTCGCTGATGTCGTGCTGAACGGTGTTGATGTGGTCGAGGACGAATATGGTGAGGATGCTGATGGTGATCACCAGCGCCACGGCGCCTCCGAAACTGATATGGAGCTGCGTCGAGATCCGGTTCCAGATTTTCGGAAACCGGCCGAAGAGCCGCGAGCGTCCGAGCTTCTGCGAGGTCTGGTTGACCAGGGAGAGAGCTTTCTCCAACCCGAAGCGAAGTCGCGGCGAGAGCCGTTCCCAAGCGCTTCGTAGCCTGCCAGCCATCCGCGTTCTCGCGAGCTTTTCCAAAGCTTGGCCGATCGCCGAGAGCGCGCTCTTCAGCCCCGCGCGAAGCCGCGATGAGGTCCGTGCCCAGGCCTCTCGCAGCGTGCGGAGCGTCTTGGCTCCCACGAGCTTCTCAATCTTCATCGCTTGGAGGGCAAGGTGACGAGCGGCATGTATCGGCCATCGTTTCCGATCGCCGTGAGGAACACGCTGTCCGATCCCTGGTTATCGCGCTCCCCGAATCGAAGGGCGAATCCGTCCAGGTCGATGGGATCTCCGCTTTTCAGGGCCACGTGGACGCACTCCCGCTCGACCCGCTCGCCGCAACGCCGCAGCGCCTGAATCGCGAGCCGACCCGCCAGGTAACCCTCGAACGAAATGAAGCCGGGCTCGATAGATGGGTCATGCGCTTTCAGCGCGAAGCGGTAGGCGCGGGAGACCGGCATGGAGTCGCCCGTCGGGAAGGGAACCACTTGGGTGACCAAGACTCCGGCCCCCTCGGGCCCCAACTCTCTCGCCAGGGCGTTGCTGCCGACGAAGGAGAGCGTCATGAACACCGGGTCCATGTCAAGGAGCCGCGCCCATTTGATGAACGTGGCGGCGGGCTTGTAGGGGCCGACGATGATGATCGCCTCCGGTTTCTTCGCCCGCAAGTCCAGCAGGGCCGTCTTAACGGCGATGGTGTTGCGGACGAACACGCCCATGCCGACCGGGGAGATCTGCCGGCGCTCCAGGGCGCGAAGAACGCCCCGCAGTCCGGCGAGGCCGAAGGAATCGTCCTGATAGAGAATGGCGATGCGCTGAATGTCCAGATCGGTGGTCAGCCGCTCCACCATCTCCTCGGTCTCTTGGTAGTACGAGGCGCGCAGGTTGATGACGGTATGGCGCGCGCTATCGCGCAAGAATTCCGCGCCAGTCATGGGAGCGATATAGGGAATTCCGCTCTCTTCCGTGACCGGCACCACCGCCCGGGAGGTCGGGGTGCCGACCGCCCCGATCAGCGCGAAGACGTCTTCCACGATCAATCGCCGGGTATTGGCGATGGCCGCGTCCGGCTCGTAGGAATCGTTCAGGGAACGCAGATCGAGCCGGCGCCCGTGAATTCCCCCTTGGCGGTTGATTTCCTGAAAGGCTGCTTGGATACCGGCGCGCATGCTGATGCCGAGCTCCCGGGCCGGGCCTTCGAAGGCGGCGGATTGTCCGAACAGGATTCGATCCTCGAACACGCCGGGCGTGGCTGATGGCTCGTTCGAGGAGCTTCGCTCGCTTTGGGCGAAGGCCGCGCCGGTCAGGATCGCGGCCCAAAAAGCCGCGAGCATGCGCGTTAAGAAAAGCCCTCGCGAGGCCGGCACGTCGCTAGAGGTCCTTGATCATGATGAGATGGTTCCGGCCATCGTCCCGGTGATAGCGCAGGTCCGTCATCATGGTTTTGGCCAGCGCGATTCCCGCGCCCCCGACCCTGCGCTCCTCCAGCTCGCTTTCCGCGTCCATTTTTGGCGCCTCTCGCAACGGGTCGAAGGGGCGGCCGTCGTCGATGATCTCGATGGTCACGGCGTTCCCGTTTTTGGAGAGCGCGATCTCTATCTCGTGCTTGGCGTCATCGTCGTATCCGTAGCTGATGACGTTGGTGAATATCTCTTCCAGCGAGAGACGAAGCTGGAACAACGCTTCGGAGGGAAGGTCCTGCCGCTCGCAGAACTCGGTCAAGAACTTCTCGATCGTTCGAATTTCCTCAATGCGATTGGGAACGGTCAAAGCGCGCGAGGATGCCATCTTCTCGACCTCGCCAGCCTCACCCCGGAATCTTAAGAGTCAGGCAGGTGATATCGTCGGATTGCGGACTGTCGCCGGCGAAGTCGCCGACGGCGTCGAACACGGCTTCCGTCGCCTGCTTGGCGCTCTCGAAAGACCGATCCTTGAAGATCTGGCGAAATCGGTCCATCTCGAACATCTCGCCATCCTCTCGCTCCGCCTCCGACACTCCATCGGTGTACAGCACGACCATGGAGCCGGGCTCCAGAGTGATCGTTTCTTCCTGGAATGGAAAGCTCTCCTCGATGCCGAGCGCGATTCCGCCAGTGGATTCCAGCAGGTTCACCGAGGAGTCCGGGTGGACGACGATGGGCAGGTTGTGCCCGGCGTTCGAGTAGACGAAATTCCTCGTTTCGGGATCATAGATGCCGTATAGCAGGGTCACGAAAGTCATGGCGTCGTTGTTCTCGGACAGCATTTGGTTCACCTGTCCTAGCACTTGGGACGGGGAAACCGAGCAAAACGCGCAGGCTTTCAGCAAGGTGCGGCTGGCCATCATGAACATGGCGGCCGGGACCCCTTTGTCCGACACGTCGGCGATGATGACCCCCAGCCGGCCATTGCCCAAGTCGTAGATGTCGTAGAAATCGCCGCCAACGGAGCGAGCCGCCACCATATGGGCGTGGACGTCGTACTTTTCCGTCGTCGGGAAGGTGGTTGGAAGGATGTTCTGCTGCATCTGCTGCGCCACGCTCAGCTCGTGCTGGACCGCGACGAGCTTGTCGCGCGAGCTCAACGCGTCCCGCCACATGAGAAGGTTCTCGATGGTCCGCTCCACCGTCATCTTGAGGTCCGAGAAATCGATCGGCTTGGTCACGAAATCGAACGCTCCGCGATTCATCGCGGTCCGGATGTTCTCCATGTCGCCGTAGGCGGACACCATCACGGCGCGGATGTTGGGGTCGACGTCCGGGATTTGCTCCAGCATCGTCAGGCCATCCATCACCGGCATGTTGATGTCGGACAGGACGATGTCGAAATCGTTGTCCGCGCGCAGGCGCTCCAGAGCTTCCGCGCCGTTGTGCGCGAACTCGAAGATGTAGCGTCCGTGCCTGACCTCTCTGCGCATCTGCTGCAGCATGAGATGCTCCAGATCCACCTCGTCGTCGACGACCAGGATCTTGACCTTGGCGTTCTTGAGCTTATCGTTATCCATTCAGTACCTCATTTCCAAACTCCGTTTCATTCCGAGACGGGAGGAATTCTCCCACGCCAAGACTCTTGAGCGTCAACAATCTATAAGGGCACTTTATTAAGGTGTCAAGGCGAGTATCTAAGGCTTATTCTAGCGTATCTCCTCTTGATCTCGTTCATGGTTCACGGGGAGGATTGGACCGTATTCGGATATTAACTCACGTTTTGCGCTGTGATTGCAGTATAGTTGGTGCGGTGGCTGGCAGACATCCTAATCGGTGTCGTTTAGCGGGGCTTCATAGTCTTGGCTGTATTGTTTCAATAGAAAGTCTATTTGCGCCTTTTTCGCCTCTGCTTCTTTTTGAATTCTAGAAATTTCTGACGACAACTTTTGTAATGAAGTCAAGTCTTCTGGAACTGGCTTGGGAATTAGAACATCTAAAATTTGATGCTTTGTGAAAGTTTCTCTACCCACCAGATCTGTGGGAATTAATTGCCTTGGAAATTCTTTTCTCATCGCTCGAATCAAGTATTCAACAGGAACAACATCGTCCTTAATCTTTGCAACAAGTTGCGAGGTGCATGTGTAATAATCGTTCGAAATGGCGAAAAGACCATTGCCATTATTTGTGTGTAAAGTCCCAATAATAAGATCACCCGGCTCAGCAATTATTTTTTGGGATCCCCTAATATTTTTTCCTAATCTACGATTCCCTCTGATTTTCACCGTGTTATTCTGGCTGTCCAAACTCGGTTCCGCGTAATACTTATCAGGGTTAAGGGAAGTTGCTTTTTCTTTGATTTCCAGTAAATTCCTTAAACGCCAACATTCTCCTGCAGCATTAATAATTTTTTCGAATTCAATGAATGCCCCCCCCCCCCCCCCCCCCCCACTGCATCTTAATAGCACCTGGCAACATTTCTAACTCGCTATCAGTTGCAAATTCAAGAATTTTAGGAATATCATTTTCTGGAATGGGTTCTCTGTTTTTATCCTGCGACATCCCATCTGCCTTTATGTGAACGAATGTAAATTCGCTTGTGTTTGCACGGTGAATATTATCAAGAATCAGAACCGCAGTTTGTGCTGTTGTGTAAAAAACGAAAGTCTTTTCAGGAAGCCGAATGCAGGCTCTGATATTACTTTTGTTTGCGATATATTCCCGAAGTTTCCTGTATTTGTCAGCATGACATAAAGTCAGTGGCAATACTATTGCAGCTGACCCCCCCGGTTTGATAGATTCAACACATTTAACGACACATAACTCATTCCAATCATCGCCTTCGAGGCCGCTCTTCTCGATAAATTGGAGCATTTGCTCTTTATCAATAGGGGCATCAATGTTGAAGGGTATGTTTGTTATCAACTTGTCATATTTCTTCCATTCTTGTCTTTTGAAACTGTCCCCTCGTTCAATATTACTTTGGCCATCGCCCAGAAGAATCATATTCATTTTTGCAAGGCCAGAGGTGCTGTTGCTAATATCATTGCCATAAAGGGTGCTGTTCCTCAACTCCTCTAGCTTCTGATCAAATTTTGGGCTTGTGCTGTCCAGCCCCATTTTTATATCAAAGTAACAAGAAATCAGCATTCCACCTGTGCCGCAAAATGGATCAAGGATCTTGTCTCCTGGCTGTGGATTCAACAGGTTTGACATCATAGATGTGATGTGCCTAGGCGTGAAGTACTGACCCAAAGCACTTTTATTTCCAATACTATATTTGGACAAGAAAAACTCGAATGCCTCTCCTTTAATATCAATGCCACTATTCGTAAAGTTGATGGGGTTGACCCGGTCCACAAGACTTTCCAAGATTTCAGGGTTATTAATTTCTGATCCCGAAAATATTTCCCCATACTCATCTCGATAGCCCTGCAGAACTTTTTTGTATATGTCAATGAGACCTTTCCCGCTTGCACGTGAAATTTTTCCCCAATTCTGCTGGGCAGGACGGTTGCCGCGTTCAGCCATGATCTTAATAAAGAGCAACACGCAAAATTCCCTTAATTGATTAATGCCGGCATCAATACCGTCTCTACGCATAGAGTCGGCGGCCTCGGAGAAAATATCAATTAACGAATTTACGCTATCAATCACTTCACCTTGTGAAGCTGACGGTGATTGCACGAGTTCCTGCATCACATCCAATGGCGGAATGTAGTTGACCGGGTAGTTGTTCAAAGTCAAGTCTGATCCATCAGCATGCCTTGATCGCACCTGTATTCCGTCCGAGGCAAAAACCACCATAGGGGGGCTTTCATTAGCATAAGCGACTTTCGCATATTCTGTTGCTTGATCAAGAGCGTCATCAAGTTTTATTCCCATTTTTTTGGCTTCTAAAAATGCGATCGGTTTAGATGAGCGGGGCCCATAAAAATGGTAATCCGGCCTTTTTCCGGCCTTCCGCAATCTGGATTTCATGAGCTCGTCACAGATTGCGCCCTCAAGTCTCACGAACGCATCATCAACACTTGAATTTGTTAATTTGAATCCGGCAGACTCAATCATTGAGTTTATGCGTATCCGCGCATGCGCCTCATTAGTACTCATCTTTGACTCCAAGGTTTACGTGCCCTGTGTTGTGTTGCCAATTCCTCTTATTTTAGTTTCTGATATGCAGCTCGATTTTCGCGGAGCCGACTCCCCTAGGGTCGGACGCGGCCTCCAACCTTCCCGCGCGAGCGTCCCACACGACCACCTGCATGTCGCCCCAGGGTTCCTCGACCTCGAAGACATGCCCCATGGCCTCAAGCCGCTTCCGGTCGATCGCCAGGTCCGGTTCGATGAAGACCTTGTCAGGGAGAGCTTGATGGTGCAGGCGCGGGCTCTCGACCAGGGCCTCGGCGTCGGCGCCCTGCAAGAAACGCAGGATTCCCTGCAGCGCCATCATGGTGATCCGGCTGCCGCCGGGAGTCCCGAGCAAGGCCAGCGAGTCGGCATGATAGACGGCGGTCGGCGCCATGGAGGAGAGCATGCGCTTTCCGGGCGCGATGGCGTTGGCCTCGCCGCCGACGAGGCCGTACAGATTCGGGGCGCCGGGTTTGGCGGAGAAATCGTCCATCTCGTTGTTCAGGAGGACTCCGGTGCCGGGCACGACGAACCCGGAACCGAACGGGCCGTTGATGGACAGGGTGGCGCTGACCCAGTTTCCGTCTTGGTCCAGAATGCTGAAGTGCGTGGTGTGCCCGGCTTCCGGCTCGCTCGCGCGCGACGCGCTTGAGCGCGTCGCGCGCTCATGGTCGAAATCCTTCATCAGATCCCGAGCGTATTCGGCGCTGGTCAGCCGCCGTACCGGAAGATCCACATGATCAGGGTCTCCCAGGCGTTTTGCGCGCTCCAGATAGGCTCGCCGCGACGCCTCGATCAAGCGGTGAGCGCGGGCGACGTCGTCGCGCTCGTCCAGCCAGTTCTCCCCCAGCATGTGAAAGATTTGCGCTAGCATGACGCCAGTGGCGGAAGGCGGGGCCGCGGTAACGATCTTGGCGCCGAGCGCGTGGATGGTGATTGGTTCCCGCTCCACCACGCGGTATCGCGCGAGGTCCTCGCTCGTCCAGATGCCGCCGCTGGCCCGCGTTTCCCGCGCGAGAATCTCCGCCAGCGGGCCGTGGTAGAAGGCCCGCGCTCCTCGTTCGGCCAGCAGGCTCAGAGTCGAGGCCAGATCGGTCTGGACGATCCGCGCGTCGGGCCGGTCCGCGGTGAAAATCGAGGATGCCGGATAGCGTCGCAGGACTTCCGCGCGGACGGTCATGGCGCGTTCCAGTTTCGGGTTGAGAGACGTTCCTTCCCGAGCATGGCGAATGGCGGGCTCCAGGGCGCGCGCCAGCGGCAGGCGCGCGTACCGTTCCGCCAGATGCGCCCACGCGGCGGCGATCCCAGGGATTCCCGCGGCCAAGGGGCCGTTGAGAGCTCGGTCGCGGTCCACTTCCCCGTTCTCATCCAAGTACAGATCGCGGTGCGCGGCTAACGGCGCGCGTTCCCGGGCGTCCAGCATCACGGTATGGTCACGGGCGGCGTCGCGCAGCAGGAAGAATCCTCCTCCGCCGAGCCCGGAGCTGTAGGGCTCCACGACTCCAAGGACCGCGGATACCGCGATGGCCGCGTCGAAGGCGTTGCCGCCGGCGGCGAGAATCTCGAGACCGGCTTCCGTCGCGGCCGGGTGCGCGGTGGCGAGGGCGTGCCCGGGCGGGTGGTCTTGGGCCACCGCGAAGCCGCAAAGCAAGTAAAGCAGCAAGCACGGGAGGATGGGCCGTTTCATGAGTTCGCTCACGCTCCTCGGAGCTTCCGGATTAGCGTTTCCTGAATTTTCTCAGGCACGAAGTGCGCGATGTCTCCGCCCAGCATGGCGACCTCCTTGACCAGAGACGACGATACGAAAGCGTATTCCTTCGCGGGCGTCAGGAAGATGGACTCCAGATCCGGCGCCAGTTGCCGGTTCATGCTGGCGAGTTGGAACTCGTACTCGAAATCCGACACCGCGCGCAATCCCCGAAGGATGGCCTGAGCCTCCTTGGCGCGGGCGAAGTCGACGAGCAGGCCATCGAACGAGGCGACCTCGATTCGGTCGTCCGTGTCGGCGAGGGCCAGCCGGGCCATTCGAACGCGCTCTTCCACCGTGAACGTTGGCCGTTTGGCGGAGTCCGTTCCGATGGCGACGATCACCCGGTCGAACAGGCGCAACGCGCGGTGGGCCAGATCGATATGGCCGAAGGTGATCGGGTCGAAAGTTCCCGGGTAGATGGCGCGTCGGATCATGGGACTACGCGTGGCGCGTCACTATTGTAGAGAGATTCCGCGGAGTCGGGATCGACGTGCGGCCGCGCCGCGAATAGGTGGTAGCCGACCTGCCCGGCCTGCCGAGACTTTAGCGGGGTCCAGCGGGTGGGGACCCGCGCGGACCAGTCGGCGGGAGATTCAATGTAGACGAGGCTGGTTTTCTTCAGGGCCCGAGAGGCCGCGAGATGGGTGCAAACCGTCTCGATCAGGTCGGGGCCGGACGCGAAGGGGGGATCAAGGAACAGGATATCGACCGGGTCGCGTAGGCGGTCGATGTAGGCTCGCGCCCGGGCGTGAACGACCTCGACTCGCGTAGTGGAGAGGTTTTCCACTTCTTGGCGCAGGCGCCTAGCGACCTCTCGATCACGATCGACCAGCGTCACGCGCCGGGCGCCGCGCGAGGCGGCCTCGAAACCTAGCGCGCCGCTGCCAGCGTACAAGTCGACGCATTCGGCGCTCTCGATGCTTCCGGCCAGCCAGTTGAACAGCGTCTCGCGGACGCGGGCGGGAGTTGGCCGAACCGAAGGAAGGGAAGGGACTTGGAGATAACGTCCGCGCCAAGCGCCGGCGATGATGCGAACGCGTCGCGGCGGTCGTCCCCTAGGGCGGGTTTTGGCCACCGACGATCACCGTGATCATGCGGTCAGGGTCCAGCCGGCTTTGGAAAGCCGAGACGATTCGCTCGTGGCTGATGGCGCCGATGCGGTCCGTCCAGGTATCCAAGTAGTCCAGTGGAAGGCCGTAATACCCGATCATCGCTAGGTAGCCGATCATGCTGGCGTTGTCCGCGATTCGCAAAGGAAAGCCCAGAATCATGCTGTCGCGGCTATGCGCGAGCTCTTCCTCGGTTGGTCCATCGGCCACGAAGCGGCGGATTTCCGCGTAGGCGGCCTCCAGGGCGAGATCGACTTGATCTTTGCGCGTCTGAAATCCCAGCCGGAAAGGCCCGCTATGCCGCAGGGGAAAGAAGTAGCTGTAGACAGAGTAGGCGAGACCTCGTTCGTTGCGGATTTCCAGCATCAGGCGCGAGGAGAACCCGCCGCCGCCCAAGGTGTAGTTCCCGAGATACAGAGGAAAGTGGGATGGTTCTCCGCGGGCGACGCCTTGCTGGCCGATTAGGACATGCGCCTGCTCGGACGGATGCGGAATGGTCACGGTCCGCGATTCGGTAGGCGCGGTGGGCGGGGGCAGCGGCTTCGGGGCCGGGCCGCTGGGCAACGCGCTAGTGACGCGGTTCGCGATATCTTCGGCCTCGTCCCGGCTGACCGCTCCCACCATCGCCAAGATCGCGCCGCCGGAAGCGAAAAACCTTCGGTAGAACCTCTCGACGTCGGCCCGGGTGATGGCGGCGAGAGAATCCGCCGTTCCCGCGACGGGCGAGGAGTAGGGGTGTCCCGGGTAAACGGCTTGGTAGAAAGACCGTTTAGCGATCGCGCCGGGGTCCTCTTCCAGCCTCTTCAGCATGACTTTCATCTGTTGCCGACGGCGCTCCAGTTGCGACTCGGGAAACGTGGGCTGGCCCAGCGCCGTGACGAAGACGTCCAAGGCTTGATCAAGCCATTCGGGTTCCACCAGGGTTCGCAGGGACACCCGGGAGCGGTCCAGCAGGACCTCGGCGTTGTAGCTGGCTCCGACATCCTCGAAGCGCTGGGCGATGGCGTCCGCGTCCAAGTTCCCGGCGCCGGTGTTGAGCAAGGAATGCGTGATCTGCGACAGGCCTGGCAACGCGCCGTCGCGACTGTTCCCGGCGTCCAGCACGAGCTGGATATCCAGCATGGGAATTTGCGGGGCGGCGATGAAGAACACCGGAGTCCCGCTGTCGCTTTCCCAGTGCTGGACGCGTGGGCCGGATTGCGCTTGCGCGCTGACGGCGAGAGCCAGCAGGAGACTGGCCGAAAAAGCTCGGATCATCGTCAAGGGGCCGGCGCGCGGGCGACGTTGAGAGGATGGATGGCGACCGTGGTGCGGGTATTCTCGGTCAGGTAGCGCTGGGCGACCTCCCGCACCTGGGCGGCGGTGACCGCCTGATAGCCGGCGATCAGCTTCCGCTCGGTCTCCCAGCCGAGGCCGTTCGTTTCGAGCATTCCGATCATGTACGCGCGATGCCGGAGGGAATCTTGGGCGTAAACCATGTGGGCGATCACTTGGGCGCGTGCGCGCCGCAATTCCGCCTCGGTGACGGGCCGCTCCCGCAGTTCGGCGATTTCCGCGAGCAAGGCCCGCTTCATCCCCTCCGCCGTATGCCCCGGGCTGGGCGTCGCGTCCAGGACGAGCAGGCTGTCGAGAGCGCTGTACAGAGAATAGGAGGCGCTGGCGCCGGCCGCGATTCTCTGGTCGCGGACCAGGCGCTTGGGCAGGCGCGCGGCGTTGCCGCCGTCCAGAATGGAGGTCAGCATGGACAGCGCGTAGGCTTCCCAGCGCTGCTTCTCGGGCAGGCGCGCCAAGGCGGGGACCTTGTAGCCGATGAGCAGGCGCTCGGTTTGGGCGGGAATGTTCAGGACGACATCGCGCGGACCTCGTTGCGCTGGTTCCCGGCGCTTTGGCGCGGGAGCGACCTCGCGCTTCGGGATGGAGCCGAAGCGCTTCTCGGCCATCTCGAAGATTCGCTCCGGATCGACATCGCCGACCACCACTAGGCGCGCGTTGCCGGGCGCGTACCAGCGTTGGTGCCAGTCGCGTATCCGTTTCTGGTCCAGTTGCGCTATGTCGTCCATCCAACCGATCACGGGTTGCCCGTACGGATGGTTCTGGAACGCGGTCGCTTGCAGTTGCTCGAAAGCGTACGCGTCAGGCTGATCCTCGGTGCG
This sequence comes from uncultured candidatus Poriferisulfidus sp., assembly GCA_965116025.1. GTDB lineage: Bacteria > Pseudomonadota > Gammaproteobacteria > Poriferisulfidales > Poriferisulfidaceae > Poriferisulfidus. The sequence continues at coordinate 1,045,463 of OZ220480.1, forward strand.
CAGGCGGCGCTCCTCTTTCACGACCTCCAATTCTTTCTGGAGATCCGATTCGTTAAGAAGCGGGCTCTGCATGCGGTCGGCCTCCATCTCCATCGCGACCTCAAGCTGATCGCGCCCGAGGATCTGGTAGTACGCCGTGTAGTCGCGACCGGTAAAGGCGTTGTCGCGCCCGCCGAGAGAGGCGATGGTGTGGCTGAAAGCTTCGCCGGGATAGCGCTCGGTGCCCCGGAACATCATATGCTCGAGCGCGTGGCTGATGCCCGTTTGTCCCGGAGACTCATGGGCGGATCCTACTCCGTACCAGAGTTGCTGGACGGCCACCGGAGCCCGCGCGTCAGGCTGAACAAGCACTTTCAGGCCATTGTCTAGGGTGTGGCTGAACACGGTGGACGGCTCCGCTGCCCCCGCGCCAGGCAGCGTGAGGGTCGCTAGGAGAAGCGGAAAGGAAAATCGCCGGACCATCATCGCGGAGTATTATAGGAGCGCTTGCGCATGATCGGAGAAATACGTGAAACAGTCAAAGGGATTCTCGATATGACCGGGCGAGTCGCCGCCGTCGCTGAAGCTCGCGCCGAGCGTAGGCCAGTCGCCGCGCCGAAAAAATCCTTTTCGTCATTCGACAGAATCGTTACCGGCGATTCGAGAAAGGTGTTAGCCACTTTGCCTGAAGAAAGCGTGGACTTAAGCTTCTGGTCCCCACCCTACTGTGTAGGGAAATCCTACGAGAAGCACTTAAGCTTTCCCGGTTGGCGAAATCTTGTTCGCGAGGTGGTTCATCAACACAAGAGGATTTTGCGGGTGGGCGGGTTTCTCGCCGTCAACATCGCCGACATTTTGTGTTTCCCCGACGCTGATATGCCCAGATTCCAGGCCAACAACGTCAATGGCAAAAAAAGTGGCGTGACGAAAGCGCAGATATTGAAAGTCCTTGAGGATCGGCCTTACGCGAGCCGCCAGGAATTGGCCAAGGTTTTCGGATGCTCGGAGCAAACCATCCAGCGTCGCGTTGAAAACAATAACGCGCGTGGCGGGAAGCGGGAGCCGGCGACCAAGGTGTTGCTGACCGGAAGCATGGTCGCCGAGTGGGCCGAGCGGGCGGGATTGTATCTGTACGATCAAAGGATATGGCATAAGGATCCCTGCTGGACGAACTGCAGGTGGCACTCCAATTCGTATCGCGCCATTGACGAGTTTGAGCACGTATACGTCTTCTGGAAACCGGGAGTCGTCGAATATGAGCGCGACCGATTAACCGATCAGGAATGGTCGGAATGGGGATCCAGAGGAGTTTGGAGGATCGCGTCGGTTCGCCGAAATGATCGGCATGAGGCGGAGTTCCCAGAAAAACTGGCGGAACGAGTCATAAGGCTGTTCTCCCCCAAGGGTGGCATCGTCATAGACCCGTTCGTCGGAACTGGAACGACGACCGCGGTGGCGAAGAAACTTGGCCGCGGATGGTTGGGTATTGACGCGCAGGCGGAATACGCGCGGATCGCGAGGCGGCGAACGAATGTCGCATGAGAATATCGAGCGGTTGGAGCGGGCCGTGCTGGCTTTGGTCGTCCAGGCCTTGACCGATTACCGGCGGAATGCCGCGACGATCTTTCGGGAAGAGACCGATCAGCCGCAGGACATAGCCGAAGACATCACGCGCGAGGCGATCGAGTCGATGGGCGTCTCCGGGGTCCGTGATCGGCTTTACGGAAAAGCGGATATCAAGAAAGCCATCTATGTCTTTCTTCCCGAGCCGGTTGAAGTGGCCTTGATGCTTGACGCCAAAGCGGAAAAACAGAATGGTGACAGCACCGCGACGATACAAATGTCTCAAACATCGATGCGCGTGAAAATGATGCGGGTGGGTGAAGCGGTCGACGAGCGAGGGAAGCTCGAAAAGGTGATTCGGCGGGATGGTCGCGCGTATCAGGTGGTCACCATCATCGTGAAATACGTGTACGAAGAGGTTGGAGAAGGGCAACGACTTCGCCGGATGATCGCCGCATGCATGCCCAACGGGGCTCTGCAGGACGAATATAATCCGACTCCCGAGGACACGATTTGGCTTGCCGGGCGGAACGCGCCCACTCTTGGAGAGGGTTTCAGGGCGCGGCTGAGCTATGAGAAGCTTCGAGACAAGGCGGCATGGCGTGTGCGGGAGATTGATCTGGCAAGATCATGAAATAGCGGGAGGGTGGACGTTTGACCCAAGGGCTGAATGTCAGAGGAAGTCCCCAAGGAATCCTCTGGCGGGGTTAATCAGAAGAGCTTCTTGGCCAGCTTCTCTCCGCAAGATATCAATCGAACATGTTCCTTCTTTCCATGGAATCTGATCATGCTCGACCGGTTCCTCAGCTTCTTCCGTTCATGCTTGGGCACGCTTCCAGAAACTGCGATTGGTCGGAATTTCCCGCCAATTCTAAGCAAAGCGGAATCGGCTTTCGGATTGATCGAGATCAACGTCCGATGTCAGGCTGTCTGAACGTGCCTTTGCTACGCTCCGCCGTGTGATCACGGATGGCATCGGCGATGGGTGCTAAATTAGCTGGACCGGAAAATGTGCCGTCATCCAGCAATTCGGTAATTTCATCCGCATCCATGTCCGCGAGCCGCTTGAATACGCGGGGGATAGAATTCGCGCGCCCGCTCGACTTGACCAACTCGACATTATGGATACTGCAAAACTCCCGAATGTCTCCAATGCTAGGAAGGAACGCTTTTTTGTCGAAATATTGCGCTGCTCGGTTCATGGCCTTCGCGTTGCCCGAGGAAAGCTTCATTCTGCGGACGTAATCGACAGCGGAGAGCGTACTGCTCGTACCGTGCGTGCGCCGTGGAGTCGTTGCGGTAGATTCCTTTACTTCTGGAATGCTAGCGAGGCCACGCAACACCGACCTCATACCATAACGACGTACCAACGTCTCTAATGTTTCGGTTAGTCCATGTTGCGGGATCGGAGTTTTATCAGACATTTCAATGTGGCTCCATCTCCAAGAGCTCAAAAAACTCCTGGGCAAATAGATCGAATTGGTCTGCATTACCAAGCGAACTGCTTCTGTCTCCTCTCATTAATTTTGGAAAGCCTCTTGAATGAGGAATTTCTTTTTGAAAAATATGCCAGTCGTTCTTGTTCGCTTCTTTAATTATCTCGGACATAGCGTGTTGTTTTTCTGGTCCGCCGTCATTTCCTCCGTCATAGAATCCATTATTGATGACAATACCTATAATCTCAATACGATGAGAGGGGTTTTCGCTCTGAAATGTATTTAGCGATTTCGCAAGCATCGGAAATCCGATGGTAGCGAAATACTCGGGCCGCACAGGAATCAAGACATAGCGAGACGCATGGTATGCCGCACGAGTGAAAACCGATTCAGTGGGGGGGCAATCGATTAAGACGATATCTTTTTCTTGGAAATGCTCTGTAATGTATCGTGCGAGAACCTTTGGATCTGGTTTCAATGCTCGAACTAGATTGTCGGAAAAGTCGAATCTAGAAGGGATATAGGAAAGCGTCTTCTTTGGTTGTGTTTTCTGGACCGTGTCGGCAGGATCAAGCGGAGCGGGTGATTTTCGCTTTCCAGTAGGAGGGCGGTAGCCATTGAAAATCTCTACGATGGATGGCTGCTCACTTTTGAGAAATCGCGCATAGGCATCACCCATGTACGCTTGGCTCAGGTTCGCTTGCGGATCCAAATCGACAGCCAAGACGCGCTGGGATTTGCGAGCCGCATATCGTCCTAAAAGCGCGGTGATTGTTGTCTTTCCGACACCACCTTTCATGTTGATCACTGACACGCATACGGGTCCGCGTTCGGTAGCCACTGTTCGGTCTCCTGCCAAATCGATTCTAGCGTGAACTCGGATTATACTGGACGATCAGGATGATCCTTCTATCCAAGGTCCAATAGGCTCGAGTACCTTATTTTGACCATGCACGCGCGAGTTTCAGGCGAGAAGGAAGACTGGAAAGTTTGGCGAAATTATTCTAGAATAGGAGGGTCGAGGACGGACGAGACGTTCCGCCTTGGGAGGAGGATGATATGTCGCAAGAAGTTTTGGAACGCATGCCGAATCTGCCGGTCGCGGCGGGCAGTTTCGACCAGTATGTTCAGCTGGCCTACAGCCTGCCGGTCTTGAGCGCTGAAGAGGAGCGCGCGTTGGCGCTGAGCCTGCGAGAGGATGGAGACGTGGAGGCGGCCCGCAAGCTGGTGCTGCACAATCTCCGCTTCGTGATCCATGTGGCCCGCGGCTATTCCGGCTACGGCCTGCCGCTGGCCGATCTGGTCCAGGAAGGAAGCATTGGCCTGATGAAGGCGGTGAAGCGATTCGATCCCGCGGTCGGGGTGCGGCTGGTGTCTTTCGCCGTGCACTGGATTCGCGCCGAGATTCATGAATATGTTCTGCGCAACTGGCGCATCGTCAAGATGGCCACGACCAAGGCGCAGCGGAAACTGTTCTTCAACCTGCGCAAGGCGAAGAAACGTCTGGGCTGGCTGAACGAGGCGGAGGTCAGCGCGGTGGCGAGCGACCTTGGCGTGACCGCCCATGAAGTGCGGGATATGGAATCCCGTCTCCACCAGCCGGACATGTCGCTCGAGTTGGAATCCGACGACGAGGAGGCTCCGCGATCTCCGATCGCCTACTTGTCGGCTCCGGGCGCCGACCCCGCGCCGCGAGAGGAAGCGCGGGATTACGCGCGGGTCCGTGGTGACCGATTAAGAGAGGCTTTGGCTTCTCTGGATGAGCGTAGCCGATTGATCGTGCAGCGGCGTTGGCTCGCGGAGCCGAAGCAGACCCTGCATGATCTCGCGGAAGAGTTTGGCGTGTCGGGCGAGCGAATCCGGCAGATCGAGGCCGCCGCCATGAAGAAGCTGCGCGGCGCGCTGGCCTAGCTGAGCTTCATCAAGAAGCCCGGAGTCGAGGACTCCCGGCCTCAAAGCAGTTTCGAGACGCCCGCTTGAATGGCGCGGGTCAGCCGTAGCAGTTCTGCCTCCCGAATGATGAATGGCGGCATCAGGTACACGAAATTCTGAAACGGACGCAACCAGACCTCGTGTCGTAAGGCCAGGTCCCGCCAAGCCGGGACGTCCACCGGTTCGGAAGTCTCCACCACCGCGAACGCGCCGAGCGCGCGAACCCTAGTCACGCCGCTCTCCAATTCGAGTGGCGACAATTCCCGGCGCAGGATTTCCTCAATCGCCGCCACCTCGGCTTTCCAGTTTCCCGATTCCAGAAGGTTCAGGCTGGCGAGGGCCGCCTGACAGGCGGTCGGGTTCGCCATGAACGTAGGTCCGTGCGGGAACGGTCCGGCCTCGCTGATGACGCGGGCGATCTCGTCGCGAACCAATGTGGCGGCCAGACTCAGCATGCCGCCCGTCAAAGCCTTGCCGACGCACATGATGTCCGGGACGACCTCCGCGCGCTCGCACGCGAACATGGTTCCGGTCCTCCCGAATCCGGTGGCGATCTCGTCGGCGATCAAGAGCGTTTCATGCCGAGCGCATGAGGCGGCGACCGATTCCAGGAACTCGGGAGCGTAGTGATGAAAACCCCCAGCGCCTTGGAGAATGGGTTCTAGCACGACTCCGGCGATCTCCCGCCGATGGGTCGCGAGGTCGGATTCGAACCGCGCGCGGGCGACCTCCTGCTCGGTCTCGCCGCTACTCGCGTCCGGGGGTCTTGGCGTGAAGCGTTGCCGCGGGAGCAGGCCGCGGAAGCGATCATGCAGGCTGTTGTCCGGGTCGCTGACCGACATGGCGGCGAAGGTGTCTCCATGGTAGCCTCCGCGCAGGGAGAGAAAGCGGCGCTTTCGTGGGATTCCGCGCGCTTGCCAATATTGCGTGGCTAGTTTCAGGGCGACCTCGACTGAAACGGATCCGGAGTCGCAAAAGAACGCTCGGTTGAGGTCGCCCGGGGAAATTCGTGCTAGCCGCTCCGCCAGTTTCGCGGCGGGCTCGTGGGTCAGTCCCCCGAACATGACATGCGGGAGGACCTCGACCTGTTGGCGGACGGCCCGCGTCATTTTCGGATGCCGATAGCCGTGTATGGCGCACCACCAGGACGCCATGCCGTCGATCAGTCGCCGCCCGTCGGCCAGAATCAGGCGAACGCCCTCTCCGCCGACGACCGGGAGCGCCGGAAGGAGGTCAGGGGCGGTCGCGTACGGATGCCACAGGTGGCGCGAGTCCAGGGAGGCCCATGCGGGCGCGTCGCCCATCAGCTTCTCATCAATTCCAGATCGTAGGTGATCTCAGCCGTCTCTCCGAGCATCAGGGAAGCGGAGCAGTACTTAGTGACCGAGAGGTGGACCGCCCGGCGCACCTGCGCTTCCGACAAGCCGTCTCCAAAGGCCCGGTAGAGCACATGGATGCGGGTGAAGACCTGCGGAACGTCCTCCGCCCGATCAGCCTCGATTTCCAGTTCCAGCCGGTCCAGCGGCTGGCGGGCTCGTTCCAGCATTCGCACGATATCGAAAGCGCTGCATCCGCCCATCCCAAGCAGCAGCATCTCCATCGGGCGCGCGGCGAGGTCGCGGCCGCCATGCTCTGGCGCGCCATCCATCACGACCGTATGCCCGCTACCGGATTCGCCGACGAAGGTGCGGTGCTCTTGCCAAGTGACCCGGGCTTTCATGCTTCCCGCAGAAGCTCGGCCAGTTGGTCACCGGGATCGTCCGCCCGCATCAGGCTTTCGCCGATCAGAAAGGCGTTCACTCCGCAGGCCCGAATTCTGGCGATATCCCGTGCGGAATTTATGCCGCTTTCCGCGACCAGCATGGCGCTCGCGGGCGCTCGCGGAGCCAACCGGATGGTCGTTTCCAGATTCACCTCGAACGTTCGCAGATCGCGGTTGTTAATGCCAATCAGCTCCGCGCCTGCGGCCACCGCGCGTTCCAGCTCGTCTTCGTCGTGCGCTTCCACCAGCACGTCCAGCCCATGGGCCCGGGCGAGCGCGTGGAGCTCCTTGATCTCGTCGTCGGACAGGGCCGCGACGATCAGCAGGATGGCGGCAGCGCCCATAGCGCAACTCTCGTAGATCTGATAGGGATCGAGGATGAAGTCCTTGCGCAAGATGGGCAAGGTGGATCCTCTTCTGGCCAGCTCCAGGATCACTCCGGATCCCTTGAAGTAGCGCGCGTCCGTCAGCACCGACAGGGCGGTTGCGCCGCCGCGCTGGTAACCGCTGGCGATGGCGGTCGGGTCGAAGTTCTCGCGAATCACGCCGCGACTTGGGGAGGCTCTCTTGATTTCGGCGATGACGGCCGGCTGGCCTCGCTCGATGGCGGCTTGGATCGCGTCGCGAAAGCCGCCGGGCGATGGATTCTCCCGCGCCATCTCCCGAAATCCCTCCTCCGAGACTTTTTCCTTTCGGCGCGCGATCTCGTCGCGCTTGCGCGCTAGGATCTCATCCAGCATTCGCGTTGGCCTCCTCCCGCTTCAGGCGCTGACTGACCCGCGCGAGCTGATCCAGTTTCGCGGTGGCCGAACCATCCTCAAGGAGGGCGCGGGCCCGCCGGACGCCGCAGGCGATGTCCGCGACCCGTTCGGCGACATGCAGCGCCACTCCAGCGTTTAGGCAGATCAGGTCGGCGGCGGGCGAGGGCTTTCCGGAGAACGCCTCGCGGATCATGGCGAGACTGTCTTCCGGGGATTCGGCGCGCAATCGAGCGGGGTCCACGGCGGCCATCCCGTATTCTTCCGGATTCAGCGCGTCGAGAGAGATCTCGCCTCGGTCCAGGAGAGCGAAGTCGGTGGGCGCGTTCAGGGAAAACTCATCCATTCCGTCCCGCGCGCGCGCCACGATGGCGCGCGCGCCGCCCAGTTCCGCCAAGGTTTCCGCGTAAGGGCGCAACCAGCGGGCGTCGAATAGCCCGATCAGCTGGTGCTTGGCCTCGGCTGGATTGGTTAGGGGTCCCAGCAGGTTGAACAGCGTGCGGGTTCCGATTTCCTTGCGCGCTGGCGCGGCATGCCGCATGGCCGGATGGTGCGTGGGCGCGAACAGGAAGCCGATACCGGTTTCTTCCACGCAACGTCGCGCCGAATCCGGCTTCAGGTCAATGGCGACGCCGGCCGCGGCGAGCGCGTCGGCGCTACCGCTACGGGAGCTGACCGCGCGGTTGCCGTGCTTGGCCACCGTGACTCCCGCGGCCGCGGCGACCAGGGCCACGGCGGTGGAGACGTTGAACGTCCCCAAGCCATCGCCGCCGGTGCCGCAGGTGTCGAGAATCCGCTCGGCGCCAACTTGGATCCGCGTGGAGCAGTCTCGCATGCATCGCGCGGCACCGACGATTTCCGAGACCGCCTCCCCCTTGTCGCGCCAAGCGATCAGCAGGGACTTGAGCGTTTCCTTCTCGACCTCGCCCATCATGATCAAGCGCATCAACGCCTCCATCTGGTCGGCCTCAAGGTCAATGCCGGCCTGGGCGGCGGCGAGGGCGCGCTCGGGAGTCATGTCTGGTCGAGGAAGTTGCGTAGCAAGTGGTGGCCGCTCTCGGTCAGAATCGATTCCGGGTGGAACTGGACCCCGAACACCGGATCGGTCTCGTGCTGCAGGCCCATGATCTCGTCGTCCTCGTCGTCGGTCCAGGCGGTGATCTTGAGGCACGCGGGGAAATCCTGTTGGCGCGCCACGAGCGAATGATAGCGAGTCGCCGTCAGCGGCTGGGGCAGGCCCTCGAACAACGCGGTCCCCTGATGCCGGATGGGCGAGGTCTTTCCATGCATGATGCGCTTCGCCTGGATGATCGCGCCGCCGAAAGCCTGCGCGATGCTCTGATGTCCGAGACAGACGCCGAGCAAGGGAATCTGGCCCGCGAACGCGCGCACGGCCGCGACCGAGATGCCCGCCTCGTTCGGCGTGCAGGGGCCGGGCGAGATCACCAGATGGCGGGGCGCCATGGCGCGGATGGTCTCTAGGCTGATCTGGTCGTTGCGCGCCACCTTGACCTCGACGCCCAGCTCGCCGAAGTACTGCACCAGATTGTAGGTGAACGAGTCGTAATTGTCGATCAAGAGCAGCATGATGGCGACTCCGGATTAGCAGTAGCGGTCCGCGACCTGAAGCAAGGCTTGCGCCTTGTGCATGGTCTCGCGCCATTCCCGCTCCGGGACGGAATCGTAAACGATCCCGGCCCCGGCCTGCACATGAATTTGTCCGTCGTGAACGACCGCGGTGCGGATGGCGATCGCGGTGTCGATGTTTCCGTCCCACCCCAGATAGCCAATGGCCCCAGAGTAGAGGCCGCGGCTGGTCGGCTCCAGCTCGTCGATGATCTCCATGGCGCGAATTTTCGGGGCGCCGCTGACCGTGCCGGCGGGAAAGGTCGCGCGCAGCACGTCCTGGGCCGAGGCGCCCGGCGACAGCTCGCCTTCCACGTTCGAGACCATGTGCATGACGTGCGAGTAGCGTTCCACCGCCATTCGTTCGGTCAGTTGAACCGTGCCCGGTCGGCAGATCCGCCCGATGTCGTTGCGGCCCAGATCGATCAGCATCAAATGCTCGGCACGCTCCTTGGGGTCCGCGAGGAGCTCCTCCTCCAGTCGCCGGTCTTCCTCTTCGGTCTCCCCGCGCCAGCGGGTGCCGGCGATCGGCCGCACCGTGACGGCGTCGCTTTCGCGGCGCGCGAGGATTTCGGGGCTGGAGCCGACCACCTGCACCGGGCCGAGATTCAGGAAATACATATAAGGCGAGGGATTGAGCGCGTGCAAGCCCCGATACATGCGAAACGGATCGCCTTGGAAGGGTCGGCTAAGTCGTTGCGAGAGCACGACCTGCATTAGATCCCCCGCGGTGATGTACTCGCGCGCCCTTCGCACCGCTTCCTGAAATCCGGCCTCGGTGAACCCGGAGGCGAACGCGGATTTCCGGTTGGGCGTTTCCGTCAGCGGAGCCGAATCCGAGACGCTCTCGACTTGAGCCCGCAGTTCTTCCAGTCGCTGGCGGCCCGCTTCGTAGGCTTCCGGCGCATCGGCTGGCTGGTTGACGATCAGCAGAATCCGCCCGGTCTGGTTGTCCAGCATGATGAGCTCGGTGGATCGCAACAGCCACAAGTCTGGCAGGCCGAGCGAGTCGTCCGGCCGGCTCTCGGCCAAGATCGGCTCGATAGTCCGGATCAGGTCGTACCCGAAATATCCGACGAGCCCGCCTCCGAAGCGCAGGTCCTCCGGGAGAGGGGCGACTTCGTGGCTACGCAGATAGCCTTCCACGAGAGACAGGGGATCGGAGGTTTCTCGGTCAATTTTGGTTTCGCCCCGCTCCGAGACGCGAAACCGTCCATTCTGGTACGTCAGCTCCACCGTCGTGGGCAAGCCGATGATCGAGTATCGCCCGGCGCGCGTGTGGGTCTCGCCGGATTCCAGTAGATAGCTACCCGGTTGGCCCGCCATCGGCGCGTATAACTCCGCCGCCGCGCGCTGGCCCGCGGGCAACGCGGCCATTAGCGGGATATGCGTGCGGCCCTCGGAACGGTAGCGCTCGAATCGGGCGCGGCTCAGGGTGGGGGAATGATCCAACGGCGGAACTCTTCGTTTGGCGTCCGCATTTTAAGCGCAGAGAGGAGGCCGGAGCCGAAAGCCGGTTTCATCCTTGATCGAAGGTCTCGTCCAGGACGATCTGGTTCAGGGTTTTTTCTCAGCCATCGCTCGGTGTAAGCCTCTCCGAAAGGGCACTTTGGCCGGTGTCGCATGCTTTCGAGAAGGAATTCGAGCGATACCAGCCGATCACGAAACCCGAGTCGCGTGGCGGCGCGCATGCAGGCTTTGTCGGGCCCGCAGAGACGCCAGAAATCTTTTCGGCCCAAGGCGTGCGCCAAAAGAGACCGTTCTCCTTGGTCGAGATGAATGCCAAGCGTTTTGATGGCGAGAGTCGCCCGTTCTTCTTCCGAGACAAAATGAATGGTTGCCAGCGAGGCGCGTAACGCCCGCGCGTCGATTCGCCGCTCAGGTGGGCGATTCCCGAATCCTGTTTGGGTTTCCGCCACGCAATCCTCCACGGTCTCAACGCGATAGTGGTTGGCCAGCGCTAGCCAAGTGCCGATTCGGTGGGCTTCTATGATCGCGTTGGTATCGAAGAGCACGCGGTCCTTGGGGTGTGCCATGGCGCGTCATCATGGGAAAACTGGGCTTTCCAATCCCTGCGCCGCGAACAATCCTTGGATGTCGCCGCTCGGCATATCGAGCAATCGGGACAGGCGTCGCGCTGAAATCGCTCCTTTATCGACCGCGTTTCCGAGCGTTTCCATGAAGCGTCGGGAAAACAAGGGAGGAAGGTCCTTTTCGCCAGAAGGCCTGCCGCCATTGTTTCGCAATTCGGAACGCGACAGAGAGTCCGTGACCGATTTCCGAAGATTTCCGAGCGCGACCAGGCGCCACATCAGGGCCGTGGACGTCACGCGCATCTCGTTCGCGACGAGGTTCAGGCGGTGGATTAGCTTCTCGTCTCCAAGATTGGACCAGTCGCCAAATCGTTCCAGCGCCTCCGACGGCATGAGCGTCGCGCTGGCGAAGTTGTTGGCGAGCCGTTCCACGCGGTTTCTGGAGCCCTCTCCGGCTTCCTCGATATGCTTGGGAGGCATGGCGTCCCAAGTCAGAAGATGGAAAAGCTCATGGGCGAGATCGAAATTGCGCCGGCCCGGGACCTCGCGGCGCGAAATCAACACGGCATCCAGATCGGGCAGGCGGCAGGCGGCGCCGGAGACGCCGTTCGTCGCGTCGACCATCAGGACCAGGATGCCCAACTTCTTTTCCATGATTTCGGCGAGTCTCGTCGCGGGCGTCGCTCCGAGCTCGAGCTCGCGCGCGAAGCTTTCTCCCGCTCGCATGGCGTCCTCGAAGCGGGAATGGCGGTCGAGACGCAAGGCGCGCCGCATGAGCGACGGTTCGTTTCCAGCTTGGCTACGCAACGTCCGAAACGCGGCGATCCAGCTTCCCGCTCTTCGCTCATAGGCTTGAAGGGATTCCCGGTTCACGTCGTTTTGGCGCCACGAGAAGCGTTCCTCGCCAACAAGCTGAAACGGGTCGGTGAAATACTCTATCGGCGCCTCAAGAGCTTGCGCCGCGAGCAACAATTCCTCGGCGGTGACGCGCCGCTCGCCAGTTTCGATGGCGGAAATCGTTTGCCTATCCTTGAAACCGAAAAGAGCTGCCAGCGCGTCCTGCGTCAACATCCTCTCCTCGCGCAACGCCTTGATCCTGCGCCCGATGATCGACTTTTCCATGATCGTTGGCCTCCATCCCAATACGCCAATGATATTGCATTATATAAATCGCAAGGAAAAATTGCGAATCCTATGTTTCAGGGAAATCCGAGACCTGCGTGAATCCGTGGTGCGCCCGAGAGACGTTTCGCGCTCTCGCGGCCATATCAGGGTCGTTTCGCTCGGGGATGCCGAAGCGCGGGGTTTTCAGAGGCGGGTGGCGCGACCGACCGTCGAGAGGGAGGGCTTTGTTGGAGTGGCCGCCAGCCTGGAAGTCAGTTGTCCAAGGTTTCCTTTTTCGGCTCGGAGGAATCGTTGCTTTCGGGTTTTTCGTCCTGTCGAGACTTAGCTTGCATGGAATGCTTGAAACCCTTGATCGCCTCGCCCAGGTCGCTTCCTATGTTGCGCAGGCGCTTGCTGCCGAACAGCAACAGCACGATGGCCAAGATTATGAGAATCTGCCAGATGCTGATGCCGCCCATGTGTCCGTCCCGTCCGCCAGCGCGAATGGTCGCATTGTACCTTATTTCGCTGGAAGGGAAGCCCCGAAAAGCCGAGGGATTCACCAATATATTCGAGCCAAAACTCGACCATGCGGTCCCCGGCGCGAACCGCGCTCCACGAGCTTCCAGCTGACGGCCTGTTGATTTCTCGCGTGGGCGGGCTTGTTCAGACTCGAGCGAGCTCGGCCCGCAACGAAGCGAGCGTGGCCGCGTAATCATCGCTCCCGAAAATGGCCGATCCGCAAACGAAAGTGTCCGCGCCCGCCTCTTTCACGCTGGCGATGTTCTCGACCTTGATGCCGCCGTCGACCTCCAGGCGCGTCGCTCCCCCGTGGTCGTCGAGGCGAGATCGGACCTGGCGGATTTTGTCCAGCGTTTGAGGGATGAAGGCCTGCCCCCCGAATCCTGGGTTGACGGACATCAGCAACACCATGTCGATCTTGTCCAGAACATGGTCCAGGACGCTCAGGGGCGTGGCTGGGTTAAGAACCAATCCGTTCTTGCAACCAAGGTCGCGAGTTAGCTGAAGGCTACGGTCCACGTGCCGGGTCGCTTCCGGGTGGAACGTGATGGAGTTCGCGCCCGCTTTCGCGAAATCGCCGATCAACCCGTCTACGGGGGTCGTCATCAGGTGAACGTCGATGGGCGCGGTGACGCCGTGCTCGCGCAACGCCTCGCAGACCAGTGGGCCGATGGTGAGATTGGGGACGTAGTGATAATCCATCACGTCGAAATGGATCATGTCCGCTCCGGCCTTGACGACCGCGTTCACCTCCGCGCCGAGGCGAGCGAAGTTGGCGGACAAAATGGATGGGGCGATCTGGTTGGGGAGTGGCATGGCCGATCCTCAGGCGCGCGATACTCTACCACTCTCGCGCCTTCGCGTCCGGGACGCGAAGGCGGGCGGGTACAATGAGCGCGACTTTGACGGCATGAGCGATTCGGGCGTGATTCCCATCAATCGGAGGTTTCCACGGAGTGGAATCGGCGAGAATTTTCGGTCTTTCTCTCGCGTCTTGGATAGCCTCTCGCGGGCCGCGCTCTCGCCGTGACCGGGCGCCCGCCGGAAAACCTGCCATGCTGGAGCTATCACGGTGACGAGGGCCCGGATCAGTGGGGCCATCTGCATCCAGACTGGGCGGCGTGCGCGAATGGACGGGAGCAGTCCCCGGTCATCCTGCATGGAAGCGAGCCCGTGTCGTCCGGGGACCGCCTCGCGTTTGATTATCGGGCCACGCTCGGAAAAATGAGCGCCAGGGCGCATACCGTGCAAGTGGACATGTCGCCGGGTTGCCAACTGGTCTTGCGCGACCGGGCTTTCTCGCTGAGGCAGTTTCATTTCCATACTCCGAGCGAGCACTGGTGGTCGGAGGCGGCGGATGTCGGGGAAATCCATTTGGTTCACGCTACCGATTCGGGAGAGGTCGCCGTGCTTGGAGTCGCGTTGCGACCCGATGGGACGCAGACCATTCCGAAATCCCTCTGGAGTTGGTTTCGGACGGCTGAGGCGGGCGAGGAGCGGACGCTCGACCCGACCGGTCTGGTGCCCGGGCGAGGGGGCTTTCTCGGTTATGAGGGATCTCTGACGACGCCGCCATGCACCGAGGGCGTGCGCTGGTTGCTGGCGATGGAGCCGGTAGCGGTTGGGCCGGAGGAGCGGAGTTGGCTGGAGCGGCGGATGGGGCGGAACGCCCGCCCAGCGCGCCCGCTCGACGGCCGGGTCGTGCGCGAAGTTCTGCGAGAGGGGTCATGAGCGCGCGCACGATCGGTCTTGACGATGCGCTTCACCGATACGTGCTGGACATCTCGGTGGATGAGGATCAGGTGGCCCGGGATCTGCGCGCCCGCACGGCGGAACTGGAGGAGCATCACATGCAGATCAGTCCCGAGCAAGGGCAGTTTTTCAAATTTCTCCTGAAACTGATGAACGCGCGGGACGTGATTGAGGTCGGAACGTATACGGGCTACAGCGCCCTGTGCCTGGCTCAGGCGGTTGGGGTCCGCGGGCGGGTGGTGTGTTGCGACGTCAGCGAGGAGTGGACGGTGATCGGGCGGGAGTTTTGGGAGCGCGCCGGAGTGGCGGAGCGGATCGATCTGCGCTTGGCCCCGGCGCTCGAGACTCTGGAGCGGATGCGTCAGGCCGGGGAGGCCGGACGTTTCGATTTCGCGTTCATCGACGCTGACAAGGGGAGTTATTTGGCGTATTATGAGAGTCTGCTGGATCTGGTTCGCCCCGGTGGGGTGATCGCGGTGGACAACACCCTGTGGTCTGGGCGGGTGGCGGACCCTTCCGAGAAGGACCCTGACACGGTCGCTATTCGGGAATTCAACCGAAGGCTGGCGGGGGATTCCCGCGTCTTGGCGAGTCTGGTGCCGATCGGGGACGGCCTGACCTTGGCGCGCAAGCGCTGATCCATGAATTTCGCGAGCGAGGTTTCGTAGTATGAAAGTGTCTGATTTGTTCGTCCGTTGCCTGGAAGTAGAGGGCATCGAGTACGTGTTCGGCGTTCCCGGAGAGGAGAACGCGGATTTCGTCATGTCCTTGTCGAAATCCGACAAGATCAAGTTCATCCTGACTCGGCATGAGCAAGGGGCGGCCTTCATGGCTGAGGCGTACGGCCGGCTCACCGGGCAGCCGGCGGGATGTCTGGGAACTTTGGGTCCGGGCGCGACCAACTTGGTGACGGGCGTGGCGAACGCCAACATGGACCGCGCGCCGCTGCTGGTCCTGACCGGCCAAGGCTCGACGACCCGCCAGCACAAGGAGTCGCATCAGATCATGGACGCCGTGAGCATGTTCCGCGCGGTGACGAAGTGGTCCACCAGCATCATCCAGGCGGACAGCCTTCCAGAGATCGTGCGCAAGGCGGTCCGCGTCGCGCGTAGCGAGAAGCCCGGCGCCGTTCACCTCGAGCTGCCGGAGGACATCGCTAAATACGAGACGGACGCGGAGCCGATCTCCCCGATCCGCTTTCGCCGGCCTGTGCCCCCGGCCGAGCAGGTCGACCGGGCATTCGACATGCTGCGCCGCGCGCGCCGCCCGGTCATCCTCGCGGGAAACGGATGCATCCGAATTCGGGCTAGCCAGCAACTGCGCATGTTCTGCGAGAGGACCGGCATCGGGGTAATCAGCACGTTCATGGCGAAAGGTTGCGTGGATATGGAGGAGGACTACTGTCTGTTCACCATCGGACTGGGCTCCAAGGATCTGGTGGCCTGCGCGATCGACGCGGCCGACGTGGTGCTGACGCTGGGCTACGACATGGTCGAGTACCATCCGCATCTCTGGAACCCGGACGGAGCCAAGACCATCATCCACGCGGATTTCCAGCCCGCGGAGATCGATTACCACTACCATCCCGAGGTGGAGCTGGTCGGTGACCTGGCCCAGACTCTGGCCATGCTCAACGAGCGGGCGCGGGCCAACGGAAAGATGGACTGGGACCTGACTCGAGAGAAAAAGGTTCGCGAAGCCATGCTTAAGGAGTTCGCGGCTTGCAAGGACGACGACACGGAAGGGAAGCTGCGCCCGCAGAAAGTGATCTGGGACGCGCGCGAGGTCATGGGCCCCTCCGACATCTTGCTGTCCGACGTGGGGGCGCACAAGATGTGGATCGCTCGCCACTATCATTGCCACGAGCCGAATACTTGCCTGATCCCGAACGGATTTTGCTCGATGGGTTTCGCTTTGCCCGGCGCGATCTCGGCCAGTCTCGTGCATCCGAGCGCCCGAATCCTGGCGATCTGTGGCGATGGCGGGTTCCTGATGAACGTGCAGGAGATGGAGACCGCCCGTCGCTTGGGCGTGAACATCGTGGCGATGGTCTGGGTGGATGGTGGATACGGGCTTATTTCCTGGAAGCAGGAGCAGGAGTTCCACAGCCACACGGATCTGGAGTTCTCGAATCCGGACTGGCTGGAGCTGGCGCGGGCGTTCGGCTGGCACGGGCACGTGGTGTCGGCCAGTCGGGATCTGAAGTCGACGCTGGAGGCCGCGTTCGCGGAGGAGGGGCCCTCCCTGATCGCGGTCCCGATCGACTACGAAGAGAACATGCGTCTCATCAAGCACCTCGGCGAGATCGTGTGCCCGATCTGACCGGTGGCGCCCCCAGGTGGATTCGAACCACCAGTCCGGGATTAGGAATCCCGTGGTTTATCCGCTTAACCGATGGGGGCGAATCGGGATCGATTCTAGCAGGAGAGACACGCCACGACAGCTCCTTAAAGATCTCCGAGCTAATCGATTCTGACGGTTTTCGCCTGTCCAGTAATATCGCGCGCTCGGCGGGATCGATTCGGCGCGATTTTGGTTTGGAAGCGCGCGGGCGCTGGGGTATAATGTGCGGCCATCCGAGATTGATCCTTGAAGAGGGACGAATAATGACCAAGAACCTTTCCGTTTTCGAGATTCGCGTCGCGCTTCGCGGGGCTCCGTCGTCTTCCCGCGTAGGGGGGGGGGGGGGGGGGGGGGGGCATAGCCTCCGTTTTCTGGCCGGATTGACGGCCATTTTCTCCATTCTGCTGATTCCGCATCCCGCCGAGGCGGACGAGTGCGGCGACGTCAGCGCCGCCAAAACGGTCACCTGCGACGCCGCGACCTACGGCGGCACCAGCGCCACCGATGCCAACCCCATCGAGTACACGGGTCAGACGGGCGGTCTGACGCTGACCGTGAAGCCTTCCGGGGAGATGACGACCATCAAATCGTTCCTTCCTGACGCTAGCACTCGGTATAACGGGATCAAAGTGGTCGGCCGCGGAACGCTGGCGGTCAAGCTGGAAGGCAAGGTGAGCATCGTGAACGAGGCCGGCGGCTGGACTTCGCCCACCGAGGCTACGTTCAATAACGGCGGAACGGAGGAAACCGCGACCTTCATCGATCCGAAGTACGTTCAGGGTAGCAGGAACTACGGAATATGGGTTGAGGGCGACCAAGCCGGCGACTCCAATAGAGAGGACAAGATCGAGATCGTGATCGGGGCGGACGCGAAGGTTGGGAGCGAGGAGGTTCCGATAGGGCGCAGAGGCGTCTTCGCGTATTACAGCAACACCTCAGCCGAGGGCGACGTGTCGATCGTGAACCGGGGCGAGATCCACGCTTACTACACGGGCATCTGGGTGTTTCATAAAGGGTCTGGAGACATCGCCGTCGAGACGGCGGAGGGCAGCGTGACCAGCAAGGGCATTCGCGTCAATGTCAATCAGTCCAGTAGTAAAGAGGGGGGCGACGTCCGCGTCACGAACCACGGGACGATCCGGAGCCTGAGGCAACGGCCTCTGTACGCGAAGACGCTCACGGGCGAGGTGGGCAGCAAGGTGGCCACGTCTCGGGATCGTGATGCCGAAGACTATCCTGATGGAAATGGCATTAAAGTGAGCCACAAGGATTTATCCACGGGCACCGCCGATAAGCCGAGCAGTTCGATCATGATCACCTCGAGCGGCGACATCGCCGCTCGCTGGCATGGCATTCACATCGACACGCGAGGAGACACCGATTCGGTGGTTCCGGTGACGGTCGACGTGACGGGGGGCGTCATCACGGCGGGCGGACGGAATACGGAGCTTAATGGGGACGGGATTTTCGTTCATTCCGTTGACCACAACGGTGGGCTCATCAAGGTGGATCTCGCGGGCGAGATCGCTTGGGCGGGGAGTAGCCAGGGGGACGGAATCGAAATTCGCCGTCTCGTGCGACGACGGTCAGCGGCGCGCGGTGACATCAACCGGGACACCGAGGTGACGCTGAAGCCGGGGGCGCGGATCGGCGTGGAGGGGGATGAGCCGACCGTGAGTCGGAATGGCGTGAACGTCCGCCAGCAAACCCACGAAGGAACGGTCCGGGTGACCGTTTCCGAGGGAGCGATGATCGGGACTCGAGAGACTCCGGTTGGCGAGAACGGCGTGTTAGTTGAGACCGTAGGCAGTTTCGGCGTGTTCCACTCGATCACGGCTTCGGACAACGAGGTCCCCGTCCAGGTCACCAACGAGGGTTTCATCCACGCGAAAGGCTCTGGGATTTATGTGCTGCATTCCAGTTGGGGCGAGGTGGACGTGAAGCATATGGCGGGGAAGATCATCGCGGGCGGGCATGGCGTTTACGCGGGGATGTCCACCGTCTATGACGATCCCACGGAAGCCGGGAAGATCGAGGTCACGGTGGGAGAGATGGCGACGATCCAAGCCAAGAAAGATGGGGTGCATGTCAAGAGCAAGCGGACGTTCGCGTCCGACCACGCCCGGAAGGGGCAATACGACCAGACGGTCACCATCAACGGCAAGGTGATGGGCGGCGCCGGCGAGCACGCCGGCGTTCGGATGGTGAACGGCGGGACGCTGGTGATCGGGCCGAAGGCGGAGATCGGCGCGACGTCGGGAACCGCGGTCAGGGCGGACAAGGCGCTGCATGTCACCCTGAAGGAGAACGCGCATGGGCAGATCGCGTTCATCACGGGGAAATTCCTGAATAGCGGCGATCAGACGCCGAACGTCTTCCAGCGCGAGTCGACGGCGGGCATGACGAAGGCGATAGCCGTGGATGACGCGGTGAAGGCGACGTCGGGGAAGACGGGGACGCATGGGGTGTATGACGCGGTGTTCGAGCGGATGGTCACGCTGAAGTCGATAGAGGGCGGGCACCAGTTCGAGGCGGGCGCGGAGAAGGAGATCAGCCGGTCGTACCATGCTCGGGCTCGGGTGTACGAGGCGTTGCCGTCGGTGTTGCTGGAGATGAGCGGCTCGGACGGTCGTCAGGCGCGCTTGTCGGCGACGCGGGACGGCGGTGGCGCGTGGGCACGGGCGCTGGCGAGCGACGGCGAGCGGGAGGCGGAGATGTCCACGACGGCGATGGACACGGCCGGGCATGATCTGTCCTGGGACTTCGAGCGCTGGGGCGTGGAGACGGGCTTGGTCGTTCCCACGGATCTGCCGGGCGTGACGCTGGGGGTGAGCGCGCACTATCGGGATGGCGAGGCGGATGTCGAGCGCGGCGGGAAGATTGAGGTCTCTGGCGTGGGCGTTGGGGCTTCGGCGACCTGGCGGGGAGAGGACGGATGGTACGCGGACGGGGAGCTCTCGTACACGCGGTTCGAGGACATTGACTTGAGTTCGGAGACTCGGGGGATGGTGGCGTCCGGGTTGGACGGAGAGGGTCACGCGATCGGCGTGGAGGTCGGCAGGCGGCTGGAGATGGACGGCTTCGCGCTGGTTCCGCGCGGGGGATTGACGTGGACTTGGGTGGATGTCGACGGCTTCGCCGACGTTTCTGGCGTTACAGGTAGCGGTCGGGTGTCGTTCCGCTCGGAGGACGGCGTGCGGGCGCGGATCGGGGCGCTGCTGGAGAACGGCCAGACGTACGCCTCATTGGACGTGGAGCGCGAGCTGTCGGAAAGCCGGGAGGCGATGGCGTCGAGAGCGCGGTTGCGCTCGGAAGTGGAGTCGACTTGGGCGCGATTGGGCGTTGGAGGCGTGATAGTCTTGGATGAGAGGGGGGAGTCGACGCTATCGGGGGAGGCTCGCTACGCGGTGTCGGATGGCGACAATCACGATTACGGCGCGAGCGTCCTGCTGAAAGTTCGCTTCTGATCGGTTTCTGGTCGCGGCCTCGGCGCGAAACTGATCTGGCGCGCCCGGAGGTTGCGGGTGGACTTCTGGACGGATCACGCGCCGGACATCGGGAGAGCGTCGCGCCGAATATCCAGTCTTCCGGCCTAGGACACGTCCTGACGGTCCGAATCTGGTGCTTTCAGGAAAGAGACAAGCCGTTCGGAAGACGCGGCCCGCATAGCCGAGCTCTTGAGTATCGGGCGGAATCCGAGTTGTTCCGCGAAAATCCGCCCGAGCCCGTTTCTGGCGTCGCTCTTTCGCCTTTCGGCATGCCAGCTCGGCCCGGTATCGTCCGCTCCGACCGTCGGCGTTCCGCTTCAGTTCGCGGCACGCCGTGCCGCGGTCGACGCCGACCCTTCGCGCTACCTCCGCCTGGCTCATGTCGAGGTCCCGCAGCGCCTCGATCTGATAACGTTGGGTCTCGGTGAGTTGCGTGTAACTTCTCATAAGCGCCTCTCTCGGGGGCGGTTGTAGACAACGAGACCTTACCGCGACTCATCGCCTTCACCGCCAGTCTTCGGAGTGTTGCACTTGAAAGTTGAAACTGGGCTCTTTATTCGGGCGGCATTGATAAGAATGGTGGGTCATGGACATTGCCCGTCAGAAAATCCGTTGGTATTGAGACGCACCTGAAAACCCCGGAAGGCCCGAAGATGGAGGAATCCTTTGCCTTGTGGGAGTGCAAGCGAAATGGAATGGTGGGCGATGCTGGGATCGAACCAGCGACCTCTGCCGTGTGAAGGCAGCGCTCTCCCTCTGAGCTAATCGCCCATCCAAAACCGCAGTCTATCAGCAACCTGGGTTTTCCCCAACATCCGGGAGTCGCTCGTCGCGGCAGGCGCTGTAAAATTTCTTTCATACTGTGGGGTATACTCTCTATCGAACTGGATCGCATACGCACGGTTGATGAGACATTCTCTGCTGCTGCTCGCGCTCGCTTGCGCCGGCTCTATGCCGCTCGCGCAGGCCGACAGTTCCATGGTCGAGGAAGGGCGGAAGCTCGCGTTCGACGTGAAGAAAGGGAATTGCCTATCCTGCCACAACATTCCGGGTGGTGAGGCGCCGGGCAACATATCCGTGCCGCTGGTGGCGATGCAGACGCGTTTCCCGGACAAAGATGTGCTGCGCCAGAACGTCTGGGATCAGACGAAATTCCGTCCGCACGCCATGATGCCGCCATTCGGCAAGCACCAGATCCTGACGGAACGCGAGATCGACAAGATCGTCGAGTTTCTTTACACCCTGTAGCCGAGAGGGAAGAATTATGAATCGAAGAACTTTCATGACCGCGGGGCTGGGCCTCGGGACGTTGCTCGCGACGGGCGCCGTCCACGCCGTCTGGCCCGAGAAAGCGTTTGACGCGCGCGAGTCCGACGCGCTGATCGACATGCTGGCGAGCGGCGAGCCGGCCTCCAGCGACGCCATCACCATCACGGCTCCCGATATCGCGGAGAACGGCGCGGTGGTTCCGATCTCGGTTTCCACGACGCTTGAGGATGTCAGCCGGATCAGCATCTTGGTGGAGAGCAACCCGCTTCCCTTGACTTCCACGTACGATCTGGCGCCCAACTCGGTTCCGTACGTATCGACCCGCGTGAAGATGCTGAAGACGTCCAACGTCATCGCGTTGGTGGAAGCGGGAGGAAAGTCCTATTCCGGGGCGCGGGAAGTGAAAGTGACCATTGGCGGCTGCGGCGGCTGAACGAGGAGACGAGACCATGGCAGGAAGCATGCGCGCGCGCGCGAAGGAGAAAGGCGGCATCGTGACCGTCAAGGCCCTGATCACGCACCCGATGGAGACGGGATTGCGGAAGGATGGAAAGGGCGAGATCATTCCCGCGCATTTCATACAGGAAGTGAAGGCGACGGTCGGTGGAGAGTTGGTCTTCACCGCGAACTGGGGAACCGGCGTTGCCAAGAATCCCTATCTCTCGTTCAAGTACAAGGGATCGAAGGGCGATAAGCTGATCTTGGCTTGGAGCGACAACAAGGGCCAATCCGACTCGCTGGAAGTGGAAGTCAAATGACGCTTCGAAAGACCTTGGCGTGGTCGGCCTGCTTGGCTCTCACGGGACTGGCGTTCCATGTGAGCGCCGGTGGCGACGTGGACCCCGACAAGGACTTGGCGAGCATACAGAAATTCTTCAAGGACAAATTCCCGGATCTCCCTTGGGAGGAATTCGCCAATGGCGCGTACGCGCTGGATCCGGCATGGCGCGCGAACTGGGAGCTGATTGAGGAGTTTCCCCCGTACGAGGTGGCCATCGCCAAGGGCGAGGAGATGTGGAACGCCCCGTTCGCCAATGGAAAATCCTACGCCGACTGCTTCGAAGGACCGGGCGTGCAGCACCATTACCCAATGTGGGACCGGGATCAAGGGCAGGTGGTCACGTTGGCTTTGGCGATCAACCAGTGCCGAGAGGCCAACGGAGAGGAGCCGCTGAAATACAAGAAAGGTCCGATCGTGGATCTCCTCGCGTACATGGCTTACGAATCGAGAGGACAGACCATAAACGTGGTGGTGCCCGAGGATGATCCCGGGGCCCGGCAGGCGTACGAGAAGGGGCGCGAGTTCTACTTCACGCGCCGCGGACAGCTGAACTTCTCTTGCGCGCACTGCCATTTCAGCATGGCGGGGCGCAAGTTGCGAACCGAATCCTTGAGCCCGGCGCTGGGCCAGGCGACCGGCTGGCCAGTATATCGTTCAAAGTGGGGGGCGATTGGAACCTTGCACCGGCGTTACAGCGGGTGCAACAAGCAGGTGCGGGCCAAGCCGTTCAAGGCCCAGGGCGAGGAGTACCGGAATCTGGAATACTTCCATACCCGCATGAGCAACGGCCTGCCTCTGAACGGGCCGGCCGCGCGGAAGTGATGGCTCCCATGAGATTTTTCGCTCCCGCGCTCGCCGCTCTGACCTTGAGTTTGGTCGCGCCTGTGGCGTTGGCGACCGACCAGATGGACTTCGAGAAAGCCCATGAGGCCGCGGTGGCGGCCAAAAAGAAGGCGGCTTCCGTCGGTGGCGAATGGAGAGACACGGGCAAGATCCTGAAAAAAGCCAAGACCTTAGCTAAGTCCGGCGACTATGAGGCCGCGATAAAGCTGGCGCGCAAAGCCGAGCACCAAGGACATCAAGGCTACGAGCAGATGGTTTCCCAGGCCGGCAAGGTCGGGCCCGAACCCTTTTTGCAGTAAAACCGTTTCCTCATGCAGCTGAGCCGGCGTGAATTTCTGTCGGTGATGGCGGCGGCTTCAGCGGCGGGAATGCTGCCGCGACATGGTTCGTGGGCCGCGGACTCCCTGTACGATCTTCCCGCGTTCGGGAACGTCCGGATTCTTCACTTCACCGATTGCCACGCGCAATTGTTGCCGGTCTATTTCCGCGAGCCGGACGCCAATTTGGGCTTGAGCGCCGCGCGGGGGCGGCCTCCCCATTTGGTGGGACAGGCCTTTCTGGATCATTTCGGGTTGGTCATGGGAACTCCAGAAGCTCACGCCATGACCTATCTGGATTTTCCATCTTTGGCGGAAACTTACGGCAAGGTCGGGGGCTTCGCGCATCTGTCGATGCTGATCGCGCGCCTGAGAGAAGGCGCGGGCGCGGACCATACTTTGTTGCTAGACGGCGGTGACACTTGGCAAGGATCGGGCACGGCTTTGTGGAGTCGAGGGACGGACATGGTGGAGGCATGCAACCGTTTGGGCGTGGATATCATGACGGGACACTGGGAGTTCACGTACGGCGAAGAGACGCTACGCGCCAACTTGGCACGGTCGAGCGCGGAGTTCGTGGCTCAGAACGTCCGCCTGACGGAAGAGGCGGTTTTCGAAGAATTGCCGGCCTTTGATGAGGATACTGGCCACGCGTTCCGGCCTTATGCCCTGCGCGATGTTGGAGGGGTCCAGATCGCAGTGATCGGGCAGGCGTTTCCGTATACGCCGGTCGCGAACCCGAAGCGGTTCGTGCCGAATTGGAATTATGGCATTCAGGAGGCTCCGTTGCAGGCTCTGGTGGAGGATATCCGGACCCGCCACGATCCTGGCTTGATTTTCTTGCTCTCCCACAACGGTATGGACGTGGACTTGAAACTCGCGTCTCGGGTATCGGGGCTGGACGCTATTTTCGGCGGACATACCCACGACGGGATTCCGGCGGCTATCGAAGTACGGAATCCAGGCGGAACGACGCTGGTGACCAACGCGGGGTCGAACGGAAAGTTTCTCGGAGTCATGGACATCCAGATAAAACGAGGTCGCCCGTCCGGATTTCGCTATCGCCTGCTTCCGGTATTCTCTTCCATGTTGCCGCCGGATCCCGAAATGCGGTCTTGGATTGAGCGGATGCGGGAGCCTTATCTGGAGGATCTGCGCGAGCCGCTTGCCGTGGCGGGGCAGACTCTGTACCGCAGGGGCAATTTCAACGGCACTTTCGACCAAGTCATCTGCGAGGCGCTGCTGGAGCGTTACGACGCTGAGATCGCCCTGTCGCCGGGCTTTCGGTGGGGAACGACGGTCTTGCCAGGCGAGACCATCACCATGGAGCATGTGCTGGACCAGACGGCCATCACGTATCCAGAGACGTACATGAACGAAATGAGCGGAGAGCGAATCAAGATGATCTTGGAGGATGTGGCGGACAACCTGTTCAATCTGGATCCCTACCAGCAGCAGGGAGGGGATATGGTGCGCGTCGCCGGAATCGAGTACAGCTTGGATCCAACGGCGGAGATCGGGGACAGAATCCGGAATTTGCGCCTCCGCGATGGTGCCGAGCTGGACCCGGGACGCTCCTATAAGGTGACCGGCTGGGGAGTCGTCGGCTCGGTGGCGCCAGGGCCGCCCGTCTGGGAGATCGCGCGGGACTGGTTGCTATCGAAAAAGGAAATCGATCTCCCGGCGCTGAATAAGCCGCGCTTGCTGAACGTTCAAGACAACCCAGGACTTGGAACCTAACAGGAGGATCTCATGAAACGATCGATCACAGGATTTCTTTCATTATTCTTGGCGATGCCGGCCATGGCGGACAGCACGGTATCCGTTAGCCTGATCACCGCCGATATCGCCAATCGGATCGTTAGCGAGGCCGCGCGGAGTTGCGGCGAGAAAGGCTACCAAGTCTCGGTCGTGGTCGCGTCGCGCGATGGCCGGGTCCAGGCGGTCTTGCGCCACGCGCTGGCTTCTCCGGTCACGCTCAAGATCGCCAAGAAAAAGGCGAAGACCTCGGCGAACACGCGCGAGCCGAGCGCGGACACCCCGAAACCCATGGCGCGTGGCAGCAGGAAGTTGACGCGCATGCGTGGGGGATTGCCGATCGAGGCGGGTGGAAAATTTTATGGCGGAGTCGGGGTCTCGGGCGCCGATGGAGAGACGGACGAGGCATGCGCGAAAGCTGGTCTTGACGCGGTGATCGACGATCTGGAGTTCGAGGAGTAGTTCGCGTCATGCGTGGCCTGTCCGCTGTTTTTCTAGCTTGGGCGATGGCCTCGTCCATAGCTTGGGCCGAATCGAGGCCCGAGCTGGACTCGGACATGACGAATCCGGGGTACGTGCCTCACCCGGAGTGGTTCAAGCAATCGTTCCTGGACTTGAGCGAGGATATCGAGGAGGCTTCCGTGGAAGGCCGCCATCTGATGCTGTATTTCTATCAAGATGGTTGCCCGTACTGCAAGATGTTCATCGAGAACGATCTGGGCCAGCACGATATCGCCGAGTACGCTCGTCAAAACTTCGATATCATCGCGATCAACATCTTCGGCGCACTGGAAGTGATCGACGTGGACGGGGAAGCTTTGCCGGAACGGGAATACGCGATGAAAGTCAAGGTGATGTTCACCCCGACCTTGCTGGTTTTCGACGAGAATGGCTCGGTCGCGTTCCGCATGAATGGCTACTATCCTTCACCTAGACTTCGAGCGGTGATGCGCTTTATCGCCGAGCGGCGTTATGCGGAGGAGCGGTTCGTCGAGTATTACAAAAATCAAGATAACCGGGCGGGAAGCGGAGAGTTGCACGTGGAGTCTTCGACGCTGTCCGGTCCGCCGTTCGATTTGACGACGCGCGACCGCGAGAAGCCTTTGCTGGTCATGTTCGAACAGAAAGAATGTCTGGCTTGCGACGAGCTGCACCAGGACATTCTTCGTAGACCGGAAACGCGAGACATTCTAGAGCGGTTCGATATCGCGGTGGTGGACATTCGCGAGCGCGACGCGCTCACGACTCCTTCCGGGGAAAAGACGGATTCCCTGAGCTGGGCCGCGAAACTGGAAGTGAAGACGGTTCCCACGCAGGTGCTGTTCGACGCGCGGGGCGAGGAGGCGTTCCGCAATGAAGGGTACGCCAAAGCCTTTCACATGCAGTCGATCTTGGACTACGTGGCTTCAGGGGCATATGTGGAAAATCCAGATTTCCAACGCTACCTGCAAGCGCGTGCGGACCGGTTGCGCGAGGAAGGCGCCGAAGTGAATCTTATGGAGTAGAAAGCGTTGATATTCATGTTTTTTATGGTTACGCGCGGTGCTGGGATATAGAGTAAGTTACAATGACGCTTGAAGCCCTTGGCGGGCGTGGTCGAAGGGGTCATGCATGAAATCAATGCTCAGGCCCCTAAAGGTTTAGCCGCCGGGGATGGGTTCGAATCCATGCGCTGGGAGGATGGGAATCCAATGTCGGTATCGCCCCGAAAGACGCAAGCAGCGCGCTTGTGGAAGACCGACCGTTCAGGCGGTCGCGCGAAACTGCGCGCTGTGGATTTGTTTTGCGGGTCTGGAGGGTTGAGCGCAGGGTTTTTGGCCGCGGGAGTTGAGGTCGTCGCGGCGTATGACAACTGGGATGCCGCGCTCTCGACCTATAGGCGAAACATCGCGGATCATGCTTTCAACCTAGACCTTTCCGATGTCGAGGACTCGGCGAAAGAAATTTCCGGATTTCATCCTGATATCATCGCAGGGGGGCCTCCATGCCAAGATTTTTCCAGCGCGGGAAAGCGAAAGGAAAAGGAAAGAGCCAACCTCACGGTAGCCTTCGGGGAAATCATCGCGAGGTGCAGGCCAAGGTTTTTTCTTATGGAGAACGTCCCGCAAGCTCGCCTGAGTGCCTCTTACAGAATGATGAGGGAGTCTCTTGAAGCCGTTGGGTACAGAATCTTTGGGGTGGTTCTGGATGCCAGCCATTGCGGCGTTCCGCAAGCGAGGAAGAGATTTTTTTCTTTTGGATCCGCTGAGGAATCGGCCACCTCCTTGTTCGCTCGCTCGGTAGAAGGCAGGTTTGATGAGAAGAGCATGACCGTAAAGGAATATTTGGGTGATGATATAGACATCGATTTCTATTACAGGCATCCAAGGAATTATTCAAGACGTTCCGTTTTTTCCGTGAACGAGCCTTCGCCCACTATCAGAGGAGTGAACAGGCCAGTTCCACCAAATTACCGAGGAAACCACCTGGACAGCGTTTCGCCGTCAACGGTCAGGCCGCTCACATCATGGGAGCGTAGTCGGATACAGACGTTCCCGAATTCATGGGATTGGAACGCTGGCGATAGAAACGCTGAGGTTGAACTCCAAATTGGGAACGCGGTTCCGGTGAATCTCGCTTCATTCGTTGCTACAGGAATACGTGACGCGGCGGAACGAGGGGGAGCGCTCTATGTCTGATCGGGGTCCCACCGTTCTTTCCGCTTTTGGAGCTGATCACGCGGCGAGTCTCACGGGATTGTCCAAATTCCGTCTAGCGCGTTGGGACAAGCTGGGGTTTTTCCAGCCTGAGCACACGCCCGCGGATGATCGTGGCAACCCTTATGCCAGGGTCTATTCCTTTTCGGATCTCGTAAGTTTGCGGACGCTGAAGATTCTCGCCGACCGCGAGAAGGTGCCGCTGAGCGAGTTGCGAAAGGTGGCAGTCCAGTTGAAGAAGCGGTCCATGCGACCTTGGGCCGAGATCCCTCTCGCCGTCGTCAAACGAAAGGTAGTCTTCGATCTCCCCGAGGAACCGCGGAACGTAACCGATGGCCAGCGCGTTCTCAAGGAAATTCGCATCGAGCCTATCGCTCGGGATATCCAGAAAAAAATGCGCCAACTAGGCGCGCGAGACGAATCCCAAATAGGAAAGACGAACAGGAGAAAATTCGTGCGTCATAATCAGGAAGTGATCGCGGGAACCCGGATCCCGACGTTCGCCATCAAGAGCCTGATTCGGGCAGGGTATACGGACCGGGCGATCATCAAGGAATATCCTCTGATCACGGCACGCGACATCAAGACGATTCGAAGACATATGGATGCCGCCGCGTAGCGCTTGGGAAGGTCCCGATGAGATTCTTCGCGGACCACTGCGTGATGGAATCGGTGTGTCGCTTGCTGGAAAGGCGCGGGCATGAGGTGATTCGGCTGAAAGACAAGTTGCCGATTGATGCGCCAGATCCCGTCGTTGCCAGACTCTCCGAGGCGCAGGAGGCGATATTGCTGACCCTTGACAAAGACTTCAAGAAAATCGCTCCGCGCATACCAAAGAACGCGAAAAATCGTTTCAAGAAACTGAGTCGCGTTCAACTCGAATGCCATCCAAATATGGAGAAGCGCGTGCTGGCCACCTTGGATCTCATCGAGTTTGAATGGGAGCAAGCGCAGAAGCGATCAGACAAACGCCTGCACATGGTAATCCGCAAGGGCAGCATCACTACACACCGCTAACCGGGAAGAACGTCAGTTGACCGCTATTACCGCATGGGATTGCTGGCCGACCGCAAAGGCGATGATCCTTTAGGGAACTATTAGACGATCTGACGCCGCGCCAATTCGGCGAAGAGGCCGCTCCGAGCCATGAGTTGTTCATACTGACCGGTCTCGACGACCCGGCCCTCTTTCATCACGAATATCTTGTCGGCATCGCGAATCGTGCTCAGTCGGTGGGCGATGACGATGCGCGTGATGTTGAGCGTTCGGAGCGATTCCTGAACGGTCAATTGAGTTCGGTTGTCAAGAGCGCTGGTCGCTTCATCGAACAGCATGATCCGCGGCTTGCGGGCCAAGGCGCGGGCGATCAGCACCCTTTGCTTTTGTCCACCGGATAGCCCGGTACCGCCCTCGGGTAGCATCGTATGCATCCCCATCGGCATAGCCCGGATATCGGCCTCAAGCCCCGCGGCCCGGGCGGCGGCCCAAGCATCTTCCATGGCTAACGAGGAAGAGCCAGAAATGTTCTCGAAGATGCTCGCGGCCACCAACTTTCCGTCCTGCATCACAACGCCCATTAGGTTTCGGACTGTTGGCAGGTCGAGATGCAGGAGGTCATTGCCGTCAATCAGAACCGCTCCCGAATCGGGTCGCTCGAATCCGAGTAGCAACCGATAGATCGTCGACTTCCCGGAACCGGACGGTCCGACGAACGCCACATAATCGCCTTGCCGGATCTGGAAAGATACATTTTCTACCGCGTTGGGCGCATCTGGCAGATAGCGGAAGGTGACCCGCGCGAATTCAATGTGTCCTGTGAGGTCCGCCGGGACGAAACTGCTGACGCCGCTCTCGAGCGGACATTCGAGGATCGGCTGGACGCGCTCAAACAGCGGGATGGCGCTGCTGATCGTCGTCCACGCCGCGGTCAGGGCGACAACCGAGGTGGCGAACTGTCCGAACGCCGCGTTGAAGGACAGGAAGTCCGCGAGGTCGAAGGAATCCTGCACCCCACCTTCGATAAGCGAATACCATATAAAGGCAAAAAGAACGAGCAGGGACAGGGGCATGAACATCGCGTTCACAGTGTGCTGGGCGGCCCCCCAGAATCGCGCGGTGAGAGTGGCGCGTCGCTGGGCGGAGAACTGCTCCGCCCAGAGCGCGAGCGCATAATATTCGGCGTTGGCCATCCGGAGCTTGCCCACCCCGGTGATCATTTGAAAAACGAACCCATCGATAAGTCCCTGCGTGCGAAAAGCGTCGCGGTAGTTGCGCACTTGGCGCCGTACCAGGAACCATGATCCCGCGACGAGCGCGAGCGAGACGGCGCATGCGCAAAGGGCGAGCGTCCAACTGTAATAGAACAGCAGGGCGAGGCTAAAAACGGAGAACAGGCTGCTGGCCAGTCCATGCACGGTGGCGCCGGTCAGCAGTTGTCGGATCATGCCGACTCCATTCGCCCGGTCGGCCAGATCGCCCGCGGTGAAGCGGCGGAAGAATGATGTCGGCAACGAAACCAACCGGCTCCATATGGAGGCCTGAAGCTGTTCGTCGACCCGGCCTTCGATCCGCAATGCCGCCAAGGCCCCCACGACGTTGAACGCCGCGGCTCCCAGCGCGCCCAGTCCGAGCGCGCCGAGGGAGGCGATCCACATCGCTTGGTCCCCGCGTGGAATGATCTCGGCCAGAAGCTCGCCCGTGATGATCGGTGTCAAAAGGGCGATCAGGCTGCCTAGGACGGCCATCGTGACCAATAGACGAAAATCTCTTCCGCACCACCGGCGCAAGACATGCAGTAGCGCCGCCAAGCCAGTCCTGACGCGATCCGGTAGGGGAGCATACAACATAAAAGCGCGACGTTCGATTCTTTTGGCCGCCTTGCGGTCCACGGTCCGGCTCCACTCGGCCTCCGGGTCGATGGCGCGGTAAGAGCCGCGGCCTTTCGAAAGCACGGCCAGCGGCCGCTTCCCATCGGTCAAACGCCCGACAAAGGAAGGTCCGTCGCGCTTGTGCCAGTCGTCCGTAAGCGAGATCGCGCGCATCCTCATTCCGGAAAGACGGGCGAAGGAGGCGAGGACCCTCGCGTCGGCCGACCCGTTCGCTACGTTTCTGCTTCTGGTTGAATTCGGGGTGCCGCCGATAGACTTGGCGACCAAATTCGCCGCTGAGAACAAAGGCGTGCGGTCGGCCGTTGATACCGCGACTTCGTCGCCTGTCGCGGCGTTAAGGACTCCGCTGATGTTTCGAAGGATCGTCGACGTGACCGCCTTCCGGTCTTTCCGGCTCATCCGGTTACGTTCCCGGGTGCTAGTGATCTCTCTTTCGTCCACGAGCTGCGCTGATCGCAACAGGAAGAAGTTGAAGCGGTCCAGGGCCGGCCAAAGCCGGTTAGTGCCCAGGAGCGCCGGTGTGCGCACCGCCGAGATCTCAGTGTCGGCGGTGAGGCGCAACCAAGTCCACTCCGACATCGGTAGGAGCGTCTCTGCCTCGATGGCGAACTCGGGATTTCCGATGAAGTGCGTCATCCGATCCGCCGAGATCCAGATGACGTCCGAATGATACGCGCCTACCGTCGAGCCAGCGGGGTAGGGGACGTTCGGATCGGCTTCAAGCAATTCAAGGTTGCGTGGAGGAAGAAGTTGGTTCCGGGACAGAAACTCTGACAGGCTCGATATCCACCCGTCGATGAGGATCACCGTTTCGATGCTCAACATTTCCGCATCATTGAGTCTTGATCGCTCCGCCTCCATGATGATGGCGTCTCGAGACGGGACGGCTAGAAAAGAAAAGTTGTTCTGACCGTCTTCGGCGCACGGCAGGACCGGTCCGTCAAAGGCGGCTTGGCCAGTGGTGACGCGGGTGATGAAAGGGCTACGGAGGAGTGGCAGGTCGCTATCGCTCCTGACCGCGAAGATGTCCAGATAGCCCTGCGCGACGATCACGATGCGCTTGGGATCGTTCAAGATGACCGGCCTGAACGCCCCCGTTTCATGGGGCGGGCCGGAGATTCGCGCGATGGATTCGGGTACGGGCACGTTCTCAGCCTGACGTAATCAGGGTACGGTAAAGACCGTCGATCTCGATCAGTTCATCGTGACGGCCTTCCTGAACGACCCGGCCGCCGTCGAGAACGATGATCCGGTCGGCATCCCGGATCGTGCTGAGCCGATGGGCGATGATCAGACACGTGCAACCGCGCTGGCGGAGGTTGTCGTCGATCTCCATTTCGGTAGCGGGATCAAGCGCGGCCGTGGCCTCATCGAACACGATGATTTGTGGATTGGGCGCGAGAGCGCGCGCGATTTCCAAACGCTGGCGTTGGCCACCGCTCAGGTTTCGTCCGCCTTCCTCTATGGGCGCGTCGTATTTGTCCGGTCGGGCCATGATATCGTCGAGGATCGCGGCGCCGCGCAGGGCTTGGGCGACCTGATGGTTGCTGATGGTCGAATTCCAGAGGGTGATGTTGTCTCGCACGCTTCCCTCGAACAAGACGATTTCCTGATCGACATAGGCCAGGGTCTCAGCGATGTTGGTGGGGGACAGGTCCTGCAGCCGGTCGGCATCTATGCGCACGGTTCCGGACCACGGGCTGAGCAGGCCGCAAACCAGCTTGCCGATGGTCGATTTGCCGCTACCGGAACCGCCGACCAGAGCGATTCGTTGGCCGGGATTGATCGTGAGATTGAAATTCTCGATCAGCGGCGCCTCTTGCCGGTTGTAGCCGAAGGTGACGTTTTCGAGCGTAACGAAACCCAAGCTACGCGGACGCTCGCTATTGTCGGGTTCGCTCATGCCGCGAACGACTCGCAGATCCGACTTGTAGTTCAACACGTCGTCGAGTCGCGCGATGTCGGCCTTGACCGTTTGCAGGCTGGCGCCGAACTGGATCAAGCCCTCGATCGGTTGGGAGAAGCTACGCGCGAGGCTTTGAAAGGCGACCAGTCCGCCAACGGTCAGGACGCCCTCCAGAAGACGCAGGCCGCCAACACCAAGAATCGCGACGGTAGTCAGCGCGGTGAGCAACGGCGGCACGACGTTCAGAAGGTTGGTCAATCGGCCCAGATCCTGTTGGGCGTCCACCACATTGGTATGCATGCCGGCCAGACGCGAGAACAGGTCGCCCTCCGTGCAGTTGGCTTTCAAGGTTTCGATCATGCTGAGCCCAGCGACGGACGCGCCCGCGACCTTGCCCTGTTCTTTGAGCAGGCGACGGCTGGCATTCTCCCGGGCGCGAGAAACTAATTGAAGGGCGAACAGATTGATGGCCGTCATGGCCAATACGACGAGCGTCAAGATCGTGTCGTACGCCAGCATGACCCCCGCATAGGCGATCATGGTGAGCATATTGATAGCGTTGGTGGCCAGTTCGCCCGATACGATCCGCGCCACATTGTCGTTCGACGCGACTCGGTTGGCAATGTCTCCCGCGAAACGCTGGGAGAAGAACGTCATTGGCAGCGTCATGACATGCCAGAAAAACTGCGAGGTCGTGACCAGGGAGAGCTTGGTTTCCATACGCGCGAGACAGTGCTGCTGGAACCAGGTGAGCAAGCCATGCAGGACGGTCACGATTCCGAGGCCGATGAGGAGCGGCATGACGAGATTCTCGCTTCTCCCGACCAGAATCTCATCCACGAACACTTTGGAAATCGTTGGGACGGCGAGCCCTGGAACCAGCAACGCGAGCGTCGCCAATATGACGAACAGCAGCGGAGAACGCGCCCGGCCCAGACGAACGAACAAGCCCCGCAACAAACTCGGTCGCGCGCCGCCCCGTTCGAAACGCGGCGTCGGTTCGAATGCGAGACAGACCCCAGTAAATCCTTCGTCGAATTCCTGCATGGATATGCGGCGTGGGCCTTCGGCTGGATCGTTGATGTAGACAAGACCGCGCCGGATGCCCTCAAGCACGACGAAATGGTTGAAATTCCAGAAAATGATCATCGGAAAGGGAAGGTCGAACAGGCGTCCCGGGTCGCGTCGGAAGCCGCACGCGTCAAGGCCGAGTTTCCTGGCCGCCCGCAACATGTTGATCGCCTTGCTGCCGTCGCGTGACACGCCGCAGCGCACGCGCATCTCTTCCAGCGGTATCCATTTACCATGATGCGCGAGAATCATCGCTAGACAGGCGGCACCACATTCCGTCGCCTCCATCTGCAGGATGGTGGGCACGGCTCGTCTGCCGCCATGCTTTCTGGAAATGTTCGGACGCAGCTTGATAGAGTCGTTCACTGCGCGGTTATCTTCTTCAGTAGCGGGATCACCATGGTGATCGGGCGCTGGCTTCCGACCTTGATGTCCACGTTGGCGAGCGTTCCGGAAATCAGTGCCTCACCCTCTCCCTTGGTCGTGGTCCAAGCGACGCCGCTCGTAGTCGATGGGTCGGGCACCAGTTTCACGCGGCTGGCGTATGGCGGCCCGTTCTGGGAGAAGATCTGGGCGAGCTCCTGATTTTGCAGCACGGTGACCATGCCACTAACGCTTACCGGAAACTCGGATACGCTCTCGACCACGCCCTTGACGAAACCATGCGTCTCCGGTTGCGTGGTCGCGGGAGAGACCAACACGTCCATTCCCGGCTCGACCCGTTTTCCATCGCTCGGTGGAATGTACATCAGCACCTCGACTTCTTCGCCCGAGCCAGTCTTGATGCTGAGCACGGGCTGGCCCGCGCCGAGCACTGAGCCTAGGGCGGCCTTGATCTCGATGACGCCGCCGGAGACCGGCGCCAGGATTTGTTGGGCCTGCAACCGCGTCTGGATCTCACGAGCCCGCGAGCGCGCCTCTTGGAGGCGGGTGTCGGCACTGTTCACCTGGACGCGGTGATCGTGCAGGCGCGTTAGCTCTCGCGCCTCCAGCGTCTCGATTTGGCGGGTGGTTTCGAACAACTCCTGCTGCGCGCGGTCGAAGGCCTGCTGGCTACGCTCCAGAGTGACCCGGGTCACGACGCGCTCCTTATAGAGTTGGCGGTGGCTTTCGAGGCGTTCACGAGCGGTTCGCACCGCCTGGCGACCGGTGCGTTCAAGCTGTTCGAGACGAGCCTGTTGCTTGGCCACGTTGTTTTTGAACAGCCGGTCCT
Source organism: uncultured candidatus Poriferisulfidus sp. (assembly GCA_965116025.1). Classification (GTDB taxonomy): domain Bacteria; phylum Pseudomonadota; class Gammaproteobacteria; order Poriferisulfidales; family Poriferisulfidaceae; genus Poriferisulfidus. The sequence goes on from OZ220480.1 coordinate 1,080,503, forward strand.
CCGCTTCGAACGCCGCCTTGAGATTGCTTAAAGTCCGTTCGCTCTCCTTAAGCAAGGCGAGCGCGCTCCGGTAGCGCTCCTCCAAATCGGGGTTCACGGTCTTGGCGACGACCTCTCCCTTCTCAACGAATTGACCGACCGTGAAGGCGATATCGGTCAACGTGCCCGTGTCGGCGGCGACCGCGTCGATCACCGTGCCGCCGGTGTTCAGCAGTATTCCGCTGGCGTTCACATAATTGGAAACGGTTCCCAATACGGACCACGTCACCAGCGCGGCCACGAGCGCTATTGACGAGCACAGCGCCAGCCATTGCTTGGGCGAGACGACTGAAAGCGCTCGGTCGAGCTTCTCGGGTTCGGACAAATGGTCCAACGCCGCTTTTCTGAACAATTCAACCATATGCGCGCACTATAACGAATCTCTTGCGAACGGTGCCGTAGCGATCAAGAGAAGCCGGGCAGACCGCCGTCCTTATTCCATCAGGTACAGGATCCCGGGAGCCAGTTTCCATTTCGCGTCGCGGGCCTCGCGGGCGAGGTCGGGCAGGCCCGCGACTCCGAGTTTTCGTGATGTCAGCGCGCCGACCGCGTCCAGCAAGCGGTAGGCTTCGACGATCACATCGCGCTCGGCCGAAAGCGCGTTGATCTGGCGCGTGACGACACGCCGTTCGGCATCCAGAACCTCCCGCGTCGTCCGCTCTCCGAACTCGGCTTCCCGCCTGATTCCCTCGAGCGCGGCGCGCGACGCGTCAACCGCGGTCGCGAAAGCCGCTTGGCGCTTTCGAGCGGCCTCTAGGTTCCACCAAGCGCTTTCAACCAGTTGTGACGCGTCGCGCACGGCGTTGAGCCGCTCGTTCCGGCGCTGGGCCTGAACATGCTTCGCTCGACGGATCCGCGCGCCTACCGCGCCCGCCTGATAGATTGGCAAGGTCAGTTGCAGCGACAGGCTCATTTCGTCGCTGCCCGGAAGATTCGTTTCGGCGAAGCCTGGAAAAACCGCTCCAGTTTGCCTCTTGGTCGCGGCCCTGAGATCAATGCGCGGTCCGAGCTCGGCGGCGGCCACGCGAACCGACGCTTCAGCGACGCGAGTGGCGGCTTCGGCGACGCGGACGGCGGGCCTCTGCGACCGAGCTATCTGGCGCGCTTCATCCAGGGTTCGCGGCAGGCCAGCTGGCAGGCCGGCTGGCTTGAGACCGTCGGGCACCAAGCCGATCAACTGGAGAAAGCGGACGCGTTGGACTTCCAGCTCGGTCGTCGCCGCCACCATTTCCGCGACGGCGATCTCTCGTTCCGCCTCGGCCTGAGCGACATCGGCGCCGGTCCGGTCCCCGACATCGTACTGCGCCTTGACGTCTCGCGCCTGCGCGTCGAACGCGGCGAGCGAAGCCGCCCGCAGCTCGGCAACCCGTTTCGCCCGGAGCGTGTCGAGATAGACCGTCGCGGCGCGAAGAAGAACGGCCTGTTCCCTGTTTTCCACGGAAGCGTGGCTCCGTGACACGCCTTGAACGGCTCTTTGGAGCGCGGCGGAGTCGCGTCCGCTGCGAAACAGGTTTTGCGTGATGGAGAACGTCCAGGAGCGTGGAGAAGAATATTGGGCTCGGGCCGCGCCGGGAGGGAACGGCCAGTCGGAGGCGGTTCGCTGTCGACTGCCGCTGGCGCTGAACTGGAGCGTGGGCAACCACGCGGAGACGGCCTCCGGCACATCCTCGTGGCTCGCGCGCGCGGCTTCCCGGACCGCGTCCAGACCCGGGTTGGACATCGCGGCCTCGGCTAGCGCCTCCTCAATGGTTAGCGCTGACGCCGGCGCCGAGGCGAGCGCGAGAGCGATGCCGGGCGCGGCGAGGCGGGAACGAGCGACGCGTGGTCGGAAGCGCGTTTTTCTTGGATGGGATTTCGCTCGGGGCGTTCCCGGTTGGTCGGATGATGGCGTCTCTCTCACGTCGCGCGCCGCCCGGCTCGGTTCGTTTTCCCCATCTTTGACGGGATTAAATGAAAACCGCGACAGGATTGAGGTCGGCCTCGGCGCAGGGCGTTTCGCGCCATCCCATCGCGACCGGCACGTCGTAGAGGCGGCCGGGCGCGAACCGCGGCCAGAAGTGGCGCAGTCCCGGCACGATGGTTCGGGCGACCGGCATGCCGATATCCGGTCGGGTTTGGTCAAGCACCAGAAATTCCATGCCTTTGGCCTCGACCAGCGCGCGGCAACGTTCGACATCGTCCCGGATATCGGTCGTTTTTGGTGCCGAGTAGTCTTGGGCCACGCGCCGCGTTCGCTCGTCCGGCGCGAGATAGGAGCGCTCCGCGAGTTTCGCGTTGCGCCACCACCAGAGGCATTCTGGGTCATCATACAGGTAGCCGCCGCCGTCGGCGTCGACGTCCCGAACGGCGACCAGGTACTGGTTCAGCTCGCACAGCGCGCGGTAGGCGGCGATGTGAGGTTCGAAATGAGCCCCGGCCGAGTACAGGATGTCTTCGGCCTCCTTGTCGGTCCGGCGCGACACCGCGACGAACACCGGGATCCCGAGATCGGAGGTGATGTCAAGCATCCAGAGATCGCGGTGGAAAGACTGGTAATATTCGCGGGCGCGGTCCAAATAGGGTTCGCCGAAACTGTCCAGATCCAGGGCGGGGAGCGATGCTCGATTGTACCACCAGCAGGCGAAGGCGTCGCGCTCCACCAGTTCGAAGAATCCTTGGAGAATGGCCTCCTCCAGCGTGTTGCCGGACGCGCAGCCGTTGGAGTCAGGGCCGCAGTAGATTTGTCCGCCCTCGTGCGGCGTGGCGAAATAGAGCATCGAAGTGGGCAGGTAGCGGTGCCGCTCCCGGGTCATCGACCATGCCGGCGTCCAGTCCATCTCCACGGCGGGATCGAAGCGCTTCGGGACGAAATTGAATCGCGCGCCGAGCGCGTTGATCTCCTCGGCATGGTCGTACTGCCAGTCGCTGAAGAGCTGGACCTCGTTGGGATGGATCGCCTCGCCATCGGCGAAGTCCTCTAGTCGTGCGCGGCGGCGGATCTCGTCGCCGTGGAACGCGCCGGAAACGCGCTCGATCGCCTCGCACAACGCGCTCGCCTCAGCCTGTTCGGGGCTGGCGCCCTTGCCCGAGCTCTTGCTCCTGAGGGTGGCGCGCAGCAGGCGCAGATTGTCGTTCCGCAGCGCGATGTTGCTACCCGACCAGTAGACATGCAGCCACGGATCCGTCTCGCTGGTGGAGCGGATCAGCTGGGTGACCACGCCGCTCACGGGGCTCACCAGATGGCGGTAGCGGGCGATCGTCTCTCGGGGTCGCACCGAGCGCGAGCCGCCGGAGTTGGCCACCGTCCGAGGGCAGGACTTGAGCGTGACCGGAACTGGCGCTCGGTCCGGGCGGTAGAGCGCCGGGTCGCCGCAGACCCCGCATTGCGGGCGGCGGAACACCCGATGCCGGTCGCTCGCGAGGTTGTAGGCGTCGACGGAGATCACGTGTTCATGAAGCGCCGCCCTTTCCCCGAAGACGATCCACTTGGCGATCTCGACGGCGGCGAGGCCGAGGATCGACTCGACGAGCTGGGCCGGCGCGAGGCGCCGTGGGAGCGCGCCGCTTGCGCCGGCGCGCAAGAAATTCTCGACCTCGCGGTTGCTACGGAGACGATGGGCTAGACAGGCCCAGCACGGGCCGTCGTCGCTGGGTCGGAACACCGGACCGAAGAGCGCCGTCAGGCCGCTTGGCGCCACCGGCAACCACGGAAGTCCGGACGCGAGGTGGCGACGGTTGATCTTGGCGCAGTCTTCTCCGAGAAAGTCGTCGCACACGATGACCGAGAGGGTCGGATCGTCGTCGGTCACGGTGATGTCCATCGCCGCTAGCCGGGCGCGGAGACCGTCGCCGGTCACCGCGACCCGGACCGCGTTCAGTCGCGTCTCCGCCCAGCGCGGCGACGCTCCGCACGCGCTCCAGAAGGCCGCCATTTCCCGGCTGATCGCGGCGCCGGCGGAGACCACATAGCCCTTCGACGCCAGCGAGACCAGCGCGGTCTGGACCTCAATCGCCGAATACCGGTCCGCCAGCGTCGCGGCGATCTCGTGGCGCGAGTGGCTACCGTCAAGCAACGGCAGGATATCGAGATAGCGTCGGCCGTGGAGGATGCCGCTGAAGGCCTCGGACACGATCAGCGCGGTCGTGTCGTCGTGCGGGCGAAAGTCGAGGTGCGGGGCCAGCATCGGCCGCTCGACCAGACCGCGGTCTTCCTCCAGACTGCACAGGATCGCCTTTGGGGGAGGGGAGACCGAAACGGGGTCCATCTTCAATCCACCTGCTCACGGTCCTTTGGGGGGCCGCCGAGAATGAAGTCGCCGACGGTGCCCTCGACCACTGGGTCCAAGCCCGTGACCCGCGCGAAACGCGCGGAGTTTCCGGTGCCCAGGCCGCACGGGGAAAGACCGAGATCGGTCGCCACGAGGTAGAGAGTCTGATAGAGCGCCCCCACATTGCGCAGAGTCACGCCATAGGCGATTGCTCGGTACTTCCACATCACCCGGGCGAAGCGGGCGCTGAACGCCAGCACGATCTGCGGATTCGCCAAGTGCCCCGTCGCCACTCTCGCGTCCTCCACGATCGCTTCCACATCGGGCGTCCGGCTAGCGATCGCGACCAGTTCATGCGTCGCCGCGTCGTAGTGGTAGAAGCCGGACTCCAAGCCGTCGCAGCGGTCGACCACCGGATAGATCTCGAGCTCGTAGCTGGCGCCGCCGGTGGGATAGGGCCGTCTCGTGACCTCGAAATCGCAAACCTTCCCCGTGATGCCGCCGACTTGGACCGTGGAGCGGTCGAGAATCCGCGCGGCGCGGTCAAGCAACGCGCCCAAGTCCGCCAAGGAGATCGGGCGGTCCTCGTCGTAGACCCGCTCCGAACGTCGCCGCTCGAGAACCCGCGCGAGCGATTCTCCCCCGGCATCGTCCGGCGCGCCCGGCAACGCGATCCGCCGGCCGGGCCAGGGGGGGCGAACGCCGGGCAGCGGATCGAGCTGGCCGACGAATGGAAAGATGCCGCCGATCGGGTCGGCATGCCAGCCTGGTCGATGATGCCAGTGAAACAGCAGGTCGTGAAATTCCCACTGCGCCAAGGCCTCATCGCGCGGGTCGTCTTTCGGGCGCTCGGTCTCGAGAAAACCTTCCGCGGCCAGCGCGCGCCGAATGACGGGAATGTCCAAACGGCTCGGGTCAGGGAAAAGGAAGCGCGTGCCGGCTAGCGGAGATTCCAGCACCCAGTCTTGTCCAGCACGGCGCAGGCAGGCGAAGCGATCAAGGCCGGCCTCCGGCGACGGCATGTCATCGGCGAGGCGAGGCGCATGGCCGTCCCATTGCGGTTGCATCACGGCATGCTCGCCGGCATCGTCGATGACGACCAGTTCCATCCCCCGGAACCGGTAGAGGCTCTGCAGAGCGATGAGATAGGAGGCCGCGAGTGAAGGCCCGCCGGCTTCGATGACCGCGTCGCGGAGTTCCCGCAACGGGGCACCGTCGCGAAGCAACGCGTTGGCCTTCTCGTACGCGCTCTTGTAGGGGGCGAAAGGGGGGCCGATGCCGTACGCCGGGTCGATGACGACGAGGGATTCGCCATCCGAAGATGCCGCCAGCTTTCGCCCGGCGGGCAGGCGGGCGAGGATGGCGGGCTCCTTGATCAGGTCCAGGAATCCCATTCGTCCCCCGATCAGACGAACACCGCGACGGGGTTCAGGTTGGCTTCCGCGTTTGGCTGGGCGAGCCAGCCCATCTTGACCGGCACGTCATAGAGACGTCCGGGAGCGAATCGCGCCCAGAAATGCCGCATGCCCGGCACGATGGTTCGGGCGACCGGCATGCCGATATCCGGGCGGGTCTGGTCCAGGACCAGAAACTCCATGCCGAGATCCTCGACCAGAGACCTGCAATGCTCGACATCCTCCCGCGTATCGGAGGTCCGGGGAGCGGGATAGCGCTCCACGCGCCGCTCGGGCAGGGTGGAGTCCGGCAACAGGTAGGGGTGATCGGTCACGCGGGCGTTCTTCCACCACCACAGGCTCTCGGGATCGTCGAAGAGATACCCGGTGCCGTCGGCTTTCACGTCCCGGACCGCGGTCAACTGCTGGTTCAGCTCGCATACGGCCCTGATGCCGGCGATATGCGGATCCAGATGGGCTCCCGCGGCGAACAGGATGTCCTCGCGATCCTTGTCCGTTCGACGCGATACCGTGGCGAACACCGGAATGCCGATGTCGTGGGTCAGGTCGATCATCCAGATGTCGCGGTGAAAGGAGGCGTAGTAGTCGCGCGCTTCGGAAAGATAGGGGTCGCCGAAGCTGTCGAGCGCCACCGCGGGAAGTCGCAGCCGGTTGTACCACCAGCAAGCGAAGGCGTCGCGCTCCACCAGCTCGAAGAACCCTTGCAGAATGGCCTCCTCCAGGGTGTTGCCGGCCGCGCAGCCGTTCGTGTCCGGGCCGAAGAACAGCTGGTCATGCTCTTGCGGCATGGAGAAATACAGCATTCCGGTGGGCAGGTATCGATGGCGCTCTCGCGTCAACGACCAGACCGGAGACCAGCTCATCTCCACGGTCGGATCGAAACGCTCGGGAACATAAGCGAATTTCCGTTTCAGCGCGTTGAGTTCCGCGGCATGGTCGTATTGCCAGTCGCTGTAGTGCAGAACGGTTTCCGGACGGATGGCCTCGCCCTCGCGAAAATCCGTGAAGCGGGCTCGGCGGTGGATCTCGTCTCCGCGGTAGGCGAAGGAATGTCGCTCGATGGCCTCGCATAGCGCGCTCGCCTCGGCTTGCTCGGGCGTGCTCCCCTTCCCGGAATTCAGCGAGCGGACGCTGTTGCGCAAAGCCAGGAGGCTACGCGCTTGCATGGCGAGGTTGGCGCCGGCCACATTGACATGCAACCAGGAATCCCGCTCATCGGTGATGCGCAGCAACCGGTTCACCACTCCCGTGACCGGACTGACGAGGTGCCGGTATCGGCGCACGGTGTCTTGTGGCTGCACGGCGCGAAAACCGCCGCTGGTCCGCACCGGTTTTGGGCTCGGGGAAAGTCGCACGGGCGAGGCCGGGCGGTCGACACGAAACAGCGCCGGGTCGCCGCAGGACTGGCACTGTGGCCGCCGCGCGACCGGATGGATAGAGGTCTCCATGCCGAGAGACTCCAACGCCATGGTATGGTCGTGGAGCGCGGCGCTTTCGCCGAAGACGACCCATTTCGCGAGTTCCAGGGCCGCCAGCCCGATCACGATGTCGAACAAGCGATCAGGCGTGCTTGAGGGGAACGCGAAGCCGGCCGGGAGGCCGCGCAGATAGTTCGCTACCTCGATATTGCTACCGATCCGGCTCGCGAGGCAGTCCCAGCATGGCGCGTCCTCATCACCGGGGCGGAACACCGGACCGAGCAGAGAAAAAACGCCCGCTGGCTTGACTAGAGCCCACGGAACGCCCGATTCCAGATGAACGCGGTTGGTTCGCGCGTGGGCTTCGTCCAGGTAATCGTCCGTGACGACGACCGAGAGCGTCGGCCTGTCCGGGCCAACGGCAAGTCCGAGGCTCTTGAGCGCGGCGCCGAGCCGCCCGTCGTCACCGGGCGCCGCGATTCGGGCGGCGCCAAGACGTCGTTCCGCCCATCTTGGCGTGGCTCCCTGCGCGCACCAGAACGCGGCCGACGCCCGGCCCATGGCGAAGTCGGCCGAGACGACGCAACCTTTGGCCGCGAGGGAAACGATGGCGGTCTGAACGCTTAGAGCCGAATGTCGCCCCGAAAGCTCAGTGATGATCTCGTGCCGGGTGAGGTTTCCCTCAAGCAAGGGCGCGAGGTCGCGATACAACTCTCCGATCAGAAGAACGCTGGCGGTCTCGGACGCCAGCAACAAGGATCCGTCTTCCGCAATGCGAGAAGTAAGATGAGGAGCCAGCAGTGGTCTTTCGACTATGCCTCGGTCGAATTCGGTGAACCGGCGCGGCGGCGCGAACGCCAGCTTCCATCCCGCTTGATCGACAGACACTATGACAGCGCTCCCATGACCGAGCCCCGCGCGAGAGCGCGCGGGGAGACAGGAAGGCGATTCGGCCTCCTTACTCGCTTTCTTTGTCCGTCGTCGCGGCGTCCCGATAGGTGGAAGGCGCTGGCAAAAGAATATGGACGAGGTCACTGGTGTTGAAGACGAGTTTCACCTTGGCCCCTTCCGGGAAATCGAAGCCCTCGGCCTTAAGAACGGCAGTCGGGTCGGCATCCATCTTCGCCTTGAAGTCGGGGTCGCCATAGTATTTCGCCACCACGTCCGCATAGAGTTGCTGGCGCTCCTTCAGATCTCCCGATGTAAGAAGATCGGTGACCAAGGCATCAATCTTCTCATTAGGCTTATTCATGTTAGTCTCCTTTATTCTCTGTTAATTGTGAAAGTTCCGCGCTCCCGGTCTCCCGGGAGCGCGGCGATGCCTTACTAGCTGGCGCTACCCGCGGTGCCGGCGGTGCCGGCCGTGGAGAATGAGCTGAAAAACGTGCTGGTCTGGAAGGTGCTGGCCGAGCTGACGCTCCCCGCGCTGCCAGCCGTGGCGCCTCCTGACACCGCGCTCAAGCTCTCGTCCGCCAAGCCCGTATTCGGGTCGGGCGGCAAGATGAAATGCACGACTTCATCCGTGTTCGCGACCACATCGACTTGCATGCCGGTTACGGGAACATCGAACCCGAATGCCGCGTACACCTCGCTGCCGCTGGCCTTATCGATCTCGACGCGGAAATCCTCGTCGCTCCGATAACGGTCAGCCGCCTCGAGGAATCGCTCGTAGCTTTTCGTGTATGTTCCCATCGCCGTTGGCGACATATCGATATTTTCAAAAAAATTTCCTGCGGCGTTCATAATTTTTTTCTCCTGGAGTTTTTGTCCGAAAGGATAGTTACTGGACATCCGATGACGTCGCGCGACGCGTCAGCCGGCTGATCCTGCCGATCCAACGGTGGACGCGCTGCCAAGACTGGAAAAGGAAGTGAAAGTGAGGAAGGTGCTCGCCGACCCGACAGTGCCGGCCGTGCTGGCCGTGCTGCCGCCGGAAATCTGGCTCAACTGCTCGTCCGCCAGATCACTGTTCGGATCGGGCGGCATGACGAAGTGCACCAGCTCATCGGAATCCATCAGAAACTGACAATCGATTCCTTCCAAGCGCGTCATTCCGAACTCGTCGAAGACATCGCTATTGTCGCCACGGTCAATCCGGTCACGGAAAGCCGCGTCGTTGCGGTAGCGGTCAGAAATGGCGACGATGAGCTCACGACGCTCGTCGTTCAATGTCATTTCCTGCATGAATTGTTCGCTTTTCATTAGCTTGCTCCATGTCGATTATGGACTCCCATTCTATACCATGTTCCCATGCGCATGCGAGAGGGCATTGGGACTAAATGCAGGATGGCGCGTCACTCCGCTGGTGGCGACTGATAGAGACGATCCGGGGCGGGGGTGGGTTCTCGGATCATAGAGTTTCGGCTTTATCGAGCTCGTTGCGCGTCGGGCCTCGCTCACCGCGCCAACGGATTGATAGGGTCCGGCCTTCGGCCCTTCTGACCTTGTGGAGACGTGGGGGCGCGACGGGCGATTCTGATCTGAGCGAATCTGTTCTGTGAGGAACCGGAGGCCGCGCGCAGGCAGGTTCGGATAGGCGAGGCCGTTCATGCTGGGTGGACGCTCGCCAGACGCGCGAAGGCGACGGCAAGCGCGGGAGTTCCGTCTATCCCCGAAAGATCGTGCCGATCATCGATCCATCTCTCGGCGAACCAGCTTTCCAGTTGATCGCGGTCTCGCCTCATGCGCGTCGCTGCCCGCCGGTCGGCGCAGACCGGCTCCGCATGGTTGGGGTCCAACCAAGGAGCGAGGCGGGGCAGGGCCGAAGGCGCATAAGGTCGTTGCGGTCCATGCCTCTCTGGAACCGTGCCGCCGAGGGCCAGCGCCGCGTCCTTCCAGCCAGCGAGGCCGGACACGAAATCGCTCCCGGACCGCATCCACGCTTCTTTTTCCAAAGCACTTCGGTACACCATTCGCGCGTCCTCCCGCAGACAGGGCTCGCGCGCCAGCACTTGCAGGAGTCCGCCAACGCCGACCGCGTATCCGACTCCCATGTCTTGGCTGAAGTTCATGGATTCGGCATAATCGCGCGCCGCTCCCCTCAGTGTTTCGCGCGCGATAGCCGCCAAGTCCGTGCGGCCGAGCCTTTCGCCCAGCTCCAGCAGCGCCCGAGCGATTCCCGCGCGGCCCGAGAGAATATCGATGGAGAGTGGTGCCAGAAAACGCCTTCCGAAGTGAACATCATGCATCATGCCGATCCAGGTCGGGTACCCGCAATCGTTCGTCACGGCCAAATCCTGAACTTCGGTAGCGATCTGGTCCGCCCAAGCCAGAAGATCCCCCGGTTCCGCGGGAGCCGCCTGGCCACGAACCGGGGTTCGCCGTGGCGGATTGGCGGCGCGCGCGGAGAACGATGAGCGCAACCACGCCAGCCGCTCTCGGTCGGTCGCCTCGGTCATGGTTCCGAACGCGGCGCGCATGGTGGCTATCGCGTCTTCCTCGAAAGCGTCCCGCCGCGCCTCGCCCTCCACTCCCAGAAGGTCTCGAGAGGCCGGAGCGGTCAGGAACAGTGGAATGTCGAGACGGCGCATGTCGCGCACTGCCGCCTCGCGGAGCGCGCCGGACAACCCGGCATAGCGAGGCAACATCTTGTGCAAGGCGATCTCGCGCCATACGCCATCCGACAGGGTGCTGGGAAGGAGGGATTCCTGAACGATCCGGTAACAGGTCCACGTGTCAATGAGGAGGAAGCGAAGCTGCGCGTCCGGCACGCTCTCGAGAGCCGCCAGGATCCGATCTTGCGTCGCCACCGAGCCCAACTCCCGGGAGACTCGGAGATAGCCGTCCTCAAGAGCGTCGAAATGCGCCGCGCTGTCCGCGAAATCGCCGGACTCGTAACGCGGGGCATATCGGTCTTCTTTCCAGACGAACAGGCCGTCTTGCTCTACGGCCTTCATCGGCGTGCGGTGTTCCCCTGGTTGGCAGAGGCAACCCAGATCGGTTGGCTCCAGACCTTCCCTGGTCGACATTTGGAGTGGCAATATGCCAACGTTGGCGACTCTCATGCTGAAGCTGATTGCGTCCTCGTCAACCAAGCGTCGTATTTGTGGCGGCCACGGCGAGGTCGGCTGTAAAACCGTTTCGAAATCAACGAACCGCGGCGTGGGGCCGTCGGCGATCAGGTTGTCGAACCAGAAATCGGTCGCGTTCATGGTCTGGAGCAACGCTAGCCACCCGCCGAGCGCCTGGTAGAACCGGTCGGCGTCTCCGGTGTCGGTGACGGGTCGTGGCGCGTATTCCGTTTCCCAGGCATAGCCCGCGCGCGGTACCGTGGAAGGCGGCGAGAGATCGACGCTGGAAATCAAGCCGACGATTTCCTGCATCACGCCCGCGATTCGCAGATCCTTAGGTTTGAACACGACCGAGCCATTGGCGAAACGCAGGATCGCGACCGACCGCCCTCCGGCGTGCGGGTCGCCAAGTCCGTGCTCAATGCTGATCAGCAATCCGGGATCCCCGCCGCCGAAGAAGCGGCTGGACAGTTCAGCCCGGTCGTTAGCCGCATGGCGCAGCATCCGAACAAGATCCGAACGCCAGTCGACCATCGCGCGGCCGAGCGCGTAGGCCAGCGCTGGGCTGCGGGCTAACCTCGCCTCCCAAGTCGATTTCGACACGCCCAGTCTGGCTTCATACCGCATGGTCTGCGTCAGGATCGAGCGGAAGCGCCATTCGAGATGCGAAATGGCTCCATCCAGCGCGTTGGCGCCGCGCGGCAGACCGTCGGGCCATTCCGCCTCAGCGCAACTCCGCGCCCATGAATAGACATCTGAAAAGGGCGCTTCGGTATCAGCCAGCCGGCTAAAGATTTCTCGAAAGGCGCGACCCCAGTCCGGCGTGGGGCCCTCAAGGCGGACATCGCCGAATCTCGCCAGATAAGCGTCCAAAGACAGCCCTAGGGTCTCGGCATGCGAGCCCAGCGCGCGCCGTGATCCGAATGCCTTGAGAAGCCTGTCCTCGCGGCGAGCCCAGGAGTCGGGGTCAGTGGGGGTCGAGATGAACGGCCCGTCGCCACCGCGCTCTGGTGGCGGCGACGCCCGAGCGATGAGAATATCGAGATCCATGGTCTGCTCGCGCGAAGATCCTAGTTCGGGTCAGTCATCGAACGGGACGTGGTGAATGCTATTATCCGGCGGTTCGAGAGGTCGGGCAGCGTTTGGGGAACGATGGAGGCGCGTGCGATGCGCCGACCCCTGGCCCCATCCGTCGCGAGATTCGCCTAAGGTCACCATGATAGCGTCATCAATTTTGCGCGGACACTTCGCGCGCGCGGGCCTTGATCTCCGAATCTTAAAGGGAGGGAGGTCGTCCCGGCCGGCACCGATTCCACCAAGGGAATCCGGTGGAATGGATGTGTGAAAGATTACATCCATCGCATTGGGTGAAGCGAAAAACCACCAACCGAGAGTTCCATCATTATATGCCGAGCTCCGCCTCCCGGTATCGTCATCACCGACGACGAGAAGATGAGCCGCGTCAGCCTTGATGTCTTGTTGCGGAACCTGCTGGGCTGGACGCGGGTTCCGCGCGACCTTCCGCGCGCCTTGTCGGAGCCGTCGTGGAGCTGGACCAGCGGCGGGTGTTGTCGACCCCGCTGTCGCGCAACCAACTGGATAGCCGAACGCGGCTCGAACAGGGACGATCTGTGAGGAGAACGAGGGCCTGCGCGAGCTGGTGTGCCGAAGTTGATTTGGTCACGTTTTCCCGCGTTGTCGGATGAAATCCAGAAAATACCGGATCCACGGGAATCGATCCGTATGACGAAGATGGCTATAGCTCGCGAGCAGATTGCCCAGAACCAGTCCGTCCACTCCTTCAGTGGTGCCGCTCCCCCGGCGGACCTTCCATCCCCACGCGATGCCATCGCCCAGATTCTCTAGGCGCGAATGGTGAAATTCGTGCGCGGGCGCCTGCAGCCCTGATGGGATATTGGGCCACGGGATATCGGCGGTGGCTTCCAGCTCTACCAGTCCCCGTCCCTGCGGGCGTGAATCCATGACGCAGTCGCCCGGGATGATTCCCGCCATTCTGTGGGTCTGGCCGTCATGGGAGATTCCTCGGGACAGATACATCAGTCCGCCGCATTCGGCGTAGACTGGCAGTTCGGCCGCGACGCGCTCGCGCAAGGACTCGAGCATCGACGCGTTGGCCGCTAGGGCCTCGGCCTGGGTTTCTGGAAACCCGCCGCCAATCCACAGGCCGTCCACCTCGGGGAGGCTGGCGTCGCGCAGCGTGTCGAACGGGACGAGTTCCGCGCCCAGCAGGGCGAATCGCTCCAGATCGTCCGCGTAATAGAATCCGAACGCGGCGTCTCGAGCGTAGCCGACGCGCAGGTCTGGCGCTGGCGTGGACGCCGAGGGCCGCTTCGCTTTCGCGCCTTCCTCTGGGTCGCCCGCCAATCTGAGCAATTTCTCGACATCGACGCTCTGGGCGATGACTTGGCCCATTCTCTCGATTCTTTGGTCCGCGTCGGCTTGCTCCGCGCGAGCGACAAGCCCGAGGTGGCGCTCCGCGAGATGCATGTCCGGGGATCTTCCGATGGCGCCCAGGACCGGCAGGTCGGTATGCTGCTCCAAGGCATGGACGAGCTTGGATTCGTGGCGGCTGCCGCCGGTTCGGTTCAGCAGGATGCCGGCCCATGGCAGGTCAGGGTCGAAGCGCTGGTAGCCGAGGACCAATGGCGCGACGCCGCGGGCCATTCCCTCGCAGTTCAGCGCGAGCGCGACGGGCGCCCGCAGAAGTTTGGCGAGGGCGGCGTTGCTGTCGGACCCATCCTCCGCCATGCCGTCGAACAGTCCGTGGTTGCCCTCGATCAGAGCGTAGTCCGCGGTGAAGCGCCGGGCGGCGGTTTCCAGTATCTCCCGGCTCGTTTGCGTGTTGTAGTCTAGGTTGTAGCAAGGAAGTCGGGCGGCGCGGGATAGCCACATTGGATCAATGTAGTCTGGTCCTTTCTTGAAAGGCTGGACGGTTTCGCCGGCCCGGGCGAGCTCATGCAGCAGGCCGATGGCGAGACAGGTCTTGCCGCTGGATTTTCGGATCGCTGACAGGTAGATCCGGCGATTCTGGCCGGTCATGGTTCGGCTTAGCTGGCCGGCTTGGGGTCCGATGGGTTCTTGGGGAGAACGTCCCGCGCGCCGGGCCAGGCGAGGCGGGAACGAGCGTCGCGAGGTCGGGATCGCGTTTTCCTCGCGCAGGGGTTCGCCCGGGGCGTCCCCGGTCGGTCGGATGACGGCGTCTCCCTCGCGTCGCGCGCCTTCCGGCTCGGTTCGTTTTCCGCCATTGCCGATGGCCCTTTTATGCTCCGCTCAACGTGAAAGGTTCGCGCTCTCGGTCTCCTAGGAGCGCGGCGATACCTTACTAGCAGGCGCTGCCCGCGGCGCTGGCCGTGATGCCCACGGCGTGGCGGAGGATCTCGCGCCTAGGCCTAGTACGTGCTGAGGCTACCTGTGGCGACCGTGCCGAACGAGCTACCGCCGGAAATCTGGCTCAACTGCTCGTCCTCCAGATCGCTGTTCGGATCGGGCGGCATGACGAAGTGCACCATTTGATCGGAATCCACAAGAAACCGATAATCGATTCCTTACCAAGCGCGTTATTCCGAATTCGTCGAAGACATCGTCGCTGTCGCCACGGTCAATCCGATCACGGAAAGCCGCGTCATTGTGGTAGCGGTCAGACATGGCGACGATGAGCTTATAGCGTTCGTCGTTCAACGTCATTTCCTGCGTGAATTGATCGTTGTTCATCAGCTGCTCCATGGTGGCTATGGGCTAGCATGGTATCACTTCTTTCATGCGCCCGCAAGGAAGGATTCGGACTCGATCTCCGAGCTGATCGATTCTGGCGATTCGGGCCAGCCATGGCTCAGGCCTAGCCGGCCGGCTTGGGGTCCGACAGGTCCTCGGGGAGAACGTCCAGCGCGCCGAGTCCGGCGACGGTGATGATCAAGGCGATTCCGATCCCGGTGACGCCGAGCAGGAACTCCCAGACGCTTGGAGCGTAGGACGCGACCACGCCGTCAAAGAACGAGCTGCTCTCTTCCATGCCGGGAAACAGGACCAGGGGATAGGCTTGTCCGCCGATGATGATGACGTATAGCTGGATCAAGCCGCCGGTGACGACGAGGCCGGCTCCGACCAGCGCGCTGACGCGGCATCGTCGGGTCTTTGGGGAGTAGAACAGGGCGAGCGGCGCGATGGAGCCGAGGCCGATCTGGCCGATCCAGAAGAGTTTCGAGTACAGGCTCTCGAAGTTCAGGATGAACGCCTCGAAGCCATGGTGCTCGGTGGCGTAGAGATTGGTCAGATGGTAGGCCAGAACGAAATACAACACCGCGGAGACGAACAGGGCGAGCAGGTTCTTCAGGCGGAACAGCAGAGAGTCGCCAAGGGTCCGTCCCGAGCCGCGACAGACCGCGGCCAGGACCAGCAAGAACGTGGCGGCGCCGAACGAGAACGACATGATGATGAACAAGGGGGCCATGATAGCCGCGTCGTATCCTTGGCGGGCGACCAGAAAGCCGAAGATGGCCCCGGTGCCGGTAGTCAGGATGAGGCGCCACAGCAAGGCGAGCGTGCCGGCGGCCCGGGTCCAGCGGGAGAGAGCGGGCTGGAACAGCACGGACAGGTAGAGGGCGATCACGGCGAGCAAGCCGGTGTACAGGAAGATGTTCCAGGCGAAAATCGACTTGAAGTTGTAGTAGGTCATGGCCACGATCAGCCGATCCGGGCGGCCGAGATCCAGCACCAGAATGGCGAGGCCACCGATCAGCAGTCCCGCGGCCAGGAGCCCGGACAGGCGGGCCAGCGGCTTGTAGGCCGGCTGGCCGAACACGGAGGCGATGGAGGCGACGTTCAGCGCGCCGGAGGCGGCGACGATCAGGAACACGGCGAAGACGTGCGGGATTCCCCATACGACCTGATTGTTCATGCCGGTGATCCAGTGGCCTTCGCGCTCCAGATGGAGGAATCCGGCCAGTCCGGCCAGAACGGTCGCGGCCAGGATCGCGAGCAGACCCCAGTAGCCGCGGTCGGCGTTCAGCGCGGCGTAGCGGGTGGTGGCCAAGCTCATAGATTCTGGTAGCGCACGCCGGTGTTGAGCCCGAGGTCGGCCCGAATCTGGGTCGCGCCGAACTGACGGATTCGTTTCGAGATCTCGCTGTCCGGATCGTTCAGGTCGCCGAACAGGATGGCTTGGTGTCCGTCCTTGTGGCAGGCTTCCGCGCAAGCGGTCGTGTTCTCTCCGGCATCGACCTTATGCGCGCACATGGTGCAGCTCTCGACGCAACCTTTGCCGCGCGGCGCGTGGGGCAGCTGCTCGGTCAGGTTCTCATGGATGAACGAGCGCGCCTTGTAGGGGCAGGCCATCATGCAGTAGCGACAGCCTATGCATGTGTGCTTGTCGACCAGAACGATTCCGTCCTCACGCCGGAATGAGGCGCCCGTCGGGCAGACGTCGACGCAGGGGGGGCGCTCGCAGTGCTGGCACATCATGGGCAGCGACACGGTCCTTCCGCTGAGCGGGTCGCGCGCGGAAAGCTTGCGGATCCATTGCGCGTCGGTTTCGGGGCGGCCTAGATCCTGCAGGTTGTGCTCCGTGTCGCAGGCGTCCACGCAGGCGTCGCAGTCTTCTTGGCACAGACGGGCGTCCACCAGCAGTCCCCAGCGGACGGCGTCGGTCACCGGGGTCGCTGGATTCTTGGCGTATAGGAACACGCCGGGCGCGAGGGTCAAAGCTCCGGCCGCGCCGGCCCCGCGCAGAAATTCGCGGCGGGTCAGATCCGGGATCATTTATCGGGTCGCTCCCGGACCATGTCGTCCGGGCGTAGCCGGGAATGACGGGGAATCGCGCCATAGGCGTCCCGCGGGCGGTCGGCGTGGCATTCGAAGCAGTCGATTCGCACGCTGGCGAAGACGTGGCAGCTAGAGCAGAAATGGCTCGAATCGGAGGCCCGAGGGTATTCCCCTCGCTCGTTCGGCAAAACGTGGCACTCCAGGCAGTTCTTCAGGGAATGGCGAATGGTGCGGACGCCCTTATGCACGGTCTCGTCGCGGTGATGCAGGAGAAACTCCCAGTGCCGCTCGCGCATCACCTGGGTGGGCTCCACGCATCGCTCGCCCTTGGCCTTCGGAAGCGACGGCCCCAGCCCCTCGGCCGAAGCGCTCCATGGCATCGTCAGCATGATGGCCGACAGCATGAGAGGGATAGCCCGCATGACGCGCCGACCCCTTCGGAATCAATGATCCCCCAGCGCCATGTCGATGTAGCCGGTGGGGCAGACGTCGGCGCAGATATGGCACCCGATGCACCGATCATAGTCGGTATCGACATAGCGCCCGGTGGTGCGCGCGTCCTTCTTGACCCGGAACACGGCGTCCTGCGGGCAGAACACGACGCAGTTGTCGCACTCGAAGCACATGCCGCAGCTCATGCAGCGGCCGGCCTCGGCGACGGCTTGCTCCTCGCTCAGCCCCACGACGCGCTCCTCGAAGTGTCCCAGCACCGCCTCGCTGTCCGGCCCGGACTCGCCGCGCAGGACGCGGGCCTGATAGGGGAAGTGCGCGAGGAACAGCTTCTCGTGGGTGATGATCTCTTGGCTGGAGCGGTCCTCGTAGTTGTGGACCGAGAAATCGCTGTCGCAGGTTCCCCGGATCTCGCCGACCTCGTAGGGCTTTGGGTCGAGTCCCGCCTCGCTCAGTTTCGCCAGCAGGTCGAAGTGGTGCACGTCCACTTTCGGGCGCTTGCGCAGTTCCGAGTTTTTCAGGTACTGGTCGATTCCCTCGGCGGCGATGGACGCTTGCCCGATCGCGGTCGTGAGCAAGTGCGGACGAATGATGTCGCCCGCCACGAAGTGTCCGGGCCGGCCCTCGACCTCGAAGAACTTGCTGGCGCCGATCAGGCCACGGCCGGCGTCGAGCTCCTCCAGGCCGCCGCTCAGGTCGCCGCCCTGTCCGATCGCGGACACGATCAGGTCGGCCTCGACCTCGAATTCCGTGCCGTCCACGGGGGTGGGGCGGCCTTCCTCCATGACGCATTCCGCCATTTTCAGAGCGCGGGCGCGGCCCGCGTCATTAAGCAGCACCTCGACCGGCATGACGCCGTCGCGGATATCGACCCCCTCGCGCAAGGCGTCGTGCACCTCGTGCTCGGCGGCGGTCATCTCTTCTTTGGGGAACAGGGAGGTCAGCGTCACCTTCGCGCCTTCGCGGGCGGCGGCCATCGCGGCGTCGTGCGCCACGTAGCCACCGACGACGTGCTCGGGGCGCAGGGTCTCGTCCATGCTCGGGATCTTGCCAAGCCGCCGCGCGACGGAGACCACGTCGATGGACGTGTCGCCGCCGCCTACGCAGATCACCCGGTCGGCGGTCACCTGGAGGTGGCCCTTATTGAAAGCCTCGAGGAAGGCTACGCCGGAGACGCAGTTCGGCGCGTCGCTGTTGGGGACCGGCAGCTTGCGACCGGTTTGGCAGCCGACCGCCCAGAGTATGGCGTCGAATTCCTCTTCCAGCTCCTTGATGGTGACGTCGCTCCCGACCTTGGTGTTGTTGCGCACCTCGATGTCGCCCATCTCCAGGATTCGCTCGATCTCGCGGTCCAGGTAGGCGCGTGGCGTGCGGTAGCCGGGGATTCCGTAGCGCATCATGCCGCCGAGCTCTTCCTGGCTTTCGAAGAGGACGCTCGCATGTCCACGGCGGCGCAGTTGGTAGGCGCCCGCCAGTCCCGCGGGGCCGCCGCCGATGATGGCGACCCGCTTGCCGCTGGTCCGTTCCGAGCGCTCGAACCGGAAGCCTTCGTCGTAGGCGATGTCGCCGATGTATTGCTCGACCGCGTTGATGCCGACGAAGTCCTCGACATGGTTGCGGTTGCAACCGTCCTGGCACGGGGCCGGACACACCCGGCCCATCATGGACGGGAACGGGTTGGCGTCGGTCGAGCGGCGGAACGCGTATTCCTGCATGCTCATGCCTTCCGGCGGAGTCTCGATGCCGCGCACGATGTCCAGCCAGCCGCGGATGTCCTCGCCGGACGGGCAGCTACCTTGGCAGGGCGGGGTGCGATGCACGTAGGTCGGGCATTTGTGCGAATGATCCGCCTCGAAGATCTGGTCTCCGGGCCGACCCCACTGGTGGTCGTCGTCCTGGAAGCGGCGGAAGGTGAGTTTCCGCTCTATCGGGGATTCGTTCGGGGTGCTCATTGGGTTCTCCTAGGAGTGGTTTCAGGCGGCCTCGCTCAGTTCCGCCTCTTTCTCTTGCTCGCTTCCGGCGAGGATGATCGCGTTGCTCACCAGCTGGTGAACGCTGACGATCTGGTCCATGCGGAATCCGTAGTAGGTCAGGACCTTGGCGAACTGGCTTTTGCAGATCGCGCAGATGGCGGCCATGTGGGTGACGCCATGGTCCTCCACGACTCGCTTGAGCGCCTCCATGCGAGGCAGCGCCCCCTTGACGCGCAGCTCGATCAGGTCGTCGGTCAGCAGCCCGCCGCCGCCGCCGCAACAGAACGTCGCCTCGCGCACGGTGTCGGCCGGCATGTCGTGGAAATGGTCGCAACTGGCCCGAATGATGGCGCGCGGGATCTCGAACTGCCCGCCGGGCGCGTCGCCCATGCGCGAGGCGCGGGCCACGTTGCAGGAATCGTGGTAGGTCAGCACCATGTCGTCGTTGCGCGACTTGTCCAGCCGGAGCTTTCCCTCCTGGATCAGGCCGTGGGTGACCTCGCAGATATGCTGGGGAACGGGGTAGTTCGGATCCAGGAAGTCGAAAGGACCCGCCAGCGTGTTGAGAAAGCTGTAGGCGACGCGCCAGGCGTGGCCGCACTCGCCGAACACGATGCGCTTCACGCCAAGCTTCAGCGCGGCCTCTCGCACGCGCAGCGCGACCTTGCGCATGTTCTCGTAGCTGCCGATGAACATCCCGAAGTTCGCCGCCTCGGAGGCATGCGAGCTCAGGGTCCAGGATAGCCCCGCCTCATGCAGGACCTTGGCGTACCCGATCAGGCCGTCGACGTGGGGCTCGGCGAAAAAGTCGGCGGACGGGGTGACCAGCAGGATGTCCGCGCCTTTCTGGTCCAGCGGAAACTTGACCGAGACTCCGGTATCCTCCTCGACCTCTTCCTCCAGGCTTTCCAGGGTGTCCAGAAGGGCGGGCTGCGGCAGGCCCAGGTTGTTGCCGATGGTGTGCACCTTGCCGATGATCTCGTTGCAGTATTTCTGCCCTTTCCCGATCGAGTCCATGACCTCGCGCGCCGCCATCGAGATTTCCGCGGTGTCGATGCCATACGGGCAGTAGACCGAGCATCGACGGCATTGCGAGCACTGGTGAAAGTACTTGTACCAGTCGTCGAGCACTTCTTCGGTCAGGTCCTCGGCGCCAACCAGCCATGGGAGATACTTTCCGGCGAACGTGTAATGGCGCCGGTAGACCTTGCGGAACAGGTCCTGACGGGCGACCGGCATGTTCTTGGGATCGGTGGTGCCGAGGTAGTAGTGACACTTGTCGGTGCAGGCGCCGCATTTGACGCAGGAATCGAGGAAAACCCGCAGCGAGCGGTAGCGGTCCGTCAGCTCGCCCATCTTCTTGATCGCCACGTCATGCCAGTCGTCCACCAACTCGCCTGGAAAGCCCAGCGGCTCTTGGAAGTCCGGCTTGGCGACGAACGGTTGGCTGTGCGCCATCGCGTCCTCGACCAGTTTCGGGATGACCGGATACGGCTTCAGATCCGGGATATCGAACGCGGGTCGCTCAGCCATTGCCTTTCTCGAGTTTCAAAGCCCAGGCGGAGACGTGGCGGCGCTCCCTCGGGTCGTCGGCCTGGTTGCGCGTGGGGCTGAAGAGCACGCCCGGGGCGTGCAGCAGCTTGCTGAACGGAAACACTAGCATCAACAGCGCGACGAGCGCCAGATGGAGGTACAGCAACGGATCGGGCGGCAACGGCTGCGGGTCGAACAGCATCAGTCCCAAGAAGAACGCCTTGACCGCCACCACGTCGGTTCCGATGGCGAAGCTCATGGCGATTCCGGTGATGCCGATGGCGATCAGCAAGGCCAGCATGAGGTGGTCGGACGGCGCGGAGATGTAGCGCACCCGATCCACCGCCACGCGTCGCGCCCAGAGGCCGAGAAGCCCGGCCACCATCATCAGGGAAGCGTATTTTCCGTACGGTTGCAGAAACGCCACCCAGCCCCAGACGGGATCGGTGAAGTAGCGCAGGTGGCGCAGCAGCACCAGCAGCAGGCCGAAGTGGAACATCCAGCCGAACAGCCAGGTCCACTTGCTCGATTTGAACAGGCTCTCGAAAAGGGTCAGCTCCCGGATCATGCGCAGGACGACGCCGGATCGACTAGTCGGGGCGGGCGTGGTCGGGATCTTGAGCGGGGCCGGGACTCTGGCGTACCGGAGGACGCGCAGGGCGATTCCGAGCGTCAGCACCAAGGTGGCGCCGTAATAGAGGAAGGCCAGAATCAGGCTCGAGGCGTCCATGTCGGCATGCGCGGTCGCCGCGCGGCGACCGCTCGAATTAAACGCAGCCGGTCGGTTTCGGCAGTCCCGCGTATTTGCAGGCTTGCTTGGCCGGGCCGTAGGGGAACAGCTCGTACAGGTATTTGCTATTGCCCTTGTCCTTGCCCAGCTTCTTGCCGATCGCCTTGGTCAGGACGCGAACCGCCGGAGCGATCTGGTACTCCTCGTAGTACTCGCGAAGAAAGTTGATGACCTCCCAGTGGTTATCGTCCAAAGACGTGCCGTCCACCTCGGCCATGGCGTCCGCGAGGGCGGGCTCCCATTCGCTGATATTGGCCAGATAGCCTTCTTCGTCGGTCTCGTAGCTTTTGCCGTTGACTTCAAGGGGCATGGTTGTGACTCCTGTCTCGTTGAGACGGTTTGGTTTATAGCCAGGATTGGACGCTGTCGCGCTCGCGCGCGAGCTCCACGAAACGGTCGTAGCCGACGATCTCGATCCCGTCGATGACGCGGTCTCTGGGCAACCCGCGCGCGTCCAGGTCGGGACCCAGAACGTACATGGACAGTCGCTTCGCCGAATTCTTGAGGGTCTCGGCGCATTCGGTCCCGTCCAGAGCCGCGACCACGGCGTCCTCGATCAGCAGGACCGCGTGGCCGTCCTTGGCCAGCCGCAGGCAGGAGCGCAGGGAGTCGCGCTCGAACGGAGACTTGTTGACGGTGTGCAGCAGGCTCATGGTCAGAAGCTCAGAATCACGTCCTGCTCGTCCATCAGCGCGGCCAGCTCTTCGCTGCCCACGACCCGAAGAGACTCCTTTTCCGCCCAATCGTCGTCCTCGTCCTCATAGGTGAGCGGCATCAGGTCCTCGACGCTCAGCCCGCGCGCCTCCAGCGATTCGCGTTCCACGTAGATGTGGCGGACGTCGTAGTCTCCGAGCGCCGCGTAGGTGGGCGAGAAGTTCTTCATGCCGATGCCGTCGGTATTCTGGTTCCGGGTCAGCTGGTACACGCCGTCGTCGAGGAAGGCCAGGCTGACCTGCTGGTCGAACGCCGCCCCGATCAGGACCACCTCCAGCGATTCCAGCGCGTAGACGGTGCCGTACGGAGCCTTTCGGTTGACGTACATGAGTTTCTTCACGACGCTTTCCTCGCTCACTTTCAATCTCCGAAGGTCACCAGCCGGTCCGCCTGGGTGGCGGCCTCGATCAGCTGTCCCAGTCCGGAGATGCGAAATCCCGGCGCGATATTGTCGGCGTCCTTGCCATGGCGCTGGGCTTCGTCCGGGTCCAGAATCCCGCGTCGCTGCGCCGCGGCCACGCACAGGACCAAGTCCAGGTCGTGCTCCCGGGCCAACTCCGACCAGCGGTCCACGATGTTGCGGTCGTCTTGCGGCGGGACGGTCAGCCGGGTGCCGTTGTTGACCCCGTCGTGGTAGAAGAACACCCGGAAGATCTCATGCCCGCCGTCCAGCGCCGCGCGGACGAACTGGTAGGCGCTGTCGGAGGCTTGATGCTGGTAAGGACCCTCGTTGACCAGGATTCCGAACTTCACGACGGCGCTTCCCTTTGAGAACCTGGGGTCAGAAGCGAATGTGCGCCGAGGCGTTGAGGCTGGATCGGGAGCCGCGCCAGTTGTTGATGTGGAACTTGGTGAACGGCAGTCCGGCCCGCTCGAAGAACTGAGGCCATCCAATTCGCTCGATCCAGTCGTTGATCCGCTCCCAGTCCCGAGCGTCGTCGCGGTAGGCGCGCAGGATGCGCTTGACCACGGCGGTGGCTTCCGGCCATCGCGGCGGATTGTTCGGTATGCCAGCCGCTACCAGCTTCTGGAACGTCGGCTTTCCACGGGCGTTGGAGTGGTTGCCGCCGACCCAGATCGCGAGCTTGGTGTGCTCCGGGTCGTTGATCTGCATGGGCGGGCAGGGCGGGTAGCAGGCCCCGCAGCAGATGCACTTCTTCTCGTCGACCTCGAGCGAGGGCTTGTTGTTCACCAAGGCCGGGCGGATCGCGGCGACCGGGCAACGGGCCACCACCGAGGGCCGCTCGCAGACGTTGGAGACCAGGTCGTGGTTGATCTTGGGAGGTTTGGTGTGCTGGACGTTGATCGCGATATCGCCTTGGCCGCCGCAGTTGATCTGGCAACAGGACGTGGTGATGTGCACCCGGTTGGGCATGTTCCAGCCGCGGAACTCGTCGATCAGCTCGTCCATCATCGCCTTGACCACGCCGGAGGCGTCGGTGCCGGGGATGTCGCAGTGCAACCAGCCTTGCGTGTGCGAGATCATCGCCACCGAGTTCTTGGTTCCGCCGACCACGAAGCCGGAGTCTTCCAACGCCTCGATAAGCGGCTCGACCTTGCTTCCGTCGTCCACCATGTATTCGATGTTGCTGCGGATGGTGAAGCGGACGTAGCCGTCGCCGAACTGATCCCCGATGTCGCACAGCTTGCGCAGGGTGAACACGTCCAGGATGCGCTGGGTGCCCGCGCGCACGGTCCATATGGATTCCCCGTTGCGCGCGACATGGCGCAACACGCCAGGGCGGGGATCCTCGTGGTAGGCCCAGTTCCCGTAATGCTTGCGCATCAGCGGGTGCAGGTACTGGAAGCCGTCCGGGCAACCGGATTCGACGGGAGAGCGGTGTTCCGTAGCCATAAGTCAACGCCTCCGCGATCTCAGGCCGCCGCCTGGGCGGGTCGCTCGGATTTGCGCCGAAACCACTTCTCGGCCTCCTCCTCCCAGTCGTCCATGCGGACGTAGGAGCTGGTGCGCGGCTCGTTGATCATGTTGGGATCCACCTCCACGCCGATGCCTTCCAGAAAGTTGACCAGGCCGATGCGCTCGATCATCTCGCCACAACGCTCGTGCTCCAAGCCGTTCTCGGCCCAGAAGTCGATGGTCTCCTCGGCGAGCTCGATCAGCCGCTCGTAGTCCTCCTCGGTCTCGAGCTTCATGAACGGCACGATCATGGTGCCCATCAGGTCGCCGATCTTCAACGTGCGCTTGCCGCCGATCAGGATCGAGACGCCCTTGTCGTCTCCTGGAGACAGGGCCTTGGGCAGCACGTTCAGGCAATGCATGCAGCGCACGCAGTTTCGGTTGTCGACTTGAAGCTGGTCGTCGTCCGACAGGGACAGGGCGTTCGTCGGGCAACGCGTGATCACGTTGTCGATCAGGTACTGGCGGCCCTTGGTCTCGAGGTAGCCGGCGATGGCGTCTTGGTCCACCTTCATGTCGTCCCGCCACGTGCCGATGATGGAGAAGTCGGAGCGCTCGATCGAGTTCATGCAGTCGTTGCCGCACCCGGACACCTTGAACTTGAACTTGTAGGGCAGGGCCGGGCGATGCACGTCGTCGGTGAAGTTGTTGAGCAACGCCCGATGGATGCGCATCTCGTCGGCGTTCGATTGCTCGCAACGGGCCGCGCCGACGCAGGACATGCCGGTGCGGACGCAGGGGCCGGCGCCGCCGAGGTCGAAGCCGTAGTCGTTGATCTCGTCGAAGAAGTGCTGGGTGTTCTCCGTGCTGGCGCCGATGAACATGATGTTCCCGGTTTGGCCGTGGAAGGTCACGAGCCCCGAGCCCCAGCGCTCCCAGCTGTCGCCAAGCTGACGCAGAACGTCCGTGGTGTAGTAGTTGCCCGCGGGCGGTTGCACGCGCAGGGTGTGGAATTCCTTGGAGGCGGGGAAGGACGCGCCGACTTCCGAGAACCGGGGGATGATGCCGCTGCCGTATCCGTAGACGCTTACCGTCCCTCCTTTCCAGTAGCCCTTGCGGGTTTCGTAAGAGTGCTCGAGCTGTCCGAGCAGGTCGTTCGCGACGCCGTTGACCCGTTGGTCAGGGTGCTGGTCGCGGAGCCGCTTGATGCCGGAAATGAAGCTCGGCCAAGGGCCTTGCTCCAGCTCGTCCAGCATCGGCGTTTTGTGCTGTTCGTCGGTCATGGTTCACGTCCTCCTGTCGACACGCTTGCCAGCGCGTAGGATAAATGATTTCGGGGCAGATATGAATTTCACTAAGGGGTGAGCCTGTGATCGCCCCATTATATTCCTTAATGAGTAGGCTCCGGCTTTCGCCCCGAACCCCGCCCGCTCGCGACCTCCTCCATGCAATTCCCCAAGCCTGCCGATTCGTCCGCGAGAGCCGGCCATCTCATGGCGCGGCGCGGCGATGTCCCGGCGGGGATTCTACAGGAGCCGATAATCAAGGGTGGCCGATCTGGCTGGAAGAACTTCTCGCGATTCGAGCGCCGCGCTTGGCGCTCGGATCCGTATTCGCGGCGCGACTCCAGATTCCTGGGCGGGGAGCGACGGGAGGGTGGCGTCTTGGATTCTGGCGCGAACCCCCGGCCCAGTGCCGCGCGCAAGTCTATGATTTCACAGACGATCATTCGTCCTATAACAGGCGGGGCGGAAAGTCAAGCGAAAACGGTCACGAGAAAGTGACCATTTACGCTTGCGTTTTCCCGCGCTTTGGGGCATGGTCGGAGGCTCGCCGGATGGAGGCCGAGACCCGCGCGCTCCGTCCTCGCCCTTTGACCTGGATCAGGAGATCTCTCATGGAACATCATCAGCAACGAATTCCCGCCGAATCGGCTTCCGAGCGTCCGGCCCCACGGCCGCCAGCGTTTGATATATATGGTTCGCCCCCTCCCTGCAAGTCGGAAGCTGAAGCGACGGTCGATCGGCTGCGCACATATATCCGGCCTCTTGATGGGAGGACGTCGCCTCCCGGGCCCCGATGGGTTTCGCACGCTCCGTCCTTATCACGATAACGGCCTCGAAGGCCTGTATCAAATCCAGGGTCTCGGAGCGTCGGTCCGACCTGTTCCGCCATCTTTTCGCTTCTTCCCCGCAACCGATCGGCGGGCAGAGCCCGCCGGGATACGGAGGGAAGCCTCATGTCATGCGGGCTTCCTCCCGATAGGTTCCGCCGCGCCGGAGCAGCGCCCAGGCGACGCGGACGTTCTTGTTCGCCAACGCGACCGCCGCCACGTTGTCGTGGTGGCGCTCCCGCAGGCCGCGAAGCCAAGCGCCGAGCGCGTCCTCGCGCTGGTCCGAGACGCGCAATACCGCTTTCGCGCCCAAGATCAGCAGGCCGCGCAAGGCGCGGTCCCCCCGCTTGCTGATCCCTCCGAGCTTCGGCTTTCCGCCGGTGGAGTATTGCCGCGGCACCAGGCCGAGGTAGGCGGCCGCCTCCCGCCCATTGCGGAACTCGCCGCCGTCGCCCAGCTTCGCGACCAGGGCGCTGGCCGTCAGCGCGCCTATGCCCGGGATCGTCATCAGCCGCCGGCAGCCCGGATCGGCCTCGGCATGCGCCTGGATCCGCGCCCGGCAATCCCCCTCCCGCCGATCCAGCGCCCGCACCTCCTCGTAGCCTTCCGCCAGCGCCTCGCGGACTTCCGGAAGCAGGCCGTTCTCGCCGTCCTCCAGGATCTCCGGCAGCCGCGCGCGAAAGACCCCGATCCCTTTCGGCATGACGATCCCGTACTCCTGCAGGAACGCGCGCGACTGGTTGACCAGCCGGGTGCGGCTCCGCACCAGCCGCTCCCGCGTCCGATGGCATTGCTGGATCGCTTGCTCGGCCTCCGACCGTGCCGGCGCGAAGCGCATGCTCGGACGGCTCCGCGCTTCGCAAATCGCCTCCGCGTCGCGCGCGTCGTTCTTGTTCGACTTCACGAACGGCTTCACGAAGGACGGCGCCATCAGCCGCGCGTCGTGCCCATGACGACGGAACAGCCGCGCCCAATGGTGCGCGCCGCCGCAGGCCTCCAGCCCGACCCGGCATGGCGGCAGCTCCTCCGCGAAGCGTTCCAGCTGAGCCCGCGTGAAGCGCCTCTCCAGCGCGATCTTGCCGGCGCGCGTCATGCCGCAGGCGTGAAACGCCTGCTTGCCCAGGTCCACGCCCAGATGGGCGATGGCGAGTTGATGTAGAGTCTGCTTCATAAGGGTCGTCCTGCTTTCGCTATGGGTTGTGATACTCTAATTGTGCCCGCTCAAGGCCAAGCAGGGAAGCGGGGCGAACCATCCCATCACAATAAAATCGCAGAAGAAACTGACGAACGGAGGCTTCCAGGAGCGACAAGCCATGGCTATCGTCGAGACCATTCGAGACTCCCAGGCGGAACTCGCCACGAGAGAGGACTTGCTCGCGACGCGGAGAGAGCTGAAGGCCGAGATCGTGAAGCAGGGGCTTGAGCTTCGCAACGAGTTCCACACCGCGATCAGCGCTTTGCGCGACGAGTTCCGAGGCGAGCTGCATAGCGAGATTGGTGGTCTGCGCAAGGAAATGCAGGAGCAACTCTCCACTTTGCTCTGGCGCATCCTGCTTGGCGTTGGGGTGATCGTCAGCGTTGTCGGAGGCATTGTCGGAATCGTCTTTACGCTAGTTGGCGGAAAGTAGATTCTGGAGCCCGTGGTTCTCATCCGGCTTTACCGTCGTTGATGATGGACCCCGAATGAGGTCAGGCGCGGAGATCCTCCAGACGGCTCGTCCGGCTCCAGATGGGCGCGCGGGTCCGTTTGGGCTCGTGTCGAACATTCAGCTGTAGCGCGCGTCCTGTTCGATCAGGAAGCTGTCGCCGATGTCTCGATACGTGAACATGGGTCAGGGAAGGCCTTTGACTCGCGTCGTCGCCCGCGAAACCTTGGGTCGTTCATTCAGGCGCGCGAGATGGATCCCGTAGAGCTCGCCGTGTTCTCCAGCCGCGTGGAGGCGCTGTGCGAGGAGATGGGCGCGTTGCTGCGCCGCTCGGCGTTCTCGCCCAACATTCGGGACCGCCTGGATTTCTCTTGCGCGATCTTTGATCGAGACGGCCGGCTGGTCGCGCAGGCGGCGCACATTCCGGTGCATCTGGGGAGCATGGCCTACGCCATGCGGGATTTGGTGGGCCGGTTCGACTGGAACGACGGCGACGCCGTTTTGCTCAACGATCCGTTCTTGGGAGGAACGCACTTGCCCGACATCACGGTCGTCACTCCGTGCTTTTTGGACGGCAGGCTTCAGGGCTTCGCGGTAAACCGCGCTCACCACGCGGACATCGGGGCCGAAGCGCCGGGGTCCATGCCGATGTCGCGGCGGTTGGAGGAGGAGGGGCTGATCTTGCCGCCCCGACGAATCCGGCGGGGAGGCAAGCTGGACGAGACGAGGCTCGACGCCATCGTGAGCGCGAGTCGGGCGCCGCGGGACATGCGCGGAGACCTTCTCGCGCAGACGCACGTCAACGAGCGGGGCGGCTCTCGCTTGCGGGGGCTGATTGAGGGTATGGGGGAGAGCGCGTACGCTTCGGCGCTGAGCGAGTTGAACGAATATGGTCGCATGATCGCCAGCGACGCCTTGGGGCGGATCCCGGACGGGACGTACCAGGCGGTCGAGTTTCTGGAGGATGATGGCTTGGGGCACGAGGATATTCGCCTGCGGGTTCGCGTCCAGATCAAGGGAGAAAGGGCGCGGGTCGATTTCGAGGGCACCGACGCGCAGGCGGAGGGCCCGGTCAACTGTCCGCTCTCGGTGACGGCCGCAGGAGTCTATTACGCGTTTCGTTGCCTGATGCCGTCCTACGCGCCGGCCTGCGCTGGGTGTTTCGACGCCATTGAGTTGCGCGCTCCCGAGGGTTGCCTGCTCAACGCGCGTCCGCCCGCGGCGGTGGCGGCGGGGAACGTCGAGACCTCCATGCGCGTGGTGGACCTGATCCTCGCGGCGTTGCGGAAGGCTCTTCCTAAGCGCGTTCCGGCGGCGAGCCAAGGCACCATGAACAACTTCGCGGCGGGCCAGGATGGGGAGACTTCCTGGGCCTATTACGAGACCTTGGCGGGAGGGATGGGCGCCCATGCGGGAGGCCCAGGCCTGTCGGCGCGGCACTCGCATATGACGAACACCCTGAACACTCCGGTAGAGGTGTTGGAGCGGGTTTATCCGTTGCGCGCGCTCCGATACGCGCTGCGGCGCGGTTCTGGAGGGAAAGGGCGGCATCGAGGCGGCGATGGAGTGATCCGCGAATACGAATTTTTGGAACCGGCTCGTTTCAGCCTGCTGACGGAACGCCGCCGCCGCGCGCCGTCGGGCGCCGCCGGTGGCGCGGATGGCCAGCCGGGACGAAACCGGCTCAACGGTGAGGATCTGCCCGGAAAATGCCAACGCTCGGTCGTCGCCGGAGACCGGCTGACCATCGAGACGCCGGGAGCGGGCGGCTGGGGGGCGGAGGCATGATTCGAGGGTTGTATACCGCCGAGCGGACTCGCGCCATCGATCGGCGCGCGATCCGGCGCGAGGGCGTCTCCGGGCTGGAATTGATGGCGCGCGCGGCCGACGCGGTCTGTCGGCTGATCCAGGAGAAATATCCAGAGGCCCAGCGGATCGCGGTCTACGCCGGAGTTGGCAACAACGCCGGCGACGGCTATCTCGTGGCGCGCCGCATGAAGGAACTCGGGAAATCCGTTCTCGTCACGCGGCTGGCTCCAGCGGAAGCGTTGCGAGGCGACGCCAAGGCCGCCTTCGAGGAGGCGGCCCGCGCCGAAGTTCCCATGCGGGAGTTCTCGGCGGAGAATTCATTAGATGCCGATCTGATCGTCGACGCGTTGCTGGGAACGGGTCTGTCTCGCTCGGTCGAGGGGGATTGGGCGAAAGCCATAGATCGCGTCAACGCTTCGGGCGCGGACGTCATCTCCGTGGACGTCCCGTCCGGCCTGAACGCGGACACGGGAGTGGCGGATCCGCACACCGCGCTCGCGGATCGCACGGTGACCCTGATCGCGCGCAAGCGCGGGTTGTATACCGCGGATGGGCCAGACTTCGCGGGGCGAGTGGAGTTCGACGATCTGGGAATTCGGATCGACGATCCTCCGACGGTGGCGTTGCGCGATTGGACCGAAGTTCGTTGGTCCAGCGTTCGCGCTCCCCAAAGAATAAAAAACTCGCACAAGGGCGACTACGGGCATGTGCTGGTGATCGGAGGGAGCGCCGGCTATCAGGGCGCGGCTGAGCTGTGCGGCGCCGCCGCCCTACGGTGCGGGAGCGGCTTGGTCAGTCTGGTCCAGCCTCCGGATGCCGTGAGGGGGAGCTCCTCGGCCCCGGAACTGATGCGCCATGAAGCGTCGGATTCGCGAGGAGCGCGGGAATTGGCGGAGCGGGCTTCCGTGATCGCCATCGGGCCTGGGCTCGGGCGAGACGCTTGGGCGCGGGACATGCTTGGGACGGTTTTGGAATCGCGTTGTCCGATGGTGCTGGACGCGGACGCCCTTCGCCTGCTGGCCGCGGACCCTTGGGAGAGCTCGCCCGGCAACCGGGTGCTGACCCCGCATCCAGGAGAGGCGGCGGCCTTGCTGGGAGGGACGATCGCGGAGATCCAAGAGGACCGGTTCTCGGCGGTCCGGCGCGTCCAGGAGACCTATGGAGGAGTCGTCGTTCTCAAGGGATGCGGCACGCTCGTGGCGGACGCTAGAGGGGAGATTGGAGTCTGCGCTGGCGGCAACCCCGGCATGGCGACCGCTGGGATGGGCGACGTGTTGACCGGCGTCATCGCGTCCCTGATCGGGCAGGCGCCGCCGGATATCGATCAGGCGGATCTTGGTCAGGCGGCGCTCGCTGGGGTTTGCATGCATGCGGAGGCGGGCGACCGGGCGCGCGAACGGGGAATGCGCGGCATGATCGCCAGCGATCTGCTACCTTTTCTGCGAGAGCTGGCGGATGAGCCGAAATTCGATTGATCTCGAAACGCTGGATCAGACCGAGGCGCATGCTGGCGCGTTGGCCCGGGCGCTCGACTCGCCTTGCTCGTTCGCCCTTCGGGGTTCGCTGGGGGCGGGCAAGACGACTTGGGTCCGGGCGTTCCTGCGGGCCCTTGGCCATGGCGGAGTCGTGCCGAGTCCCACCTATACCTTGGTGGAGCCTTACGAGGCGCGTGGCATGAAAATCTGGCACGTGGATCTGTATCGCTTGCGGGATCCTTGCGAACTGGAGGCCTTGGGGGTCCGGGAACTTTTGGATGGCGAGTCGGTCATGCTGGTGGAATGGCCGGAGCGATGGCCTGAGATTGACGCGCGCGCGGATCTGCGGCTCCATTTCTGGCACGGGCTCTCGGAGTCGGCGCGGCGGCTCGAGGTGGAGGCGGCGAGCGAGCGCGGCGAGGGTTTGCTCGCGCGCGCGATGGAGAGCTCGACGAGAAGCTCGGCGCGAAACGTAAAATAAGGTCATGCTAGATCGCCGAAAATTCCTGAGTCTTCTGGCGGCGTTGCCAATAGGGTTCTCGACCTCCGCGTTGGCGGCGACGCGGCTGGTGGCCTTGCGCCAGAGCGTGAGCGAGGAGCGCAACCGCATCGTGTTCGAGTTCGATGGGAAAGTCGAGCTCGTCCAGAGGTTCGCGCTCAAGAATCCGCCGCGCTACGTCCTGGACATTAGGCGGGCCGGAGTATCGAGCTCGGTTCCCGCTTCGCCGCGTTTCGCCAGCAATGGCGTCATCCGCGACATGCGCTCCGACGTGAAGGACGACGGGAGCCTTCGGCTGGCTTTGGACCTAAAGCGGCTGATGCCCGTGGAAGTCCGGAAATGGCCGACGCCCGACGGAAAGCGAGACCGGATCGTGGTCGACTTCCTGGGTTCGTTCGTCGTCTCGAAGTCATCTCGGAAATCTTCCGCCCCCGCGCGGAAACCGGCGGCCCGCGCTCCCGCGCGGCCCGCCTCGAGCCGAAGTCGGCCCTTGGTGGTGGTGATCGACCCAGGCCATGGCGGCAAGGACCCCGGCGCGGTCGGCAAGGGCAAGACTCGGGAGAAGGACGTGGTTCTCTCGATCTCGAAGAAACTGCACAAGTCGCTCAAGGCGGACTCCCGAATCAGGCCGTATCTGACGCGTGACCGGGACGTTTTTCTGCGCCTGCACCACCGCACCCGGATCGCCCGCGGCAAGGGGGCCGACCTTTTCGTCTCGGTGCACGCGGACGCGGCTCGGCGAAGGAGCGCGCGCGGCGCGTCCGTCTACGCCGTCTCCATGAAAGGATCGAGCAGTTCCCACGCGCGTTGGCTCGCGGACCGGGAGAACGCCGCGGATCTGAAGGGCGGCCTCGAGATATCGGGCCGAGACCCAAGAGTGCAGGACACGATGCTGTCCATGTCCCGAGGCGCCGTGCGGGAATATAGCGAATACGCCGGGAAGTTCATGGTGGGCTCGCTCGGGAGGATCGGAAAGATGCATAGCTCACGGGTCGAGCGCGCGGGGTTCGCGGTGCTGAAATCTCCCGACATTCCCTCCATCCTGGTAGAGACGGGATTCATATCGAACGCCCACGAGGAGAGGCTGTTGCGCTCCTCGAAGCATCAGAGACGGATCGCTCTTGCCCTGCGCTCTGGAATCCGGACGTTTTTCGCCAAAGTGCCGGAATACAGCTGACGGAAGCCCATCGGGCTTCCGTCACGCGTCGAAGCAACCGAACCAGAATCCGGGGAGATCGCCCTCGGCTTCCGCTTGGAACAGTTCCACTAGATTAAGAGACGGAGCCCGCGCGGCGGGCAGGAACGATCCGGCCGTCAACGCGGGACGCCCACCCTGCAGTCGATGCAGCCAGGTCAGGTACAGGCGCCGGACATGACCGGAGCGCATCAGGATTCCGTTCATCCGCGGCCCGCAGAAAAGATACGCCGTTCGCGCGCTCATCTCCTTCAGGTTGGCGACCACGTCCTCGGCGCCGACCTCTCCGGAGTCCTTGGCGAGAGCCACGTCGACTCCTCGCTCGCGCAACGCGTCCACTCGTCGTCTCGGCGCGTCCGCGGGGGCCAGCACCCGCAGCGTCTGGCGGTGGTCGGCGAGCGATGACGGGATTGGGAAGTCCAGGCTTTTGCTGACCGCTAGCACGGACGGGAAGGAAGCGCCATGGTGGCGCGCGCGGTAGTCGCGCAGGTACTGGAGCTCGGGCGTTTTCGGTAATTGCAGGAGGTTGCCGAGGTTGCCGCGGCGCAGGTCGCGCAGATAGCCGGCGCTGGTGATCAGGCAGTCGGCTTGGGCCATGAGCTCGTATAGCAGTCTCAGGTCGCGCGGATCGGTCAGGGTCGCGGGGTGCGTCCAGCCGCCATGGCCATCGTCGACCGCGATGGCGCCGTCCAGACTCATGATGAAGCTGCTGTAGATGTAGGGCTGGCCCACCTTGGCTCGCTCGACGAGACGGTGCCCGATGCACAGCCCGGACAGCGGATGTCGAGCGGTATCCGGAGGATGCAGGCGGACGAGGGATGTGGGCATGGCGGCGCGCGCCCGTACAATATAGCAAGAGGCCCCGCCGCCCGGACAAAAACCTTGGAAACGTTCGATCTGAGAGGATTCCGCGAGATCGCGCCCTACGCGCGCGCCCACCGGGACCAGACTTTCGTCTTGTGTTTGGACAGCGCGATTCTGGAGAGGCCCGGAAGGGACGCGCTGCTGCAGGATGTCGCGCAACTGCAGGCGCTTGGGATCCGGCTCGTCGTGGTGTTCGGCGCGCGCGCGCGAATTGATCGCAAGCTTCCTGATTCGGGGTTTCACTCGGGCTGGCGGATTACCCGCGCCGCTGACATGCCGGCCGTGCTGGAAGCCGTGGGCTCCCTGCAGTGCGAGATTCAGGCGCGACTGTCCCGGGGGCTAATGAACACGCCGATGGCGGGCATGCGGTTGCGCGTGCTGACTGGCAACCTCGTCGCCGCCCGGCCCAGAGGGGTGCGCGACGGGGTGGATTTCGAGCGTACCGGCGAGGCGCGCAGGGTGGCGGCCGCTACGGTGGACAGCCTGTTGCGGCAGGACGCGATCGTCCTGATTCCGCCGCTCGGCTATTCGGCGACCGGCGAGACCTTCAATCTCGACGCCGCGTCCCTGGCCTGCACGGTAGCCCAGTCCGTTTCCGCGGACAAACTGATCTATTTGCATGCGGAAGCGTCGCCGCGCTCCCGTGGCGGGCCGATCCGGCAGCTGACCTCGGGCGAGGCGCTGACGTTGATTCGCCGGCGGAAGCTCAGCCCGATCCTTCGTCCGATGCTGCAGGGCGCCGTGGACGCGAGCTTGTCCGCGGTGGGCCGCGTCCACCTCCTCGACGCGCGGCGCGATGGCGCGTTGCTGCAGGAGTTGTTCACCCGGACGGGGGTCGGGCTCATGGTCACGCGCGCCGATACCTGCGCGCCCCGACAGGCGGAGATCACGGACATAGGGGGCATCATGGGTTTGCTGTCGCCGCTGATCGAGCGCGGGGTTCTGGCGGAGCGGACTCGGGAAGAGCTGGAGCCGCGCATCCACAACTTCCGCGTGATCGAGTTGGACGGGCTGATCGCGGGTTGCGTCTGTCTGCGCCCACTCAGCGAGACCCACGCGGAGCTGATTTGCTTGGCGGTCCACCCGGACTACCAGCGCCAGGGGTTCGGTCACGCCCTGTTGGAAGACGCGGAGGCCCACGCGATCCAGAGCGGGCTACGGCAGATCTGCGTCCTCACCACGCGGGCCATGCACTGGTTCTGGGAACAAGGGTTCCGGTCTTCCTCGCCTCGCTCCTTGCCGGTCGCGCGGCGGAAGTTCTACAACGACCGGCGCAACGCCAAAGTGTTGATCAAGGCCTTGGGTGACCGGCATGGGTGACGAGATCCGGACGGATCAGTTCAGCGAGGCTGACGCAAGAAACTTCCATCAGGCGCTGGAGCGCGAGACGGAGTTGCTGGGACGCTGGTTTCGGGAGCGGCGCTTCGACGATCACGACTATCAGGTCGGATTCGAGCTAGAGGCTTGGCTGGTCGACCTGGATTGCCATCCGCTGCCGCACAACGACGCCTATTTGGATCGGCACGACAATCCCCTGTGCTTGCCGGAACTGTCGCGGTTCAACATCGAGTTCAACACGCCGCACGCCCGGGTGGGGCCCGGCATGCTCTCCCGCCTCCACCGGCAACTGGACGAATCCTGGAAGCGGGCGACCGAGGTCGCGGAATCCATGGATATGCGGCTCGGCATGATCGGCATTCTTCCAACCGTGCAGGAAAGCGATTTGACGGTGGACAGCATGAGCCGGTTGAAACGCTACCGAGCCCTCAACGAGCGGGTCATGGAGTTGCGCAAGAATCGTCCGTTGCAGATCGATATTCGTGGGCGCGACCACCTGTGCAGCCTGCACGAGGACGTGATGCTGGAGTCCGCCTGCACCTCGTTCCAGGTCCATCTTCAGGTGCCGCAGTCGCGTACGACCCTCGCCTACAACGCGTCGCTGGCCCTGTCCGCGGCCACGGCCGCGATATCCTGCAACGCGCCGTTCCTGTTCGGTATGGATCTGTGGGACGAGACGCGGGTGCCCCTGTTCGAGCAGGCGGTCAGCTTGTCCACCTTCGCTGGCCAGGCCCAGCAACGCCTCGGCCGAGTCGGTTGCGGTAGCGGTTACGCGCGCGAATCCCTGCTGGAGTTCTTCGAGGAGAACCTGAACGTCTTTCCAGTCATTCTCCCGCAACCCTTCCAGGTGGAAGACGAGCGGTTCCTGCACCTGAAACTGCACAACGGCACGATCTGGCGCTGGACCCGCCCGCTGATCGGTAGCGAGAGCGGCGTGCCGCACCTGCGCATCGAGCATCGGGTCATGCCCTCGGGTCCGACCGGGATCGACATGATCGCGAACCTGGCGTTCTGGGTCGGGGCGATGATGGCGGTCCTGGAGGGGGGAGAGGAATCCGCCCTGAATATCCCCTTCGCGGTGGCGCGGGAGAATTTCTATCGCTCGGCCTGTTCTGGACTGGACGCGAAACTCGTCTGGATCGACGGCGCCGAGCGCCCGGTCGCCGATCTAATCTTGGAGACTCTGCTGCCAATGGCGCGCCGGGGCCTGAAGGTGAGCGGTTTGAACGAGCCGGAGGTCGGACGCTATCTCGACATCATCAAGGCCCGCGTCGAGAAACGGCGCACCGGGGCGCGCTGGATGCGCGCCTGGCGCTACGCGCACGACGGGAACATGGGAACCATGGTCGGGGCCTATCTGGCGCGCCAGCAGAGCGCGCTGCCGGTGCATGAGTGGTCGCTGTGAGCGAATGGAACTGCTGAGGATTTTGGACCACTTGCCGCCTGGCTTGGCGGACTGCCCGGCTGATGGGCTGGAAGAGGTTCTTGGCGGGCCGACTCTGCTACACCTGTCAGGAGAGCGGCCCGACCCGTTGTTCCTGTCGGTCCTACTGCACGGAAACGAGATCGCCGGGTGGGAGGCGACGCGCGGGATCCTGCGGGATTTCGCGGAGGCGCGTCTGCCGCGCTCTCTGTCCATCCTGATCGGCAACGTCACGGCCGCCCGGGTTGGGGCGCGTCGGCTCGACGGCCAGCCGGACTACAATCGGATCTGGAACGGTGGCGACAGTCCAGAGCATCGCATGGCTCGTCAGGTGGTTGAGGATATGCGCCGCCGCGGCCCCGTCGCCAGCATCGACGTGCACAACACGACCGGGCCGAATCCGCACTACGCTTGCGTCAACTCGATGGACGGCCGCTTCCTGTATCTGGCGAAGCGATTCTCCCGGACCGCAGTGTATTTTCGGGCGCCGCTCGGGATGCAGT
This sequence comes from uncultured candidatus Poriferisulfidus sp., assembly GCA_965116025.1. GTDB lineage: Bacteria > Pseudomonadota > Gammaproteobacteria > Poriferisulfidales > Poriferisulfidaceae > Poriferisulfidus. The sequence continues at coordinate 1,117,593 of OZ220480.1, forward strand.
CCATGGCGTTCCGCGAGATCTGCCCGTCCGTGACCATCGAGTGCGGTTTGCCGGAGAGCCCGGAAGGCATCGTCCACGCCAAGGCGTATCTGGAGCAGCGCCTGTTCGAGGAATCGATACCGGACCGCGCGCCAAGCAGAGACGACCTGGAGCTGTTCCATACCCGGGCGCGGGTGAGAATCCCGGAAGGGACGCGATTCAGCTTTCGGGATCAGGCGGCCGATTTCTACATGCGGGGGGAGTTGGTGGAGCGAAACTTCAAGGAGTTGCCGGCGGAGACAGTTTTTGGGACGTGGGGAAAGGGAGTCGTTCCGCGTCTCCGGGTCGAGGATGAGGGCGGGAAAGACGTTTTCGATATGTATTTCGAGAATCGGGGACGGCGCCTGACGGTTCGGCAACCGTTCTTCCTGTCGATGCTGACCACGCGGGATAAGATCGTCGAGCAGGACTGTCTGTGTTATCTCATGGAGCGGATGATGGAGCGCTGAGGGTGGCTTCGTTTCGCGTTCTCGACGATCAACACCACGGATTGGCAACGCTTCTCTATCTCATCGTGATTTAGAAGCGGTGCCGATGCTCAAGAGCGAATGCAGTAACTTCCAGCTCCGCGCCTCATATTACGCCAAACTGCTTGCGTTGGATTTTGGATTATGGACGAAACCTAAAACCCACTGGGCATCGTTGGGTCCTCGCCTTCTCCGATCAAATAAGGAGCAGTTCGATCAACCAAGTTTTTCTCAAAATGTTGGCCATATTTTTTTGCGGCCTTACAGAGATTTTCGCAAGCTGATTCCGCATCCTCGCCGGAGTGTAGGAACCAGTCTTGGTGGGAATAGCGTACCTGACAAAGCCCGCGATATCCCATCGTGATATACCGAAGCTCCAAGCTGCGCTGTGGCCGCACGCGCCGTGACCGACCTTTCGCTCTGGGGCGAGGGTCTGATTTCCCTTTCAGCAGGTTGTCCAATTGTTGCCGCAAAAAGTTCGCGACTCGGTCGAATCGATCCTTACTCTCGCCAAGAACTAATCGGGCGGAAACTCTTCGCGCCAATGGGTGCGTCACGGCAGCGAGCAGATACTTGTCTTGGGCTGTTCCCCCTTCACGCACCCATTGTCCAAGCAGACCGTCGAACACTTGCCTTAGCGCGTCGTCTTCTCGTATAGCCCGGCCGATTCCTTGGTAGATTGCCCAAGCTGAGAATTCATTTTCGACATGCAGGGCCGTTCCTTCCGGGCCTTCGGGGCTTAGGGCCGCACGCAGCAATATTTCGACCGTTTTTGTTGGGCACCCGGTGAACAGCCATGTCAGAGGAAGGTGCAGGCGGTTGGCAATAGGAGGTTGCAGAATTGTTTGGGAGTTCACATGGTCTTCCAGATCATGAAGCAATATCTGGGTCGATTTCTCGAGCAACTCATAGGACTCTGATTTTGGTGGTCGACCATCGGAACCGAGAGGGAAAACGGCATCTCTCCAGTTTTTCTGCGTCGTCTTGTATATCTTGTCCCTAAGCTGAGCATTGCCATTCCCCAATCGCACCACTTGCTCCAGCAGGGAGCAAAGCTCAAGCCATGCTCTCTGATCAGGCTTGAAGATGTAGAGTTCCGGAATGCCGCCCAGTTCTGGTGGTGGTTTCGTTTCCATTTCACTCCACCTAACATCAGTTAGTAACTGCTTTTCTTGTGACAGATGCTCGACGATCTCGATTCGAGCTTCTCCAGATAGCGGGCGCACTCTTGCCAAAGGTTCCACTACCCGCTTGTGGTCACTGGGATCAATATGGTGTCGGGTGTATCGTTCATTCCAATTTTTCCTGTCTCCGCGTCGAAGATGGAGAAGGACGTATTCGATGCCGGGCGCGAGCGTCACAGATCTACTAATATTGGGTCGTGTGCGATAGGGTTCCCCAGCGGGTATCGCCTGTTTCCTAGGGACTACGGCTTTCCACTCGATTTTTGCTCTGCTATTTTCGCTACTCGTTGATTCCGGGCGGACTTCCAATTCAATTGATGGCACCTCGTCGAGCCAAGCCGGGACACTGCGGTCTCGACCAAGCTTCAAGGCTAAATCCAAAGCCGCCTTGGATGCGTCTTGGTTGGAAACTTTAACAACGGGAATGTTGGGCGCGCGATTTTGGACGACGAGCGCGAGCTTCGTAGTCGTCTCGGTTCCAAACGGACTTTCAACGACGATCACTCGCGGATCCTTTTTGCTATCGATGAATGATTGGATCTTTTCCTCGAGTTGTGGTGGTAGCGCGGGTGACGGCCATCTTTTGGGTGCTGGCCTTTGATGCAGAACCTCCCAGTCTCCTTCAGGCGTGGGCCAGCACCAGTGTTCCAATGCCTCCATATCCATACCGATTTTCGCCAGTGACTTCGGACGCATGCCGGCGGATAGAAGCTCTATAGATCGCGTCCACTTCTTGATGGAATTTATATCTTGGTTGGACTTCGTGAGGATCGATTCAACAAGGCTCGCTCGTTGGGTCATCCATGCTTGATCTTCGGCGCATTCTTCCATAATGGCGCTACGGGCGATATGAATTAAACCTTTAGTCTTATTGCTGGGCGACCAGTGGCGTAGCTTTAGCGTTGTCCAGAACACTTTTCGGCTGAAGCTGATAACCAGAGCTGAGCCGGGCCTGTCCCCGAGATGTTCTCTACGCTTTTTCCTTGCGGAGTGGAGAGCGGCCACTGAACGCCAGATTAATTCCAAACGGCTTTGGCTAAGTTCGCGTGGACGCCTTCGCATGATGGTGTCGTAAAGAGTTTCCAACGTGGTTTGGCCTGTTTCATCATGGACTCTCGTCGACCCGAAATCCAGACCGTCCGCCACAATCATGGCGAGGTGAATCGGGCCATCAAACCTTTTCGATAGATCGAGCACTAGCCGCCATAATGCATCAGGCAAGGCATGGTGCCGTTCGGCCGAACACTCTTCGAGCCCTGCCGTATAGGCGAAGGCATCCGTCGCGTCGAGGAGAGGTTCCTGTGTTCGAGCGTCGCGCGCCGAGGCAAGCGCTTGCCCGCCGAGCAGCCAAACGTCTTGATGGCGATACAGACAAGAGCGGAATCCGAGAGTGGTGGTTCGCGCTATGCCACCCGCGTCAGTTTGTTGCCCAACCACGAGGTGATCAAGCCATCCATTCAGGTCGACGATGACGAAGCGGTCCACGTCAGGAAGCGATTTGGGCCGCCCATTCGCTAAGCCTCGCGTCCCATTCGTGCTCTGGAATCCAAGGCAGTTCTCCGACTGCGACATCCGCATTCATGCGTTCCGAGGAATCAATCGCGTCCCACCATATTCCTGCCCCGGGCTCCATTTCGGCTATTGCGCCCAAACGGTTCTGGTTCCCATTGGACTCATATCTGAGGAACTTGGTGGAGTCAGAACCGGATTCCCCAAAAGTGCATTGAATGCCTCCGCGCAAATAACGCCCCTTCGAAGGGGCGTCCTTCTCTCGTAGCATCGGACTATGGGCGAGTATGTCAAAGCCCTTTTCGCGAAGTTTCATGGCCGCGCGCAGTCCTAACAGCTCCATGAACGTCCGATGTTGCCACATCCATTCAAGCTCGGTGGCCGCGCTCCTCGCTCGCAAGTCTTGCCAAGCGCGCCAAATGTTCCGATATCGTGGATCGAATCGAAGAGGAAAATTGGGTTTGACCGGTGCTATTGCCTTAGGAACCTTCCGCGCTCTAAGCGTGGCCTCAATCTGCCGAGCACGGAGTTGATGCGCTTGGATGATGGTGAAGTTGGGTTCACCTTTTTGGCGACTGACAAGCCAATTCTCCGCCTCACGTATCGTCAATGCGGCGAATGCCCGCAAAACCTGATTTTCCAGCGTTGAGATCGTTTCATACCGTTTTGGGGCCTTAATGCGTTGCCGCCCCCCGGCGCGTTCGGCAGCACTTTTTCCTGGTTGGGCGGAGAGCCAGCGTAGCGTCTTCGCGTCGATGCGACGAGCGTCCTGCAACTTTAACATTCGGTGTTCCGTGCTCAGCACCGATCTGGGGCGGGCACCGAGGTCGTCCAGCGTACCCTTCAGCCTTTTAGCCTGCGTTACCAACAGTTCCCCAAGAGGGTCAGCATCTCCGTATCTTTGATCGCTCCAGATCTCCTCCAGTCGCTCATACGCGACTCCTATCGATGGCTGAGCGGAGAAAGCGTCCGGCACCATATCGAGAACGCATGCGGCGCGCCTTAATATCCTCAATCGTCCAGCATTCGCGTTGTCGCATTCGTTAGATGAGCGTTCCGGCCAATCGGATACGTCGATTTTGAGCACCGTTTTCGGGTCTGGGCATATGGTGATGATTAAGATTCGGTCTGCTCCAGCGCGCCACGGCGCGAGCCACGCTTCCAACTCATCGCAACTACGCTCGTCGCCTTCGCTGATGCATCCAGCTGACAAAGTGCCTCGGATCTTCCCTGGCGCTTGGGGAAGGGTTTGGCGAAACCGCCCCTCCAAAACCGGAAACTCTTTCGGTAGCGCGCCAAGGGTCGCTACGATGACTGGCGGGCCGGATAACCGAAAAGATGCTGTTTCGCCTAACTTAATCTCCTTAATGCCCTCATATTTTTCGCCCATGGCTTCACGACTGAATGCCCGAAAAGAAGGGTAGATCCATATGCCGCTATTTTTCTGATCTTTCCTCATAAGTGTAGCCTGGCCAATTGAATATCTGGGTCGTTTGGGAGCTTTTGAGTGCTTCCCTAAGCGTTTCCGCGAAAGATGAGTCGTCGAGGTCATCCTCCGTTAACGTTAAGAGACCCTCGATTTGTTCATTACAGTCATGCATTTCCGCGCCTGCCAGTTTTGGCAGAAGGCGCATGTTGATCTGATCGATCATTGGCTCCCGCCAATCTTTGCCGGGATATCGATCAATGTAAGCCTTGATGCTTTGGGCGATCCGGTAGCCAAATCCTCGTCCGGCATTCTGCATAAGATCAGCGAGTTGTTTCAGCGTCTCATCCACTTTATTGTCGCCCTTAGTTTTCGTGATATCAGACCAGCTGAGCCATCGCTCGTAAGGCAAATAACCTTCAGACGGGCGAAAGTCACGTTCCGGTGGCTTGCTATGCTTGCAAAGCGCGTCAGGCTTCGGTGGCGCGAAGCGGATAGAATTCGCTCGATCCAATACTTTGTCGGATAACGCTTGGGTGGTCTCATCTTCATTCAGCGTTCCCACCCACAAAACGTTGTGAGGAATATGCAGATGCTTTGGCTCTTCCTCCTCGGCGTAGGGCATATCGATCGCAATTCGTGAATCGTGATGGTTATCGCTTGAAGCATCGTCGTCCGAGATTTCGCGAGTTCCACGCATTTCTAACCGTGACAAAAACTCCGAAAAATAATATTCCGTTCGCGCCAAATTCATTTCATCCAACAGAATGATGAGCATCCGTTTGCGCCAGTCTCTATCGTTCTCGTTCTTGATCCCAATGTCTTCCATGAAATCCTTGTCGAAATGACCAAGAGCGCGGGCGCGGTCAGTTGGGCGGTAACGCTCCGCGACAAAGTCGTAGAAGCCTAAAAGGTCTTGCGGAGAGTCCCAGCCAGGCTCGACAGGAACATGCAGAAAGTGAATTCCGAAAAAGCGAGCATAAGCCCGTGGCAATTGGCTTTTTCCTGTGCCACTCAGGCCACTCAGTACGGTCAGTGGAGATAAGTCGTTCACTTTCAAGGCCGTGTGGAAAGCTCGAATGATTCGCTTTGGATAGTACAGATTTTGCTTTTCTAGGCCCGACATGAATTCGCTGAGCATAGTGTCTTCCTTTTTCTCTTCGCTCGCTTCCTCGAATTGTTTCACAAGACAGTCTGGCGGAGACTTAAACATGCTGAGTTTGTCTTTCGGATCGGTTTTTCCGGGGACTTCCTTGACCGCGACATTGAGCGAATGATCCGGGAACTGAATTTCTGTCTTCTCGATGGTTCTTGTTACCGCTTCGATTGCCTCATGCTTCTGTTTCGTCTCGGCAAGACTTTTCTTCGCGCCACCAAGATCCTGTTTCGTTTTATCAAGGCTATGCTGAAGTCGATTTCGCTCCTCCTCCAATTCTTGAATCTCGCGGTAAAGCTGGTCCCGCCAAGACTTCTTTCCTTTCACATCTGTTTCCAGTTCATCGAATTCTTTCTTGCGCTTCTCGAGATATTCTTTCCAATCCGCTTCGGGCGCGGCGATTTCTGGCGGATACTTGCTACCCAAGATGGATTGGATTTCATCCAGCCTGCGCGCGGCCTCTGCTCGCCTGACTTCTAATTCGGTGATTTTCTTCAACTCTTCCTTCTCGAACAGCTTCTTTTGGTCTTCCAGCCGTTCCATAGCGGTTTTCATCTCATCATGCTCTTGCTTGCGCCGCTCGAGATATCCCTTCCAATCTGCTTCGGGCGCAGCGATTTCTGGTGGATATTTTCCCAAGGCTGATCGGATATCATCCAGCCTGTGCGCGGCTTCCGCGCGCTTGAGCTCTAACCCGTTGATTCGCTCAGACCACTCTTTCCCTATCTGTTCTCTTCGGGCCTTTAACTGCTCCATAGCAGTTCTCAACTCATCGTGTTCTTTCTTGCGTTTCTCGAGATATTCTTTCCAATCCTCTTTGGCCTCAATAATTTCTGATGGGTACTGATCCAATGCGGATTGAATATCATCCAGTCTGCGGGCGGCCTCTTCGCGTTTAATTCCCAAATCGTCGATTCGCCTCGATTCTTCCCGCTCGAATTCTTCCAACTCTCTTTTCATTCGCTCTAGGTTCTGGTGGTCCTGTCTCACCGTTTCCCATCGTTCTATGGCTTCTCGGGCCCTGAGTTCTTTCTTCTGCAGGGTATCCAGATGTTCCATTTTTCCTTGCTCTTCCTCTTGGATAGATTTGCGCAGGCTTTCTAATCGAATGTGTTTTTCCTCAAGGAGTTTTTCCAACTCGTCGATTGATCTCTCTTTCGTCGTTATGCGTCGCCAGTAATCTGATCGGCCTATAACAAAAATAGCTGTCAGCACGGCTATGAGTGCCAGAATAAGCATAAGGAATAAACCGAAGAGCTCGTTATTAATCATGGAATTGGCATAGTGCCTTCAGCACAAAAGTTCCGTGTGAATCAGGAGTAGGGATATCACGTTGATCAGCTATTCTTATTTGGTCCATAAAGGGAATCAAGGGTTTCAATCAATCGTCGAATTTTCTCGCGAGCTCTTTTCTCGTCATTTGCCAACATCTGCAGTTGATCAGACTCTATCTCGATTTTATTTTTCAATTTCCGCAATTGGTCGGACGCGGTTACCACGTCATTGATCAAGCTGTTCAGCTCGGTTCGTTTAGCGCGCAACCGACTATTGACGTCATCCAACTCAGATTCGACTTGTGCTAAATCATTTTTGGTAGCTGTGGTATCCTCTTTCACCTGAGCCAATTCGCGTTTCTTCGTGTTGATCAGACCGTGTATCTCATTCAGTTTCGTTCGGGAATCGTCCGCGCGATTCGAATAATTCTCTATCGCATTTCGGTATTCTGTGGTTTCCGCGTTTAGTTGGTCAACTTTGGTTTTCAGTGCCGACTTATCGGACATCAACTGGTCAACCTCTTTAACCAGCCGGTCCTTCTCTGCCCGAGTTCTCGATTCTTCAGCTTGCAAGCCTGGGAGCTTCTTGGCGAGACGGTCTGCTGCTTTCTCTTCCACACGGAGAGAGGATAGGTTTGATTGGATTTGTGCCATCTCGCCGGTAAGCTGATCTCTCTCTGCTCTGAGCTCGGTCAGGTCGTTGGTAAGCTGGTCCCTCTCCGCTCTGAGCTCAATCAGGTTTTCGGCAATACGCTTGGCTTCTTTGCGGTCTTTAGGCAGAGTCACAACTTCCGCAGCGACTCCGACCCCGGCGATAATAAGCAATATCGCGGTCAGCAACAATAACGCCGTGCCAAACGTACGCAGACGGTCCGACTTGAGCGCATTAGATTTCGATTGGGTCATCCTTCATCTCCCATGCTGAGGTTTTTCTTGTCCGTGGTTCTGGGGAAGCCATATCCGCAAGGACGCGCGTGAGACACGCATCTTGGTCTCTCTTGATTTCATCCGCCCAAAAGCGAACGGGGCGCCAGCCCAAGCGCCGGAGCGCCCGGTCTCTTTTTTCGTCCTGAGGCCGAAGATGCCCCGGTAATTCCTCATGCCAAAACCGCCCGTCGACTTCGACATCCAGCCTCACGGGGAGCCCGCCCGACGTTCCAAGCACGGCGAAATCCAGATAGTAGCCCGCGACTGGCATTTGGGGAATCGGGTTGATCCCCGCGTCTTTCAGGCATTCGCCAAAATCTCGTTCTATACGGGAAGTATGCGGTGCGGGCCCCAGCATGGGATCCCGCGAGAGTCTCCACCGTCTGCGAGCTTCCGCGAGAAACTTGTCGCCGTCGCCATGCCGCGTTCCGAACGCCGCGACGATGTGCACCGTTATCCCACGTTGCCGGGCCCCATGAATCATGCGAGCGAACGCGGGGCATTCGCCAGGCGCTTGGCTCCAGTCTCGTAGCGCGAATAGCAAATCCGACCGTTCCAGGCCGGCGTTGATACGGGTTGCCGTTTCTTCCGCGCGTCGCTCGTCGGTCATGGCTATGGATATGTCTCCCGCCTCGCGTCGCGCTACCGCGCGTTCCATTGATGCCGTATCGTTTGTCGATCCGGGCTCAGTGAATGTCCAATGCACTCCCGCCGTCCTGTTCTTCAGCAATTGCCATCGATTAAACGAGTTGACGACAAGTTCGCCACGAAGCATGGCTTTTCGGATGCGGTTCAGTCGCTCTGCCGGAGCGGCTCGAGATTGAGCAGGGCGATAGGTTCGCAATCTGCCGCCCAATGGCCGTCGCAAGTAGTGGTTTCCCGATATCCGATCCACGTTTTCGCTCGCGCCGTTTCAATTCACAAGGGCGAGAGATTGTAAATCATCGGGTGAACGGCATTCGATTCTACTGATTCGTCACGAGCAACGTCTGGTTTCGCCCGCGAACGGCCGCGAGACGCTTCTCAATCCGCTCGCGAATATCTTCTTGGACCTCCAGTTCTCGCGCGACCGTTGGCCATTGAGCCACCGCGTCCACGATCCGGTCGACTACGTCTTTCGCCTCTCTCCAGTTCTTGAAACCCGCGAGCCGGGCGAGCTGGCGCGCCGCTTCCAAAGGTGGGTTCTTTCCATGCCCCAAAAAAGCGGTCGCGTGCTCGCCATGGGGGTGCGGACTGAAAGTCGCGTCGTAGAACGGAGCGGGATTCCATTTTCCGTCGTCGTCCATGAGGAAGGACCAGTTCTTGCTATGGTCGTCTTGGTTGCAGGCGAACAGGTTGAACATGGCTCGCGCGAACTGGGCGCGCCCAGCGGCCGGACTTCGGCAAAGGGATAGGCTGGCCTTGATGACGGTCTCATAGTCGAGGGAGGGCTGTCTGAAGTCAGCGTCGAGAAGGCCGCATAGGGTTTGCATGTGGAGGCGACCGGTCTCGGGGCGAGTGGGATGGCAGTCGAAGCGGCGCAAGGCCAGCCAGGCGGGAGCCGGAAGATCCGCCGGGGGATCGATCAGGCGCCATTCGGGCGTTTGGATGCCGCAGTTTTCCGCGAGAGTCAGGTACGCGGCCTCGCATAGTCCTTCTTGGTGCCCCAGCGGCAGGTGTTGCGAAGTGAACTTCACGATCCATGGTTCCAGACCGGGCCGGGATTTCGTGGAAGCGTGAAGGGTTTCCTCTGGAGATAGATAGATTTGGGCTTTCGGCCGAGAACCGCCGGGACTGCCGCCATGGCGGGCGAGCGCATCTGTGACCGTCGCGGTCGATCCCTCGAAGAACTCCACGGCGCTCCTGCCGAGGTCCGCGACATCAATCGAGTCGTCCGGCGCGTCTGGCGAGATTTCCGAGACCGGATCGTACGCGAGGGCTCCAAGACCATGCTCGCCGACGTACGCCAGTCGGTCCAGAGCCGAAACCTGATCTTGAGCCAATCCGTGGCGCGCGAAGACTCGATTCATCAACGACAAGCCCCAGCTATCCGGAAGCGAATCGGCGAACGCGCCGTGCAGTCCGCCGTGAGGGCTCGCGGGGGCCTGTCGCAACTCGGCGTTGAAGGGGAGGGTGAAAGGGGATAGGCTGGAGAAGCGATCGACGTAGTCCGGGCCATATTGAAAGAACGTCGCGTCGCGGTTCCGCGCGAGCTCGCCAACCTGAACTCTCCGACCGTCGCTCAGTCGGCTAAAGACCCGAAGTTTCTTGATGGGCCGGAACATCAGGATTCGACCACCTCGGAGATTTTTCGGGGTGCCGGCTTCGGAGGGTCCGCCAGGATGGCCAGAGCGTCCAGTCGGTCCACGCACTGCCAAAGCAGGAGGAACTGGCGTAGCGAAATCTCCCCGGTGGTTTCGAACCGCTTGATGGTGGGCGCGGGCACCGCGCTACGCTCGGCCAGAGCCTCGCGGGAGAGTTTCCTCCTCTTGCGTCGCGTTCGCGTGGCGCGGGCCAGTTTTTGCTGGACCTCGAAAGGGCTATGCAGGGAAATCAACGTCATGGAATCCACCTAAATAGATATTATTATATCTAAAAGTATTATATTTTTCTTATTGTAGATACCATAATACCCATAAAAATTCTAGAGCATTGAATTGTGAAGGCGGACAAAAAACTGCCCGTCTCGACCCGTGAAGAGCTCGCGGTGGCGTTTCCTGGAGTTGGCTCCGCTCTCGGCGAGCTCGCGGACTACCGATCGTCGGAGTCTTTGGAGTCGCGCTCGACCTCTCCCTCAATGACGCGCCCGCGCGCTTTCGGATTGGAGCGTTTCTTCTGGGATCGCGGACTGACCGCGCGCATCAGCCAGAGCAGAAGCGCATGCAGTTTTGGCAGGATCAGCAGGGCCGCGGCGATGCCGTCGGTTATGAATCCCGGGAGAATCAGGAGGATTCCGCTGATCGTGACGCGGGCGCTCGTGAGCAGGGCGAACCTCAGATTGACGGGAGCGCCTCCGGTCGCCTGTCGCAAGATCTCGCGCGTTTGTTCACGGTTGGCCTGGATCAACGCGATGCCGAGGAGCGCGGTCGCCACCTCGATCCAGAACACGCCCCAGCCCAAGCCGTTCTCGATGGCGATCATCACCATCAGGAACAACTCCAGAAAAAAGAACAGGACGAAGAAGGCGAAAATTGGCATGAGTCTAGGGAATGTGACGCTCGATCAGGCTCGCTAGGGCGCGTATGTGATTGGGGCTATCGTTGAGAGCGGGAATATACCGAAACGTTCGTCCGCCCGCCTCAAGGAACACGTCCCGATTTTCTTGGGCGATCTCCTCCAGGGTCTCCAGACAGTCGGCGGAGAAGCCCGGGCAGAACACGTCGACCGAGCGCGCGCCGCCCGCGGCCAGTTCGCGCAACGTCTCGTCGGTGTAGGGATTCAGCCATTCTTTGGGGCCGAAGCGAGACTGGAAGGTCATGCGCCATTGGCTCTCCAGCAGGCCCAGCGCCTGAGAGATTCTATAGGCGGTATTGTGGCATTGCCGGGCATAGGGGTCTCCCCGCTTGATCGATTCCTTCGGCAGTCCATGGAATGAGAGAACCAGCAACTCGCTGGGGCCGTTCCGCTCCCGGAAGTCTCGAATTTGGGAGACGCAGGAGCTCAGGTAGGCCGGATCGTCCGCGTAGTGGTCGATGAACCGGATTTCTGGAGCGTCGCCTTTCTGACTGAGCGCGTTGTCCAGAGCGTCGCGCGTGGAAACCGTCGTGGCGTTGGAGAATTGCGGATAGAGGGGCAGGACGATCAGGACGCGAGCTCCTTCCAGCTCCTTGATCGCCCGTGCGATGGATGGCTGGCCGTAGCGCATTCCCAGCGCGACTCTCGTTGAGTGTCCGCGCCGACCGAGCTCCTCCCGTAACGCGTCGCGCTGGCGTTCGCTGTAGACGAGCAGAGGCGAGCCTTCCTCCATCCAGACTTTCTGGTACAGGCGGGCGCTACGCTGGGGACGGACGCGCAGAACGATGCCGTGCAGGATCGGTTGCCAGAGTAACGGAGAAAGAGGAATCACGCGGCGGTCCGACAGGAATTCCGCGAGATAGCGGCGAACCGCTGGCGGGGTCGGCTCGTCAGGGGTCCCGAGGTTGGAAATCAGGACCCCGACGCGGGACCCCGGCTCTTCCGTCACTTCTCGGTCCGCTCGCGCAAGGGGCTGGTGCGGGGGAAGTGGGCGCGCAGGAATTCCATCTGGTCCGCCAGCACCCGGCGGCCCTGCAGATAGATGTACTCGGCGTGGGTCGGCACGAAAGGAATCGCGAGCAGATGCATTCCGGCCTCCTCCGGAGTCCGGCCCGCTTTCTGGTTGTTGCAGCGCTTGCAGGCGGTCACCACGTTGTTCCACTCATCCGCGCCGCCCAGACTCAGGGGGTGGACGTGGTCGCGGGAAAGCTCCCGGCGCTCGAACGAGCCTCCGCAGTACAGGCACAGCCAAGCGTCGCGCTTGAACAGGGTTGGGTTGTTCAGCGGCGGCGTGTAGGTCTCCCGCAACGTATGGTTGTTGCCATAGGTCGCGATGATGGAGTTGAGGGTGAGGATGGTGCGCCGTCCAGTGATGGCGTTATGCCCTCCTCGCGCGCGCAGAATGTCTTGGCCGCTAACATAGGCGACCTGTCCCGCGTAATGCAGGCGTACCGCCTCCTGGTAGCCGATCCACTCCAGAGGCATTCCAGAGATATCGGTGCGGAGGATTTGCTGCGTCAACACGTCCAACATGACTGCGCTCGCTCCATTTTCGCGCCTCACTTTATACCGATTCGCCCGACTTTACAACTCGGAATCAACGAGAGAGTCGGGCTCCGAACTCACGATAGCGCGATTTCAACCTCGCGGGCGTACTCTTGGAACGCATCGCCATACAGCCCGGTCAGGTCATAAGCTTCCTTGAAGCTGACGCGTCCCTCCTGGGCCGCTCGGGTCAGGTGAGAAGCGAACAGCCGACCAACACGATTATCCTGATTGTCGCGGAAGCTCCCACTTTGCCGTTCCGTTCGCTTTCGGCATTCTCTTCGCGTATAGCCGTGGTGGAAACGAAAAAAATCGTCACGCCCCATCAAGTCAAGATCCATCGCTCTTCGTCCAATCGCGACGGGGCTGACTTTGAAGCGCTCGGCCAGCTTTTCCAGAGACGTTGCATCGTTGGCGACCGAGCGCCAAGCGGCGCGCATCTCGGTGGAAGGGATGAGGAGTTCGGCTGCCGCATGATCGCAAAATCGCTCTATCTCTCCGTCGCCGGGCTGCAACCCTTGGAAGCCGGACAGGCCTTCACCCATATCGCCCAGCCACAAATGCGCGAATTCGCGCGCGAGGGTAAACATTTGGGTGGATTTCGCGTCAGCCCCATTGATGAAAATCAATGGAGCATGGGGATCACTCAGGGCGAAGCCGCGAAATTCGTTCACATTCAGCTTGCGATAGTCGTCATTTCCGACGATGCCGTTGATAATCGCCATGACGCCAAGTCGCTCAATGGCTTCACGTAGTTCGCTCACGGCGACGGTCCGGGTTCGCGCCAGCTTTGCCCAGCCATCAACTAGCCCAAGCGCTCGCTGCATTTCCTGACCGATAGATGCCGGGTTGTCCGAAAGCGAAGCGGTTCCGACGAAACCAACCGGTTCCGCGTCGGTTTCCATTCGCTCTTCCCGTAGCCATGCCTGCCGGCGCCGCATGAGGTGGACGGTATCCATCAGCTCCGGGCTTATGCTTGGAGGACGTTGACGTTTGATCGCGCGGAAGTCCGCGAGTGGAAAACGGATTACCGGTGGTTCTGGCAGGAAAAGAAATCCGTACGGCACCCGCATCGCTTTGGCGAAAGCTTGCAACTGTTTCATCGTGGGCTGGATGGATGCGCTTTCCCAGTCAGCCAACTTCGGGAACTTGTTTCTCAGGTCCGCCAATTCGAATCCGGCGCGTTCCCGGGCCCAGCTAAGAACTTCTGGGCTGACCGCTACCCGGGTCATGTTGGAACTGCAGGCTTCTTGATTTCGCGCGTTGTTCCGGGACGCTACCGGGCCAACGACGCGCGCTTTTCAGGAATCATGCTTTCTTTGGAAGATATTCGTTCCAGTGGAGTTCCAGAGGAATCTTCCGCGCCTCACTTTATACTGATTCGCATGGCTTCACAACTTGGGCGCGACGGTCGACCGGGAGAATTACGGAGATGGCGATGGTGGGGGAGGGTGGCATGGTTCGGTTCGCGCGGAATCTCACTCCACGCTGAGGTTCATGGATATTCGACGGTTATCAACAATTCGTCATGCGAAGCCAGCCATTCGCATTCAACGAAGCGAGTGCGCCGGGATAATGGCGGAGAATAAACGCGAACGTTATGAAAGCTATTCACTTTTTCGGATCGTTACGGAGAGGGGAGGGAGTTCTTGGAAACGCCCTTATCCAAAGCTTATCCCTCTCGCTTCCCCTGGTTATCCCCAGAGTTGTCCACATCCCGAATTTCTTCGCGTGATCCCGTGACCGAGCTCTGTCTGCACGTGGGCGTGGACGCCCCGATTCGCCATGGCTACGATTACCTGCCGCCGGCGCGCGGGCCCATGCCGCCGCCAGGCGCGCGGGTGCGAGTGCCTTTCGGTCCCCGCAAGCAGGTTGGCGTGGTCTTGGAGCTTCGTCCCCGGCCCTCTGGCGGGCCGGAACTCAAGCGGGTTAGCGGGGTGCTGGACGAGATTCCGGTGATCGATTCGGACGTTCTGCGGTTGCTGATCTGGGCGGCGCGGTACTACCAGCACCCGATCGGGCAGGTCGTTCACGCGGCCTTGCCGAGACGCATGCGGAGGGGTGAGGAAGCTGAGCTTTCCGGGACGACCATATGGCGCTTGACGGCGGCTGGCCGGGAGGAAGACCCCGATGCCCATCGGCGCGCGCCGGTTCGGCGGACTCTTCTGCAGGCGTTTCAGAACCATAAGGAGGGTTTGGACCTGCGGCAACTACGAGATTTGTGCCGCGATCCCTCAGCGCCGCTCAAGGCTCTGGTCGGGCAGGGCTTGGTGGAAGCCGACTTTCGGTTGCCACCTCTTCCCGTTCCCGTCGTGCCCGAGGATGTGACGCACAACTCGCACCAGCGCGAGGTTGTGGAGGAGTTGCGAGAGAGGCTGGACTCGTTCCGTTGCACTTTGCTGCACGGCGTGACCGGCAGTGGCAAGACCGAGGTCTATCGGGCCGTGATCCGCTCAGTTCTGGATCGTGGCGGACAGGTTCTGGTGATCGTCCCGGAGATCGGTCTCGCGCCCCAGTTGCGCGATCGGCTGGCGCGAGACGCTCGAACCCGAATCGCGGTGTATCACTCCGAGCGCACGGAGCGCGAGCAATACTTGACTTGGCTTCTCGCGCGAAGCGGCAAGGCGGACATCGTGGTGGGCGCCCGCTCGGCGGTGTTCTTGCCGTTTCGGGACCTGCGGCTGATCGTGGTCGACGAGGAGCACGACCCTTCCTTCAAGCAGCAAGAAGGCTTTCGCTACCATGCCCGGGATGTCGCGGTCTATCGAGCGCATCACGCTGGAATTCCAATCATTTTGGGCACGGCGACTCCGTCGATTGAGACTTGGCGCAACGTGCGCGCGAAAAAATACCGGCGCCTGCGCTTGCCGACGCGCGCGGGCGCCTCGATCTTGCCGAACACGGAGCTGATCGACCTCAATCGCTACCTGGCGGAAGATGGGCTTTCGGAACCGCTTTTGGCAGCCTTGCGCGAGACGCTGGACCACGGAGACCAGGCTTTACTGTTCCTGAACCGGAGAGGCTTCGCCCCGGTGCTGTATTCGCCGCGGACGAAGGAGCCGATGGCGTGCCCGGACTGCCAGGTCAGCTTGACGTACCACCAGCCGCGTCAACTGCTTGTTTGCCATTATTGCGGCTTCCGTCAGTCCGCTGAGCGGGAGCTTGAGGGAGGGGCGGTTCCACTGGGCGCGGGGACGCAACGAATCGAGGAGCGCTTGCGCGCGGAGTTCCCGGATTGTCCGGTATTGCGCCTGGACCGGGACCGGATCCGGGGCCGCGGGGAATTGGAGCGCAGCATAGAGAAAACCCGTCGGGGCGATTATCGGATCGTGGTCGGTACGCAGATGTTGTGCAAGGGGCACGATTTTCCCGAAGTCACGCTGGTCGGGGTCATCAATATTGATTCCCAACTGTTCAGCCCTCGCTTGAGAGCGCCGGAGCGAATGGCGCAGATGCTGGTCCAGGTATCAGGCCGCGCCGGGCGCCGGGTCAAGCCGGGCAGAGTGCTGCTTCAGACCTGCTTGCCAAAGCATCCGGTGCTGCGACAGTTGTTGAGCGAGAGTTACGAGAGCTGGCTGGAACGCTTGTCAGACCGTCGGCGCGAGCTTGGCCTTCCGCCGTACAGTCATTGGGCGGTCTTGCGGGCCCAGCATAAGGATTACCGGCAAGCGGAGACTTTTCTGTTGGACGCGCGGAATCGGATGAGTGAGGCTGAAGGCGTTTCCGCGCGCGGGCCCGCTCCGGCCATGATGCCGAAGCTCGCGGGGGTCTGGCGCGCCCAGTTGCTACTGCAGGCGGTTTCCCGAAAAGCGTTGGAGCGTTGCCTGGATAACTGGCTCCAAGGCCTGGGGAAAAAGGGGCGGGTGAGCTGGACGCTGGACGTGGATCCGCTGGATATCGCGTGATCTGGTCGCGATCTATATCGGGCGGGGCCGGGCCGATCTCCGCTCCGTTTTTGAAAGGCGCGCGGAATGATGCCGATGATTTGGGCTTCAGGCTCGCGGGCGGTCGTCAGGTCAGTGAGCGGTGAACTCGATCATTCTTCGGGTTGAGCGCAAGGCGCGAAGACGGATGTCCTCGTCGACGTGAATCTCGCCGCTTCCAGTCTCTAGGGCCTGGATGACCCTATTGAGGTCGTTCATGGCCATCCAGGGGCAATGCGCGCAACTTTTGCAAGTGGCGCCCTCGCCACCGGTTGGGGCCTCGATGAACGTTCGGTCCGGTGCGGCCTGCCGCATCTTGTGAAATATCTGGCGGTCGGTCGCGACGATGAAGGTCGGGTGGGGAAGCTCTTGGCAAGCTTGGATCAGGGCGGTCGTGGAGCCGACCACGTCGGCCATATCGATGACTTCCTCAGGAGATTCCGGGTGCACTAGCACGGCCGCCTCCGGATGCTCGGCGACCAGCTCGCCGAGCATCCGGGACTTGAATTCGTCGTGCACCACGCAGTGACCTTGCCATAGCGCCATGTCGGCCCCGGTCACGCGTCGCAGGTAATGGCCGAGGTGACGATCTGGAGCCCACAGGATTTTCTCTCCCTGATCCATCAGGTGCGAGATGATTCGCGCCGCGCAGCTTGAGGTCACCACCCAGTCGGCGCGCGCCTTGACGGCCGCGGACGTGTTGGCGTACACCACGACGGTCCGGTCCGGGTGCTCGTCGCAGAACGTGGAGAACGGCTCGACCGGACAGCCGAGATCCAGCGAGCATTCCGCGTCCAGCGAGGGCATCAGGACGCGTTTCTCTGGATTCAGGATTTTCGCGGTCTCACCCATGAAACGGACTCCGGCCACGACCAGAGTCCGCGCCGGCTGGGTCGTGCCAAAACGGGCCATTTCCAAAGAATCGGCGACCCGCCCGCCGCTGAGGTCCGCTAGCTCCTGCAGATCCGGGTGGGTGTAGTAGTGGGCCACCAGCGTCGCGTCCTCCCGGTCCAGAAGCTCGCGCGCCCGATCCATCAATCGCGCCCGTCCCTCCGGGCCATAGCCGCCCAGTCCCTCCTCGATGACCCGAGTTTCGGGGTAGTCGAAAGTGACCGCGAGTGCTCCCGCCATCGCTATGGGCCTCGCCGCCTCATGGCCGGAAGATCGAGACGACGCTGAGCGCGATGCCGGCCGCTACCAGCGCCAGTCCCGTCCAGATCGCCCATCCCGCTCCAGACGTTACGCTACCGAGCAGCAACACCAGGAATCCGACCACGCCGAGCGTGATGGAGAGTTTTACGTCATTCATATCGAAAACAATCGCCCTTTCCGCTTCCATTATAAAACTCGCCTCGCGCCCATTCGGTCTTTCAGGCGACGCGGTGATGTCGCTGGGAACGGAGGAGCGCGGCGAACGCCCGCGATGCCTATCACGCCTCCCGGGACGTTCGCTTTATTCCAGCCTCGGGCCTCGAATTCTCGCGGGCGAAGAGCGATTTCTTCCAGTGGAATGTCACTTTCTCTCCGTTCGCTTGGTGAGGCCGCCGATGTCTGGATAACGGGGGGAAATCCTCGGCCCGGGAGATTTCTGGGCGTGGTTGAGTGGCTGGCGTTTCGCGAGGGAAAACGCTACCGGTCTCGCGACCCGGCTGGACACCGGGAGGTTTGACGTGGCATCACTATAGTTTATATTTAAGCCGTAAATCTTAATAGCGGGGCGTGCTATTCAGATTTTGATAACAGGGCATCCATACAATGCGACGAGGCGAAACGGGCAGATACGAGGTTACGGCGGCCCACGGCGAGACCGTCCGGGCGTTCGTGCCCTTCAAATTGCCACCGGATCCCTCCTTGCGCCTGTCGGCCCTGCAAGATCCTTTGGAGAAAGCGTTGCTCGCGCTGGGTCGCTTGGATAGTCTTTCGACCTTGCCCTTGCTTCCTGACCCTCATCTGTTCCTTTACCGATACATCAGAAAAGAGGCGGTTCTGTCGTCGCAAATCGAGGGCACGCAATCGTCGCTGTCGGATCTTCTGCTGTTCGAAATGGATGAGGCGCCCGGCGTTCCTCTCGATGACGTGGTCGAAGTCTCTAACTACGTGATAGCTCTGGAGCATGGGTTGCGGAGGCTTCGGGATGGCTTTCCGCTCTGCAACCGCCTGATCCGTGAGGTGCATGCCAAACTGCTGAGCCGGGGTCGTGGTGGCGACAAGAAGCCAGGCGAGTTTCGGAGATCCCAGAATTGGATTGGCGGCTCTCGTCCGGGAATCGCGAATTTCGTTCCGCCACCGGCCAGCGCGGTGTCCGACTGCATGTCCGATCTGGAAAAATTCTTCCACAGGCCGGATTCTGGACTGCCCGCGCTCCTGCGGGCGGGGCTCGTTCACGCGCAATTCGAGACCATACATCCCTTCCTTGATGGCAATGGCCGGGTCGGTCGCTTGCTGATCACGTTGATGCTATGTCACGACCGCGCGTTGCGGGAACCGTTGCTGTATCTGAGTCTCTACTTCAAGAGATATCGAAGCGATTACTACGAGTTGCTCAGCGAGGTGCGGAAGACAGGGGACTGGGAGGCGTGGCTCGCGTTCTTTCTCGATGGCGTGGCGAATACTTCCGAAGAGGCGGTTTCTACCGCGCGACGGCTTCAGTCGTTGTTCCAGAAGGACCGAGATCGAATCCAGAAGAAAGGCCGCGTGGCGGGATCGGCGTTACGCGTCCACCAAGCTCTGCAGGAGCGTCCGATCATATCGCTTCCCAAGCTAGTCGATCATGCTGATCTTTCCTTTCCAGCGGCTTCCAGCGGCATGAGGATTCTCGAGGAGATGAACGTCGCGCGGGAATTGACTGGACGGAAGCGAAACCGCCTGTTCGGTTATGACCGCTACCTTGCCATTCTCAACGAGGAAACCGAGCCATTAGGATCGACCTGATTTCCGGGGATGCCATGGGAGCGACCCGCCACGCCGCGGGTCGAACGGAGATCGACAGGATCCGCTCGGGATCGTGGTGGACCGGCGCTAATTTCCAGAAGCGCGCGAGCCATGCGAAGGAGGAAGCGTGGCGCGTGCCGCGGTGCCCTTCGCTTCTCGAGTGGCGTTTCTCGTTCCGTCAGGTCTTGAATTCTCGTGGACGCTGGGCACGGCCTTCCAGCAGACCCTCCACCCGCGCCATCCTTTGGCCAAGGGCCGCGATATCTCGGCTCGTCTCCTTGCGGTGGTCGGCCATATCCTCTCGGAGGCTGGCGATATCCCGGCTCGTCTCCCTACGGTGGTCGGCCATGTCCTTGTGAAGTTCGGTCATATCCTTCCGGAGCTCGGTCATGTCCCGGTGAAGTTTGCCGGAGTCCCGATGCAGGCTCCAAAGAAATGCCAGAATGGCGGCTGTGGTGCCCAGTTGAATCGCGGTCTCGATCATGATTTCGTTCCTTAGAGTTCTTGGCCGGACCGTCTTAAATTCCAACCGTCGGTTAGTTCGGAATGCCCACTTGATGAACTCCGCTTGCCGAAGGCGTGTGGCGACACTCTAGCCGAACATATCCGGCATCGCCATGCGCGCCTGAACGCGCGCGTGGCCCGTCAATCTTGAAGCTCTGGAGGTTGGTGCGCGGCGATGCCTTCCAGCAGACCCTCCACCCGCGCCATCCGCTGGCCGAGGGCGGCGATATCCTGACTCGTTTCCTTGCGATGATCAGCGATATCCCGGCTCGTCTCCTTGCGGTGGTCGGCCATGTCCTCTCGGAGGCTGGCGATATCCCGGCTCGTCTCCCTACGGTGGTCGGCCATGTCCTTGTGAAGCTCGGTCATATCCTTCCGGAGCTCGGTCATGTCCCGGTGAAGCTTGCCGGAGTCCCGATGCAGGCTCCAAAGAAATGCCAGAATGGCGGCTGTGGTGCCCAGTTGAATCGCGGTCTCGATCATGATTTCGTTCCTTAAGAGTTCTTGGCCGGACCGTCTTAAATTCCAACCGTCGGTTAGTTCGGAATGCCCTCTTGATCAACTCCGTTTGTCGAGGGCATGTGGCGACAGTCTAACATGGCCCGGACCAAGCCAGACGCCCGGATCGAATCTTGGCCTGAATTGAAGGGTGGCGCGGGGATCGGCTCCCGATCTTCCGCGAGATATTTTCGCTGACGATACTTGAAAAGTCTTGGCGGAAGCCGCAATTTAAGCGCTGTCGAAGCATTTTGGTGAGTTTTCGTGACCGAACTGGAGAAACAGCGTCACGCCTTTGAGGCGGAAGTCGATCAGGTGCTGCATCTGGTGGCCCATTCCCTGTACTCGCACAAGGAGATTTTCCTGCGCGAGTTGATCTCCAACGCGGCGGACGCGCTGGACCGTCTCCGCTTCGAGGCGCTGTCGAACGATGGTTTGTACGATGGGGACAGCGAACTGGGAATTCGCATCGAGGTGGACGCGAAAGGCCGAACCCTGACTATTTCCGATAATGGCATCGGCATGAGTCGCGAGGAGGTCGTCAGCAACATCGGCACCATCGCCCGCTCCGGCACGCGCGCGTTCTTGCAGTCGCTCGACAAGGAGAAGCGGGGCGAGATCAGCCAGATTGGGCAATTCGGGGTCGGCTTCTACTCGGCGTTCATCGTGGCCGACCAAGTGACCCTGCTCACTCGTCGCGCGGGCGAGGATCAGGGGACGCGTTGGGAGTCCGACGGAAAGGGTGGGTACGATCTCTCCCAAGCGGATTCGCTTCCACGCGGCACTTCGGTCGCCTTGCGTTTGAAAGAAGACGAATCCGAGTTCTTGGAGGATTATCGGTTGCGCGAGGTGATCAAGCGGTACTCGGATCATTCCCCGTTCCCTATCCTCCTGCAGTCGCGCGACGATAAGGGAGAGCCCACGGGCGATTGGGACACGGTCAATCAGGCGAAGGCGCTGTGGACGCGCCCGAAGAAAGATTTGAGCGACGAGGATTACCGCGAATTCTACCCGCATGTCGCGCATGACTCGAACCCGCCGCTGGCTTGGACGCACCACCGGGTGGAAGGGCGGAACGAATACAGCTTGTTGCTGTATCTGCCGAGCAAGGCCCCGTTCGATCTGACGGATCCGAATCCGCGGCACGGCGTCAAACTGTACGTGCAGCGGGTCTTCATTCTGGACGATCCGGACAAGCTCATGCCGCGCTACCTGCGGTTCGTGCGCGGGGTCGTCGATTCGAGCGATTTGCCGCTGAACATCTCCCGGGAGTTGTTGCAGAGCAACCGCGTGCTGGAAACCATCCGCAGCGCCTGCGCGCGGAGGGTTCTGGATCTACTAGAGGATCTGAGCGAGAACCGAAAGGAGGACTATGCTGAGTTTTGGGCGGAGTTCGGTGGCGCGCTGAAAGAAGGGGTTATCGAGGATGTCGGGAACCAAGCGCGAATCCTGAAACTATTGCGCTTCCACTCGACCCATGGCGATGACGGCGCGCCGGAAGTCGCCTTGGACGACTACATCGGGCGCATGGGGAAGGGACAGGAGAAGATCTATTTTCTGACGAGCGACAGCTTGGTGGCCGCCCGGAACAGTCCACATCTGGAGGCGTTTCGGGAGCGGGGCGTCGAGGTGTTGCTTATGACGCATCCGGTCGATGAGTGGATGATGAGCTGGGTGCGGGAATATGAAGGAAAAACCTTTCGGTCTATCGCCGAAGGAGAGCTTGATCTGCCAGGGGCGAAGGAGGGGAAACCGGAGAAGGAATCCGCTGGCGACGATCCGTTGTGCGAGCGCATCAGGGAAGTTCTTGGCGACGAGGTGGAGGAAGTGCGCCGCTCTTCGCGGCTGACCGATTCTCCGTCCTGCCTGGTTCGTGGCGAGAACGAGATCTCACCGGCATTGTGGGATCTGATGCGTCGGCAAGGGCAGACCTTACCGAAGCCGAAGCGGATTCTCGAGGTCAACCCGGAGCACGGTTTGCTACAGCGGATGCGAGACGACGAGGATCGGTTTTCGGACTGGTCGCGCTGGTTGCTGGATCAGGCGGTTCTGGCGGACGGCGGGACGCTTGAGGACCCCAGCGCGTTCGTGGGCCGGATGAACGCGTTACTGGCATCGGGGTCGGAGTGACGCGATAGTCGCTTCTGCCCGCGTCTCGGCCTGAAGCGAGGACTCTTGCCCCTCGGAGTCCATTCACTGGAATAATGTTTTCGCCGCGACGGCCGGGAAGGCGTCGTGAGGTCGCGGAAGGTCAGGGATAGAATGAGCGGGCAGGCGCCCATCATGGAAAATCTGGAATTATTCGGAAATTCGCGCTCGCGAAAGAGCCCGAGAGTGGAGGTTTTGTGTGGCGACGCGCTGGACATGCTCAAAGAGATTCCCCCATCGTCGATCGATTGCCGCGTCACGTCTCCTCCCTACTGGGGGCAGCGAGAATACAGCAATGGTGGCGTCGGGCTGGAGTCCAAGCCTGATGACTACATCGACCGCATTTGCCGAATCGCTTCGGAGATTCGGCGCGT
This sequence comes from uncultured candidatus Poriferisulfidus sp., assembly GCA_965116025.1. Classification (GTDB taxonomy): domain Bacteria; phylum Pseudomonadota; class Gammaproteobacteria; order Poriferisulfidales; family Poriferisulfidaceae; genus Poriferisulfidus. The sequence goes on from OZ220480.1 coordinate 1,140,711, forward strand.
CCTCACTCCGGCAGGATCGTTTTGGCTGAACATAGGTGACGCGTATCGGGATAAATCTCTCGTCGGGATACCTTGGCGCGTCGCGATAAAGCTTATGGACGAGCAAGGCTGGATATTGCGGAACGACGTTATTTGTCACAAAGTGAAGGGCGCGCCCGACAACTCCAGAGACAAGCTCAGGCACGTCTACGAGGACATGTTCCATTTCGTGCTTAGTAAACAGTGTTACTACGACATAGACTCGATCCGCTCAAAGCCTCGCCGCACCACAATCAAGAATGGGGCGGTCATTTCCGCGACCGGCGTGTCGGGAGTTCGGTATAAGAGACAAATCGAGTTGTCTACCGCTTTGACCGACGAGGAAAAGAAAAACGCGCTTTCGTCGCTTGACGATATTTTGTCGGAGATGGCGGCGGGCCGCTTGTCGGATTTTCGCATGATAATTCGTGGCCAACAGCGGGCGACGCACTCGGACAGCGAACGATTGTCTGGACGAGCGAAAGAACTGCGGAAGAAAGGGTTTTATTTCCTGAAATATCATCCAGACGGAGCGAAGCCGCCAGATGTGTGGGACATCATTCCCGAAGATACGCAGAAGAGAGCGAATCACTTCGCGCCATACCCGGAAGACCTGTGCCGAATACCCGTGATCTCTACGTGCCCGCCTGGCGGGGTCGTTCTTGATCCGTTCTGCGGCACGGGAACCACTCTCGCCGTGGCTATCAGGCTTGGAAGGGCTGGTATTGGCATCGACATTTCGCCAGAATACGTGGAGATGACTAAAGCCCGTATCGCTTCGTTGCGATGAGTAAAGTCGTGGACCTGTTCGGAGTAGATGTCGCCGCGAGTCGTGGCGTGGACTGGGAGCGGTTGCTTGCGGATCAGCAGTGCCCTTTCATAGAGAAGAAATGTCACAAGGTAAGGAAGTCCCAACCCGAAATCTCCATCGGAATATGCGCGGTAAGTCATGGGCGCGAATCCGTTCCAATCATTATTTGTCCGAATCGCTTTCTTGAACGACGGCAGATTTTCGTTGATTGTCTACATCTATTGAAAGCCCATTCGCCGGGCCAAGAGTTGCACGTTGTGCCTGAGGTTGGCGTTCCAGGCGGCAGTGTGGATTTTCTTCTCGCTTCTACTCTGGATGGGCGCGTCAGGGATTTTGTCGGGATCGAAATTCAAGCGCTGGATACTACCGGCACTGTATGGCCGGAGCGGCAACGTTTGCTTCGCGATTTGGGGTTCGACGTTGAAGATGCTGATATCCATTCAGACAAGCTTTATGGCATGAATTGGAAGATGACGGCCAAGACTCTACTGGTGCAACTTGCATCATAAGGCGCGTACCTTCGAGCATTTGAACAAGCATCTTGTGCTGGTGGTTCAGGACCAGCTTCTGGGCTACATGAATCGAGAATTTAGATTTGAGCATCTGAATGCGGCCCGAGATGCTGATTCCAGGCACTTTCACTCCTACCGCTTGGCGGAAAACCCAGGGGGACACCGGGTCGCTTTGTCAGAACGCTACAGCACAGATACCGAGGGAATCGCCGTTTGTTTAGATCTTCGGGCCGATGCGAGCGTAGACTTGGCGCATATCGTGGCAGGCGTCGAGTCGAAAATATCAGAGGATACTCTGCTCGATTTCGCTGGCGATGATTGATGCGGGAATCCAGAGGCGAATATAGGGCGATTTTGAGAAGGCGCGGAGGCTGTAGAGCCAAAGCTGAAAAATCCGCCACTTCCAGATTAGCGCCATCCGCGATCAAACGAGATTGATTTCGAGCCGAGTCGTCGAGACCGGACTCTCGCTCACCTCAATCTATCGTAGCGATAGTTTCCCTTGATCGCGCTGTTGAAATATTTGCCCTTGGATTCCGCTTGCAGGAAATCCTCGAAGACCGAAGAATCAACGTCGTAATAGACATAGACGCGACGGGACTCCAGAAAGCGCACGCAAAGTACCATGGAGGTGGGATCATAGCCGATCTCCTCGACGCTGGATGATGTCACGCGACGCATGGGCGGTATGGCTTTTCCCGATCTCAAAGGGCGGGTTATTCTAGGGCTTTTAGACGTCCAGCATCAGCTTGAGCGGTTTTCGCATCCCCGCGATCTTGCAGGCTTGCTGCCCATAACCGAACGGAAACAGACTGTACAGATACCGGCGGGAAGCTTTGTCTTCCTCTCCGTTCGCCCGTTCCTTCAGGTGCTTCAGGACGGCGCGGGCCTCCGGCACAACGTGCCGCTCCTCGTAGCGCTCCCGGACGAAGTCGATCACCACCCAGTGTTCCGGAGTGAGGAGGATTTTTTCCTCGGCCGCGATCTCCAGGGCGAGCTCGCGGCTCCACGCCGCCGGGTCAAGCAGGAAGCCCTCGTTATCCTTTTCCGGGATTTGAGAGCGAGACGGGTTGTTGGCTTTGGGATCGCTCATGGGCTATCCGACCAGTTTCAGCAAGGCCGCGCGAGGCGTCACGATATCGGCGATCGTGCGCTCGTCCAGCGCGGCCAGAAATTTGTCCGTCGCGTGATCGATCACTCCTCTCAAGGCGCAGACCGGAAGGATTGGGCAGGGCTTCGTATCGCAGTCGACGAGATTCAGGGTCGATTCCATGTCTCGAACCACCATGCCGACCGTGATGTCTTCTGCGGGTCGGGCTAGTTGGACCCCGCCGCCGCGCCCTTGGACCGAAAGGACGTAGCCAAGGGACGCCAGCCGGTTTACCACCTTCGTGAGCAGGTGGCGATTCATCCGGAATTTCTCCGCGATCTCATCGATCGTCGACGCGCTTTCCGGCCGAAGAGCCAGGCACATCAGGACGCGCAGGGCGTTGTCGGTGTATCGGGTCAGTCGCATGGCGCGCCAAGATCAGGAATAATGGGCTCGTGGCCGCGCCAGCGATTGAACGTTCATGAACAGGGGCAAGGCCCAGATCATGCAGAGCGCCGCCGCGACGATCAGGAGCCCTTGGCCGAGCAGAATCTGGTCATCCAGCAAATAACTGTTGCAGAGTCTGTCCGGGGAAATCAGGTAGATCCATCCCAGCCGGGCCAGCATGACGAGAAACTCGATTTTCAGCAGCGCGGCGACGATGGGATGCAGGGCGGGCCAGCTCAGCGACAGAGGAAACCCGACCAGAAAGGCGAGGGAGAGGTATTTCAGCCAAGCCACGCTTTCGTATGCCAGCGAGTAGTCCAGCCATTTCGGGATCATCCAGAACGCCAGCGCGAAGCTCGCGATCAGGACTCCCGGCGCGCCGCCACGATTGAGAACGCGCAGCGCCTTGGACCATCTTTCCCGAAAAGGATGGGCGATGAGGTAACCGGCCAAGGCGAGCAGGGGCAACTGGACCATGACGTGACTGGTCATGGCGCTCTCGAGGAATCCTCTCGCCGGCGTGGTCAGCGTCAGCGCGAGGATGGCGACTCCGGCCCACGCCATTTCAGGAGCCTTTGGCGCGTTCCGAGATCTCGTCGACGATGGACCGGACGTCCGCGTAATCGTAAACACCGATGAGCCGATTGGACTCGACCAGGTGGAACGCGGCGTTGTGGACGAATCCCCCATATCCGTCGGGGACGATCGTCACGCCGAATTCCTTGAGGAGCCGTCGTTCCGGCTCGGGGTCGGAAAACCGCAGGGCCTGCCACAGATCCGTCTCGGCCGCGTGCCGATCCAGATAGGCCGCCAGGGTTCGCGGCGATTCGTTCCTCGAATCGAAACTCACGCTCAGTAGTTCCACGCGGTCCGACAGTTCCCGCTCTTTCAGGGCGGCCTGCAACTGGGCGAATTCCCGCCCCATCGCCACGCATGTCGTTGGGCAGCGCGTGTAGATGAAGCCGACGACCTGGTGGCTTCGGCCAGGCCGGCCGAGCGCGCGCGGCGTTCCTTCGTGATTCTCTAGAAGGACGGGCGTCAGCTCTCGCGGCGTTTCTTGGAGCGCGACGCGCCTTTCGGTCTCGGTGGTGAACGCGCGTAAGCCGGACGTTCCGGCCCACAGCGCGCTTGAGCCGGCGAGGATGACCGCGCAGGAGGCCAGAATGGTGGGCAGGAGCGATTTCATTCCGGGTCGACTCTGCCAAGCCGGGCGATGAGCGAACTCAGGAAAACCACGATACCGGCCAGGACCGCGGCGCCGAACACGGAGGCGAGTTGGTCGTGCGGGAGCCATTCCGGGTAGTGGACGGCCCAGCGACGGGGGACGCTCGCGCTGCCGCTGACCAGAAACGTGAGGCAGAACCCGAAGCCCCCGCCCGCGAAGAGCCAGAAGCCGACGCCGTCCATTTTCGACACGCGCGCGTCGGGATGGGCGCGGGTCGCGTAGTACATGAAGCCGAATAGCATGGCGACCAGCCCCAGGATCAGGTACATGTGAAAGTGGCCAGGCACCCACATCGTGTTGTGCATCACGCTGTTGACCATGATGGTCCCGTCGATCACGGCCGGGATCACGCCCGCGGCCCAGCCGAACATGGACAGGAACAGAAGGCCCGACGCCATATCCCATCGGATGCCCGAGCGGTGGACGAGCATCATGGCTCCGTAGACCGTCACGACCAGCACCGGCAGGCCGCTCGCGTAAGAGATGACCTGTCCCATAACCAGCATCCAGGTTGGCATGACGAAGTCCATCAAGAGATGGTGGGGATAGACGATCATGACCATCAGGGTCGACGCGGTCCAGGCGGCCAGGAAGACCCGGCTGACCTTCCAGGGACGTTTCGCGTATTCGGGAAGGATCTCGTAGACCGCGACCACGGCCTGATAGATGGTCGCGTTGATGAACACGTGCCCGAAGAAGTACGTCAGGTTCTTCGCGAGCAGCGGGTCGAGCTGAAACGCGGGGAGAAACAGGTTGAGCAGGATCAGCGCGAGGACGATGGCGCCGGCGGCGATGCCCGCGATGTTGACGATCAGCACCATGGTGGCCGCGACCACGGTGGCGGGCGGCGCTTCCTGATCGCTTCCCCGGAACAACTGTGGCCAACCCAAGCTTTTGCCAAAATTTCCATACTTGGCGAGAATGGCCCGAGCCACATCCAGATACAGTAGCAGGAATCCCGTTCCTATGGCTAGCAAGCCAGCGAGATAGGAGGCGGCGCCGACGGGGCCCCACATCCCGAGCCCGTGGGAAGGCAAGGGAAACAGGAAGGTCCAGCCGCCACCGAATCCGCCGAGGAAGATCCCGCCCAGAACCAGGATCGCGCCGATCAGGAACAGCGCCAGATTGAGGAGAAGCACGGCGGCGCTCAGTGCCACGTACTTTCGCAGAAAGTACCACAGGACGGCGCTGGCCGCGAGCCCGACCGCGCCGACCAGCCCGGCGCCGTGGGCGGTCATCGCTTGGTAGAACAAATCGGGCGGCAGGCTCAACCATCGCGCTTGGGCCAGTCGCATGAGCACGCCGACCCCCATCATCAAAACGAAGATGGTGACGCTCACCGACAAGTAGGCGATCAGCGCGTTTTTGCTGACGCGGGTCAGGTTCCCGTGCGTTCTGAACATGCTCTTTCCTCCAGCGCGTCGGCCGCTTTATCGAGCTTTCTCGATCACGGTGAGCTCGGCCACCATGGCGTGGTGGGCGAGGCCGCAAAGCTCGAGGCACAGGATCTGATAGACGCCCGGCTCCTCGAACGTGTATTCCAGCTGGTTCACGTAATTCGGCATGGCTTGGGTTTGCGCCACCAGGATCAGGTCGTCGTCGTAGATTCCTAGGCCGTGGTTGACGTCGGCGCTAGTGACGTTGAAGACGACGGGTTCTCCCGCCGTGATATCGGTCTCGCTGAGGGTCCAATACCACTGGTGCCCAACCACGTCGATGGTGGTGGGAGTGGCGGCGCTGGCGTGGCCCGGATACGGAAGTCGTTGCAGGGTCGCGGTGGTGACGACCACGCCGAGGGCCACCAGGATCCAAAACAGTTTCGCTCGAAAACCCAGGCCCCGCGCCTGTATGGACGCGTATTCCCGCGTTTTTCCAGATCCCGCGACGACGTACGCGAACGCCAGAAGCAGGATCAGGATCAGCGCGACGGTGACCGACAGGGTCAGAGCGTGAAGCGTCATTGGGCTACCCCTCCTCAAACATGCATTTAAAATGCTTGTTTCATTGTACGCTCGCGGGCGGACGCGTCAAGTCTCGGCCTCCTAGGATTGAAACGACCGCCGCTCGGTTGCGGGACTCCGAAAACGGCCAAGGTGGCAGATTCCAAGGTCCGGAGCGTGATGCCATGCGCCGCATATGTTCGGGAAGGTCGGGAGCCGGGGCAGGTGGGAGTCAGTCTTCCTCGCGCGCGAGGCGCGCGACGAGGTCGTCCGCCATCCGGATCACCTCCTCCACGGTGATCAGGCCCATCACGTCCGGGTCGTGGATCTTGTGGCCCCAGCGCAGTTCGGAGACGCTTTTCCCAAGCCGGTACGCGGCCGCGTCCTCATAGCGATCCACGCACCACTCAAGGCTGCGATAAGGCCCCGTGCGGCGGGGGTTGGAGTTCGCGTACAGGCCGATCGCCGGAATGCCGGCGATCGCGGACATGTGGATCGGGCCGGAGTCCGGGCCGATCATGAATCTCGCGCGGCGCAATACCGCCAGCAATTGCCGCAGACTGGTGCGTCCCGCCAGATTGATCGGCGGCTCTCTCATCCGGTCGCATATCCTGTTGGTGAACTTGATCTGCTCCAGATCCCCGGAGCATGTGGTCACGATCCGCATTCCATGCGTTTTGACCAGATGGTCCGCGACCTCGGCGTACCGCGTCGCGCGCCAGTTTCGCTCTGGGTTTCCGGCGCAGGGGCTGATCACCACGATCGGAGGACCATCCGGGATTCGCTCTTCCATCCAAGCGCGCGCCAGCGGATCTTCAGGAACATTCCAGTGGTACCGAAACCGCTTGGGTGGAATGCCGCTGGCTTTCAGAAACCCCATGAAGCCGTCGAGGACGTGCGCTTGGGCATCTGGATCGATCCGATGGTTGACGAACAGGCCGTGACCATCCCGGGCGCGAGCGGAATCAAAGCCGATCCGCACCTTGGAGCGCGCGCATAGGCTGGCCAAGCCGGCGCGCAACGCGACCTGCATCAGGAACAGGCCGTCAAACCGCCGATTTTTCAAGGTCCGGGACAGTTCCAGAAAGGCTCGCCCTCCAAGGCTTTTCCGGAAGACCACGAGCTCGATTCCCGGGAAGCGTTCCACCAGCGGGGCCTCGGTTTCGCTAATGATCCAAGTCAGGCGCGTGTCTGGCCAGCAGTGACGCAGAGTGTGCGCTACCGGCAACATGTGACAGATGTCGCCGAGCGCCGACAGCCGTAGTAGGCAAAGAGTCTTCGGTGGGTAGGGCAGGGTCATGCGATACGTCGGGATTCAGGATCCTCAAAGGAACAGGTCTATCGCTAGAGCGGCCTTCCGTGGCGGGCGTCGCCGCGCACATGGTACCAATTCCAGCGGTATTGATATCGCCAACTTCCGTGTCTGTCGGGCTTTTGCAGGATCGTTAAGCGTCCGCGCGGTATGGGCGAATTCAAAGCGAAATGCGGGCGAGACGATTCTTGAGAAAATCCGGCGGCGCCTTCCCGAGCGCCCGATCCTGACGCTGGCGAACAAGCATGATTTGCTGCCTGACGGCGCCGCGGCGCCCGGACCGGAAGGCGCCATTCTCCCGTCCGCGAAGTTCGGAAACGGGATCGACGCGCTCAAGGAGCGGATCGTCGAGTCGCTGGAATTCGAGCGCGCGCGCCGGGTTCGGCCAGATACGAGCGCAACGCGGCCCGGGCGGCGTCCAGCCCCGCGCCCGTTCGGGCCGACGCCAGGCCGATCGGAAGGTCGTCGCCTCCCTCCAGCTCCCGCCGCGCGTCGGCGAGCGCGCGCAGTCCCCGGGAGCGCGACAGCTTGTCCGCCTTGCTCAGCAGAACATGCGCCGGCAGGCCGGCGGCGCCGCACCACTCTAGCAACCGCCGGTCGCCGTCCCGCAAGGGGTGGCGGACATCCATCACCAGCATCAGGCGGACCAGGCCGCGCCGACCCCGGAGATAGCCCTCCACCATGCGTCGCCAGTTGGCGCGCTCGGCCTTGGAGGCGCGCGCGAAGCCGTAGCCCGGCAGGTCCACCAGGCGGCGCGCGTCGTCCACGGCGAAAAAGTGCAGCAGGCGCGTCCGGCCCGGCGCCGCGCCGGTTCGCGCCAGCGCCCGCCGCTCGCACAGGGCGTTGATCAGGCTGGACTTGCCGGCGTTGGAGCGCCCGGCGAACGCGACCTCCACCCCCCGGTCCGGCGGGCAGTCCTCCACACGGGGGTGGCCAGAGAGATAGACGGTCTGGCGCAAGTCCAACATCGATCCGGGGTCCCGCCCGGCGCCGGCCTTCCAAAAGCGGGCGGGCGGCGAGAGCTTCGCGTCGGGAGGGGATTGTACCGCCTGGACGATCGCGCGGCCAGATCGGTTTCCCAAGCGAGCCGCGTTGGCGAGACGGATGCCGAATCCAAGATCACGCCAGAAACCCTCGGCGCCGGCGAAGATCAGGCGGTCCGGCTTCTCGCCGACCCGCCGCGAGCCGCTCCGTCCAACGGTCTATGGATAGGTTTCGAGGCCCGCCCCCGCCCGCGCTCGGCGCGGGAGCCAGCCCCGCTCGCTCATCGTGGCGGCGCGTCCGTCCCGACGCCTTGGTCCACCACGCTCACCACCGGAGGGAGGCGCGCAAGGCGATCCGGCTCTCGTCGCCGGTCTCCGCCTCCAGCGCCAGCGCCAGCGTCTCGCCACGGCGGTAGCGCGTCCCCAATCGCAGCAGCGCCAACCCGGACTCCTCCACCGACAGCCCCGCGTACGGCGTCACCAGCGACGCCCACGGCCCCGACAGCCCCTGACCCACCTCCGCCTCCAGCCGCGTCCGAGCCTCCGCCTCCCCCAGCCTCGCCGACGACCCCTCCCGCGCGAACAGCCGCGCCAGCCCGCTCCCCGCGTCGCCCCGACCCAGCGACAGCCGCAGCGACGGACCCCGACCGCTCGCCTCCGGCGTCACCGACATCCGCGCGCTCGCGCTCCACTCGTCCCGATCCGCCTCGTGCGCCACCAGCGCCCGCGTCCGAAGCTCCACCGACATCCGACCCGTCCCATCCAAGTACGACACGCTCGCCCCCAGCTCCGCCCCCGCCCCGTCCGTCGCGTCGCCCCCGTCGTAGCGCGCCCCCGCCTCCAGCGCCGGCGTCAGCCGGCCCCCGTCCTCCAAGACCCGCTCCCGCGACCCCTCCAGCGCCAGCCGAACACGGCTCGCGTCCACCGACAGCCCCTCCAGCCCGTCCTCCGCGTCCGTCCGCGCCCGCGCCAGCGAGCCCTCCCCCCGCAGCGCCAATCGCAGAACGTCTCCTCCCGCGCCCGAGCGCTCCGACAGCGTCCGCCAGCCCCCCGCCGACGCGCTCCGCGTCCGCAAGTCCGCCTCCCGCGTCGCCTGACCGTCCTCCCGCACCCGAACCTTCCCGCGCCCGTAGCTCGCGCTCGCCCACACGCTCGACCCGTCCTCCAAAAGCCACGCCACATACGGGCGCACCGACGCCAGCCGCGTCTCGTGCCGCCCCCGAACCCCGTCCGCCTCCGTGTCCAGATCGCCCTCCGCGTAGGACGCCGCCACCCCCGCCAGAACGTCCGGGCGCGCCCGGAAGTCCACCCCGGCGTGCGCCGACCACACCTCCCCGTCCCAGGACACCCCGTCCTCCGACCCGTCCAGCGACGACAGCGCCCCGCGAACCCACGCCGACGCCACCCGGCTCCCGTCCGCCCCGGTCAGCCCCGTCGCCAGCGCCATCCCGGACAGCGCCGCCCGCCAGTCCAGCCCGGCCCCGTCCGCGCCCGCCCCCGACGCCAGCGCCGCGCCCAGGTCCAGCGCCTCCGGCTCCACCCCCGACGCCGCGAGCTCGATCCGCTGGGCGATCACCCCGGTCGCCTGCGCCACCGCCGCCGCCAGCGCCTGCGGCAGCGCCGCCGCGTTCACCCGGCTCGCCCGCGCCGCCGCCCCCAGCCGGTCGCTCACTATCCCGTCCGCCAGGGCGTCCGCCCCCACCGCGTAGCCCGTCCCCGCCAGCAGCTCGACCCGGTACGCCTCCTCCCCCTCCGACCCCTGATCTCCTGCCGTCGGGATCAGTACGATCCCCGTCATCCCCGCCTCCGCCCCGAAGTCCGCCTGGAAGTCCCGCGGGCCCAGCCCGCCCTCCACGTCCTCCGCGTCGAAGCCGCTCTCCTCCCGCGCCGACAGCCTCAGGCGAACCGTCAGCATGCCCGTCACCGCCTTGTCCGACGCCACCGTCAGCCGGATCGCCTCCCCCTCCGCCGTCACCGACGGATCCATCGATAATTGCAGGATCGGGGTCGTCTCCGACACCGACACCGACACGGCCGACAGCGTCGCCGCGTCGTAGCCCCCGCCCGCGATCGCGTGCGTCAGCGTCACCGCCGCCTCCGCCTCCGCGTCCTCGTCCGGCGCCGCCGACACCGTCACCGTCCGCGCCGTCGACCAGCTCGCCGCCGTGAACGTCAGGCTCGTCGGCGCCGCCGACACGTCCCCCGACGCCCCGCTCACCGACACCACCACGTCCCCCGCCTCCGGCGGCGGAATGTGCAGAACCACCGTGTACGCCGCGCTCCCGCCCTCCACGACCGTCAGCTCCGTCGGCGCCACCGTCCCCCCGGGATCGTCCTCCGTCACCGACACCGATACCGACCCGAACGCCACCGCGTCGTAGCCCCCGCCCGTCGCCGAGTGCGTCAGCCGCGTCGGCGGGTCCGGCATCGTGTCGTCGTCCTGCGCCGCCGACACCGTCACCGCCTGCGCCGTCGACCAGCTCGCCGTCGTGAACGTCAGGCGCGTCGGCGTCGCCGACACGTCTCCCGACGCCCCGCCCACCGACACCGTCACCGCCGCCGACGGCTCCGCCCCCAGAACCACCGTGTACGAGCCGCTCCCGCCCTCCGCCACCGTCAGCGCCGCCGTCGACACCGTCGCGCTCGCCGCGTCGTCGTCCTCCACCGTCACCGTCACGCTCCCCGCCGTCACGCTCCCGTAGCCCGACACCGCGTGGCTCACCGTCACCTCCTCGTCGCCCACGTCGTTGTCCTGAACACCGGACACCGACACCGTCTGGGCCATCGACCAGTTCGCCGTCGTGAACGCCAGCGACCCCGACGCCGTCGCCGCCCCCGGGTCCGAGCTCGACGGCGCCACCGTCACGCCTCCCTCCGGCTTCGCGTTCAGCCGCACCGTGTAGGTCTTGGTTCCGTCCTCCGCCACCGTCAGCTCCGAGCGCGACAGGATCACCCCCGGCGCCGCCGTCGGCGTCGCCTTCACCTCGTTCGACCAGACCGACCTAAGGGTCGACGCGCCACTGCCGGCACTGGCGTACAGCCGAAACGTGTATTCCGTCCCGTTCGTCAGACCCGATACCGTCGCGCTCGTCGCGCCGCCGTCCGAGACCGTCCCGGGCGTTGTCGCGCTCGGGCCCCAGACATCCGAACTCTCCTTGTATTCGTAACCCCAGCTCGTGATCGTGAAACCCGGCAGCGCGTTCCAACTCAGCGTCACCTGGCCGTCGCCCGCCATCGCCACGAGACCGGCCGGCTTCGCCGGACGCCCTCCCGCCACCGTCGCCGTCGGCGTCGCCGACTCCTGGTTCGACTGTGGGCCCGCGCCAGCGGAGTTCCTCGCCCGAACCCGAAACGTGTACTCCGCGTCGTTGTCCAGCCCCGTCACCGCGTGGCTCCGGGTCGTCGCCCCCGAGCCCGGAACGTCGGTCCATCCGCCCCAGCCGCCGCTTCCCTTCCTTTGCCGGTATTGCCAAGCCGAGATCGTCGCGTCCTCCGGGTCGGTCCAGGACAAGGTCACCCGCCCGTCGCCCGCCGTCGCGGTGAGACCTTTCGGCTTGGCGGGCTTGCTCGAGAGCGTGGGATCGACCAGCGTCCCGTCCGCTTCCACGTCGTCCCCGACCGCGTACCCCGGACCGTCCTCCAGCGCGATCCGGTAGTCCTGATTGGTCTCCGCCTCCGAATCCAGCACCGTCTCGATCATCACCGTCGCCGTCATGACCATGCTCGTCCCGAACTCCGCGACGAAGTTCCTCAGACCCAGCGCGCCCTCGATATCGGCCGCGTCGAAACTGCTGGAACCCCCCCGGGCCGCCAGCCGCAAGCGCACCGTGAGGTCGCCCGTCCGTGCCTTGTCCGACGTGATCGTCAGGCTGATATTCTCCCCCTCCGTCGCGTCAGCCGGATCGGTCAGCAGCTGCAGCGTCGGCGTCACGTCCGACACCTCCACCTCCACGGAGTCGACGCTCAGCGAGGAGCCGTAGGCCGCGTCCCCGCTGGACGCCGCGTGCGTCAGCTCCACGTTCTCGTCGTCCGCGTTCTCGTCCGCCGCCGCCGACACCGTCACCGTCTGGGCCACGCCGTAATCGCCGGTGGTGAACGTCAAGCTCGAAGGCGAGGCCGTCACCCCATCCCCGGCCCCGCCCACCGTCACCGTCACCGCCGCCGCTGGCTTCGTGTCCAGCTTCACCGTGTACGTCCTGCTCTCGCCCTCGCCCAGCATCAGCAACGTCGGCGAGACCGTCACGCCGAGGGGCAGGGTAGCCGTCGCCTCGAAGGAACGGGGTCTCGCAAACGTGAGCCCCGCGCCGGGCAGAGTATCCGCGCGTATGACATAGAAGGTGTACGTGGCGCCGTTGGTAAGACCCGTCACGGTGTGTGTTCGAATCGCCGTACCGCCGGGAATTGGCTGATGGTCGCCGTAGGCGCCATCGCCCTCCTTCTGCCGGTACGCCCACCGTTCGAAACCCGAGGAGCCCGTGTAGGTCCAAGCTAATGTCACCTGCCCATCGCCCGCCGTGGCGGTCAGGGGCGGGCTCGAGGTGCCGGTCGGCGTCGCCGTCTTTTCCGTGATCGCGCCCTTGACGCCGTTTTTCACGGCGCGCAGCCTGACGGTGTAAAGCAGACCAGCGTGCGCGTTCTGGATATTCAGGAATTTAACAGTAGTGGTGAAAGTCGGGATGGAGATCCAGTCTCCATAACTGCCCGTTCCGAACTTGTACTGATATTCCCAGCCGGTGACGCCGGCTATTTGGTTCCATCGCAATTGCACTGTATAGTCGCCCGACGTGAGGCTCAGCGTCGGCGCGGCGGGCTGTTGCTGCGCCCGCGCGTCCTGCGGCGCGAGAGCGGCGGCGAGGGTCAGCAGAAGAGTAGCGGCGCATGCCGCTGTCAGGCGTCGGGCGACCCTCCAGATGCCGCGCGCCGGCTCAGGCTCGCGCGCGGACACGAGATATAGGGGGGGGGGGGGGGGGGGGGCGAGCGAAGCCAGAGCGCCAGCGCGCTTCCTGGCGACGATGTTCCGCATTGCGAATTCGTCCGTCATCATGCTCATGGCTTCCTGTTCGTCACGGACTTCCGTCGCCAAACGCCGAGCGGCAGTCTCGCCAATGAATTGTAGCAGAATGAATCCGCTCGCCCAGGCCCTTTTTCAGGCGCCGAGGGGGGGGTCAGGGCGTGTCGTCGTGGGATGGGCGCGAGGGGTCCGCAGCAGCGCTCAGTTGACGAACTCCACGTCCTCTTTCGAGAACCGCGACTCCACATCGCGCGCGTGGCGAACGATCTGGGCCGCAAGCCGCAGGCAGCGCCGTCGCGGCGGGTATGATGGGCGTGGGAATCGGCGCATGTGGCGAAAGGCGACAGAGGAAGGGCAGGATCATATCGAATATGATCCCAAGTGGATTTCCCGAGCGTCGCCCGATCTGTTCGATCCGCGCTACCTGGAGGCGCGAGGCATGCTGTCGAGCGTTAGCGGGGGTCGGGGCACGGTCCGACTGTTCTCTTATGAGGATAGGTTGTACGCCTTGCGGCACTACTACCGGGGCGGTTGCATGGCGCGTCCCTTGGGAGATCGCTATTTGTGGACCGGCCCGTATCGGTCGCGTCCGGCGCGTGAGGCGCGGCTTCTGCGCCATCTGGCGAGACAGGGCTTGCCCGTGCCCCACCCGGTCGCTTGGCGGGTGGTCCATGATCGCCTTGTGTATCGCGCCGACTTGATCGTCACCGGGATCGCGAGCGCTAGCTCCCTCACCGAGCGCTTGCGCGAGCGGGCCATACCGGTGGAAGCATGGGAAGACCTCGGCGCGTCGTTGCGGCGGTTTCATAACCTGCAGGTTTGGCACGCCGATCTCAATCTCGGCAACATCATGATCGATGCCAAGAGTCGGTTTTTCCTGATCGACTTCGACCGATGCCGGATTTTATCCGGAGATTTCTGGAAGCGGAGCAATCTCCGGCGCCTTCACCGGTCGTGCCTCAAGGAACGGTCGAGGAATCCAGGGTTTCGTTTCCGGGATCAGGATTTTGACGCTTTGTTGCGGGGATACGCCCGAGGGTGGGCGCGGTCCGATTTGTAGCGGGAGGACTCTGCCTGAGGTCTTGTGGGCGATTCAGTGTCGCGTCACGGGAGGCATGATGGCGAGAATCACGACGCGCTGAAGGCGCGGTTCGAGAAGCGCGGGTCAAATTCCAGCCGTTCTCGCCGGAAGCCGTCTTGGCGCCGCGGGGGTTATGGAGGAGGGAAGCGAGGCCGATTCTTTCGCCCGGTGGGCGTTCAGTCCAAAACGGAATGGCGGCGTAAGGCCTCGATATAGCGCGGAATCAGCTGGCCGCCCTCCCGGCTCCGCGCCCGCGCCCGCTCGCCGATCCGCTGGGCTTCCCGCGGGCGCTCGAGCCATCGGGAAAAAATCTGGCCCAGCTCATCGATGTCACGCGCTTGCCGCAGTCCGTCGCAGGCCAAGAGCTCCCGAACTTCCGCTTCGAAATGATCCGTGTGGGGCCCGACCGAGCAGGCCTTGCCGAGCATCGCGGGCTCCATCACGTTGTGCCCCCCGCGCGGAACCAGGGAGCCTCCTACGAACACGAAAGCGGCATGCCGGATCCACCACGGCGCCTCGCCCAGGGTGTTGGCGAGATAGATTTGGTCGCCGTCGCGAGGCTGCCGGTCGCGGGTGTGCAGTCCAACCCGAAAGCCGAGCTCCTCTAGCCGTTTCAGGATGTCTGGGGCGCGATCTGGATAGCGCGGCATCAGCGCCAGCAGCTGGCCTCGGGAGTCGAGCGTCTTCCAGAGTCGGGCGATCGCTTCCTCCTCGCCCTTGTGCGTGGAAACGGCCAGGACGTAAGGGCGGTGGATCGGGGCGCCGTCGGGGAGGTCGTCGACGCTCGCCGCGAGTTTGATATTCCCTAGATTCTCGATTCGCTCGGGTGACGCGCCCAAGGCGGCGAAACGCTTGGCATCCTCGTCGCCGCGCGCCAAGATGCAGCGCGGCTGGCGGGCCGCTTGGCGTAAAGCGGAGCGGAGCGGAAAAGGAGGAGTTCGCGTTCGCCGCGACAGACGGGCGTTCACCAGCGCCATGGGGATGTCCAGCCGTCGCGCGGCGCGAAAGAAATTCGGCCACAGCTCGGTCTCCAGGATCAGGATGGCCTCAGGCGCCAGACGCTTGAGCCATCGCCGGACGACCGACGGGTGGTCGAGCGGAAAATACACGCAAGGAAGCCCGCGCATTAGCGCGCGCGCCATGCGTCGTCCGGTCGGCGTCGTGACGCTGACGAGAAGATTCCGTCCGCTTTCCCGCAACGCGCGAGCGAGGGGAAGCGCCGCGCGCACTTCGCCAACCGAGCAGCAATGCAGACAGATTCTGCCTTTCAGGTCGTTGGGCAGCTTTCGCGCGTAGCGCTGTGCCAGGTACTTCCCGCCGCCGTCGCGCGCGGCGCGCGCGAGGGTGTACAGAAGGGCGGGGAGGACGGCGGCGAAGGCCAGCGCGCGATAGATGAGAGGGACGGAGCGCCCCGGCTCTGGCTTCAAGGCGCTCAGTCGAGCAGGCCGTTGACCCACTCGACGTCTTCCACGCTGAGCTGGCCGGTGGCGTGGCGCAGGCGCAGCGTGTCGATGATGTAGTCGTAGCGGGAGCGAGAGTAGTCCCGCTCGGCGGCGTAGAGCCGGCTGGTCGCCTGCACCACGTCGACCGTGTCGCGCGTGCCCGCCTCCAGGCCCGCTTGGTGCGCCTCCAGATCCACCCGAGCGGATTCGAGCGCGCGCTCGAACGCGCTCACCCGCGAGGTCCCGGCCGTGACGTCGCGGTAGGCGGAGCGCGCCACCCTCTCGATTTCCCGCCGCGTGGCCAAAAGCTCAGCCTGGGCCGCCTCTCGCTCGAAGATGGCTTGGCGGGTGCGGTAATACGTCGTGCCCCCCGCCAGCAGGGGGATCCTCAGTCGAAGCGAGATTCGGTCGGTTTTCTGCGTGTTCCCTCCCGGGATGAACACGCCGCCGGTGTCCGTGGAGTCCTCCAGAGACGCCATCAGGTCCAGGGTCGGCCAGTGCTTCGCCTCCTCGAAGCGCACGGAATGCTTGGCGACGCTCACCGCATGTTTCTGAATCAGGTAGTCCAGGTTGTGCAGTAGCGCCGCGTCGGCCCACTCTTGGATGTTGGCGGGTTCCGGGGCGGTCGGGCGAAGCCGCTCCGACAGGGAGGACAGGAGCTCGTGCGGGTGCGCCGTGAGCGTCGTCATGACCTCCAATTGGTTCTCCAGGTCGTTCTGGGCCTCAATCTCCCGGGCGACCGCCAGATCGTGGGACGCTTGGGTTTCCTTGACTTCGACGATCGCCGCGAGTCCGACCTCGAAGCGGGCTTTGGCTTGCTCCAGCTGCAGGGCGATGGCGTCTTTCTCCTTGCGGGAGAACAGCACGGCGTCTTGCGCGGCCAGAACGTCGAAATAAGCTTCCGCCGTCCGCATGATCAGCCACTGCCGGACCGCGTCGCGTCGCGCCAGCGCTCGGGCCGTGTTGGCCTCGGCGCGGTCCAGCTCGACATACAGGTCGTGGTGGTACAGCGTCTGCGTCAGGGTCAGCCGCTCGCGCTGGTTCGTATAGCGGTCGCGGCCGCCGCCGCGCGTCGCCGCGTAGACCCTTTGGGTCGATTGCCGAATCTCGGTGAGGTTGTACTCGAGACCGATGTGCGGCAACCAGTTCGCCCGAGCGATGTTATCTCCTTGTGCGACCGCCTGGAAGCGGGCCTCGGCGATCTGCAGCTCGGCATCGTTCTGCTGGGCGAGCAGATAGACGTCGAGCAGCTTTTCGGCGGCGTGGGCGGTCCCGGTCAGGACGCACGCGAGGACGAACGCGATGTTTCGTAGAGTTGGCATTTGGTTCATTGGTATTAGTATGTGGGACAGTTCGGATCGATCTCGCGCGCCCAGGCATCGATGCCTCCGCTCAGGTTCAGCACCCGGGAGAATCGCATGCGCCGCTCGAGAAACAGGCAGACCGAGCGGCTGCGGACGCCGTGGTGGCACAGCACCACGGTCTCCCGATCGGGGTCCAGCTCCGGCAATCGGGCCGTCAGCTCCCTCATGGGGATGCGGTGGCTGCGCGGCAGACTCGCGCGCTCGATTTCCCAGGGCTCGCGGATATCCAGAAGCAACGGTGGCGGGGCGTCCGAGTCTAAGCGTCGCCGAAGCTCGGCGGGAGAGATCTCTCGCATGGCTAGCCGATGGCGGATGGAGGGGCGATGGGATCCAGATCCAGCTCGAACAGGCGCTTCTGATACGTTTTGCCGGGCGAATGCTGCCGGACCAGACGGGCCTCCATCACGGGAGGGCGCCCGACCACGACGAACAGGCGCCCCTCGGGCTTCAGCCATCGCTCGAAATGGGGGTCATAGTCTGGCATTGACGCGGTGATCGAGACCGCATCATAGCGGATATCCGTCTGGTAGGACCAAGCGTTCATGGCGCGCGTGGAAACCCAGGGGGATTCCGATTCCCCGACTTGGCCGGGCTCGCCGTTCCACGGGGTCGAGGCGAGCGCCTTTCCCGCGGCTTCCGCGAGCTCCGGATGAAGCTCGAGGCTGTCGACGCTGGCGCCGAGGTGGCGCATGCAGGCGGCCAGGAATCCCGACCCCGTTCCGACCTCCAGGATCCGCTCTCCTGGGCGTGGAGCGAGGGATTGCAGCAAGAGCCCCTGGTCGCGGGGCGACATCATGCGTTGCCCGCAAGGCAGGGGGATGGCCATGTCGGCGAACGCCTGGCCGGAATGCTCGGATGGGACGAACTTCTCCCGGGGAACGCGCAGGAACGCGTCCAGCGCGCGCGCGTCCAGCACGGAGCCTCCGCGCAGTTGCCGTTCCACCATGTTGTGGCGCGCGGTTTCGATGTTCATGGGCGAGGGGGATGGTCGAGCGCCTTCGAGGGCGCGTCATTTTACAAAGGTCGCGGAGTCGCCGCCGGCGGCTATCGCGGCATGTAGATCTCGGCTCCCTTCTCTCGGAACTCGACCGCCTTCTCCTCCATGCCCCGCTCCATCGCCGTCGTCAGGTCGGCCACGCCGTGCTTCCGCGCGTAGTCGCGCACGTCCTGGGTGATCTTCATGGAACAGAAATGGGGGCCGCACATGGAGCAGAAGTGCGCCAGCTTGGCGGCTTCTCTCGGCAAGGTCTCGTCGTGGAGCTCGCGCGCCTTCTGCGGGTCCAGTCCCAGATGGAACTGGTCGCGCCAGCGGAATTCGAAGCGGGCGCGGGACAGGGCGTTGTCGCGCAGCTGCGCGCCCGGATGCCCGCGCGCCAAATCCGCCGAGTGCGCCGCGATCTTGTAGGCGATGATGCCGTCGCGCACGTCCTGCTTGTCCGGCAGGCCCAAGTGCTCCTTGGGCGTGACGTAGCACAGCATGGCGGTGCCGAACCAGCCGATCATGGCGGCGCCGATGGCCGAGGTGATGTGGTCGTAGCCGGGCGCGATGTCGGTCGCGAGCGGACCGAGCGTGTAGAACGGAGCCGCGCCGCAGGCCTCGATCTCCCGCTCCACGTTCTCTCGAATCCGCTGCATCGGGATGTGTCCCGGTCCCTCGATCATGACCTGGACATCGTGCTCCCAGGCGACCTTCGTCAATTCCCCGAGCGTGTCCAGTTCCGCGAACTGGGCCTCGTCGTTCGCGTCGGCGATGGATCCGGGACGCAACCCGTCGCCGAGCGAGAAGGCGACATCGTACCGCTTCATGATCTCGCAGATCTCCTCGAAGCGCGTGTACAGAAAGTTCTCCTGATGGTGCGCCAGGCACCATTTGGCCAGAATCGATCCTCCCCGCGACACGATGCCGGTGACCCGCTCCGCGGTCAGCGGGACGTAGGCCAGGCGCACTCCGGCATGCACCGTGAAATAGTCCACGCCCTGCTCGGCTTGCTCGATCAGGGTGTCCCGGTATATCTCCCAGCTCAGCTCCTCGGCGCGCCCGTCGACTTTCTCCAGAGCCTGATAGATAGGCACCGTGCCGATCGGGACGGGCGAGTTGCGGATGATCCACTCGCGCGTTTCGTGGATGTCGCGGCCGGTGGACAGGTCCATGACCGTGTCGCCGCCCCAGCGGACCGCCCACGCCATCTTCTCGACCTCCTCGGCGATTGAGGAGGCGACGGCGGAGTTTCCGATGTTGGCGTTGATCTTGACTCGGAAGTTCCGCCCGATGATCATCGGCTCCTGCTCCGGATGGTTGATGTTGGCCGGAATGATGGCGCGCCCCGCCGCCACCTCCTCGCGCACGAACTCCGGGGTCACGACTTCTGGTAAGCGCGCCCCGAATGGCTCTCCCGGATGCCGCCGCAACAGCTCCTCGAAGGCTGGGTCCTCGCGCATGGCCTCGATTCCGGCGTTCTCCCGAATCGCGACGTATTCCATCTCGGGCGTCACGATTCCGGCCCGAGCGTAATGCATCTGCGTGACGTTCTTTCCGCTTCTCGCCCGTCGCGCCGGCCCGCTCACCGACATCCGGACATCTCGCGACCTCGGGTCGGCGAGCCGCGCGCGCCCGTGCTCGGACGTCGGGGTTTCTAGCGCTTCGGTGTCTCCTCTCTCCCGGATCCATGGCGCGCGCGTCGGCGGCAGGCCGGACTCGATGTCGATAGTCGCGTCCGGGTCCGTGTACGGCCCGGACGTGTCGTAGACGGGAATCGGGGGATTGGCCTGGCTTCCGAAGCTGGCGGAGGAGGGGGCCTGCTCGATCTCGCGCATTCCGACCCGCAGGTCCGCTCGGGAGCCGACGCGGTAGATTTTGCGCGAGCCCGACAAGGGCCCGGTCACGTCCTCCGACAGGCGAGACGCTCGGTCGCGCAGATCTTCCGCGGGTTCGCTCATATCAAGAGATTATACAAGCCGGAAGCGTTCCACCGGATGAGCGGGGCGCGAACTCTCTCCTGGATCTCTATGGAATCCCCGACGAGGAGGCGGGATTCGTCTCGTAGTCAGAGAGCGGTCCGCCCCGAGCGATGAGTCCGGGAAAGCCGGGCTCGCCTGTGCTACACTCTCAAACCCGGAATTCTCGCGAGGAAACGACGATGGCGAGCAATCTGAAGCATATCCGTGGCGACTGGTCTCACGAAGTCCTGCGCGGCACCGCGGCTTCCGAGTATATCAACGGCGAGGGTGGTGACGACTATATCTTCGCCGGCGACAGTTTTGACACGATCTGGGGCGGAAGTGGCGACGACTGGCTCTACGGTCAAGGAGGCAACGATGACCTGACGGGCGAATCGGGCGACGATAATCTCGCTGGCGGCAAAGGCAACGATTGGCTCAATGGTGGCGAAGGCGCCGACAGGTTCGCGTTCCGCCTCGGCGACGGCTTCGACTACATCTACGATCTGCAAGCGGACGACACGATCGTGTTCGTCTGGGGCGACGGGGACGCTGGTCCCCTCAAGTTCACGGAACGGGATGGCGAGGCGGTCATCGTCTATGGCGATGGCGGCACCGACGATGGCTCCCTGAAAACCCTCTTCTATAGCGAGACCGACGAGAACGGGAAACTCTGTTACACCCGCGAGAAGGCGGTTGGTGGCGACGGAGGAGGCACCGTCACGATCGGCGGAATGTCGCTGGCCGAATTCAAGGCCCTCGGCATGGGCATCACGGCCCATGGTGGCGATGGCGACAACACGCTGCACGGCACTTTCGGCCGCGATACGCTCCACGGCGGCAAGGGCGACGACAAGCTAAAGGGCAAAAGCGGCAATGATCGACTGCATGGCGAGGAGGGCGACGATAAATTGATGGGACATAAAGGAGACGATATGTTGGCCGGTGGTGGTGGCGACGATATCCTCAGGGGTGGCAGAGGCGACGATTTGCTCGCTGGCATGACTGGCGACGACATGCTGTGGGGCGGCCGAGGTGCCGACCTGTTCTCGTTCCGCAAGGAGGACGGCGCCGACATCATTCGCGACTTCCAGGATGGCGACAAGATCCGCTTTGTCGAGGTCGGGCATGGGTACGATGGGCTGACGATCACCAACGACGCCAACGGCAACGCCGTGGTCACCTACGGAGGTGGCCAGGGCGGAACCATCACGTTGCTGAACGTTGATTCGGAGTCCCTGACCGAATCCGATTTTCTGTTCGCCTGAGGCTCCGCGCCAGTCGGGGCGCTCGGTGGTACTTTTCGCTGGGCGTGACCTTAGCGTTAGCGAATCGGTCTAGGGGTGCGCCGGCTCAGGGAGGGCGCGACGCTCCCTTTTCGAGTCTCCAGAGAATCCGCCAATCCGAATGGCTGGGGCGAGCAGCGGTTGGGACAAGCTGGCGAAAACCCTCAAGGCCGAAATTCATCCCGGCCTGATCAGGCTTATCGTGACATCCGTTCTCTCTTTATTCGCGCACGCGGTCAAGATCGTGGGTGATCGAGACGTCGAGAGCTTGAAAATAGTGGAGCTGGAATGATGGGCCAGTCGGTTGGAGATTTGCAGAGCGAGAACCGGGCGCTCGCGCGAATCAAGGTGTCCCAAGATGTGGTCGCGGAATTCTGCCAGCGTTGGAAGATCACGGAACTGTCTTTGTTTGGCTCGGTTCTACGCGAGGATTTCGGCCGTGAAAGCGACATTGACGTTCTCGTTTCGTTCAAGCCTGGCAACGTTCCGGGACTGGGGTTCGTCAGCATGGCGGATGAGTTGGAAAGCCTGTTCGGACGGTCGGTGGATGTCCTTGCGAGGTCCGCGGTGGAGCGAAGCCAAAACCGTCTTCGTCGCAAGGAAATTCTGGGATCGGCCAAAGTCATCTATGCGGAAGAATGAAGTCTACCTGCGCGATATGCTTGTCGCGTCCAGCAATGCTTTCGAATTCGCGCGAGGCATGACCTATGAGGCCCGAACGTGAGCGTGATCGAGCCGAGTTCGATTGTCTTGACGAATGCGCGCGCGCCGTCAACGCGCAGGGTGGATTTGGCCGCTGGGACCGGCTGATATCGGGAGGATCAGACGAAACGCGGGATATTCTCGCGACGCGCGCCGGCCAGCGAGTCGCCATCTTGAATGATCAAGAAATCGAAAGCTACCCTCGAATCAGTGTCGTCCTCGCCAGCCATTTTCTGATTCCCGTCCATCATCGCGCAAGACGCTTTCCACCCGAGGATTCAGTAATTTCCACTTCTGGCCCGTTCGCTCAAGATCGCCCTTCAGCGTAACCATGGCACCCTCGCGGGCTTGTATCGCCCGCTCGTAATCCGTTCGCTCCAAATCCGCCGTGACCATTAGCTCCCGTCCGTCCATCTTGGTCTTCAATTTGATCTTTCCGCCAGCGTCCTCGTCCGCTCGCGCCAAGACGTGAACGAAGCCATGGAGTCTCGCGTCGAATCGTGGCGCGCGCTTCCGAAACGCGCGCGCCACCTCGTGCAGCATCGCGGCATCTGGTCGACCGAACCGGAATATGGACCTTGGTGGTGTCATCGGTCGCGTTCGCGCCCATTCGATGCCTACGTCCAGCGTCGCGAAAGGCTCGATCATCTTGACCAGCGCCTCGCAAAAATTGGCGCTCAACTCCCCTGGTAACGACATCTTCGAAGGCGTCTTTCTCGCCGGCGCTCCGCTCGCTCGTTCCGTCACTCGGCGCGCCGCGTCAAGAGCTTCGACGAGCCGTCTCGTCATCCGCCGCGCGTCTGGCGCGTCCGGGTCTTCTGGATCCTCGACTGGTGACGGAAGGGACGATGGTATGGCCGGCGTCAGCAATGTCACGGCCAATCCGCCTCGGCTCGCTGGCCCAAACCGCATCTGTCTCAGCAGTTCCGTAGTTTCCCGATTCGCCCTTTCTCGGTATGCCGGGCGAGGTCCACGGAGCGAGCGGGTCGTGGATAGCACCATGTCCCGAACGCCCTCGAAAAGCCTCAAGCCGTCGTCGAGAGGAAGGCCGCCATGGTTCCTTTCTGGCGTTTGAACGCGAATAACGTCGCGGTCCGCCGTCACCAGCGAGTGGTACACCGTCAGCTCGTCCTGACGGGAAACTCGCGCGAAGGTCTCGATCAGTTCCGCCACCACGCTCGCGTAGTCTCCAAGGCGCGTCGTGCGCGGCACGACGATTTCCGGCAACGCGTCGCTGATGTAGATGTCCGAGCGCTCGCGGTACGATGCTCGCTGACTCCAGCCAGTGGCGCGGGCGTATGCGGACAGCGCCGCTGGCGAGATCGCCAGTAGCGCGTCACGGTCGCGAATGCTGACCTGCATCAAGATTTCTTTCTCAAGACTCTCGTCATCAGTTTTCGCGGACGCTCTGGAAGTCGGGCGCTTTCCGCCGTGATCGTTCCAGCCATCACCTCGTGGAACTTGGGCGCCGGACCGAGGTAATTGAGGAATTCGAAAGTCGACGCGACCTGGGGCTCGTCGGCACTTGAACGCTCACTCTACCACGCGCGGCTTTCCCTTGAGCTTGGTGGCGCGAGCCCGCCATGATTCTCGCTGGATTTGCGCTGGAGCGCGGTTTCTGATAAAGTGCGCCGCGCAAGAACGGACCTTATCCCATGTCTCGAATCTGCCAAGTTACCGGCAAGCGCCCGATGGCGGGCAACAACGTCTCGCACGCGCACAACAAGACGCGGCGGCGTTTTCTGCCGAATCTTCACACCCAGCGCTTCTGGGTGGAGAGCGAGAATCGCTGGGTGAAGTTGCGAGTCTCCCGCAAGGGGATGCGCGTCATCGAGAAGAAGGGCATCGACGTGGTGCTCGGAGAGCTTCGCGCCCGCGGCGAGCGGGTCTGACGGTCATGGCCAAGGCGGTTCGGGAGAAGATCAAGCTGGTGTCGAGCGCCGGCACCGGGCATTACTACACGACCACCCGAAACAAGCGAACGGCCACCGGCAAGATGGAGATCAAGAAGTACGATCCGGTCGTGCGCAAGCACGTCCTCTATAAGGAAGCGAAAATCAAGTAGGAATCCTGACCGCTTTCGGTCCGGCGTTTTTCGTTTTTCCTGGTCCCGCGAGAAAGCGGGATTCGCTACTCGGGACAGGGACAGGCGCAATCGCCTCGGTTGTTCCAGCAGCACCCGCCCCGCATTTCCGTTTTCGCGTCTTTCCAGATCCCGCAACTCCCTCCGGTCGTCCTCTGGCCCAGCGGGTCCTTGACGCGGAACCCATACCGGTCCTTGACGGTCACGGTCACGTATTTGATGGATGGCTCCTCGGCCACGGTCCCGGCGCGCGCGTCCTCGTCATCGAACAGGGAGCCGACGGTCTCGCAACCGGCCAGGGCGAGGGGAAGAAAGAGTGCCAAGGTCCAGGAATATCTTTTCATTGTCAGGGAAAGCGAGGATGTTTGGTTCAGGGGAATGACGCTCAGGCGGGTCGCAGCGAGTAGCGGCACAGATGACGCGCGAACCGCTGGAGCCCGGCGATGCCGGTGCGCTCGGCCTCCGCGCACCATTCGTCGAGCCGCCCGCGCATGATCCGGTATCCCTCGTTCCGCGCGCGGATGATCTCTTGCAGCTTGCGCTGATAGCGAATGACCTCGCGCAGGCGGGGATGTCGGGACAGAAGTTGCTGGAGCTGGCTGTGATCGAGGGGCGTCAGTCGGTGCTCCAACGTGGGCAGCATCTTGCCCAAGCGCTTGAGCCCAATGCGGTAATGGCCGGTGGCGCTCCGCATCTCGGCGCGCAACGTCGGCATCAGCACCTTCCGGGCGTACTGGCCCATGACCATGATGCGGCTGGAGATCAGAGCCTGCATCGTTTTCTGGTCGATCTGGGTCTGCGCCCGCCGCAGCTCGAGCCGGGGAGCCTGACGCAACACTTTCGCCATCCGCAACGCGCGGAGCAGGCGAATGTACATCCAGCCGATGTCGAATTCCCACCAGCGCATCGAGAATCTCGCGGAGGACGGGAAGGCATGGTGGTTGTTGTGCATCTCCTCTCCGCCGATCAGGATGCCAATATTGGCGATGTTGGTGGAAAGGTCGTCCGTGGCGAAGGATCGGTAGCCGAATCTGTGCCCAATTCCATTGATCACACCGGCCGCGAAAAACGGAATCCACGTCATCTGGATCGCCCACATGGCGAGCCCTGGCAACCCGAACAGAACCAATTGCGCCAGCAATAGCAGAACGATTCCCAGATTTCGTTGGCCAGCGTACAGATGGCGCTCCAAGAAGTCGTCTGGCGCGCCGCTCCCATAGCGACGCAGAGTCTCTTCCCGCGCGGCTTCTTCCTGGTACAGGCGCACGCCGGACCACAGCACGGCGCGAAGGCCGGAGACGGCCGGGCTATGCGGGTCGCCGGCGGTCTCGCAGGCCGCGTGGTGCTTGCGGTGCACCGCGATCCACTCCCGGGTCACCATGCCGGTGGTCAGCCAAAGCCAGAAGCGGAAAAAGTGCCGGACCGGTGGGCTAAGGCGCAATCCGCGGTGCGCTTGCTCTCGATGCAGGAAAAGCGTGACTGAGACGATGGTGATGTGCGTCAGTCCCAGAATCAGCAGGAGGTAGCCCCAGGCTGGCATCAGGAACAGGCCGTGCCAGAGGGCGATCAGTTCGCTTGTCAAGGCGGCGGGGATATTTGGAAGAATCAAGGATCGGTTCGCAGTCGGATATTACCATAGGTGTCCACCCTCGCCCGCCAGCGAGGCGAGACCCGGATCGTGGCGGTGTCCTCGAGAATGATGGCGGGCCCCTCCACCATCTGGCCGGCCGCCAGCTCGGCGCGCGCGTAGACCGGAACCGGTCGATCCAGGCCATGCACCGTCGCGTGGTCGAGAGGCGCCGCCGGGTCTCGCGCCGGCCAGGGAGGCAGGGCTGGCGGAGAGGACGGATCTATCAGGCTGATCCGAAGGCTGACCAGTTCCACCGGCATGTCGAGCGCGTAGCCGTAACGCTCGCGGTGGCGGGCGTGAAAGCCTTCTCGCGCTTGGGCCACTGAGGTCCAGGGCAGGCGCAGGACTTCAGACTGCCCCTCGTAGCGCAAGTCCAGATCGCGCGACGAGAGCCAGGATGCCGAGATCTCCCTCCCGACATCCTCGTGGACCCGCTCAGCGAGCTCATGGAAGCGGCGCTCGATTCCGATATCGTCGAAGTCCGCTAGCCGTCCAGGAACGCTCCGGGACAGTTCCCGCCCCCGCGGCGCCAGCAACAGGCCGAGCGCGGAGAAGATCCCGGAGTGGACCGGAACCATCGCCCGCGTCATCGATAGCGCGTCGGCCAGTTCGCACAGATGCAACCCGCCGGCCCCGCCAAACGCCATCAGCGTGAAATCTTTCGGGTCGTGGCCCTGGCGCACCGAGACGACCCGCAAGGCTTGGGCCATGTTCTCGTTCACCAGACGCTCGATGCCCAGGGCGGTCTCACGCGATCCCATCCCCAATTCTCGCGCCAGTCGTTCGAGCGCCGATTCGGCCGCCTCGACATCCAGGGGCTGGTCGCCTCCCAGCCGGGTTCGCGCCGGCAACCAGCCCAGCGCGACGTTCGCGTCGGTCACGGTGGGTTCCACGCCGCCGCGGGCGTAGCAGGCGGGGCCGGGTCGGCTTCCGGCGGAGCGCGGGCCGACCCGGAGCAGTCCTCCGGCGTCCCGGTACGCCAGCGACCCTCCGCCAGCCCCGATGGTATGCATGTCCGCCATCGGCACCGAGACGGGAATGTTTCCGATCTTTCCCCGGGACGTGATCCGGACTCCCCCGTCCAGCAACGCCACGTCGGTGGAGGTTCCTCCCATGTCCAGGCTCAGGACGCGCGCGTCCCCGGACTGTCGTCCGATCTGAAGGGCGGCGGCCAGTCCTCCGGCTGGGCCTGACAGCAGCAGTCGCACCGCGTGCCGCGATGCCAGCCGACCCGGTAGCGTGGCGCCGTGGCTCTGCATGACGTCAAGCTGGGCGTTCGGCAGGGATTGGCCCAGGTCGTCAATGTAGCGCCCGACCCGCGGGCCGACGTAACTGTTGAGCCAAGTCGCCATGCCACGCTCGTATTCCCGGATCTCAGGCAATGTCTCGGACGAGCGGGAAATGAACAGATCACCAGGCAGGGCGCGCGCGATCCGCCGTTCGTGGCGGTCGTCCAGAAACGAGAACAGAAGGTTGATCGCCACCGCCTCGGGATTCAGCTCCTCGATTTTCCGGCGCAGATCGTCCAGATCCTCCTCGGTCAGGGGCTCCAGCTCCTCCCCCTTGAAGGAGACGCGCCCCCCGATCTCGACGCGAAGCTCCTCAGGCATGGGCGGCTCCTCGGGCGTTGGGGTCAGGTTGTAGAGCTCATCGCGCGCTTGGCGGCCCAGACTTAGGATGTCGGCGAACCCGCGATTGGTGATGTAGGCGCACCGCGCGCCTTTGCGCTCCAGGACGGCGTTGGTCGCGACGGTGGTTCCGTGGACCAGATGAAACGCTCGCCGTGGGTCGATGCCCATCTCCCGTAATCCGCGCCGGATCGCCCGCGCCGGAGAATCCGGGTCGGATGGAACCTTGTGAACCCGCCAGGACTCGCCGTCCAGCATCACGAAATCCGTGAAGGTTCCCCCGGCGTCAATGCCGACGCGCATGATTCTCCCGCGTTTCGCCGCCCGATGTTAAAATGAGAATGCCTCTGGGAGGCCGCTGATTCCGGTCGTATCCATCCATGTCCTCGATCTCGCCGGGCTTTCGAATCGAATATTTTTCGGGTCCGGCTCCTCCCCGACACTCCGAGCGGACCCTCGCGCGTATCTTATACGGCGCGCGCTCGTCGGCCAGCGATTCCGCTCTAGAGCTGGCGTTGCCACCGTTGGGTCGATCGATCCTGTGCGAGCGTTGGACCAGCGACCGAATTGAGCGACGCGGAAAAGCCCGTGGATTTCGATTCGTTCGCTTCGGCTCGCGAATGCTGGCTTACGCGACGTTCGAAGAGGACTCGCCGGACTTGCGCCCGCTAGCGCGGCGAATCTACCGGGATTTGCTCCAACTCGCGCGCGAGCAGGGGTGTCCCTGGATTCTGCGCGTATGGAATCACTTCCCGAACATCGTCGAGTCAGCGGGCG
Organism: uncultured candidatus Poriferisulfidus sp.; assembly: GCA_965116025.1. Taxonomy (GTDB): domain Bacteria; phylum Pseudomonadota; class Gammaproteobacteria; order Poriferisulfidales; family Poriferisulfidaceae; genus Poriferisulfidus. The sequence goes on from OZ220480.1 coordinate 1,168,990, forward strand.
GCCTGGATCGCTATCGCTCCTTCTGCGAAGGCCGCCGCCAAGCCATGCTTGAGGACGGGCGGGAGACCAGCCGAATCTTGCCGGCCGTCACCACCACCGGCAGCGTCGCGCCAGGGTTCGCGGTGTATTTTCTGGCGGGCGTCGAGCCTGGAAACCCGATCGAGAATCCCCGGCAGACGGCCCCCTCGAACTATCCAGAGCACTTGGGTCCGCACGGCCCCTCGTTTTGTCGGGGGGTGTCGCATGTCGCGGACGGACAGTCCGCCCTGTATCTGTCCGGCACCGCCAGCATCACGGGGCACGCGACGCGCCACTCTGGCGACGCCGCGGCCCAGGCCCAGGAAATCCTGCGCAATCAGGCGGCCGTGATCGAGCAGGCCCGCATTCAGGGCGCGCGAGACCCGGAGCGGTTGCGTCAGCTCCCGTTCCAAAAGATCTATTTGGAGAATCCAGAAGACCTTCCGGCCGTCCAGCGCGAGGTGGAGGCCGTCATGGGGAAGGGCTTTCCCTGCCACTTTCTGCGCGGCTCCCTGTGCCGGCGCGATCTTCTTCTGGAAATGGAGAGCGCTTACCTGCATGAGCCTGACTGACTTCCCGCACGCCGTTCCCCGGCTGATTCTGTTCGATTGGCACGCGACGCTGGTGGACACCCACGACGCGATGTATCACGCGGTCGACGATATTCTGCCGAAACTGCAGGAACTGGGTCTGTTCGATCGGATGGTCCCGATCAAGGAGAGCCGCACTCTTGAGGATGCCAAGCTGGTTCGCTACGTCCGCGAGCACAGACGGCTGCACCCCAAAATCCGCGAGGCTCGGGCGGTTTCCCGGACCGATATCTTCGAGGTGCTTTTCGGTCGCGATCAAGAGGCCAAGGATCGCGCGCATCGCGCGTTCGACGCCGCGTACCGAAACCACTGCGGATCGGTGACTCCGCTGGAACCGGACGCTCTGAGAACCTTGGGCCATCTGCGAGACATGGATATTCGTCTCGGCATGCTGAGCAACCGGAATCGGGAGTTCGTGGTTCGGGAGATGGATCTGCTTGGGGACCGTGGCTGGCGGGAGGCGTTCGAGGTGGTCGTGTGTGGCGACGACGCGCCGCGACGCAAGCCCCACCCGGATCAGATACGGGAAGCGCTACGGCGTCTTGGCGAGTGCCCGGGCATGCATTGCTGGTACGTCGGGGACAGCACGACCGACGTGGCCGCCGCTCGCGAAGCGGAAGTGGCGGCGGTGTTCTACAACGGGGCCGGTTGGGAGCGGGACTGGATCGACCGGATCTTCCCTGGTACCGTCAGCTACCCGTATCGCCCCCACGCGGTGGTGGCCAACCTGCATGAGTTGCTGCATCAGGCGCGGACGTTGCGGTACGCGGTTTCCGAGTAGCCACCGGTCAGGAATCCGGGATTTTCAGCCGAGTCCGCCACTCCACGTGCAACGCGTTGTCCCTGAGGTTGGGTCCTTTGGGACCGCCGTGCGAGACGCTGTGGCTTTGCGGTCCGTACACGTAGTCCAGGTAGGCGAACACCGCGTCCGCCAAGCCCTCGCAGGGGAGTCCGAAGTCGCTCGTCACCCGGGGAAGCTTCTCGCCATCGACCTGGATGACGTGCGCCATATGGTGGGCGTGCAGCTTCCCGCGATACTCGACGTCGAACAGGACCTTCGAGACCAAGGTCTGGCCTTCCTGGCGTATCTCGTCCGGGAAGAGGCCGTGGAAGGTGAGCAGGGCGGTAGCCATGGGAAGCGGAAGGCGTTACTATAAAGAGAATGATATACCGACTGCGAACGGATATCGCCGTTTTCGAGTTGCGACAGGAGCCGCTCGGCATGTGGGATTTGTGGGTGGATGGCACGCCGACTCTGACGTTTCCCATCCCCGAGGAGGCGGCCCAGGCGGTGGTGGATCGGAAATCTGGTTATTCCGTTTGGGACAACGAGGGACGCGACGCTCCGGCGGACCTGTCTGGCTGGGAACGGGTCGAGGAGTAGCCGCGAAGACCGCTTCTTTGAGATAAAGGAAAGGCGCCCGGAGGCGCCTCTCCAATCTCCGAAGACGGACGGATCAACGGATGCGGTATCCGCTTTCCTGATGCTGGCTGTTGTCCAGTCCGGCCAGTTCCTCGTCCGCGTTGGCTCGCGCGGGGGTGAAGAGCCCGACCAGTTTGACTATCACGGCCGTGACCACGACGGTCCAGACCAAGACGGACAGGACGCCGACGACCTGCGCCGTCAACTGGCTCTCCATCGTCATGCCCATGGGCATTCCGACGCCGCCGAAAGTCTCCGCCACGAGCGCGCCGCACAGAATGGTGCCGAGGATTCCGCCGATGCCATGCACCGCGAACACGTCCAGCGAGTCGTCGATCTTGAGCTTCTGCTTGACCGCGTTGGTCGCGATGAAGCACAGCAGTCCCGCCGAGAGGCCGATGATGATCGCGCCGAGCGGCCCGACGAAGCCGGAAGCCGGAGTGATGGACCCCAGCCCCGCCACCATGCCAGTGATGATGCCGAGCACCTTGGGCTTGCCGAAATAGACCCAGTCCGCGATCATCCAGGTCAGCGACGCGACGGCGGCGCTGATGTGCGTGACCAGCATGGCCATGCCGGCGTCGCTGCCGGCGGCGACCGCGCTGCCAGCGTTGAACCCGAACCAGCCAACCCACAGCATGCCCGCCCCCATCACGCTTAGGGTGAGATTGTGCGGGGGCATCAGGCGGCCCGGAAAGCCGTCCCGCGGACCGAGCATGATGGCCGCGGTCAAGGCCCCGACGCCGGCCGTGAGGTGCACGACCAGCCCGCCCGCGAAGTCCAGCACGCCCATCTCCGAGAGCCAGCCGCCGCCCCAGACCCAGTGGCAGACCGGCAGGTACACCAGAGTGATCCACAGGGCGGTGAACCAGAGCATGGCGGGAAAGCGCATGCGCTCGGCGAAGCCCCCGATGATCAGCGCGGGAGTGATGACGACGAACGTCATCTGGAACATCACGAAGACCGTCTCGGGGATCGTCCCGGACATCGAGTCCCGGGCGAGATCGCCGAGGAACAGGTTGTCCAGTCCCCCGATCCAGGGATTGCTTCCGCCACCATCGCCGAAGGCCAGGCTGTAGCCGAAGACGACCCACAGCACCGAGGCGAGACAGGCGATCGAGAAGCACTGCATAAGCACGCTGAGGACGTTGCGGGAGCTGACCAGTCCGGCGTAGAACAGGGACAGCCCCGGCAAGGTCATGAACAGGACCAACGCGGTTGATGTCAGCATCCAGCTGGTGTCGCCCGGACTGAGCTCCTCGGCGAGAGCCAGCGAGGGGGCTACGGCTAGCAACGCGGCCAGCCCGCCCAGAAATTTAGATCGCTTCATCGCCTCGCTCCCCCGTGCGGATCCGAATGACGTCGGCCAATTCGTAGACGAAAATCTTTCCGTCGCCGATCTTGCCAGTGTTCGCGGTCTCGGAAATGGTCTCGATGACCTTCTCGAGCTGGTCGTCCTCGACGGCGACCTCCAGTTTGATCTTCGGCAGAAAATCGACGACGTACTCCGAGCCGCGATACAGCTCGGTATGTCCTTTCTGCCGTCCGAAGCCCTTCACCTCTATGACGGTCATGCCGTGGATGTCCTGCTGGGACAGAGCCTCGCGAATGTCGTCCAGCTTGAAGGGCTTGATGATTGCGGCTACCATTTTCATGGCGTGTGGTTCCTCCTAGTGTTGGTTCCCTGATGTTGGCGGCCCGTGGCCTTGATCTCTATCATATAGCATCAACGGATCCCCTTCCTTGGATCCGGGCGCCCAGAAGCGCGCCAAAACCGGTTTGTCCAGGCGCTTGGGACTCTTCGCGTATTGGAATATTGAGAAGGAGCGCGAGAATGGGTGGCCTTGATGTCAACCGCGTTGCCGGTGATTTCCTGGCGCGCCGTCGGAGGATGTCCAGATGCGCGCCCTTACCCCTTTGGCGTAGCCTGTTTAGATCGGATATCGGGGATAATTCCGCACGTCATGCTTTGCCTGCGCTAGCATCACTTTCGTAGCAATGCCCAATTCCATCCTCATGATTGAGACCATGGGGCGAAGATTCTACGCGGTTGCTCAATGTCGATTGGATGGTTGAGCGATCAGGCTCTCGTTCTAGTAGGATGGCGTAATGATTGATATGAAGAACGCCCGAGATTTCCTCAATCCGCAGGATCGTGCACGCCTCAGTGAAGCTGAGATATTTCAACTTCTTCAAGAGGCGGCGCAGCAATACGCGGAATATAGGCGTCTTTCGGATATTGCTGATATTTCCAAAGTGAAGGAAGTCAGACATCCCAGATACTCTTGGGATGATCCGATAGGGTTGGCAGTAACGGAACGGGAAAGCGGCGGACTGGTCTGATCTTCAGATGGAATTGAATGGATTTGACCCCGGTGAATGAGGCGACCAATTATCTAAAGATGGAGGGCACGGAATAGAAGCTCGTGAGCTGGGGTCCACCAAAATGGTAAGCGAGGCCACGAGCGGATCGTGGACACGATGGCGGGCATCAAGCGGGAATTATGGAAGATGCCGCCACCTGCTTGGATGGACGATCACTTGAGGAATGTCCTTGCTTTCCGCGCTTGCTGGAGCGATGGACCGCGGCGACTCCATCTCGCTGATCCGTCACGCGGCTGGCTGACCGTCTCGGTTAGGTGGTTCGTCCAAGGCCGATTCCGGCGCTCCCAAAAATGAGAAGGGGCGCCGCGGGCGCCCCTTCCATAAGCGGTTCGAGCTCGATCACTCCAAGTGGTAGCCGCTTTCCTCGTGCTGGGAGAGGTCTAGGCCCATGCGCTCTTCTTCTTCCGAAGCGCGCGTCTTGGTCCAGAGCCCGACCAGCTTGACGATCACGGCGGTGACGATGACCGTCCACGAGAACACCGCGGCCACGCCAATGATCTGGATGCCCAGCTGGGCGCCGATGCCATCGGCATGCAGTCCCACGCCGCCAAAGGCTTCCGCCGCGAACACGCCGGTCAAGATCGTGCCGAGCGCGCCCCCGACGCCATGCACCGCGAACACGTCCAGAGAATCGTCCAGCTTGAGTTTCTGCTTGACGACGTTCGTGGCGACGAAGCAAGCGAGGCCGGCCGCCAAGCCGATCAGCACGGCGCCGATTGGTCCGACGAATCCGGATGCCGGGGTTATGGCCACCAGTCCGGCCACGGCTCCCGTGACGATTCCGAGCGCCTTCGGCGTTCCGTAGCGCGCCCAGTCGGCCACCATCCAGGTCAGCGCGGCCGCGGCCGTCGCGAGCTGCGTCACCAGCATGGCCATACCGGCGTCGTTGCCGGCGGCAACCGCGCTGCCGGCGTTGAAGCCGAACCAGCCGACCCAGAGGATGCTGGCGCCTATCACGGTGAGCGTCAGGTTATGCGGCCGAGAGACTCGCTCCGGAAACTCGGAGCGAGGCCCGATCAGGAGCGCCGCCGTGATGCCGGCGACGCCGGCCGTGAGGTGCACCACCAGTCCGCCGGCGAATTCCAGCACGCCCATCTCGCCGAGCCATCCTCCGCCCCACACCCAGTGCGCGACCGGGAAGTAGACTAGGATCAGCCACAGCGTGGCGAACCACAGCAGCGCCGGGAAGCGCATTCGCTGGATGAAGCTACCGATCATCAGCACGGGCGTGATGATGGCGAACGTCATCTGGAACGTGACGAACACCGACTCAGGGATGGTTCCGGAAAGGGCGTCTCGGTCCAGTTCCCCGAGGAACATGTTCTCGAGTCCGCCGATCCAGGCGTTGAGGTTCCCGCCATCTCCGAACGCCAGGCTATAGCCGCAGACGAACCACAGCAGGGAAGCCAGGCAGGCGATTGCGAAAGCCTGCATCAGCACCGAGAGCACGCTGCTCGCCCGGGTCAGGCCCGCGTAGAACAGCGCCAGTCCCGGCAGGGTCATGAACAGCACCAGGGCGGTGGCCGTCAGCATCCAGGCCGTGTCGCCGGTATCCAGCGCGGCCGCGGCCCACGCCGATTCCGGCGCGATGGCCAGAGCCAAGAGACCAGCCACCGCGAGCGTGACCCGGCAGAGCGAAAGATCAAATCGCTTCATTGTCAGTTTCTCCTGTACGTATGCGCAGGACCTGGTTCAGGTCATGCACGAAAATTTTCCCGTCCCCGATCTGGCTGGTGTTGGCGGTCTCGCGAATCGTCTCGATCACGCCCTCCAGCCGCTCATCGGTCACGGCGACCTCCAGCTTGACCTTGGGCAGGAAATCGATCGCGTATTCCGACCCCCGGTACACCTGGGTGTGTCCTTTCTGTCGTCCAAAGCCCTTGACCTCGGTGACGGTGACGCCGCTGACGTTTTTCTCCGACAGCGCTTCCCGAACCTCGTCGAGCTTGAACGGCTTGATAATGGCGACAACCATTTTCATAGTCGTTTCTCCTTGAAGGGGCGACCCCTTCAGTTTGGAGTGAAAAAATAGGTTTCTTGAGAAAAGAGAGTGATCTAACGAATGCCCGAAGGGCATTGTTGGATCGGGGAGGAGAACGGAGAGCGGGGACGCGATAGCGGCGCCCGTCCGAGCGATGGACGCGGGTTCCGAATTCCGTGACGAGAAAGTGATGCCATGAAGTCGTCAACTCCGGCCAATGGCCGCGTCGTCTCCTGAAATCCTCGCCCCAGAGCTGGCGGCTCTGGCGAGGTCCCCTAGCGGTCGCTGGATCCGCGGCGCGAGTATCCCGCCCGCGTCAGCAACTCGTAGGGAATTGTACCACTTTTCTCGGCGACTTCCCGGACTGGCATGCGCGCGCCCCATAGTTCCACCAAGTCCCCGATGGCGACGGAGCCGCGCGCGAGGTCGATGGCGATCAGGTCCATGGAAACGCGGCCCAGGATCGGGAAGCGCTGGTCCCCGACGGCGACCTCCGCGCCCCCGCTCGACGCCCGCGGGTAGCCGTCGGCGTAGCCGGCCTCGACCAGTCCGACCCGCATGTCCGAGGCGCATTCGTAGTCCGCTCCGTACCCGATCCGCTCGCCAGCGCGACATTCGCGGATCGTCAGCAGGGGGGCCTCCAGAGTCATGACCGGGCGCAGGTCCGCGGCGGGACAATGCGACGGCGCGACTCCGTACAGCATCAGTCCGGGGCGGATCCAGTCCAGATGGCTTTCGGGGTGACGTAGCACGGCGGCGGAGTTGGCGGCCGAGCGCTCCTCAGGCGCCGAGATCCTGGCGAATCGCTCCAGTTGCGCGGTGGTCTCGGCGTCGCCGGGCTCGTCGGCGCAAGCCAAGTGCGTCATCAGTCCGATCGGTCCGGCGCGCCACGGCAGGGCGCGCATGCGCGCGAGACAGGATTCCGCCATCTCCAGGTCGACGCCGAGTCGGTTCATGCCGGTGTTTACTTTCAGCCAGAGCCGGAGGTCCGTGGTGGGGGTCCGGGCGCGCTCCAGCAAGGCGAGTTGCTCGAGGTCGTGCGTGACCGGGGAGAGGTTTTGGGCGACCGCCGTCTCCAGTTCCGCGGGGGTCCGGACTCCGTGCAGCAGGACGATGGGGTCCGGCACGCCGCCGTCGCGCAGTTCGGCGCCTTCGCCTAGGGTCGCGACCGCGAGCGCGTCCGCGTGTCCGCGAAGGGCCCGGGCGCAGGCGAGGGCGCCGTGTCCGTAGGCGTTGGCCTTGACCACCGCCATCAGCGAGCCGTTCGGCGCGCGGGCGCGCGCTTGTCCGCAGTTGTGGACCAGATTGGGGAGGGAGACGCGGACCCGGGCGGGCCGGCTCATGGGGAGGAGTCGTAGTCGGGCGGGGCTACGTCGTGGTAGTCGTCCGTTCCATGCTGCGTGAAGTGGTAGTGCTTCTTGGTGAAGACCAGATTCATGTCGAAGCACGGGCCATTCCGGTTTTTCGCCACTTTCAGCACCGCGTTGGCGATATCGGGGCTCGACATGTTTTCGTCACTGGTGGATTTGTACAAGAACATGACGATGTCGGCGTCCTGCTCGATGGCTCCGGAATCGCGCAACTCCTGCAGCTTGGGCGCGTCGCCCGCCTCGCGCCCGGCCCCTTGGCGGTTGAGCTGAGACAGGCACAGCACCGGAGCGTTCAGCTCGACGGCGATCGCTTTCAGCTCTCGGGTGATGATGGCCAGCTCGGCGTTGCGATTGTTGGCGTCCCGGCCCTCTCCAGGGATCAGCTGCAGGTAGTCGATGACGATCAGGTCGAGCTTGTTGCCGTGTCTCGCGCGCAATCTCCGCGCCATGCGACGGATCAGGGCCGGAGTGGGGGAGGACACCTCGTACACGTACAGGTTGGGCTTGGTCAGCATGGTGAGGGCTCCCTCGATAGCTTTCCAGTTGGCGTCCTCCAGCCGTCCTCCGCGCAGCTTGTTCTGGTCGACTTGGGCGACCATGGCCAGCAGGCGGTCGGCGAGCGCTCGCGCCGACATTTCCATGCTGAAGACCGCGACCACGTCCTCCTCGTGATCCTGAATGCCTCCGGCGGCGACGTTGAACGCGATGTTCATGGCCAGACTGGTCTTGCCCATGCTGGGACTCGCGGCGAGGATGACCAGTTCGCCAGGTTGCAGCCCAAACGTTTTGCGGTCGAAGGCGTCAAAACCGGTTGGCGTGCCGGTCAGCAATTGCTTTCCGGGGTTGTCGCGCAGCCACTCTTGGCAAGTCTCGATCATTCCGCTGGCTTCGCCCGCCGCTTTCCCGATGCGCGTGAAATCGTCGCGCCCATGCCTTTCGGTGTCGGAGACCTGCAGGATCAGGCGTTCCGCCTCGCTAACGATCTCGTCGGAATCTCTCCCGCGCGGGTCGTTGATCAGGGCGATGATGTCGGCGCAGGCCCGGCGCAACTGGCGTTGCGTCGAGCATTCCTGCACGATGCGAACGTAATGCTCGACGCGCTCGGACATGAAGTTCTCGTCCACGATGTGGCAGACGTAGTCCAGGATTTCCGGATGGTCTGAGTAGTCCGCGTGGCGGCGCAGTCGGTCCGAGGCGGTGACGAGGTCGACCGCCTTGCCCTCGCTCTCCATGGAGTGGATCGCGTCGAAGATCACGCGGTGGCTGGCTTCGCCGAAATCGCGGGCCTGGAGGTACCCGATCTTGTCCCAAGCGCTCTCGTCGTTGATGAGCGCGCCGAGCACCGCGCGCTCGGCATCGATCGGCTCGACGGCGGAAAGGGCTAGGGGAGCGTCTTCGTCCATTCCAGAGAGATTCTAGAGATCGACGGGCTTGAGGCGCGAGCTCGCGGCGATTCGGTAGCTCATACTGTCGCGGACGCGGGAGGCGTTGTCAATAGAGCGATTAGTACGAAAACCGGGGGGAAATCCGTGGGACGCCTGTGGAAAAACCGTGGACAACCTACTGGGACGCTCGTTCCGCATCGCCCGAGCTCTCTTCCGCGGCATCCGGCGCGGCGTCCGCCTTCGCCGAGGCGGTCTCCTCCTCTTCCAGCTCGACCGGAGTCTCGACCACGGCGCCGGATTCCACGACGATGAGCATGGTCGTCTCGACGTCGGTATGCAGGCGCGCGGTGACCGAATGCTCGCCCAGGCCGCGCAACGGGCCATCGGGCAGCCGCACCTCATGGCGCTCCAGCTCCCCGCCCGCCTCGGTGGCGGCGCGCGCGATGTCGCCGGCGCCGACCGAGCCGAACATCTTGCCTTCCTGGTTGGTCTCCACCTTGACGGTGATCCGGAGCCCGTCCAGCTTCTCTTTCCGACGCTCCGCCAGCGCCAGCGTCTCTCCCGCCTGGCGCTCCAGCTCTTCCCGGCGCTCCTGAACCTCGGCCAGGTTGGCCTCGGTCGCGTATTTCGCCTTGCCGGCCGGAATCAGGTAGTTGCGCGCGTAGCCGGGTCGCACGCGCACCACGTCGCCAAGCGAGCCGAGTCGCTCGACGCGTTCCAAAAGAATGACATCCATCTCGTTGTCTCCGATTTCTAGGAAAGGTCTTTGTCGTTCGCCGTCCGCTCGCGCCATCCTAGCAGGTCTCCGGCCGCGCCGGCCACGGCCACGGCCAAGAGCGCTTCCTGCACGCTCAGCAACACGACGTAAAAAGGGATCAGGGCCGCCGGCCGGTAGCGAATCCGGTCGGCCAGCCGGTGCGCGGCGGCGACTCCCGGGAACAGGAACGCCGCGGTCAGGCACAGGGACAGGCCCAGCATGAACGGGGTTGGGAACGCCCAGGACATGGCGAGGACCGCCAAAAACATGGCGCTCGCGGCCCGCCCGTGGTGGAGCGCCCGGAATTCCCGCGCGAAGAACGGGGTCTCCACCAGCGCGCTCTGCCAGCGGCGGGCGAGCAGAAGCAGCAGGCTCGACAGTAGCGCCAGGCTGGCCATCATCAGCTCGTTCCCGATCTGGATCAGCAACTCCGTGGGCAAGCCTCGGAAGGGCTCGGGGCGCTCCCCGCGAAGCGTCTCCAGGGTTTCTCTCCAGGCCTGATCCAGATCCAGCGGCAACAGGTCCATCGCGTGGGCTCCGGCCCAGGCTCCCAGAAAGCCGCCCAAAATCGCCAGGGACAGGGAATCGGTCCAGCGCAGGAAGGCGGCGAGGAGCGCCGGGGCGCCGAGAAACAGCAACGGAATCAGGGCCGCCATAGGGTCGCCCAGGTAATACTCGCCCAGGGCCGCGTAAGCCATCCCCGACGCCGCCAGGATCACGGTGGCGTCCCGCGGGGGGCGCGCCAAGACCATGAACGCCGCGGCGACGCCCGCGAGCAGGATGCCGAACAGCATCGCCGGCACATGGATGGCCACCACCTGCAGCGCGATCAGGCCCCCGACGATCGGAAATGGAGGCCCGCGCAGGAACCGCCCGAGCGTGGCGAGCATCAGTGGTTGTCGCAGTACGGCAACAGGCTCAGATAACGGGCGCGTTTGATGGCGGCGGACAGCCGGCGCTGAAACCGCGCCGGAACGCCGCTGACTCGGGCCGGCATGATCTTCCCGGTCTCGGTGATGTAGTCGCTCAGCAGATCCAGGTCCTTGTAGTCGATCTCCGACGGGTCGCTTCGCGCGAGGCGACGCGCGCTCTCGCGTTTGGGTTTGTGGTGACTGGGCATGGTCGTTACTCTCGGGTTTCGGAAGGTGGGGGCGCGGGCTTCCCGGCGGCCGGGTCCTCGCTCGCCTTGGTCTCGGGTCCGGGTTCCGTCGCGCTCTCGTCTGGCGCGGGCTCCTTGGCCGGGGTGGACCGTGGGGACGCTTTCTCCTCGCTCTCTTTCTCGTCGGTGGGCTCTGGCGACGACGCTTTCCTCGGAGCTTCGTCCGAGGCGGGCTTTCTCGATTCCTTCGATCCGTCGCGCCACTCTTTATCGGATCCTTCCTCCTCGTCCGACTTGGCGAGCGGCGAGGGCTCGGTGATGGCGCGGTCCTGGTGGATGATCAGGCTGCGCAGCACGGCGTCGTTGAACCGGAACGCGTGCTGGATCTCCTCCAGCGCCTTCGAATCGCACTCCACGTTCATCAGGACGTAGTGGGCTTTGTGCAGCTTGTCGATGGAATAGGCCAGCTGACGTCGGCCCCAGTCCTCAAGGCGATGCACCTGTCCGTCCCTGCTGGTCACCATTTTCATGTACCGCTCGATCATTTGCGGTACTTGGTCGCTTTGGTCCGGATAGACCAGAAACACGATCTCGTAATGTCGCATGCGCGCTCTCCCTTCGGGTTGTCAGCCCCCCGCCGGCGCGGTGGGGCAAGGAGTCGTTGTCGGGGCGCGCATTCTATCAGAACCCGCTCTCGCGCCCGGGCGCCGCCGCGACCGGGGCGACGCTCTTGTGGGGCAGGAACAGCCCGCAACCGAGCAGGCGCCCGGGCCCAAGCCCGTGGCACTGCAGATTCAGGGACGCTTCCGGCTCGAGCCCGTCCAGCATCAGGCTGCGGCAGCGCGCCGTGGCGTCGCCGCTTCCGCGGACGGGGTGGGTCCGTCCGGCCATCATGCGCGGCGCTTGGACGCCGATGGCTTCCAGGCGCTCGGCGCACAGATCCAGAAACTCCTCCTCTTCCTCAGTCTCGATCGCCACGTACCGGGCGAACGCCGTGCCCTGCGGCTGCAGCGCGCGCGGCTTGCCATCCTCGATTCGCATCCGGTCCGGTCCGACCCGCAGGGTGGTTCCGGGCAGGGCTCGCGCCTCCTCCAGCCGGTGGCGCGGAAGCCGCAGCGCCAGCCGGGCGCGCCGCGACAACGGCAGATAGGCGGCCGGGTCGTCCGGGCGGATCCAGCCGTTTCCGGATTCGGCGCCGTGGACGGTGTGGATGCCGGCGAGCGGCTCGTCTTCCAGCCAAGGCCAGACCGAAAGCAACGCCGCGCGGAGATCCTGGGCATGGTCGACCGGCAAGGCCGCGCAACGCATCCGATAGCGAACGTCCACCACGTCGGACGCGGCGGCCGGCGGCGGAGCGTCTGGTTCCCGCCAGCGCGCGGTCATGGGCGGCGGGCCGTGAAGAAACTCTCCAGGCGCTCCTCCCAGTCGTCTGGAGTGTCGGGGAACGGAGGGCGGACGTCCAGACTGAGGAAGCGCTCTCCCGCCTCGATGCGGTCCGCGATCAGCTCCTTCAGGCTCGCGAAGGAATCCAGGTCGGGACGGGCGATCAGGATCTCGCTCAGGGTTAGCATGGGAAGGTGGCGCGGTCCGTGTAGCGGGCTCGGTACAGCAGGCGGGGGCGGTCCGCGGAATCGGTATAGGCGCTCCGGCAATGCAACGCATTATGCGCGATCAGCCCGCACCCCGCCTCCAGACGGAGCGCGCGCCGAGCTTGCGGCAGGGTCTCCAGCAGTTCCCGGATTCGGTTTCGGGCGGCCTCGGCCTCGGGACGCCAGCGGACGTGGATGGCGCGCTCGGTGTAGCGCGCATGCAGGCGTCCATCGTCGAGGGAGAAGACCGGACCACGGAATTCGGCGCGGCGCTCCGCGCCGCTCTCGTCGTGGGCGGGCACCGCGAAGGCCCGCGGGTGCGCCAGGGCTTGGACCATAGCCGGGTCCTCGTCGCGCAGGGCGATGTACAGAAGGCGCGGATCCAGCAACCGGTTGACGCCGCCGTCCAGCGCCGGGCGGACGCAGTGCAGGATGAAGCTCCGGATCTTGCGCGAGTCCGGCAGGTAGTAGCCGTCGGTGTGCCACCGCAGACGGTTTCGGGTGTACGGGATGAACCGCCCGGCCGCGTCCTCCCGCGCCGTCAGCCGGGCCACCCCGTCCGCCTCGGCGCACTGGTGATGGTCGAGATTCGCGAGCCCTAGTCGCTCGCCCAAGGCCAGAACGTCTTGTGGAGCGAGGGCGCGGTCCGTGGCGTAGTGGACGATACCGCTTGCGCGCAGACGAGAGATCAGGGCGCGGGCTTCCGCGTCGCTTAGATGGGCGGGGTCGCGCAGCGGAACGGGCGCGAGGTCCGCCACGCTCTCGTCCAGCGTTCGCTCTCGCCACGCGCGATAAGCGTCCGCGCGATCAAGATCCCACCAGTCGGGACGCGCGGGAAAGGAGGGGTCAGGCAAGAAGGTCGCGCAGGCGCGAGACGCCTTCCTCAAGGGTCGGCATGCCGGTGGCGAACGAGACCCGGACGTGGCCGGGCGCGCCGAACGGGAGTCCGGGCACCACGGCGAGACGCGCCCGGTCGAGCAGCAGGGTGGCGAACGCGATGTCCGTGGGGCAGTCCAGCCGGCGCATGGCCTCGCGGACGTTCGGCAGGCAGTAGAACGCGCCATCGGGCTTGAGGCAGTGGACGCCAGGCAGCTCGTTGAGCGCCGCCACGACGTAGTCGCGCCGGCGCTCGAAGGCGGTCACCATCTCGGGCACCGAGGACTGGTCTTCCAGCAAGGCGGCGCGGGCGGCGGCCTGGGCGATCGAGCAAGGGTTGGACGTGCTCTGCGACTGGACCGTGAGCATGGCGTCGATCAGGCTCGCCGGTCCGGCCGCGTAGCCGATCCGCCAGCCGGTCATGGCGTAGGCCTTGGAGACGCCGTTGACGATCAGGATGCGGTCGGCCAGATCCGGCGCGACCTGCGCCAGATTGTGGAATGGCGCGCCGTCGAACCGGATCAGTTCGTAAATGTCGTCGGACGCCACGAGCACGCGCGGGTGGGCGCGCAGCGCCTGGGCGATTCCCTCAAGGTCCTCCCGGCGCAGCATGACGCCGCAAGGGTTCGAGGGGCTGTTGAGAATCAGCAGTTTCGAGCGCGCGGTGACCGCCCGGTCCAGTTGCTCGGCGCTGGGTCGGAAGTTTCGCTCCAGGGTCGTCTCCAGAAACACCGGCTCGCCGCCCGCCAGCCGCACCATGTCGGGGTACGAGGCCCAGTACGGGGTCGGGATGATCACCTCGTCGCCGGGATCGATCAGCGCCTGCAGGCAGTTGTACAGGATCTGCTTCGCGCCCGCGCTGACCAGGATCCGCTGAGGCTCGAAAAGCAATCCGTTGTCGCGCTGGAACTTGTGCGCGATGGCCGCGCGCAAGGCGGGCGTGCCGCCGACCGCGGTGTAGCGGGTCTGTCCGTCCCGGATCGCCTGGACCGCCGCGGCGCGAACGTTCTCTGGCGTGCCGAAATCCGGTTCCCCGGCGCTCCAGTCGATGATTTCCTGCCCCGCCTCGCGCAGGCGGCGGGCGGTGGCGGAGACGGCCAGCGTCGCGGAGGGCTCGCAACGTCCGACCCGTTTCGAGAGGGCGTGTTCCATCGCGCGGGGTTTCGGTAGCGCGTTTCCGGTGGCGCGTAGTGTACCGCACCCGCGACTCGGTATACACTTATAAGGTTCCACTCTACGGAGGCGATTCGAATGCCATCCGCGTTTGACCTGCAGGCGGATTTCGATCCGGCGGGCGACCAGCCCGACGCCATCGCGGGCCTGGTCGCGGGCCTGGCCGACGGCCTCGGCCACCAGAGCCTGCTCGGCGTCACCGGCTCCGGCAAGACCTACACCATGGCCTGCGTCGTCGCCCAGGTCCAGCGCCCGACCATCGTGCTGGTCCACAACAAGACCTTGGCCGCGCAGCTGTATGGAGAGATGAAGGAGTTCTTCCCGAACAACGCGGTGGAGTACTTCGTGTCGTACTACGATTACTACCAGCCGGAAGCCTACGTGCCGTCCTCGGACACCTTCATCGAGAAGGACGCTTCGGTCAACGACCATATCGAGCAGATGCGCCTGTCCGCGACCAAGGCCCTGTTCGAGCGCCCCGACACCATCATCGTCGGCACGGTCTCCTCCATCTATGGTTTGGGGGATCCCCAGTCCTACCACCGGATGGTGCTGCACCTGAGTCGCGGCGACCGCACCGGGCAGCGCGGGATCCTGCGGCGGCTCGCGGAGCTGCAGTACAAGCGCAACGAGGTCGATCTTCGCCGCGGCACGTTTCGGGTGAATGGCGACGTCATCGACGTGCATCCGGCGGATTCGGAGCGCGAGGCGGTGCGCGTCGAGCTGTTCGACGACGAGGTCGAGCGCTTGCGCTTCTTCGATCCTCTGACCGGAGAGGTCAGCCGCGACGTGCCGCGGCTGACCATCTATCCGAAGACCCACTACGTGACCCCGAAGAAGGTGCTGGAGCGCGCGGTGTCGCGGATTCGCGAGGAGCTCGACGAGCGTCTCGCCTACCTGCAGTCGCGGGAGCGGCTGGTGGAGGCGCAGCGCCTGGAGCAGCGCACCCGTTACGACCTGGAGATGATCGAGGAGCTCGGCTATTGCGCCGGGATCGAGAACTACTCGCGCTATCTGTCCGGACGGGAGCCGGGCGAGCCGCCGCCGTGCCTGCTGGACTACCTGCCGGACGACGCCTTGATGTTCGTCGACGAGAGCCATGTCACGATTCCTCAGTTCGGCGGCATGTACCGGGGCGACTACTCGCGCAAGAAGAACCTGGTCGACTACGGGTTCCGGCTGCCGTCAGCGCTGGACAACCGGCCCCTGAAATTCGAGGAGTTCGAGGCGCTGGCGCCGCAGACCATCCACGTGTCGGCCACGCCCGGGCCGTACGAGCTGAGACTGGCGGGGCAGGTGGTCGAGCAGGTGGTCCGCCCGACCGGCTTGGTGGACCCGAGCGTCGAGGTGCGTCCGGTCGCGACGCAGGTCGACGACCTGCTGTCCGAGATCCGCGCGACCGCCGAGGCCGGCGACCGGACGCTCGTGACCACGCTGACCAAGCGCATGGCGGAGGACCTGACCGACTATCTGCGCGAGCACGAGGTCCGGGTCCGCTATCTGCACTCCGACATCGACACCGTGGAGCGCGTCGAGATCATCCGCGATCTGCGGCTCGGCAAGTTCGACGCGCTGGTCGGGATCAACTTGCTACGCGAGGGGCTGGATATCCCGGAGGTCGCGCTGGTGGCGATTTTGGACGCGGACAAGGAGGGATTTCTGCGCTCGGAGCGCTCGCTGATCCAGACCATCGGACGCGCGGCGCGGCACGTGAAAGGCCGCGCGCTCCTGTACGCCGACGAGATCACCGACTCGATACGCCGGGCCATGGAGGAGACCCGGCGCCGCCGCGACCGACAGCGGGAGTTCAACCGCGAGCGAGGCATTACTCCGAGGAGCGTCGAGAAGCGGGTCGCTGACATCATGGAAGGAGCGGGTGGCCGCGCTCCCGGAAAGCGTGGCAAGCGAATCCGCTCCGCGGAGCCCGAGCCGATCGAGTCGATGGCGCCGGAGGAGGCGCTACGGAAGATCCGGGAACTGGAGAAGCGAATGCATGGCCACGCGCGGGAGCTGGAGTTCGAGGAGGCCGCGCGACTGCGCGACCAAGCGCGCGCGATCCACGAGCGGACGTTTGGCGCGCGGCTCCAGGAGGCCGGCTGATGACGCTATCGGTGGCCGACGCGGACTAGGGTGCGGCCCTGACCCCGGCCCTCCAAAAATCCCGGGAAGCGGCCGGGCAGGTCCTCCAGATCGACCGTGTCCGTCACCAGCGGCTCCAGATCCTCCGGCTGGAGCGTCGCGAAAATCTGGTTCCACGCTCGCGCGCGCGGACCCGGCGGGCAGTTCGCCGAGCTCACGCCCAAGATGCTGACGCCGCGGATGATGAACGGCATGACGGAGCCTTGGAACTCGTTTCCAGTGGCGAGCCCGACGCTGACCACGGAACCCCATGGCTTCGTTATGCGAATCAGAGCGGCCAGCGTGTCGCCGCCCAGGTTGTCGATGGCCCCGCCGATTTCGGATTTCGCCAGGCCTCCCGGGCTGCCGCTCGGCTCGAAAGGCTCTCGGACCTCGCCCGCTCCAAGAGCGCGCAGAGCCGCATGCGCTTCGGGCTTGCCCGTCATGGCGATCGTCGGATAGCCCAGCTTGGAAAGCAGAAGGATGGCCAAACTGCCGACGCCGCCGCTCGCTCCGGTCACCAGGATCGGCCAGTCTTCCTCTTCCGCGTCGACGCGATTGTCCCTCAGACGGTCGATGGCCAGCATGGCGGTCAGCCCCGCGGTGCCCAGAATGGCCGCCGAGCGCGGAGTGAAGGGGGGCGGAATCCGAATCACGGATTTCGCGGGAACGCGCAGGCGCTCGGCGAACCCGCCGTCCCGGGTCTCGGACAGCCCGCACCCGGTCACCAGAACCGCTTGGCCAACCTCGAGGTCCTCGCCCTCGTCGCTCTCCACATAGCCAGCGGCATCGATTCCCCCGATCAGGGTCGGGACGCGCAAGATCGGCGCCGCGCCGGTCGCGGCCATCGCGTCCTTGAAGTTGATCGCGGAGAACTCCGTGGCGATCACGACCTCGCCGGCGCTCAACTCCTCCAGAGACACCTGATCGAGCTCGCAACGAGGCTCTCCCTCGGCGCGCAAGCGCAACGCGCGGTAGGAACCGCTCACGCGCTCAATTTCTGGTGAAGCGCGCGCGCGCGCGCGCGGGCGATTTCCGGATTCGCGTCCAGCACGCAGATGTGTCCCATCTTGCGTCCGGGGCGCGCCTCCTCCTTTCCGTACAGATGCAGGCGGACGCTCGGATCGTCGCCAAGGATCGTCCAGTCCGGCTCGCCGTCGCGCCAAAGATCCCCAAGAAGGTTGATCATCGCGGCGGGCGTATGCTGATCGGGCGCGCCGAGCGGGAGACCGCACAAGATCCGCGCCTGCTGCTCGAACTGGGAGGTGGCGCAGGCGTCCAGCGTGTGATGGCCACTGTTGTGAGGGCGCGGCGCCATCTCGTTGAAGAGCGCCCCGTCGGCCGTGACGAAATACTCGACTGCCAGCACGCCCCGATAGTCCAGCGCGTCGGCGATCCGGCGCGCGCTGTCCTGGACGCGCTCCCGCAGGTTTTCGGGGATATCGGCCGGAGCGCTCGAGCAATGAAGAATCCCGTCGCGGTGCTCGTTCTCCACGACCGGATAGACCACGGACCGGTCGCCATCTCGGGCCACGATCACGGAAACCTCTCGTCGCAGGTCGAGTCGCCGCTCCAGCACGCACGGGACGTCGCCGAGTTGGGAAAAGGCCGCTTCCGCGTCGGCGAGACTCTCGACGGGAGCCTGCCCCTTGCCGTCATAACCCAGCCGGTCGGTTTTCAGGATGCAGGGCGGGCCGACCCGTTCTAGCGCGGCGCCGATCCGTCCAGCCTCGTCGACGGGCTGATGCGGCGCCGGCGGGGTGCCTGGGGCATGCGTCGCGGCGAAGCGCTTCTCCGCGATCCGGCTTTGCGCGACGGCCAGGGGCCGGGCGCCGGGCCATACCGGGATTCGCTCGCTCAGCCGCCGCACGGCTTCGGTCGGGACCGACTCGAACTCGTAACTGGCGGCCTCGCACAGCTCGCCAAGTTGATCCAGCGCCTCCGCATGGTCGTACTCGGCGACCAGATGCTGGTCGGCCAGGAGTCCGGCCGGACAAGGATTTTTCGGTTCTAGCACGACGACGCGGTAGCCTAGCTTCCGCGCGGCCTCGGTGAACATGCGGCCTAGCTGGCCGCCGCCCAGCATGCCCAAGCGGGCGCCTGGCGCGAGGGGCCTAGTCGATTTTCTGCTCAAGGACGGCGCGGGTTTGGGCGGCCCGGAAGTCGTCCAGACGCTCCGAAAGGTCCGGGTCCGCGTCCGCCAGCATGGCCGCCGCGAACAGCGCGGCGTTCGCGGCTCCGGGCGCGCCGACCGCGAAGGTCGCGACTGGAACGCCTTTCGGCATTTGCGCGATCGACAGCAGGGCGTCCCAGCCCTGCAGCGCGGTCGCGTTGATGGGAACGCCGAGCACTGGCACCGGTGTCATGGCCGCTATCATGCCCGGCAAGTGCGCGGCCCCGCCGGCGCCGGCGATTACGCAACGGACTCCGCGCTCGCGGGCTTCGCGGGCGAATTCCGCCATCAGGTCAGGGGTTCGGTGCGCGGACACGACCCGCGCGAGGTAGGGGATTTCCAGCGCGTCCAGTTGCTCGGCCGCGGCCCGCATGGTGTCCCAATCGCTACGACTCCCCAT
This sequence comes from uncultured candidatus Poriferisulfidus sp., assembly GCA_965116025.1. Classification (GTDB taxonomy): domain Bacteria; phylum Pseudomonadota; class Gammaproteobacteria; order Poriferisulfidales; family Poriferisulfidaceae; genus Poriferisulfidus. The sequence continues at coordinate 1,188,327 of OZ220480.1, forward strand.
CACGATGGCGATGGGCGGCTCCGAATCCGGATAGGTCATGAGTGACGGCGCGAGGACTTTCGGGAATGGCGAATTATACTGCGTAAGCATATAATGTATTCGCCTTGATGGTTGCTGTTCCCTGATTCAGGGAAAATTCCATGGTGCGCTGTTCTGCCGATTCCCCAACCAGGATAGGTCGCTAACCGAGACCAAATTCCATATAACTCGGCATATCGGGAAATCAGGTTTAACGAAAAATGTCATCCGTTCACTATCACGAAGGACGTTTCCCACCAGACCAATATCTTGACTGGCCTAGGTTAATTCCATTCATTGGTCCGACGGCGGCGGCGGTCGCGCGTTACGATGGGACGCTTGCCGCGATTCCGAATCCTGATGTATTGCTATCACCCTTGATTACTCGGGAAGCGGTTCTCTCTTCGCGTATTGAGGGCACGCAGGCCACCATGGGAGAAGTGCTGGAATTCGAGGCCGGACGAGAACCCGCCTCGCCGGAACGCCGAGAGGATATCCATGAAGTGCTTAATTACCGGGCAGCTATGCGCCAGGCGGAAAAGATGCTAGATAAGTTGCCGCTGACCCAGCGCGTTTTCCGTGAGGCACACTCCGTGTTGCTTGCTGGGGTGCGTGGACAAGGAAGATCTCCTGGTGAGTACCGGCGCATTCCAAACTGGATCGGACCGCCTGGTTGTGCCATTGATGATGCAAAATTCGTTCCCATTGGCGCGGAGAAGCTTCCATCCGCCATGGCCGCGTGGGAGCGTTACATCCATGAAGAAACCCCTGACCGGTTAGTGCGACTCGCCATTCTGCATGCCGAGTTCGAGGCCCTGCATCCATTTCTGGACGGCAACGGACGCTTGGGACGGATGCTGGTCCCTCTTTTCCTTTGGCAGACCGGAATCATAGGGGCGCCCGTGTTTTACATCAGCGCCTATTTCGAGGCCCGGCGCGATGCTTACTACGACGGTCTGCTTGCTGTCTCTCGCGATGATGACTGGACCGGTTGGTGCCTATTTTTTCTTGAGGCGGTGCGAGCGCAAGCTGAAGATAACCTGGTGAAGACCAAGGGCATTCTGGATTTATATGAGGAAATGAAAGACCGTGTGCCTCGCATGACTCGCTCCCAATATGCCGTTCGCGCCCTGGATTGGGTATTCAAGCGACCTATTTTCAAGGGCGCCGACTTCATGGCTGGTGCGCGAATTCCAGAGTCCACCGCACGACGGATTCTCGGAATTATGTGTAAAGAGGGCATCTTGAAGGTCGTTTTCGAGAGGAGTGGGCGTCAGGCAGCCGTTTTGGCCTTTCCCAAATTGCTTAACATCGCGGAGGGGAAAACCGTATTTTGACGTTCATCTATGGCGGACAAACTTGTTTGTCCGCCACATTTCGCGAAATATGGCGGACAAACGCTCTTTACTGCAATATATGAACGTCAAAGAGACCGCGCCTGGGTCCGGGAAGCGGGCCCGTTCGATTCGGCGAAGCCACGCCCTTGGCTGGCTTCTCGCCGGGAGAGACCGCTTTCGCCAGCGTCTCCGCGAGCATGCCTCCCGTCTTTAGGACCAATCTCGCCCGCTTGCCGCTTCTCGCCCGGGGCAAGGTGCGAGATCTGTACGAGATCGACGCGGATCATCTGCTGATGGTGGCCACCGACCGGCTGTCGGCTTTCGATGTCGTGTTGCCGACTCCGATCCCTGATAAGGGAAAGATTCTGACCGCCATCTCCGAGTTCTGGTTTGATCGTCTTAGGCGCGTCGTGGGGAATCACCTTTGCCCTCTGGATCTGGAGGATTTGCCGCTGGGGCCGGGAGAGCGGGAAATGCTGGCGGGTCGCGGCATGCGGGCGCGACGGCTTGATCCCTTGCCAGTGGAGGCGGTCGTTCGCGGCTACCTGATCGGATCGGGTTGGAAAGACTACCAGCGCGACGGACAGGTATGCGGCATCGACTTGCCAAGCGGTCTGGAACTGGCCGCGCGCCTTCCCGAGCCGCTGTTCACTCCCGCCACCAAGGCTCGTCCGGGCGAGCGCGACGAGAACATCAGTTTCGAGGCGGTGGCGGATCTGATCGGAAGGGAGCGCGCGGAAGAGGTGCGGGACGCGAGCCTCCGGTTGTACGCGGAGGCCAGCGCTCACGCCCGCGAGCGCGGGGTCATCATCGCCGACACCAAATTCGAGTTCGGGCTGGACGCGGAGGGAACGCTGACGTTGATCGACGAGGCGCTGACTCCGGATTCGTCCAGATTTTGGGACGCGGACGAGTGGCGTCCGGGCGAGCTGCCGCGCAGTTTCGACAAGCAATTCGCGCGCGATTGGCTGGAGACCTTGGGCTGGGACAAGCGTCCGCCCGGGCCGGAGATCCCGCCCGACATCGTGGAGCGAACCGCCCAGCGCTATCGACAAATTGGCCGCCGTCTGCGCGGCAAATCGATCTTCGACGAAAGGAGACCCAACCTATGGCAAACCTGAAAGAGCCCGGAAAGACCCCGGAAGTCCGGATCGCGGAATTGGAGAAGTACGTCGCCCGCATGCGCGTGGGCCTGATCCTGATCGGATCGATCATCCTGTACCAGGGCACCGCGGATATGGGACTGCTGGGCCCGACCCGGCTGTACGCCACGGAAGTCTACGCCAGCCAGTTCATCTTGGAGGACGAGGACCAGAAGGTGTACGGACGATGGGAGGTGACGGAAGAGGGGGACCCGGCGCGGTTCATGGTGTTCGGTGACGGTCCAGATTATGTCCTGATTCGCGCGGATGGCCTAGAGCGGCGAGCGGATCGCGTTCCAAGCGAGCCGGTTCCGGAAGCCTCGACCGATTGACGGTGGGGAAGCGGATTCTGGTTTGGTATTGGCGGACGAGCGCCGGGTCTGGTTTTTCGCGGCCTTCGGGCATGCTTCGCCATGGCGGTCGCGCTCATCGCGTCTCCGAGCGCTCGCCCCGAATAGTCGATCCAACGCCATAAGCGAATTTCTTACCGACATGATGAGCGAATAATGGTATAACTGAAAAAGCGAATTAACGCGCGACTAGATCAGCGAGAAATCCCACGATGGCGTCACCTTCCGAAAAACTGGCCGCTTCGCTCGACGCGCTCAACAAGCTGCAGGAGCGTGGAAGCGTCGCGATACGTTCCGCGGACCTCTCCAGAACGCACAGGGAGCGATTGCTGAAAAACGGTTTCTTGGAGGAAGTCCTCAAAGGTTGGTACATTCCCTCTCGCCCCGACGAGGCGAAGGGCGGTAGCGTTGCTTGGTACGCCTCTTTCTGGCGGTTTTGCGCGGCATACCTCAACCATCTCAAGGGCGATGACTGGTGTTTGTCTCCCGAACAGTCGATCATTCTTCACGCCGGGAACTGGTCGGTGCCGCGGCAATTGCTCGTGCGCTCGGCGAAGGCCCGAAACAACGTGACGGTCTTGCCGCACGGAACGTCGTTGCTGGACATACGCGCGAGTTTGCCATCCGCCAAGAGCGTGAGCGAAATGAACGGCCTTTGGGTTTTCGCCCTTCCCGCGGCGCTCGTGGCTTGTGGTCCGCGATTCTTCACGCGAAATCCGACCGATGCGCGCGCGGCCTTGTCCACGGTCGTCGACGCGTCGGAAATCCTGGTGCTGCTGCTCGAAGGGGAACACAGCGCGATCGCGGGGCGCTTGGCGGGCGCGTTCCGTGACATTGGACGGGACTTGATCGCGGACGACATTCTGGCGACCATGCGCGGCGCCGGATACGAAGTTCGGGAAAGCGATCCGTTCGACCAGGCGCCCATCAAGTTGGAAACCCGCGAGCGGTCGCCCCATGTCAACCGAATTCGGCTGATGTGGCGAGAGATGCGGCCCGTCGTCCTGCGGCATTTCCCGGAGCCAGGCGCCCGACCTATTGATGCGAACGCGTATATGCGGCGCGCCGAGAGCGTGTACGTCACCGACGCGTACCATTCGCTCTCGATCGAAGGGTATCGCGTGACCCCGGAACTTATCGAGCGAGTCCGCTCGGGAGACTGGAACCCGGAGCGAAACGAGGACGACCGGGAAAGACTCAACGCTTTGGCGGCCCGGGGATATTGGCAGGCGTACCAAAGCGTCCGATCCAGCATCGAGCGAATCCTGTCTGGCGAGAACGCTGGAGAAGTCGTGGAGAGCGATCATCGCGCATGGTACAGGGAGATGTTCGCTCCAGGGGTGGCGGCCGGCATTCACAAGCCCGCCGATTTGGCGGGATACCGCGACGGGCCAGTCTTCATACGCCATTCCATGCATATGCCGCCGAGCCGGGAGGCCGTCCGGGACGCCATGCCCGCGTTCTTCGATCTGCTTCGGGAGGAGGAATCTCCGGCGATTCGAGTCGTCCTGGGGCATTTCATCTTCGTGTATATCCATCCATACATTGACGGAAACGGGCGCGTCGGGCGCTTTCTGATGAACGCCATGCTGGCCAGTGGCGGATATCCGTGGACGGTCATTCCGCTGGAACGGCGCGGGGAATATATGGAGACGCTCGAAGAGGCCAGCGTGAGACGGAACATCAAGCCGTTCGCCAGATTTTTGGGCGAGCTCGTGAAAGCGGGGATGGCCGATTGATTTTCATCGCGCCCTGCAAAGAGCCCCAGGGTGCAGCGAGGCTTTCCTCACGCCTGGACAGGTTGCCGAATCCGCGTGGCGCGCCGGGTTTGGCGAGAAAGGTCGAAATCTGCTAAACTAGCCGCCGCGCGAGACGCACTAATGAGTAAAAAGACACTGACCCGTAGCACGGCCAGCGCCACGCCCGGCGCGGGCGAGTGGTATGTGGTGGACGCCGCCGACAAGATTCTTGGCCGCCTCGCGACCCAGGTGGCGCATCGCCTGCGCGGAAAGCACCGGCCCGACTGGACTCCGCACGTGGACGCGGGCGACCATGTCATCGTGCTCAACGCCTCTTCGGTGCAGGTGACCGGAAACAAGCGGGCCGACAAGATGTACCATCGCCATACGGGCTATGTTGGCCATTTGCGGAGCGAATCCTTCGGGGATCTGCAGGCCCGCGCTCCCCAGCGCGTCATTGAGATCGCGGTTCGCGGGATGCTCCCCAAAACCCGACTGGGCCGCCGCATGCTGCGTCGGCTGCATGTTTATGCCGGGGACGAGCACCGGCACGTCGCCCAGCGACCCGCCGCGTTGGAGGTCTGACCATGAGCGCCGTTCATTTGGGCACTGGACGTCGCAAGAGCTCGACCGCGCGGGTGCGTCTGAGCGAGGGAACCGGGGAGATGCGAATCAACGACCGCTACCTCAAGGACTATTTCGTTCGAGAGACGGCCCGAATCCAGGTTTGCCAGCCATTGGTCGTGTGCGGAATGCTGGGCAAGCTAGATCTGGATGCCAAGGTTTCCGGGGGCGGCATCAGCGGCCAGGCCGGAGCCATCAAACTCGGCATCGCCCGGGCGTTGCTTTCCTATAGCGAAGAGAATCGCGCGCAACTGCGACAAGGCGGGTTTCTGACCCGTGATGCAAGAATTGTCGAACGAAAGAAAGTCGGACTGCGAAAGGCCCGCAAGGACGTTCAGTACTCCAAACGTTGAGTTTCGAGTCTCTGGGGCATTCCGGGAATTCCGGAAAGGCTTTCACCATCTTCGAAGACCAGATCCACGCTTAGAGCGGACCGTTCGGGTCGCGCGTCATGGCTGATGGATGTCTTGGTCTACCATATGAAGCGCGACTTCAACCAATATGAGGGGAAATAACGTGAAAAATTGGAAATTCATCGCCGCCTTAGCGGCGGTTCTGGCCGGTCCTGTCATGCCGGCCCATGCCGAGATCGATCTCTCGGCGAACTTCGGCATCATGTCCGATTACATCTACCGCGGCTTCCACCAGAGCGATGCCGTGGCCAACGGCGGAATCGATCTGGAGACGGGTCCGTTCTACTTAGGCGTCTGGCTCGCCGACCTCGATTCCGGCAGCGGAGTGGAGATCGACGTGTACGGAGGATTGGCTTGGGAGTTCGAGAGCGGCTTCTCGGCGTACGTCGGCTATACCGCCTATCGGTACACGGAAGACGACGACGGGACGCTTGAGGTCAAGGACAAGATGAAGGAAACCGTGGAGGATGACGGCACCGTGAAGCGACTGACCGTCTATGCGGACGCGAATTCGAACGAGTATCTGCTCACTCCTGCCAACGTGGAGAACGAGAACCTGACCGGCGTGGAGAAGCCGGACGGTGTCGCGACTCTTCCAGCTTTCGGCGATCTGACGAAGCTCACGGTCGAGGAGTGCGTGGGCGGCGGGTTCGACCAGGACTATGATGAGATCAACCTGGGCGTGGGGTACGCCATGGACGATTTCTCGGTCAGCCTGGACTACGCGATCGGCGAGCATGAGAATGGTCATACATGCGGTAGCGAGGACAATGACTATGACATCGCCACGCTAACTCTGGACTATAAGGGCGCGTACGTGACGTTCGGGACTTACGGCATCAGCGAGGATGACGTGGACAAGGGGGAGCCGGAAGGCGACTACTTTGAAATTGGCTACGCCACCACGATCCACGATCTGGACCTCGCCGTGTATCTGGTCGATTCCGATGAGGACATCGACGACGAGACCCGTCTTGGAATGAGCGTGGGCTACGCGTTCGGGCTGTAACCCGTCCGTCGCTCGGAGATATCCGGAATCGGGGAGAGGCCCGCCCATGCGATGGGCGGGCCTCTTTCTTCTGGAGCTATCTTTGAAGCGCTTCGTCGTGAGCCAGCGCGTGGCGCATGGGGAAGCGGTCGCGCGGAATCGTGGCGGAGAGTGAGGGATTCGAACCCTCGGTGCGACAAGCCGCACAACGGTTTTCGAGACCGCCCCGTTCGACCACTCCGGCAACTCTCCACCCTATAGCGTATCATCTATCCAGGATTGGCCCGGGGCGCCGCGTGGCGTTTCATGTAAAATGCGATCTTCCGAATGGCCAAGGCGGATGCCGCTCCCACATATGAACTTACAAGAAAACACCGCGGCGCGACCCGCGCCATCGTTCGTTCGGCATTCCCTGCTGGGGTGTTTGGCGTTGCTTCTAATGGCCTGCGGAAGCTCCGGAAGCAAGACCTTGATACCGAATGAAACGGTGACCTCCCCGAATGAACAGACGCAACGGCACGCCACGGTCAAGCACGCGATTCCAGCCACGAGCATCGCCTCTGCGAGGGAGAAATTCACTGGCGCCACGGAACTCTCGCTTAACGCGGCGCAACTCGCTAGCAACAGACTCATAATCATTAGAAAAGCTGGCCGTTATTCGAGCACGGGCGCTTTGCTGGCGAGGACCACGGATGCTGACGCGACTCCCCCCACGGTTGAGCACGTTGCGGTGGAAGCCACCTGCGCGGAGGGAAGCGGCCCCACGAGACCGAAGTGCGTCTTTGGAATGGATGGTCTGCGCAACGCGGTCACGAACCATCTGGGCTTGACGAATGAGGATGATCAGGGGGAGAACGATGTCGGATTCCTGAACTCGTCCTTTGATCGCGAACCCATCATGTATTACAAGGATGTCGCGCTGTCGCAAGTGCGAGGGAAGGGAACCGACACGAAAGACAAAGCGGGGGATGATCCGGACGAGAACGCGTACGAATACGTGGGTTATGACGGCATGTTGATCCACAGCATGTTTTTTGTCGGGATCCATAAATTCTTCGATGACGACGAGGAATTGATGCACGTGCGCCTCGGGAATGCCTCGATCGGAAAGATCTACGACCAGGAATCCGACACCACCGGCATCCAAAACCCGAATCTCAGCCTGACCGGAACCGGCGTCATGGTCGGCGCGGAAATCAAGCAGAAGACCTTGGAGAACCACCTCGTGCAAGGTGACGTGGCCATTGATTACGATCATACCGATTCGACGGTCGATATTACCGTCACGGGCATAAAAAGGCTGTTGGGAACCGATCCCGCTTGGTACGCGGCCTCCGCCCGAACGGGCGCCAGCAATCCGCTCAAATGGTCGGGATTGAGCGTCGAGAATTCCAAATTCACCGCCACGGGTTCGGGGAAGAAGATACAGGGGTCGTTCTATGGAACTCCGAGCACCAGCGAGGGTGATGATCCCGACAATGGAGCGTATGAGATCGGAGCTGCTTTCCATCACATTGAGGCTTCGCACGCCACCGAGGCCAGATATTCGATTTTCGGCGCTTTTGGCTCTAAGCTAAGTCCCCCCGAAACCAACGGAGGCGGGTCGTGATGGATGCGGAAGGAGAGGGGCAGGTGGCGCGAGACGCTTCCGCCAGGGTATCCAGATTCCCGAAACGGAGCCTCGACGATTGGCTGGGGGAGAGGGATTCGAACCCCCGCTGGCGGAGTCAGAGTCCGCAGTCCTGCCACTAGACGATCCCCCAGCGGCACGGTTAAAATTATACGCTCATAGAATCAGGAGGATTTTCGTGATGGCTGAAGAATCTGGTAAGCCAGATGCCGAAGAGCAGAGCGATTCTGGAGCTTTGCGCTTGGAGGCCCGGGAATACGACGCGATCGGCCCCATCCACTGCGGCGTGACCCGCGAGGGGCTGGTGGCGATTGGTGGGCGGCAGTTCCATGTGAAGGATGGCGAGCGGCAGACCGCCGAGCACGTAGGGATCACGGTGCGTCGCGCTGGCGAGACGTATACCTTTTCGAAGATGGAGTGATTTCGCGCGGGGCGAATTCGTTCCCGCGCTTCCTTCGCCAGAGTCAAGTTGCCGCTTCGGCCGCGATCAGCGTGCCGATTCCTTCGCGCGTGAACACCTCTAGAACCACCGCGTGCGGAGTCCGTCCGTCAATGATGTGAGCGGTGTGGACGCCAGCGTTCAGCGCGTTCAGCGCGCAGCGGGTCTTGGGCACCATGCCGCCATTTATCGTCCCGTCATCAATCAGGGCCTCGACATCCGACGGCTTGAGGCTGGTGAGCAGTTTCCCCTGGGCGTTCAGCACTCCCGGCTGATTGGTCAGCATGATTAATTTCTCCGCCCGCAGCGCGACGGCCATGTGACTGGCAACCGTGTCCGCGTTAATGTTGTAGGTTTCGCGGTCGGCCCCGATCCCGACGGGCGCGATCACGGGGATCTTCCCGTCGTCTTCCAGTGCCAAGATCGGGCCGGGGTCGATACTCGCCACCGTTCCGGTATGGCCGAGATCAATGATTTCCGGCACGTTCATGTCCGGGGAGAATGGCTTCAGTTCTAATGGTTTAGCGTGAATGAAGCCGCCTCGCTTGCCCGTGACACCGGCGGCGCGACCCCCATGCCGATTGACCAGATCGACGATCTCCGTGTTGATGATGTCGCCTAGGACCTTTTCGACCACATCCATGGTCTGCCGGTCGGTGACGCGCACGCCATCAATGAAACGGCTTTCTATGCCGAGTTCTTTCAGGCGGACGCCTATCTGGGGGCCACCGCCGTGCACGACGACCGGTTTGATGCCTACCTGCCGCATCAGCGTCAAATCGCGCGCGAAGCTGCTCTTCAACGTCTCGTCGATCATCGCGTTGCCGCCATACTTGATGATGACGGATCTTCCCGAAAACGCCTGCATGTAGGGCAGGGCCTCGACCAGAACGCGAACGGTCTGCTGGGCGGATCGCCGGTCCATGCCGTGTTCTCGCGCGGGCGGATTGGTGAAAAATCGGTGAGGGACGAGACTGGTCGGAGTGAGAGGATTTGAACCTCCGCCCCCTGCCTCCCGAAGGCAGTGCTCTACCAGGCTGAGCTACACTCCGAAACCGGAAGCCGGGCGCGCATTGTACACCCCGAGAATCTTGAGTGCTCGCTCCGCTCCGCTCTCTGATCGTTTCAGGGCGACAAAAAAGCCCGCCGACGGAGGCCGCCGACGGGCTCGGATGGAACCCGCTGGATTAGCTGGTCTGGACCGTGATGCGGCGCGGCTTGGTGGCGGCGTGCTTGCCAATCTGAATATGCAGCACTCCGTCCTTGCCATGCGCCTCAATCGCGTCCGAGTCGATATCGTCCGGCAACCTGAAGCTGCGCTGGAACGAGCCGTACGCGCGCTCGATCCGGCGATAGCGCCTCTCGCCTTCTTCTCCGGCATCGGTCTCGGCCAGACGCTGGCCCTTGATGTGGAGAATATCGCCGTCCACGTTGATTTCCACGTCTTCCGGCTTGATTCCGGGAAGGTCGGCCGTGACCAAATAGTGTTCGCCTCGGTCTTCGAAATCCACCGCGGGAGCCCAATCCGATTGGATCTGGCCGCCTTCGCTCTTGGCTAAGCCGCGGAACAGCTGATTCCAGTGGCCCAGCGAATCGAACGGGTCGAAATAAATGCTTGGATACATGGTTGTTCCCTCCAAAATGGTTTCCTTGCTTTAAAAAGATAGGATTGACCGCGGAAAATTTCAAGAGGAAGGCGAGGTCGGCTCGAATCGCTGTCGTTTCCGGTTTTTGCGCGCTTGGTCGTGCGGATACAGGCATCCGCCCATGGCGATGTAGGCTCCAGCTTTCGCGGTGAGCGCGGCCGCGATGGCGAAGCCCAAGTTGAAGGGGGCATCGGTTTGGCGGAATCGGGCCGGGCTCATAGCCCCGGTGAGCACGATGGTCTTGTCTGGGATATCGGCCAATTTCGCGGCGGATTCCGTCATGGTGTCCGTGCCGTGGATCACCACGACCCGCGAGGCGTCGCAACTCGCGGCCGCCGTATGCAAGATTTGGCGGTCGTCGTCGGTCATGTCCAGGCTGTCTTTGCGCATCACCTCAATCAACTCCCACCCGTCTCGCATGCCGGCCTCGGCCAAGATGTCAGATGCGCAGGGGGCCCCCACACTGTACTCGCTCAATGCGTCGTGGTAGACCTTGTCAAAGGTCCCACCGCAGGTGAGGATCGCCAATCGCGTCATGCCGGGTTGAGCTAGCCTATCCGCCATCATGCTGGCTGTATTGACTGTAGCCCAAGCCTCGCACGTGCGGCTCTTTCCCGAGCAACGCCCGAAGGCGCGCCAATTTTTGGCGATCCCAGCCCATGGCCGTGGCCACCGCATCGTCCCAAGTCTCGCGCACGTCGCAATCGCCCTCCCGAAACTGCGGAACCATAATGCTTTTGGTTTTCGTCCAGCAGTCGGCCAAGATCCGACAGACTCGCCGTTCGCTGACATCGGGAATTCTGATGCTGTTGGTTTCCTTCGCGCTGTATGTCGGAAACGCGAGTTTACGGCCCGGCGTCCGCATCAGTTGCAGGCGTCCCACCGTCGAATTCAGCCAGACCGCCAATGCCTTCGCCTGCGTCACCGTCAGTCCGGTGACCGGCATCCAGCCGTTACCGACGTACGCTTTCTGGCTCGCGGTCGCGGTGAGTCGCCCCGTGCTGGTGTCTTGTCCGGCAGTGACTAGCAGATATCCAGATTTTTGCAGGAGTTTTCGCGCTATCGGATATATGCCGCCATTCTCTTCGTGGGCTTGTTCATCTCGTCGCTTGGGAATCCAATATTCGTCTGGTTCGCTCCGTATCGTCATTTGGCTGTCCGCCCCTTTTGATTTCAGGATCGGGAAACTGCCCGGCGCGCCCGCTTCCGCTGGCTCGAAATCCCCGCGGAGCACTTGTCCGGTCGCGTGCGCTTGGAAACCAGCGGCTTTGATGCTGGGGAGCGTATCGTCGCTCGCATAGTTGCTCGCGGCCTCAGCCAGCTCGGGAGAGCGCCATGCCGCGGCGCTCCAGTCGCCGGCCTCAATCCGTTCCTCTGGCCAATGGAACACCTCGCCCCAGCCATGCTCCAAGGCGCCTCGCTCGCAATGCGAGAGGCATTGATGCAGATTCTCCACTTCCGCCTCGTCCATAGGGAGGCGGTCCAGGTTGATGAAACGAGTGGGTGATGGAGAGTCGGCCGCGTTGTCCGCGCGCTTTTTGGCGATGATAACGCTTTCGTTAATATTGGTGTTTTGACTCATGTTGACCTGCCCGGGCTGGTGGCAGGTGAGCACCGTGTGGATGTGATAGCGCCGGGCGAGAAGCCATCGCTCATTCAGTCCGGATGTGGCGCATAAAGTTATTGTTGGGTTGATCATCGCCAGCACGCCGTCTTCGTGAAGGCACTGATCGGCCAAAGCGACAAATGTCGGACCGATAGAGTTGCCGCTCCCGAAATTCGCCATTTCCCTATCCGAAGCCGTTAGCTTTCGCTCTATAAGGTCCACGCGGTCGCGCAAATCTTTCTGCGTATCTTTCAGAAATTTCTCGCCCATCTTGGCCCGGTTGGTGAAAGGTGGATTCATGATGATCAGATCCGCGTTTTTCACCTCCCTCACAACGTCCTCGATTTGGCCGCTGACTCCCTCGTCTTCGCACCAGATGGCGTTGGTCCCAATTTCTTCTTCCATCAAAGCCAGTTCGCTGGACCTGGGGCTGATACCGCGCCGTCCCAACAATTCCAGCGTTCCCGCGAACACCTGCAGGCTCAGCTCGCCATCCGGGCCGTATGGCATCAAGTGCAGGCCCATCCTCTGATAGCGGATTTCCTTATGCCCGGTCGTCAATTGCGCGGCCGCGAGTTGCAGAGATATCGGGTTGATATCCAATCCCTTCAGGGTGTCTTCCACGGCCAGCCTTTGCAGCCTGGCGATCTGCTCCTCGCTCGCGTCCCGCGCCTTAGCGCGGCGTTTCATCTCCGCCAGGACGGCGGCCAAGAGCGTGCCGCTCCCGCAGGCCAAATCGACGATCTTGCGAGACCGCAAGACGGTCTCGTCCGTCCAGTCCATATCTCCGCAAACATCTAGCGCGAGCCGGGCGACGATGGAGCCCGCTATCGGCTTGGTGAAGTAGGCCCCATCGCTGGCCTGGTTGCCCATAACCCGATTGAAAAGTGGGCCAGCGTGGTCAGCCCCTAGATTGGCATAAGTGTCCGCGATGCGCGCGGATTCCGTTGTCAGATGGCGCAAGGCTCGCTCTAGCCCAGCCAGCTTCCGGGTATCCTCGATCAGCTCGATGACATCGACCGCGGGCCTCAGCACGGGCTTGTAATCGCGGTCCAGAATGCGGCCCCATGTCCGCCGCGCGAGGCGCACTATGTCGGGATCGTTTTTAATGATTTCCAGCTTGTCAATCTTCCCGATCCAACGGCTCTGGGCGATGCGTTGATGGAGCATGGCCGCGTTCATCATCAGCAAGGCCGCGATAACGCAACCATCCGCCTGTTCCTCGCGCTTGCTCTCCTTCAGGTGGTTCAGGTCGAAATGCCTGTCCAGAACGGGTTGCAACCCGTCGCTTCTCAGATGGTGCGCGGCTTCCTTGATGCTGTCCTCGAGAATGTTCAGATCCCGGATGACGCGATTTTCCGCCAATCCCGATCGGGACAGCAAGTTCATGCTGATCGCGTGACCGTGCTCGCTATCCATATCGGTGAGCATTAACAGCTGTTTAGCTACCCGCTCGGTCGTCTCCTCTCGATGTTTTTTCTTCGTTTTGACGGTAGCGCGCCGTCCCGCGCTCTTGTTGATCATTTTCTGGGCCTTCGCCTTGGATTTTCCGATATCCACCGGGCCGCGGTCGCCCTTGGAGGAAGAGGTCGGTTTGGCTCGCTCAACGGTGTCGATACGGATTTCGTTTTTTCCGTCATCGTTCTTTTTGCCAGTAATGATCAAGGCGAGATCCAGCGCGTCAGCTTTCGTCGAATCGGGCAGAAGAGAAAATTCCTTATCAATGGCGCTTTGCCCATCCAGCACCCGTTCCACGGCTTTTTCCGCCTCTCCCGGGGGGCCCGCGTGCGTCCGATAGCGGATTCGTTTCGTTGCTCCATCCGCGATCGCGATCAGAGTGTGTTGCGTTTCGGGCGCTTCGGGCAGATACAGCCGCAACAACTCGGACAGGTCGTCCTCGATGCGACTGTCATGCGCGCGCAAGGCGAGCAGGATCTCTCCCAGTTCCTGCCACCCCTCTCCCATGGAGCTGGCGCTCAGCCAGCGCTCTGGGTCCACGTTGGGCGGGATTAATACTGGACAGACGATGTAGCCTCGCTCCTTGCCCGGCGCGGAGCGCATGACTCGGCCAACGGCCTGAATGACGTCTATAGGGCTTTTCCTTGGCTCTAGGAAGGCCACCGCGCTCAACGACGGAGAATCGGTGCCTTCACCGAAAATGCCTACGTTGATGACCCCATGCGGAGCTGTGGCGTTGGCTTGGGCCAGCCGTAATTTTTCGTTCTCCCGGGCCGCCACGTTGCTGCTGGCGTCCAAATGCTCAAGCGTGTATCGCGTGGCCTCCTGTTTCCGCCCGTCGGCGAGCAGCCAGCGCCGCAGCCAATCCCTCACGGCGCCCGTTTGCAAGTCTTTCGCCATATTTTTGGATTTGTCCACGGTGTTCATGAACGCGATGCAGGACTTAATCGTCACGCGTTCCTTGTCGCCAGGAACGGACGTGGCTCCTCCCATCGCGAGAGTGAAGGCGAGTCCCTTGAGATAGTGGGCGGTGGTCAGGGCGTTCCTTCCTTTGCTCTCGGTTTTCTTCGCGAGTTGATTGGCTTGCTTGAACGCGTCCTCATCGTTGATCCCCAGCGCGATGATTCGGTAGTCGGCGAGCCAGCCGTTTCTCACGGTCTCCACGTAGCTCTTGCGATACAGTTCCACGCCAAAAATAGTTTCATCATCCATGGTGCGAACTATCCAGTCGCCGTCTTTCGATGGCTTGCTGGCGTCATAAACGCGAGGCGTGGCGGTTTGGTAGATCCGGTAGATGGTCGGGAACGCTTCGTTGTCGTGGCACAGCGTGAATTCGCGCAACCGCTTTTCTTCCTCGGCGCTCGCGTTGGCGTTCCCATTCTTCTTCTTGCGGCGCAGGCCAGCGGTGCGGTGCGCCTCGTCCGCGATGAGAACCTTGATCGTCGCGCCAGATTTCTCGAGGGCGTCCGCGATGTTTCGCCCGCTTTGGTAGGTGCCGAAAATCACGCTGATTCGATCGCTTTTCCTGCCTTCCGCTATCCAGCCCGCGATTTCATCCGGATTCGTGGTGACGTGCCCGATCACCTCCGATTCGCTTACGAAACTGTAGTCTCGCGTCGGATCATCAACGGCGTTCCTAGCTCCCTCCCGCTTGGGGTCGAATCCGGCCGTTTTGTCGGAACATACGGCGAGAGGACGGAGTTTGATCCGCGCATGCTGAAGATACTCCCGCCGGATTTGCGCGACCAGCGCGATCGACGGGCAGAGAACGACGGACAGTTCGCCCAGCGCGGTCAGTTCCTCGACGATTCGCAGGGAGATGCGCGTCTTGCCGGTGCCGCATGGCAGGATGATCTTTCCTCGGGCTTGGCCTTTGGGCAGTCCGCCGCTGTCCGATTTCTCGTGCGCCCTTAGAATGCGCGCGCTTTCGCTAACGGCCTCGCGTTGCATGCAGGTTTTGGTTCGCTTCGGCGGTTCGCTCGTCTGGTCCGGATCAGCAGGCACGCCGCGCGAACGAGTCTCGCTGGCCGATGTATCGGGGCCTAGCGCGTCATGCTGCCGCTGCAGATCATTGGTGATAAGGACCGTTTTTATGGGCTTGTCGGCCATCAGCAGGTTTTGCTGGACATTGGCGGATAGCGGGGTGTTGCCGTTGGTGACGAGCCAGCGCTCCGCCCAAAAATCTCCAGATGACGCGGCGGCGAAACTGTCGATCTCTTGCTTGGGGATGGCTGGGCCTTTTCCTCTCTCATCCAGCATGCGGGCCTTGCACTGGATGGCGATGCATTCGCCATCGCCACGTTCCGCGACGAGGTCTATGCCGGTATCTTGACGATTGGAGCCAGGAAATCGCGCCTTCCGTTCCGGCCAATCTCCCCATTCATGGCATGCGGTGATGTCCCACTCTTTGATGTGAGGAGCGATGCGGACGGTGATATCTTCAAGCCAGCGCCCGTCGCTAGGGCGGAGACCGCGCTCGGCCACCTCGGCGAGCGCTTCCGCGATAATGGCCTTGACGCTCTCATTCTCCATCGATTTTTCCGGCTACCGTGGAATGATGTCGGGTCCAAAGGCCATGCTGGAGAGGGAGGCCATCCGGGATGGCTCATGCGTTTGTCGCGTGATTCTCCCTGCGAGAGGCATTGTACACATCTGGCTGGACGCGTCCGCCAATCGGTGTGGGAGCGAAGTGGAAATATGGAGAGTGGACCGAGCGAGTCTCGGGAAATTTGGCTGATTCGCGGGTACAGGTGTTTGGACCGTTCCCGTAA
Source organism: uncultured candidatus Poriferisulfidus sp. (assembly GCA_965116025.1). GTDB lineage: Bacteria > Pseudomonadota > Gammaproteobacteria > Poriferisulfidales > Poriferisulfidaceae > Poriferisulfidus. The sequence goes on from OZ220480.1 coordinate 1,204,488, forward strand.
TGAGGGGCCGGAGCGCGTGACCCATGGCCTCCCGGAGGAGGAGCCCTCCCACCGAAGGTTGGATGCGCGCGCGTGGTCTGCCAAACGTCGTCAGGTATGGGACTTGCTAGGAAGCCCTAGCTTCTCGCTGAAAGCCTGAACTGGGGAATCGCGCTACTCGATGTTTTGGATCTGCTCGCGCATCTGCTCAATCAGCACTTTGAGCGCGAGTGCTGTGTTGGTGGTGGCGACATCCGGCGCCTTGGAGGCCAGCGTGTTCGCCTCGCGCGTGAACTCCTGCATCAGGAAGTCCAGTTTCCTGCCCTGCGCGCCCTTCCCGTCCAGCACCGCCAGGGCCTCCTCAAGGTGACTGTCCAAGCGGGCTAGCTCCTCATCGACATCGGCCCGCATTACTTGAATAGCGATCTCCTCTTCCAGTCGTTGAGCGTTCACGGACGCCTTCAATTCCTCCAGTCGCGCTTGCCATCGCTCGCGCATGGCTTGTTGGACGGACGGCCTCTGGGACCGTAGCGTCTCGATATGCCGCCCGACTTCTTTCAACTGCTCGCGCAAGACGCGCGCCAGACGGTCTCCCTCGTCCTGTCGCTGTCGAGCGAACGCCTCCAGAGCCTCTTCGTACGCGCGCTGGGCCACGGGGGCCAGCGTGGATTCCGACGCGGGAGAGGAGCTCCACGTCGCCGGCAGATCCATCACGCGAGCCGGATCGGAATGAGGGAACAAGCGCCGGGTCGTGCTGACCAAGCGGCGTAGCTGGACCGGATTTATGGACGCGGGCTTCGAGTCGTCCGTGGCTCGCCGAAAATTGGCGGTCACATCGACCTTTCCTCGGGAACAAACCTCTCGCAACCGCGCGCGCCAAGCGGGTTCCAGCCTGGCGCACTCCCGGGTCAAGTGGAATCCGGGTTGCAGGTAACGGTGGTTGACGGACCGGATCTCCACCACCATCTGCCCGCGCCCGGCGTTCGCCTCGGCGCGGGCGAACGCGGTCATGCTGCGCATGCGCCGGAAGGTCGGCCGCGACAGCGCGGAACGGTTGTATTACAGGCTGTAGTACATGTCGAACTCGACCGGATGGGTGGCGGCCCGCAGGCGGGTAACCTCCTCGCGCTTGAGTTCGATATAGCCGTCGATGGCATCGTCGTTGAAGACGTCGCCAGCCTTGAGGAAATCGCGGTTGGCATCCAGCTCGTCCAGGGCCTGATCCAGCGCGTGACACACGTGCGGGATGCTCGCTTCCTCTTCCGGCGGCAGATCGTACAGGTCCTTGTCCATTGGCTCGCCCGGATCGATCTTGTTGCGGATCCCGTCCAGGCCGGCCATCAGCATGGCGGCGAAGGTCAGATAGGGGTTTCCGCAGGCATCGCCGAAGCGGACCTCGATGCGGCGCTGCTGTGGGTGCATGACGAACGGGATGCGGACGGCCGCCGAGCGGTTGCGCGCGGAATAGGCCAGCAACACCGGCGCCTCGAAGCCCGGAACCAGTCGCTTGTAGCTGTTGGTGGAGGCGTTGGCGAACGCGTTGAGCGTCCGCGCGTGCTTCAGGATTCCTCCGATGTAGTGCAGGGCCAGGTCCGACATCCCTCCGACTCCGTCGCCAGCGAACAGGTTCTTTCCATCCTTGCTCAGCGACTGGTGCACGTGCATGCCGTTGCCGTTGTCGCCGACCAAGGGTTTAGGCATGAAGGTCGCGGTCTTGCCGAAGTTGTGCGCGACGTTCAGCACCACGTACTTGAGGATCTGATTCATGTCGGCGCGGCGCACGAGAGAATCGAAGCGGGTGCCGATCTCGCACTGTCCGCCGGTCGCCACCTCGTGATGGTGCACCTCGACTGGCACGTCCATATCCGCCAGCGTCTCGCACATGACGGAACGGATGTCCTGCAGGCTGTCCACGGGCGGCACCGGAAAATACCCGCCCTTGGGTCCCGGGCGGTGTCCAATATTCTCGTCGAATCCTCCGCGGCCCGAGCTCCAGCTGCCTTCTTCGGATTCGATCTTGTACATGCATCGGTGCATCTCGTCAGCCCAGCGGACGCCGTCGAAGACGAAGAATTCCGGTTCCGGTCCAAAATACGCGGTGTCGGCGATGCCCGAGGACTTGAGGTATTCCTCGGCCTTTCTGGCGATGCCGCGGGTGTCTCGCGCGTAGGGGCGCATGGTGGTCGGCTCGATCACGTCGCAACGCAACAGGAGCGTCGTCTCGGTGTAGAAGGGATCCAGGACCGCGGTGCTTGGGTCCGGCATCAGGATCATGTCCGATTCGTTGATGCCTTTCCAGCCGGCGATCGATGAGCCGTCAAACATTTTTCCGCTTTCGAAGACATCCTCGTCAATCGTGTCGGCGGGCACGGAGACATGGTGCTCTTTGCCACGGGTGTCGGTGAAACGGAAGTCGACGAAGCGAACTTCTTCCTCGTCGATGGTTTTCAGGATTTCTTCAGGATTCATGGCAAACGCTCCAGAGTGGCTGGTTCAGGTGGCGAGGGATGAGGCGACATCGCCCGCGCGTCCGATTTCGTCTCGACGCGGTCCCCTTCCAGAGGCGATTATACATCCGCGACCGATTTTACTGATTAAGACGGCCGCCGCATCGCAGAGGAATCTCCCGGCTTGAATGAGAGTCGGGGAACCTTCTCGGTTTCGGGAGCTGCCCATACGGCGGTCGCGGTGGCAGTCGAGTCTCCGATGCGCCACTGCACGGCTTCGAACAGGATCAGGAGGGCGCTCCATAATTCCGCTATCGATTCAGTCAAGCGGTCCTATCCCGAATTGGAACGTCTTTAAGGCGGACGTGAGAGGCTTTCTCCATTGGGCTTGTCGCGACCAGGGAGATGGGAAGTTCCTCGGCGCTTCTCTTCTCCCGCCTTCTCTGTTACAGGTTCTCCCGTCTATCTTCTAGCATCTCTTCGGCGCGGACCATTCGCGTCGCCTCTTTGAAGTACTCCAGGAAGCCTTCCGGGTCTAGCCAATAGGAATACAAAGCGGCCACCCGATCATAGTATCGGCATTCCAGAAACATTCGGAACTCATCCTTGGTCAGATCTTCATGCAAGGCGAGGGTCAGGTTCTGGGCCAAATTCGGCCGGACCGCCAGGATCAGGCGGAGCATGCTGGATCTTTCTGAAGGGCGGAGCGCGAATTCACGGAGAAGGCGCAATGCCTCCGCCGTCGAGAGCGGGGGACGGGAAGGGCTACATGGCCGAGCCCCGCGATCAGCCGGGAGGTTTCCGTCGCGCCCGCGCGGAGATCTTCAGAGCTCTCCCTTCGCTCGCTGGCCGCAGTAGAAGGCGAGCCCGGACGAGTCCGACGTGAACGTGATTTTCGCGCCCTTGTCGAAGTAGACGATATCGCCCACGGTCGCATGGAAAGTCTCGCCACCTTCCTCAGCCAAGGTCATCTCGCCAGAGACGATGAATTTCACCTCGTTGTACGTATAGGCGTATTCGAGGGGCTCGCTTTTCGTCAGGCGGAACAGGCCGCAGGTCATCGGCGCGTTCTCGCTCGACGTGACGATATCGGTCAGCGCGGCCTCAATGTTTTCGATGCCCATGGAGGCCAGTTCCATGCTGGCGGCGCCCTTGTGGGGAGTCATTTTCGCACCGCCATGGCCGTCGGCGATGGCGGCGCCCGACCCCGCGAGCGCGGCGGAAAGGAGCAGGGAGAGGATCGTTGTATTGAGCGTTCGCATGATGTTTGCCTCGGGTTGTTGTAATGAATCGCGCTGGCTTGGAACCATTGCCGATTCGCCAGCCTGCAGTATCATAATGATACCCTGATTCGCGAGATGGACCGTCATGCCGCGCGCCGCGCGGGTGGGATTCCCAGCGTATCCAGCTTCAACGTCACACCACGGAGGACTCTCGATATGGCGAGCTATGGACTGAACGACATCAAGCCAGGACTGAAGATCATGGTCGACGGCGCTCCTCATGAGGTCGTGGACAGCGAGTTCCGCAAGCCTGGCAAGGGACAGGCGTTCACCCGGATGAAGGTGCGGAATCTGCTGACCGGCCGAACCAATGACAAGACGATCAAGTCTGGGGATGCCGTGGATCCCGCGGACGTGCGGGAAATCCGCGTTCAGTATCTGTACGCGGACGGGGACGCGGCGGTGTTCATGTCTCCAGAATCCTATGAGCAGTATTCAATCCCCGCCTCCGTGCTGGGCGAGGCGGCCTCGTGGATTCGCGCGCAGGATCTCTGCTCCGTGCTGCTGTACAACGATCAGCCGGTCAGCCTGACTCCGCCGCAATTCGTGGAGCTGAAAATCGCCGAGACGGATCCCGGGGTGCGTGGCGACACCGCGTCCGGTGGCGTCAAGCCCGCCACGCTGGAGACGGGCGCGGTCGTGCGCGTGCCGTTGTTCGTCGAGGTTGGCGAGACGATCCGGGTGGACACGCGCGACGGCGCGTACGTGTCCCGAGTGCGCGACTGATCTATTCGGCGGCTTCCCGCGGGGGCGCGGTCTCTGGCAGGAGCAGGGCTTGGCCGTAGGTCACCGCGCCGTCAGGCTGGATGGCGGCATCCCAACGCCGGTCCTGGTGGGCACTGAGGAACACCACGGTCGAGCCCAAGTGGAAGCGCCCGAGCTCCTCGCCTCGGCGAAGCTCGACCTTCAGGGGAGTCTCGCCGTATCGCCAGCGCGTGACCGACCTCCGCCTCGGCGCGACCAAGCCGTGCCAGCTCGTCTCGATGGAGGCCACGTTGACGGCTCCGACCATGACGATGGCGAAGGGGGCGCCGTCCGGGTCCTCGAACAGGCTCGCCATCCGCTCGTTGCGCGCGTACAGTCTAGGGATGCGCTCGACCGCGTAGGGGGCGACCGTGAACTGGCGCCCGGGAATATGGAGCATCTCGGTCAGGCGGCCGTCGGTCGGCATGTAGATCCGATGGCAGTCGTTCGGGGAGAGGTAGATGGTGGCGAAGCGCCCCTGCGCGAACTCGGGATGAGCGCCGCCGAGCAACTCGTCCACGGTGAAAATCCGCCCTTTCGCTTGGATGACGCGTCCGTCCTCAATCCGGCCGAATTGGCTGATCCGGCCGTCGCAAGGCGCCGCCAGCGCGCTCGGGTCTTCCGGCCAAGGCCGCGCGTCCGCCTTCATGGCGCGGACGAACAGGGCGTTCAGGGTGGGGTACGCCTCTGGATCCTCGATTTCCGCGTCCTCCATGCGAAGCTGGAAGAAGGAGACGAACGCGCGGATCAGCAGATTCTTGACCTTGACGGTCTCGATCCGGGCGAGACCGCCAGCCGCCGCGGACGCCCAGTGGTGTGGAAAGCAAAGGAAGGCCCAGGCCTTGAGGTCGAGCAGGCGCTTTCCCCAAGAGGATCTGGAGGACGCGCTCACGAGGCACGCCCGATCAGTTTCCGAAGATCCGTGGCGATGGCTTTGGCGTCTAGCGGAGTGGTGAGCACTCCAGCGAGTCGCGCCTCGGGGTCGATCAGCCAAGCTCCGCCGCTATGGTCGACGAGATAGCCGGTGGTGAGATCTCGCCTGGAGTGGAACGCGCCGAGCCGTCGGGCGAGATTAGCGATTTCCTCGGGCTTTCCGGTCGCGCCCACCGTGCCTCGACGGAAGTGGCTCACGTATCGCGCCAGGGTCTCGGGGCTGTCGCGCTCGGGGTCGACTGAGACGAACACGATCCGAGCGTTTTTCTCATCCAGGATTCGCAGGGCGACGGTCAGCTTCTGCATGGAAGGCGAGCAGATGTCCGGGCAGTGGGAATAACCGAAGAACAGCAGACTCCAGTGACCAAGAAAATCCTCTCGCTCCAGCGTCTCTCCGTCGTGGCGCGCGAGAGAGAAGGCGGGCAAAGGGCGAGCCTGGCTTCCAAGCGCGGTGATCGCCTCGTATTCTTCCGTCTCGCTGGAGTTCATCCAGTGGAAATACGCGACCCCGGCGAGAGCGAGGGCCGGCAGGAGAATGAGCGCGCGCTTCAAGAATCTGTCCAAAAAGCGGAGCGAGTGATTCTATCAGTCAAATCTCCATTCCAGTCCGGTGCTGAAATTCCGTCGGGGAGCCGCGTATCCCCGGATTTCCTGGTAGGAGTCGTCGAGAAGGTTGCGGGTCTCGAAGAGCAGGTCCAGTTTCGAGGTCAAGGCGTGGCGCGCGGTTAGGTTGATCAGGTTGTGGTTGTCCAGAGCGGTTCCACCGTCCAGCAACCCCCGCGCCGTCGTGAAGTCCAGACGGAATCGCCACTGGGCCGATCTTCGCGACAGCGCCAGGCGGTATTGGTGCCGGGGTCTCCGGACCTCTTTCCGGTCGTCCGCGTCCCCCGGAGCGGGTTCGGTGGCCTGCAGATAGGCGTAGTCGGCGGAGAAGGTCCAGCCCGGATGCGGATCGAATCCGAACTCCAGTTCCGCGCCCCAGCGGTCGGAATCTCGGACTCCATTGATGGAAGTGGGCAGAAGGGGACCCCCTAATCCATCCGGGTCGTGATATTGGATCTCATCGCTCAGGCGTTGGTCGAACACGCTGACGCTGATTCGGCAGCAGGCCCCGCTTGGGTTGTGCTCAATGCCGATCTCGGTATTTCGGGAGCGCTCCGGCAACAGGTTGGGGTTGCCTTGGAAAGCGTTGGGAAAATAACCGTAGCGCTCGGTCAGGGTTGGGTTGGCGATGCCGATGCCGCTCGCCAAATAGAGCCGCGTCGGATGGTCTGGCCACTGGTAGGCGAGGGAGACGCGCCAAGTGTCGGCGTCCTCGAAGTCCTGGTTGTTGTCGCGGCGCAGCGCCAAGTCGAGCGTCATTTGGGGGTCGGGCCGCCATTTCAGCGTCGTGAACACGCCGGAAGACAGGAAACTCAGAGGCTCGATGCCGCCACGGTCGTAACGTTCCCGCTCCCATTCCATCCCGGCTCCGACGGCGCAGGGCCGACCCAGAAAGCACTTCTCGAAATCGCGCCAGACCATCCCGTCCGCTTGGACGCGGCGTCCCCGGGTCTCGGTGATGGAAGTCTCTTGATGATTCTTGTTCGACGTTCGCAGATAGCCGACGCTCGCCTGATAGTGGAACGAATCCGTTCGCGAGCGCAGGATGGCGTTTCCGTAGGTCCGCAGGTTCCTCGAGGTGTTGTTCTGGTCCGAGGGAAGCGGCCAGCCACCATCGTATTCCAGGTTCGCATGCGTATGGCGGGCGGAGAGTCGCAGGTCCGTTCGGGAAGAGGGACTCCAGAGCGCGCTCCATTGCGCGGTATTGTTCCGGTATCCGTCCCGCTCCGAGCCTGAGAGCGAGACGTTCTCGCCATCCGTCTGAAAACGGCGCGCGCTGGCCTGCATGCGGAAGTCGTCGGTCTCAGTGGCGAGCCGGAGCGTGGTTTCGTGGCGCCGGTTCGATCCGGATTTTTGAGTCAGGCTGGAACGTCCGCCCGTTCGGCTGACCAGGTTCACGACGCCGGAGATCGCCTGGCTTCCCCACAGGGGGCCTGGCGCGCCGCGCACCACCTCGACGCGCTCGATTCCGGCGGTGGAGAGGTGGGCGAAATTCACGACACCACTGGTGGGGTCGCTCAGGTCGACGCCATCCAGAAGCACGCGCGTATGGCTGGATTCCCCGCCGCGCATCCTCAATTCCGCGAGCGTCCCGGCGCCGCCCAGCTGACTGACGGAGAGCCCTGGAATCTCGCGTAGCACGTCCGCGATGGAGATTCCCGCTCCTTGCCAATCGTCCAGATCGATGACGGTGACGCGGCCACTGATGGCGTGCGAGGCTTGAGGGAAGCGCGCCGCCGTGACGATGATGGTCTCGATATTCTGCGCGGCGGGCAGGGGGGAAGCGCCCAGCGTGGCGAGCGCGAGCGAGGAAAGCGTTTTCTTGAGCATGCCGGTCCTGATCCATGGACCGGGCGGGCAAAGGAAAAATGCACGGCCAAGCGGCCGCGCGTCACCCCGGTCGCCCACCGCGGCCGTGATAATTCAGGATGGGGCCGGTCTCCGGGCTCGCGAGGGGTTTCTTGGACGCTCCCTTCCCAGGCTGAAGCCCAGTGGATCTCGCGTCCCTCTCGCCTACCGTTGCGGGGGCAGCGCCGGCGTTGCGTTCGCGCACCGGCTTCCCTGTTTCATCTGTCGGGCAGACACCCCATCCCGCGTAGCGCGATCAGCTTAACACGAGGCGCTAGCCGAGAGAGGTTAGGTCGCGCCATCGGCGGGAGACAATTCTTCCAGGATCAAGCGAATCGCGCCCGGCGGGTCGCTGGCGCGCACCACCGGCCGCCCTACCACCAGATGGCTGGCGCCGGCCTCGGCGGCCTCTCGGGGAGTGGCCGTCCTCTTCTGGTCGTCCGCGCTCGCGACGAAGCGTATGCCGGGCGTGACGATCCAGAGGCCGGAACCGAATTCCTCGCGGACCTGCCGCGCTTCCCGGGGCGAGCAGACGATACCGGAGAGACCGGCCCGCGCGGCGAGCCGGGCCAGCCGCGCGACCTGCTCGCGCGATGAGCGTTGCCCGATGGCTTCCAGGTCCTCGTCGCTAAGTGAAGTCAGGGCGGTGACGGCGACCACATGCATATCGTCGCCCGCCGCCTCGCGGGCCGCGTCCAGCATGGCGGGCCCTCCAGAGGCGTGCACGGTGCACATCCAGACTCCCGCCTCGCGCGCGGCGTGGCAGGCGGCCGCCACCGTGTTCGGAATATCGTGAAACTTGAGATCCAGGAAAACCTCGAAACCCTGTCGCCGAAGGTCCAGAACCAGCTCTGGACCGCCCTTGACGAACAGCTCGGAGCCGACCTTGAGGCGACAGTCAGAGGGCGAGAGGCGATCCGCGAGCTCCACCGCCTCTCGGCCGCTCAGGCCATCCAGGGCGACGATCAGGCCCGGCGCCGAATCCGCGGGCATGAGAGGATGTCAGACCAAGTAGGGACGGTGCGGGGCCTTCTCGGCATAGGGCTCGATCGGCTGCAGCGTGTCCCACCGTTGGCAACTCGGGCACTGCCAGTACAGCTTGCGCACCTGAAACTGGCACTCCGAGCATTCATGGGTCGGCCGATCGGCCAAATAGCGGTCCAGCGTGGTCAGGATCTGGCGCATGCTCCGCTGGTCGGCCGCGACCCTGTTCTCGGTGATCGCCTCTACGTACTCGCGTAGCAATACCAGCGAGGACGGATTGGACTGGAAGGTGCCGCTGAAGATATCATCCAGTTCGCCACCACCATGTTGGCGCAGGTCCTCGACCAGGGACAGCGCCGGAAACAGGGCGTGCGGCTGGGTTCGCGCGCTATGCAGGAACTGGCGGAATCCGTCCGGGTTTCCCTGCGCTTGATAGGCCTTGTGGATGAGCTGGATGATCTGGGGCGCGAAGGCTGGACGTTTCTCGTAGGCGTCCCGATAGTGGCGGATGGCGGCGTGGTAGTCGCGCCGCCGGCTGGCGATGTTGCCGAGCATGATGTGCGCTCGCGCGCAGTCGCGGTAGTGGCCCAAGGCCTTGTGCGCGTTCTGGACCGCCTGCTCCTCGCCATTGCCGCTGGCCAGGGTCTCCAGCGCGATCTCTCCTAGCTCGCAGTAGTACTGGGCGATGATTTCCTGTTGCGGTCCTCCGCCCTCGCGCTCGATGTTGCGGGCGACGTGGATCGCTTTTTTCCACTCCTTCTCCTGTTCGTAGATTTCCCGCAGATGGCGCAGGGCCTCCAGTTGGTGGGCACCGGTGTCGAGCACTCCGCGGAGCAGATGCTCGGCGCGGTCGAATAGTCCGGACTTGAGGTAATCGCGGGCCAGCTCCAGCAATACGTCAGCTTTGGTCCGGTCGTCCAGATCCGGCCGCGCGATCAGGTTCTGATGCAGCCGAATGGCGCGCTCCACCTCGCCGCGCCGGCGCAATAGATTGCCGAGAACGATGTAGGTCTCGACGGTGTCGGCGTCCAGGTCGACCACGTTCACGAACAAGTCGATGGCCTTGTCAGGCTGCTCGTTGAGCAGGTAGTTGATGCCCTTGAGATAGTGCCCGGGGACGGGTTTGGCCTTTCTGTTCCGCATGTCGCGCCGCGCCGCCCACCAGCCGGTCAGCGCCGCGACCGGGAGCAAGAGCCAGAGCAGGGCGCTCGTCATGTCAGGCCTCGTGAATCGGCATGCGCCGCAGGTTGCGGACTTCCTGGTACACCAAATCGTATTTTCGCCGTAGGCGGGTGAATCGGAAGCGGTAGCGCAACACCATCCAGCCGCCAAGGCCGATGGCCAAGGACAGCCCCAGTCCCAGCGCGGCCAGCAACGCGAGCCCCAGCTGGAGCGTGTATTCGGCGAAATACAGATTGACGCCGACCGGTTGCGGGTTGGACATCACCAGCATCAGCCCGAGGGCCATCACCATCAGGAAGATCAGAAGCGCGCCCAGTTTATTCATGGCAGGAATCGGTCCCGGATATAGAGCGACCTATGACTATATCACGTGCGGAAATCTTCGACTCTCTCTTGAAGTGCCGTGGTTATGCGAGCGTCAGGCGTTCGCCCTTCGGTTATGGGATGGGCCCGACCAAATTCCCATCTTGTTCGACTCATAACCCTACGGCATTTTTGATTTGGCCTGATTCGATTTCTTGGTCGTTGCCGTGCGCCATGTGGCTGGGCAATTCGGAAATTCTTGCGATGAACGTTTGGTTCTCATTGTTCCAATGAGAAAATAAGCTTGCGCTTGCGCATCAGTTGTCCGGTCTCTCTCGACTCCCGATGAATCAGTTCTTTGATCATCAGGTATGCTATTTCCCCGATCAATAAGCCTTGGCATTAGGGCGTGGCCATGCTTGCGCGGCTAACTCGGCAAGGTGCTTGGAGCGCTCTTTGATAGTTTCGTCATTCCAGACTTCATGCTCCACTAAACGCTTATTCAAGAACAGCGTACTGTGCTTAGCCAAAGCTTTCCGCTTACTCTCCCATGGGCTATTCGACAACGAGGAATTCAGGCTACCTTTTACCAACGTGAGGTTTCCGATCATGTTGATCGAGCGCTCGCGATTTTCCTCGGATTCGTCGCCGGAATCCTGTATTGGCCAATTCGCGCGCCAAGCCTGGGGCATGACGTGCTCGATTTGCAGGCCGCTCGGCACTTTCTGCGTTTCCGTATGATTCGTGCGCAGTTGCTCCTCAATGCCCATGATTACCATTCTGAGGCGGCCTATGGTCAGCCACCAGTAGAGTGGCTCTTCAACGAACTCTTTTTGTAACTCCTCATCGCTCGGCCATCTCGTCACTTGAGTAGTCTGTTTCGCCAAATGGGAAATGAGAATATCGTCTGCCTGGTCGTTCGGTGATTTGTGCATCTTTGCAAGCAAGCTTACGAAGAGTTTTCCATAGCCTTGTGTGCTGCAGCTGCATACGACTCGGCGTACTAGAAAGCTCTCAAGCGCCTTGATGCAAGCCTTGAGCGTTTTCTTTGGCATGTCTTCGGATAGCAACCAGAGAAGAAGAGGGGTGACCGCGCCGGCGTTCATGGTTTTGCGCCTGTCCAGAAATTTCTTGATATCTTCATCTTCATGTCGCGTCGCCTCGATATCACGGTAGATTTCCCCGATTTCTTTCATATCCTTCGCGATCTCGTGAATCGTTTTTCCCGCTTTTTCGCGGTGGTCTGCATACTTCCGGAAAGCCTTGAACTCGTCTCGCGCTTTCGTTTCCTTGCTGTTGCGTAGAGTTAGCCAGTAGTTCAAATATACGTCGATTCGTGGCCTCCGTTGAACGCCTCTCCCCACTTCTTCACTCCACCAGGAATCATTATCGAACGGCCACAGTTGCGTTATCGAGGCATCGTTCTCATCCTCCTCCCGAAAACCCGCGTCGTTCAAAATCTTGTTTTTCACCATGTCGGATTCAAGAAGTGGCGTGCCGCGCGCGTTGAGCGCTTCGAATATGGCATGCTGATCGTCAGTGGCATCAAGATCGATCACGACGAGCTCAAGATTCATGCGCACCGCATTTTCCAGAGCCGATGCGGCTTTGGCACGAAATTCGTCATCTCCAGAATATTTATCTAGCCACAATTCCACCTGCTTTTTGAAGAATTCGTGGGCTTGCACGATGCGGGCCTTCGCATGCGTAGCTGAAGGAAGGTCGTTTCTCATCGCATGTTGAAACGCCTCTCTGTCCGCGATTGTCGGCCATACCTTGAAAGCGATTTCCGGTTTTCCATCGCGAAACTCATCTCGGTTCATGACGAGCGCCGTGAGGCGCCTAGCGGGGTCGGTATGCTCTCGCTTCTCAAGAACTTCTTGAATCGCGTCGATCAGCAGTTGCAGAGTGATCAATCTCTGCTGTCCATCCACTACGATACGGCGCTCTATGGTACCTGCGGGATATGGTTTTTGTTGCAGGACGACTGCGCCCATGAAGTGGGGCTTTTCTTGGTCACCACCCAGAATATTCTGCGCGAGGTTTTCCACATCGTCCCATAGCGGTTCCCATTGTTGTTCTTGCTCCCACACATAACGCCGCTGGAAAGCGGGGATTTCGTACTGAACCGGTTGCGCGAACAAATGCTGAGGCAACCGAAGGTTGGTTTGCATAGCACGGAGACTGCCGTCTAGGCTACCGGAATAGGTCGCGAAGCCTCTCGCGCAGTTTTTTTCCGGGCTTGAAATATGGGACGTACCGCGTTCCCAGCATGACCGGGCCGCCCGTGCGGGGGTTGTTCGCCAAGCGTGGCCGGCGGGCGCGAACGCCGAAACTGCCGAAGCCGCGCAATTCCACCCGGTCGTTCCGCGCCAAGCTTTCGGATATCTGGCGGAAAACCAGTTTGACCGCCATCTCCACTTCGCGCGGGGTCAGATGCTTCTGTCGGGCCGCGACTCGCTCGATCAGCTGGCTACGGCTGATCTGGGTGGCGTTTTCTCGCTTGGGCATGATCGCGCGATCAGGATCCGGAATCTTTGCGACCGACCAGTTTGTCGCGCAGGATGCCGCCGAGCGACTTGCTGATCTTGGGGGTGGCTTCCTGATATTCCCTGACCGCCTGCTTCTCCTCCGCTTGGTCCTTGGCGCGGACCGAGAGGGTCAGATGGCGGCGCTTGCGGTCGAACGACAGGATCACGGCCTCCAGGGTCTCGCCGATTTTGACGTGGGCGCGGGCATCGTCAACTTGCTGGTCGGAAAGCTCGGAGGCCATGATCGAGCCTGCGATATGCTCGGTCACCTCCACGGTGACGGAACGCGGCTCGACTTCGGTGACCGTGCAGGAGACGGTATGTCCTCGAGGGTGTTCGCGCAGCCATTCCTGCACCGGATCCTCCTCCAGCTGCTTGACACCGAGCGAGACCCGCTCGCGGCCGACATCGATGGACAGCACCTTGGCCTCGACCTCGTTGCCTTTGCGGTAGTCGCGTATGGCCGTCTCGCCGGGTTTGGTCCAGGACAGGTCGGACAGGTGAATCAGGCCATCGATACCGCCATCCAGGCCGATGAATATCCCGAAGTCGGTGATCGACTTGACGGCTCCGGTCACCCGGGAGCCTTTCTTGTACATGGCGGCGAAGGCCTCCCAAGGATTGGCGACGCACTGCTTCATGCCGAGCGAGATGCGGTGGCGCTCCATGTCGATCTCCAGCACCATCACGTCGACGGTCTCGCCGAGCGTCACCACCCGGGACGGATTGGCGTTGCGCGAGGCCCAGTCCATTTCCGAGGCGTGCACCAGGCCCTCAATGCCGTCCTCGACCTCCACGAAGCAACCGTAGTCGGTGATGCTGGTCACCGTGCCCGAGACCTTGCGGCCGGTCTCATAACGGTCCGCGATGTTCTCCCAAGGGTCTTCCGTCAGCTGCTTGATGCCGAGCGAGATCCGCCCGCTTTCCTGGTCGTAGCTCAGGATCTTCACGTCGATCTCTTGACCGACCTCCACCACGTCGGACGGGTGCTTGATACGCTTCCACGCCATGTCGGTGATGTGCAGCAGTCCGTCGACGCCGCCGAGGTCCAGGAAAGCTCCGTATTCGGTCAGGTTCTTGACTGTGCCGCGCGCCACGCCGCTCTCGGTCAGTTTCTGCAGGATCGCGTCGCGCTCGGCGCTGTGCTCGGTCTTGAGCACCGCCCGGCGGGACACGACGACGTTGTCGCGGCGCCGATCAATCTTGATGATCTTGAACTCCAGCTCGCGGTTCTCCAGATAGGCCGTGTCGCGCACGGGACGGATGTCGACCAGCGAGCCTGGCAGGAAGGCCCGGATCGAGTTGAGGCTGATGGTGAAGCCGCCCTTGATCTTGCTGACGATGGTGCCGGTGACGTTGGTGTTCTCCTCGTAGGCTTTCTCCAGCTCGTTCCAGATCCGGATGCGTTTGGCGCGCTCGCGCGACATGCGGGTCTCGCCGCTGCCGTCCTCGATCGCGTCCAGGGAGACCTCGACGGTGTCGCCGATCTTGATCTCCAGCTGTCCATCGGCGTCGGTGAATTGCTCGGCCGGTATGAAGCACTCGGACTTCAGTCCGGCGCTGACGACCACCGCGTCCGAGCGGATGTCCACCACGGTGCCGTCGATGATCGAGCCAGCCCGCATTTGCAGTTGGGAAATGTTCTCCTCAAGAAGTTCCGCGAAGGATTCGCTCATGTGTGGATGCCTTTGTTCGGTTGGGTTAATGTTCCGGGCAGGCAGGCCCGGGCCTTCGCGTGAACCTCCTGGATCGTGGACTCGCCGGTGTCGATCAGGATGGCGTCGGGAGCCTGAACCAGAGGCGACGCGCCCCGTCGCGCGTCCTGGATGTCGCGCTGGCTCAGCTCCTTTATCAGCGCGCCGATTTTAGCATTGATCCCCATTTCCTCCAATTGCCGCCTGCGCCGCCGCGCCCGGATCTCCAGCGCGGCGGTCAGGTGGAACTTCGGGCGCGCGTCCGGGAACACCGCGCTACCCATGTCCCGGCCGTCGGCCACCAGCCCGGGCGGGCGTCGCGCCGCGCGCTGGCGCTCCAGAAGGGCCTCGCGCACTTGCGGGTGCGAGGCGGCTCGCGATGCGGCGCGACCGACTTCCGGCTCCCGGACGCGGGACGTGACATCGACCCCGTCGAGCAGGAGGCGGATCGACTCCGGGCTGGTCCGGGTCTCGATTCGCGCCGCGCGGGCGACCGCGCCACAGGCGGCGGCATCGTCCAGATCCGCGTCGCGCTCCAGGATGGCCAGCCCGACGGCGCGGTATAGAGCTCCAGAATCCAAATAATGCCAGCCCAGCTCGGCCGCGAGGTTGCGGGCCAGCGTGCCCTTGCCGGAGCCGGCGGTTCCGTCGACCGCGATGACGGGGACGGATTCAGGCATCGCGCAGGCGCATTCCGGCCTGGCGGGCGAGGTCCGGAAATCCGGGGAAGGACGTCGCGACCCACTGGGCGTCGCGGACGCGGACCGGCCCGGACGCCGCCAGCGAGGCGATCGCGAAAGCCATGGCGACGCGGTGATCCCGGTGGCTCTGGACGGCGCCGCCGCTCAGGGCGCCTCCGGAGATCCGGACGAAATCCTCGCCCGTCTCCACCGTCGCGCCCAGCGTGGCCAGTCCTTCCGCCATGGCGGCGACCCGGTCGCTCTCCTTGACCCGCAGTTCCCCGATTCCGGTGAACGTGGTGGTCCCGCGCGCGCAGGCGGCGGCGACGCACAGAATCGGAAACTCGTCGATCGCGTTGGCGATCAGCTCGGGGCCGACGTCAATGCCGGCCAGCGCGCCGCCGCGCGCGTGGATGTCGGCGACCGGCTCCCGACCGACCGAGTCGCGGGGGGAAAGGCGCAGGGCGGCGCCCATTCGCTCGAGAACTCTCAGGACCCCGTCGCGCCGCGGGTTGACGCCGACCCCGCGCAGGCGCAGCTCGCGTCCCGGCGCGATCAGCGCGCCGACGAGAAAGAAGGCGGCGGCCGACAGGTCGCGCGGGATGACGATGTCGGCTCCGCGCGGGGCCTGCCCTCCCTGGACGCGGACGCGGGCTCCGTCCACCTCGCAATCCACGCCGAACAGCGGAAGCATGCGCTCGGTATGGTCTCTCGACGGCGTCGCCTCCGTCAGGCAAGTGGATCCTTGGGCTTGGAGCCCGGCGAGCAGCAAGGCGGACTTGACCTGCGCGCTCGCGACGGGGGTCTCGAGCGTGACTCCCCGCAAAGGGCCGCCGTCGATCCGGACCGGGGGGCGGCCATGATCGGTCTGGACGCGCGCGCCCATTTTCCGCAGAGGCGCGGCGACTCGCTCCATGGGTCTTCGCGACAGCGAGGCGTCTCCGGTAAGCGTGGAGGAGAACGGCCGCGCGGCCAGCAGGCCGCACAGCAACCGCATGGACGTGCCGGAGTTCCCGAGGTCCAAGGGGCCCTTGGGTGGTTTCACGCCTTCGGCGCCTTGGCCTTGGACGGTCCAGTTTCCTGGGGACGTTTGGTGGAGGTCCACGCCCAGTTGGGCGAGGGCTCGCGCGGTCGCCTGGCAGTCCTCGCTGTCGAGCGCGCCGCGCAAGCGGCTCTCGCCCTTGGCCAAGGCGGAGATCAGGAGGGCGCGGTGGCTGATGGACTTGTCGCCAGGCAACGCGAGGTCTCCGTGGACCTGGCCTCCTGGTTCCAGCAGCCAGTCGTCACTCACGCTCGTTCGGGCGCAGGGCGTCCCGGGTGCGCTTCGCGGCCGCGAACGCGTCGCGCAACGCGTCGGAGCGGTCATCGCGCAGCGCCGCGGCCAGCTCGCCGACGCGCTTCTCGAACCGTTCCAGGATGGGCGTCAGGTGCGCGCGGTTGGAGCGGCAGATGTCCAGCCAAAGATCGGGGTTGCTGGAGGCGATCCGGGTGAAGTCGAGCAGGCCGCCCGCGGCGTAGCGCTTCAGATCCTCGGCTGGCAGTCGCGCGCCCAAAACGTCCATCAGGGCGTACGCCAGCATATGCGGCAGGTGGCTGATGCCGGCGAACAGCGCGTCGTGCGCGTCCGCGCTCATGCGTTCGACGCGCGCGTCCAGTCGCTCCCACATCCAGCGAATTCTCTCGACCTTCTCGGGGTCGGCGTTGCCGGCCGGCGTCAGGACCACGCGCCGGCCCCGAAACAGGTCGCCGCGCGCGAGCCGCGCTCCGCTCTTCTCCGTGCCGGCGATCGGGTGGCCGGGCACGAACCAGGGGGGAACCTCTCCGCGGGCCCGCTCCAGAGCGCGCAGCGGCGGTCGCTTGACGCTGCCGACGTCGGTGACCGTCTGGCGCCCGGAGACGCGCGGCGCCAAACGGCGGCAAAGGTCGGCGATGGCGGCGGGCGGCGTGGCCAGCACGATCAGCTCGGCCTTCTCGGCCGCGGCTTCGGGCGTGGAGTGCGCGACGTCGATCAGGTCGAGCTCGCGCGCCAGCTCCAGCGCCGCCGGATCGGAATCGTGGCCATGAATGACGCGCGCGGCGCCAGCGGCGCGCAGGCCGGCCGCCATGGAGCCGCCGATGTGCCCGATCCCGATGAACGCGAGGGACGCGCTCACGATTCCCGCCACGCGCGCAACGCGTCGATCAGGGCGCAGGTCTCCGCGGGGGTTCCGATAGTGAAGCGCAACCAGTTCGGGAGCTCGTACTCCGGCAGCGCGCGCGCCAGGATCCCGCGTTCTCTCAAATGGGCCGCGACCGCCGCGGCCTGGTCTTCGAAGTCCAGGGTCAGGAAGTTGGCGCGCGCGCCCAGCGCGCGCAGGCCCAGCGCGCGGGCCGCCTCGCGCAACCGCCGCATGCCTTGGGCGTTGACGGCTCGGCTGCGCGCCACGTGCTCCTCGTCCCCGACGGCGGCCAGCGCCGCGCGTTGGGCCAGGACGTTGACGTTGAACGGCTGGCGCGCCCGGTTGAGCATCGCGACGACCTCCGGGTGGGCCAGGGCGTAGCCGATCCGCAGTCCGGCCAGCCCGAAGATCTTGGAGAACGTTCGGGTCACGATCACCTGCGGGTATTCCAGAAAACGTCCGGCCGCGGGAATCGGGTCGCGGTATTCGGCGTACGCCTCGTCCAGCACCACCACGATCCGTGGCGGCAGAGCCTCGATCAGCGCCCGAATCTCGTCGTCCGCGAGCGTGGTTCCGGTCGGGTTGTTCGGGTTGGCGAGGAAGACCACGGCGGTGGTCTCGTCCACGAGTTCGAGCAGGGTGTCGGGGTCGTGCCCCAGCGGACGCTCGTACTCGATCGGATGGGGCGCCGCCACCCGCGTCGCGGCGCCGGCCGCGCGCGCGATCAGCGGGTAGACCACGAAGGCGTGCCGCGCGAACGCGGCGCTGCGGCCCTCCTCCAGATAGACGCGCGCGACCAGGTCCAGCAAGTCGGAGGAGCCGTTGCCGAGGAGCAGGTGGTCGACGGAGCAGTCGTGGCGCGCGCCGAGCGCCTCGCGCAGCGCGTGTCCGTCGTTGTCCGGGTAGCGGGATAGGTCGGGCGGCTCGGCCAGCGCGGCCAGCGCCCGCGGGGACGGGCCGAGCGGGTTCTCGTTGGAGGCCAGCCGGCAGACTCTCTCGCCCGCGACGCTCGGCCGCGCGCCCGGCGCGTAGGGGGCCAGCTCTCGCACGCAGGGGCGGGCGGCCGCGGTGATCTGCCGCAATGCCGCGGAGGCGGGAGCGGGGCGGGTCATGCGGTCAGCCCGACGCGCGGGGGTAGGAGCCCAGGATCTTGCAGAACGCGGCGGCCTCGTCGAGACGCTCCAAGGCCCGCGCCACCTCGGGATCTCGCCGGTGGCCACGGATGTCCAGAAAGAACACGTACTCCCAGTTTCGGGTCCGCGTGGGGCGCGACTCGATTCGGGTGAGATCGATGCTGGATTCGGCCAGCGGGCGCAACAGCTCGAGCAACGCGCCGGGCCGGTTGCGCGCCGACGCCAGCACGCTGGTCTTGTCCTCGCCGGACGGCTCCGGGTCGCGTGCGCCGAGCACCAGAAACCGGGTTCGGTTGTTCGGGTGATCCTCGATGTTGGAGGCCAGGACGCGCAGCCCGTACCGCTCCGCGGCGGCGCGCGGGGCGATGGCCGCGGATTCGGGATGGCGCGCGGCGTGGCGGGCGGCCGCGGCGTTGCTCGCGGCGCTGACGCGATCCAGGTCCGGCAACTCCCGGTCCAGCCATCGTCGGCACTGGGCCAGGGCTTGCGGGTGCGCGCGCACGGCGCGCAGGGCCGCGCGGTCCGCGCCGTGGGCCAGTAGATGGTGGTGGACCGCTAGCTCGACCTCGCCGCAAATCTTGAGCGGCGACTCGATGAGCAGGTCCAGCGCGCGGGCGACCACGCCGTCGCTGGAGTTCTCGACCGGCACCACGCCATGCTCGGAGCGTCCGCTTTCCACGTCCCGGAACACCCCGGCGATGTCGTCGCGCGGCGCGACCCGCGCGGCGTGGCCGAAGTGGCGCAGGGCGGCCTGGTGGGTGAACGTCCCCTCCGGCCCGAGGTAGGCGACGCGGGTTGGGCGCTCCAGCGCCAGGCAGGCCGACATGATCTCGCGGAACAGGCGCGCCATTCCGTCATCCGACAGGGGTCCGGGGTTGGCCGCGCGGATTCGGCGCAGCACTTGGGCCTCGCGCGCCGGGTCGTAGAACGGGCCGTTGGTCTCTTTGGCGCGCGCGGTCTCCAGCGCCAGCGCGGCGCGGCGGCTGATCCGCTCCATGATCTCGTCGTCCAGCGCGTCGATACGCCGTCGAGTCGATTCCAGATCGAGCTTCCTCATGTCCCGCGCTCGAACTCCCGCATGAACTCGACCAAGGCTTCCGCCCCCGCTATCGGCATCGCATTGTACAGGCTCGCGCGCACGCCGCCGGTCGCCTCGTGCCCGCGCAGGCCGAGCAGGCCGGCGGCCTCGGCCTCTCGCAGGAATCGGGACTCGAGCCTCTCCTCCGTCAGGCGGAAGCAGACGTTCATGCGCGAGCGCGCTCGTTGGGCGACGCGATTCACGTACAACGCGCTCGCGTCGACGCACTCATACACGAGGCGCGCCCGCGCCCGCGCTCGCCGGGCCATCTCCTCCAGCCCTCCCCGCTCCCGGATCCAGCGCAGCATCAGCGCGCTGACGTACCAGGGATAGATGGGCGGCGTATGGTAGAGGCAGCCAGCGCGGAGCTGGGCCACGTACGATAGCCCCGGGCCCAGCCCGGTCTCCTCGCGGAGCAGGTCGCGCCGAACGACCAGGGCGGTGAGGCCGGCCGTGCCGAAGTTCTTCTGGCTGCCGGCGTAGCACAGCGCGTACGGACGGATGTCGAACGGCTCGCTCAGAAAATCCGACGTGCGGTCGCAGACCAGCGGGCAGCGCGCGCGGGGAGGCGGCGTCGACAGGCCGGTCAGCGTCTCGTTGGAGACGTAGTGCAGCGCGGCCAGACCCTCCGTGTCGGCCTCCTTGACGTCGGGGTGGTCGGTCGGGTCCGGGGAGGTCGGCAGGACGCGGACGTCGCGGATATTTCGCGCCTCCTTGATGGCTTGGCGCGACCAGAAGCCGGTGTCGAGCAGGCCGATCCGGTCGCCCGGGGCGGTCAGATTCCGTGGCCATAGGGAATAATGCGTTCGGGCGCCGCCGTTCAGGAACAGCGTGGCGTACTCGTCCGGGAGCGCGAGCAGCGCGCGAAGGTCGGCCTCCGATCGTTCCGCGATGGCGCCGAATTCCGCGCCGCGGTGGCCCAGTTCCAGGATGGAGCGTCCGCGCGGAGGAAAGGAGCGGACCGCGGCGGCCGCCTCGGCGACGACTTCCGGTGGCAGCTGGGCGGGCCCGGGCGCGTAGTTGTAACGCGCCGGGGCGGCCTCAGTGGACAACCGGCTCGTCCTCCTCGTCCCCGTCGTCCAGTGGCTCGACGCAGACGACCCGAGTCAGCGATTCGTCCGCGCGCGGCTCGATGAGCCGGACTCCTTGGGTGCGGCGTCCGATCACCGAGATCTCGTCGATGCGGGTGCGCACCAGCGTGCCGCCGTCGGTGATCAGCAGGACCTCTCGGTCGGGCTCCACCTCCACGGCCGCGATCACCCGCCCGTTGCGCTCGGAGGAGCGGATGGCGATCACGCCCTTGCCGCCCCGGCCCTTGCGCGGGAATTCGCCCAGCGCGGTGCGCTTGCCGTAGCCGTTTTGGGTGGCGATCAGCAGCTGCCGCTCGTCTCGCGCCTCGGGATCGAGGACCGCCAGGCCGATCACGGCCGCGCCGGGTTCCAGGCGGATGCCGCGCACGCCGATCGACTCGCGGCCCGTGGGCCGCACCGCGCTCTCGGAGAAGCGCGCCGCTTTCCCGTTGTCGCTGACCAGCAGGATGTCGCGGTCGCCATCGGACAGGGCGGCGCCGACCAGCCGGTCGTCGCCGCGCAGGCGCGCGGCGATGATGCCGCAGCGCAGGGGGCGAGAAAACGCGGACAGCCGGACTTTCTTGACGATGCCGTCGCGGGTGGCCAGGACCACGTGGCGGTCGTCGCGGAACTCGCGCACCGGCATGATCACGCTGACCTTCTCGTCCGGCCGCAAGGGGAGCAGGTTGACGATCGGCCGCCCGCGCGCGGAGCGCGAGCCTTGCGGGAACTGGTAGACCTTGAGCCAGTAGACCCGGCCGAGGCTGGTGAAGCACAGGACCGTGTCGTGGCTGCTGGCGACGAACATCTGCTCGATGAAGTCCTCCTCCTTGGTCGACGCGGCGGCCTTCCCGCGTCCGCCACGGCGCTGCGCCCGGTACGCGCCCGGCGACTGCGACTTCGCGTAGCCCTGCCCCGAGAGGGTGACCACCCGATCCTCCACCGGGATGAGGTCCTCGTCCTCGATGTCGTAGTCGATGTTCTCGATCTCGGTGCGCCGCGGGTCCGCGTACCGCTCGCCGATGGCGACCAGCTCGTCGCGAATCACCCGCATCAGCCGATCCGGATCGGACAGGACGCCGAACAGCTCGGCGATGAGGTCGAGGACTTCCTGGTAGTCGGCGCGGATCTTCTCTTGCTCCAGGCCGGTGAGCCGATGCAGCCGCAACTCCAGGATGGCCTGCGCCTGGGCTTCGGACAGGCGGTAGCCGTCCTCCGCGAGCCCGCACTCTTTCGGCAATCCTTCGGGACGGGAGGCCGCGGCTCCTTGCCGTTCCAGCAGTCGCGCCACGCTTCCGGGCGGCCACGCTCGCCCCATCAGCCCGGCCCGGGCGGTGGCGGCGTCCGGCGAGGCCTTGATCAGCGCGATGACCTCGTCGATGTTAGCCAGCGCGACGGCGAATCCCTCCAGGCGATGCGCGCGCGCGCGCGCCTCGCGCAAGTCGAACAAGGTGCGGCGGGTCACGACCTCGCGGCGGTGGCGCAGGAACGCCTCCAGCACGTCGCGGAGCGTGACGATCTCCGGCTGCCCGTCGATCAGGGCCACCATGTTCACGCCGAACGACAGGCGCATCCGCGTATGCTGGTACAGGTTGTTGAGGACGACCTCGGCGACCGCGCCCTTGCGCAGCTCGATCACGACGCGCATCCCGTCCTTGTCCGATTCGTCGCGCAGGGTGCGGACGCCCTCAAGGCGCTTGTCGCGCACCAGCGTCGCGATGTGCTCGATCAGCCGGGCCTTGTTGACCTGGTAGGGCAGCTCGGTGACGATGATTCGCTCGCCTCCCTTCGCGTCCTCCTCGATTTCGGCGCGGGCGCGGATCATGATCCGGCCCCGTCCGGTGGCGTAGGCGGCGCGGACGCCGCCACGGCTGATCAGCCCCGCGGTCGGGAAGTCCGGCCCTGGAAGAGCCTCCATCAGGCCGTCCAGGTCGATCTCGGGGTCGTCGATCAGCGCGACGCAGGCGCGCATCGTCTCGCCAAGGTTGTGCGGGGGGATATTGGTCGCCATGCCGACCGCGATCCCGGCCGCGCCGTTGACCAGCAAGTTCGGGACGCGGGTCGGCAGCACGACGGGCTCGCGCTCGTTGCCGTCGTAGTTGGGCTGGAAGTCCACCGTCTCCCGGTCGAGATCGGAGAGCACCTCGTGCGCGATGCGCGCCAGGCGCACCTCGGTGTAGCGCATCGCCGCCGGAGAGTCCCCGTCCACGGACCCGAAGTTGCCTTGGCCGTCGACCAGCATGTGCCGCATCGAGAACGGCTGCGCCATGCGCACCATGGTGTCGTACGCCGCGCTGTCGCCGTGCGGATGATACTTGCCGATCACGTCGCCGACCACGCGCGCCGACTTCTTGTACGGCTTGTCCCAGTGGTTCTTGAGCTCGTTCATGGCGTACAGCACCCGGCGATGCACCGGCTTGAGGCCGTCGCGGACGTCGGGAAGGGCGCGGCCCACGATCACGCTCATCGCGTAGTCGAGATACGACTGGCGCATCTCGTCCTCGATCGTGACGGGCAGAATCTCGGAGGATCGGGAAAGGTCTGGGTCGCTCATTGACTATGAGGAGGGTCGGCGGGCGAGAGCGCGGGCGAGTGGAAAATTGCTCGCGCGCATTCTACCAGAGCCCGCGCTTTCCCGCGTCCGGAGGGCCGCCTTGGAACGCGCGCGGAAGAGCCGGCAAGAGAGCGATGAATGGCGATCTGGCCGTCGCCGAGAGCGTGGTCGCGTGGTGGCTATGGGTGGACTCGAACCACCGACCTTGGCATTATGAGTGCCACGCTCTAACCAGCTGAGCTACATAGCCAGACGCGCGCATTATAAGGGGGGACGAGCGGCGCGCGGCTCGACATGGCGGGCGAGCGCGACGATTCGCGAGCCGGCGACGACCGAGACCCGCGCGCGGAGGCCGTTCTCCAGGAGCGCCTCTCCAGAGTCCAGGCGGACCTCGATGTCCTGGAAGCCGACGCGCCGCCCCGCGCTCGCGCGGAGCGCCTTGTAGACCGCCTCCTTGGCGCAGAACAGAACGCGGCTTCCCAAAAGGCGGGAGTCGTATCTGGCGCGCTCGCCGGGGGTCGCGACCGCGTTGATCAACTTGGGGGGAAGAGGCTCCGCCGGCTCGACGTCGATGCCGATCGAGACGTCGCCGGAGGAGGGCAGGACGGCGGCGACGGCGAACCGACGGTCGTGCGCCAGGGATCCGGCGAAGCCGTCCGGCCATTGGGGCGCGCCGCTCGCCAGCCGGGGCAATTCCGCGGCGGGCCGCCCCAACCGCGCGAGCAAGCTCCGCGCCGCGATCCGCGCCGCGCCGCTCTGCCTGCGGATCTTCAGAGTCGCGCGCTCGATCCCCGCGCGTTCGGATGGCAGCAGCGCGTCCTCATCCCCGGGCGTGATGATGCGATAGCCCAGCAACAGCCCCGGCGCCCGCAACGCGCGCAAGTCGCGCTCCATCCCGGGATCGGTCGCGTCGGTCTCCGCCATCAGCGTCCGGCCTCCGCGGGCGAGGTCCCGTAAATCCGGTCCATGCCCTTGAGGAATTCCGCCTCCCCGCCATGACCGGGATGTCGCGTCGCTTGGCATCGCAGGCCAAATCCGTCCAGCGCCTCCTCGGCGTCTCTGCCGATCGCCACGAGACGCCGGGGCTGGAGCAGGTCCAGCAGAGCGGGGAGAACGTCCCGGCAGGCCTGGCGCTCGGCGCGGGTGTGGCGCCGGTTGGAAAGGATCTCTCCGGGCCGGAATGGATGCAGGGGAAAGACGTTCCAGAAGAAGACGCGCCAGGGGATCCGGGAGCGGGCTTTCCAGACCGCGGCGGAGGTCCGCTCCGCGACGGGCGGCCCCATGGTGGCGCGCCGCAGGACGATCCCGCCATAGTCCCGCGCGAGGAGCGGGAGGCGCTCCTCGTCGGTCAGAGGCAATCCGGCGCGGCGCCCGCCCCGATGGCCGAGGTCCCGGGCGATCCAGAGGGAATCCACGGGCGCGCGCGTCGCCGCCTCCATCAAGGCGCGCAGGTTGGCGCGCCGCCGCGCGACGGCGTCGGCGCGGTCGCGCGCGGGACAACGCTCGCCGTACGGGTTGAAAACTCCGTCCAGGCGGATCCGGCTCAGCGCCTGGACGAGAGAGCGGGGAGTCATGGAGGCCATTAAAGCGCTCGCCGCCTTTCCGCTCGCGTCCCGCGCTCGTGGAGCCAAGCCGGGACCGACTTGATTTCTTGATGATTCAAACGTTTAAGATTCGCGTTCCTAGGTTGTGCTAGGCTATGAAACATGCTCACGCCCCTCCGACGACGGAATAGACGAGGCGGCTCATGATCATTCGTTCGCCCACGGTCGGGATATGAATAAGGCGACTCGACCGGGCTAAGCAGGAGCGTTATGCTTGAGACAGCGATCCAACTCGTCGCCGCGATGGCGATCACGGGGTTCCTTTGGAACCTTCACCGAGACTCGGACAGACTCCACCGAGACATGGCGGAGTTTCGCGAGGATGTCAACCAAGGCATCGCGGGCCTTCGCCAAGAGACCGGTCGGGACATGGCCGACCTTCGCAGGGAGATGGCCGAGCATCGCCGAGCGATGGACCAGGACATGGTTGGCCTCCGCAAGGAGATGGCGGAGCATCGCCAGGCGATGGATCAGGACATGGCCGGCCTCCGCAAGGAGATGGCCGAGCACCGCCAGGCGATGGACCAGGACATGGCCGGCCTCCGCAAGGATATGACTGATCATCGCCTGGAGACCAGCCGGGATATCGCCAGCCTTCGCGAGGACGCGACTAGCCATCGCTTGGAGACCGGCCGGGATATGGCCGACCTTCGCGAGCGGATGGTGCGGGTGGAAAGCTTGCTGGAAGATATCGCCGGGCGTCCTCGGGAATCGCGATCCTGATCCGGCGGCCCGCGTGGGCGGGCGCGGCCTCGAAATTCCGCCGGGGCACGCGCGCCTGTACTATACTTGATTGGCTAGGTTCGCTAGCCGTCTGCGGGAGCGCGTGATGTCGACGAGTCGGATGCCGGAGGGCAGCTTGCATCGTCCCGAGTTCGAGCGGGACGGGTGCGGTTTTGGCCTGATCGCGCACATGGATGGCGAGGCCAGTCACGATCTCGTGCGGACCGCGATTCGCGCTCTGGAGCGAATGACCCACCGTGGCGCCATCGCCGCCGACGGCAAAACCGGCGACGGTTGCGGCCTGCTGCTCAAGATCTCTCCCCGGTTCTTCCGCGCCGTCGCGAAGCGCGCCGATATTGATTTGGGCGCGGACAACGCGCTGGGCATGGTGTTCCTGAGCCGCGACGAGGCCCGCGCGAAAGCGGGAAGGGAAGCTCTCGAGAAGAGTCTGGTCGAGCGAGGATTCCGGCCACGGGGCTGGCGGGTGGTGCCCGTGGATCCGGATGCGCTCGGAGAGCAGGCCCGCGCGTCGATGCCGCGCGTCGAGCAGCTGTTCGTCGATCTGCGCGGCGGGGATCCCCAGCACAGCGACGCGCCTTTGCTGCTGGCGCGCCGGAACGCGGAGGAGGCGATGAAGGAGGATCCGGATTTCTACGTCTGCAGCCTGTCTCCCCACGTGGTCAGTTACAAGGGCCTGATGATGCCGGAGTGGTTGCCACGGTTCTACGCCGACCTGAACGACCCGGAGCTGGCGTCCTCGATCTGCGTTTTCCACCAGCGATTCTCCACCAACACGTCCCCGCGGTGGGCCTTGGCCCAACCGTTCCGCTATCTGGCGCACAACGGAGAGATCAACACCATCCGGGGGAATCGAAACTGGGCCGAGGCCCGGGCGCATACGTTCAGCAGCGAGAGCCTGCCGGGCCTGGAGCGGCTGCGGCCGTTGGTCTCCGCGGAGGGATCGGATTCCTGCTCCCTGGACAACATGCTGGAGATTCTGCACGCTGGTGGGATCGATATCTTTCGGGCGATGCGGCTGCTGATTCCGCCCGCTTGGCAGAACGCGGTGGGCATGGACACGGATCTGCGGGCGTTCTACGAATACAGCTCCATGCACATGGAGCCGTGGGACGGCCCGGCCGGGATCGTGCTGACCGACGGTCGCTACGCGGCTTGCGTCCTGGACCGCAACGGGCTGCGCCCGGCCCGCTACGTGATCACCCGGGACCGGCGCGTCATGCTGGCTTCCGAGATCGGGGTGCACGATTTCGCGGACGCCGACGTTGTGGAGAAGGGGCGGCTGGGTCCTGGCGAGATGCTGGCCGTCGACACCCGCACGGGCGAGCTGCTGACCTCCCAGAAGATCGACCGCATCAACAGCGTCCGGAATCCTTATTGGCAGTGGTTGCGCGCGGGGTCCCGCCAGGTGCGGTCCCTGACCAGCCATCGGGTGCCGGAGTGGAAGGCGCTTCCGGTCGCGGACCTGCGACATTACGAGAAGATGTTCGATATCAGCCACGAGGAGCGCGAGCAGGCGTTGCGCGCGCTGGCCGATCTGGGACAGGAGGCGGTCGGATCGATGGGGGACGACACGCCCTTGCCGGTGATGTCCAGCCGGGTCCGATCGCTCTACGACTACTTCCGGCAGCAGTTCGCGCAGGTCACCAACCCCGCCATCGACTCGCTGCGCGAGAAGGTCGTGATGTCGCTGGAGACCTGCTTCGGCCCTGAGCTGAATCTGTTCGACGAGACGATGAGCCATGCTACGCGACTGGTGTCGGAATCGCCCGTGCTGCCGCACAAGAAGTTCGAGCATTTGAAAGCGATCGACGATCCTGGTTATCGGCCTCTTCGCGTCGACCTGAACCACGACGAGAGCCGCGATCTGGAGGAAGTGGTCCGCGAGATCGCGGAGCGGGCGGTGCGGGGGGTTCGGGACGGGGCCGCGCTCGTCATCCTGTCCGACCGCGATCTCGCTCCCGGCAAGATTCCGGCGCACGCGCTTCTGGCGACGGGCGCCGTGCACCACGCGCTGATCCGCGAGGGCTTGCGCTGCCGGGCCAACATCGTCGTCGACACGGGCACCGCGCGCGACCCGCACCATTTCGCGGCGCTGATCGGCTACGGCGCGACCGCGGTCCATCCGTATCTCGCGTTGCAGTCGCTGTTCGACATGGCGCGCCAGGGCGAGATCGCCAAGGACGCGTTCTCCGTGGTCGAGCGCAACTATTGCCGTGGCATCGACAAGGGATTGCTCAAGATCTGCTCCAAGATGGGAATCTCGGCGATCACCAGCTACCGGGGCGCGCAACTGTTCGAGATCGTGGGCCTGGCCAGCGAGGTGGTGGACCTTTGCTTCGTGGGGTCGGTCAGCCGCGTCGAGGGCGCGGGCTTCGAGGATCTGGTCGCTGGGCAGAGACGGCTCGCGGCCCGCGCTTGGAGCCGGCGGGGGTTGCGGCAGGGGGGCTTGCTGAAATACGTGCATGGCGAGGAATACCACGCGTTCCACCCGGATGTCGTGCATGCCCTGCAGGCCGCCGCGCGCAGCGGCGCGATGGAGGACTACCGAACGTTTCGGGATCTGGTGAACCGCCGCGAGCCGATGGCGTTGCGCGACTTGTTGCGATTGCGCGAGGGCGTCGAGCCGATTCCGATTGAGGAGGTGGAGTCGGTGGAGGAGATCACCCCGCGTTTCGACTCGGCTGGCATGTCGCTCGGCGCGCTGTCGCCCGACGCCCACGAGACCTTGGCGACGGCCATGAACCGCTTGGGCGCGCGCTCTAATTCCGGCGAGGGCGGCGAGGACGCGGCGCGCTACGGAACCGATCGGACTTCCCGGATCAAGCAGGTGGCCTCCGGGCGCTTCGGCGTCACGCCGGAGTACCTGGTCAACGCCGAGGTTCTGCAGATCAAGATCGCCCAAGGAGCCAAGCCAGGCGAGGGCGGGCAGTTGCCGGGCCGCAAGGTGAACGATCTGATCGCTCGGTTGCGACACTGCGATCCGGGCGTGACCTTGATCTCCCCGCCGCCGCACCACGACATCTATTCGATCGAGGACCTGGCCCAGCTGATCTTCGACCTCAAGCAGGTCAACCCGCGGGCCTTGGTGTCGGTGAAGCTGGTCGCCTCCGCTGGCGTCGGCACCATCGCCGCCGGAGTGGCCAAGGCGTACGCGGACCTGATCACGATTTCCGGTTACGACGGCGGGACTGGAGCTAGCCCCCTGACCAGCATCAAGTACGCTGGCGGACCGTGGGAGATGGGCGTCAGCGAGGCGCAGGTGGCCCTGCGCGCCAACCGGCTGCGCGACAAGATCCGCCTGCAGGCCGACGGCGGCCTCAAGACCGGGCTGGACGTGATCAAGGCGGCCATTCTGGGCGCGGAAAGTTTCGGCTTCGGCACCGCCCCCATGATCGCCATGGGCTGCAAATATCTGCGGATCTGTCATCTCAACAACTGCGCCACCGGCGTCGCCACCCAGAACTTGGTCCTGCGGCGAGACCATTTCGTCGGTGAGGCGGATATGGTGGTCAACTACTTCACGTTGGTCGCCCAGGAAGTCCGGGAATGGATGGCGGCGCTGGGCGCGCGGCGCCTGGTCGACTTGATCGGACGCTCGGATCTGCTCGAGATTAGCCCCGGCGTCACGGACCGGCAGCGCGGCTTGCGGTTGGAGCCGTTGCTGTCCGACGGAGGAGTCCCGGCCGACGTGCCGCGCTACTGCCAAGTCGAAAGCAACCCTTCCTTCGACCGAGGAGAACTGGCTGAGCGGATGGCGCGGGAAGCCCGCCCGGTGATCGAGAGCATGGCGGGCGGCGAGTTTCGGTACCAGATCGACAACACCAATCGCTCGATCGGCGCGCGGGTGTCGGGAGAGATCGCGCGACGCCATGGCGACCGCGGGATGCGCGCCGCGCCGCTGGTGGTGCGCCTGACCGGCACGGCGGGGCAAAGCCTCGGGGCCTGGAACGCGGACGGGCTGCACCTCCACCTGCAGGGCGACGCCAACGACTATGTCGGCAAGGGCATGGCTGGCGGAAAGCTGACGTTGCGACCAGACCCGGATCTGGCGCTTCCGACGCATCGGACGCCTATCATGGGGAACACTTGTCTGTACGGAGCCACAGGGGGCAAGCTGTTCGCCGCCGGCGCCGCCGGGGAGCGCTTCGCCATCCGCAACTCGGGCGCCGTGGCCGTGGTCGAGGGCGTCGGCGACCACGGTTGCGAGTACATGACGGGAGGCGCGGTCGTCATTCTGGGCGAGACCGGGATCAATTTCGGCGCCGGCATGACCGGCGGCTTCGCGCTGGTGCTCGATGAGCGCGAAGACTTTCCCCAACGCGGCAATGGCGAGATGATCGAATGGCGACCCTTGAGCTCCGAGGAGTGCGGGGATTACGTCCAGTACCTTCGTGGAATGCTGATGGAGCATAGCGGCGAGACCGGCAGCGCGCGGGCGCGGGGGATCCTGGAGCGGCTGGAGGACTGGTTGCCGAGGTTCTGGCTCGTGGCGCCGAAGGAGGCCCGGCTCGACGCCTTGCTGGACGGGTACCGGGAGGCGGCCTGATCCGGGCCCCGGTCCCGCGCGACGCCATGGCCGGACGCATCCCACCCGAGTTCCTCCAGCAACTGCTGGCCCGGACCGATCTGGCCGAGGTGATCGGCCGCTACGTCACGCTCGAGAAGGCCGGGGCGGAGTTCAAGGCCTGTTGCCCGTTTCACAACGAGAAGACTCCCTCGTTCACGGTCAGCCCGCGCAAGGGCTTCTACCACTGCTTCGGTTGCGGCGCGCACGGAACCGCGATCTCGTTTTTGATGGAGCATGCCCGATACTCGTTTCACGACGCGGTCGAAGAGCTGGCTCAGCGGGCCGGGATGCAGGTCCCGCGCGCGGGCGGGAGCGCCGCGCCGCGCCAAGATCTGGATCCTCTGTACGAATGCATGGAAGCCGCGTGCGAGTTTTACGAGCGAACCTTGGCCGAGTCCGGGCCGGCGCGGGCGTACGCCCGCGAGCGCGGGCTTTCGGACGAGATCCTCAAGGAGTACCGAATCGGCTTCGCGCCCCCGGGGTTCGAGGGAATCGGGAAGGGCCTGTCGAAGCGGTTCTCTCCCGAGCTGCTGCTGCGGGCGGGCTTGCTGGCGGAGAAGAACGGGCGGGCTTACGACAAATTCCGCAACCGCCTGATGTTCCCGATCCGGGACGGGCGCGGGCGAACGCTCGGATTCGGTGGGCGGATCATCGACCCCGAGGACAAGCCGAAATACATGAACTCGCCGGAGACTCCGCTGTTCCACAAGAAGCGCGTCCTGTACGGCGCGCATGAGCTGCAGCGACGGCGCGGAAATCCCCGGCATCTGATTCTGACGGAAGGATACATGGACGTGGTCAGTCTGGCGCAGGCGGGGGCCCGCAACGCCCTCGCCACCCTGGGCACCGCCACGACCGAGGACCATGTCCGCCAGTTGGGCCGTTTCTGCCGCGCGTTCGTGTTCTGCTTCGACGGCGACCGGGCGGGCCAGGCCGCGGCCTGGCGCGCGTTAGAGAATCTGCTGCCGGTTTTGCGCGAGGGCGACGAGGCTCGCTTCGCGCATTTTCCGGAAGGGGAAGACCCGGACAGTTACGTCCGCGCCCACGGGATCGCTGGCTGGAAGATCTTCATTCGGAAGTCCATTCCGTTGGAGGATTATTTTTTCGCGCACTTGGAGCGAGACCTGAACCTGGACATGGCTTCCGGAAAAGCGGCGTTGGTCGCGCGCGCGCAACCGTTGCTGGAGAAGATCGGCGCGCCGGTCTTTCGCGACTTGTTGATCCAGAAATTATGCGAGACGACCGGGTTGCGGGAAGCTCAACTTCGCGTGAAGTCGGGAGTCGAGGCGCGGCCAGCCGCCCGAAGGCGCCGCCGGGTCTCGCCCGGCCGACCGTCAGCGGCGCGGGTGATGGTGCGCCTGTTGCTGGAGTACCCCGCGCTGGCCCGTCTTTCCTTGCCGCCCGAGGATCTAAGGCTGATCCCGGAGCCGGGGTTCGATCTGATCGCCATGATTGTGGAACTGGTGCACCGAAACCCCGAGATCACCGCCGCGGGGATCATCGAATCGTTCCATGGTCAGGACACGGAGCGGCACCTGATGAGCCTGATGGAGTGGATCCCGGCGGTATTGTCTGGCGTGAGGGAAGAGAATGACATCTGGGATGATTTTGAGAGAGGCATGCGCAAGTTTCGGAAGAAATGCCTCAGGATGAAAATCAACTTTCTGATGGCTAGGCAGGTTGAGAAGGGGGATCTGAGCGAGGAGGAAAAGGAGGTGTTGCGGGGGTTGCGCGAGGAGCTCAAGGCGATTCCGCCGGAGCTGGTCGCGTAGATTGTCCGCGTGAGCTCTCGCGGTTAGCGGTGGCGAGTCGCTCGTGAACGCGGGGAAGATCTAGATGGCGCCAGTCGGATAGGTGAACCGCGGCGCGGCCCCGGCTTGAGGGCCGGGGCCGCGATCACACGTCGATCAGAAGCGAACCTTCAGCAGGACGCTCGCGCCGTAATCATGATTGTCGCCGTCCGACGCCGCGTAGTGAGCGTCCCCCGAGAGCGTCGACTCTCCCTTCTCATCCAAGACCATCACGCCCCCAACGCCCAATCGCGCCCAAGTCGACTCCACCTCCGAGCGAAGCCGCGACCCCGACGCCATGACCTTCCGGCTCTCCGAGAACTCGCGCTCCACGTCCAATGAGGCGTACGTCTGGCCATTCTCCAGCAGCGCCCCAACCCGCGCCCGCACGCTGTCCTCCGAGCGGAACGACACCCGACCGCTCCCAGTGACACCCGACACGTCGTCAAAGCCGTCGATGTCCACCCAAGTCCACGTCAGTCCCCCGCGCGGAACCAGCGCGAAGCCGTCCCTCTCCATCCGCCTGCCGACCTCCACGCCGATCGCGTGACCCTCTCCATCCAACCCGGACGCCACCATCCCCCGAGTCTCCGAGCTCAGGTCGACATCCTCGAACCGCGTGTACGAGAGCTCCCCGTCCGCGTACCAGCCGTCCTCGCCCCGCCAAGTCGCCGAGGCGCCCACGCCCACGCCCGAGACCTCGATCTTCCCGCCGCGCGCGACGTCCGCCTCGCCGTCCCGGTAATGCGCGCTCACGCCCAGCGTCACGCCCGGCAGATCCGTGGGAACGGCGAAGCCCGTCTCCACGCCCCAGCGCTCGAAGTCCCAGGATAGCGCGCGACCCGCATCGTCCATCTCGGTCGTGGATATATCCGCTTCCCGCTCGCCGTCGCTCGCCAAAACCCGCGCCCACGCGCCCCCGCCATCTCGCGTCGCCGACAGCCGCGCCTGACGACCGTCGGAGCCGCTCATCTCCAGCAGCACCGACGGCAGCGCCTCGTACACCCGAGCCCGGGCGTGGTACGTCCGGCTGATTTCCCTCTCCACGCCCGCCTTGAACTGGTGCCCTCCCGTGATCGACCTCAGCGTGACCATCCGCTCGAACACCGCGTCATACACCCCATGCGTCCCCGTCTTACCGGACGTCGCCTTCACCGCGTCCCCCACAGCGATCGCCTTCGTCATGCCCGCCGTCGACTCGCGCTGGAAGACGTTCGGCGTTTTATCGCCACTATTCAGGAATTTCCCCGTGATGAACGCGACCTGCCCATGCGCGTTCTCCTTCAGGGTGACATGCAGCGCCTTGTCCGCCCTCACCGCGGTCCCCGACGTCGCGCCGATCTCCGCCTTCGGCCCGATCACCAGCGTCCCGCCGTTCACCATCCGAACGCCGGCGTGCTCGCCGGCGCCGCCCATCACCTTGCCGTTGATGGTGACCGTCTGGTCGTAGTGACCCTTCCGGGCGTGGTCGGACGCGAACGTCCGCATGCCTTTGACATGCACTCCGTCCTTCTTGGCTCGGATCGTCGCCATCTCCCCCACCGTGACGCTGATCTTCCCGGCTTTCGGCGCGTCCTCGTCCTCGTAGGCGGTGGCGGTCTCCGCGTAGACCCCATACCCATCCGCCGTGATCGCTCCGCCTGAAACATCGATCATGATCGGGATGATCGTCTCAATGTCCGGTATCTCCTCCGCGTCGTTCAAGTCTCTCACATAGGCGAGAATCCCGTCGCCCTTCGACGTGATGTCCGCCTTCGACTCGATCTCGATCTTCCCGATCTTGGCCTCGTAGGTGGAGGGGGCTTGAGAGTCGGCCGCCGTCTCGTCGGAAGCCGCCTGGGGCTCCGAGCCCCCATGAATGGCGAGAATGCCGGCGGTCCGGGGCTTCAGGTCCGCCAGCTCCGTCTTGTGATCCTCCGTGAGCGAGAAGAAGGCGTTAGGCTGGTCGCCCGCGACGATCTCTCCCGCCAGATGCTTCGCGACCACGTCGCCCTGACTGATATGCAAAGCGAGGATCCCCGAGCCTTTCGCGTGGATGAAACCCTCGTTGGTGACCATGAGATCAATCTCGTTAGTCGCGTCTTCGGTCTCGACGAACACGCCGTTCTCGCCGACCGGCGTCTCCGCGGTCCCGATCCGCGCGCCGGACTCGATGTCCACTCGGGTCGTTCCCTCATCGACTTGGTTGCGAACGTACACGCCATGGCCGCCAGCCTGAGCGATCACGCCCGCCAGGTCGATTTCGATATCGCCGCCCGCATGATTGGAATAAACATGGATCCCGTGAAGATCCTCCGCCTCCGTCTTGATCGTTCCCCCGGTCACCTTGACCGTGACCGGAACCACCGAATCGTCGTCCCCTCTCGTGTCGATATAAATGCCATTACTGCGGACGTCAATGTCGCCGCTCGAGACGATGGCGATCTCGCTGCTCGGAGACGCGGCGGTGCCCATGGTCGAATCCTGATGGAACACGTAAATGCCATGAAAATTGTAGTAATCGATATCGCCGTCATACAGCGTGGCCTCTCCGCTCGGGGTGAGCGTTCGCGCGTACAAAGGCCGCTGCCTCAGGCTCCGGATCGTCCCGTGGTTCGTGACGCGGATGTCCCCTCCCTCTCCACTATTGGACTGATCGACTAAAATCCCCTTACTGGTCACGCTGCCCTTCGCCGTCTCGACGGCGACGTCTCCAGACCCCGCGTGGTACACGTAGATTCCTCGGTAATACCCGTAGATCTCGCCCCGGTTCACGATCAACATGTCGCCCTCGGCGGACGCGTCTCTGTAATACGCCCACACCCCATAACGCCCCACCGGAATCTCCTCGGTGCCGATCCGCGCATCAGCCTCGATCGCGATCTCGATCTTGTCCGTTCTCGAGTCCGAGCCGGCTCCGTCGTTCTCGACGACGATCCCGTAGTTTCTGCTGCCCCGCCGATACTGGGGAGCGATGAAGGTCGCGCTATACTGTTGGCCACCAGAAGAGTACGTGCCCGCCGTCGTCGTCCACCCCGCCTCGTTCACGATCCTCGCCTTGCCTTCTAGATTGACCGTCAGCTCCCCGCGACCGACCACGGCGATCCCGGAATTTCGGCCTCGGGTAAGATCGCTGGGAGAGGTGCCGGGATTCTTGGGAGGAAGGAACGACTTGATGGTCGTCATCTCCCCGGAAGGCCTCACGGTCAGCGCCAGACCGCCCGTCTGACCCGTGTACTCGATGGGATTGGCATCGGCGTTATTAGTCCCGCCGTAGGTCGCGGCATCGCAGGTGACTGTTTTGGCGGCGCTGACGGCGCCGCACTCGTCCGCCTCGGCGGAATGCGGAATCAGCGGAATGGAGAGAACGGCCGTCAAACCGGCCAGAACGGTCAGGAAACGAGGGCTATGCCCCCCCCCCCCCCCCCCCCCCTATGAGGGAAGACGACGAGGCGCCGCGAAACGCGGCGCGAATGGCATTGGAAGCGGAAAGGATCTTCTTCATTTTGGTTCTTATCTTGAGGTTCAAGCGAGCGCGATTATACAGCACGATCTTGCCGGCGCGCGTCATGCCGCAGGCGTGGACGCTCGCTTGCCCGGGTCCACGCCCAGATGGGCGATGGCGAGTTGACGTGGAGTCCTTTTCATAAGGGTCGTCCCGCTTTCGCGATGGGTTCGTCGTGCGCTCATCGTGCCCGCTCAAGGCCGAACAGGGAAGCGGGGCGAACCATCCCATCAACGATATCGTGGAGCGCGCTCCTTTCTTCCCGATCTCCGTAAATCGCGCATCTGTGAAACATCCACTGAAGAGGTATGGCGAATGGGGTAGAATGGATTTCCAACCCCGATAATAATCACAACTAAGGGGGTGATCCAATGGAGGGAATCCTCGAGATCAGGGACGGGTGCAACACTCCGGAGCAGTTGCTTCGCAGCCTCGCCTTCGCTCGTTACCTGAAAATCTACAAGGAGGAGTTTTTGGCGGACCTTCTGCGTCGCGACCATAATCTCGATGAGGCCCAGCACAAGGCGGAGCTGATTCGCGGCATCACGTTGCGGGACATCACCGAGGTTCTGGACTCCAGTCATTTCTCGCCCGAGGCCCTGGAGCGCGCCCGCGCGGTCGTCAAGTTTCTGGACGGCGGCTTCCACCACTTCCGCAACGCGAGCTACTCGCGCTTGGTGCGGCTGCAGAACGAGGTGGTCAGCTCGGGCACGGAAAGCCAGAGCACGATCAAGGACAAGGTCACGGAGAAGGCCGCCCAGTTGAACGACCTGATTCTGGATACGCGTCGCCGGTTGCTGTCTCAGGTGGGGCTGGGCTATGGCGTGCGCCGCACGCCGGGCATGGACGCCTCCCCGAACGTGACGGCCGGCGAGATTTCTGGCCACTACTGCAACATCCCCGCCACGTACAGCGTCCTGTGCCATGTTCCCCTGACCATGGCGGCGGATATCCGCACGGGCGTGGACTACCGCACGCCGGCCAACCGGCGCGCCTATCCGTTTTTCGAGCTGGACCATAACCCGTTGCATCTGGAGCGTTTCGACCCGGATGCCTGGGTATCGGTCCCGTTGCGGGTCGGGCGCTGGCTGATCGTCGCGTACATTCACAAGTCGCGCGGCTGCATCGAGATGGAGCCGGGATTGCTGAACCTGTTTCCTTTCGCTGGCGTCGAGCGTGATTTTCCGGCGATGCGCCCCGACGGGCTGTTCTTCTTCGGGGATCCGAACGGGACGTTCGGTGAGGATCTTGGCTACTACTGGGACGAGGACGACCAGTTGCTGATCGGCCTGGTCCCGCAACACGACGAATACAAGTATTTCGGCTATTGCAAAAAACCGATTCTGACCCTGCACAACGTGCTCGCGATTCGCGCTGGCGACGTTCCGTTGCACTGCGGATGCACCCGCTACATCGTGGGCTTCGAGGGCGACGATCCGTACGTTTCGGAAATGCTGATCAAGGCGGACGACATGGGGCGGGTCGTGCTGGAGCGCGCCAATGGCGCGGCGTTTCGCCGGCCGATCTTCTACGGCACCGAGATCGGGGCGTTCGCGTGTCTGGACGGTTTCAGCGAGCAGGCGAAGCTGGCCATGGAAGGCCGGGAAGTTGGCTACAACAACCATATGGGCTCGAACGCGCGGCAGGTCGTGCCGGTGGCCGAGGAGTCCGAGGTGGCGCTGGGCAGCGACCTAGACGTGTTGCTGTATATGAACAACTTCGACATCAAGGAAGAGGGCGAATCCTGCATCGATGTCGATATTCCGGTGTCCGAGGCGATCCGGCATTTTCGGAAAGGCGAGCGGGTCGCCGCGGGCAGCACCCAGACGCACCGTGGCAAGAAGGAGGCCAGCTACTGGGCCAACCCGTTCCCGACGCTGATGAGCAACGAGGGCGACGTGCTGCACCCCGATCTATACGAACGTTTCAGCGAGACCGAGGCGTCATTCATGAAGGATGTCGAGGAGCTGGTGGAGCGCGGAGAGATGTATCTGGGTGTGGCCTACAGCCAGTTGATGGCCGGAGTCTACGAGAAGGTCGAGGACGAGGATGTCGCGCGATGTGGCTTCCGCGACCGCGAGGAGATTGAGCAGGTCGCGCCGGAGCGCCTCGCGCGCGAGCTGATCCAGATGGTCAAGCGGATCGCGGCGCGGAAGCGCGACCGTTTGGGTGGCGAGGCCAAGGAAATCGACGTGACGGTGGCTTTGGTCGGCGACAGCCGCACCGGCAAGTCGGAGACCGCGGAGAAGCTGGAAGGCGTTCTTGGGCTGACGCTGATCTGATTGGCCTTCCCGAAATACTCGCGCGGTCCGGCGAGAGAGGCTCTAGAGCCCGCGAAAGCCGGGGGCGCTACATCCGCTCGATGCGCTCGCGCTGTTCCAGAAGCTGCGTTCGCGCGGTTTCCAGCTCCTCCAGCCGGTCTCGCTCTTTTCGCACGATCTCCTCTGGGGCTCGCGCGAGGAATCGCTCGTTGTCCAGTTTGCCGCGGGCCGCTCCGAGGGATCGCTCCAACTTTTTCAGTTCCCGACCAAGCCGGGCCAGCTCGGCCTCGCGGTCGATGAGGCCAGCCAGCGGGATCAGTAGTCGCATGCTTCCGACCAGCGCCGTGGCGGCTTCCGGCGCCGTCTCGCCGGGCTCCATCCAGCAAATCGACTCCGGGCGCGCGAGACTCTGGACCCAGTCCCGGGTCGCTTCAAGGCGCGCTTGGTCCCGTGCCGTCCAGTTCTCCAGAAGCACGGGCACCGGCCGTCCCGGGGCGATATCCATCTCCGCGCGGATCCGGCGAATTCCGCCGATGATCTCCCTCAGCCAGCGCATCGTCTCGAACGTCTCGGGGTCCTCATCGGCGCCGCGCGCGTCGGGCCAGCGGCGAGTCAGAAGCATATCGTCCCCGTCGTTTTCGCGGCGCGGGAGCTGGCGGTGCAACTCTTCGGTGATGAACGGCATGAACGGGTGCAGCAGGCGCAGGATCCGGTCGAACGTCGCGAGCAGAACGCGCAGGGTGGACTGCGCGGCGCCGTCCGGCGAGTCCTCGTTGAGAGTCGCCTTCGCGAGTTCCAGATACCAGTCGCAGAAGTCGCGCCACACGAAATCGTACAGCGTTTTCGCGGCCAAGTCGAAGCGATAGGATTCGAGGCGCTCGGTGACTTCCCGGGCGACTTGCCGGGAGCGGGCGGCGATCCAGCGGTCGACCAGGCTCGGCTCGGCCATGGGCGCGGATTCGTCCAGCCGGTCGGCGCGCGTCCGCGCGAAACGCGCCGCGTTCCAGATTTTGTTGCAGAAATTCCGATAGCCCAGCACGCGTGGCAACTCGAAGCGCACGTCGCGGCCAAGCGTCGCCTGGGTAGCGAAGCAAAAGCGCAGCGCGTCGGTCCCGCACGTCGGAAATCCTTCCGGAAACTCCTGGCTGGTCGCCCGCTCGATCGGGCGCGCTCGCCTAGGGTCCATCAGGTCGGCGACGCGCTTGCGGACCAGCTCTTCCGGCCCGATCCCGTCGATGACGTCAATCGGGTCGATGGTGTTGCCTTTCGACTTCGACATCTTCTGTCCGCGCGCGTCGCGCACCAGGCCGTGCACGTAAACGGCTCGGAACGGGACCTCGTCCAAGAAGTGCAGGCCCATCATGATCATGCGGGCCACCCAGAAGAAGATGATGTCGAATCCCGTGACCAGCGCGTCGGTCGGATAGA
Source organism: uncultured candidatus Poriferisulfidus sp. (assembly GCA_965116025.1). GTDB lineage: Bacteria > Pseudomonadota > Gammaproteobacteria > Poriferisulfidales > Poriferisulfidaceae > Poriferisulfidus. Next base: position 1,243,571 of record OZ220480.1, read on the forward strand.
AACGCTCCAAAGCCGGATCCTTTCCAGGCCAGCCGAGCGTCGAGAACGGCCACAAAGCCGAGGAGAACCAGGTGTCCAGCACGTCCTCGTCCTGGCGCAACGGCGCGTCGGGCGGGAGCCCGTGCTTTTCCCGAACTTCTCGCTCGCTTCGCCCCACGAGCGGCGCGTCATCGGCTCCGTACCAGGCGGGAATTCGGTGTCCCCACCACAACTGACGACTGACGCACCAGTCCTCGATGCGGTCCATCCACTCATAGTAGGTCTTGCTCCAGTTCTCGGGAACGAAGCGGACGCGGCCATCGCGGACCGCGGCCACGGCCCGGTCAGCCAGCGGGCGGACGCGGACGAACCACTGATCGGTCAGATAGGGCTCGACCACGGCGCCGCTTCGATCCCCGCGCGGAATGGTCAGGGCGTGCTCTTCCACGCCCGCTAGCAACCCTCGCGCATCGAGATCCTCCAGGACTCTCTCTCTCGCGCGCTCGCGGCTAAGTCCTCGGTACGCCTCGGGCGCCTCCTCTCCGATCCGCGCGTCGTCAGTGAGAATGTTGATCCTCGGAAGGTCGTGCCGCAGTCCGACTTGGTAGTCGTTGAAATCGTGCGCCGGCGTGATCTTCACGCACCCGGTGCCGAACTCCGGATCCACGCGCTCGTCCGCCACGACCGGGATCTCCCGCTCCGCCAGCGGCAGGAGCGCGGAACGCCCGATCCACTTTCGATAGCGGGGATCGCCGGGATGGACCGCCACCGCGGTGTCGCCCAGCATGGTTTCCGGGCGGGTGGTGGCGACCTCCAGCATCTCTTCGGAGCCGATGATCGGGTAACGCAGGCGCCACAGTCGTCCTCGCTCCTCCGAGGCGACCACCTCAAGGTCCGACAGGGCGGTGCGCAACGCCGGGTCCCAGTTGACCAGTCGCTCGCCACGGTAGACCAGTCCTCGCTCGTGCAGTCGCACGAACGCCTCGCGCACCGCCTCGGACATGCCCCGGTCCATGGTGAATCGTTCGCGCGACCAGTCGACCGAGGCTCCCATTCGGCGGAGCTGCCGGGTGATGTTTCCTCCAGATTCGCGCTTCCAGGCCCAGACCTCCTCGACGAAGGCGTCCCGACCGAGGTCCCGACGCGTCCGCCCCTCGCGCTCCAGCTTGCGCTCGACCACCATCTGGGTGGCGATGCCGGCGTGGTCGGTCCCAGGTTGCCACAGGACGGCCTGACCCCGCATCCTCCGCCAGCGAGTCAGGATGTCCATCAGGGTGTCCTGGAACGCGTGCCCCATGTGCAGGGTTCCGGTCACGTTCGGGGGCGGGATCATGATGCAGAAGGGCTCGCCTTCCGCTCCCGGCGCGAAGGAGCCGCTCTCTTCCCAGCGTCGCCGCCAGAAAGCCTCGATTCGTTCGGGGTCGTAGCTTTTGTCCATGCGCGGAACCGCCCGGGGGCGGGGCCGTGGTCGCGTTACTGGACGATCTCGTGGAGATCCGGCTCTACGCCGCTCTCCCGATATTGGCGGTAGCGCGCGCGACCGTGGCTCTTGGTGTCGTCGTCGGGCCCGACCACCTCGGCGACCCGGGCGAACGATTCGGGGTCGTTCGGCATGTCGTTGGCCAGATTGATCAGCACGTCACGCTCTTGGGGCAACCATTCGTCATGGATGGTGACCTTGACGAGCGGGCTGGAGCTCTGGCCAAGACTGTGCGGCAGGAAGCTCTGGTCGCGGAAGGTCCACATTTTCGCGTCCAGGGACTCGGCGGCCCGCATGTCCGGGACCCGGACATGCACCCGGTGTCCGCGCTCCACGGCCTTCTCCGCGATTTGGCAGGCGACCCGCTCGCGGTCGCCGCGCTTGATGACGTAGAAGTGGACGTGATCCACGGCTAGGAACGCGCGTCACGCATCAGGAAGTGCGTCAGCAGGGGCACGGGCCGGCCGGTCGCGCCCTTGCTCTGGCCCGTGTTCCAGGCGGTGCCGGCGATGTCGAGATGCGCCCATGGCGTGTCGCCGACGAAGCGCGACAGAAAGCAGGCGGCGGTGGTGGCCCCCGCGTAGCGCTTCCCGATGTTGGCGATATCGGCGAAGTTGCTGTCGAGCTCGGACTGGTAGTCGTCCCACAGCGGCAACGGCCACGCTCGGTCCCAGCTTTCCCGCCCGGCGGCCATAAGCGCGCGCTCCAGCGGCGCGTGCGAGGTGAACAGCCCGGACGCATGCTTGCCGAGCGCGTGCAGGCAGGCGCCGGTCAGGGTGGCGACATCGATTATCAGGCGCGGCTTGAAGCTCAGGGCGTAGTGGAGCGCGTCGCACAGGATGAGCCGGCCTTCGGCATCCGTGTTCAGGATCTCCACGGTCTGCCCGGACGCGGTGGTGACCACGTCGCCGGGCCGGGTCGCCCGGCCGCCGGGCATGTTCTCGGTGGCCGGCACGACGCCGACCAGACGTTGCGGCAAATCCAGCGCCGCCGCCGCCCGGAGCGCGCCGAGCACGCTGGCCGCGCCGCACATGTCGAATTTCATCTCATCCATCGCGGAACTGGGCTTGATCGAGATCCCGCCCGTGTCGAACGTGACGCCCTTGCCGACCAAAGCGATCGGGGGCCGCTCGCGGTCCTTCCCGCGGTACTCGACGACGATCAGACGAGGTTCTTCCGCGCTGCCCTGCGCCACGGCCAGGAACGCGCCCATACCGCGCTTCTCCAGCTCGCCGCGCCCGAGCGCCCGGACGCGAAAGCGCTTGTCCTGATTCGCCAGCGAACGGGCCTCGCGGGCTAGATAGGTCGGCGTGCAGAGGTTGGGCGGAAGGTCTCCGAGGAGCCGGGCCCAGGTCATTCCGGACGCGATCGCGACGCCTTGCCTCACCGCCTCGCGGACCTTGGCCTGGCCCGCCGCGGAAGAGAGAATCGAGACGGATTTCAGGGGGACGGCCGGAGGCTTGGCGGAAGGCTTGGTCTCCTGGAAGACGTAGGCCGCGTTCTCCAGCGCCATCGTGGCTTGGCGCGCGTTCCACCGCGCGTTCCTGCCGGCGACCCGGATCTCGCTGATGGCCAGCGCCGCGGTCTCGACCGGGTCCTTATGCAGGACCCGCGCGATCTGGCGCGCCGTCTTGAGGAAGTCGTTCTCCCCGACCGCGTCGCTCTTCCCGAAGCCGGCCAGCAGCATCCGCGCGGCCTTCAGCCCGGCGGGGCGATACAATGCGTGAAGCGTTCCCGCCTCGCCCGCGGCGCCCCGCATGGAGAGGAGGTCGCTGACCGCGCCGCCCGTCGCCCGGTCCACGGCCCGGGCGCTGGGGGTCATTTGGCCGTCCTCGTAGACGCCGACCACCAGGCAGTCGCAGGCGGTTTTCGCGGGCGGGGAAGTCGTGACGGAATATTTCATGAGGAGAATCTGGAGATTGCGGGTGACGAATCCAGATTTTATCAAACCCCGGCTGTCGATCCTGGACCGCTACCTGACGCGCGAGATCCTGCGGGCCGCGCTCGCGGTCACCGTGGCGTTGCTGCTGCTGATCGCGAGCAAGCTGCTCATGCAGCAGCTGGGCTACCTGATGGAGGGCAAGTTCTCCTCCGGCATCGTCCACGAGCTGCTGGCCAACAAGCTCCTCGCGTACTTCGCGCACATGCTGCCGCTGCTGATGCTTCTGTCGTCCGTTCTCGCGCTCGGGCGCATGCATCGGGACTCCGAGATGACGGCCCTGCGCTCCTGCGGCTATTCCGAGGCGCGTCTGTTGCTTCCCATGGCGATGGTCGGAGTCCCGCTGGCCGTCGCGCTGGCGGCGATGAGTCTCTACGTCACGCCCCGGTTGTCGCTTGAGGCGGAACTGGCGCACCATCAGGCGCGCTTGCGGGCGGGGGTCGACCTGATGCGGGAAGGAAGGTTCATGCAGACTCGGGACGGCCGTTGGGCGCTGTACGCGAGCCGCGCGGACGGGGAGGTCGCGGAAGACGTGTTCTTCGCCAGCTATGAGGCCGAATCGAGGCGGGTCCATATCCAGACCGCCGCTCGAGCGAGACGGATCCTGGATGGCGAGGACGGCGTCGCCACGCTGGAATTCGAGGATGGACGATGGCACAGCGGATGGCCGGGAGACGCGGACTTCCAGACCATGACGTTCGATCGACACCGATTGCGGATCGATCTGGCTCCGCCCTCGGAGATATGGACGAACCCTCGGTACATGACTCCCGAACGGTTACGGGCGGACGGATCCCCGGCGGCGCGGGCGGAACTGCAGTGGCGATGGTCCGGGCCGGTCTCGCTGTTGCTGATGATGGCGCTGGCCGTCCCTCTGTCGAGAAGCTCGCCGCGCGAGGGAAAATACGCGCGCGCCGCCTACGCCATAGCGATCTATCTGGTCTACGCGCAGTTCCAGTTGCTGGCGACCAGCCAGACGCGGGGAGGCAACTGGCCAGACTGGGCGGGCGTGTGGTGGGCGCACGCGCTGATGGCGCTCGGCGTCGTTCTGGCGTACCGCCGGACGTGGAGGGGACGGGCGTGAGCGTTTTCGCCCGCTACCTGATCCGTCGCGTGCTGACCGGAATCGCTTTGGTCGCTCTGGTGGCGGTGGCGATCCTCACCTTGGTGGATTTCATCGACGAGGTCCGTCGGGTGCGGCCGGGAGGCTATTCCTTCGTGGACGCGTTGCGCGTGATCGCGCTGACCACGCCGCAACGCGCCTATGAGGCGTTGCCGGTCTCGGTGTTCATCGGTAGCCTGCTGAGTCTCGGGCAGCTGGTCGCGGACAACGAGATGACGGCGCTGCGAGCGGCCGGGATCGGGATCTGGTGGCTGTCCGGGCGATTGCTCGGGGTGGGGCTGGTCTTGGCGCTGGCGACCATTTTCGTGGGCGAGAAAATCGCGCCGCGAGGGATGGAGCTGGCGTCGGATATCCGCCGCGCGCCGCCGGAGGGGGCATCGGGCGGAGAGGTCCGGGGCCTGTGGATCCGCAAGGGCGACCACTACATCCATCTGCTGCGCGGCGCCCGTCGCGACCACCTGCTCGACGTGCTGGCGTATCGGCTGGACGCGAATGGGGCTCTGGAGCGTGGCCTGCATGCGAAAAGCGCGCAGTTCACGGACCGGGGCTGGCTTCTCCGCGACGTGCGGGAGAGCGTGATTCATCCAGATGGCGGCATCACGAGCGAGCGTCACGCCGAGCGAATCGACGCGATCCTGCCGGACGCCAGCGTGCTTGACGCGATGCTGGTTCCCGCCGAGGAAATGCCGATGGTGCGCCTGGATCGCTATCTGCGCTATTTCGACGGCGGAGAGACCGATCTGCAGGCCTACCGCTTCGCCTGGTGGCAACGTCTCTCCACGCCGCTCTCCTGCATGGTGGTTTTGCTGCTGACGATCTCGTTCACGTTCACCCAACCGCGCGGCGGGGGGCTTGGCCAGCGCGTTTTCATCGGCGTGGTCAGCGGCATCGGCATCTATCTGTTCAATCGCGTGGGCGGGCATTTCGGGATGCTGGCCGGCCTGCCTCCCGGGTTGGCCGCGTTCCTGCCGCTGATCCTTCTCTCTCTGCTCGGTTTGGGGGTCCTGGTGGCGGGGCAGACGAGGGCGCGCCGGATTATCGGCGGCAAACTTCGGGCGCGCTGATTCGCTTCCCGGTCACCCTGCCGGCACCAGGCGGGTGGCGCTCCAATGGTCGTGCCAGCACAGCCGGCCGGGATCGAGCAGTCCCCACAGAAAACCCAGGCCAAGGCAAGCCCAAGATAGCGCCGAGCCGACTCCTCGGACGAGCGCGGCGCGCCAGCCGATTCTCCGTCCGTCCCGCGTCTCGACGCGCACCCGCCACGCGCGCATGCCCAGCGTCGCTCCGCGCCCGCGCCAGGAAAGCACGAAATAGGCCAGCCCGACGGCCAGCAAATACGCTTGATACGCTAGATGCTCCGGGGAGCCGGACGTGGATAGATCCAGCGTCGCGAAGGGGAGGCTGGCGGCCCACCAGATGGCGATCAGCGCCAAGGCGTCGTAGGCGATGCAGCCGAGACGCCTTGGAAAGCCGATGGTCCTCGCGTCCGGATCGGAGGGCGAGGGTGGCGGAGAGTCTTTCTTTCTCAATGTCGCGAGGCGGGCGGCGACCGGTCACTGGAGACGGAGACAGACTCTACCCGAAATCCCCTGTACACTAGCCCGCGGGGAATCGATGCGCATGAGCACGGAAATGGAGAGGAGAGAAGCGGGCGCCTCGAGCTCGCTTGATCAGATGAGGATGTTTTCCGATGATCAGGCCGCGGCGAGTTTCCTCAAGGATCCGTGCGGGGTGCCGAGCGAGGCTCCATCGGTCAGGCCAAGCAGCTTTCGCTCGATCATGGTTGGCAAGTGGAGACCGTGCGAGAGCCGGCTGCTATGAGCGTCAAGAATCGCACCATCTTCACGGGCGACTGCCTCGAGATCATGCGGGGCATGGCGGACGAGTGCGTCGACTTGATCTATCTGGATCCACCGTTCAATAGCAACGCCAACTACGCCGCTCCGATCGGAAGCGAGGCGGCGGGCGCGGAATTCAAGGATACCTGGGGGCTGTCGGATATCGACCTCGCATGGTGGGGCGAGATTGAGGAAGGCTATCCCGCGCTATACAAGTTGCTCGCCGCCGCGCGCGAGACGCATTCCAAATCCATGATGGCGTACTTGATTTACATGGCTGTGCGGGTCATTGAAATGAAACGGTTGCTGAAAGTCACTGGAAGCATCTATCTGCATTGCGACCAAACGGCCGGACATTACCTGAAACTCATGTTAGACGCGATTTTCGGGAAGGCCAATTTCAGGAACGAGATCGTCTGGTGGTATCGCAGGTGGCCAGCGAAGCAAAAGAATTTCCAACGAATGCATGACACGATTTTTCGCTACTCGAATACAGGCGAGTGGGTTTGGAATCAGTTGTACGACGATCTCTCCGAATCGAGTCGGAAGATGTGGAAAGGAAAAGCGCGGGTTGATGTCACCAATGCGGAAGGGCGTAGGCATAGCGTAACCGGCGAGCAAGAATCTAAAGGCGTCCCAATGCGTGACGTTTGGGAGATCGCCGTTGTCCATCCTGGTTCCAAGCAGAGCACTGGCTACCCCACGCAAAAACCCCTTGACCTGCTCCGCCGCATCGTCCAGGCGTCAAGCGACGAAGGCGACATGGTGCTGGATCCATTTTGCGGGTGCGCGACCGCTTGCGTGGCGGCGGAAGTTGAGCACCGTCAGTGGATAGGGATCGATGTCAGCGAAAAGGCTTACGAACTGGTGAAGGCGCGCTTGAAGCGCGAGGTCAATATTGGCAAGGGCGCGATGTTCGGCAAGGCGATCCACCGCACGGATATCCCGACCGACCGCGCTGGCAAGCGCTCCAAGGACATCAAGCACATGCTGTACGGACGGCAGGAAGGAGTGTGCGCAGGTTGCTTGCTATGGTTCCCGTTCCGAAACATGACGCTGGATCACAAGATCCCGCTCGCGAAGGGTGGCGCGGACACGGACGAAAACCTGCAGCTGCTCTGCGGAGCGTGCAATTCGAAGAAGGGTGGCCGCCCGATGGAAGAGCTGATCGCCGCGTTGACGGCGGAGGGAACGCGGCGGTAATTCCTCCTCCGGGCTCCTCGTCCTCTCCTTGGAAGAGTCTCGCGCCGTCGCGGAGTTCCCGATTCGGTCCTCTGGGGTATACTTGCCCGAATGATGTCCGATGCCGACGCGATCGACGCGTTTCTCGACAGCAGTTGGGCGGAGCAGGGGCTTGCCCACGCCACGATGAAGGCGTATCGCTCTGATCTTTCAGGGTTTTCTAGTTGGTTGCGCGATCAGGGCGGGGACCTGCGCGGCGCGGGCGGCGACGATATCCAGATGTACTTGGCCGCCCGGCTCCAGAAAGGCGCGCGCGCCACCAGCGTGGCCCGAGTCCTCTCGGCGATCCGGCTGTTCTATCGCTACGCGAAGCGACATGCCTTGCGCGCCGACGATCCATGCGCTCGGGTCATCGCCCCGAAGCCGTCCCAATATCTTCCGGCCGTGTTGAGCGAGCAGGAAATCGAGACCTTGCTGGCCGCGCCGGACGTGGGCGAGCCCAGGGGCTTGCGAGACCGCGCCATGCTCGAGCTGCTCTACGCTTGCGGGCTCCGGGTCAGCGAGCTCGTCTCTCTCAAGCGGGGCCAGATCAACATGGAGAGCGGGGTTCTGCGACTGGTGGGGAAGGGCGGAAAGGAAAGGCTGGCGCCATTCGGCGAATGCGCGTCCGACTGGCTGGCCCGCTATCTCCGGGACTCCCGGCCCCGACTGCTGAAGGGGCGCTCGCGAACGGAAGATTTCTTCGTCACTCGGCAGGGTCGGGCGATGAGCCGCCAGGCGTTCTGGCAGACGCTTCGCCGGATGGCCCGAAAGTCTGGAATTGGCAAGCCCTTGACCCCGCACACGTTGCGGCATACGTTCGCGACGCACCTTCTGAACAATGGCGCGGACCTGCGGTCCGTGCAGATGCTGCTGGGCCACAGCGACCTGGCCACGACCCAGATCTACACCCATGTCGCGCAGGACAGGCTCAAGCGCATGCATCGCGTCCATCATCCTCGTGGCTAGGCTCGTTCTTCTGCTTGGCGCATGCCTGCTCGCGGTCGCGGCTTCCGCCGAAATGAGCGAGACGCAGCTTCGCGAGCGATTGCGGGAGTTGAACCCGGACCTTGCTCCCGACCGGATTCGTCCCGCCCCGGTGGCGGGTTTGCGCGAGGTTCTGTACGGGGGCCACGTCCTCTATATCACGACCGACGGCAAGCATCTGTTCTCGGGCGGCGAGCTGATTGATCTGGACCGACGGATCAGCCTGACCGAGGTCTCCCGGTCCGCGGCCCGAGCGGAGCTGCTGGAAGCCTACGGCGCGGACAAGATGCTGGTCTTTCCAGCGACCGCTCCGCCGCGCCACGCCATCGTCGTGGTGACGGACATCGACTGTCCGTACTGCCAGAAATTCCATGAGCACATGAGGGAGCTCAACGCCGCGGGCGTGGAGGTCCGATATCTTCTGTATCCGCGGGCGGGCGTGGAGAGCGGCAGTTACGAGAAATCCGTCAGCGTATGGTGCGCTTTGGACCGCCGGGACGCGTTGACCCGCGCCAAGCTCCAGGAGCCGATTCCGCCGAGGGCTTGCGCCAACCCGGTCGTCGAGCACATGGATCTGGTGGACAAGATCGGCGTCAGCTCGACGCCTTCCATATTTCTGCCGGATGGCGCGCTGGTTCGAGGCTACCGCCCGCCGGCGGAGCTTCTGGCGCTGTTGCTCGACTGATCCTTGGCGGTCAGGCGGACATCTCGCGCAACTGGCGCGCGCGCGTGAACAGCAGGGAGCAGCGAGTCGAGCGGTCCGGATAGACGAGGCGGATGAAGCGGGCGTACTCGCTCATCTGCGTGGCGTAGCGTTCAGCGATCTCGTTGAGCCGCTTCGGGTCTTCCGTGGCGTGCGACTTGAAATCGATAATCCATGCTTGGTCCGGCGAGATCAGCAGCCGGTCGATGACGCCATAGCCCTCGCCCGCCTCGGTGTCGCAAAGCACCGGAACTTCCGTGTAGACGCGGGTTCGCCCGTCGGGTCGGAAAATCGAGTCGAGCGTCGGGTCGCCGACCAGTCGGCGGGCCTCGTCCAGGCAGCCTTGGATCTCGGGATCTTCTGGCGGGCGACCAAGCCCGCGCGCCAGATTCTCGATCCGGTCTGGACCAGGCTCCCCGGTTTCCAGCGTCTCGATCAGGGCATGAATGAGGACGCCGCGCTTCAGCGCGCCCGGTCGCGCGTTCCCACTCTCTTGGTCCTCCGGGCGTTCTGACGTACGGGTCGCGCTCGGTGGCATGGTCCCGGCGTCCGGGAGCTTCAGGGGCTCGTCTAATCCGGCGTGGTTGGGCTCGGGCGTGGCCGGGGGGGTGACGGGGTCGGCGGCCCGCGGCGCCGGCCCTAGCGCCAGACCATCGGTATCATCGTCCCCGATGAAGAGACCGAGCGTCGTCTCCCGCAGTTCCTGGTGGAGCTCCTCGTGCTGGCAGAGAATCAGCATCTGCCGAGCGCGGGTGAACGCGACGTAGGCGCGGTTGATCTCCTCCTCTTTCCTTTTTCGGCGCGCTTCTTCCAGACATTCCCGCGAATGGGAATCCATGTCCTCCTTGCGGGGACGGAACAGAAAGCGGCGTGGGCGATCTTGGTCGGCGGGCCAGTCGATCAGGAGCTCGCCAAGCCGGCCTTGCTCCCGGGGCTTGTCGAGGTCCACGTACACGACGATCGGCGCTTCCAGCCCCTTGGCCGCGTGCACGGTCAGGATCTGGACGCGATCATCCTGATCGCTCGACTTGAGGCTGACGAGGTCGGGCGCGTCGTAGCCCTCGATGTGGCCGCGGCGCATCTCCTCGATGAAGTGGACGAAGGCCGCTGTGCTCGGGTAGCGCCCGCTGTCGAACTCCAAAGTCAACTCTATGAAGCGGGTCAGGTTGCTGACCGCCCGCTCGCCGCGCTCGCCCGGCCAGGCGCCTTGGTAGCGGCGCAAGGCATCCGTCTCGAAGTACACGCGATCCAGCAGGTCATGGGTGGGAATGCGCCCGACCAGGGCGCGCCACTCCTGAAAACTTTCCGCCGCGCGGCGCAACGGATGCTCGGGATCTTTCCGCGCGGCCAGGGCCTCCAGTCGGTCGCGCCAGAGTCCCGAGTCCGTTCTCGTCTCCGCCAGCTCCATCAGCTCCTCGTCCGTCACGCCGTACAGGGGAGAGCGCAGGACCTGCGCCAAACTCAGGTCGTCGGCCGGGCGGACCAGGAACTGCAGCAGGGCCTGCATGTCCCGCACCTCCAGATGCTGGAGCAGGGTCTGCCGGGATTGCCGCGCGAAGGGGATCTCGCGCCGGGCCAGGGCATGCTCGATCTGCGGGACATGGGTGCGACGGTCCACCAGTATCATGCAGTCGCGGAACTGGGCGGCTCGGGGACCCGCGCCCGGATCCTCGATTCTGGTTCGCTCCTCCACGATTCTCTGGATTCGCTCGGCGATCCGGTCGGCCGTCCGCTCCAGATGGGTGGACTGGGCGCCCGGGCGTGGCTGGGTCAGGGGGTCGCGCAACGGCTCGCTCGGGTCGGGGGGAACTGGTCGGGCCCGCGGCTTCTTCTCGACCGGCGGCAGCAGCTCGACCCGTCCCCAGAGATCCTTCTGGAGCGCGTCGTGCGTCGTGAAGCCCGGCAGGGGAAAGACGCCGCCCGCCTGAAACGTGGCGTTGACGAAGTCGATGAGGACGGGGGCGGAGCGGCGGGACGAGTCCATGGAAATGGGGCCGCCCGCCCGGAGGCGGGACTGGAGGTACGCGCTGGCCTCTTTCTGGATCTCCGGGTTGGCGCGGCGCCATTGGTAGATGGACTGCTTGGTATCGCCGACGATGAAGGCGGAGCCGTCGCCGGTCTCCTCCAGCGCGTCCAGAAAAACCCGAAGCGTCTGCCAGGAAAGGGAGTCGGTGTCCTGAAACTCGTCGACCAGGACGTGCCGAAAGCTCTGCCCGAGCTTGTACCGCACCCATTCGACTCCGCCATCCATCAGGCGGTTCGAGAACCATAGCAGGTCGTCGAAGTCCAGATAGCCCTGGTCCCGCTTGAGGCGCTGGTAGTGGTCGGCCAGCCGCCCGACGAGAGCGTACCAGTGTCCATTGATCTCGCGGGACTTCCGGCGCAGCAGCCGGTCCAGGGCGGCGTGGATTTGGGGAGGTATTATGGAGAGAAGCTCCATGAGCTCGTCGATATCTTGGCCAAGACGTTGCTGGACCTTCTCGGCGGTTGGCCAAAGCGACGAGCGAAGCTCGCCCTCGCCCGGGTCGTGCAGCGCGTCGCTTAGCTGGCGGACCCGCTCCAGGCTCTCCGGCCCCTCGCGTTCCAGGGCGGCGACCAGTTTAGCGGCGGCCTTGGCTTGGTGGGAGCGGTTAGTCTTCCCGCTTTTTTCGAGAAGGCTCGCGAGCCGCCGGATGTCCGTCTCCAGATCGGCGATTCGGACTGGCGGCTCCTCGTCCGGGCCGAAGACGTCGTCGCGCAGATGCGCGCGGAGCTGGGCCAGACCCCGCTCGCCCGCGAAGGCGCGCCATTCCAGGATATGCTCCCGAAACTCCTCCAGGGCGCGTCGCAGCTCCGACAGGCTCGGGTATTCCGCGATGATGGCGTTCATGGATGCCGCCAGCTCGCCATCGGGGTCGCGGCGGGCCTCCTCGAACAGAAGGTCCTCGGCCGCCTGATGCAGGCGGGCGGACTGCTCTCTTTGCGGGATCGAGAATCCGGCCGGGGCGCCCGCCTCGAGGGGGAAGCGCCGCAACAGCTCCTGGAAGAAGGAGTGGAAGGTCGCGACGCGGACGCCCGGGTCGGAGAACTGCGCGGTCTCGAACAAGGCGCGAGCGCGGGCTAGATTCTCTTCCGGGGAGGCGACGCCGATTCTCGCCAGCTCTTCCGCCAGCGCGCCGTCGTCCAAGGACAGCCACTTCTCCAGTCGCTCGACCAGACGCTGCTGGATTTCGGTCGCTGCCTTGCGGGTGAAGGTGATGGCCAGGATGGAATCGGGCTCGGCGCCGCCCAGTAGCAGGCGCAACAGACGGGCCACCAGCAACCAGGTCTTCCCGGTTCCGGCCGAGGCGAAGACGGCGACGCTTCTCGCCGGGTCAGCGGGGGCCAGCGGGTCGGTCATGCGGCGCGGGCGAGGCCCGGGGTCGGTCGGGATGGTGCCGATGGCCGGACTCGAACCGGCACGGCTTTCGCCACTGCCCCCTCAAGACAGCGTGTCTACCAAATTCCACCACATCGGCATCCGTCCGCCATGACCCTGGAACGCGGCCGCCGGGACTACTCGGGAATCTCCGCCGCTGGACCCGTTTTCGTTTCCGTTTCCATGGCGGCCGGCAACTCTATCGTTTCCGTCTCGGGGAGAGCGGGCTCGATCGCTGGCTCGACGATCCTTCCCATGATGCTCTCCTCCGGCGGCATGGTCTTCACGACCCACGCCAGCGCCAGGCAGTTGGCGAAGAACAGGGCGACCACGACGGCGGTGGCCCGGCTGAGGAAGGTCGCGCTTCCGCGCGCGCCGAAGACGGAGCCGGAGGCGCCTCCGCCGAACGCGGCGCCGGTGTCGGCGCCCCGGCCGTGCTGCAACAGCACCAAGGCGATGATGCTCAGCGACAGCAGCAACGCGGTAACTACGAGAAGGGTATGCATGGGTCTATTTTCGCACGGCCCGGCAAATGCCCAGGAATTCGTCAGCGGACAGGGACGCGCCGCCGACCAGGCCGCCGTCGATGTCCGGCATGGCGAATAGGTCGGGGGCGTTGCGCGTGTTGACGCTGCCGCCGTACAGCAAAACGGTGTCCCGCGCCGCGGACCCGATTTCCCGTTCCAGTCGCGCGCGGATGGCGGCGTGGGCCTCTTGCGCCAGGTCCGGGGTGGCGGCGACGCCGGAACCGATGGCCCAGACCGGCTCGTAGGCGATCATCACGCGCGGGAACGCTTCAGGAATCTCCCGAACCGCCTCCAGCTGCCGGTGGAGCGCGTCCAGAGTCCGGCCCGCCTCGCGCTCCTCCCAGGTCTCCCCGACGCACAGGATGGTCTGGATGTCTCCCGGGGCGTCCGCCAGCGCTGGCGGATTCAGGAGCGCGAGCTTCCGCTGGATCATCTCGTCGGACTCGCCGTACGCGTGACGGCGCTCGGAATGTCCGATGAGGACGTGCGAGCACCCGAGATCGGCCAGCATGGCGGCGGACACCTCGCCGGTGCAGGCGCCGTCGGGCTGGTCGCAGACGTTTTGGGCCCCGACCCCCACCGCTCCTCCCTTGGTTCGCTCAAGAACGTCGGGCAGGTGGACGAATGGGGGAAAGATCAGGATCTTCCGGTCGACGAGGTCTTCGGCTCCGCGCGCGACGGCGTGGGCTAGAGCCCGAGCGGAATCTCGCGTGCCGTGCATCTTCCAGTTGCCGGCGATGACGGTTGGGCGGGTCATGAGGGAGGCCTGGCGAGACGCGGTGAGGACGCGGCGCGCATTATACGGGGCGTCAGACGCTCGCGGCGACCGAATCGGCGATGGATCGCGCCAAGGCCTCGACTCTGCCTTGGTCTTCTCCCTCGACCATGACGCGCAGTACGGGCTCCGTTCCCGAAGGGCGCAGAAGCACTCGGCCGCGCTCGCCGAGCTCCGCGCGCGCGTTCCGCAGGGCCGTGTCCGTGGCGGGACCGGGCTCATGGTCGCGCGGGCACCGCACGTTGATCATGGTTTGCGGATACTTTCGCAGGTCCGCGCGGATCCGGCACAGAGGCTGATCGAGCGCGCGCGCGGCCTCCAGCGCTTGCAGAGCCGCGACCATCGCGTCGCCCGCGCGGGCCCGGTCGCGGCAGACGATGTGCCCGGACGTCTCTCCGCCAATCCACCAGTCGAGGGCGAGCAGGCGCTCCTGGACGTAGCGGTCGCCGACCGCGGCGCGCTCGAACGGGATGTCCAGGGCGGCGAGCGCCCGCTCCAGGCCCAGGTTGCTCATTTGGGTGCCGACCACGCCGCCGCGCAGGGCGCCGCGGGCCTTCCGAGCGCGGGCGATGACGTACAGCAGATCGTCGCCGTCCGCGATCTCTCCCTCCTCGTCGACCATGATCAGGCGGTCGGCGTCGCCGTCCACGGCCAGGCCGAGGTCGGCGCCGTGGCGGCGCGTCTGGTCGCGCAGAAACTCCGGGCAAGTCGCGCCGCATCCGTCGTTGATGTTCGTTCCGTCGGGCTCGACCCCAACCGCCGTCACGCGCGCGCCCAACTCCTCGAACAACCTCGGAGCGATCCGATAGGCGGCTCCATGCGCGCAGTCGACCACGAGGCGCAGGCCATCCAGACGGAAGCCTTCGGGCACGGTTCTCTTGCAGAAATCGAGGTAGCGGCGTCCGGCGTCGCCGATCCGGCGGGCCTTGCCGGGAAGCGACCGGGGGTCGATCTCCATCGGCCGTTCCAGCTCCGCCTCGACGCGCCGCTCGACCTCGTCGGGCAGCTTGTCGCCGTTCGCGTCGAACAGCTTGATGCCGTTGTCGTGATGCGGGTTGTGCGAGGCGCTGATGACGATGCCGGCGCAGGCTCCGAGGTCCCGCGTCAACAGAGCGACGGCGGGGGTTGGTTGCGGACCTAGCAGCAGGACGTTGACGCCGGCCGCGGACAGTCCGGCCTCCAGCGCCGATTCGAACATGTAGCCCGAGCGGCGGGTGTCCTTGCCGATCAAGATCCGCGGCGCGGCGGTCTCGCGCCCGAGCGCGCGCCCGATGGCCCAGCCCAGACGGAGCACGAAGTCCGGGGTCATCGGAGGGATCCCGACCCGACCGCGGACGCCGTCGGTTCCGAAATAGGCGCGGGACATGCGCGGGAGAGCCGCGACGGGATCAGTGCTGCTCGGCGGCGCCGCCGATCGGGGAATCCGAGTCGCTCTTCTTCTCTGGGGGTTCCGTGGGGGTCGAGGACGCGCCGGGGTCGCTGTCCGGCGGGGTGTCCTCCCAGTCCTGAGGCGGGCGGACCGGCTGGCCCGCCATGATGTCGTCGATCTGCTCGCCGTCGATGGTCTCGTACTTGATCAGGGCGTCGGCCATGCTATGCAATTTGTCGAGATTTTCGGTCAGAATCTCGCGCGCGCGCCGGTAGTTCTGGTCTATGATCCGGCGCACCTCCTCATCGATCGCCCGGGCGGTTCGGTCGGACATGGTCTTGTGCTGGGTCACGGAGTGCCCGAGGAACACCTCGCCGGCCTCCTCGCTGTAGGCCAGCGGCCCCAGCTTCTCGGACAGTCCCCATTTGGTGACCATGCTGCGGGCCAGCTCGGTGGCGCGCTCGATGTCGTTCTGCGCTCCGGTGGTGACCTTCTCCTCGCCGAAGATGATCTCCTCGGCCATGCGCCCGCCATACAGGGTGCAGATCTGGCTTTCGATGCGCTGCCGGGTGTTGCTGTAGCGGTCGTCCTCAGGCAGAAACATGGTCACGCCGAGGGCCCGCCCGCGCGGGATGATGGTGACCTTGTGCACCGGGTCGTGCTCGGGGACGGCGCGCCCGATGATCGCGTGGCCGGACTCGTGGTAGGCGGTCAGGCGCTTCTCCTCCTCGCTCATCACCATGGAGCGGCGCTCCGAGCCCATCATGATCTTGTCCTTGGCGTGCTCGAAGTCCTGCATGTCCACTTCTTTCTTGTTGTGGCGCGCCGCGTACAGGGCCGCCTCGTTAACCAGGTTCGCGAGATCGGCGCCGGAGAACCCCGGGGTTCCGCGGGCGATCACCTTCACCTTGACGTTCGATGTGGTCGGCACTTTGGCCATATGCACCTGGAGGATCTGCCCGCGTCCCCGAATGTCCGGCAACGGCACGACCACTTGGCGATCGAAGCGCCCGGGGCGGAGCAGGGCCGGGTCCAGCACGTCGGGGCGGTTCGTGGCGGCGATGACGATAGTGCCCTCGTTGCCTTCGAAGCCGTCCATCTCCACCAGCAACTGGTTGAGCGTTTGCTCCCGCTCGTCGTGGCCGCCGCCGAGCCCGGCGCCGCGGTGGCGACCGACCGCGTCGATCTCGTCGATGAAGATGATGCTCGGTCCGTGCTTCTTGGCCTGGGTGAACATGTCGCGCACGCGCGACGCGCCGACCCCGACGAACATCTCGACGAAGTCGGAGCCGGAGATGCTGAAGAACGGCACCTTGGCCTCGCCGGCGATCGCCTTGGCCAGCAGGGTCTTGCCGGTCCCCGGCGAGCCGACCATCAGCACGCCGCGCGGGATCTTGCCGCCGAGCTTCTGGAACTTCTCGGGGTCGCGCAGGAAGTCGACCAGCTCCTTGACCTCCTCCTTGGCCTCCTCGATGCCCGCGACGTCCTTGAACGTGACCTTGTTCTCGTCCTCGGACATCAGGCGCGCCCGGCTCTTGCCGAACGACAGCGCGCCGCGACCTTGTCCGCCGCCCTGCATCTGCCGCATGAAGAAGATCCATACCCCGATCAGGAGCAGGAGCGGGAACCAGTGGATCAGGATCTCAAGAAAAAGCGATGGCTTCTCGCGCGGAATGCCGGTGACCTCGACGTTGTTCGCCAGCAGGTCGTCCATCAGCCTGGGATCCTGCAGGGCGGTAGTGGCGAACTCGCGGCCGTCAAGGAGCTCGCCGGTGATGGAGCGCTCGTCCGGATCGATGTTGACGGAGCGGACCTGTCCAGACTTGACGCTGGCGATGAATTCGGAGTAGGCCAGCGAGGACGGCTTCTGCGAGACCGGAGCGAGGTTGTTGAACACCGACATGAGGACCGCGGCGATCGCGATCCACAGAATCAGGTTCTTCATCATGTTGCTCATGCGCGCGCGCTCCGCGAGTCCAAGTCCGCCCAAGCGCTAGGATAGCAGATACCGCGCGCGGCGGCGAGGCTCGCGCCCCTCATAATAACGGATATGGGGGAGAGGGCGAGGAGTTCCAAGCCTGCCGCGAGCTTCCGCGAGATTTGGGAGCGCGCCGGCGTGGGTTTATAATGCCCGTCTATCTGAACGCTAGGACCTATCCCGTATAGGAGGAGAATAATGACCAAGAACCTTTCCGTTTTCGAGATTCGCGCCGCGCTTCGCGTCGCCTCGTCGTCTTCCCGCCTAGGGGGGGGGGGGGGGGGGGCATAGCCTCCGTTTCCTGACCGTTCTGGCCGGATTCACGGCCTTTCTCGCGGTTCCGCACTCCGCCGTCGCGGTGAACGAGTGCGGCGCTACCAGCCCGGTCACCTGCGGCGACGCGAGCTACGGCGGCAGCAGCGCCACTCCCACTCCCATCGAGTACACGGGTGAGACGGGGGGCCTGACGCTGACCGTGAGGCCTTCGGGAGAGATGACGACCATCAAGTCGTTCCTTCCTCCCGAGAATCCCGCCACCTCTCCCACCGATATCACCCAGGGCCGGAATTCCGGGATCGCCGTGATCGGCGCCGGGGCGCTGACGGTCCATCTGGAAAGCAAGGTGCGGATCGTGAACGAGGCCGGTGGGTGGGCTTCGCCCGTCCAGGCCACGTATACCACTGCTGGGCTCAGAGGGACCTTCATTGATCCCGAGTATGCTCGGGGTAGCAGAAACTACGGGATCTATGTCGGGAACGACCAAGCCGGCGACGCCAACAGAGCGGACAAGATCGAGATCGTGGTCGGGACCGAGACAATGATCGGCGCTGATGACGCGCCCGTGGGGCTTTATGGCGTGATGGCGGAATACAGCCAAGATTCCGCTGATGGCGACGTGTCCATCGTGAACCGGGGCGAGATCTACGGGTACTACCGGGGAATCCACGTGCTTCATAAAGGCTCTGGAGACATCGCCGTCGAGACGGCGAAGGGCAGCGTGACCAGCAAGGGAATCAATGTCCGCAACAGATCCGGGAAAGCGGGCGACATCACCATCACGAACCACGGGACGCTCACGAGCCTGAGGCAGTGGCCTCGCTACGCGAGCGCGATCTCGAGCGGGGTGGCCACGCTCCTTGATAATGACACGATTTTAGCTAGCGGCAACGACTTCACCCAAGACGGCATAAACGTCAACCATGAGGTCACGACCGCGCCGGCTTCCGGCGAGGATTCCAGCAGCGTGATCACGATCACCTCGAGCGGCGACATCACCGCCCTCAAGCATGCCATGGCCATCAGCACGTGGGGGAGCGACGATGCTTCGATCGTTCCGGTGATGATCGACGTGACGGGGGGCGTCCTCACGGCGGGCGATCGGAAAAAGACGCGTTATGGAGATGGGGTTTACGTTTATTCCGTCTACCACAAAGGCGGGCTCATCAAGGTGGACTTCGCCGGTGAGGTCGCCTGGACGGGGAGCGACGGGAAGGGGATCTACGTCTACCGATTCAGTTCGCCCGATCCCGATCCCGACGACCCGGTCAATCGGGACGTCGAGGTGACGCTGAAATCCGGCGCGCGGATTGGCGTGGACGGGGATGAGCCGACCATAGCCAGGCACGGCGTCGAGATTAAGCAGGTCACCAGCGGGGGGACGATAAAGGTAGGCATCTCCGAGGGGGCGAGGATCGGGACCACGGAGACTCCGGTCGGCGGGTACGGCGCGTTCGCCCAGACCCTCAACTCTGATGACGGGAACGACATGACGATCACCAACGAGGGCTTCGTTCACGCGAGAGGCTCCGGACTGGTCGCTTGGAACTATGGCTGGGGAAACGCGGTGGTGAAGCACTTGGCGGGTAAGATCGTCGCGGGCGACGCGCCCAACCCGTTCGACGATCTGTTGGATGATCACAAGACGGAGCTGGCGGACCTGAAGCCGCGGACGGCCGGCGTCTTCGCTTTCCACGGAGGCTCGAGACCCAAGACGCGCGATGGCGAGACGTTCGACGGCAACGACCCCTCCACCTACGATGCCGAGATCGGGGAGATCGAGATCGAGTCGAAAGCGGACATCACGTCGAAGGGGGACGGGATTCTGGCCTACGTGAAGGACATGCAGGACACTCCGGGGCAGAGTCACGGCGCCGAGATGATCATCCCGATCACGATCAACGCGTCGGGCGGGATGATCACGGCGGACGGGCATGGGGTGCACGCGGAGACCGCCACCGTCTACGAGGACGAGGACGCGCCGAAAGCCGGGAAGATCAAGGTCACGGTGGGGGAGATGGCGACGATCCGAGCCAAGAAGGACGGCGTTCACGTCAAGGGCAAGCGGACGTTCGCCGCCAGCCACGCCCGGGCGGGGCAATACGACCAGACGGTCACGATCAACGGCAAGGTGTTGGGTGGCGACGGAGATTACGCCGGCGTTCGGATGGTGAAGGGCGGAACGCTGGTGGTCGGGCCGAAGGCGAAGGTGGAGGCTGCATCTGGAACCGCGGTGAAGTCGGACGGGGGGCTGACCATCACCATGAAGAAGGACGCGGTCGGACGCATTGGCTACGTCAAGGGGAAGATGCTCAACAGCGGAACGACGACTTTCGCGGGGGTGAAGGTGGACGGGGAATACATGCTCAGCCCGGGTCTCGAGACGCGCGGCGTGTACGACGTCTCCAGGGTCACCCTGAAGACGATCGAGGGCGGGCACCAGTTCGAGGAATCGGGGCGGGCGTACCATGATCGGGCTCGAGTGTACGAGGCGTTGCCGTCGGTGCTGCTGGAGATGAGCGCTCCGGGCGGTCGTCAGGCGCGGCTGTCGGCGACGCGTGACGGCGGAGGGGTTTGGGCGCGAGTCATGGCGAGCGATGGCGAGCGCGAGGCGGAGACGTCCACGACGGCGATGGACACGACCGGACATGATTTGTCTTGGGACTTCGAGCGCTGGGGCGTGGAGACGGGCATCGTCGTTCCCACGGACCTGCCGGGCGTGACGCTGGGCGCGAGCGCGCATTACCGGGATGGCGAGGCGGACGTCAAGCGTGGCGGGAAGATCGATGTCTCGGGCGTGGGCGTCGGGGCTTCGGCGACTTGGCGAGGAGAGGACGGCTGGCACGCGGACGGGGAGCTCTCGTACACGCGTTTCGAGGACATTGACTTAAGTTCGGATGCGCGCGGGATGGTGGCGTCCGGTCTGGACGGAGACGGCCACGCGATCGGCGTGGAGGTCGGCAAGCGAATGGAGATGGACGGCATGACGGTGATCCCTCGTGGTGGGTTGACCTGGTCGTCGGTGGACATTGATGGCTTCGCCGACGTGTCGGGCGTTATGGGCAGCGGTCGGGTGGAGTCCAGTTCGGAGGACAGCCTCAAGGCGCGGGTCGGGGCGTTGCTGGAGAACGGCCAGACGTACGCCTCATTGGACGTGGAGCATGAGCTCTCGGAGGATCGGGAGGTCATGGCGTCGGGAGAGCGCCTGCGCTCGGAGGCGGAATCGACGTGGGCGCGTTTGGGCGTCGGGGGCGTGATGGTCCTGGACGCGAAGGGGGAGTCGACGCTATCGGCGGACGCGCACTACGCGGCGTCGGGTGGCGATAATCACGATTATGGCGCGAGCGTCCTGCTGAAGGTTCGCTTCTGATCGGCAAGTGATCGCGGCCCCGGCGTTTCAAGCCGGGGCCGCGTCAAAACCGGCGCGGCTCGCGAAATAGTCGCCTCCGGGCGGCCAGCAAGCGGGCGCTCATATGGGCGAATCCTATAATCTCCCGCGGGAGACAGTCCGATGAGTCCGTTCACCCTGTTCGTGTCCGACCTGCACCTCGATGCCGCCCGCCCGGCTCTGGTGCGGGAGTTCGTCCGATTCCTCCGAAGCGAGGCGCACCGGGCGGAGGCCCTGTATATTCTCGGCGATCTGTTCGAGTTCTGGATTGGCGACGACGATCCGGTCGAAGGCCTGGACGAGGTCATCGACGCCTTGCGGGAGTTGCGCGCGCGGGGGGTCGCGGCGCGGTTCCAGCATGGAAACCGGGACTTTCTTCTAGGGGAGCGTTTCGCTCGACGCGCCGGGATCGAGATTCTGCCGGAGCGCCAAGTCATCGACCTGCATGGTCGGGCGACCTTGATCGAGCATGGCGATTTGCTGTGCACCGACGACCGGGCCTATCAGCGCTATCGCCGCCGCATTCGTCATCCGATCAGCCGAGCGTTGCTCAGCCGATTGCCGCGCTCGCTTCGACTGATGATGGGCCAGCGTTTGCGTCGAGCCAGCGCGGAGGCGGTGGCCGGAAAGCCACCGGAGATCATGGACGTGAGCGAGGCGACGGTCCGCGCGGTTCTGCGCTCGACCGGGACGCGCGCGATGATTCACGGTCATACGCACCGCCCCGCCGTTCACCGCTTCGACCTGGACGGAAAGCCCGCCGTGCGGGCCGTGCTGGGGGACTGGTATGAGCGGGGCAGCTGGCTTGTGGCGGACCGCGACGGGTTCCATCCGCGCGAGGCGGCTTGAGCGGGAGAGGTCAGCCAGCGCGGTCTCCGTCGTCCTTGAGCGCGAGAACCAGGTCCATGACGTTGGTGCCGGTCGGCCCGGTGGTGATGAGCGCGTCCACAGCGGCTAGGTAGCTTCCCGCGTCGGCGCGCGCGAGCGAGCTCCGGGCGTCCAGGCCGAGCGCGCTCCCGCGCTCTAGAGTCTTCCCGTCGACTTCCCCTCCGGCATCCTCGGTCGGGCCATCCGTGCCATCCGTGCCGCAGGCGAGCAAGCGAACGCCCTCGAAGCCGTCCAGCCGCGTCGCCGCCGCCAAGGCGAGGTGCTGGTTGCGTCCACCTCGCCCCGGGTTTTCGGGCAAGAGGACGGTGGTCTCGCCGCCCCAGACGTGCAGGCCCGCGGGCGTGTCGCTCCGCTTCAGTCGCTCGGCCAGCGCGATCCCGATTTTCTCCGCCTCTCCGTCCAGAAATTCCGGGTGCATGCGCGCGGTCAGTCCGAGCTCTTCGGCCCGTCGTGCCGCCGCTTCTTTCGCGTGGTCCAGAGTGGCGATGATATGGGAGCGCAGGTTTCGAAACGCCTCTGGGGGCGGCGTCGGCGCGCGTCCGGCTTTCTCGATTAACTTACGGGTCTCCTCGGACAGGGACGCGGGCAGGGTCTCGTCGGGCGCCGGGGTTAGCGGGCCGGACCCGATCACCGCGGGGTCGTCGCCGGGCACGTCCGAGATCATCAGGGCGCAGGTCTGGCGCCCTTCCAGATAATGAGCGAGGCGGCCACCCTTGACGAGGGACACGGCGCGGCGCGCCGCGTTCATCTCGGTAATGGTCAGTCCCTCAGCCAGCATTCGCTCGGTGATCTCGCTCAAGCCGCGCAGGTCCAGGTTGGGCGCCAACGCTTCGACCAGGCTGGATGCGCCGCCCGAGATCAGCGCGAGAAAGCGGGCGTCCGCCGGCGCCTCGCCCAGAAAATCCAGCAGTCCGCGGCCAGCCCGGAGGCTCGCCTCTCCGGGAACCGGATGGTCCGACTCGACGCGCTCGATCTGCGGGAACCCTTTCAACTCGTCACCCAGGTGGCCGCGCTTGGTGATGACCAGGCCGCGCCGGGGCGCTGGCCGGACGCGCAACGCCCCGAGCGTCATCGCCGAGGCCGCCTTTCCGAACGCGATCAGATGGTCGTACTCGACTTCCCGGTGACTCTCGAGCCATCGGGCCACGGCCTTGGCCCCGCTCACCCGGGCTAAAGCGGCTTCCAGAACGTCGCGGAGCGGGTGAGCGCTCATGGCAGGATCAGCACCATGGTGCCGACGGAGACCTGATCGAATAGCTCGACCACGTCGTCTCCTCGCATGCGCACGCAACCGATCGAGGCGGGCTGGCCGATCAACCCTTCCTCGTGAGTCCCGTGTATATAGATGTAACGGCGGTAGGAGTCCGTGCTCCCGCCTTGGTTGACGCCAGGCTCGAGTCCGTCCAGCCACAGGATCCGGGTCGTGACGCGATCCAGTCCGGTCGCGCGCGGCTTGGTCTCGACTTCGGCCCGCTCCGCTTGCGCGATCCGGCCTCGGAAGATGGTGTGCAGGGCGGAGCCGTCGCCGATACGCTCCGCGATCCGGTGCGCTCCGGGTGGCGTCTTTCCGCTACCTTCCTGTCCCCCGACGCCGTGGCGGGAAGTCGAGACGGGCCAGGACTGGCGCGGCCGGCCTTCTCCGAGCAGGTGCAGGGATTGCCTTGGAACGCTGATCAGGCACATCGGGGGGTAGGGACACCGCGGGAAGCGCGCGCGCGCGGTGGCGGCCCGCGCCAGGTCTTCGGGCGTGGGGAAGGCTTC
This sequence comes from uncultured candidatus Poriferisulfidus sp., assembly GCA_965116025.1. Taxonomy (GTDB): domain Bacteria; phylum Pseudomonadota; class Gammaproteobacteria; order Poriferisulfidales; family Poriferisulfidaceae; genus Poriferisulfidus. The sequence continues at coordinate 1,267,200 of OZ220480.1, forward strand.
GGGAGATGGGCCCGGACGCACGGAATCAGGCGGCCTGATTCCGGGATCCAGAGACGCGGGGGGCGGTCTTGGCGTGGCGGCGCTGGGCCAGCTCGTCGAGATATCCGTCCGGCATGCCGGTCACGTAGTCGCCGGTGAACACGGAGCAGTCGAAGTCTCGCAGATCCGGGTTTCCGTCCTGAACGGCGGCGATGAGGTCCGCTAGATCTTGGTAGATCAAGCGGTCGGCGCCGATGGCCTCGCACACTTCCGGGATATCGCGGTCGTGCGCGATCAGCTCCTCGCAGCTGGGCATGTCGATGCCGTAGACGTTGGGATGGCGGATGGGTGGCGAGGCGGAGCAGAAATAGACCTTTCGGGCTCCGGCGTCCCGCGCCATCCGCACGATCTCGCGCGAGGTCGTGCCGCGCACGATAGAGTCGTCGACCAGCAGCACGTTGGCTCCTTCGTATTCGTTGCGGATCGGATTGAGCTTGCGCCGCACGGACTGGCGGCGGACTCGCGCCTCGGGCATGATGAACGTGCGCCCGATGTAGCGATTCTTGATGAAGCCCTCGCGGTAGGGTCGGTTCAGTCGGTAGGCCATCTCCAGCGCCGCGGTGCGGCTGGTGTCGGGGATCGGGATGACCACGTCGATATCGTGGTCCGGCCATTCGCGCAGGATCTTGTTCGCCAGGCGCTTGCCCATGCGCATTCGCGAGCGTTGCACCGACACCCCGTTCATCACCGAGTCCGGTCGAGCGAAGTAGACGTACTCGAAGATGCACGGCGAGCGGGTCTCGCGGCCGCAGATCTCGCTATGCACGGATCCGTCCAAGCCGATGAGCAGGGCCTCGCCCGGCTCAAGCTCGCGCTCCAGGGTGAAGCCCAGCATGTCCATCGCCACGCTCTCCGACGCGACGATGCGCTCCGGTCCCTCTCCAGTGTCTCGAACGCCGTACGCCAGCGGGCGGATCCCGTGCGGGTCACGGAACGCCAGCACGCCCCAGTCCGCGATCAGGCATACCGCCGCGTACGCGCCGACGCAACGCTGGTTGACTCCGCGCACGGCCTGGAACAGTTCCCGGGGGTCGCGCGCGTCGGACTCGGGGCGCGCCAGCAGCTCGTGCGCGAGGACATTGAGCAGGATCTCGGAGTCGGACTCGGTGTTGATGTGGCGCCGGTCCTCGCGGAACAGCTCCCGGCGCAACGCCTCGGCGTTCACCAGGTTTCCGTTGTGTCCGAGCGCGATGCCGTATGGAGAGTTGACGTACAGAGGTTGGGCCTCCTCGGACTTCTCGGTGCCGGCGGTGGGGTAGCGCAGGTGACCGATGCCGGCCTCGCCGCGCAGGCGCGCCAGTCGCTTGCCGCGAAACACGTCGCGCACCAGGCCATTGCCCCGCACCTGGTGCAATCGTCCCTCGCGGTCGCAGGTGGTCAGTCCTGCCGCGTCCTGCCCCCGGTGCTGCAGCACGTTCAGCCCCTCGTGCAGGTCCTGCGCGACGGGTCCACGCCCCACGATGCCGATCAAGCCGCACACGACCGCTACTCGGGGAATTCCTCCAGCGCTTCGGGAACCAGCTCGAGATCCTCTTCCGAAACGCCTTCCATCAGGGTTTCGGTCATCTCCTCGTCGGGAAGCGTCTCCGTGATGGTCTCGGAGAGATCCTCGACCAGCTCCTCGGCGCGTGGGTAGTGGAAGTGGCCGCGCCAATGCTCGGGCATCCAGTCGATGGTCATCTCGGCGGCCTCCACGAAGTGGGGGGTTAGCCGCGATTCCCGCCAGAACCCGGCCTCGCTTACGGAGGGAAGGGTGCCGACGATCAGCGTCAGGGCCAGCACCAGGACCCAGCCGCGAAACAGTCCGAATAGCAACCCCATGACCCGATCGCCTCGCCGCAGAACGTTGCTATCCCTTTCCTTGACCCTTCGGGTGAACATCCGGTGCAGCTGCGACACCGCGACGAAGGTGAGCAGGAACAGAATGACCCCGGAGATCGGGGCGTGGAACTCGGTCAGGCCGTAGGAGCGCTCGCCCAGGGTGATTTCGTTGAACATCTCGGGCACGAACCGCGTCCCGAATTCGGCGAACTGGATGGCGACGAAAAGGCCCGCCGCCCAAGCCAGGATGGTGACGAACTCCTCGGCGAAGCCGCGCGACCAGCTCAGAACGCCGGAAGCCAGCACGATCAGCGCGATCGTCAGGTCCAGCATGGTGGCGCCGAAACTCGTCATGGTCGCCGGACGACCCAGCCCTCTTCCGCGTTCGTGAGGCTTTTCTTGGCCTTGATTCCCTCCAGCGCGTATTCGGCCTCCCGCTGGCTATAGTAGGGGCCGACCCAAACGCGCTGGTCCGTCTTTCCGTCGGCGGATTGGTCGGCGAACAGATTCGTGGGGTAGCCCGCTTCGCGCATGGCGTCGCGGATCTTGGAGGCCCCGCTCGCGTTGCGAAACCGGCCGACCTGGACGTACCATTTCTCTCTTGGTTCCAGGGAGAGAGGCTCTTGGACGCCAGGCCCCGGAGCGACGTGGGCATCCGGGTCGATCGGGAGCGCCTCGTAGGTGAACGTCAGCTCTTTCGGGTCCGCGACCTCCGGCAGGGGCTGGACCAGATCGGGGCGACGCGTGTCCAGAAGCATGGGTATCACGAGCACCCCGAGGAAAATCAACAAAATGGCGCCGAGGAGCCGTTGTTTGAGTGCAATTTCCAATGTCAGGATCGCGCCGCGCCCGCCCGCGCCATTATAGCGTCAAGCCGCGCGCTTCCAGGCGAGAAATCCACGTTCGCGCCATCGCTACCGAGCTGGAAAGGCCAAGGACTCGGGCTCCAGCTCGTCCGGGTGGCGCAACAGGATCTCCCCAACCGCGAACACTGAGCCGAACGCCACCACGGTTCCGTCCCGTCCGGCTCTCGCGGTGGCTTCCTGGTAGGCCCGCGTGACGGAGGAATGAGTCTGGACATTGGACAAATTGCCGGCTTCCGCGAGCACGCGCAGGGTTCGCAGGGGCATCGCCCGGGGCGATTCCACCTCGCACAGGTGCCAGCTCTGGACCAGCGGCGCCAGCGGGGCGAGCATGTTCGCCACGTCCTTCTCTCGCGCCGCGGAGAATACCGCGCGCAGAGGGCGCCCGGCGCGGTAGCGGCGGAGGTTGCGAGCCAAATTGACGGCGCCTTCCGGATTGTGCGCGATGTCCAGCACGGTGTCCACTGGCTCGTCCAGAATCTGGAAGCGACCGGTCAAGCGGACGTTCTCGAGCGCGGCGCGAACGGTTTCTGGATCGATCTCGCCCAAATGCCCCAGCACGGTTAGCGCGCTGGCGGCGTTGTTTAGCTGCACCCTTCCGGGTAGCTGGCGCGGAATTGGCAGATCCAGGGCCATTCCGTCGCGATGGCGGTATCGCCACCGCGACGGGCTCAGGGGCAGCGCGAGAAAATCCTGTCCGATGCGTTGCAGCGGGGCGCCCAGGCGGCGCGCCTGATCGGCCAGACTGAGCGGGGGATCCGGCTCTCCGCACACGACCTGCCGCCCGGGCCGCATGATCCCGGCTTTCTCGCGGCCGATCGATTCCCGGGTCTGGCCCAACCATTCGGCGTGGTCGATGCTGATGCTGGTGATCAGGGCGACGTCGGCGTCCCACAGGTTGACCGCGTCCATCCGCCCGCCGAGGCCGACCTCGAGGATCGCGTAGTCTAGGCCTCGCTCGCGGAAGATCGCCATCATGGCTAGGGTGCCGTACTCGAAGAACGACAGGCTGGTGTCGCCGCGGGCCCGTTCGACCCGCTCGAAGGCGGCGCACAGCGTCTCGTCGTCGACCTCCTTCCCGTCGACGCGGACGCGCTCGTTGTAGCGGAGGAAGTGCGGCGAGGTGTAGGCGCCGACCCGCCCGCGCGGACGCAGCATGGCTTCCAGCAAGGCGACGCTGGAGCCTTTTCCGTTGGTGCCGGCGACGGTGATGATCTTGAATTCTGGCGCCTCGAGCAGGTTCATGCGCCGGGCCACCACCCGGATGCGCTCCAGCCCCAGGTCGATGCCGCTGCTGTGCAGGCGCTGCTGCCAGTCGATCCATTCGGACAGGGAGGAGAATCGCATCGGCGACTATTCGGCCCGCGGCCGGGCCGGGAGTTTCGTCATCAGCGCCAGCAGGTCGGCGATGACGTCGCGCATCTCGTGGCGGTGCACCAGCATGTCGATGGCTCCATGCTCCAACAGGAACTCGCTGCGCTGGAAGCCTTCCGGAAGGGTCTCGCGCACGGTCTGCTCGATCACGCGCGGCCCGGCGAAGCCGATCAGCGCGCCCGGTTCCGCGATCTGGATGTCGCCGAGCATGCCGAGCGAGGCGGAGACCCCGCCCATGGTCGGGTCGGTCAGCACCGAGATGTAGGGCAGGTTTCGCTTGCGCATCCGCGCCAGCGCGGCCGCGGTCTTGGACATCTGGAACAGGGACGTCAGGGCCTCCTGCATGCGCGCGCCGCCGCTGGCGGAGAAGCACACCAAGGGAACGCGCCGCCGCGCGCAGACCGCGGCCGCGCGCGCGAACTTCTCGCCCACGACCGAGCCCATGGAGCCGCCCATGAAGCCGAATTCGAAAGCCGCGCAGACCAGCGGCTGGCCGTGCAGCTTCCCTTGCATGATGATCAGCGCGTCCTTCTCCTTCGTCGCCTTCTGCGCTTGGCTGATGCGGTCCCGGTAGCGCTTGCTGTCCCGAAACCGCAGAAAGTCCCGGGGCGCGAGTTCCGAGAGCAGCTCCTCGCGCGGCGTCTCGTCGAGGAACATGCCGAGCCGCTCGCGGGCCGACACGCGCATGTGACTCTGGCACTTCGGGCACACATGAAGGTTCCGCTCCAGCTCGGACCGATACAGCGGGGCGCCGCAGCTCGGACATTTGATCCACAAGCCTTGGGGAACCTTCCGGGAGTTGCCGCTCTCGATCCGGATTTGCGGCGGCACCAGACGCTTGTACCAGCTCACGTCGCGCTCCCCGCCGCGCGCGCCGCGTCCATGGCGCCGCGCAGCTCCCGCATCAGCCCAGTCGCGGCGGCGCAGGGGTCCGCGGCCGCCGCGACGCGCTCCACCAGCGCGCTGCCGACGACGACCGCGTCGGCGATTTCCGCGGCGCGGGCCGCGGTGGCCGCGTCCTTGATGCCGAAGCCGATGCCGACGGGCAGGGAGGTCTCGGCTCGGACGCGCGCGACGCGCCGCGCCGCGTCTTCCATGTCCAGGCGGTCCGCGCCGGTCGTCCCGCGCAACGACACGTAGTACAGAAATCCGCTCGCCTGATCGCGGATCTTCCGCGCTCGCTCCTCGCTGGTAGTGGGGGCGATCAGGAATATCTCGTCCAGTCCGTGAGCGGCCAGGGCCTGGCGCAGCGCGGGCGCCTCTTCTGGAGGCAGGTCGACCACCAGCGCGCCGTCGATGCCGGCGCGGGCGGCCTCGCGCGCGAAGACGTCCGCGCCCATGGCCGAGATGGGGTTGGCGTAGCCCATCAGGATCAATGGCGTCCGCGCGTCCTCGGCGCGGAACTCGGTAGCCATGTCGAGGACGTCGCGCAGGCGGACGCGATGCGCCAGCGCTCGCGCGCAGGCGGCCTGGATCACGGGCCCGTCGGCCATCGGGTCCGTGAACGGGACCCCGATCTCGATGAGATCGGCGCCGGCGCGCGTCAGCGCGCGCAACAGTGGCACGGTGGCGGCGGGCTCCGGGTCGCCCGCGGTCAGGTAGGGGATCAGGGCGGCGCGTCCTTCCGCGCGCAGCTCGGCGAAGCGCTGGGCGACGCGGCTCACGAGGTCCGCTCCTCGCGCCGGGCGACCGCGTCGATGTCCTTGTCTCCGCGCCCGGAAAGGTTGACCAGAACGATGGCGTCCTTTGGCATCTCGCGGGCCGCCTCCAGAGCGCCCGCCACCGCGTGGGCGCTCTCGAGCGCTGGGATGATTCCCTCGGTCCGGGTCAGCAGATGGAAGGCGCGCAGGGCCTGCTCGTCGGTGGCGCCGACGTACTCGGCCCGGCCCAGGTCCTTGAGCAGGGCGTGCTCGGGGCCGACGCCGGGGTAGTCGAGGCCGGCGGAGACGCTGCGCGTGTCCAGGATCTGCCCGGCCTCGTCCTGCATCAGGTAGGTGCGGTTGCCGTGCAGCACCCCGGCGCGACCGCGCGCCAGCGGGGCCGCGTGCAGCCCGGAATCCAACCCGGACCCGGCCGCCTCGACGCCGAGCATGCGCGTCTCGGGGTCGTCGAGGAACGGGTGAAACAGGCCGATCGCGTTGGAGCCGCCGCCGACGCAGGCGACCAGCAAGTCTGGTGGGCGCCCGGCGCGCTCCCGAATCTGGCGGCGCGCCTCGCGCCCGATGACCGTCTGGAAGTCGCGCACCATCTCTGGATACGGCGCCGGCCCGGCTACCGAGCCGATGATGTAGAAGGTGTCGTCGACATGGGTCACCCAGTCGCGCAACGCCTCGTTCAGCGCGTCTTTCAGGGTTTTGGAGCCGGAGTCCACGGGAACCACTTCCGCGCCCAGCAGCTTCATGCGGTAGACGTTCGGTGCCTGGCGCTCGATGTCCGCGGACCCCATGTACACCACGCACTTCAGGCCGAGGCGCGCGGTGACGGTGGCGGTGGCCACGCCGTGCTGGCCGGCGCCGGTCTCGGCGATGACGCGGGACTTCCCGACGCGCTTCGCCAGCATCGCCTGGCCGATGGCGTTGTTGATCTTGTGGGCGCCCGTATGGTTCAGGTCCTCGCGCTTGAGCCAGATCTGGGCCCCGCCGTTCGCGCGGCTCAGGCGCTGGGCGAAATACAGCGGAGAGGGGCGCCCGACGTAGTGCGCGAGGTCTTCCTCGAAGTCCTTCCAGAACGCCGGGTCCGCGCGCGCCTCGCGGTACGCGGCGGTCAGCTCGTCGAGCGGCCGGATCAGGGTCTCGGCGACGAATCGGCCGCCGTACTCCTCGAAATGCCCTTCGGCGTCCGGCCAGCGATAGCCTTCCGGAAAGCTAGGATGCGGCATGGCTCACCTCTCGCAGAAACGCTTCAACCTTGTCGGGATCCTTGCGTCCGGGGCGGGTCTCGACGCCGCTGCTGACGTCCACGCCCCAAGGCCGGACCGTCCGGATCGCCTCGCCGACGTTGTCTGGCGTCAGTCCGCCCGCCAGGATCAGCGGGCGCGGGTCCTCGGGGCGAACCCGCGTCCAGTCGAAGGTCTCGCCCTGGCCCCCGGCCTCTCCGGCCGCGTGGCCGTCCAGCAGGAAGCCGCGCGCCGCGCGGTAGCGCCGCGGGTAGTCGGCCAAGGCGTTGGGCTCGCTCATCGGCACGGTCTTGATCCAGCGCCCCGGAAACCGCGCGCACAGTTCCGGATCCTCTTGGCCATGGTACTGCAGGCCGTCGACCGGTGCCCGGTCGATCAGATCGTCCAGGAACTCCGGGTCGGGATTGAGCACGACCGCGTAGGCGTTGACGAACGGCGGCAGGGCATCGATGATGGCGCGCGCGGCGTCGATGCTGACGTCGCGCGGGCTAGGGGGATGGAACACCAAGCCGATGGCGTCGGCCCCGGCCGCGGCGGCGAGGCGGGCGTCGTCCGGGTTCGTGACGCCGCAGATTTTGACGCGAACGCGCGGGGTCATGAAGAGCTCGGGCTGTAATGGGGGGTCCAAAGAGGCGGTGGGATCGCGCATTCCGGGGGATAGTGTACGCGCGTCAGGTACAGTCCGTCCGGCGGGGCGGTGACGCCGCCGGCCGCGCGGTCGCGCAGCGCGAGCAGCTCGCCCGGCCATTCCAGGGAGCGCTTGCCGATTCCGACCTCCATCAGGCAGCCCGCCAGGATGCGCACCATGTGGTGCAGGAAGCCATCGGCCTCCGCGTCGATGTGGACGAACGGGCCATGGGTGGTGACCTCCAGCCGGTGAAGGGTGCGCCGGGGGTGGCGCGCCTGGCATTCCGCGGCGCGGAAGCTGGTGAAATCGCGCTCGCCTGGCAGGGTCCAGGCCGCTTGGCGCATCCGGTCGGCGTCCAAAGTCTCGGGCGCCCGGGCGACCTTGCCGGCGAGCAGACCGGCGGAGGCGGCGTCGCGGCGCAGAAAGATATAGCGATAGCGCCGGCGGACCGCCGAATGGCGCGCGTGGAAATCGTCCGCGACCTCCCGCGCCCAGGAGACGCTGACTCCGGGAGGCAGATGCGAGCCGGCGCCGCGCTGCCAAGCGCGCGCGGGGCGAATCGCGGATGTGTCGAAGTGGATGACCTGGCCGGTCGCGTGAACCTTGGCGTCGGTGCGTCCGGCGGCGACGGCTTGGACCGGGTGGTCGGCGACCCGGGACAGCGCGCGCTCGATCGCGTCCTGCGCGCTTGGGGCGTGGCTCTGGCGTTGCCAGCCGTGGAAGAGGGCGCCATCGTACTCGAGACCGCAGGCTAGTCGGGGCATGGATCAGGACGAGGAGATCCGGCGTTCCAGCTTCTTCGCCTCCTCGCGCTCTCGTCTCGTTCCTTCCGCGCGGACCAGCCGGAGCAGGGAGCGCGCTTCCTCGCGCTGGTTCGTCTCGACTCGCGCGTACGCCAGGTCCAGCGCGGAACTGGCGCGGCGGGCGGGGTCCGGGATGTCGCCCACGCTTTGGCGAATGATCCGGTCGTGGCGGGCGCGGCGCAGGACGAGCGCGAGCAGGTAGGCCAAGAGCAGAAGGCCGGTGGCGGCGAGAATCCCGGGCCACGGCGGCGCGAGAGGCGCGGCCGCGCGGTCCGGCGAGCTGGGCGCCCCGACGGCCAGCGACGCCAGCCCTTCGCTCTCGATCTCCATCATGGCGGGTGGCGTCTCGCGTTCATCGGTTCGGGCTCGTTCGGTCTCGCCTTCTTCCATCGGAGCGGAGGGCGGCTCGGACGCGGCGGCGTCCGCCACCGTCTCCGTCGCGGAAAACTCGTCCGGCGCGGCTCGCGTCGGCTTGGGCGCTGGCGGAGAGGGCGGTTCCAGCTTCGCCGTCGCGGAATCGGCCGGCTCCTCGATAGGCATGAGCCGCAATCGCCGTTCTCGCAGGGTTGGACTCTCGGGTGGGATCGTACCGTCCTGGCGCCATTTCCTCCACCACTCGTTCTGGAAACGGACTTCGTCGATCATCCACTGGCGGGAAAGCTCCAGAAGCGCGACCTCGGTCGGGCTCGGGATATACAGCTCGGCGCCCGCGCGCACCAGGTTGATGTTGTCGTGGATGAAGGCGTGCCGGTTATGCAACTGGATCGCCAGCATCAGAGCGTAGGGATCGACTTTCTGGCCGCGGGCGCTGTCCAGCGCGATCTCGAGCAGCGTGTCCCCCCGGACCACCTCGCGCGTCGCGCCGGCGGGGACGCAGGATGGAAGATTCAGAGTGTAGAACACGGGAAGCTCGTGACCCTCGCTGATAACCAGCACCAGATCGCTGGGGTGGGGCGGGAGCGGCTCCTCGCCGCGGATCCGGACTCGCTCCTCGCCATCGTTCCGAATTCGCTCCAGTTTCGCCGACCCGACCCAAGGGGGATAGGCTTTCCCGATCTTCCGATAGGTCGGTGGGGACGCGATCTCCACGCGCGCCCGCTCTGGATCGATGGCGGGTTCCGTGGCCACGCGCAGCGTGAGCAGGGCGGAGCAGTCCGGCTCGAAGTGGATATCCGGCTCGCCGACCTCCAGGGCCTGGGCCGGAGCGATCAGCGCGACGGCGAGAAGCGCGAGCCGCGCGATCATGGCCCGAACCGCTCCAGCCATCGCTCGGCGATCTGGATGCTGTTGGTCGCGGCGCCCTTGCGCAGGTTGTCGCTGACGATCCAGAGGTCCAGTCCGCGCGGGTGGGACAAGTCCTGGCGGACGCGCCCGACGAACACCTCGTCGCGGCCGGCCGCCTCCGTCACCGCCGTGGGATAGCCGCCGTCCGCCATCTCGTCCACGACCACCACCCCGGGGGCGTCTTCCAACAACGCGCGCGCGGTCCGCGCGTCCAACGGCTCGCGGGTTTCCAGGTGCACGGCTTCGGAATGGCCGCGGTACACCGGCACGCGGACCGTGGTCGGGTTCACGCCAATGCTCTCGTCCTCCAGGATTTTCCGGGTCTCCCAGACCATTTTCATCTCCTCGCGGGTGTAGCCGTTTTCTTGGAAGCGGTCGATCTGCGGCAGGACGTTGAACGCGATCGGGCGCGGGTAGACCTCGCCGGGACTCTCGCGACCGTCGAGCGAGTCCGCCGTTTGCTGGTGAAGCTCTCGGATCGCGGCCTGCCCGGTGCCGGAGACCGCCTGGTACGTCGCGACGTTGACGCGCGCGACGCCGGCGGCGTCGTGCAGGGGCTTGAGCGCCACCACCATCTGGATGGTCGAGCAGTTGGGGTTGGCGATGATGCCACGGGCGCGCCAGTCGGCGATGCGTTCCAGGTTGCACTCCGGCACCACCAGCGGGACATCCGGCTCGTAGCGAAAGCAGGACGTGTTGTCGACCACCAAGCAGCCGGCCTCGGCGGCGCGCGGCGCGAACTGGCGCGAGGGCTCGGAGCCCGCGGAGAACAGGGCGATCCGCGCCTGCCGAAAATCGAATTCCTCCAGCGCTTGGACCTCGATTTCCCGTCCGCGAAATGGCAGGCGCTGGCCCCGCGAGCGCTGGCTCGCCACCAGGTGCAGGGCGCCGAGCGGAAAGTCGCGCTCTTCCAGGACCCGGCGCATCACGTCGCCCACGGCGCCGGTGGCGCCGACGATCACCACGTCCGGGCCGCTCATGGGCGCAGGCGCGCCTCCAGCGCGCGGGCCACCGCGTCTCCCATCCGCGCGGCGCCGACGGTCGCGCCGCCGTCCGCGAGGTCGGCGGTCCGGAGGCCTTGCCGCAAGACGTCGCGCGCGGCCTCCTCCACCGCGTCGGCGGCGTCGGCGCGGCGAAGGGAATGGCGCAGCATCATGCCGACCGACAGAATCATGGCGAGCGGGTTGGCTCGCCCGGTTCCGGCCAGCTCTGGCGCCGAGCCGTGCACTGGCTCATAAAGGCCCTGTCCCTTCTCGTTGAGCGAGGCCGAGGGCAGCAGGCCGATCGAGCCGGTCAGTTGCGCGGCGACGTCGGACAGGATGTCGCCGAACAGGTTGCCGGTGACGATCACGTCGAACTGGGCGGGGCGGGCGACGAGCTGCATGGCGGCGTTGTCCACGTAGAGGTGCGACAGCTCGATGTCCGGATAGTCGCGCGCGACCTCGCCGACCACCGCGCGCCACAGCTCGGAGACCTCAAGGACGTTGGCCTTGTCCACGGAGCAGACCCGCTTGCGCCGACTCCGCGCGGCCTCGAAGGCGACGCGCGCGACGCGCGCGATCTCGTCCTCGTCGTAGATCATGGTGTTCACGCCCCGCCGGCGGCCGTTTCGCTCGTCCAGCGAGCGCGGCTCGCCGAAGTAGAGCCCGCCGGTGAGCTCGCGCGCGATCAGAAGATCCATTCCCTCCAGCCGGTCAGGCTTGAGACTCGACGCATGCGCCATGCCCGGCATCAGCGTCGCGGGACGCAGGTTCGCGTACAGGCCGAGCTCCTTGCGCAACCGGAGCAGGCCGGTCTCGGGGCGCAGCGACCGGTTCGGCGTGTCGTGGCGCGGCGAGCCGACCGCCGCCAGCAGCACGGCGTCGGCGGCGCGGGCGGCGCGCAGGGTCTCGGGCGGCAGGGGATCACCCTCGGCGTCGACGGCCGCGCCCCCGATCAGCCCCTCTTCGATCTCCAGCGCGAGGCCGCCGTGGCGGACGAGACAATCTAGCGTCTTGCGCGCCTCGGCCATGATTTCCGGGCCGATGCCGTCGCCGGGCAGAAGCAGGACGCGCGACATCACGGGCCTCCGAAACGGTTGAACAGCCAAGGCGCGCGCGCGCGCCGCGCCGCCTCGAATTTCCGGATCCGGTCCACGTGGCGCAGGGTCAGCGCGATGTCGTCGAGGCCCTCGACGAGACATCGCTTTCGTTGCGGATCGATGCGAAACGTCCAGCTCGCGCCGGAATCGTCCACCACCGTCTGCTCCGGCAGGTCGATCTCCAGCCGATAGCCCTCGGTTCGCTCGATCCGTCCGAGAATCTCCCGCGTGACGTTCTCTGGAAGACGGATGGTCAGCAGGCCGTTCTTGGCGGCGTTGGTGTCGAAGATATCGGCGAAGCTCGGCGCGATGATGGCCCGGAAGCCGGCGTCCAGGAGCGCCCAGACCGCATGCTCGCGCGAGGAGCCGCAGCCGAAGTTGGCGCCGGTGACCAGGATGGACGCGTCCTGGTAGCGGTGCCGGTTCAGCACGAAATCCGGGTTTTGGGGGCGCTTGGCATGGTCGCTCTCCAGGTCGCCGGGCGCCAGGTAGCGCCAGCTGTCGAACAGATTCGGGCCGAAGCCGTCGCGCCGAACCGATTTCAGATATTGCTTGGGAATGATCACGTCGGTGTCGACGTTGTCGCGGTCGAGCGGCGCGGCGGTCCCGCGATGGTCCGTGAACGGTATCACGCCAGTATCTCCCGCGCGTCGACGAAATGTCCGGCGCAAGCCGCCGCCGCGGCCATCGCCGGGCTGACCAGGTGAGTGCGTCCCCCTTCGCCTTGGCGTCCCTCGAAGTTGCGGTTGGAGGTGGAGGCGCAGCGCTCTCCGGGCTCCAGTCGATCAGAGTTCATGGCGAGGCACATCGAGCAGCCGGGCTCCCGCCATTCGAACCCTGCTTCCATGAAGATCCGGTCCAGTCCTTCCGATTCGGCCTGCGCCTTGACGCGCCCGGAGCCGGGGACGACCAGCGCCTGACGGACGCGGTCCGCCCGGCGGCGTCCGCGGACGACCGTGGCCGCTTCCCGCAGATCCTCGATTCGGGCGTTGGTGCAGGAGCCGATGAAGACCCGGTCCAACTCGATGTCGGTGATCGCCTCGCCTCCCTTGAGGCCCATGTAGTCCAACGCCGCTCTCATGCCGCCCGCGCGGGTCTCGTCCGCCGCTTCCTCCGGGCGGGGGACGAAGGCGTCGACCGGCGCCACCATGTCCGGAGACGTGCCCCAGGTCACCTGGGGCGCCACCGCGTCCGCTCGCAACGTCACGGCGCGCTCGAACGCGGCGTCATCGTCCGAGCGCAACGCGCGCCACTGCCGCTCGGCCGCTTCCTGGTCGGCGCCCTCCGGGGCGTAGGTCCGCCCACGGACGTAGTCAAGAGTCACATCGTCGACCGCGACCAGGCCGGAGCGCGCGCCCGCCTCGATCGCCATATTGCACAAGGTCATGCGGCCCTCCATGCTCATCTCCTCGACCGCCCGCCCAGCGAACTCGATCGCGCAGCCCGCGCCGCCCGCCGCGCCCACGTTTCCGATCAGCGCCAGCGCCAGATCCTTGGCGCCGACGCCGGGCGCGGGGCGCCCCTCCAGGCGCGCTAGCATGCCGGAAGGCTTTCGCGCTGGCAGGCATTGGGTGGCCAGGACGTGCTCCACTTGCGAGGTGCCGACGCCGAACGCCAATGCCGCTAGCGCGCCGTGCGTGGACGTGTGCGAATCGCCGCACACCACGGTCATGCCCGGCAGGGTGACGCCCTGCTCCGGACCGATCACGTGCACGATGCCTTGGCGCGGGTCCCCCATCCGGAACTCCAGCAGGCCGTATTCCGCGCAGTTGGCGTCCAGCGTCTCTATCTGGCGACGCGAGATCGGGTCCGGAACGCTCCCGAGCCCTGGCTCGGTCGGGACGTTATGATCGGCGACCGCGATGACGCTGTCGGGTCGCCACGGAGCGCGGCCAGCCAGCCGCAACCCCGCGAAAGCCTGCGGAGAGGTGACTTCATGGACCAAATGGCAGTCGATGTACAGCAGGGTGACGCCATCCTCGTCGACGCGCACCGCGTGCTCTTCCCAAAGCTTGTCGTGCAGGGTCCGTCCGGACATGATCGTTCGTTTTCGCTACGCGCCTGATGCGAAAGCGATTATAGAGGACGGGGAGGAGCGCGGGGCGCTCTCGAGAGCGGCTACCGGGCGCTTTCCGAGCTGAATTCTGCTCGGGCCCCGGCCAGGCGCGCGGCGGTGCCGATGTCCGCCCACCGCCCGCGATATCGCTCGCCGCTCACCCGGCCGTCACGGATGGCGGCCCGCAGCAAGGGCGCTAGCGGAAAGCGTCCCGGCGCCTGTTCCTCGAACAGGCGGGGACGGTAGAAGCCAATCCCGGCGTACGTCAGGCGCGTCCCGGACGCTTCCCGAACTCGATCACCGTCAAGGCGAAAGTCTCCCTCTGGATGGTGCGCGGGGTTGTCGACCAGAATCAGGCGCGCGTCGTCGCCACCGGCCAGCGCCGGGAGAGAAAACCGGTAGTCAGCGCGCACGTCCGCGTTGACCACCCAGAACGGTTCCGGTCCCAGCAACGGAAGCGCTCGAAGGATTCCACCCCCGGTCTCCAGCGGAGGGGATGGTTCGGGCGAATAGCGAATCCGCACTCCGAACTCCTCCCCGTTTCCCAAGGCTTCCCGGATCTTTTCGCCTAGATGCGAAAGGTTGACGACCACGTTCTCGATTCCGGCGCTCCGCAGGGCCTGGAGGTGGCGCGCGATCAGGGTCTCTCCAGCGACCTCCAGCAAGGCTTTCGGGGTGGAGTCCGTCAGTGGGCGCAGGCGTTCCCCGCGTCCGGCCGCTAGAATCATGGCCGAGGGCATGTCAGGGTTCCGGCAGTCGCGCCACCAGATCCGCAAGCGGGCGCAGCGAGGGGTGTTTGGCGCAGACGTCCTGGACGTAGCGCAGGACTCGCGGCACGTCCCGCAGAAAAGAAGGCTTGCCATCTCGGTGGCATAGGCGGGCGAAAATTCCGATCGCCTTCAGGTGGCGCTGGACCCCCATGCGGTCGAACCACTCCAGAAAGAGCGCGGAATCCACGCTCGCGTCCAGAATTCCGCGCTGGCGCGCGCGCAGGCGGTATCGCTCCGCCCATCCGCGCGCCCGGACCTCGGGCCAGGCGATATAGCAGTCCCGTAGCAAGGAGACCAGATCGTAGGTGACGGGGCCCCACATCGCGTCCTGATGGTCCAGGATTCCCGGATTGGGGTCGGTGACCATCAGGTTCCGCGAATGGTAGTCGCGGTGCGTCACGACGCGCGGTTGCTCAAGCGCGTGGTCGATCAGCTCGCGCCACGTCTCCTCTAGCATGCTCCGGTCCTCCTCGCTGACGCTCCAGTCGAGGTGTCGGGCAAGATACCAGTCGGTGAATCGGTCGAGTTCCAGACGCAACTGCTTCTCGTCGTATAGCGGCAACGGACCGCGCGGCAACGCTTGGACGCGCAACAGGGCATCGATGGCGTCGCTATATAGAGAATCCGCGGATTCGTCGTTCAGGCGGGACAGGTACTGCTCGTCTCCAAGATCCTCGAGCAGAAGGAATCCGTCCGTCTCGTTTTTCGCTCGGATCTCCGGGACGTGAACGTCCGCCTTTCGCAGGTGCGCGTTGACCGAAAGGAAAGCCTGTAGCGGCTCATTCTCGGGAGGGGCGTCCATCGCGATCCAGCTGCCTGCGCCAGCCGCGCCGCTCGTTCGGAAGTAACGCCGGAAGCTCGCGTCACCGGCCACCGGTCGTAACTCCAGCGCGGGGTCCTGCAGGATCTGGCGCGTCCAGTCCCGTAAACGCTCCCGCCTCGCATTTCCCACGGTTGATCCTTGTGTGGGTCCCGTTATAGTTTGCCCGGAGACATGGTCTTATCGTACTCGCTAATGATTTCGCTGGTGCGCCAGAATTCCTTAGGGTGTCGCTTGGTCTCGCCCAGCGTTAGATTTCACCGAGAGTCAGTCTTACTTTTCGGGAAACTCAGGGCGATTCAATCGCAGTATCTCGACCCAGTCTGACCCGAATTGCACCCACTTGAGAACACGTTTCACCTCAAGCACATTCTTAGGTTTTCGGGTGATACGAAAGCACGTAGCACCTTCCGGTATTGGCTCGATAATGGTGAACTGCGAACCATGTGGTTGCCAAGTAAAGACATGTCGAGCTCCATCGTATCCCTCTAGGTTTTGACGGTTATTCACTTTCCACTGATAGTTGTTGACTACTATTGGGGTAATCGGGCACTCAAAAATGGTGAATTCTTGTGTTTCCATGTTTCTTGCCAAAGCCACAAGCCGCGTATCTTTATGATCCGATTTAGCCTTCTCAATCCGGTTGTTGTAAATGTCCAGCACAGATTGTCCTGTAGCCTGAACGTTAGCGAAAGGATCATTGATGCCGGACGAGTATGACGGACTGTTGCGCCCGCTTATCAATCTGATAGTTTTCGCTTTGTGGGGATTGTTGTTCTTGACTGTTTTGACGGACCAGCAACAGCCGTTCCATGCAACATCAGCAATCCCAATAGGTCTCTCGAAAGATACCCCGGAAATGGAATCAGCGAATATTTGGCTCCATTCGTCGCCAGTCATATCGATCCTGCCCAAGGCTTTCAGGTGGACGATTCGCCCGCAAATTTCTTCAATAACCGAATCTGGAAATTCGTTTATGGGATAAGGCTCATGTTTCGTGACTCCGTCCCGCGTCTTGACTTGCCGCACTCATCACCTCCCGAATTACTGCTCGCACCATCGGAACGGGTACGGCATTTCCTGTTTGCTTCCGTATTTGTGCATCATTGCAAACATTCTTGAAACTCTCTGGAAAGCCCTGCAGGCGCAATTGCTCGCGTGGCGTTAGCCTGCGCTCACCATTAACTAGCAGGTAATTGTAACTGGCGTTCGCGCGCAGGGCACAGGAATATGGGTGAGAGCTGATATTGCCGCCCTTGTTCTCGTGCCATACTGAAGGCGTGACTTTGGGCGTGTGGTCCGCCCATCGCTTGCTCTTGATTCTCGCGCTTACGTAGTAGCGTTTTTCTGGATTTTTCTCTAGTATTCGCGCTAGCGGCGCGCGCTTCGCGCTAATATCAGGCCATTGATAGCGGTCAATGGCATCGCTGTCCTGAAATCCGACCAGTATGATTCGCTCTCGCTTTTGCGGCAAGCCGAAATCCAGGGCGTTCAGGATGCGCCACTCGCAATCGTAGCCTAGCGAGGCGAGACCTCGCGAAATCTCTTTGAGCGGCTTGCCTTGGGCTATGGTGGCGAACTGGCGCACGTTCTCCAAAACTAAAGCTCTTGGCCGCTTGGTGTCGAGCACGCGCAAGATTTCATGGAACAGCGTTCCTCGCTTGTCGCGCAGGCCATTCATGTCGCCAATGATCGAGAAAGGCTGGCAGGGAAAGCCTGCGAAAAGAATGTCGTGATCCGGCACGTCCTCCGCATTGACCCGGGTGATGTCGGCCGCTGGGTCGATGCCGAAGTTTTCCCGGTACTGCTCTCGGCACGAGTCGTCGATATCGCAAGCGAATACGCACCGTAGTCCCAAGTCGTGAGCGGCTAGGTGAAACCCGCCAATCCCGCAGAACAGGTCCGCGAACGTTTCTATGCTCGCGCTCACTGGTGCCTCGGAGATATCTGGCTGAATTTTCAACTCAGTCATTCCTCCACTCCTCGTGCTGGGGACTCTACCAGCAGATTCGTGACGAGATGAATCATCGCATTCTTGCTCTTTGGCGCGCTCTCGGCGATCAACAGCGTGAGCGCGGTCAACGTCCGGGCATCAAGGCGGTGCTCCATGCCTTCCTGCGCCAAGTAGAGCAGGAATAGGAGAGCGCCGATCCGCTTGTTGCCATCGGTGAAAGGGTGGTCCTTGACGATGAAGTAAAGAAGGTGCGCTGCCTTCTCCTCACGGCTACGGTAGAGCGATTCGCCCAGCATGGTCTGCTCAATGCTCGCGAGGATGGACTCCAAGGCATTGTCTTGTTGCTTGCCGAAGAGCGACGATGCCTCGCCTCTCGTCGCGAGATCGCGTTTCAACGTCTCAATCGCGTGGACCGCGCGGTCCGCGTCAAGTGCGCCAATCGCCGGTTGCGCGCTGGACGGTTTGTCCAGCCGGTTCTCGTCGTATTCTAGAAGAAGGCGCCATGTGCTAGCGTAGCCCGCGATAAGGTCGAGGGCGACCTTGTCGGTGGTGTTCATCAGCGGCTGGTTCCGTAGGGTTGGGGCCAGGCGACCAAGCGTTTCGCCAATCACCGCTCGTTCAGCGTATGGCCGCGGGCGAAATGCTCGCGTAGCAGATGGATCGCCCATTGTCGGAAGTGTGCGCCGCGTTCCGATTAACTCGGTCGCTGACGAAAATAAGAGCACTTAGGGTGTCGTGCCAGACGCAACGCTGGACCCTCCTCTCGCCTTCAGTTTGCCCTACCAAAAAACCCTCGGTTGTTGCTCCAGTAAACCACCCGCTATCGCCGCAAATATTTTTCAGATGAAGCCCCACGTTATCGGCTGACGTATCAAACTCCTCCGCCATTTGACACCGCGTTAGCCAGATGCTCTCGCGTTCTAAGCGCGAACCCACTCGCGCGTCACCGCCTAGACTTGCGATCAGGATATCACCAGTCATGGGGGCTCGCTTTATCGCTCCAAAGCCCGACGGCCAGAGCGAGGATGAACGCCCCGACCATCGACACGATCACGATGTCCGCGTCCGTCATGGAGTAGGGCAGGCGATCTTCTGTTCATATCGGAGACATTCGAGTAGGATCGCCCCCGGCGGCTCCACACAGCCCGCGTCCACAATCTCCGGGGCGTTCCGCCAATTCGCCACGCCCTGTTCTCTACATAACTGTTTCATCTCCTTCTCGTAATACCTGGTGGAACCCAAGTAGTAACGAAATCCGGCTCCTGTTTCGTAGTGAGAACGCGTTGGCCAGATTTCCCTACGGATCATCACGGGACCGAATAGCCAATACCGCTTTCCGATTATCTTCGTATGGACGGACGGGGTATCGTCGTGAACATGTCTAGGCTCGATGTCGCTACCTTTCCGCCACGGATGCGCTCCCGCGCTCCCCGCGACCGAGACGGCCAAAGCGAATAGCAACGCTCTCATTTTGCGTCTTCCCGCGTTGCCAGTTTCGCGACTGCATCGAGGAGATATCGGATCAGTTGATCGTATGAGAGAGACGCGACGGGGTGGCCTTGCTCCCGCGCCGCGTCTCTGGCCTCCGATAGGCTTTTCATGTCTTGTCCGAGACGCGGATCGTCTTGTACGTTCGTTTCTTCATGCAGTCTCCCGTCAATGTAGCATGCTTGGGCAGAAGGCAGGGGAGTCGGGATAATTCCGTTCGAGGATGTCCTCCTCCTCCTCCCGTTCGATGGCCTTGCTCTCCTCGTCTGTCAGGTACAAAGCGCAGACGCGACCAAGCGCGCGCGACAGATGATATTCGAGATTAAAGTTCCGATCGGACGCGCGCTCCCACTCCAAGTCGTCCTCAATAGTGTCCGCGATCCCGCGAACAACGTAGTCCGTCACGTCCATGTCGTCGCGCATCTTCGCTTCCGCGTGCGCCTTTCCCCACGCCTCGAACGAGGCCTCGATGTCCGCCTTCAACTTCCGATTCCAAACGGGATCGTCTGGCTTGGCCGTCGCAAGTCGTTTCCAATCTCTATCTGTCATCATGTCATCGTCTCCAAAATCGAGAGGGGGAACGGCTCAAACATTTCCCCTCCCAGTGTAGCGGCTAGTCCTTCGTCGAACGTCCATCCTCACGCGGCCATGCGTTCCGCACCGGTTCTCCGTCAACCTGTTTCCGCTCGTTTGGCATAGTTACCGCCATCATAATACAGCCTCGAATTATTTAGTCGTTGCTGAAGTATCCGCCTCCGGTCATGCGGGACGGAGAGAAAATCGCCTCGAGAGGCCGAGCGTCCGGCCTCGGAGGAGAAATTCCCGGAATTTTCTCCAGGCGCGGGAAAACCCGGCCAGAAGCTTGGCGAAGTTGTACCCGGCCGCCGCCAGAACCGCGTTGGCGCGGTCGCCGGAGCGGCCTTTCAGCCGATTCCGATGCAGCCGGTGATCCGATTTCAGATGGCCGATGGTCGGCTCGATCGCCGCCCGCCGCTTCATCCACTTCCGCGCCGTTCGGGTCGCCGTCTTCGGGATCTTCCCCACCACATGCGCCCGCGTCTCTCCCGACACCCCGTGCCCCCGATACCCCTGGTCGCAGTAGACCCGCTTCGGCCGCTGGCCCGCCAGCCGCTCGATCCGCTCCAGCGCGGCGGCCAGCGTGTGCCCGTCATACGGGTTCCCCGCCAGACTCATCGCCGACACCAGCCAGTTCCCCTTCGAGGTCGTCGCGAACGAGACCTTGCACCCGAACTCGTAACGCCGATGCGGCTTGCCCTTGGCGACGCGCTCCACCTCCGGCGCATGCACGCTGTACAGCTTGCCCTTGTCCTCGCGCTTCTGTTTCAGCAGGCGCTCGGATCGCTCCAGCAGCGTCTCCAGCGCCGCGTCCGGGCTCGGAACCTTCCGCCGAATGTCCCGCACCACCCGCCCGAGCATGGTCTTCAAGGCGCGCGTCTGGCGCGCCGCGCGCTTCATCTGGCGCGCGTACCCATAACGCCCGCACAGGATCAGCGCCTTCTTCCCGACCCGCTGGTAGCTCTGCCGCAGAGCCACGCCGCGCTTCCGCGCCTCCCGAACCAGCGCCGCCCGCGCCTTGTGATACAGCCGCGCGTCGGTCGGGAACGCCACCGCCTTCTCCTGCACCGTCGTGTCCACGTTCACCCGCTCCAGCTCGCGCGCGCCCATGAGCCCTTCCCGCCGCGCCACCCGGATCGTCTGCGTCAGCAAGCAGTCCAGGCGCTCCCCCACTCGCTCGCGCCAGCGCGTCATGCTGCTCGAGTGCAGAGGCGCCTTCATCTGCATGCGCTCATAACCGCAGAACGCCTGCCAGTACGGGTTCTGCCGCCAGATCTCGACCACCCGCTCGTCGCTCATGTCATGCGCGTACTTCAGAAAGTGGAGACCCGCCATCAGCCGGGTCGGCAACGGCGGCTGTCCTGGTCCAGGAGCGTGCAGGCCGCCGAGCTCCTCCTCCATCTCCTCCCAGTCGATCTTCTCGCCCAGAATCAGCAGGGGCTCCTTCGGGTCCAGCATCTGGGACAGGCGGGCGCGGAACAGGTCGGCGTGAGTATCGGGCTTCTTCGGTTTCATGTTTCGCAAGGAATCGGCGCTCAAGCGCGGGAAAACTTGCGATGCAGCATACCCGAAAACTGATTCTATGTCAAGTGATTCAAACAGTTAGGAATACTTCAGCAACGACTATTTATATTCTATTCGTATTCGCGAACGCGATTTGGGTGCGGCTTTTCACTCCAGTTTTTAAGATTCTGGCGCGAGGGAGTGTCGAAATCTCGAGCGGACAATGCCCCTATGATATTGGAGATTACCCAAATAAGGCACTAAAATGCTCATTATGGGTATCTCGCTATGAGTTCGGCTATTCGCGAAATGGTCACGGAAAGTCCAGGCGTTCCCATTGGCCTTGCCGACGCCTTGTTCGCCAAAACCCGGAAGAAAGTTTTGGCGCTCCTTTTTGGGCAACCGGAGCGAAGCTTCTATACCAAGGAGCTTATCGCGCTGGTTGGTTCCGGCTCTGGGGCGGTGCAGCGAGAGCTGCGACGCTTGACTTCCAGTGGATTGGCCAAGATGACTCCCATCGGAACGAGGAAGCACTACCGGGCGAATCCCGATTGCCCCGTGTATGCCGAGCTCGTTGGTCTCATGCGGAAGACGGTCGCGGTGGCGGAACCGATCCGCCACGCGCTGAATCCGATCGCCAGTCGCGTCAGGCTCGCCATGATCTACGGTTCCGTCGCGCGGGGCGCGGATACGGCGGCCAGCGATATCGATCTGCTCGTCGTCGCTGACGACCTGACTCTGGAGGAGGTCTACGCCGCGCTCGCTCCAGTCGAGGCGCGCTTGGGCCGCAAGATCAGTCCCGCGCTGTATACGCGGCGGGAATTCGACGCTCGCCGGTCGTCCGGGAATTCTTTCCTGTCCAGAGTATTCGCGAGCGAGCGTTTGGTTATTGTTGGAGAGGAAGGTAGCGCGTCCGCGGCTGGATAATCTGGCGCGGGTAAGGAAACTCGAAACTCAAGTGCGGAGCTACCCGTCGCGGGAGAAGTCTTCGCGCGAGCGAGGGATTGATCCGCCGCGGTAAGGGGCCACTTTGACAAATCAGTTACAATACGCGCCTGGCGAGGCCCTGGGCGTCGCCGCGCTTATCGAGGAAATCCGAATGGCTGTCCAGAAAAGCCGAAAGAGTCGCTCCAAGCGCGACATGCGTCGCTCGCACCATGCGCTGAAAAGCGCCACGGTGTCGGAGGATCCGCGCACGGGCACGCGCCACCGCCGGCACCACATCGCCGCCGACGGCTATTACCGGGGCCGAAAGATTCTCGAGGTCAAGCAACCGAAGAAAGACCCGGTCGAAACGGAAACCTGACCGGGCTTCCGCCTCCGCCGCCGCGCGGATCCGCACATGACCGACGACGTCACCATCGCGCTGGATGTGATGGGCGGCGACCATGGCGTGGACAGCGCGTTGCCGGCCGCGGTCTCCCGGCTCAAGGCCGATCCGGACCTGCGTCTGATCCTGGTTGGCGACGAGCCTCTGATCCGCGAGCGGCTTCGGACGCTGGATCCGGCGTCGGAGGACCGCTTGCTCGTGCATCACGCCTCGGAGCGGATCGAGATGGGCGAGCCTCCTCTGCAGGCGTTGCGCGGAAAGCCGGACTCGTCGATGCGGGTCGGTCTCAATCTGTTGCGCGACGGAGAGGCGCAGGCGTTCGTGAGCGCTGGCAACACTGGCGCCTTGGTGGCGCTGTCTCATTTCGTGGTGCGGATGCTTCCGGGAATCGATCGTCCCGCCATCCAGTCGACCGTTCCGTCTCTGGAGGGGAGCACGCACGTGCTGGACCTGGGCGGCAACGTGGACTCGCGCGCGGAGCATCTCCTGCAGTTCGCCGTGATGGGGTCCGTGCTTTCGCAAGTGCTCGACGACAAGGAGCGGCCCCGGGTCGGATTGCTTAACGTCGGCGAGGAGAACATCAAGGGCAACCGCCAAGTGCAGGAGGCGAACGCCCTGTTGCGCGAGAGCCGGCTGAACTATATCGGCTATGTCGAGGGCGACGACATTTACTGTGGAGACGTCGACGTCGTGGTGTGCGACGGTTTCGTCGGCAACATTTCGCTGAAGACCACCGAGGGCGTGGCTCGGATGCTGATCACGTTCCTCAAGGAGGAGTTCCAGCGCAACCTTTACCGACGCGCGGCGATGGCCATGTCCGCGCCGATTCTCACGGGATTCCGCCGTCTTTTCGATCCGCGCCGCTATAATGGAGCCAGCCTGCTGGGCCTTCGTCACGTGGTTATCAAGAGTCACGGAAGCGCCGACGCGTTCGCGTTCGAGCAGGCCATCGTCCGCGCGCAGCAGGAGGCGCGCCGGGATCTGCCGATGCGGATAGACCGGAACATCGACACCTTGCTGGCCGGTCGCGCCGAAACGAACGAATCATGATTCACGCGGCGATCGCCGGGACCGGCTCTTGCCTTCCCGAGCGGGTGGTGACCAACCGGGAATTGGAGAAGACGGTCGACACCACGGACCAGTGGATTCGCGAGCGAACTGGCATCTTGCAGCGGCATATCGCGGGCGACGGCGAGACCACGGCCTCGATGGGCGCCCGGGCGGCCCGGGAGGCGCTGGCGGCGGCGGATTTAACGCCGGACGACATCGATATGATCGTGCTGGCGACGACCACCCCCGACCGAATCTTCCCGAGCACGGCCTGCCATATTCAGCGAGATCTAGGGGCCCGGGACTGTCCGGCGTTCGACGTTCAGGCCGTATGCAGCGGCTTCATCTACGGATTGGACATCGCTCGGCGGTTCATCGTGACCGAAGGCGGCGGCGCGGCGCTGGTGATCGGCTCCGAAGTGCTTTCGCGCATCGTCGATTGGAGCGATCGCAGCACTTGCGTGCTGTTTGGCGATGGCGCGGGCGCCGTGGTCCTACAGGCGCGCGACGAGCCTGGCATCCTGTCGACTCACTTGCATGCGGACGGGCGCTACGATCACTTGCTGCAAGTTTCGCCGGAGGCCAACGGGGCCTTTATCGAGATGAAGGGCAACGAGGTCTTCCGAATGGCGGTGAACACCTTGGGGCGGATCGTGGACGAGACCCTTGAGGCTAACGAGATGGGTCGGCGCGAGGTGGACTGGCTGGTTCCGCATCAGGCCAATCACCGAATCATCGCGGCCACCGCGCGCAAGCTGGATCTGTCCATGGAACGGGTGGTCGTCACCGTCGACCAGCATGGCAACACCTCGGCCGCCTCGGTGCCCCTGGCGTTGAATCAAGCCGTGCGCGATGGCCGGATCCGGCCGGGCGACGTGCTTATGCTGGAAGCCTTCGGCGGCGGCTTCACCTGGGGCTCCGCGCTGATCCGATATTAGGTCTTCCCGATGGTCTCGCGCGCCGACCGGGCTTTCGACGCCGAGGGATTCGTGAAGACCCTCACCCACGCCCCGGGCGTGTACCGCATGCTGGATTCGTCTGGCGACATCCTGTACGTCGGCAAGGCGCGCGATCTGAAGAAGCGCGTGTCCAGCTACTTCCGAAAAAGCTCTCTAGGCCCGCGCGTTTGCCGGATGATCGCCCAGACCAAGCGAATGGAGGTGACGGTCACGTCCACCGAGGCGGAGGCCCTGCTGTTGGAGAACACCCTGATCAAGCGATACCATCCGCGCTACAACATTTTGCTACGTGACGACAAGAGCTACCCTTACATTTACGCCTCGTCCCATCAAACCTATCCGGGACTTTCGTTCTACCGCGGGCGCCGAAGACGCGCGGGCCGGACGTTCGGTCCCTACGCTAGCGTCGGGGCCGTGCGGGACACGTTGAATATCCTGCAGAAGCTGTTCCGGATCCGGCAGTGCCCGGACAGTTTCTTTCACAACCGCAGCCGTCCGTGCCTGCAGTATCAGATCAAGCGGTGCACCGCTCCGTGCGTGGGCTACATCACGCCAGAAGACTATCGCGAGGATGTCGATCTGACGTTGCGCTTTTTGGAAGGGCGGAACGAGGAGGTGGTGCGCGACCTGACGGCGCGGATGGACCAAGCGGCGGAGCGTCAGGACTATGAGCGGGCGGCGGAGTGGCGGGATCGGATCCAGTCGCTCCAGGAGATATGCAGGCATTATCGGACCGGCGTGGCGGCCGGGCACTTCGACGTGGTCGCCGCCGTCCGCGAGAGCGGGCTGCACTGCGTGCAGGTATGCTCTTTCCGCGGAGGGGCCAGTCACGGAAATCGCAGCTATTTCCCGGTGGTGAACGACGTGGAGGTCGACGCTCCGGATTTGTTGCGAGGATTTCTGGGGCAGTACTATTTGGAGCGCGCGGCCCCGCCGGAGATCCTGCTGAACCATCCGGTCCCGGATCAGGACGCGCTGGAGGAGTGGCTGAGCGAAAAGTCTCCCGGCCGGGTCCGCTTGCGCGCGAGCGCGCGAGGGCGCCGCCGCGCTCAAGTGGAACTGATGGAGCTCAACGCCCGGCAGTCCATCGCCACTCGGGCTCAGTCCCGTGGCGGGATACGAGAGCGCCTGGACGCGCTGGCGGAAGTCTTGCTCCTGGACGCGATGCCGGCCCGGCTAGAATGCTTCGATGTCAGTCACACCCGTGGCGAGGCGACGGTGGCGTCGTGCGTGGTCTATACCACGGAAGGGCCGAGTCGCCAGGAGTTTCGACGTTTCAATATCTCCGGCATCACTCCGGGCGATGACTACGCCGCGCTCCGGGAGGCGCTGACGCGCCGCTACGCGCGGGTTCGCGAGGGCGAGTATCCGGCTCCGGACGTGTTGCTCATTGATGGCGGCAAGGGACAGTTGCGCGTCGCGCGCGAGACGCTGATGACTCTCGACGTGCACAAGGTCGTCGTGGCCAGCGTGGCCAAGGGGGAAGGACGCAAGCCCGGGACGGAGACCGTCCACGCCGACACTTTGGAGGAGCCTTTGCGATTGCCTATGCGCTCCGTGGCGTTTCACCTGATCCAGCAGCTCCGCGACGAGGCGCACAGATTCGCCATCACGGGACATCGCCGCCGTCGCGCGAAGCGCCGGCTGGAATCTCCGCTGGAGGAGATTCCCGGCGTGGGGCCGCAACGTCGGCAAAACCTGTTACGCTACTTCGGGGGCTGGCAGGGCGTTCGCGACGCGCCTGCCGCCGATCTGGCCCGGGTGCCCGGCGTCGGGGCGGGCCTCGCGCGGGAAATTTACGACTATCTGCACGAAGAGAGCGCATGATCGAACCAACCATTCCGAACGTCCTGACGGGGTTGCGAATCGCTTTGATTCCGGTATTCTCCGTGGCGTTCTTCATTCCCGGGTGGGGGCCCCAGGCTTCGGCCGTGTTGTTCGCGCTCGCCAGTCTGACGGACTGGGCGGATGGGTATCTGGCACGGAAACTCGGCCAGCATTCCGTGTTCGGCGCCTTCCTGGATCCGGTCGCGGACAAGCTGATCGTGTGCGTGGCCCTGGTGTTGCTGGTGTCGCGCGACGGCAGCTTATGGCTGGTCGCGCCAGCCTGCGTGATCATCGGGCGGGAGATCGCGATCTCCGCCTTGCGCGAATGGCTGTCCGGCACCCGGGCGCGGGCGCGGGTCTCGGTATCATGGCTTGGCAAGGTCAAAACCTTGCTGCAGCTGGCCTCGCTGGTCCTGCTTCTGTGGGCGGCGCCCGAATGGTCCGACCCGCTGTACCGGTATGGCCTGAGCTTGCTGGGGATGGCGGCCGCGATGACGTTGGTGTCGATGGGGTACTACTTGCGGTTGGCGGCGCGGTCCGATTCGACTGGGGTCGCGCGAGACTGAGCTACTAGGGATTCCTGAAAGTTGGATGGCTTCAGGCACCTTGGGCTGATCCTTAGGGTTTTGTCTTGCCTGACTTCGATTGCTGCAGCTATTGGCTTTTTTTTTTCGCTGCACATTTCTGGCTGATGTCTAGCTTGGAATCGCTGGAGCGATTTTCTTGACGGGATGCGCGAGCATCATGGACGAGGAGACGCAGATCGTTAACGTGTGAGACTCCGTTTTGCCCGGGTGCTCAATGCTTGCTCGAAAATTCGAACGGAAAATTCATCGTCAAAAATGCGCCGGAGACATTGACTATCCATAAATCCGCTGGCGATCTCATGGTGAAATGCACCAAAGACGAACACGTCCAGGTCGACGTGTTCGAGTCATCGGCTAACACGGCCATGTGGGGAAACCTCCTTTTTGGTGGAATTATTGGGGCCGCGATTGATTGGCAGGATTCTGGCTTCGATTGTGAGAGCGTGATAGTGAATTCTTTGATGTGTGGAGACGAAGAAGCGGAAAAGGTCGCTGTGTTCGTAAAAGCCGAGAGTTCGAACCAGTGAAGCAGAAGCGACAAAGGGTGAAAGGCTGGATAGCTACGAACAATGTAGAGAAAAGATTAGCGGGAGGGTGCCGGACGAGTGGTGTGAAGGGTACAAATAGTCCTTACGGAAAGCCTCCATCCGGGAGGGTTTTCGCATGAATTTCCCGGCGCGATTGATCTGTATGCTGTCTGCAGGGGGAGGATCTCTTCACGATGAGGCTGAAAGAGGGAGTCTTCCGGTTCGAGGCCTTGTGCTACAATTCGCCCCCGCTTTGAAGGTGCCCGCGCGCGCCGTTTTCGCTCACCCCGCAACAGAGAGTTTTTTTCTCTAGATCATGTCACTTACCGCGCAAGAAAAGTCCGAGATCATAGAAAAGCACCAGCGCGCGTCGAATGATGTCGGCTCGCCCGAGGTGCAGGTCGCGTTGCTGACCTCTCGGATCAACCAGATGATGGAGCACTTCGAGACCCATCCGAAGGACCGGCACTCGCGCCATGGCCTGATGAAGATGGTCCACGCGCGCCGGGGATTGCTCAAATACCTGCGGGGCCAGGACCATGAGCGCTACGCGGCTCTGATCCAGTCTTTGGGGCTTCGCCGCTGATCTCTTCTCGCGAGCTCCCGATTTTGAACCACTACCCCCGCCGGTCCTGATTGGGATCGGCCTCTCACATTTCACAGGATTTCCCATTTTATGAACCCGATTACCCAGACTTTCCAGTACGGCGACCATGAGGTCACCCTAGAGACGGGCGAGATCGCCCGGCAGGCTTCCGGCGCGGTGCTGGTGCGCATGGCCGAGACCGCGGTGCTGGTCACCGCCGTCGGCCGCAAGGGCGCCGATTCCGGCAAGGATTTCTTTCCTCTGACCGTCAATTACCAGGAAAAAACCTATTCGGCGGGGCGCATCCCCGGCGGGTTCTTCAAGCGGGAGGGGCGGCCCAGCGAGAAGGAGATCCTGACCTCGCGCCTGATTGATCGGCCGATCCGGCCCATGTTCCCGAAGGGTTACAACCAGGAAGTCCAGATTATCGCCAATGTGCTGTGTCTGAACAAGGATCTGGACCCGGACATTCCGGCTCTGCTCGGCGCCTCGGCGGCGCTGGCGGTCTCGGGGATGCCGTTCCAGGGTCCGATCGCGGCGGCCCGGGTGGGCTACCGGGATGGCGAATACCTGCTCAACCCCACCGCTCAGGAATTGCAGCAAAGCCGGCTGGACCTAGTGGTGGCGGGAACCCGCGGCGCGGTGTTGATGGTCGAGTCCCAGGCGGACTTGCTACCGGAGCAGACGATGCTGGACGCCGTGCTGTTCGGCCATGAGCGCATGCAGGTGGCGATCGATGCCATCGAGAAGCTACGCGACGCCGCCAATCCCCCGGACTGGGGATGGGCGCCTCCTCCTCCGGACGAGGACCTGTCCGCCCGCATGGAGTCCCTATGCCGGGAAAGCCTGACCTCCGCCTACCAGATCGCCGAGAAGGTGGAGCGTCTCGACCGGGTCGCGGAAATCCGGGAGCATGCGATGGGAGAGCTGGTTTCCGAGGATGAGGGCCGTGACGAGGGCGCGGTCAAGGACGCTTTCAAGAGTCTGGAGAAATCGATCGTTCGCCAGCGCGTGCTGTCTGGAGAGTCGCGCATCGACGGGCGCGAGCGCGCGGCCGTGCGACCGATCTCGGCGCGCACCGGATTGTTTCCGCGCACCCACGGGAGCGCCCTGTTCACGCGCGGCGAGACCCAGGCGATGGTGATGACCACGCTGGGCACGACCCGTGATGCGCAGATCATCGACGCTCTGGAAGGAGAGTACCGGGACCCGTTCCTGCTGCACTACAACTTCCCACCGTTCTCAGTGGGCGAGGTGAGCATGATGCTGGCGCCGAAGCGGCGCGAGATCGGGCACGGAAAGCTGGCGAAGCGCGGCATGATGGCCGTGATGCCGGACCCGGAGGAGTTTCCTTACGTCATCCGCGTGGTGTCGGAGGTCACCGAGTCGAACGGGTCCAGCTCGATGGCCACGGTCTGCGGCAGCAGTTTGTCGCTGATGGACGCGGGAGTGCCGATCAAGTCCGCGGTGGCGGGCATCGCCATGGGCCTGATCAAGGAAGGCGACGAGTTCGCGGTGCTCAGCGACATCCTGGGCGACGAGGACCACTTGGGTGACATGGACTTCAAGGTGGCGGGCACCCGCGAGGGCGTCACCGCGTTGCAGATGGATATCAAGATCGACGGCATCACCCGGGAGATCATGGAGCGGGCCCTGTCCCAGGCGAGGGACGGGCGGTTGCATATCCTCGGAGAGATGGACAAGGCGCTGGCCTCCCCGCGGGAGACGATGTCGGATTACGCGCCGCGCTTCCTGACCCTGCGCATCAACCCGGAGAAGATCCGAGACGTGATCGGCAAGGGTGGGGCGACCATCCGCGCTCTCACCGAGGAGACCGGCACCACGATCGATATCGATGACGATGGTCTGGTGCGGATCGCCTCGACCGAGAACGCGGCGGCGGAGAAGGCGCGCGAGCGCATCGAGCTGCTGACCAGCGAGGTGGAGATCGGCAAGATCTATACGGGCAAGGTGGTCCGGATCATGGATTTCGGCGCGTTCGTCGGCATCCTGCCCGGCAAGGACGGCTTGGTGCATATCTCGCAGATCTCGGAGCATCGCGTGAAGAGCGTCGACTCGGAGCTGTCCGAGGGGCAGGTGGTCAACGTCAGGGTGCTGGATGTCGACAAGCTCGGTCGGGTCAAGCTGACCATGAAAGAAGTCCGGCAACCGCGGCCTGGCGAATGATCGCTGTGCTAACATTAAGCGGAAGGGCGAGGGCCGATTTTCCGGCGCGAGCCCACCGACAACAAGAACCTCACTGGAAGGAGAACCAAAATGCAAGTTACCTGGGATGAGAGCGTGTGCATTCACGCGGGCAAGTGCGTGGCAGGCGCGCCGGAAGTTTTCAAGGTCGAGGACGGACAATTCAAGATTGACGTGACCGCGGCGCCGGAAGAGAAGGTGCGAGACGTGGTCGCGCAATGCCCGTCCGGAGCCCTGAAGATCGAAGAATAACACCCGAGAATACCTGAAAGGAGGCAATTATGATTGGCGACAAACTCGCGAATGCCATGAGCCTCTTCGGCCACCCGAGCTGCGTCAACACCGCGAAGTGTTTGCAGACGGCGGGCGAGAAGGGTGTCGATGTCGAGGCGCACGTGATCCAAGGGCCCGAGGACGTCACGTCCATGTCTCCGCTGGGGAGCGCCCCGGTGCTGAGGGACCTAGACAACGTCGTGTACGGGACGATCGCGATCATGTCCTATCTGGACGACAAGGGGTTCGGTCCCTCGCTGGTTCCTCGCAACGGAGTGTTGCGGGCGCAGATGTATCAATGGGCGCATATCGTGATCGATTATGTCCAGCCGGCCGCGGGTGATGGCGGTTCGGACCGAGATCAGTTGACCAAGCTGTACGATTTGCTGGAGCAACGGCTCCAGTCCCCGCCTAAGCAAGGCGGGTTCATCTGCGGGGAGTTTTCCTTGGCGGACATTCACTGGAGCGCCTGCACCAACATGCTGGTGAACTCGGGGGCGTCCGATCTGGTGGATTCGCGCGGCGCGGTCAAGAACTGGTGGGACGCGGTCAAGTCGCATCCCAGCACCAGCAAGGAGAAGTTGACTCCGTTCGACGTGCTGCCGACTAAGGCGGACATGGATT
The DNA here is from genome assembly GCA_965116025.1 of uncultured candidatus Poriferisulfidus sp. GTDB lineage: Bacteria > Pseudomonadota > Gammaproteobacteria > Poriferisulfidales > Poriferisulfidaceae > Poriferisulfidus. Next base: position 1,298,123 of record OZ220480.1, read on the forward strand.
CCGGCACGTTGCGTAACGTCGCGATCAACGTCCTCTGACAAGGCGGCACGGCTCCCCCGCGCCTGGGCCTGAAGAAGTCTGCGGAGACGGACAGGCCGATGCTGTGGGGGTTGTTTGGCGGGAAGCGGGATCATCAGGCCCGAATCAATGATGATCCATCCCCGCTCACCGTGCGGGCGGGACAGGATCTTCTTTCCGCCGCGCTGGAAGCGGGTCTCGCGTGGCCTCACGATTGCCGGCAGGGAACCTGCAGCACCTGCCGGTGCCAGATTATTTCCGGCAAGATCAAGGCTCGGACCGATTTCGAGACCGTTCTAACTCCCGCTGAGTTGAAAGAAGGCTGGGTCCTCGCTTGTCAAAGCGAGTTGCGCCGCGATATCGAGGTGCGAGTCGAGCTGAGTTCCCAGCAACCCCAAGCCGCCGTCGCCCATTATTCGGGAGCCATACTCAAGCTGACTTCGTTGACCCACGACATCGTGGACCTGACCGTGCGCGTGCCGGGCCTTCAGCGCGCTGGCGTGGCTGGACAATACGCGGAATTAGAGTATTCTGGCTTGAGCGTGCCGCGTTCCTATTCGTTCGCCAAGGCGCCGAGCAACGAGCGCGGCGACGAGCTCACGTTCTATATCCGAAAAGTCCCAGGCGGGGAATTCACTGAATGGCTGTTCGCCGAGGATCGAACTGGAGCGGAGTTAAAGATTTCGCTGCCGTACGGAGGATTTCGCTACCACCCGGACCCGGGCCCCATGATCTGCATCGCCGGAGGGTCTGGCATGAGCGCGATCAAGGCGGTACTGGAGCAGGCCGTAATCGAGCGGGCTCCGCGCGACGCGCTGTTCTTGTTTGGCGCGCGGACGCAGGAGGATCTGTACGGAAAGGACGCGATGGAGGCGATTCGAGACCAGTGGCATCCCGACCACTCATTCGAATACGTCGAGGTCCTGAATATGGAGCCAGAGGATAGTGGGTGGAGCGGTCCACGCGGGCTGGTGACCGATCACCTCAAGGAAGCCTATGTTGCGCCGAAGACATTCGATATGGCCGCCTGCCAAGGCTATCTGTGCGGCCCTCCACCAATGATCGATGCCGCCGTCGAGGCGCTCAAGGCTGAAGGCATGAGCGGCGATCAGATCTTCTTCGACAAGTTCCTGGACGCTAGTTCCATGCCGGGAGGGCGTCCCGGGACATGATGTAAAATGCCTCCCGGCTGACAGACCTGAAGGAGAATACGATGCGGCTCAAGGAAATATTCGGCTTAGTTTGCATGGCTGCGTGGATCGCCGCCGGGGTTTGGGCGATGAACTGGTTCGGCTTTCAAGACCACCTCCACGAACCGTTGTGGAGCCTAGGCGCGGCGATCGCGTTGTTAACCATCATCGTGATCGGGGTCGCGATATTCTTCGCCGTCGCGAAGGAAAGCCCATGGGTTTGGTTCGGCGAGTCGGATTCGAGCTGATCCCGTTTCCCCGCGATTTTTTGGTAAGCCCGTCGCCTTGAGCGGCAGGTCGCCACGCTGATGCCGGCAGAGGCTATTCCGGCGTTCCAAGACAATTATCTGTGGTTGTTGTCCAGCCACGGGAGAGGCGTGATCGTGGATCCGGGAGATGCCGGACCCGTCATGGACGCCTTGGGATCTCGGCAACTGGATCTGTCCGCCATCTTGATTACCCACCACCATGCGGACCACATTGGAGGGGTCGCCGAACTTCGCTCAGCTTGGTCGAGCGCTACGGTATATGGGCCGGAGGATTCTAGGATCCCGGCCGATATTCGCGTTTCCGAAGGAGATGACGTAGACTTGAGGGCGATGGGCCTTGGCACGTTCAAGGTCCTCGACGTGCCAGGGCATACCCGTAGCCATATCGCCTACCACGGAGGAGGCGACCTCTACTGCGGCGACACGGTGTTCGTCTGCGGATGCGGGCGCCTGTTCGAGGGAACTCCGAAACAGATGCACTCTTCCCTATCCAAGCTTCGTTCTCTGCCGGACGAGACCCGGGTGTATTGCGCGCATGAATACACGCTGGACAACGTGGAATTCGCTCTTTGGGTGGAGCCGGATAACGAGGACCTGAGATCCTACCGGGAAGAGGCAAAGAAGTTGCGCGAGAAAAACGAGCCGACCGTTCCCTCCACGCTTGGCTTGGAGAAACGGCGTAATCCGTTTTTACGCTTCGACGCGCCCGCGGTGGTGGAGGCGGCGCGCCAGCGCGCGGGGCGGAAAGATTTGGCCGCTTGGGAAGTGTTCGGGGAAATCCGTCGTTGGAAGGATAGCGAATTCGATAAAGTATAATACCGCCCGCTTGATGATTACCATCCGACAACTTCTTCTTGAATAGGTAGCAAAACAATGACCAAGAGCCTTTCCGTTTTCGAGATTCGCGCCGCGCTTCGCGGGGCCTCGTCGTCTTCCTGCATAGGGGGGGGGGGGGGGGGGGGGGGGGCATAGCCTCCGTTTCCTGACCGTTCTGGCCGGATTCACGGCCTTTCTCGCGGTTCCGCACACCGCCGTCGCGGTAGATGAGTGCGGTGCTACCAGCGCGGTCACCTGCGGCGACGCGAGTTACACGTCCACCAGCGACTCCCCGATCAAGTATCAGGATAAGACCGGGGGTCTGACCTTGACCGTGAAGCCTACCGGGGCGGGCACGGTCACCATCACCGCCTCGGCGCTTCCCACGAGCGCGAGCGCGGCGTTCCCGGGGATCCACCTGAACGGACACGGAACCCTGAAAGTCGTTCTGGATGGCGCCGTGAAAGTCGTGAACGGGGCGACCCGTACGACGGTGGAGGCCACGTTTGGGGACGGGAAGGAGACGTTCATCGACCCGGCTTACAAGCGCGGCTCGCAAAACGACGGGGTGTACGTGGCGTACGACAAGGACGACGAGACGGCGACGGGCATGGTGGAGGTGATGGTGGGGAAGGACGCGATGATCGGGAGCGCGACGGCGCCGGCGGGACGGTACGGGGTTCACGCCGCGTTCGTGGACGCGGACGGCGGCGGTACCAATTATCCGGCCGGGAAGATCAAGGTGACGAACGCGGGGGAGGTTTACGGACATTACGCGGGGATTTACGCGAAGCACGAAGGAAAGGGCGATATCGAGATCGAGACGTTGGAGGGGAGCGTGACGTCGATGGGGATCCGGGCGATCTCGAACACGGATGATCGGAACGGTCGGGGCGGGAATATCACCATTCGTCATCATGGCACGATCATGGTCAAGAATCCGGTTCGGTACGCGAAGCTGATCACGGCGGGCGTGGCCACGCCGCTGGATGAAGACTTGGCGACCAGCAGTAGCCGGAACAGAGGCGGGATATTCGTTTGGCATCGAGACAAGACGAGGAACACCGTCGCGAAGGAGGTCAGCAGCTCGATCCTGATCGAGTCGAGCGGCGACATCGATGTCGTCGCCGATCCGGTGCATAGCATTGACGTGAACGGGATCATGGTGGTGACGTATGGGAACGAAAATCCCAACGAAAATTCCGTGGTTCCGGTGACGGTCGACGTGACGGGAGGGACGATCACGGCGGGCGACCAGGGAGGAACCAAGCCGGGGTCTGGAGTTTACGTTTATTCCTATGGTCACGCCGGCGGGCTCATCAAGGTGGACTTCGCGGGCGAGATCGCCCGGACGGGCGGTGCGGGAGACGGGATCCGCATTTACCATGAAAGCGATATCGCCGATGTCAATGGGGATGTCGAGGTGACGCTGAAGTCCGGGGCGCGGATCGGGATGGAGGGGGACGAGCCGACCGTGGGCCGGCATGGCGTGTCGGTTGATCAGAGAGTTGATGGCGGGGCGACCAAGGTGACGGTTTCCGAAGGGGCGCGGATCGGAACCGAGGGGACTCCGGTCGGCGGGCACGGCGTGTACGCCATATCCGACTCCCCTGACGATGAGGGCGCCATCACGATCACCAACGAGGGCTTCATCCACGCGAAGGGCTCGGGAGTGGCCACCTTGCATCTGGGCTGGGACGATATGGTCGTGATGCACCTGAAAGGGGAGATCGTCGCGGGCGACGGGCCCGATATCCTTGATCCGTTCAAGGGGGATGACAAGACGAAGCTGGCGGACCTGAAAGGCAGGACCGCCGGCATCCTCGCCGTTCATTTGAGCTCGCAGCCCAAGCCGCTTCCCGGCAAGAGTATCAGCAATACCGATCCCTCCACCTACGAGTCCGACATTGGGGAGATCAAGATCACGTCGAAGGCGGACATCACGTCGAAGGGCGACGGGATTCTCGCCTACGTGAAAGACTTTGACGATGTGGGGGCCAGGAGCCCCAAGATGAGAGTCCCGATCACGATCGACGTTGCGGGCGGGACGATCACGGCGGACGGGCATGGCGTCTACGCGGAGACGGCCACCATCTACCAGGGCACCTACGCGGGGACGGAGACCACCTACGACGACGCGACGAAAGCCGGGAGGATCGAGGTCACGGTAGGCGAGATGGCGACGATCCGGGCCAAGAAGGACGGGGTGCATGTCAAGGGGATGCGGACGTTCGCGTCCGACCACGCCAGGAAGGGGCAATACGACCAGACGGTCACCATCAACGGCAAGGTGATGGGCGGCGCTGGCGAGCATGCTGGCGTTCGGATGGTGAATGGCGGGACGCTGGTGATCGGGCCGAAGGCGGAGATCGGCGCGATGTCGGGGATCGCGGTGAGCGCGGACAAGGCGCTGCAGGTCACTCTGAAGGAGAACGAGCATGGGCAGATCGCGTTCGTCATGGGGAAATTCCTGAACAGTGGAGAGGACGCGCCGAACGTCTTCCAGCGCGAGTCGACGGCCGGCATGGCGAAGACGATAGCCGTGGGGGACGCGGTGAAGGCGACGTCGGGGAAGACGGGGACGCATGGGGTGTATGACGCGGTGTTCGAGCGGATGGTCACGCTGAAGTCGATCACGGGGGGGCACCAGTTCGAGGCGGGCGCGGAGAAGGAGATCAGCCGGACGTACCATGCCCGGGCTCGGGTGTACGAGGCGTTGCCGTCGGTGCTGCTGGAGATGAGCGCGCCGGGTGGTCGTCAGGCGCGTTTGTCGGCGACGCGAGACGGCGGGGGCGCGTGGGCTCGGGTCTTGGCGAGCGACGGCGAGCGGGAGGCGGATATGTCCACGACGGAGATGGACGATGCGGGTCGCGCGCTGTCTTGGGACTTCGAGCGCTGGGGCGTGGAGACGGGCTTCGTCGTTCCCACGGACGCGCCGGGGCTGATGCTGGGCGTGAGCGCGCATTACCGCGACGGCGAGGCGGACGTCGCGCGTGGCGGGAAGATCGAGGTCTCGGGCGTGGGCGTCGGGGCATCGGCGACCTGGCGGGGGGAGGACGGCTGGTACGCGGACGGGGAGCTCTCGTACACGCGTTTCGAGGATGTCGATTTGAGCTCGGAGACTCGGGGGATGGTGGCGTCCGGTCTGGACGGAGAGGGTCACGCGATCGGCGTGGAGATCGGCAGGCGCATGGAGATGGACGGCCTGGCGGTGATCCCGCGCGGGGGGCTGACCTGGTCGTCGGTGGACATGGACGATTTCGCCGACGTGTCGGGCGTGGCCGGAAGCGGTCGAGTGGAGTTCAGCTCGGAGGACAGCCTCAGGGCGCGGATCGGGGCGTTATTGGAGAACGGCCAGACGTACGCGTCTTTGGACGTGGAGCATGAATTGTCGGAGGATCGCGCCGTGATGGCGTCGGGGACGCGGCTGGTATCGGAGGCGGAGTCGACGTGGGCGCGAGTTGGCGTTGGGGGCGTGATGACGCTGGACGCGCAAGGGGAGTCGACGCTATCGGGGGAGGCGCATTACGCGGCGTCGGATGGCGATAATCACGATTACGGCGCGAGCGTTCTGCTGAAGGTTCGCTTCTGACCGACTTGTGATCGCGGCCCCGGCGTTCAAGCCGGGGCCGCGCGCCTTTTCTTATTTCGCTAGTAACCGATTGGATCTTTCTGTGGGTTCAACAGAGATGGCGAGATTCCCAACTCTCTCCCGCGAGCGTTCGCGGTTCGTTTCCCGTTGATGCATCAAGTCCGTCTTCGGATTTTCTCCCAAGCGTCCCGCAGGTTCACCGTGCGATTGAAAATTAGATGATCCGGGGCGGATTCCGTGTCTTGGCAAAAATAGCCCTGTCTCTCGAACTGGACCCGCGCGCGCGTTGGCAGGCGACGAATCTCCGGCTCGATTCGACACCCGAGCATATCGATTCGGGAGTGTTCATTAAGCGCGGCCGTCAGGTCGGCTTCGGCCGCCGGGTCGGGAACTTTGAACAAGCGGTCGTATAACCGAATCTCGGAGGGCACGGCATGCTCGACCGCAACCCAATGTAGCGTTCCGCGAACCTTGCGTCCATCCGGCGAATCTCCCCCGCGCGTTTCCGGGTCGTAGACGCAGCGCAGGGCGACGATATCGCCATTGGCGTTCCGCTCGACTTCTTGGCAGGTGATGAAATAGGCGTATCGCAGGCGGACCTCCCGGCCCGGCGCGAGGCGGAAGAATTTCTTCGGCGGATTCTCCAGAAAATCGGATCGCTCGATGTAAATCTCGCGCCCGAACGGAATCTTGCGTACGCCCATGGCGGGATCGTTCGGGTGGTTGGGCGCCGTCAGCATTTCGGTCTCGCCCTCTGGGTAGTTGGTCAGAACGACTCGAATCGGGTCAAGAACCGCCATCAGGCGCCGCGCTCGTGCGTTCAAGGCATGCCGTATGCTGTCTTCCAGCACGTTCATGGCGATCCGGCTGTCTTTCTTGGTCACGCCGATCGCCTCGCAGAAGTTCCGGATCGATTCCGGCGTGTAACCGCGGCGGCGAAGGCCACGCAGAGTTGGCAAGCGCGGGTCGTCCCAGCCATCCACATGTCCGTCTTGGACCAGTCGCTGCAACAGGCGCTTGCTGACCACGGTGTACTCCAGAGACAGGCGAGAAAACTCGATCTGCTGGGGGTGGCAAGGAACGTCCAGATGGTCGAGGATCCAGTCGTATAGCAGGCGGTGATCCTCGAACTCAAGCGTGCACAGGGAATGGGTTATGCCCTCCAGAGAATCGGATAGACAGTGGGTGAAGTCGTACATAGGATAGATCGACCAGGCGTTCCCTGTTCGATGATGCCGTTGCCGGCGGATTCGGTACAGAACAGGATCACGCATATTGATGTTGTCGGAGTCCATGCTGATGCGCGCCCGTAGCACATGCGCTCCCTCAGGAAACTCGCCCGCTCGCATGCGCGCGAACAGATCCAGATTTTCCTTGACGCCGCGACCGCGATAAGGGCTTTCAATCCCCGGCTCCGTCAACGTGCCACGGGTTTTCCGGATGGTCTCGCCGTCTTGGCTGTCGATATAGGCGTGCCCGTTGCGGATCAGGTCCACCGCGTATTCGTGCAGCTGGTCGAAATAGTCCGAGGCGTGGAGCAGATTCCGCCATTCGTAGCCCAGCCAGCGCACGTCCTCCTCAATCGCGTAGGCGTATTCGGCTTCTTCTTTTTCGGGATTGGTGTCGTCGAAACGCAAGTTGCAGTGTCCGTCGAAAGACTCCGCCATGTCGAAGTTCAGGCAGATGGACTTGGCGTGTCCAATATGCAGGTATCCGTTCGGCTCCGGTGGGAACCGGGTGACGACTCGCGCGCATTCGCCCGAGTCCAAGTCTTCTTTGATAAGCCGCCGGATGAAGTGGGTTTTCGACGGGGATTCCGATTCTGGCATGGAAAGCAAGGGCTGGGGTTTGGCTATTTTAGCGGCAGGGCGCGCGATCACTTCGTCGCGTCCGTCGGTTTGGCATCGGTCACTTTCGCCGAGATCGAGCCGTCGGCAACGCGCAGATCAAAAGCGTCGCCGACGCGGGCTTGCCCGGCCTCGCGAATTATCTTAGGGCCGTTTGGAGTCTTCAGGGTGGCGATCGCGTAGCCGCGCTCAAGCGTCCGTAATGGACTGACGGCTTCCAGCGTTCCGCTGGCCTGATCCAGTCTCGCCCGCAAGGCCTGACGCAGATTTCTCGATGCCGCGTCGAGTCGCCATTGGTATTGCTGGGCAGCGCGCTCCAATTCGTCGAGACGAGTCTTTGGCGAGCAGGAGAGCAAGCGGCGATGAGACAGGGTCAATCGATGTGATCGTCGTTCCACATGTCGCCGCGGCGCCTGGACCAGGCGTTCGAAGATTTCATCCAGTCGTTGCTGGTGTCCTTGAATTTTGGCCGCCGGGTGGGCTAGGTCAAGCCGGTGGGATAGATGGTCCAAGGCTTGTTGGGCCTGCTTTAATCGCGCACTGAGAAGGCTGTGGATCCGTGCCAGAAATCGCTCGCTTCGCTGTTTCAGCGCAGCGACGTCTGGGCTCGCCAGTTCGGCCGCGGCGGTCGGGGTGGCGGCCCGGACATCGGCCGCGAGATCTGCCAGCGAAGTGTCGGTCTCGTGGCCGACTCCGGTAATCAGTGGAATCTCGCAGGCGGCCACCGCTCGTACGACCATCTCGTCGCTGAACGCCAGCAAATCCTCAAGACTGCCGCCGCCGCGAGCCAGAATCAGCACATCGCAACGATTGTCCCGACAAGCGAGATTCAAGGCCCGGACCAGAGTGGCGGGAGCTCCTTCTCCTTGGACTCTCGACGGGTACACAAGGAGCCGGGCGACCGGCCAGCGACGCCGCAAGGCTCGCGCCACATCCCGCAAGGCCGCGCCATCGCTGGAAGTGACCACACCAATCGTCATGGGGTAGGGGGGAAGAGGGAGTTTTCGATCCGAATCGAACAGCCCCTCATCCCTAAGCCTGATCCTCATCTCTTCCAGGCGCCGTAGCAACTCTCCCCGTCCCTCCGGCTTCATGTCCTCAATGACGAGCTGGTAGGTGCCTCGCTGCACATACAGATCGACCCGAGCCATCACCTGGACGGCATCCCCATCCTTAGGGTCGAACGCAACCCGCTGATTCTGGGTCTGGAACATGGCGCAACGGATCTCCGAGGCCGAGTCCTTAAGGGTGAAATACCAGTGGCCGGACGCGTATCGCCTTAGGCCGCTGATTTCCCCGCGCACGACGACCTCCGAGAAGTTTTCCAGCAATAACGCGCGAACCCGCTGGTTTATTTCTGCGACGGTATAGACGGAATCGGACATGGAAGGAGGGCTTTTCTTTCAGGGAATTGTAGGCCATATGCTAAAATTCTCACCCGAAATGATGCGGGGTGGAGCAGTCTGGTAGCTCGTCGGGCTCATAACCCGAAGGTCGCAGGTTCAAATCCTGCCCCCGCAACCACCGAGGCTAGCCTTTGACGATGGGGCACCGATTTCCCCGCTCCCGGTTCATAGCGGAGAGGGACGGTCGCTGACACATTGCCCAGTTGGCGACGACGGCATGGGAAACGCCCCTGATGGCTATGATTGCCGTGATATGCTTCGTGCGGCGTAGCGCAAAGATGGACATACCATCATGGATCTGATCAGTCTCAAGAACTTTCGTTGCTTTCACGACGAACAGGAAGCTCGCCTCGCGCCGCTGACCTTGCTCGTCGGCGACAACAGCACGGGAAAAACGTCCTTGATGGCCATGATTCGGGTGCTTTGCGAAGTGGCCTACTCGGACAGGATTCCCAATTTCAAGGAAGAACCCTACGATCTTGGAGGTTTTGACGATATCGTCCACTACCGTGGACCGCGAGGCGGACGAACTGATTCGTTCAAAGCGGGGTTTGAGACGAAACCCAATCATTCCCGTGGCAGTTCGTTCCGCTTCTCTGTCGTCTTTAAGCGCGGTGAGGGAGGTCCTATTCCTGTTCGGCGGCATCTGTTACGGAACGGTATTTGGTTCGAGGAGAACCAGGAAAAGAAAGAATTTTTGGAGTTTCGAATCGGAACCTCCAGGGGCTCATGGAAATTCGCGCTCCCGGCAAGGTATGCTTCCTCGTCTTCGAACCTTTCCGTAATGTGGCCGTTTGGTTTCGCGTTACGGTATTACAGATATCGGGATGATAATGGCCTGCGATGTACGCCTTTGAAAGGCTCTCCCGAATTCACTGAACAGGATTTGAATGAAGCCAGAAAAGTAGTCGCTGGATCCGTTAGTAGCGTGTATCGCCCTCACTTTCTCAGGGTGCCTTACGCGAGCGCGCCGGTCCGTTCTAAACCGCGTCGCACGTATGATCCGGCGCAGGTCGTATCTGATCCCCAAGGCGATTATGTCCCGATGTATCTCGCGAACATGTACATTCGGGACAAGGATCGGTGGCTGTCTCTGAAGAATGCGCTGGAGGGCTTTGGACGCGCCTCTGGCTTGTTCGACGAAATTGATATCAAGCAATTAGGGAAGAGAGAGAACGAGCCTTTTCAGTTGCAGATCAGAAAATTCAGCGGGAGATTGAAAGGTCCTCCGCGCAATATGATTGATGTTGGCTATGGCATAAGCCAAGTGTTGCCAGTGATTACCGAATTGTTGCGTCCTGACGCGCCATCAATGTTTCTTCTGCAACAACCTGAGGTTCACCTCCACCCAAGCGCTCAAGCTGCCCTCGGGAGCTTTTTCTGCGAGATCGCTCAACCAAACCGTCAAATTTTCGTCGAGACCCATAGCGATCATCTGCTGGATCGCGTGCGTACGGACGTGCGCGATGGAAAGGGAAAGCTGAAGCCTGACGATGTGTCGATTCTCTACTTCGAGCGCAATAAGCTGGATGTTCGTATCCATTCGCTGATGCTGGATCAAGAAGGAAACGTTCTGAACGCGCCGCAAGGCTATCGCAGGTTTTTCTTGGAAGAAACGAAACGGTCGTTGGGCCTCTGATCGTGTGCGCCATCGTCGACGCGAATGTGGTCGGGGAGATGTTTGGGCATGATAAATCAGAGGCGGGCAGGAAATTTTTCGAGTGGCTTGACAGTGGCAAGGGGATTTTGGTTGCTGGTGGCAAAGTATCCGAGGAACTCGGTCAATCAGAACAGTTTCGGGAATGGGCGCGAAGCGCGCTTCTTGCAGGACAGGGACAATTGCGGATTATGGATAAGGAGGCTGTGGTAAGGCGGACAGAAGAGATCAAGAAAGAGGGCACGTGCCGGTCTGATGGCCCGCACGTTCTCGCCTTGGCGCAAATCAGCGGGGCTCGTTTGCTGTACTCGAACGACCGGGACCTGCACCAAGACTTCAGGGACAAGGCTTTGGTAGACAATCCGCGCGGAAAAATTTATTCGACGCTGAATAGTGGAGCACTGACGAAATCCCATAGGGAGTTGCTCGCGAAAAAAGATCTTTGCCGCTCCAAATGATGTGTGGGTCCTCGCTATTGGAAAAGGCGAAGCCCGTCGACCAAGCGGATGCGGAATTCAAGCGTGATCATTGAGCGAGAAGCAGGCGCTCGGGTGAGCGCATATGCAGTGGAATCCTCCTTTGGCTGGCTGGATCTAGACGAGAATGCCAGCGAACGAGTGAGCGAGTTGCTCCGCTCGCTCGAAGAGCCGACGACTCTCGACGTTCTTGGCTTGGGCGTTATTCGCGACGTTTTCTCGACGAAGCTGAGTCCGGGCACGTCGACGATCCAGACCCGGCTCCGTTATTTTATTTTTCTGCCGTGGATCTTCCGACGGATCGAGATCGAGCGCGTCGCTCCGGGCGATTTCACCGACAGGCTCCACCGCGATGAGGCAAGGCTCATAGATCGTCTCCGGCATCTCGGCCAAAATCAAGGGGTGATTGGTTACAGCGCGGGAAGGAGCCTCAAGCGAATGCCGAGCGCGGTCTATTGGGGCGGACTGGGCTCTTGGGGCGTTCGAAGGCTTGACCTCAGTCTCACCGAGTATGGCAAGCGAGCGTTCGCTGTCGGGCGAATCCGGGACGAGCGCGATGACGATGGAGACGTAACGAAGCGACCCGTGTCAATGTGGTCGGCCAGCCCTCCATTACCTGAGGATTTTCTGTGGGAGGACCTCACCTTTGATCTTGAGCGCGAAGAGGCTTGGTTCTTGGCTGACCATATCCGGCGGCACCATCCTGATTCCTTGCTAGCGGCCTTGTGCGGCATATCGAGCCGAGAATGCGACGTTCCCTATCCGTGGGATTTGTCGACGCGCGTGCTGTCCGCGCTACCCAATTCTCTCACGGAGACACTGCGCCACGCCCGTTGTTTTTCGGAATTAACCCTTGGACCTCAACTCGTCTACAACATGCTTCTCGCGCGAAAGGCGAGAAACGAGCTCGGATGGGACACGGATGCCTTGGAAGTGGACCAGCGTGACGGTCTCCACGAATGGGGACTGTTGATTCGCGACCGACATGAAGCGCTACGCTCTTGGGTTGACGACCTCCCAGAGTTTTGGCGTATCTTGGCTGGGTGCCGCGTCGGGGCCGCTACCAGGGATTTCGTGGGGGAAATGGTCCGACGCGCTGTGGACGATCCAGATGGATTTCCTGAAGACCGTCGGGTCCATGTGCTGATCCGCCATCGTGAGCTTTTGCTCAAGGGGAAGCGAGCCCGGCTGACCCAACGGACGGCATTGGAAAAATGGAACCAAAAGCCTATGGGGCTTCAGCTTGACTACCGATGGCCCATCACCAAAAGCTATCTCGCGGATCTCGCCGCGGCTGGATTGGAAGCTTGATGCTTCATCCTGCGAACCGGCTCGTCCTCACCGACGTGATACGGCCGCCGGAGGCTTTCCGTCTTGAGTCGGCCATGGCCGTGACGTTCACGCTGGATCTCCGGGCGCTTTTGTTCGCGCCTGCCGCGATGGCGTTCTCCGAATCCTCTGATATCGCTTCCGACGGTAGTTCGAGCGAGTCGGTCGAATTGCTTCATGCCTTGCGTTCCCACGTGAGCAAAATCACCGTGTTCAGCCAGGTGGGCGAGATCGCGTTGCCTCCTTCGCGTCGAGTCTTCGCCTTCCTGGAGCGGACCGTCGTTCCGGTTGACGCGCCGCGTGGCGGGATCGTTCATCCCAAGGCGTGGGTGTTGCGGTACGAGTCTGTCGATGAGTCGGTGGATCGCTCGCGACCGGAACGGCGACTCCGCGTGCTCATCGCGAGCCGGAATCTCACGTTCGATACGAGTTGGGATACGGTGGTCCGCCTTGACGAGGTGGTGGACGGGCCCGGAGCCTCGCTGGAGTCTGTTGGAGAGCTGTTCAGGGGGCTTCTCGATACCGCGGTCGATAAGGTCTCGGCTGATCATAGTGATCGCGTGCGCTCGTTGTCGGACGCGCTTGGGGTCGCTCGTTTCGCGTTGCCTGCGGGAGTGGACGATTTGCGGATTCACGTTTTGGGCTTGGACGACGAGCCCTCTCCACTTCCAGACACGGCTGATCGGTCGCTGATCATCTCTCCCTTCGTGAGTGATGATTTTTTCACGACGAGAGCATGTCCGCCGCCGGTGAACGAGCTCGCCAGCCGATCCGGGTCGCTTGACCAACTCAAGCCGGAAACGTTGACCAAAATAGAGAGAGGCTATGTCTTCGGTGATGAAAGCGTTCCCAATGTTGACGCGAAGAACGACGCGTCCTCCATGGATGATCCTGGTCGGCCTCTTATTGGGTTGCATGCCAAGGTCTTCGCGTTCGAGGAAAATGGCCGGGCACGCTTGTTTCTTGGTTCAGCCAACGCGACTGGCGCCGCTTTCCATCGCAACGTGGAAATCCTCGTGGAACTCAAGGGGTCCGCGACGGTATTGGGCATTGATCGGTTTTGGAGTGGAACGGAGGATCCGGGTCTCCGCAGCTTGTTTTACGAATACGACGGATCCGACGCGCTTGATGACATTGACGAGGGCCCGTCCCTGGATCGAGCGAGACGCGAGATCGCCCGGCTACCGCTCAGGGGCTTTGTCGAGGAGAGTGGCTCCGAGTGGGCGACCACCTACCGATCAAGTCAGCCGGTGCCCAGCATCGATGGCATCAAAGAGATGAATTGCTGGCCGCTCGCGCTGGAGGGACATCGGAAACGCGTCGTCACGGGCGAGCTTCTCCAAGCGCGTTTCGAGACTAGCCTGGAGACCATAAGTGGGTTTCTCGCCTTTGAGCTCATTGGCTCGGAAGGCGCGTTGACTCGCTTCGTTGTTCCTGTTCCGCTCATTGGCGCGCCAAGTCACCGGGAACGATTTCTTTTGCGCGCTCTCGTCGGGAACGCGGAGCGTTTTCTACGATACCTTTTGATCTTGCTGGATGAAGACCAAGCCGAACTGCGTTTCTCGATCAAGAGCCTCGGTGCTGACGGCACTTCGGATGGGAGCGTTCCCCTGAGCTTGCCGGTTTTGGAGAAAATGCTGAGGACGATGCGCCGGGACCCCGGAAAGCTTGCCGCACTGCACCCGCTCGTGTCGGATTTGGCTGATGCCAATGCGCTCCCGCCCGGTTTCGCGGAACTCTGGGAGAACGTGCATGACGTAGCGCTCGCGGAAGGAATGGGTCGATGACCGCTCCAGTCGACGTTGGGAAAACGCTGTCAGATCTAAAAGTCTTTCAACGACGAACCGCGCGCTGGGCGTTCAAGCGGATGTTCGCTGATCGGAATCCCTCTGTTCGATTCTTGATCGCCGACGAGGTTGGGCTTGGCAAGACTCACGTCGCTAAGGGCGTGATCGCGCAAGTGATCGAGCATCTCCGACAGGCTGGCGATGAACGCCATGACATAGTCTACGTTTGCTCCAACGCGGCGATCGCGCGGCAGAATATTCGAAAGCTCGCTCCTGATGGAATTGAGCCGCTCGATAGCGTGGACCGGCTGACCATGCTCTCCGTGACAGAGTTGCGTGACAGCGATTCGAATCAGGCGGCTATCAACCTGTTGACGATTACGCCCGGGACATCCTTGGACTTTGGCCGTAGCACGGGAAAATTTCGAGAGCGCTGCCTGGCGTACGCTTTCTTGAGTGCCCATTGGGGGAGAGGCGTGATGACCGGGCCGGCTCGATGGATTTTCTGGCATGGCCTTAGATCCGGAGATCCCGATGAACGGTTGCGGCAGGAGGAGCGACAGTTTCGGCCGTTGATCAAGAGGTCGCTTGAGGATTTCGCCAAGCGGCTTGAGGAAACAGAGCGAGCCCGACGCGCTCAGCGTGAGTCCACCCTGCGCGCCATGTTCGAGCGGCTGGTCGATGAATTGGCTTGGAAGCGGAAGTTTCCGCATTATCTCCAGGAAGATCGGAAGGAATTGATTGGGGAGATTCGCCGCGTCATGGCGATTATTGGGATTGACGCGCTACGCCCGGATTTCGTGGTGCTGGATGAGTTTCAGAGATTCAAGGACCTGTTGCGGCCTGAGCCGGAAAACTTCGCCGCTGAGCTGGCCAGCCGGTTATTCAACTACAAGGATCCGGCGACTGGACGTTCCACACGGACGCTGTTGCTTTCCGCGACCCCGTATCGGATGTATACCACAGACGATCAGGAAGACGGCGATCATTATGAGGACTTCTTCGAAACCTGCTCGTTCTTGCTCCAGGATCCGACGGAAGTTGATCATCTGAAAAGCCGCTTCCATGATTTGCGCTCGGTGCTTCTCGCTCGTGGATCGATCAGCGACACCAGAAAGATTTGCGCTGATATCGGGGCGCGGTTGCGTGGCGTGATGGCGCGGACGGAGCGGCTGGCCGCTACGCCGGATCGTTCTGGAATGTTGCGCGAGCTGGGTGCTGAAGTTGCGATCAGGCCAGATGATCTTCGCGCCTATCTGAGATTTGGCGATCTGGCCCAGATGGTGAAACATGGCGAGCCTGTTGAATATTGGAAGTCAGGGCCGTATCTCCTCAACTTCATGGAACGGTACAAACTGAAAGAGTCCGTTGTGAAATTGGCCGATGAGGGTCGATTCGATGGAGGTGATGGATTCGAGCCGGGTCCAGGAATGCTGGACTGGAACGAGATCGAGGAGTATCAGCGCGTCGATCCTCAGAACGGACGGCTCCGTTGGCTCCTTGACGATCTGGATCGTCATCGTGCGTTCGAATTGCTCTGGATTCCTCCGTCCATCCGGTATTACGATGCCGGGTCGGTGTACGAGTCGGAGGAAGCGGCCCGTTTCACGAAGCGATTGATCTTTTCTGGGTGGGCGGTTGTCCCGAAGGTAATCTCCTCGCTGGTTAGTTTCGAGGCCGAGCGTCGCGTTTTCGCCGCGCGCGAGCACGAGTATACGGCGGATTACCGACAGCGGGGTGGCCAGCGTCTCACTTTTCGGACCAGTGAGCGTGCGGCGGACGAAATCAGCCCAGGAGAGATAGCCGCGGGCCGCCGGGCGGCGGCGATGACTTCGTTTCTTCTCATTTGGCCGAGTCCAAGCCTCGCGGAACTCGGCAATCCTAGACCTCTGGTCTGGCAGGAGCGGCGCTTGGCTTCTGATGTACTCAAGAGCGTCGAGGATACAGTGAGAGAAGCTATCGAACCATTGATTCGGCTAGCGCCAAGCGTTGGAAAGGCGGACCAACGATGGTATTGGGCCGCGCCCTTGCTTCTGGATCACCGGCATCACCGGTCCGCGCTTGATTTCCTGCTTCATTCAGATATCGAAATTCTTTGGGACGAGCAAGCGGGAAGCGGGTTTCGTGCGCACCTTGCCGAGGCGAAGGATAGGGCGCGGCGCGGTTCGGAAGGTCTCGGCCGGCCCCCCGACGATCTCGCGAAAGTTCTCGCCGAGCTCGCGGTCGGTGGGCCAGCGCAATGCGCGTTGCGGACGCTCAGCTCGGTATCTGGGTTGTCCATTTCCGACGATTGCGTAGTGAAGGGCGCGACATGGGTTAGTGCCGCGTTTCGGAGTTTTTTCAACGCTCCAGAGGTCACGGCTGTGATCGTTGGGGCGGAGGAAGGGGAGTCACGTTCCAGCGAACGAGTGGGCAGCTACTGGCGCGACGTTCTCCGACATTCGATCAGCGGAAACCTCCAAGCCGTTCTTGATGAGCATGCGCATGTGCTTCGCGATTGGTTAGGCTACTTGAATTTCATCGACAAAAAACACCGCGAGAAAGCAGTTGAAAACATCGCCGGGTATGTTTGGGATGCGTTGGAAATGCGGACTTCCTCGTTTCAGGTGGATATCCCGGTTCGACGAAAGAATGACGATGGCGTGGGTTTTCGGGAGCGACGGATGCGCACCAGATTCGCGGTCGCTTTCGGCGATCAGTCTCTTGACGATGGTGGTGAAGCTCGGGTCGAGGCCGTCTCCACGGCGTTCAATTCCCCGTTTTGGCCCTTCGTGCTCATATCCACCTCAATCGGACAAGAGGGATTGGACTTTCACCTTTGGTGCCACGCCGTCGTGCATTGGAACTTGCCCTCCAATCCGGTCGACTTGGAGCAACGCGAGGGGCGAGTCCACAGGTACAAGGGACACGCCGTTCGGCGGAATATCGCCGCGACGTTTGGGTCGGAGCTACGCGCCTGCTCGAATGGCAGGGATCCGTGGAGCGAGTTGTTCGCCATGGCCGCGTCCCAAGCATCCTCGACCGACGGCGAGATGGTTCCGTATTGGGTGTTCCATCAGGGGCCAGCGAGGATTGAGCGGCATGTGCCGGTGATGCCTTTCAGCAGAGAGGCGGTGACTCTGCCGCGCCTCCGCAAGGCGCTCGCGGCCTATCGCCTCGCGTTCGGGCAACCCCGCCAGGAAGAACTGGTCGAGTTTCTCGGAGCGGACCGTTCGGGCGAGGATTTGCTGGGGCTTCGTATCGATTTGTCTCCGCCGTAGCCGCGAGCGTGGTCTCGTGGGCGCAGGTGTCCCGTGACCCGGATTCCATCGGATGGATATCGTCCCGCCCACGCCACTCTTCAACTTCTCGTCCGTCTCGATGATGTCGAGTTTCGGTCTGGCTCGAAAACGAGTTCGGGCAGAACCGTTTCCCAAGCATCACACTTTATGTTGTTGTGGTATTTCGGGTCCGATGCCTCGCGGCTCCGGGTCACCACAGCGAAGACACGCGCCGATTCGCACCTCGTCCTGGGGGGAGGCGTGAATGACTTGGCGAGGCGCCCCACGGTTTGGCCGGCTTGATTCCGCAACATCCAGCTTCCGTTTTGCCCGACCCGCACGTTCAGAGGGACATCGACTGACAACGCGGCGATCACGTCATGCACTGGATCGTTAGCGCTTCGCCGTCCGGCGAATCCTAGGTCGACATCCTGAAGATCTAGTCGAACGTGACGGCGCTCAATGGCTTTGGAGCATGGCGGAAGTTTGGTGGCGTTTCGTCGAATTGTCGCGGCATGGCTGGCCAGCTCGGCCGGAAAGCTTCGGGAATCTTTGAGGTGCGCCAGCGTGAGCGTCTTCCGCGCTCGCGTCATCGCCACATAGTACAGCCGGCGTGGCGCGTCGGGGTCCTCGTCACGATTCGAGTGGTCCCAGCTACCGTCCAGCACGACCACATGATCGAATTCCAGCCCCTTGGCCCGATGCGCAGTGAGCAGTAGCAAGCCTTGTTGGCGACGGCGCATATCTTGACCCCATTCGGCCAGCCATTCGATGAAATGACTTACGGGAGTCTCTCCGTCACCGATTTCCAACGCATGCTCTTCCACGGCTTGGCGCAACAGATCATGCCAGGGGTTGGACTTCCGTCCGTTCACCCACTTCCGCAAGGACGCACCGTCGACGATTCGCGGTTCTCGTTCGCGTAGCCATTGGAGGAGCACTTGGGTTTCCCGCAGGCTCCAGAATCCCGGAATTCCTTCGTTCGCCATCTGCGCCGGGATGCTGTGCGCCTCACAGAACGCGCGCACCGGAACCAGATACTTCCACGTGCGCGCGATCACCGCGCACCGCGACCAGTCCCAATCCCGCGTCAGTTTGGAGAGACGAAGAAGCTCGGCCATGATGGCCCGCGCTTGGTAGATCGGATCTTCGCCGGCTGGCAGAATCTGAACCTTTCCGCACGAGATTGGGTCCAGCGTCGTCCATTCTCCTCCTGGCGGCTCTTTCTTTCTCGCGCGGTCGATGTGGATTGGATGCTCCGCCTTCATTCGGTTCCGCGCGGGCTTGATCATCGCGTTGGCCGCGGTCACGATGTTATCCGTTGAACGGTAGTTGGCGGTCAGATAGACAGGCTTCGGTCCGTAATCGGCCTCGAAACGTCGGATGAATTCCACCGACGCGCCACTGAAAGCGTAGATGTTTTGGTCGTCGTCGCCGACGGCGAATAGAGTGAGTTTGCCTGACTCGTCTTCCAGCGTCCGGCCCGCGAGAGCCGATATCAGTTCGTACTGCTCTGGGCCAACATCTTGGTATTCGTCCACGAGTATCCATCGAAATCCCGCGAGCAGGCGTCCGCGACGCTCGTCCGCTTCTTCTGGTGACAATTTCTCTCCGCGGAGTAACGCGACCGCGCGGCGCATCACGTTCCGGAACGCCTCCTCATCCGGTCGCTCCGACTGGCCAGCGAAACTCGCGCCCGCCAAGCGCATGGCGAGCGCGTGGCAGGTGAGCACCGTCACGCCGCGCGCATCGCTGCCGATCAAATCTCCAAGTCGGCGGCGGATATCGACGGCGGCATGGCGATTGTAAGCGAGGGCGAGAATGCCGCGAGCGTTTTCTCTCCTGGCTCGGATTAGCCAAGCGATGCGGTGCACCAGCACGCGCGTTTTTCCAGAGCCGGGGCCCGCGAGCACCAGCACGTTGATTCGTTCTCGCTCATCGGCCACGATGCGTTGCTGAATCGGATTCCGCAGATTCTCGACGATATCCCGCCAGGACGCGGGCGTTGTCTGCCGACCGATTTCCCGATCCCGACCTGGCAACCAGCGAGCGAGAAACTCGTCTTCCTTGAGAGCGAAATAGTCCATCGCCAGACGTAGCGCGTCGCTCATGGCGGCGAGGCCGCGCTCGGCGAACTCCACCATGACGTGGATCTGTAGCACTTGGCCCTTGTAGTGAAGGGCGAGGGGTTTGAAGTCCGCATTGGAATAACCACGCTTGTCCCGGCGCTCCAGCCTAATCGTCATCGCCGGACGGAATACCGCGAGGCCTTTGTTGAGGCGGATGACCTCTTGCTCGTGGAGCCACAGCAGGGCGCGATCAAGCAATTTCTCTGGGTATCGGACCATGCTTTTGAGGGTCAGGTCAGCTGTGATCGTTCGCAGGAGGTTCCCGATCGTGGTTTCGGCCAGCAAATCGGTTCCACGGCTTTTTGGCGGCAGACAATCCAGCAGATGGTCCAGCAAACGACTGGCCGCGTCGCGGCGCAGGCTAGCGATCTTGTCCAGCGCGCTCCATTCGCGATTCAGCGTGACCCACGCGGTCTCCGCGTCCCGCTTGCGGACCGTCAGGCTACCCGCTGTTCCATCCTCTCCGCGTCCGTCATAAGCGATGCTCCGGATAATGCGAAGCAGCCGTTCTGGAAGGGGGTCGACCAAACCTTGGTCCCGTAGAGTTTGAGCGGCGATTCGTAGATGAATGGATGACCCGTTCCCCTTGTCTAAGTCGGGAGCGGCCTCCCGCATATGGGCGATAAGGGCGGTCTCCAGTTCGCTCGCCTCCGCGAGACGCTTTCGCGATGAGCGTTCCACTCCGTCATGGAC
Source organism: uncultured candidatus Poriferisulfidus sp. (assembly GCA_965116025.1). GTDB lineage: Bacteria > Pseudomonadota > Gammaproteobacteria > Poriferisulfidales > Poriferisulfidaceae > Poriferisulfidus. The sequence continues at coordinate 1,318,592 of OZ220480.1, forward strand.
GAACGCGGTCAACGCCGTATCGTTGCTTGCGATGCTGAGACGTTCCAGATCGTACAGGGCGGCGCGCACGGCTTCGGGGCTTAATCCCGATACCTCCATCAGCTCGTCCGTGCTCACGCCTTCGTCAGCTTTCGCGTTGATCAGAGCGTCCGCGATGCGCAATAACTTCCCGCGGGAAGAATCCGTGAGCTTGGCTTTGGCGAGCCGTCGCTCGGCCTCATCTATAGAGCTCACCAGCAATGAGGACGGAAACACCTGCACGACATTCTCCTCTCTGGAGAGAAGCTGGGAATCTTCCAGCCACGAGACGGCGGTGCGCACCCGTGTGTCATCCGTCGCGGAATCGCGCTCGAAGGCTTTTTCCTCGTCCTCACCGAGGATTTCCCCCGCGGTCGCCACCACCTCGCCCCCGAAACGTTTTTTGCGGTCGAGGTTGCGCAAGGCTCTCAAGATTCCATGAATCTCCTGGCGGGTGAGGCGTGATCGCGCAGACATGCCGAACTGGCGCTCGACATCGTCCCTCTCATAGAGAAGAACGCAATGCGCCAAGTCGCGATCACGTCCGGCGCGCCCGGCTTCCTGCAAATAATTTTCCAGAGAGCCGGGTATGTCGGCGTGGATTACCAGCCGTACGTCCGGCTTGTCGATTCCCATGCCGAAGGCGTTGGTGGCCGCGATGACGCGCAGATCGCCATCAATGAAACTCCTTTGCACGTCTTTCTTGGTCTCAGGAGTAAGGCCCGCGTGGTATCGATCCGCGGCAACCTTCCTCATCTGGAGATATTCCGCTATTTCCTCGCTTCCCTGTCGCGTCGCGCAGTAGATAATCACGCCGCCAGACTTGTCAGATGGCAGATGGGAGGTCAGGACCTGCAAGATATCCGAGAATTTTTCCGCGCCCGTAGTCGGGATCACCTCGAAAACGAGATTCGCGCGCTCGGTTCCGCCGTTGAACACGGTCATCTCAATGCCGAGACTATCCCGAAAATGCCGGACGACATCTTCGATGACATCGGGCTTCGCGGTCGCGGTCAGGCACAAGATCGGGGGCATGGGACCGTCTCCCGTCCTCTCGCGGATAAAGCGCCCGATATAGCGATAGTCAGGCCGAAAATCGTGCCCCCAGCGCGACAGGCAATGCGCCTCGTCCAACACCCAGGTTCCGATTTCGCGCTGGCTCAGCGCCCGCTTCAGAGAGCGGGAGCGCAATTGCTCCGGAGAGATCAGCAGGATGCCAGCGTCTCCCATCCGGACTCGGTCCAAGGCGTTCGAGCGCTCCGGCATGGATAGCAACCCGTTGACCGTTACGCAACAGTTGACGCCGCGTCGCTCCAGTCCCGCCACTTGGTCCGCCATCAGCGCGACCAGTGGCGATATCACGACCGTCAGCGCTCCGGTTTTATCGTAGCGTGAAAGCGCGGGAATCTGGTAGCAAAGCGATTTTCCGGTGCCGGTGGGAAGAATCCCGAACGCGTGGCGTCCCGCCATCGTCTCCTCAACGATGGCCTGCTGCATGGATTTGCCACCCTCGCATGCTGGCTCGGGGCGAAAGCTGTCATAACCGAACCAGCGTTTCAGCTCTTTGCCCGCGTCATGCCGCTTTCGGCACCAGCCGCATGCCGGGTCGCAGCAAGCGATGTCCCTGAGGCGACGTACCAGATTCCCGGCCTCTGGAAACTGATGGCGAACCCAAGGCGGCATGACGGAATTTCCGCCCGCTACCGATAGCCACGCCAGCGCATAAGCCAGCGCCCAGTTGAATTTCGCCGCGTCCTCCACGATGTCGCGCGTCTGGGGCGCGCAGGCTGATCGCTCAAGTATCCTTCTGATCGTCGCGATGGCTTCCGCTTCCGACGGTCGATCAGCTTGCCGAATCTCTCGGAAGAACTCGTCCAGAGCGAGGTCGATGCCCATGCGCTCTGGAGTGCACAACCAATGCCACGCGGCGAGCAAGTCCGACGGAGCTCTCGCCAAAGCTTCTCGTTCATCATTGAAGAGTTTCAGAGCTATGCCGGAATCGAGTTCAGGGTCATTCACCTGGCTACGCTTGAGTCCTCCGTCTTGGTAATGCTTGACGAGACTGTGATAGGGATTGCGAGGAAAGGCAAGCGGGCTTAGACGAAGCGTATCCACCACTGGCAGTTTCAGCAACCGGAGGTCTGGATTCGCGGCCACCAAGTGGGGCAGGTCGAACTTGATCAGGTTGTGTCCCAGCAAGAAGGCCGCGCCTTTGGCAAAGTCGTCAAGGCGTGCCAAGGCGGAGGATAATCCGCTACCGGAATGCGTCAGACTACGGTCAGTGTCTGGACGTACCGCCCCGAAGGCATGAATGCGTTTGTTCTTGCCGACTTCAAGGTCGAGAGAAACGCAATACGGCTGGAAGGAGAGCCCAGCCCATGGGCTGGCTGTTCCGTTTTTCATGCCACGTCCGGATTTGGCTTTCAATGTTTCAATGTTGAATTCGCGCAGAGTCCATTTCTATTATCCTCAATCACCGATTAGCTTTCCATGGCAGTGCTGGGTCGCATTCATGGTCACTATTTTCCGGGAAATAATTTTGCAGGTTAATCCTTCGCTGGCATCATGCTTCCTTGAATGCAGATGGGCACAGAATTCGGAATGAGCGAGGGAATTTGTGCAGAGAGAATGTTGTTCGTTGCTATTGCTGGTAGTGATGCAACTGTTGGTTAACATTTTGGCAGTCCAGAGCAGCAGCCCAGTTTCAACTTTCAAGTGCAACACTCCGAAGAATGGCGGTGGAGGCGATGAGTCGCGGTAAGGTCTCGTTGTCATCAACCGCCCCCGAGAGAGGCGCTTATGAGAAGTTACACGCAACTCACCGAGACCCAACGTTACCAGATCGAGGCGCTGCGGGGCCTCGACATGAGCCAAGCGGAGGTGGCGCGAAGGGTCGGCGTCGACCGCGGCGCGGCGTGCCGCGAACTGAAGCGGAACGCCGACGCTCGGAGCGGACGATACCGGGCTGAGCTGGCGTGCCGAAAGGCGAAAGAGCGCCGCCAGAAGCGGGCTCGGCGGCGGGTCTCGCCGGCGGTGTGGAGGCGGGTCAAGAAGCTGCTGAAGCAGGGCTGGAGCCCGCAGCGGATCAGCGCGTGGCTGGACAAGGAGGGCTTGGGGAAGGTGAGCCACGAGCTCATCTACCGCTGGGTATGGGCGGATCGGCGGCGGGGCGGCGACCTGTATCTGCGCTTGCGGCAAGGCCACCGCCGACGCCGGCGGTATGGGCGCGGGAAGGGCCGGTCGCGCATTCCGGGGCGGGTGCCGATCCAGGAGCGTCCGGAGGTGGTGGAGACGCGCTCGCGGCTGGGAGACTGGGAAGCGGACACGGTGATCGGACGGCGTGGCGGCGGGGTTCTGGCGTCGCTGCTCGAGCGCAAGTCGCGGCTGGCGCGTTTCAAGCGGTTGCCCCGGCGCACGGCGCGCGCGGTGGCGGACGCGATCATCGGCATGCTGGCGCCGTTGAGGGACCGGGTTCTGACCGTGACCTCGGACAATGGAACCGAGTTCATGGATCACCGGCGGGTGGCGCGCCGCTTGGGAGCGAGGTTTTACTTCGCGGATCCGTATTCCTCTTGGCAGCGCGGGAGCGACGAGAACGCGAACGGGCTGATCCGGCAGTATTTCCCGAAATCGCGGCGGTTCGACACGATCTCGGAGGAGGAGGCACGGGCGGTGGAGGACCGCCTGAACGACCGGCCTCGGCTCTGCTTGGGATGGCGCACGCCGAACGAGGCGTTTTTCGGAGCGGATTCGGAGGTGGTTCGGGCCTGGCGAGAGGAGATGTCCCGGCTTTTGTAAATCCGAGGGGGCAGGTCGGCGCGGCGCTGATTCGTCCGGGGAAGGCCGGCCTTCCCCGGACGGAACGCGGCCGACTGTCGCCAGCTTCCCCCGACCCTCTTCACCATCCTGCCGTTCTTCCCGTCCGGCGACCGACCCTCGCCGCCTTCCCTCGATCTTTTTCGTCATCCTGCCGCTCTCCACCGGGTTACAATGCTGTTGCACTTGAAAGTTGAAACTGGGCAGTCTATAATCCCGCCAAATTTTTGAGCGGGAGGACCTACATGTACCAGCATGGTACTATCAAGAAAGCGTTGGAAAAAATCGCATCGAACGAATATGTGCTTCCTGCGATCCAACGTGAATTTGTATGGAATCCAGATCAGATATGTAGGCTGTTCGACAGCGTTATGCAGGGTTACCCCTTTGGTGACTTTCTTTTTTGGTGTATAGAGCCAGAACGGTCCGCGGATTACCGCTATTATGGATTCGTAAGAGAGTATCACCAGCGTGACGACCCGCACTGCCCGGATCTCGGGCCATTTTGTGATCGACGAATCATCGCTGTACTTGATGGACAACAACGGCTTACCGCCTTCAATATTGGGTTACGAGGATCTATGGCCGTAAAGCGTCCTTATAAATGGTGGAGCAGTCCTGACGCTTTCCCTCGCAAGGTGCTCGCATTGGATGTGCTCGCCGAAGTCAAGCGGGACGAGGAAGGTAATCGCTATTCTTTTAAATTTGTTGAAGAAGGAAAAACCGGTCGGCAGGATGGACATCTATGGTTCAAGGTCTCGGATATCATGAAGATGATGGATGCCTCGGACATACTAGACTGGCTCTCGGATCACGAGCTTGAGAAACAAGAGCAGAAAAATGCATCCCGCATTCTTGGTCGCCTCCAAAAATTTATCCATGTAGAGCGAACGATCGCGTACTACAAGGAAACGAATCAGGATATTGAGCATGTTCTCAGTATTTTCATCCGCCGCAACAGTGGGGGAATTACTTTATCTTATTCGGACTTGTTGCTCAGCATTGCGACTTCTCAGTGGAGAGAGCTTGACGCGCGCAAGGAAGTTCATCAACTGGTTGACGATTTGAACCGCATTGGTTCAGGTTCAGGATTGGCACTTACCAAGGATTTCGTTCTGAAGGCTGGGCTAATGCTGACCGACATTGCAAGCGTTGGCTTTCAGGTTCGAAATTTCACTCAGAGCAATATGGCGGTGCTTGAAAAAAACTGGCAACGTATCCGCGAATCATTGATCTCGACTGTTCAACTCGTAACAGGATTCGGGTTTGATGCTAACAGCATCCGCGCCACCAGTGCGTTATTGCCAATTGCCTATCATCTATACCAGATCGGTACCCCTAGAGATTTCGATACCGCCAAGAAATATGAGGATGATCGTAAGGCAATCCGTGGATGGTTAACTCGAACGATTTTGAAAGCATCGGGAATTTGGGGTAGTGGCTTAGATGCTTTGCTCACAGCCCTCCGCGAGGCTCTTCGCGAAGCGGGAGGGCATGGTTATCCTGTTGCAGAACTTCGGCATGCAATGGCGCAACGAGGGAAGAGTTTGGAGTTCAATAACGAAGAGATTGAAGATCTGGCTGACATGGAATTGAATGATCGGCGCATATTTGCTTTGTTGGCGTTATTGTTTCCTTTTGTCGATTGTCGGCATCATAAATTCCATATCGATCATGTCTTCCCAAAGAGCCGGTTTACACGTAAGCGTTTACAGAGTGCGGGCATTGATGATAGTCAGTTTGATTTCAATGATTTGGCTGATCGAGCCAATCGAATTGGTAATCTTCAATTGTTGGAAGGTGCAACGAATAACCAAAAGTGTGAGACCTTGCCAGCGGAATGGCTTCAAAAACAATATCCTGATCCGGCTGAGCGGCAACATTATTGCGATTTGTACGTCCTCGTAGATATTCCTGCAGACATGTCTGGATTTCTCGATTTTTACACTACTCGCCGAGATCTATTGTGGCAACGCATTGTTGAGTTGGTGAATTCGGTATAACTCCAGATAGTCGCGTGATCGCTTGATTGCTCGGTAAGGTCAAAGAGCGCGTTAATGCGTTGATTCGCCCGGCTTGCGGTGGGGCTACTTTGTTCCCTGTATCTGCTCCAGTATCTTTTTGCTCACCTGCTCAGCCTCCTTGATCTGTTCCGGGGTGATCAGTTTTCGTAATTTGTCCTGCATCTCTCCGGCTTTCTCGCTTCCCTGAGCGGAGGCGACGATGAACCACGCGAGCGCTTGAACCTGGTCCTGCGGCACGCCCTTGCCCACGGAATATAGGCTACCGATATTGTATTGCGAGGCGGGAAAACCCTGCGAGGCCGCTCTGAGATACCACCGGATGGCTTCCTCGTCATCCTGCGCCACGCCCTGACCTTGGGTGTACATGACGCCGAGGTTGTGCTGCGCCCAGACGTGTCCCTGCTCGGCGGCCTTGCGATACCACCGCACGGCCTGCATGTCGTCCTTCTTCACGCCCCGGCCATCGTCGTACATGGAGCCGAGGTTGTGCTGCGCCCAGGCGAGTCCTTGCTCGGCGGCCTTTCGATACCATTTCACGGCCTCCTCCTCGTCCTGAGCCACGCCTTGGCCTCTTTCGTACATCGCCCCGAGGTTATGTTGCGCCCAAGAGAGTCCTTGCTCGGCGGCCTTTCGATACCACAGGACGGCTTCCTTGTCGTCTTGCTCCACTCCTCGACCCGTGTCGTACATCGCCCCGAGGTTGTGTTGCGCCCAAGGGAGTCCTTGCTCGGCGGCCTTTCGATACCATTTCGCGGCTTCTTTGGCGTCTTTTTTCCCGCCCCGCCCCTCGTCGCGCATGGCCGCGAGATTGTGCTGCGCCCAGGAAACCCCCTGCTCGGCAGCTTTGCGATACCACTTGATGGCTTCCTTGTCGTTTTGCTTCACTCCTCGGCCCGCGTCGTGCATGACGGCGAGGTTGTGTTGCGCCCAGGCGTTGCCTTGCTCGGCGGCCTTTCGATACCATTTCGCGGCCTCCTCGGGATTCCGCTCCACGCCCTGGCCCGTGTCGTACAGGGTTCCGAGTTTGACTTGCGCGCCGGCTTCTCCTTGTTTGGCGAGCTCGCGCACCTGCTCGATATCCATGGACTCGCTCGTTTCCTGTCCGGTGGCAGGCGAAAGATACAGGGCCAGCGCAAGCGCTGGAAGAAGGTGTCGAATCGTCATGTTTTGTCTCGTCGTCAATCGTGAGTTGCCCCGATCCCTCTGGCCGAAAACATGGCTCGCGGGAGCGGAATATGGCGGGCATTTTAAATCACTATCGATATTTCGCTCGCTACCGAAACCGAATCGCTCACCCAAGCCGTCAGATCGCCGCCGCGAGCATCCGTCGGTTACCGTGATTTTTCATGTGGCGCTTCCGCATATCGCTTCAACCCTTCGGCCACGTCTCGAAAGCCTCAGCGCATGTAGTTTCCGTTGAGCCCCCAAACGACCGGGGCGAGCAAGCCGGTCAGCCGATCCGAGTTGCGGCAGGAGCAACTCGTCATCGTTCATGGGGTTCAGAACCTGCTGGCGCGTCGCGACCAGAAGCCAACGCGCTCCGAACGTTTTGGTCCAGGCGATCAGCCGAGGCTTCTCGAACGCGCATACGGTCTCGGTTATTTTGATATGGATCGGTCCCATCCTGACCCGTAGCCGCGCGGGTGATCCGATCTTTAAGTCGGTGCGCAGTTCGGGAGTGAACGGATTCCATTTTCCGCAACTTTCGGTTTCAGCAAGAACGTTCCAGACGAGATCGATTGGCACGTCGACCCGAGCGCGCTCAGCGCGTACCTCAAACTCTCTCATGTTTCTCCCCCATCGAATTCTTCGAGCGTTCTCACCCACGCTTCGGATCGCCCCCAGAGCCGTCTAGCCACGTCCTCGTCCGCGCATTCGTCGCTGGGTTCCTCGACCCTGCAGCGCGCATAATATCCTCCGCCCCGTAATGGAGAATCGCTGGCGCACATCACGATGGTTTGCGCACCGTGCGTCGGGTGCAGCAGGAGCCGGGGCGCCAGCGCGGAAACCACGCGGTTCCAGACCGTCCCGATCCGGCCTTCCGGGACTTTCACCCGCGTCATGTTGGTGTTCACGGAACCTGGATGCGCGGCCGTCGAATGCAGGTTGTGCTCCCGCGCGAACCGCCGCTCGATCTCGCGCGAGAAGTGGATCAGCGCTAGCTTTGACCTGCCGTATCCAATCAAGGGGTAATAGGCTTTCTCGTCGTCGAGCAGGTCCTCGTTCTTGCCTTGGTCATGCAGGTGGGAGGTCACGTTGACGACGCGCGCGTCTCCGCTTCGCTGGCCGCCTCGCTTCAGAAGAGGCAACAACAGGCTGGTCAGGTGGAACGCGCCGAGATAGTTGACGCGCCAGTGAACGTCGAAGCCATCTTCGGTTCGGGGGAGTCTCGTCCACGGCGTGAGGACGCTCTGCAGGATGGCCGCGTTGTTGATCAGCACATGCAGCGTCTCGCCTTTGTGCTTTCGGTACCACGAAACGAAATCGCGGACGCTCGCGGCCTCACGCAGGTCGAGAGGGCGTACCGTGACGGCGCTCTCGTCGACGCCAGTGTCGTTCATCGCTTCCTTCAGGGATCGTTTCGTCGCCGCGACATGGCTTTTGCTGGTGGCGACGACCGACGCGCCCCAGTTCGCGAGAATGCGGGCGGTTTCGTGGCCGATAGATCCCGGCGAGGCCCCGGTCACGATGACGTGGCGACCGGACATATCGATTTTTCTCGCCATCGGTTTGGGGGTGAGAAGTCCCCACGCGTGTCTGGCGGTCTTAGAGAGGGCGCGCGGCATGTCGTGGCGGGAGGATCAGGAGGATGCCCAGGGCGCGGCCATTCGAAATCCGTCCGCACCACGCTGGACGAGAAGGCGAATCCGCTGGGACGGGCCGCGATGGGTAGGCGCTCGCGTTCGCGCGATGCGTTTCGGGGTCAATGGCCCAAGATGCCATAGTGGCCGTCCACGATCAGGTGGAAGGACGCGTACAGCCCTAAAATCGGGAGGAGAATCCAGAAGACGTTGGGCGAGAGGATGTAAACGCACAGCTCGCGCTTGCTGAGTTGACGCTGCCGTCCGGCGACGAGAAAGCTGACCCAGTAGAGCGACGTGACGTAGGTCCACTGCCAGAACAGGGCGATCCCGAGGATGCCGGCGTAGGTGGCGGGCATGAGCTCGACCGTGAAGGCCAAGTACAGGAACGCCGTCGGGATCAGCGTCAGGAAGCCGTTTCCGATGTCGGCGTTGAAGCCGAACGTTCGACGGTCCGCGTAGGAGCCATCGTAGAGAGAGTAGACGGCCCAGATATCCGCCCAGAACGTTGGGGAGAGCGCGTTTCTCAGTGGGACTTTTGACATCAGGAACGCGACCGCGGGCGAGCGGTCGGTCTCTTCGCGCCAGTGGAGCCAATGCGCGCGCCGGCACTCGATATGGTCTCGACGTGAGAACAGGCAGATCTCCCAGGCCGAGATCAGCAGGTTGGTCGAGAGGAACAGGGCCAGCAGGCAATAAATCGAATTCAGGCTTTCATGCTCAAGATAATGAGCGCCGATTCCGAGCAGCGCGAGTTTCGCGACCACCAGCGCCGAGAACAGTATGACGGGCATCTCTGCATCCACCTCGCGTGAGGGCGACTCGCCGACGATCCGTTCCGGCCAGCTCCGTGAATTGTACGGCAGGTCGCCCGCTTCCGACGTTTTCGGCGTCTATCCCGTACAATGCGGGCACGAGGTGATTTCTGGAGAGTTCCCGTGATACTGAATCGACGTGTCGCCCATCCGGCCATTTTCTTCTTGTCACTGCCGCTCGTCGCGGTCTTGCCATCCATCGCGCCAGCCGAGGAGGGAGTCGAGGAGCTGGTCGTGATCGGAACGCGCGCCCAACCGCGGTCGGTCATGGATTCCTCGGTGCCCATCGACGTGATCGACAGCGAAAGCCTGCAGGACCAAGGCTTCAACGACATGAACTTCATGCTTCGTTCCTTGGTGCCGTCGTTCCACGTGAACATGCAGCCGGCACGGGACGCGGCGGCCGTGCAGAATCCGATCAACCTGAGAGGCTTGGCTCCAGATCATACGCTGGTGCTAGTCAACGGAAAGCGCCGGCATCGCGGCGCGACCATCACGTGGATCTCGGATGGACGCTCGAACGGCGCCCAAGGCCCGGACATCTCGGTGATACCCGCCATCGCTCTGAAGCAGGTCGAGGTGTTGCGCGACGGAGCCGCGGCCCAATACGGCTCGGACGCGATCGCCGGAGTGATGAATTTCGCGCTGAAGGACGACGCGGAGGGCGCGACTTTGGAGGCGCGCTATGGCTGGTACGACGAGGATAGCGATGAGGACAAAACGCTGGTGTCCGGAAACATAGGCTTGCCCCTCACCGACCATGGTTTTCTGAATCTAAGTCTCGAATACAGCGAGAACTCTCCGACTGAGCGTAGCGAGCTGCGCGCTGACGTGGACAGGATGATCCAGGGGGGCAACGCGCATATCGCCGACCCTGCCCACGTTTGGGGAAGCCCGGACATAGACGGCAACGTCAAGACGTTCTTCAACTTGGGCATCGATCTGGACGCGGACCGGAGCGTCTACGCGTTCGGCAATTACGCGCGCAGGGAGGTCACGACGCGGTTTTTCTATCGCGAGCCCGAGGACGAGGCTGGGTTGTTCGCGCGACAGGTCGGGCCAGAAGGCGGAAAATACTACATTCCCCAGCTGTACGACCGAACGATGCCGGACAAGGATTACGCCAAGGACGGAATGACTGGCGCGTGCGCCAAGTACGCCGTGAAGCTCACGGCGGCCGGACTGCCGCAGCATTTCGATGATCTGCTGGCGGATGACGACTGCTTTTCCTACCACGAATGGTTCCCGGGAGGCTTTCAGCCCCGTTTTGGGGGAGACGTCACGGATTACTCCTTCGTGGCCGGCACGAAGGGAACCGTCCATTCCGTTGGCGATGGCCTCTCGTACGATTTCAGCGTCAGCTATGGCGAGAACGAGGCCGATTATTTCCTCCACATGTCGGTGAATCCCTCTTGGGGCCCCGACAGTCCCACCAAGTTCGACGTGGGCGATTACATTCAGCGGGAGACCAATGTCAATCTGGATCTCAGTTACATGGCGGATGTCGGACTGGCTACGGACCTGAGCGTCGCCGGGGGGGTCGAGTGGCGCGAGGAGGAATTCGAGATCTCCCAAGGTGACCGCGCGTCTTGGGACAAGGGAATCTATGTCAAGACCGGCTCCAAGAATGGCTCCAACGGTTTTGGCGGATTCAGCGAGACGACGGTGGGGAAGTGGGACCGCGAGAACATCGCGGCCTATCTGGACCTTGAGGCGGACGTTTTGCCGGACTGGACTTTGGGCGGGGCCGTTCGCTGGGAGGACTTCGATGATTTCGGGACCGAGACGACGGCCAAAGTGTCCACCCGGTTCCAGGCGTCGGAAGCGTTCGCGCTGCGTGGCTCTTTGGGCACCGGCTTCCGGGCGCCAACGCCAGGGCAGCAGAACGCGCGCAACATCAGCACGATTTTCCATGCCACGACCCTGGAGCCAGTGGAGTCCGGGACCGTGCCTTCGGACAGCGTCTTGGCCGCGAAATTCGGGGGCAAGCGGCTCGAGCCAGAGGAATCCGACAACTTCACGCTTGGGGCCGTGTTCGAGATGGGTGGCCTGAACGTCACGGTGGACTACTTCCGAATCGACGTGGAGGACCGGATATTTCTATCCGAGCAGATCAAGATCGTGGACGCGGATGGAGATGGCATGGTCGACGGCTACGACGTGGCCATTGACGACGAGGCGTTGTCGGGCTTCGACTCGATCCGATTTTTCGAGAATGATTTCGACACCAAGACCGATGGATTCGATGTCGTCATGACGTACTCGTTGGAGAGCGACGTGGGGGACACGGAGTTTCTGCTGTCGTACAACCGCACCGAGACCGAGGTCACCAAGTCCAGCAATCTGAGCCGGCGCGGGAAGAAGTGGATTGAGGAGGGCGCGCCCGAGACCCGCTACAGCGCGACCGTCAACCACGCGATGGAAGACTGGCGCTTCTTGTTGCGCTACTATCGCTTCGGGGGCTGGTATTCCGACTACGATTCCACGGACGACGCGGCGATCCATTACGACGGCTATGGGTTGACGGACATCAGCGTGACCCGCCAATTCAACGGCCTGAGCCTGACCCTGGGAGCGGACAACGTCTTCGACCAGACTCCGGACCGTTCCATTCGGAGCGCGAGTCGGGGCAATCGCTATCCCCGCTTCGCGCCGGGCGGGATCGATGGCCGATTTCTGTACGGCCGCGTCAGGATGGAGTTTTAGCGCGTCGCCGCGGGAAGGCGCTTTTCCACGAGCGCGCGGTAACGCGCGCCCGAGGGTAGAAGCTCGGATGCGAGCAGGGCGAAACGGCTCGCCGTCCACCGAATGTCGAGAGCCGGGTTTTCTGGAAGCTTCTCCTGAAGGCTGGCTTTGCGAACGAGGGTGACGTGCGGGCGGTAGACCGCTTCCTTGACGCGCAGGCCGATCTCTTGGACTTGTCGGCGCAACGACCGGTGAAGGGCGTCAAGGGCGGGCGGCGTCTCGGCGGGGCCGATCCAGAGGACGCGGGTCTCATCTTGCCGGAATCCCCCCAGCGTATCAAGCGGGATCTCGCAACGGATTCCCTCGGCTTCAGCCGCGACGTCGCGGACCGCCTCGATTCGCTCCGCCGCGATCTCGCCCAAGAAAAGCAGAGTCAGATGCAGGCTCTCCGCCGGCACGGGTCGTCCGCCCGCCGGTTCCAGGATCTTCCGCAGTCGGAGCAATCGCTCGCGCGTCGCGTCGTCGGGCAACAGCGCGAAAAACAGCCGCGCGGGCGATCCGGCGTCAATGCGCCTTATGGAATTTTCCGTAGGAGGCTTCGGCGCTCGCGGCTCGTTGCGGCCAGAAAGTTTTCTCCGGCTCGGTGGCGCGCAACTCATCGCACTTCGCGACTGCCTCGCCGTAGCTCATCGCGCCGTCCAGCGTCCCGGTCTCGAATCGGTATTTGTACTTCCAGGCGATAATGTAGCCTTCCTCATCGGCGGGCTTGATCAGGGTTTCTTCGCTCATTGGTCAAGGGTTTCGTTCCAGACTGGTTAATAATATAACGGATAAGGCGCACTGATGGATAGACTCACGAGCGTTTCCGCCGGAGCGGACCCTCTCGACTTGTTTCGTCGATGGCTCGAGGACGCGCGGCAGGGCGGTCTCGCGTTGCCGAACGCGATGAATCTGGCGACGGTGGATGCCGAGGGGCGGCCCCGGGCGCGCATGGTGCTGTTCAAGGGATTGGAGGACGGAGGTTTCGCCTTCTACACCAACTACCGCAGCGACAAGGCCCGGGAGCTGACGGAACGGCCGGAGGCCGCGCTCACTTTCTGGTGGGAGCCCCCTGGGCGGCAGGTTCGGGTGGAAGGCGCGGTCCGTCGCCTCGACGCGGAGACCAGCGATGCCTATTTCCAGTCTCGGCCCCGTGGTAGCCAGATTGGAGCGCACGCCTCCCGGCAAAGCGAGAAAGTGGCGGATCGCCACCAATTGGAACGCGCTTACCGAGAGATCGAGCGCCGGTTCGAGGGTCAGAATATCCCGCGACCAGAGTTCTGGGGTGGTTACGCGTTGATCCCGAGCCTGTTGGAGTTCTGGCAAAACGCCCCCGGACGGATGCATGACCGCATCAGGTATCGGCGAGTCTCCGGGGAGGGCTGGACGCAGGACCGCTTGTCCCCCTGAAGGTCGTTGCGTTTCGCATGGGCGCCGCCGATCTCTACGAGCAGCTGGGGCACTGGTACGCGAGCCGGGCTGGACAGGAGTCCCTCACCCTGATCCACGAGCATCTTAGCCACCTTCAGGAGAACTTGTACGGCCAGCGCGCGCTGTACTGCGGCCCGGGCGCTCTGTTTGACGAGGCCTCAATGTCGAGGGGTGAATTCGATCATCGTTTTTTCATGCATCCCGGGCGTTCGAGCAGCCAATTTCGCGGACGGCCAGAAGCTCTGCCGCTCGTCTCGAACTGCTTGGACTTGCTCGCCCTGGCCCATCCCCTGGAATTGAGTGACCAGCCGCATGGAATTTTGCGCGAGGCGGACCGGACGCTGGTTGGAAACGGTTACTTGCTGTTGGTCGGGTTTAATCCGTGGAGTTGGTACGGGCTGTGCCGGCTGCTCGCGGTCGGGCGCTTTCCGTGGGATCGGCATTTCTATGGTTCCGGGCGAGTCAAGGATTTGCTTTCGGTGTTGAATTTCCAGATCCGAGACTGCCGCTACGCCGCTTTCCGCCCGCCGATCCAAAGCCGATTCCTGCAGCGGCGTTCCAGGGCCTTGGAGATCCAGGCGCGCTGGCGGCTGGATCATTTGGGTGGCGTATACTGCATGCTCGCGCGTAAGTCGCGCGTTCCGGTCACCCCGACTCGAGAGCGATGGTATCGTTCGGCGGTTCTCATTCCCGAGAGGTTGGCCGAGGTGGAGCCGACTTCCAGAGGAATTAACGCATGAAAAAGATTCGAGCCTATACTGATGGGGCCTGTCACGGAAATCCTGGTCCAGGCGGTTGGGGCGTCGTGCTGGAATCGGACGGACATACGCGCGAGTTGCTGGGCGCGCAGGAACGAACGACCAACAACCGAATGGAGCTGCAGGCGGCGATCGAGGCCTTGGTCGGCCTGGAGGAGGCTTGCGAGATCGAGATCGTGACGGATTCGACGTATCTGAAAAACGGAATGCAATCATGGCTGGCTGGCTGGAAGCGCAAGGGGTGGAAGACTTCCGATGGCAAGCCGGTCAAGAACCAGGATCTTTGGCAGAAGCTGGACGCGCTGGCTGAGACGCGAAAGGTGCGCTGGAGTTGGGTGCGGGGGCATAGCGGGGTGGAAGGCAACGAGCGGGCTGACGCCCTGGCCAATGAGGCCATCGCCCGGATGGCGGAGTCATGAGCGGTCCGGCGTCCCGCCAGATCGCGCTGGACCTTGAGACCACGGGCCTGACGGCGGGCAATCGGGTCATCGAGATCGGTTGCGTGGAAATCGTCGGGCGAGATCTGACCGGGCGGCAATACCAGTCGTACATCAACCCGGAGCACGAGATCGAGGAAGGCGCGCGGCGCGTGCACGGGATCTCTTCCGAGCAATTGGTCGACAAGCCGAAGTTTCCAGAAATTCTGGACGATGTGCTGGAGTTCGTGAGGGACGCGGAGGTGTTGATCCATAACGCCGAGTTCGATTTGAGCTTTCTGAACCACGAGATGAAATTGGCAGGGCGTTCGGACGCGTTCGAGCGTTGTTGCCGGAAGGTCACGGACACGCTGGCGCTGGCGCGCGAGGTATCGACGGGCGGCAGCAGTCTGGATCAGCTATGCGACTTCTACCAAGTGGATCGCAAGCACAGGGAAAAGCATGGAGCCTTGCTGGACGCCAGGCTTCTGGCGCACGTCTATCTCAGGATGACGGGAGGGCAGATGGGGCTTTCGCTGGGGGTGCGGACGCGCCGCAGGCGCGCCAAGGTCGAGGCGACGGATATCCCCGTTTTGCGAGCCAGCGGCGAGGAGCGCCAAATGCACGAAGAATTCTTGGACGTGATCCAGGAGCGCTGCGAGGTCGAGGATGGGTGCGTTTGGAAGAGATCGGGCGGAGGCGAGGACACCGAGAGGTTGGCGCCCGCCGTCTAAATCTGCTAATCTAGGCGCGAACGAAAAGCCTCCGAAGCCATTTCGCGGGGGCGAGAAACCAATTGGAGGACGTTTTTGTGGACAAACTGATTACCGGAATCATCATCGTGGTCGTGGTGGGCTTTTTCTACTGGCTGTACACGACGGGAGGCGATACGGGGATGTCGATGGAACCCGATAGCATGGAAGAGGCCGCGGTCGAGACGCCGGCCGCCTCTATGGGTCCGTGGGTCGCGGTCGTCGGCATGGGCGAGGCCGCTCATGTCGCGGGCCACTACGGCAGCTATTCGGAATGCTACCAGGATGTGGGGAGCAAGGTTGACATCAACGTGACTCCATACTCCTGCACCAATCAGTAATCGGCGAAAACCGGACAGGAAGCCGTGGTCCGCGCCGGGAATCCGGCGCTTTATGGCTTTCCGCCGTCCCGGCCGGAGCGGCGTAACAGGCGTTGGCGGTCGCGCTCCCAGTCCCGTTCCTTCAGGCTCTGCCGCCGGTCGCGTTGACTCTTTCCTCGCGCCAGTGCCATCTGCAGTTTCGCGCGGCCCCGCTTCCAGCGCAACGACAACGGAACCAAGGTGTAGCCCTTCCGTTCCACCGCTCCCTGCAGACGCGCGATTTCCTTTTCGCGCAACAGCAGCTTCCGCACTCGGGTTGGGTCCGTGGGCAAGTGGGCGGCGTTGGGCAGGGGGGTGATGTGGCAGCCCAGCAGCCAGCATTCCCCCTCGCGGATGGAGATGTAGCCCTCGTTGATTTGGGCCCGGCCCGCGCGCAAGCTTTTGACTTCCCATCCCGCCAGGACCAAGCCAGCCTCGAAAGTTTCCTCGATGGCGTAGTCGTGCTTGGCCCGGCGGTTGCTGGCGATTACGGGATTGGCCAGGGCTCGGGCCTGTGCTTGTCGGCTCATCGTATGCGAGTGAGAGGAAGTCGTTCGCGCGCGGCATCGGAAGGCTGGCGCCAAGTCCTCAATTATAGGCTCCAGTTCCCCGTCACCTTTCTCGTGGGACCGCTCGAGAACTAAGGGAAGGTGTCTCATGAGCCTGTTTTCCTTACCGGAGCTGGTGGCCATTCTGGCGTTGCTTTTTCTCTTGTCAGCGTTTTTTTCCGGTTCGGAAACCGCGTTGATGGCGGTCAATCGCTACCGGCTTCGCCATCTGGCGCGACAAGGCAAGTACAGTGCCCGGTGCGCCCAAGCGTTGCTGGAAAAGCCGGATCGGCTGATCGGCCTGATTCTGCTTGGCAACAACTTGGTCAATATCCTGATCACGCAGCTGGCCACCTATCTGGGGTACGTTTATTTTCAAGAAGTTGGCGTAGCCGTGGCCACGGGCCTACTAACCGTGGCCATTCTGGTGTTCGCGGAGCTGGCGCCGAAGACCTTGGCGGCGTTGCATGCCGAGCGGGTCGCTTATCCGGCGGCGGTCGTGTACCGGCCGCTACTGGTCGCCGCCTACCCGCTAGTGTGGCTGATCAACCAGTTCGCCAATGGGTTGCTTCGGGCGCTGGGGATGCCGCGAGAGGAGGCGCGCGACGCGCTGACCCAGGAAGAATTCCGTAGCGTCGTGCATGAATCCAGCGGCTTGATTTCCCGAGAGCGCCGGAAGATGCTGTTGGGAATCCTTGATCTGGAAAAGATTATGGTCGAGGACGTCATGGTGCCGCGTGGAGAGATCGTCGGGATCGACTTGGACAACTGGAGCGAGGCGCTGGACCAGTTGCGCAACCCGACCTATACCCGGGTGCTGGTGTACGAGGGGGGGCTCGACAATGTTCGCGGGGTGTTGCACTGGCGCAAGCTACTGCCGCACATCCTGAACGAGGATCTGTTGCCAGAACATATCCGGGAGACCATGCGGGAACCGTATTTCATTCCCAAGGGAACCAGTCTTCACCAGCAGTTGTGCAACTTCCAGAAGCGGCGGCATCGTGTCGGGTTGGTGATCGACGAGTACGGAGACATCCAGGGGTTAGTGACCCTGGAGCATATTTTGGAGGAGATCGTGGGGGCCTTCACCGTGGATTCCGCGACGCAGGACCCGGGGACATACCAGAACATGCCCGATGGTAGCGTGATCGTGGACGCGAGCGTTCATGTTCGCGAGCTCAATGAGATGTTGGACGATGGTCATTTCCACGTGGACGGTCCAAGGACGCTGAATGGCCTGATACTGGAGCATTTGGAGGATATCCCGGCCCCGGGGACCAGCATGCTGATCGACGACTATCCGGTGGAGGTGGTGAAGACCGACGAGACCTCGGTCCGCACGGTCCGGATCTATGCTCGCCGCCAAGACGCCGCGGAGGATACGGATGGCGAAGACGCCTGAGCTGGAGCTCAGCGATCAGGGCCTGAGCCCGACGCACGAGGCTACCGCGCGGGACCAGTATGGCGACTCGCGGGTGGTCCGCATCGCCGGGGAGCGTCCGTTGACGCTGATGGTGGATGGCCGGGAAGTGGTGACGTTGATGACGCTCGGCATGTGCCCAGAGGAGCTGGCGCTGGGTTATCTGCGGAATCAGCGCTTGGTGGAGCGGTTGGAGGATGTCGCGGCCGTGCGGGTGGAGTGGGAGCGCGAGGTGGTTTTCGTGGATATGCGCGAGGGCCGCGGAATCAAGGACTGGGAAGAGAAGCTGTCCCGGCGCACGGTGACGACTGGTTGCGGCCAAGGCACCGTTTTCAGTTGCACCTTGGACAAATTGTACGATCAGCGTCTGCCCAAGGTCACGGTCCGTCAATCCTTGATCTATCGCCTCTTGGAGAATATAGCGAGATGGAATCAGATATACAAGCAGTCTGGAGCCGTGCACGGTTGCGCGCTGTGCGCGGGTGACGAGATCTTGATGTTCGTGGAGGATGTCGGTCGGCACAACGCGGCGGACGCTATAGCCGGACGTATGTGGTTGCGTGGCGTGGATGGGGCCGACAAAATTTTCTATACGACCGGGCGATTGACCTCCGAGATCGTGATGAAGACCGCGGGCATGGGGGTTCCTGTGTTGCTGTCGCGTTCTGGAGTCACGCGAATGGGCGTGGAACTGGCCGAGGATCTGGGAGTCGTGATGATCGCGCGGGCCAAGGGCCGCGCCTTTTTAGTCTACAACTTGGCGGACCGCGTGGAGTACGATGCCCCGCCAAAACGCCCACCCAGCCCAAAAGGCGGATGATCGCCAGCCCGGGTTCTGGGTCTTAAAAGAAAAGGGGCGTTTCTCTCGAAACGCCCCTTCGTTTTCCAGTTGAGATCAGGAGAGATCGAAACGATCCAGGTTCATGACCTTGTCCCACGCTTTCACGAAGTCTCGCGCGAACTGTTCTCCGGCGTCTTCGCACCCGTAGAATTCCGCGAGGGCCCGAAGTTGCGAATTCGAGCCGAACGCGAGGTCGACCCGCGTGCCGGTCCAGTTCAACTCGCCCGTCGCACGGTCGCGTCCCTCGAATTCCACGCAGTCTTCCGAAGTCGGGGTCCAAGCCGTCCTCATGTCCAGCAAGTTCACGAAGAAATCGTTGGTCAGAGTCTCCGGCCGATCCGTGAACACTCCGTGTCGGGTCTGCCCCGCGTTCGTGTTCAGGACGCGCATGCCGCCGACCAGAACCGTCATCTCGGGAGCGGTCAGCGTGAGCAATTGGGCGCGGTCCACCAGAAGCTGCTCCGCCGGAACGTTGTGCCGCCCCTTGAGATAGTTGCGGAAGCCGTCCGCGGTCGGTTCAAGCACGGCGAACGATTCGACATCGGTCTGCTCTGGCAGCGCGTCCGCGCGGCCCGGAGTGAACGGCACGGTCACGTCGACCCCGGCGTTTCGCGCAGCCTGCTCGACTCCCGCGCAACCTGCCAGAACGATCAGGTCCGCCAGCGAGACGGCTTTTCCATTCGCCATCGAGTCGTTGAACTCCCGCTGGATTCCCTCCAGCGTTCGCAATGTCGCCGCGAGCTGGTCGGGCTGATTCACCTCCCAGTCTTTTTGCGGAGCCAAGCGAACGCGCGCTCCGTTCGCGCCTCCCCGCATGTCGGAATGGCGGTAGGTTGACGCGGATGCCCAAGCCGTGGAGACCAGTTGGGAGACGGACAAGCCCGACGCCAGAACCTTCTCCTTGAGGCTGGCGACGTCTTGATCATCAATCAGAGAGTGGGTCACCTCAGGAATGGGATCCTGCCAGATGAGCTCTTCCTTGGGGACTTCCGGGCCGAGGTAGCGCGAGCGGGGTCCCATGTCGCGGTGCGTCAGCTTGAACCATGCTCGAGCGAACGCGTCCGCGAACTCCTCGGGGTTCTCGTGGAAGCGCCGCGAGATCGGTTCGTAGGCCGGGTCCATCCGCATCGCCATGTCCGCCGTGGTCATGATCGGAGCGTGCCGCTTCGCTGGATCGTGCGCGTCCGGCACGTCGTCCGATCCCGCGCCGCCCTTCGGCACCCACTGCCACGCGCCGGCGGGGCTTTTGGTGACTTCCCATTCGTAGCCGAACAGGTTGTCGAAGTAGCCCATGTCCCACGTGGTTGGCTTGTTCGTCCACGCGCCCTCAAGCCCGCTAGTGATCGCGTCACCGGCGACTCCAGAGCCGTGACTGCTTCTCCAGCCGAGCCCCTGCTCCTCAATGCCGGCGCCTTCCGGCTCCGCGCCGACCAGCTCCGCGCTGGCCGCGCCGTGGCACTTGCCGAACGTGTGTCCGCCGGCGGTGAGCGCGACGGTCTCCTCATCGTTCATCGCCATGCGGGCGAAAGTCTCGCGCACGTCGGTTCCTGATGCGACCGGGTCGGGGTTGCCGTCCGGTCCTTCCGGGTTCACGTAAATCAGGCCCATCTGCACGGCGGCGAGCGGGTTTTCCAGATCTCGCTCTCCGGTGTAACGCTTCTCGCCAAGCCATTCGTGCTCCGAGCCCCAATAGATGTCCTCCTCGGTCTGCCACACGTCCTCGCGTCCGCCGCCGAAGCCGAAGGTCTTGAAGCCCATCGATTCCAGCGCGCAGTTGCCCGCCAGGATCATCAGGTCGGCCCAAGAGATCTTCTTGCCGTATTTCTGCTTGATTGGCCACAGAAGCCTGCGCGCCTTGTCCAGGTTACCGTTGTCCGGCCAGCTGTTGACTGGAGCGAAGCGTTGGTTTCCGGTCCCGGCGCCGCCGCGACCGTCGCCGATGCGGTAGGTGCCTGCGGCGTGCCACGCCATGCGGATGAAGAAGGGGCCATAGTGTCCGTAGTCGGCTGGCCACCAGTCCTGCGAGGTCGTCATCAACTCATGGAGATCCTTTTTCAGGGCATCGTAGTCGAGGCTCTGGAACTCCTGGGCATAGCGAACTCCATTCGTCGGTTTCGACTCGGGGGCGTGCTGATGCAGGACGTTGACGTTCAGTTGGTTGGGCCACCAGTCCCGGTTCGCGGTGCCGCTTCCGGCGGGGTGGCTTTCTATTACGGGGCATCGACTTTCGGTCATGGAATAATCGCTCCTTCTCGCTGATGTTTGGCATTGAAGACCGATTTCGGGAATCTGGCCCAAAACGGTCGTGCGTCCCGTCCGTTTCCCGGATCGCGCGAATACCATACCACAAAATTTGGACAGAGTCCAAATTAGGGAATTATGTACAATAATCTTAAGTAGTTTGTTGGGGAAGCGGTGCCTACTTGGGCGCATGCCTCGCCAACGCAGACTATTGCTTCCCAAGATCAAGCCGAGCCCGGGCCTTGAACTTCAAAAAAAACGAATCTGCACAGAAATTACGGGGCGGCTACTATACGCCACCGGATCTAGCCACGTTCATTGCAAGGTGGGTGGCATCCTGCCAGCCAAGCCGAATTCTAGAGCCCAGTTGTGGCGATGGTGCTTTTTTTAGGGCTATTGCCTCTGTGTCAGCTCAGCCGTTGAAAATAAAGGCATTCGAGCTCAATGCCAGCGAAGCTCGGAAGGCTAGATCTTGGGCCAAGCGACTCAACATTACCGCGCAAGTGTCTGCATCCGACTTTCTCGGGTGGGCACTCGCGGAAGTTCGCAGAGACACCCATCATTTCGATGCCGTGGTCGGTAACCCTCCATTTATTCGTTATCAGTACCTCCCGGAAAACTTTCAAGCTCTAGCCGAGGCGATTTTCCAGCATCTTGGGTGCAAATTCACGAAGCATACGAATGCTTGGGTTCCATTTGTTCTCGCATCCATCGCCCTTCTTCGACCAGGGGGGCGTCTTGGCATGGTGATTCCTGCCGAGCTCATGCATGTGACGCACGCTCAACCACTACGCTCGTTTCTCGGCGCAACGTGTAGCCGTGTTGTGGTAGTTGACCCGGAGCGACTTTGGTTCAATGACACGCTACAGGGCGCGGTAATCCTACTTGCCGAGAAGCGGTTGTCGCACGTTCAACCTTGCGCTGAGCTCGGGATCATCTCTGTCAAAGATCGCGAATTTGTTGGCCAAGATCCAGAGCGATTGTATCGGTCGGTGAGTATGGTTAATGGTAAGACGATTGAGGGGAAATGGACCAGAGCGTTACTTGATGCCGGAATCCGGGATCTACTCTACGCTATAGAGGAGAATTCTGCTGTCCAGCGTTTCGAGGATGTCGCACATGTAGATGTTGGCATTGTCACTGGTGCCAACAAATTTTTTCTTGTGCCTAACAAAATTGTTGAACGCTTCGCACTCCATGACTACGCGTATCCGATGTTTGGACGAAGCGAGCACTGCCCTGGGGTCATCTACGACAAGCGGCAACACGTCACAAACGGAAAGAATGGTAAACCCACAAATTTCATCTGGTTCCAAGATGCGGGTGTTACTAAACAAAGGCTTGTTGCGAAGTACATCGAATTCGGGGAAGACCAAGCACTCCACCAGCGATACAAATGCCGCGTTCGTTCCCCTTGGTATTGTGTGCCTTCTGTGTACGCTACGGACATTGGCATGCTAAAACGTTCCCACCATGCTCCACGACTCGTCCTCAATCAGGCGAGAGCATTTACTACTGATACCGCATACCGCATCAGGACATCTACCGTGACACCAAACACGTTAGTATCCTGCTTTCTTAATCCACTGACTGCCCTGAGTGCCGAACTTGAAGGGCGGCACTATGGGGGAGGTGTCTTGGAACTCATTCCGTCAGAAATCGAGAAGCTCCTGATCCCGATACATCCCAAAGTCGATATCGACCTGCGATCTCTTGACCAGGCGGTACGCACACGATCTGCAGAAGATGTACTTGGAGACTTTGGTCGGCGAGTATTGTCGAGAATTGGAGTGGGTCATGCTGATCAAGAACAGTTGCTACATAGCTGGTTAATGCTCCGGAATCGACGGCATAGAGTTTCCAGACAACCTGCTACCGTGGGGGTCTATCGCGAGTCGTACCGCGATGGTTGATGACTAGTTGGAGATGCTTCGCTAATAATTGTAATTGGCAACCGCGGCGGGCATCAATGAAGTTTAGTCGATCTTGATGACGAATCGTGTCGAATCTGACTTGTCCCGGTAGAGTGACATGGTTCGACCAACGAGGTCGCTACGAGAAACAAACTCCTTCGCTTGCCCCCAGCTCAGTCGCGTCATCGCGTTGTGTTGCAGGTATGCCTTGCTTTTCGTGCTGATGGTATGCCCAACGCGCATGTTGAACGCACCTTGATCGACACCCTTTACGATAAGCCGAAATCTTGCCCGCGTTTCTTCAACCGTTGATCGATTGCTTGGCTTCCAGCTCAACGTGTCAAAGACTTTTTCCCGGAAGTAGTGACGATGATCGATAGACTTGTCCAGCAGGCCTTTATCGAGATTGATAGAACCCGTTGCATGAGTATTCTCACCCGATGGAATTCCTAAGTCACGTTCAGTCAATGCCTTGCTTTTCCAGAGCAGCTTCAAGGGAAAGGTGTCGGATGGGTTGGTGCTATCAACCTCAGGCACCGTGTCAGAAGGTGCCAGCTTTTGTGCTACCTTCGGTTGCTCCACGCGATTCCGCAACGGTGAAACTTTCAGCCTGATCGTCGGTAGATCATTGGCTTTGCTAGTGCTAACAGTTCCTTGAGAAAACGATGAGGATGCTTCATCAATAAGCCGCCCTTGTGCCTGTAACGCCTCAAGGTCAGCGATGCGCTCTATTCGTACGACGTGCCGCGGATAGGTCGATGCCAACCCGTCGAATTCAGCAAAGATGGATTCCACAAAGTGCAAATCTCCATCTTCGGTCAAATCCAAATTGAGCACTATGCTTGACTCGATGTTGTCGTTCAACCCTCCTACTGTAAGGTTTGCACTTCCTATAATCACACTAGCTTTTTTCATTCGACGGCAAACGTAGACTTTTGGGTGAAACAGCTGATCCGTCGTTCCCGTATCCACGTAGTACACGTTAGCCCCGGTCTCCATCAGTGCGGTTAGCCCTTCGCGAGTACTGATGCCATTACGGATTCCCACGAAAGCGTCGAATTGGCTCCCTACTGATGCCAACTCGGATGCGATTAGATCGATGCCACCCTTGGTCACGAATGCGACGCTAATCAGCACCCGCTTTAGGTCATTATGTGCAAGCAGCCGCTTCAACTCTTCCACGTGGGTGTGCGCAGTGAGTCCTTGCAGAAGAAATGCTTTGCGAGGCATTTTGTTGTAGATCTTCTCCGCTATGAAGAAATAGTTTTGTCGATCATACATCCCGTATGGCGGAAAGGCATTTCGTCAAGCACTGAGTCTGTGGCCTGGAAGCATATAATCATACGAGAGCGTGGTGTGCCCAAATTCCCGGAACATGTTCATGTACTTGCCCATTCACGCTGACAGCGTGGAAAAGCGATTCCTCTGATCCGCGCAGTCAATGTCACGCCAATATCCTAGACAGTCGCCGTCCATTAGCAATCGCCCCATCGCGTGGTATGACTCCCATGCCGTCGAGACCGCGGAGCGCTATGAGCGTCTCTCCAGCGACCGGCTGCACGAATGGTTGGTCAAGTTTCTTCCCGAGGGGCGGGCCGCCGCGCTAGATGTGGGGGCCGGCAGTGGCCGGGACGCGGCGTGGCTGGCCCGGCGCGGATACGAGGTCGTGGCGGCGGAACCCTCGTTCGCCATGCGGGCCCAAGCCCGGCGGTTGCATGCCGATCTGGGCATTCAGTGGGAAACGGATCGTTTGCCGGAACTCGCGACCTTGTCGCGTTCCCGCCTGACCTTCGACCTCATCCTGCTCAGCGCGGTGTGGATGCATGTCCCGCCCGCGTGCCGCTCGCGCGCGTTTCGCAAGCTGGTCAACCTGCTTCGGCCCGGTGGAGTTCTGGCCATGACCTTGCGCCATGGATCGGCCGAGCCCGGGCGCGGCATGCATGACGTTTCGCGCGAGGAGATCGAGCGACTCGCCCGCGAGCACGGCGCGTACATTGAACATGCTGGCGAGAGCGAGGACCATGCGGGGCAGCGGGAGGTGCGCTGGACCCAGTTGATCGTTCGTTTGCCCACGGACAGCGCTGGGGCTTTGCCGCTGTTGCGGCATCTGGTGCTGAACGACTCGCGCAGCGGCACGCACAAACTGGGGCTGTTGCGCGGCTTGTGCCAAATCGCGGATAACGCCGGAGGGATGGCGCGCGAGGATGGGGATTTCATGGCGGTGCCGCTGGGCTTGGTCGCCTTGATTTGGCTACGTCTGTACATGCCGCTTCTGAAGCATGAGTTTCCGCAGACTCCAAATAACGTCGGTTGCCTTGGCCTGGGCTTCGCGAAAGAATCGTTCCAAAATCTCATGCGCGAGGTGTCGAGCCTAGACCTGCGCGTCGGAATGCGCTTCCAAGGCGAGCCAGCGCGTTGGTTGCATGGCGCGGTCCGGGACGCGGTCGAGAACATCGACCGCATGCCAGCCACATACCTGACCTACCCGAGCGATGGCTCCCGAATTTTTCAAGTCAGGCGGAGGAAAAGTATAAAGACAAGGTATCCAGATTCGTATTGGCTCGACGAGCCTTTCCTCGCCAGCTTCGGGGAAATGCTCGTTCCCGCAAGCCTGTGGCGCGCGATGCAGCGGCTGAAGGTGTGGATCGAGCCCGCGATCGTGGCGGAGTGGGAAGCCCAAATCAAGCGCTATGCCGAGGCCCGGGGGCGGAGCGTCGACGACGCGCTTCTGGCGGCGGATATGCTGTGGGCGGATCTGGAGCGTGATGTTGGCACGGCCAGGAAACGTGCCCAAAAGCTCATGCGAAGCCAGAATCTGCATTGCGTGTGGAGCGGGAAAAGGCTTACGGAAAAAAGCATGGACATCGACCATTGCTTTCCTTGGTCGGTCTGGCCCTGCAGCGATCTTTGGAACCTGATGCCGGCGCATCGGGACGTCAACCAGCGCGAGAAGCGCGCGCGGTTGCCCAGTGGCGCGCGCATGAAACTGGCGCGGGACGGGATCATGGATTGGTGGCGCGAGGCGTACACGCGGGAAGACGACGTTATCGAGAAGCGGTTTTGGCTGGAGACCCGGACCAGCTTGCCGCTTCTCGAGAGCGAGTCGGATCAACTGGATCGGCTGTTCGGCGCCATCAACATCCAGCGGATCCGGTTGCAGCGTGACCAGCAGGTCCCGGAATGGGATTCGGACCGGCATATCGAGCGCCTGCGCCAAGCGCGGGACTCCGGTTAGCGACCTTCGCGGAATCGGATTTTGGGTCGCGCTCCAAGCGCTCGACCGTCTCTCGGTCGGTCGCGGTCTTGCCCGGAAAAGCGTTTTCGTTGATAATACGCGCCCCCGAAGGGAGGGGGACGACCGACTATGAGCGAAATTGATTTCGATCTATCCGCGCGGCCGCGCGAGAAGACCGGGACCGCCGCGATGCGCAAGATGCGCCGCGATGGGCAACTGCCCGGCGTGGTCTATGGCGCGGGGGGCGAGGCGGTGCCGATCACCCTGTCAGGCCTTGAGGTCGCGCGCCATCTCGAGAATGAGGCTTTCTACTCGCACGTTCTGAATCTGGATCTGGACGGCAAAAAAGAGCAAGTTATTCTGCGCAGCGTGCAGCGCCACCCGGTTCGCTCGGACGCGTTGCTGCATATCGATCTGCAACGCGTCAGCAAGGACGCGAAAATCCGCATGACGGTGCCTCTGCACTTCGTGGGCGAGGACGTGGCGCCCGGAGTCAAGGAGGAGAGCGGCTTGTTCAGCCATCTCCTGACGGAAGTGGAGGTCTCCTGCCTGCCCGCCGATCTTCCCGAGTTCATTGAGGTCGATGTCTCTGAGTTACGCATCGGCGAGCCGGTGCACCTCTCCGAACTGGTCGTCCCGGAGGGGTTGGAGTTGGTCGAGCTGACGCACGGTCACGATCACGCCGTGGTCATCATCAACGTCCGGAAAGAGCAGCGGATTGAGGAAGAGGTAGAGGTCGGGGCGCCGGAGGGTGACGAGGGCGAAGATCAGCAAGTCGCCGGAGACGAAGGGAAGAGCGCGGACTCCGCTAAAGAAAAGCCCTGATCCGGGCCGGATCGATGGTGGATTCAGGCGACGCGATCCGAATGGTCGCGGGATTGGGAAATCCCGGCGCGGAATACGCCCGCACTCGGCACAACGCGGGCTTCTGGTTAATCGACGAACTAGCCGAGCGTTTGGGGGCGCGGCTCGCGCCGTCCCGACAGTTGAAAGGAGCGGTGGCCACGGTTGAGGTCGGCGGTCGTTCGTTGCGCCTGTTCAAGCCCAACGCCTACGTTAACGTCAGTGGCGCCGTGATCGCGGCGGCGTGCCGCTATTTTCGGATCCCTTTCTCGGCGTTGCTGGTCGCGCACGACGATATCGATTTGCAGGACGGGGTGGCGCGCCTCAGGTTTTCTGGAGGCCATGGCGGGCACAAGGGCGTTTCCGATTTGTGCCGGCAGGCCGGCAAGGATTTCTGGCGCGTCAAGTTTGGCGTCGGACGCCCGGGACGGGCCTCGGAGGTGGTGGGCTACGTGCTTCGGCCACTCTCCGATTCGGACCGCGTCGCGGTGGATCAGGCCGTGCGGCGAGTGGCGGAACATATCGGCGATCTGGTCACGGGGGATTTTCAGGCCGTCATGAACGCGCTGCATAATCCGAACGGCCCGACGGCATGAGCCTCAAGTGCGGCATCGTCGGTCTGCCGAACGTCGGGAAGTCCACGTTGTTCAACGCCCTGACGCGCGCCGAGGTGGCGGCTGAGAATTATCCTTTCTGCACGATCGACCCGAACGTGGGCGTGGTTCTGGTGCCGGACGCTCGGCTTGGTCGCTTGGCGGACCTAGCGGGCTCGCGCGAGCGGGTTCTGGCCACAGTGGAATTCGTCGATATCGCCGGGTTGGTGCGAAGCGCCTCGCGGGGCGAGGGCCTGGGCAACCAATTCCTCGCGCATATCCGAGAGGCTGACGCGATCATTCACGTCGCGCGGTGCTTCGAGGACGAAAACATCGCGCATGTGGACGGCGCGGTGGACCCGGTTCGGGACTGCGAGACGATCCTGACGGAATTGCTTTTGGCCGACCTGGGGACGGTGAGTCGATCTCTAGAGAAATGGCGCTCCCAGGCGAAGGCCGGAGACAAGGAGGCTCGCGGGGCCTGCGTCGCGCTCGAGAAGGTTGGCGAGCGGCTGGACCAAGGCGTCCCGGCGTGCGAGCAGAAGCTTGGCGAAGTGGATCGGGCCGTGCTGGATCCGCTTTTTCTGCTGACGGCCAAGCCGTTTCTCTATGTCGCCAACGTCGACGAGGCCGGGATTTCTGGAGAGAGCGCCGAATGGCGCGCGCTGGAAGAGTACGCGCGCGGAAAAGGTTCCGAGGCGATTTCAATCTGCGCCGCCCTGGAATCCGAGATCTCCCGGCTGGACCCGGAGAGTCGGGGGGAATTCTTGGCGGACATGGGATTGTCCGCTCCGGGGCTGGACCGCGTGGTCGAGGCGGGCTACCGGCTTTTGGGCTACCGGACGTATTTCACGGCGGGGCCGAAGGAGGCGCGGGCGTGGACGATTCGCGCGGGAGCGCGCGCGCCACGGGCGGCGGGGGCGATCCATACCGATTTCGAGAAGGGTTTCATTCGCGCGGAAGTGATCTCCTACGAGGATTATCTCGCTTGCGGCGGAGAGGCGGGCGCCCGGGCCGCCGGGAAATGCCGTTCGGAAGGCCGCGATTATGAGGTGCGGGAAGCGGACGTCATGCACTTTCGCTTCAACGTGTGAGGCGGACGCGGGAAGCGCGCCGGCGGAGCGCGCCTCGCCCGCGCGACGGCGAAAATCCCGGGAGAGGCCGGGCGGACCCTTTATGGATATCGCTCGGCCCATGGAATGAAGCCCGGGTAGCTGGGGTGATGGTGAATGACGTCTCGCAGGGGCAGGATGCGGTCGTGGTTGAGCTTCCGGTATCGGACATACGTCCGGTACCAGCGCTCGTGCTCGGTCCAGCCCACGAAGTTCTTTGGCGTGACGCTTTGGGCGTAGCGCGGGACCGATCCGGAAACTCCGCCTGCCTCGACGATCTGCTGGTGGCAGGCTTGGTCGCTCAGCCCGCGGGTCTGGCATTGGGAATACGTGGGCGGCGTGGCGTCGGGCGGCGCGGCCGGGGTCGCGCCGGACAGGCAAGCGAGGAATCCAGCCGCGAGCGACGGGAAAAGTCTGGAGAGCGTCATAGGCGAAAGTCTCCCGCTCAGTACGAGCATTTGACGAATACGGCGATGGTGGTCGCGCTGGAGCGCGGGGTCTCGACGCCTCCAGAGCCGGTGAGGACCACCCGGACCCGCCAGGTGGAGGCGAGATCGTCCACGGGCAGTTGAATGCCGTGCAGCGCCCGACCGCTCGGCAACGAGACCTGGTTCAGAGCCGTGAAGATCCGGGGACGCATTCCGCTCGGGCAGGTCGGTTTTCGAATGAGGTCGCCGGGCTTGGCCGCGGCCGCGAACTGCACGGAATTGAGCAGGGTCTGTCCGGTCTCGGTCACCACGTCGCGCGCGCCGAACAGGTACTGATTGCCCAGATTCCACGTCGCGGTAGGGCTCTCGGAGCCGTCCAGAGGCATGAATCCGGATCCTTGGCCGCTCGCGTCGGCGGGCTTGGGATAATGCGAGGCGAGGACGGAGCCTGAGGTCGATGATCCCGGGAGCTTCCGCTCAAGGGCGGAAGCCTGCTCGGGATTTTCGGTCGTGACCGTGACGGTGAAGTGGCTGGAGTCGCAGGACAGGACGTACTGAGTCCGCCTGCCTCGAGAGTTCAGATACGGTGAGCGCTCTGGCGCCCCCTTGAGGAGGCCACGCGCGTCCAGCTCGGCGTAGGCCCCGGCGCACAGCAGGATCTCGCGCGGCCATTCGCCCTCGTCGATGGCATAGCGTTGCGCCGCGTTGGCCAGACGGTAGACCTCTCCGGCCACGCGCTCGACCTGGTCGCGCTCGATATCGTCGACCAGTCGGCGGGTCGAGCTGAGTTGCAGGGTTCCGGCGAGGATCGAGAACAGCGCCAGGGTGACGACCAGTTCCAGCAGGCTGAATCCGGCCTGTCGCGCGCGGGCGGTGGATCGCGGACGTCTCATTCGCTGGTGGTCGGTCGCGACTGGCGCAGTTGGCGCGCCCGCCAGAACGGGACGCGGAGTTCCGAGATTGGCGCGGGAGGTCGGACCACCCGAACTGGACGCGCCGGGTCGCCGTTGGCGGAGATTTGGATCCGGGGGTCGGCGCCATCCAGCGCGATGCGGTACGCGCGCCCGTCGCCCAGTCGGACCGGCACGGCGACGTGGGGCAAGGCGGCCCGCAGTTCGGCCGCGGTGGAGGCGTCTTCGGCCAGCCGGCCTTGCCGGTGCGCGCGCTCGACCAAAGAGGCGACGTATCGCTCCTCATGGCGTTGTCCGTGAGCTTTCGCCGCGTCGACGCGCATGCCCGCGAACGATCCCGCCAGGGCGATCGCCATTCCCGCCAGGATGAGCGCGGCCAGCGCCTCCGGCAGGGTGAATCCGTTTTGCTTGGCGGATATCATCGAACCGAGATCGAGTAGATCGGAACCAGAAAGCCCTTGGCGAGCAACAGCATGAGGGTCAGGATCAATCCCGAGTACAACCAGCGGGTCCAGCGCACGAGCCTCTCCAGGCGCCAGTCGATCTCGGTTTTCAGGTTGGTTTGTATGGCGGCGAACAGTTGGGGCAGCTGTGTCGGCGGCGCGTCCTCGAAGCGATGCAGACCAATCATCAGGGTACGGCTGAAGTGACGCTCGGACAGGCTTCGCGACAGGCTGTGCCCGGTGCGCAGCCGGGTATACAGGTACCGGGTGGCGCTTTTGCCGAGCAGGGGGTGCAGCGAGCGCACCAGATCGGCGAGGTGGACGCCCTTGCGAAAGGCCGGGGCGAGGACGGCTAGCAGGGCGGAGGAGCGCCGCGCGCGGGCCAGTCCGTCGATGTCGCTCAGCGGCGGAATCGCCCGGGTCTGGTCCCAGAATCGATATCCAGCGAGCGCGAGCGCCGCGATGACGCCCAGCGTCAGTGGAAGATAGTGGGTCAGCATGGCATGCAGGGCCATCAGGATGTCGGTCGCGAGGGTCGTTTGGATCTCGACCCGGCCGGACAGGCTGTCGAGGAGCGCTTGGAACAGGAACGGAGTCAGCGCGAGCAGTCCGAGCGCGGTCGTCGCGTATAGGCCAGCCCGTAGCAGGGGCCCGCGCAACGTCCGCTCGCTCGCCCGCTGGCGCTCCAGAAAATCCGCCGCCTGCAGCAGCATTTCCGGGACCTGCCCGAGACGCTCTCCCTCGCGGCACAAGGCGACGGCGAAGGGGTGCATGTTGAGCAGCAGAAGGAGGTCGGCGGGCGCGAGGCCGGACAGTCCGCCCGCGCTTCGGGCCTGTCGATTTCGCCGCAACGAGGGGAGCAGCGAGATCGTTCGGTCCAGCTCCCCGGGCGTCAGGCTGCCGCGGCCGAGATGCATGGACATCTGAGCCAGTAGCAGGCGTTGCTCGTTGAGGTCGGCCCGCCGCAGGCCAAGCCACTCTCGCCAGTGCCTTCGCACCGACAGCACCCGGCGGTTGGCGACCGCCGGATGCCGTCTCGCGGAGACCGGGCTGTCCGCGTCGACCGCGAGCGGGACCGTCGAGCCGCGCGGCGACAGGCAGCGCACGGTGTACAAGGTCATGGTCAGGGGATCCGGTAATTGACCGCGAGGGTGTCGTTGTTCTTGTTGTAAGCGCTCGAGCTGATGGCGGATCCCGTCACGTTTCCAAGGGCGGTGGCGAGGTCCGGGCCAAAATCGTCCGGCTCCTCGGCGCTGGAGATCAGCCAGTCGATGGTGACGGTGCGCGCCGCCGCGTTCTTCAGCGCCCAGGCGTCGCCGAACGGCCCGTTTCCGGACACGCCAGCGTCCGTGATGTCCGTTTTGGCGACCCCGGTCAGGCTGCCGTTGATCGCGCGGTACGAGATCAGGGCGGAAGGGATGTCGTTGAGCAGGACGTCTTTGCTGCTGGCCATCGCCAGCTCTCTCTCGGCGGTTCCGAAGCTGGTGACGACGGTGGAGACGAGAATGCCGATCAGGGCGATGACGGCCAGAATTTCCGGCAAGGTAAATCCGCTCTGGCGGGTTTTGGGCGCGATTCGTTTCATGATGCGTGGTTCTCCGTGAAGGCGAGTTGAAGGGGTTTGGTGTGTGATTGGGGAATCTGGAACGACTCCCCGGGCGGTTCGGGCAGAACGCGCATGCATTCGGCCCAAGTCGTCTGTCCTCCGCGGATCAGGTCCGTGGCGTGGTCCCAAAGGTTGCGAAAACCTCGCGCACGGGCCGCGTCGTGCAGGGACGACAGCCCGGCTCCAGCGGCGATCTTCTCGACCACCCAGGAGTCCAGGAACAAAGTTTCCGCGATGCAGACGCGTTCTCGATAGCCGCTGCCCCCGCAGCGCTCGCAACCCTCCGAGCGGGCGAGCGGCCAGCGCTCTCCGGGGGGAAGTCCAAGCATGCGGGTGGCTTCCCAGCTCGCCTCGTCGTACCCGCGCGTCGCGCAATGAGGGCAGACCCGGCGGACCAGCCGCTGCGCGCTGACGGCGGCCAGGGTGTCGGCGATCAGGTGCGAGGGCACGCCAAGGTTGCGCAGACGCTCGATCGCGCCGAAGCTGTTGTTGGTGTGCAGGGTGGACAGCACCAGATGGCCGGTCAGGCTCGCCCGGCAGGCCAGACGCGCCGTCTCCTCATCCCGGATCTCCCCGATCAGGATGACGTCCGGGTCGGCCCGCAGAAGCGCCCGCAGGCCGGCCGCGTAGCTCATGCCGATATCGTCGTTGATCTGGATCTGGTCGATGCCGGGGATCTGCACCTCGATGGGGTCCTCCAGCGTCTTGATGGATATCTGGCTGCGGTTGCGGCGGAGGATCTCCATCACCAGCGCGTAGAAGGTCGTGGTCTTGCCCGCCCCGGTTGGGCCGGTCAGCAGAAACAGGCCACTGTTCATGGTGACGATCCGACTTAGCGACTGGACGAAGGAATCGCCGAGCGCCAGCTGGTCCAGGGTTCGCACCGAGCGCTGGTAGCCGGCCACGATGCGCAACGTGAACGAGCCCCAGACCTTCCGCCCGATGGTGACCGGGCACATGTTGACCCGGATGAAGAACGTTCGTCCCCGCAGGGGCATCTCCAGATTGCCATCCTTCGGCGTGCTGTACACCCCGTGCTGGTTCCCGGACAAGGTCAGCAGGGTATTCGAGATCAGCCGGTAGTTGCATTTTTCCGACATCACCATGCGCTCCTCGCGCAGGGTCAGGAGCAACCCGTTCCGGCGCATCTTGATCTCCACGGCCTCGTTGTCGCGGGGCACGATGTGAAGGTCGCTGGCTTGACGGTCTATGGCCAGCGTGACCCACTCGTACAGGATCCGCTCGGCTTCCGGAGACGAGGACGGATCCTGGGCGATTTCGGAATGGGTGGAGGACTGGATCGGGATCAAGCCGGTCTCGCCATGAAGCGGGATCTCTTTCGGCAACGCCAGCCGCGGGTTGCGGATCAGATGCTGGCAGGCGAACGGGTCGGTCACGAAGAGGCGACCATCGGCCCAGGCCGAGGTCCCGTCCGCCACGTGGTCCAGGGGGCCGTGCAGGCTCTCGGAGTGCACCGGCATCGAGAACGCCTCCGCCAGGGCCATGGTGACGGACTCCGCGTCGGCTCCAGCCCGCAACAGTCGCGGGACGATGGCCTCGGGGTCGCTTGGGCAGGCCAGCTGCATGGCGTTCGACGGCAAGGCGCCGGAACTGACCAAGGCTTGCCGGATTTCCTCGAAGCGCCGCGCGACCCGCTCGGACAGGCTCTTCATGGCGCGCTCCTCGTGACCGGGAGTCGCAACCGCGCTCCCCCCGCGTCCAGCAGCTCGAGCGAGTCGACTTCCACCGAGCCGATCCGCCAGGGACCCAGTCGCTGTCCGGCGCGCACCTCGACGCGCTGGCCGCCGTCGAGGCGCAATTGCGCCCGTCCTTGGTAGACGCCGATCAGCCGTGGTGGATTCATCGCTGGCGCCGGGGTCGAGGTGGGAGACTCGGCGCGGGCCTGGATCGGCTCTGGGGCCGACCCCGCGCCTAGGCAGGGAAATCCGGTCCGCTGGCATTCCTGGAGTTTTTGGGCGATCCGCAGCTGAATCTCGAGCAGGGCGTCGGCGGCGTGCAGGCGCCGCAGCTCATGGGCGTGGGACTCCGCGTCCTGGAGGATCTTCCGGGACGTCTCCACGGGCGGTTCGCCGCCCGCGAGGGCCGCGGCGGACCAGATCGCCAGTGGCAGGGCCGCCCTCACGCGTCTTCTCCGTAGCTTGGGTTCGCTCCGAGCACGAACAGCGCCGCGCGCGCGATTCCTTCCGAGCCCTGAACCTCGTCCACGATCAGCGGCATCAGAGGCTGGGCGATTCGGCACAGTTGGATCACTGACGACAACGATCCCCGTAGCGCGACCTTCCAGACCGTTCCGCCGAAACTGCCGATCCGTTGGCGGACCGCTTCCGGGTAGAGGTCCGGGTCCGCCTCAATGGCTTCCATCTCGCTGATGTCCGGCAAGGCGCGGGCGATCTGTCGCAGCTGCCTCATCTGCCAGTGGATGGACCGCACTGGCGGCAGGGCCTCGAGCTGTTGCCGGGAACGTTCCAGCCGCGCGCGCTCAGCGGTGATACGGGTCAGGTCCGGCGTGGCGCGTTGGCGGTCGAGCGCGGTGACGGTCACGCCCGCCAAGGTCAGGCAGGTCGCGCCGATCAGCGCGAGCGGCCCCAGCCGCCGCCACTGGCTACCAGACGACGCGAAGCGAGCCATCGGGGCGATGCGTGATTCGCCGGGCCGGAAGTCCGGCGGGCGTGGCGGGAGGGATGAGGCCGAGGGGGCGGACGACGGCGCTGAGCGTCGGGGCGTCCAGCATGGAGATTCGCGGCAACTCGACCGGCTGGAAATGCTGAGACAGGATCAGCAGTTGGTCAAGGCGGCGCGATTGATCGATCGGCTCGATGCGCCCGCCGGTCTCCAGTCGCGCGAGCTCTCGCCGCAACTGGGCGGTCCGCTGCAGGAGACTCTCGGCCTGTTGCGCCTTTCGCGCGTGGCGGTGGCTCAGGACTTGGTCGGCCACGGCGCCGAGGAGCGCGCTGCCGAGCGCCATGACGCCGGCCAGCGCGAGGGTGTGGAGGCGCGCGCGCGACTTCTGGGTCTGCCGCTGGCGCAACGTCTGGATGGGTCGCGGAGGGAGGCGAAGCCGCTCGGGTTCCGGACGGATCAGGATTGGCTTGAGCGCGGGCTCGTCCGGCGCGAACGCGTCCAGCGGAATCTCGTTCGCGACGTGTCCGCTGTAGGCCCCGTCCGGCTCGCGCAGGAGATAACGTCCCTCGCGCGGCGAGGAGTCCGTGACGACGTGGTAGAGGCCCGGGTCTTCGGGAACGAGCCCGGAGGAGATCAGGGTTTGCCAAAGCCCATACAGGGGAAGCCCGGGGTGGAGTTCCGACAGGGCGTCGGCTTGCTCCTGGTCGACGTAGAGAGGAAGGCTCGGGTCTTCCGAATCGATGGGGGCCAGTCGCTCGGCCAGAGAGCCGGAGAGGTCCGTCAGCGCCAGGTCGTCCATCAGTATGGCCTCGCGCGGGCCGATTTGGGCGGGGCGCTCGAGCTGGATCATCAGATCGCGACCTCGATGGGCGTGATGACGATCATTAGTTCGCGGTTGGTCTTCTCCAGGGTAGAGGCCGCGAACGCTTGGCACAGGAAGTGGTCGCAGTTCGGCTGTTGCGCGACCTGGCGCGACCGGCTCTGGATCAGGCCGCCGAGCAGAATCGGCTTGCCGCTGCGGGTGATCGCCAGCGTGGCCATCTCTTGGATGGCGATATTGGGCCGCGTCACGGTGGAGACCCCTGTCTCGAACTCGCTTTGCGAGCGAATCGACGACAACACGGGGATGACCTCCACCAGGATGGATCCGTCGTGGCGCACGCGCGGGGTGACGGCGATACGGAAGCCGACCCGGATATGCTCGAATCGGGTCGACAGGACTGGCTCGGATCGTCCCTCCCCGAGCGTCAGGTCGGTGCTGGCGATGAAGCTGACCTCCTCCCCGTCGCCAAGGAACGTCGTCATGCCGTTGATGACGGTGAACACCGGGTCGCTGCGCACCGTGACCTGTCCGTGCCGCGACAGCTGCTCCACAGCCGCGTCCAGGCTCCAGCGGCCGAACTCCAGCGCCGCGTCGACTTCCCAGGCTCCGCTGGAGCGCACGAGAGACATCGCGGAAGGCGCGGTGCGGGAGAGCTCGACGCGTCGATCCACCGAATCGTAGAGCAGGCTCAGGTCCAGCCCGCCGCCCGCCCCTTCCTCGCGGGAGATATCGAGGATTGCGACGGCCATCAGGATCTGCCGGGCGCCGCGCCGCGTCTGCTCGTCCAGCCAGGCGTCGAGCTCCTGCATGCGCGGCACCGGCCCGCGCGCGCGCAACAGGCCGAGGCGCTGGTCCGCGACCAGCCAGGCGCGCGGGGAATCGTCCCGCTTCGCTTCGGCGCCGGACAGGCCTAGGATCGCCCGCGCGTTGGCGAGGAGGTCTTCCCAAGGGGAATCGGTGTGGTCGTAGATCACCATGGCGGCCCCCTCCTCGGATTTCTCGTCGGCCTGACCCTCTCCTTCTTCTTGGGCGGAGGAAGAAGAGGACAGCGCGACGGCCTCGCCGACCTTGAGCTTCGACTGGCCTTGGCCGGCGAAGGTGCTGACGTCCCAGGACCGCGTCAAATAGGACGAGACGCGCACGACCGGGCTCTCGGCATCCAGTTCCAGCGCGTAGCCGGTCATTCCCTCCAGGATCTTCAGATATCGCGGCATGTCGAGGTCGTTGACGCGAACGCTGCAGCTCTGGTCGAGGTCGATTTCCGGGGTGGCGGGCACTACGTTCAAGTTCG
Source organism: uncultured candidatus Poriferisulfidus sp. (assembly GCA_965116025.1). GTDB lineage: Bacteria > Pseudomonadota > Gammaproteobacteria > Poriferisulfidales > Poriferisulfidaceae > Poriferisulfidus. Next base: position 1,355,397 of record OZ220480.1, read on the forward strand.
GGTCGGCCCGGGTCAGGCATTCGCTCAGCGTCGCGCCTTGGAGGTTGAGGGTGACGGCGGGCCCGGAATCGCTCGCGCGCGCTCTTTCGACGCGGACGAAGGGGCGGGGCGGCGCGGGTCGGGCGGGCGTCGCGGTCGGGATTTCCAGCGCCCGCGGCTCGTCGACCTCGACGGGAGGGAGCTCCGGGCCGGCGCAAGCGCAGAGCGTGAGCGCGAGCGGCGTGGCGCGCGCGATCATGGTCGTCCCAGAACGACCAGCTTCCGGTCCTCGAAGACATGCAGGACGAGCTCGTCCCGGGCGCGGCTTCCGAGCTTGCGGGTCAACTCGGTCAAGGCGTCCCACCAGGTGGTTGACGAGATCAGCGAGATTCGGGTCCGCAACAGGGAGGGCGGGAGCTCCGGGCGCAGCGTCCAGCCGACGGGCACGATCAGGTCCAGCGCGTCCCGCAGGGCCATGTCCTCGACGAAGATCTCGGCCTCGTCATGCAGGCTGGCTGGTGGAGGGGGCGGGGTCTCGCTCGCCTCCGCGTCCGCTGGACCTGGATCCTCCATGGCTAGGCTTTGGGCATTCTCGACTTCGACGGCGGGGGCCGACCTCTCCAGTCGCGCGCTCCATTCCTCGGTCGGGTGGATGATCAGGGTGCGGTACAGCGGATTGATTTTCAGGCGCCAAGCGTCGCCGGCCAGCACGGTCAAGGCTTCCGAAAGAGGGATGGGTCCGAGGTCGCGGTGTATCTCAGGCAACGGTTGCGGGATCAGGATGGCGCTCGCCCAGCGGCTTCGCCGCTCGTCGAGGCGGTAGCCCGAGCGCGTCAGCAGATGATTCAGAGCCTCGCCGACCGTGGCGATTTCCTGCGGGAAGCGGACCTGGGTCAGGGTGACCTGGAGCGGGTTCCGCTGCGCGTGGCTGCTGCCAGGCATGATGTAGGCGTAGCGGGCGACGGAGATGGGGTTCTCCGCCGCCGCTCCCAGGGCCGGGAAGATCAGATAGCAGGCGAGAGGAAGGGCGCGCATGGACAGGCTCCGGGTTCGGGCCTGCCAGATTAAACGAGCGGGAGCGCGAAAGCAAGGAGAAATGGTCACAATTTTGTGACCATTTCTTTCCTATATTTATCAGTTAATTGTAGAGGCCGAAAAGCGGCTCGCCCTTATTTCTGGAAAGGTCTCCCTCGAATCTTAAAACGAAAACAGAGGCCGAACGCGAGAATTCCGACCCACGCGACCCCGGCCCAACCGCCGGAGGCGTCGGATCCGATCCAGTCCGGCCCGAAAGGACCGGGGAGCGTGAGATTCTTGAAGGTTTTCAGGCTGAACACCATGGCGGCGTGCGCGCCAATGCAGAAGGCCAGGCTGGCGCCGCGCAGGCGCATGGCGCCGAGGCCTAAGCCGATTAGAAATAGCAGGCACAGGCGTTGTGGCTGCTCAATCCACTGCTCGGGCATGTCGAGCGCGGCGCGCGTCAGCAGCGTCCATCCTCCGTCCCATTGGCTCGCCAGGGCTGGGTCCGGGGCCGGGTTCAGGAAATGGATGCCGGCGTAGAAAAGGGCTGAGGCCGTCATCGGCACCCAGTAGCCGGAGGTTCGGGACAGGAGAAGACCGCGGAAATACAGTTCTTCCAGGGTGGCCACAGCCAAGGCGATGGCTAGGTATCCGGCGAGCTTTCGGGTCAGTCTCAGGCCCCATGTCCAAGGGTCCGCGACGCGCGCGTCCATCTCGACCAGGAAGAGCCACAGAGGCGCCAGCAGGGCGGCCGTGAGGGAAAAGGCGACGAGGCCGCGCGCGAGCAGCGGCATGGCGGAGCCCCGCAGGCCGAGCGCCTCGCGGGTGACCCGGCGGCGCGCCCACAGCGCGAGGACCAGCGCGGCGACGAGCAGTGCGCCGTACTTAACGAGTTTGTGGTGCGGGATCGGCGGCGCCCACAGCGCGTGAATCCAGCCCCAAAGCAAGGCTCCGCCCGCCAGCGCGGCGAGCAGCAGGAGGGCGTAGCCCCAAAAGTTTCGCACGGATTAATCGAAACGGCGATGCGGACAAGTCCATGATTATAAAGAAAATTAAGAGCCCTACACCAAACGGGCCGAAAAGGCAAGCGAAAACGGTCACTTTGTCGTGACCGTTTTCGCTTGCGTCCTCACGAATTTTCGTGGCATGATAGAAAATTTTTCGGATAGGACACGGCGCATCGCCTTCCTGCCCAGCTTTTGGGAGCTCGAATAAAGCGAACCCATGCTTGAGGAGATTGGTTCTCTCATCCTGGCGCCCGGGTGGCCCGCCTGCGTTCGCTACAATGGAGGCGGAGAGGAAGCGGAAAGGCGCAAGCTTTCTGGAGCGTCAGCTCATGGACGATATCGAGATCATTCAAGATTCGCGAGTGGCGAGCGATGCTGAGCCTGCATCCGTTTCGTTCATGGGCGCGCGCGGGGCGGTCCGGTTCCACCCTTCCGTAAAAATATTGGCTCGGTGAATGACCATGATGGCGAAGCGATTGAATTCGCGGCAGATGTGACGCGAAGCAGTTTGCTGGCCAGCGGAATTATCCGGCGGTGGCCTTGGCTCTGTACCTGAAGTTTCATGTCGACCATTGCCTGCGCCCGGTGGCGAAGAGCATCACCGGCGCAGGGCTGGAGCGGCGCTCGCTGGTGGGGGAGTGGGTCGAGGGTCATAAGGCTGGGGCTATTAGCCCGGATTCCCGGTCGGGATAATCTGTTATACTCGCCGCCGGACTCGCGTCCGAAAATAATGCTGATATAAGGAGCTGATCATGGCTTGGCCACTAAAAGACAAGGACATACCCGATGATGAAAAGAGCTGGAGAACGGGAGACCCGATCCTGACGGACGACTCTTTTCTGAAGTGGTGGCAAGACTACGATGCCGACTACACCTACACGGGTACCAAAGGCAACGACTCTGTTGATCGCGGCAATGGCGACGACTATATGCTCGGCGATGATGGTCACGACGAGCTAGGCGGGCGCGGGGGCGATGACTACCTGCGCGGAGGCAGAGGCGATGACCGCTTGTTCGGCGGCGATGGCGATGACATTCTGAGAGGCGGCGGTGGCGATGACCAGTTGCACGGCGGCGACGGCGAGGACTGGATGAAAGGCGGCAAGGGCGATGACTACATGCTCGGTGACGATGGCGACGACGCGCTGATAGGCGGCGCCGGCGATGACATTCTGCACGGCGGCGATGGCGACGACACGCTGATAGGCGGCAAGGGCGATGACTATCTGACCGGCGGCAAGGGCGCGGATCGCTTCGCGTTCGCTGGTGATAAAGGCCGCGACAATATCAGGGGCTTCGAAGACGGAAAGGACATGATCGTGTTCGCGGAAGACATGGGCTTGACGTTCGAGGACTTGACCATCGCGGCAATCGGAGGCGGTAGGGTGGAGATCACCGCCGGAGAAGCTTATCCCTGGAGCATCGAGCTCCGAGGCGCGGGGGTTTCGGACTTGACCGATTCCGATTTCGATTTCATGGGATGAGGCGCGGGCTTCACCCTGTCTGATAACAACAATACTGGAGAACAAAATGGCCAAAGTTAAAGGTACCCTTGAAGCCGATTATCATGAGGATTACGGCCCAATGATCCCAGGAACGAATTCTCTGGCAAGGGGAATCTGATGGGAACCAGGGGAAACGACAAGATATACGGACGCTTGGGCAACGACACGCTATATGGGCTTGAAGGCGACGACCATCTGTTTGGCGGCGACGGCGACGACGACCTATTCGGGGGGATAGGCGATGATCGGCTGTCCGGAGGCGAAGGCGACGACTGGATGGAAGGCGGCGCCGGCGATGACCGCTTGATCGGCGGTGCTGGTGACGACACGCTGGAAGGCGGCGCCGGCGATGACACTATGAAAGGTGGCGCGGACGATGACACGTTGCGCGGCGATGCTGGCGACGACACTATGGAGGGTGGCGCGGGCGATGACACGTTGCGCGGCGGTGCTGGCGACGACACGCTGGAAGGCGATGCTGGCGATGACACTATGGAGGGTGGCGCGGGCGTTGACACCATACGCGGAGGCGCGGGCGACGACACGATCAAGGGAGGCGATGGCAACGACATTCTGTACGGCGACAGGCTTGAGGACGGCTCCAACCCGCGACAGACTCCCGAAGGCGAAAGCCAAAATGGCGACGAAGGAAACGATACGATTGACGGCGGCAAGGGCGATGATCGGATATACGGCGGGGGCGGTAACGATACGCTGAAGGGAGGCGAGGGCAACGACACGATGTCCGGCGGCAAGGGCGACGACGTTATGGAAGGTGGCGCCGGCATTGACACGATGTCCGGTGGCGATGGCGACGACGTGATGGAAGGCGGCTCGAGCGGTGACGGGATCGCTGGCGGCGCCGGCGACGACACGTTGCGCGGGGGGGACGGCGGTGACACGATAGGCGGCGGTGCCGGCGACGACACGATAGAAGGCGGCGCGGGCGATGACTTAATGGCCGGCGGCAAGGGGGCGGATACTTTTAAGTTTTCCGGTTTGGACGGAGACGATGACATACTCGATTTTAGCGGGCTTGAGAATGATAAGCTAGAAATCTTGATAGACGGGATCGACTCGAAGGATGATCTGAATATCCGTCAAGATGGCAAGCACACGATCATTCAAGAGTTTTACAAGCCGATGCCTGGCGCGCCGATGCCGCCAGCAGACTATGAACCTGACTGGACGATCACGCTTGAGAATTTCACCGCTTCAGACCTGACGGATTCTGATTTCGACTTTATGGGCTGATAGGCGGCAAGCCGGGCGTGGGATCCGCGAGTGAGCGGGCGGCCTATCAAGTCGGATGTCCTCGGTGCGGCGCGATTGATGAGGTTGGTGGCGAGGCGAAAGTGGCGGAATTGGTAGACGCGCTGGCTTTAGGCGCCAGTGGGGTGACCCCGTGAGAGTTCGAGTCTCTCCTTTCGCACCAACCCCTCCTGCTGGATAGAAACGATGGAGACCTCTCTCGAAATTTTGGGTCCGACGGCGCGCGCCTTGCGGGTCACGTTGCCTCAGCGGCGCTTCGTCGAGCGGGTGGAAAGCCGCCTTCTCCATCTCTCTCGCACTCTCCGTCTCAATGGCTTCCGCCCGGGCAAGGTGCCGGTGCGGGTGGTGCGGCAGAGTCACCTCCCGCAGGTGTATGGCGAGGCGCTGGAGAGTCTCGCCGGCGAATCCCTGCGCGAGGCCCTGGCCGAGAAGAACTTGCGGCCAGTTCTGGAGCCGGAGGTGGAGGTGGAGGAGTATGGCGAGGACCGGCCGATGAGGTATCAGGCTCGATTCGACGTGTATCCGGAACTCTCCGAATCCAGGCTTTCGCTTTCGGACGTGGCGCTGATCGAACCGGGAATCGCGTTGGAGGACGCGGAGGTGGAGGAGGCGATGGAGCGATTGCGTCGCGATCTCGCTTCTCGAGAAGCTGTGGACAGGCCGGCGGCGTGGGGAGATCACGTGGAGTTTCAGTATCAGTCCTGCGGGATGGACGAGACGCTCGGGGAGATCGATGAGAACGTTCCGGCCAAAGCGTTGATTTTGGAGCCGGGAGGAGCTCTGAGCCTGCATAAGCACCTCCAGGGCATGGTCAAAGGGGAGGAGAAGTTGGTCGAGCTGGAAGACGGCGCGGCTGCCCCGCCGTCCGAGCGGCATCAAATCCGGCTCAGAATTCTGGCGGTGCGCGAGGTCGTCTTGCTGGACTGGGACGATCCGAAGTTGCGGGCGCGATTCGGTGAGCGATTGACGCGCGAGGACATACGGAAAACCGTTCGCGCGCACCTGCAGGGCAAGCGAGACGAGGCGCGACGCGCGTATCTGTGCGGACAGATCGTGGAGGCGCTGACGACGGACGAGGACCCGGCCGTGCCGGTGCCCGATTCTCTGCATGAATGGTGTCTGTCAAGGCAGTTCGAAATGATGGGGGTGTCGCCGGACGACCATGACCTCGCCGCGGTCCGTCTGGCGCGCATGTCGGCGCGGGCGGAATCGAGGCGGGTGACGGTGTTCCACGTGTTGCGTTCCCTGAGCGGAGTCGAGCCGAGCGAGGAGGACGAGCGGCGGGTCGAGGACGCGTACATAGCGCGATTCAAGGATCCGGCCGCCGCCCGTCGCGCGACGCGGGACGATCCGACCCTCCACGCCCACTTTCGGGAGGATGCGACTTGGGACGCGCTCATCCGCTGGACGCTGGATCGTGCTAGAGTGCGCGAGGAGAGCATGACGCTGGAGGAGCTGCTCGCGCGCGGCGGAGGAGGCGGGTGATGAGAGACGTTCGATCCCAATACATTCCCATGGTGGTGGAGCAGAGCGCGCGCGGCGAGCGCGCGTACGATATCTATTCCCGCCTGCTCAAGGAGCGGGTGGTGTTCCTCGTGGGCGGCATCGACGACCATGTGGCCAATCTGGTGGTCGCGCAGATCCTGTTTCTGGAGTCGGAGAATCCGGACAAGGACATCTCGCTGTACATCAATTCCCCGGGCGGCTCGGTCAGCGCCGGGCTCGCGGTGCATGACACGATCCAGTTCTGTCGGCCCGACGTCAGCACCCTGTGCGTCGGGCAGGCCGCCAGCATGGGGGCGCTGTTGCTCGCGGCCGGGGCTCCGGGCAAGCGCTACGCGCTGCCGCATTCGCGCATCATGATTCACCAGCCGCTGGGCGGTTTCGAGGGACAGGCGACCGACGTGGACATTCATGCCCGGGAGATTCTGCGGGCCCGAACGCAGCTCAACCAAGCGCTGGCCCGGCATACCGGCAAGAAAATTGATAAAATCCGGCGGGACACGGAGCGCGACCACTTCATGAGCAGCGAGGACGCGCGGAAATACGGCATCGTCGATAAGGTGCTGACCACCCGGGCGGAAACGCTCGACGATTCGGAGCCCGGCTGACCGGGACGCGAACGGGACATGAACAAGGGAAAGGGCGGAAAAGGAAAGCCGGCGAAGGCGCTGTTGCGTTGCTCGTTCTGCGGGAAGAGCCAGCACGAGGTGCGCAAGTTGATCGCCGGGCCGAAGGTGTACATCTGCGACGAGTGCGTGTCCTTGTGCAACGAGATCATCCGCGACGAGCTGAAGGTGGAGACCGAGCGGCGGCCGGACTCCCTGCCGGGCCCCGTGGACATCTACGCCGCGCTCGAGGAGCACGTGGTCGGTCAGGAGCATGCCAAGAGGGCGTTGGCGGTGGCCGTGTACAACCATTACAAGCGCGTCGGCTCGCGGGTCGACGAGGACGACGGGGTCGAGCTCGCCAAAAGCAACATTCTGCTGATCGGGCCGACCGGGTCCGGCAAGACTCTGCTGGCGGAGACGTTGGCGAGACGGCTGAACGTCCCGTTCACGATCGCGGACGCGACCACGCTGACCGAAGCCGGCTACGTGGGCGAGGACGTGGAGAACATCATCCAGAAGCTGTTGCAGAAGTGCGACTATGACGTGCAGCGGGCGCAGAACGGGATCGTGTACATCGACGAGATCGACAAGATCTCGCGTAAGTCCGACAATCCCTCGATCACGCGCGACGTCTCCGGGGAGGGGGTGCAGCAAGCGTTGCTCAAGCTGATCGAGGGCACCATCGCCTCGGTTCCGCCGCAAGGCGGACGCAAGCATCCGCAGCAGGAGTTCCTGCAGGTCGACACTAGCGACATTCTGTTTATTTGCGGCGGCGCGTTCGCGGGCCTTGACAAGGTGATACGCGCCCGGACCGAGAAGAGCGGGATCGGTTTCGGCGCCGAGATCCAAGGTCGGGAGACGCGCGACGCGCTTGATGTCCTGCAGCGGACGCAGCCGGAGGATCTGATCCGCTACGGGCTGATCCCGGAGTTCGTGGGCCGGTTGCCCATGGTCGCGGCGCTGGAGGAGCTGGACGAGGGCATGCTGGCGCGGGTGCTGGTCGAGCCGAAGAACGCGATCACCCGACAGTACAAGAAGCTGTTCTCGATGGAGGGCGTGACGCTGGAGTTCCGCGCGGACGCCTTGGCGGCGGTGGCGCGGCTCGCGCGGGAGCGCAAGACCGGCGCCCGGGGCTTGCGCACCATCCTCGAGACCGTGCTGCTCGACACCATGTACGAGTTGCCCTCGTTCGAGGGCGTGGGCGGAGTGGTGATCGACAAGGAGGTCATTTTGGGCGAGAAGTCGCCGTACTTGGTGTACGAGGACCCGAAAGTCGAGGAGCGGCGGGCTTGAGGGTCCAGGGCTACGCGCCGGACCCGTTGAAAACGTGGAGCCGCGCCCATATGATGAACGCTAGGAACGTATCCGACCGATCCGCTGGCGCGGAGATCCGATGAGCAAGAAACCCGCAACGAAAACAGCCCGCCCCAAGGCCAGAAAGCCCGCCGGCGGCCCGTCGCTTCCGGTCCTGCCGCTGCGCGACGTGGTAGTGTACCCGGGCATGGTGATCCCGCTGTTCGTGGGGCGGAAGAAGTCCATTCGCGCGGTGGAGGCGGCGATGGCCGCCAACAAGCAGATTTTGCTGCTGACGCAGAAGAAGGCCGAGACCGACGACCCGGACCCGGAGAGCATCCACTCGGTCGGCACGGTCAGCTCGATTCTCCAGTTGCTGGAGCTTCCGGACGGCACCGTCAAGGTGCTGGTGGAGGGCGCGAGCCGGGCGCGCGTGGTTCGCTACGAGCGCGCCGACGACTATTTCGGCGCGCGCGTCGAGATCCTGACCGAGACCGCGGGCGCGGAACCGGCCCAGATCGAGGGGCTGGCGCGCTCCCTGCACAAGGGTTTCGAGCGCTACGCCAAGGTCAACAAGAAGATCCCGCCCGAGGCGCTGGCGTCCTTGTCCGGGATCGACAACGCGTCGCGGCTCACCGACACGATCTCGGCGCATATGACCCTTAATCTGGACGAGAAGCAGAAGATTCTCGAGATCCTTTCGGTCCGGGAGCGCATCGAGGCGTTGCTCAAGCTGATCGAGTCGGAATTGGACATCCTGAGCTTGGAGAAGCAGATCCGCGGTCGCGTCAAGCAACAGATGGAGAAGAGCCAGCGCGAGTACTACCTGAACGAGCAGATGAAGGCGATTCAGCAGGAGCTTTCCGATAACGACGACGGCGCGAGCGCGGTCGACGAGCTGGCCGAGAAAATTGAGAAGGCGGGCATGTCGGAGGAGGCCAAGAAGAAGGCCTCGCACGAGCTGGGCAAGTTGCGGATGATGTCGCCGATGTCGGCGGAGGCGACGGTGGTCCGGAACTATATCGACTGGCTGGTCAACGCGCCTTGGAAGAAGCGCTCCCGAGTGTGCCGCGACCTCAAGAAGGCCGAGCGCGTCTTGGAGAAGGAGCACTATGGCCTGGACAAGGTCAAGGAGCGCATTCTGGAATATCTGGCGGTGCAGAACCGCGTGAGGAAGATCAAGGGTCCGATCTTGTGCCTGGTCGGCCCGCCGGGCGTCGGCAAGACCAGCTTGGGGCAATCGATCGCGCGCGCCACCGGGCGCGAGTTCACCCGCATGTCGTTGGGGGGAGTGCGCGACGAGGCGGAGATTCGGGGACATCGGCGCACCTACATCGGCTCCCTGCCTGGGAAGATCATCCAGAACATGTCGCGGGTCGGGGTGCGCAACCCGCTGTTTCTGCTCGACGAGATCGACAAGATGGCGATGGACTTCCGCGGCGATCCGGCGTCGGCGTTGCTGGAGGTGCTGGACCCGGAGCAGAACCACATGTTCAACGACCACTATCTGGAGGTGGACTTCGACCTGTCGGACGTGATGTTCGTGTGCACCGCGAACACGTTGCGGATTCCCCCCGCCTTGCTGGATCGGATGGAGGTGATCCGCATCTCGGGCTATACCGAGGACGAGAAGATGAACATCGCCCGGCGCTATTTGATCCCGAAGCAGATGAAGGATAACGGGCTGAAGAAGACGGAGCTGATGATTCCGGATCGGGCGGTCCGGAGCGTGATTCGCTACTACACGCGCGAGGCGGGGGTGCGCAATCTGGAACGCGAGCTGTCCAAGGTGTGCCGGAAGACCGTCAAGCAGTTACTGCTCAAGCCGCGCGAGAAGCAGATCCGGGTCTCCTCGGCGCAATTGCGCAAGTTGCTGGGCGTGCGCCGCTACCGCTATGGGCTGGCCGACGAGAACAACCAGATCGGGCAGGTCAACGGCTTGGCTTGGACCGAGGTCGGCGGCGAGCTGTTGCGCGTGGAGGCCGCGATCGTCACCGGCTCCGGGAAGCTGATCTACACCGGTCGGCTGGGCGACATCATGCAGGAGTCGATCAAGGCGGCGCAGACGGTGGTGCGCAGCCGGGCCAAAACGCTCGGCATCCCGCATGATTTCCACGAGAAGAAGGACATTCACATCCATGTCCCCGAAGGCGCGACCCCCAAGGACGGTCCGAGCGCGGGGGTCACCATGACGGTGGCGATCGTGTCCGCCCTGACCGAGATCCCGGTAAAGGCCGAGGTCGCGATGACCGGAGAGATCACGTTGCGCGGAGAGGTCCTCCCGATCGGGGGACTCAAGGAGAAGCTGCTGGCGGCCATGCGCGGCGGCGTTCGCACCGTTCTCATTCCAAAAGAGAACGAGAAGGACTTGGTCGAGTTGCCGCGCAACATCCGTCAGGCCTTGGAGATCGTTCCCTGCCAGTGGATCGACGAGATCATGGAGCTCGCCTTGGAGTGGATGCCGCGGCCGGAACTGGAGGAAGGCGCTCCACCCACGGGCGAGAAGCCGCCGGAGAAAAAAGCCCGCCCAGACCCGGCCATCCATCATTGAGCGGGCCGCTAGCGACGGTGGGCCGATTCGTCCTATAATTGACTCGTCAACCCCGCGGGGGAAAAGAGAGTTCCGCGGGTTTGTCTTATAATGGCGCGGCTTCGGCCGTGTCCGCAATTACCTCACTATCAACTCGGAGAACGAAAACAATGAACAAAAATGATCTCGCATCGGTAATGGCCGATGAAGCCGGAATCACGAAGTCCGCGGCCTCCAAGGCTCTGGACGCGATGACGGGCGCTATCAAGGACGCGTTGCGCGCGGGGGACAAGGTCAGCATTCCCGGCTTCGGCACGTTTCAATCCAAGCACCGCCCCGCCCGCGATGGGCGAAATCCGGCGACTGGAGAGGCCATGCGAATCAAGGCGTCCAACAGTCCCTCGTTCAAGGCCGGGAAGACCTTCAAGGACGCGTTGAATTAATGTATTCACGGGGCGCTTAGCTCAGTCGGTAGAGCGTCGCCCTTACAAGGCGGATGTCGGGGGTTCAAGTCCCTCAGCGCCCACCATGTCAAGGGCGGAGCCGACCGCCGCGCGGAGTGGTAGTTCAGTTGGTTAGAATACCGGCCTGTCACGCCGGTGGTCGCGGGTTCGAGTCCCGTCCACTCCGCCAGTCGTCGGAAGACGGCTGGTTACAGGGCCCGGCCTGATTCGGATCCGGACCCGACATGCTTCACGTAATTCGCGAGCGCGCCACCGGATGGGTGGCGTACCTGATCATTCTGGTCATCAGCATCCCGTTCGCTCTATGGGGCATCAGCGAGTATCTGGGTTTCGGGGGTGGCGCCGACGTGGCGGAGGTCAACGATCAGTCGATTCCCGTCGAGCGGTATAACCAGGCCTACCAGGAAAGCCGATCCCAGAACCCCTCTCCGCCCGGCGCGGACCCTGATCGATGGGAGCGCTCCCTGAGAGAGCGGGCTCTGGACGGACTGATTGATCGAACGCTTCTGTTCCAGTTTCTGGATCGCGAGCGAATCGATGTCACCGACGAGGCGGTGGCGCGTGACATCCAGTCTCTGGACCTATTTCAAGTCGATGGCCGCTTCGACGAGGAGCGCTACCGCCAGATCCTGAAATCCAACCGGACTACGCCGGCCCTCTTCGAGGCGGATCGGCGCGAGGGCATGCGCACTAGCGTAGTCGCGCGGATGCTCGCGGACTCCGCGTTCGCGACGGATGCCGAGGCGAAAGAGTACCGAGCCCTGAAGGACCAGACCCGCGACATCCGGTATTTCGTGATCGGCACGGATCGCTTCCTCGACCCTGATGCGGTGACCGAGGAAGAGATCAAGGCCGATTATGAGGAATCCAGGGATCTCCACGCGACTCCAGAGCGAGTCCGGGTGTCCTATCTGGAACTGCGTCTCGACGAGATGGACGACGGCGCGCCGTTGAAAGAGGAGGAGATCTCGGCCTACTACGAGGCGCACGCTCTGGATTTCATGACCCCGGAACTGCGGGATTTGCGGCAGATTTTCCTGAAGGGCGCGGATGCCGAGGAACGAGCCCGGGCGCTGTACCAGCGTCTTCAGGAAGGAGCGGATTTCGCCGAGCTGGCGTCGTCGGATTCGCAGGACGACCTGAGTCGCGAGCGGGGCGGGGCGGTTGGCTGGGTCGCGGCGGAGGATATTCCGGAAGATCTGGCGGCCCTCGCGTTCAGCTTGGAGCTCGGCTCGGTGAGCGAGCCGATCCAGACCGAGAGGGGCGTGTATCTGCTAGAGGTTCGGGAAGTCCAGGAGTCGCGGCTCCAGCCCCTTGAAGACGTGCGAGACCGGGTCGCCGAACGGGCCCGGCGAGCCGGACTGGAGAGTCGCTACGCGGCCGCGGCCGAGGAACTCGGCTTGCTGGCCTACGAGAATCCGGAGAGTCTCGCCGTGGCGGCTGAGCGCTTGGGTATGGAAACGCGGAGCACCGACTTGGTTCCCTTGTCGGATTTGCCGGAAGGGGCTTTGACGCGAGAAGCGGTCCGCGCGGCCTTGCGTCGCGATGAGGTACTGCGCGGCGGGATGAATAGCGACCGAATCGACTTGGAGGTCGACTGGTCGGTTGTGGTGCGCGTCGACGAGCGCGAGGAGGCCCAAATCCTCCCGTTGGAGACGGTGGCTGATCGGATTCGTGACGGCCTGGCGCGGCAGGCGGCTTGGTCCGATCTGCTTTCTCACGCGATGGATCTTACCGAGCGGTTGGGAGAGGAGCCCGATATCGAGGCGCTCGCCGAGGGCGACGGAGCTGAGCTGGTCATTCGCGATGGGCTATCCCGGCAGGTTCGGGATATTCCTCCGCCTATTTTGGAGAAAGCGTTCTCCTTGCCGCGCCCGGAAGGACCCTCTTCTTTCGGGGTGGCGGTCCTGCTCGATGGCGTGGCGATGGTCGCGCTGGATGCCGTGCGCGAGACGGTTCCAGAGCGAGTTCAGGAAGAGGATCGCGACATGTTGCGCGACCAGACGCGGCTTGGCGAGGCCGCGGCCTTCCAGCGCGCGCTCCGCGCGAAGGCGGAGATCGTTCGCTACCCTGATCGGCTAGAGTAGCCCTCGTCTTTAATATCAGCGAAACAAGAGACACATCATGCGCATGGCGGTACATTGGCAAATCCTGCTCGCGTTGGCCTTGGCCGTCTTGGTCGGGATGACTCTGGAGCCGGACGGAGCCGTCGGCTCGGCAGTCGTCCCCGTGCTGGATTTCATCGGGAAGCTGTTCCTGAATGCCCTGAAGATGATCATCGTGCCGTTGATCGTGTCCTCCATCATCATCGGAATCGGGAACCTTGGGGCGGGCGCGCTCGGCTCCTTGGGAGGCAAGACGCTTCTGTACTATCTGACGACCAGCGCGCTGGCGATCGCCGCGGGGCTGGTGCTGGTCAATCTGGCGCAACCGGGCCTCACCGGCGACGGGATTCCGGCGCGGGAGGTGCTGGGTCTGCACGAGGACACGGGACAGATCACCGACAAGGTGGCCGGTCGTGGAGCCGCCGATGTGGTGGGTGTGTTCCTGCGGATGATTCCGACCAACATCGTGGCGGCCGCGGCGGAAGGGCAGATGCTCGGCCTGATCTTTTTCAGTCTCCTGTTCGGCTACTTCATGGCGCGCGTTTTCGAGGGCGCGCGCGACACCCTGCATACGTTCTGGCAGGGCGTGCAGGAAGTTATGATGAAGATCACGCATCTCATTATGCTGTTCGCCCCGGTCGGGGTGTTCGCCTTGGTGGGCAAAGTGGTCATCACCTCGGGACTGGAGATATTCATCCCGCTGGCCTCGTTCTTCTTCACCGTGCTGGGCGCCTTGGCGTTGCACATGTTCGTGATTCTGCCGCTCCTGATGCGCTCGTTCGGAATCTCTCCGCTACGGCATTTTCGCGCCATGCTGTCCGCCCTTCTGACCGCGTTCTCCACCAGCTCGTCCTCGGCGACGTTGCCGGTGACGCTGGACTGCGTTAAGAGGCGGGCGGGCGTCTCCAACCGCGTGGGCAGTTTCGTGCTGCCGCTCGGTGCCACCGTCAACATGGACGGCACCGCATTGTACGAGTGCGTGGCGGTGCTGTTTCTGGCGCAGGCTTATGGTTTGGACCTAAGCGTCGCGCAACAGGCCACGGTCGTGATACTGGCGCTTTTGACCTCGATCGGCGTGGCAGGGATTCCGGCCGCGAGTTTGGTCGCGATCGTGCTGATCTTGGGCGTGGTGGGTCTGCCGGCGGAGGCGGTCGGCCTGATCCTGGCCGTCGACCGTCTGCTTGACATGTGTCGCACCAGCGTCAACGTGTTCGGCGATTCGAGCGGCGCGGTGGTGATCGCCCGTAGCGAGGGAGAGGAGACGGATGTGCGAGCTTGATGTCGGCAACCATGCGGGTCTGTTGCGTGCCTGGGGTTCAGTAGGGCTATTGCGAGCGAGGTCAAGATGCCATGAGTGATACGCAACGTCCTCTTGATTTATCTGGAAGGCCGAGCGCGCGAGAGGTGCTTGACCGCATCCGCTCCGAAAGCCGCGACGAATCCGAGAAAGGCCGTTGGTTTGAAAATCTATTCATGCGGATTGCCCGCCAGCAGGCGGAATTTGAAGTTGATGATATCTGGCATTGGCAAGACTGGCCTGAGAGAGAAAGATTGACCAATCTTGACGGTCGGGATATCGGCATTGATCTTGTAGCGAGACGAACCACGGGCGAATGGATTGCCATCCAGTGCAAATGCTATGACGAGCGGCACACTCTCGGCAAAGGTGAGATCGACAAATTTCTTGGTGGCTCGCAACAGCAGGTTTTTCGTATGCGCTGGGTCGTAGCGACTTGTCGGTGGGGAGATAGAGCTGAAGCGGCGATCCGGAATGCTAATCCTCAAGTAACGCAGATCGATTTTCAGGAGTATCTCGACGTTCAGGTAGAGGAAAAGGATATCGAGCGCCCAGTGCAGGAGCCTTGGCCTCTCCAAAAAGAAGCGATTGAAGATGTCATTGATGGATTCTCCGCGCATGACAGAGGGCGTCTCACCATGGCCTGCGGTACAGGCAAGACCTTCACCGCGCTTCGCGTCGCCGAGCGAATCGTCGAGAGCGGAAAATCGATTTTGTTTGTGGCGCCAACCATCGCACTGGTCTCCCAAGCTCGCCGGGAATGGTTGCGATTAACCACTCGCCCTCTTAACTGCGTTGTTGTATGCTCCGATTCTGGTGCTGGTGGGCGTAATGAGAATGAGGATATTAAGCTCTCCGAACTTGAATGTCCTGTTCACACAGATCCTGCCAAGATCGCCCGTGAATTAAGACGAGGAGAATCGACTCGTGTAGTGTTTTCCACTTATCAATCGTTGGATAAGGCGTTAATGCCGACAGAAGGGATTTCTGCGAATTCATGAAAGAAGCTCGTGCGGACCTGAAGGAGATTCGCGGTGACCTCCTGAAAATTTTGAAGCGATTGCCTTCTGCCGTTATTTCAAGCTAGCCTTTTGAAATTAACGGCCTTGGGGAAAGACATATCGGAAATGCTTGGCGCGTGCGAATAGGACACGACGAATCGCAACCGCGCTTGGCGAGGAGTGGCGGGCAAGCAACCACACGAGATTCAAGGTTTTTGCCCAAATATGTCTAGGAATTCAAGCCGGTCCTTGAGCAAGAGGCGAAAATCGGAACGTGCACTCTATGAAAGGGTAGTTGATCAAGGTGAAGTGACTGACGTTTTGGCCATCAAATTACGTGATGCTTTGCTGAAAAGACCTGATTGTTGTGTAGCTGGTCGCGTTGCCTCTCGCCATTCTGACTTCGGTTGTTTAGCTTGCGACCAAACGCGTCAAAGGCCGCGATGCCCTCACTCGTGACCCTCACGGATCAGCACTTCCAGAGGCGTTTGTTCGCGACCTTCGGTTTTGCGTAATCGGTTCGTCGCCTCAAGAAACGCTGCATGCGTTTCTTGAGGCTTCACTACACCATCGCCAATTCTTGGTTGCGCCAAACGTGCTATTATGCGGTCAATTTCGCGATCACATGGAGTTGTTCATGGTCACGGTTAGCCTAGCGCAGGCAAAAACGCGTCTGAGTGAGCTTCTAAACGATGTAGAGGCGGGCCAGGAGGTGGTTATAACCCGCCGTGGTAAGGCTGTAGCACGCCTTTCTTCTGCTAGCCAAGTGAAAAAGCCATTGCCGTTGCGAGATCTTGCTCGGTTTCGGGCAACCATGCCTGGGTTGCGGCGTCCCGCCGCGGAGTTATTGCGTGAGATTCGGGATGAGGGGTTGTGAGACCGGCAGTCGTCCACATGCGTTATTTCGATACCAGTTTCCTCGTCCCTCTCATCCTTCCAGAATCGACCAGCGGGCTGATCGCTGAATTTTTCGAGAACTTGCCAGCGAATGATTTGGCGGTTAGCCATTGGACCCAGGTCGAGTTCGCCTCATTGCTTGCCCGTGAAGTGCGTATGGGAAAGTTGGATACCGTGGTGGCGAGCGAGGCTTACTCACGGTTCGAGACCATGGTCAAGGAGTCTTTTGTTGTCCTGTTACCGAAGTCGGAAGATTTCGACCGAGCCAAGGATTGGCTTGGCCGCTTCGAGACCGGTCTGAGGGCTGGTGACGCGTTGCATCTCGCCATCGCGTCAAATCGCTCCGTAGATTCGGTCTATAGCCTTGACAAACTGATGATAGCAGTGGGGAAAAAGCTGGGTCTGTCCGCGAATGAGGGGATCATTCTTCCAGGCTATGACGATTGATTATGGCTATACGTCACGTTTGGGCCGATAGTCCCTTTGCTTTTTGATCGATAAGTGTCTGGCCAGCCGAATCAAACGTCGAAGTCGGTCATGCCCACGGTGTTGTAGCCAGCATCGACATGGGTGATCTCGCCGGTGATGCCGCTGGCTATGTCTGAGCACAGAAAGGCGGCCGCATGGCCGACATCCCGCTGGGTGACGTTTCTGCGAAGCGGCGCGTTCTTCGCCACATGGTCCAGCATCGTGCGGAAGTTTCCGATGCCCGCGGCGGCCAGAGTCTTGATAGGTCCGGCGGAAATCCCGTTGACCCGGATTTGCTCCGGCCCCATAGCGTAGGCGAGATAGCGCACGTTCGCCTCGAGACTGGCCTTGGCCAGCCCCATCACGTTGTAGTTCGGCATGCTGCGCGTCGCCCCGAGGTAGGTCAGCGCTAGAATGGCCGACGGATGTCCGCGCATCATCGGTCGAGCGGCTCGGGCTAAGGCGGTCAGGCTGTAGCTGCTGATGTCGTGCGCTGTGGCGAAAGCCTCGCGCGACGTGTTCTCGCAAAAATCCCCGTCTAGCGCCTCGCGGGGCGCGTAGGCGATGCTGTGCACCAGAATGTCAAGTTCGGGCCAACGTTCTCCCAGCCGCGCGAAGGTCTCCTCCACTTGGTCCTTCTCGGCCACGTCGCAGGGCAGGGTCATCGCGTCGCCGCAGATCTCGGCAAGCCGGTCGATCCGAGATTTCAGCTTCTCGTTCTGGTAGGTCAACGCCAGATCCGCTCCCTGTTCGCGCATGCATTCGGCGATGCCCCACGCGATGGAGCGATCGCTCGCGACCCCGGTGATGAGCGCTTTCTTGCCGTCCAGGAATCCCATGATTTCAGTATTCGCCACCTTGGCGGGTATAGAATGAACGAAAGCCATTTTATAACGAACCCGACCCCCGTGCGTTTCCTCCGCCGCTGTGGCCCATCCTTTCGATGGGGGAGCGTGGCCGCGCTCGTTTTGCTGACGGGTTGCGGAGAGACCTGGAACGATCCTCGCGGAGAGGACCGAAAATCCGGGTCCGTGCTGTATTCCTCGTTCAGTGACCGGCCCCAGTTTTTGGATCCGGCCCGCTCTTACACTTCGACTTCGTACGGCTTCATTCAGCAGATCTACGAGCCGCCGATGGCCTACCATTACTTGAAGCGGCCCTACGAGTTGGTCGCCCTGTCCGCGGAGCGCATGCCGGAGGTTCGGTTTTTGGATGAGCGCGGTGCCGAGCTGCCGCTTGGAGTTTCGGCCCAAGACGTGGCGTACACCGAATACTTGATTGATGTCAAGCCGGGCATCCGCTATCAACCGCACCCAGCGCTGGCGCGTCGGGAGGACGGGAGCTACCGTTACCACGACCTGACGGAAGCGGACCTCGAATCGATCAACGCGCTCGCGGATTTCCCGCATGTCGGGAGCCGCGAGCTTGTGGCCGAGGATTTCGTCTACCAGATCAAGCGATTGGCTGATCCTCGCCGACACTGCCCGATCGCCGGGATTATCGCCGAGTACATTGAGGGTTTCGCCGAGTTTCGAGCGCGGATCCAGGACGCGCCGGATACCCCCATGGACTTGCGCGGCCTGTCGATGTCTGGCGTGGAATCCCTGTCGCGGTACCGCTATCGGATTCGCCTGAAAGGCACCTATCCCCAGTTCATTTACTGGCTGGCCATGCCGTTCTTCTCGCCGATGCCGTGGGAGGCGGACGTGTTCCATGAGCGGCCCGGCATGGCGCGGCGCAACCTGACTCTGCATTGGTACCCGATCGGCACCGGTCCCTACATGCTGACCGAGAACAACCCGAACCTGCGGATGGTGCTGGAGCGCAATCCGAATTTCCGAGGACAGCCGTATCCGAGCGAGGGAGAGCCAGGAGACGAGGAGAAGGGATTCCTGGAAGATCAAGGGCGCGTCATGCCATTCATAGACCGGGCGGTGTTCAGTCTGGAGAAGGAGAGCATTCCGCGCTGGAGCAAGTTCCTGCAAGGTTACTATGACATTTCCGGGATTGGATCGGACAGCTTCGATCAGGCCATCGAATATGGCGGTGGTGGGGAGGTGGGGCTGACCGACGAGATGGAGGAGAAAGGGATCCAGCTGCGCACGGCGGTCGATCTCACCGTGTTCTACATGGGCTTCAACATGCTGGACCCGGTGGTGGGAGGGTACGGCGAGCGAAATCGGTTGCTGCGCCGGGCGATATCCATCGCGGTGGACTATGAGGAGCACGTCTCGATTTTCAGTAACGGGCGCGGGATCCCGGGGCAAGGGCCGTTGCCGCCGCAGATCTTCGGAGTTCGCGAGGGCGAGGCCGGAATCAACCCCTATGTGTATCGCTGGGAAGACGGCAGGGCGGTCCGGCGTGGTATCGAGGAGGCGCGAGAGCTGATGCGGCGAGCGGGTTACCAAGACGGCATCGACCAAGAGACGGGCAAGCCGCTGGTGCTGTATTTCGAGGCGGTTGGCGCTGGGCCGGACACCAAGGCATCGCTGAACTGGCTACGCAAGCAATTCGCCAAGATCGATATCCAACTGGTGATCCGCGCTACGGACTACAACCGCTTTCGGGCGAAGATGCGCAAGGGGACCGGGCAGATATTCCAGTGGGGCTGGCACGCGGACTACCCGGATCCGGAGAATTTCCTGTTCTTGCTGTACGGACCCAATTCCCAGGTGGATTCCAACGGTCCGAACTCCGCGAACTACAAGAATCCAGAATACGACGCGCTGTTCTCGCGAATGAAGAACATTCCGAATGGCGAGCGGCGCCAGCGAATCATCGACCAGATGCTGGAAATTCTCCGCCGTGACGCTCCTTGGTCCTGGGGCTTTCATCCGGTCAGCTACATCCTGTCGCATCAGTGGGTGCATAACAACAAGCCGACGACCATGTCCTACAACACGCTCAAGTATCGGCGCATTGATGCTGACGCGCGCGAGGAGGCGGTCCAGAGATGGAACCGCCCGACGGTCTGGCCGCTTTGGGCGGGACTAGCGGCGCTGACGCTCTTGGTTTTGCCTGCCTTGATCGGATTCTTCCGCCGCGAGCGGGAGCGCGGCCGATGATCGCTTATATCGTTCGCCGGGCGCTGTACGCGATCCCGATCCTGATTGGGGTTAACCTGCTGACGTTCATGCTGTTCTTCGTGGTCAACTCCCCGGACGAGGTGGCCCGACTGCACCTGGGCGATAAGTACACCACGCAAGAACAGGTGGAGGCGTGGAAGCGCGACCACGGCTACGACCGACCGCTTCTTTACAATTCCGAAGCGGCCGGGCTGGAGCGACTGACGGACACGATTTTCTATACCAAATCGGCGCGTTTGTTCGTATTCGACTTCGGCAATTCTGACAGCGGACGAAACATCGGCCACGACATCCGCCAGCGCATGTGGCCGAGTCTGGCGATCGCGGTGCCAAGCCTGCTGCTCGGTCTATTCCTGAACACCACGCTGGCATTGATGCTGGCGTTCTTTCGAGCGTCCTATCTGGACGTGGGCGGGGTGGTGGTCTGCGTCGTCCTGATGTCGATCTCCAGCCTGTTCTATATTATTGGTGGGCAGTATCTGGTTGGCAAGCTGTTGCAGCTGGTTCCCATCTCTGGCTACGACACCGGGTTCGAAGCTACAAAGTTCTTGATCCTCCCGGTCATCATCAGCGTCATCTACGGGATTGGGTCCGGTACTCGCTGGTATCGGACCTTATTTCTGGAGGAGATATCCAAGGATTACGTTCGAACCGCGCGCGCTAAGGGCCTGTCCGAGCAATGGGTACTGTTCCGGCATGTCCTACGCAACGCCCTGATCCCGATCTTGACCGGGGTGGTAGTGATTCTGCCGTTGCTGTTCATGGGCAGTCTCATCACGGAGTCATTCTTTGGTATTCCCGGGCTCGGTAGCTACACCATCGACGCGATTCAGCGGCAGGATTTCTCGATCGTGCGAGCGATGGTGTTCCTCGGCACGGTGCTCTACATCCTGGGCTTGCTGCTGACCGACATTTCCTACACTCTCGCGGATCCCCGCATCCGGTTACGCTGATCATGTGGGTCGTTCTGCTGACCGATTTCTTTCTGTACCTGTTGCTGGCGGGCGTGGGGCTGTATGTCGGCTTCGTCCTGCGCACGCCGCATCTGCGGCAGGCTTGGCGATCCGTCATGACTCGGCGCGGCGGCGCGGTGTCGGCGGTGGCGCTGGGTTTCTTCGCGGCTATCGCGATTCTGGATTCGGTGCACTTCCATCCGCGTCTGGAAAGGCCAGGTGATCAAGTGGAGTACTCGAACGAGATTATAAGCGTGTTCGATATCTTGGCCGGTCCTCTCCGGACCCAGGTTGAGCGGACTTACTCCGCGCCGTTCGCGTATCGCGCGCATAGCAAGGAGACTCGGGAGACGCCGCGAGGGCGGGAGCGGGTCTACCCTCGCCTAGACTACGGGGGAGCCCATCTGAAGAATCCAGAGCGGGAGCGTGGCTGGGATATCGCCATTCGGGTGGCGCGCGGAGTCTTGATCGGGGCCGGGTTGTGGGGAGCGCTGGCGCTCGGCGCCTGGGGGATCCGCCGATGGTGGGGTGGATCGGCCCGACCTGCCGAAGGGCCGCCGATCCCGTGGCGGGCCGTGTCGATTACCGCTCTGCTGATCTTGATCTTGATCGGAGTCACCACGCAATTAGCTGGGGCCTATCACGTGTTCGGCACCGACAAGGTCGGAGAGGACGTGCTCTACCAGACCCTCAAGAGCGTTCGCACCGGAGTGCTGATCGGCACCCTCACGACCCTGATCATGCTTCCATTCGCGATCGCGCTCGGTATCATGGCGGGCTATTACCGGGGATGGGTGGATGATGTCATCCAGTACATTTACATCACGCTGAACTCGATTCCCGGCGTATTGCTAATCGCCGCGGCGATTCTGTCCCTGCACGTCTATCTGAACGCGCATGCCGACGAATACGCGAGTCTGGCGGAGCGCGCGGACCTGCGGTTGCTTTTTCTGTGCATGATCTTGGGGCTGACTAGCTGGACCGGGCTTTGCCGGTTGCTACGAGGAGAGGCGTTGAAGTTACGGGAGCACGAGTACATCCAGGCGGCGGTCGCGTTCGGGGTGTCGGGGCCGCGTATCCTTTTGCGGCATATCCTTCCGAACGTTATGCACATCGTGTTGATCACGGTCGTGCTGGACTTCAGCGGCCTAGTGCTGGCTGAAGCGGTGCTGTCGTACGTCGACATAGGGGTCGATCCCTCTATGAATAGCTGGGGGAACATGATCAACAGCGCGCGCCTCGAGATGGCTCGCGAGCCGCCGGTGTGGTGGTCGCTGACCGCCTCGTTCGTGTTCATGTTCGCTCTGGTGCTGTTCGCGAACTTGCTGTCGGACGCGGTGCGTGACGCGTTTGATCCGAGGGTAGGGCGGTGAGCGCACTCTTGGAGGTTCAGGGGCTTCGGGTCGCGTTCGGTTCCGGTCGAGACCGGGAGATCGCGGTCAAGGAGATTGGCTTCACCATCCCGAAGCGGGGAACGTTCGCGTTGCTCGGGGAGTCCGGTAGCGGCAAGTCAGTCACCGCGCTGAGCGTGATGCGGCTTCTTCCAGAGACGGCCCGCGTCGAGGCTGGATCAATCCAGTTGAATGGGCGGGACTTGCTGGATCTTCCGGAAGCGCGGATGCGGGAAATTCGTGGCGGTACGGTCGGAATGATCTTTCAGGAGCCGATGATGTCCCTCAATCCGGTCATGACGGTGGGTCAGCAGATCCGTGAGCCATTGCGCAGACATCGCCGAATGTCGAGAAAAGCCGGAATGGCGCGAGCGCTGGAGCTGCTCGACGCGGTGCGCGTCCCGGAGCCACGCCGGCGGCTGGACGAGTATCCACATCAGCTGTCGGGCGGCATGAAGCAACGCGTGATGATCGCTGGGGCGTTGGCGGCGGAGCCTGACCTACTGATCGCGGACGAGCCGACCACCGCGCTGGACGTCACGATCCAAGCGCAGGTTCTGGAGTTGCTACGCGACCTGCAACGAGATCTGGGCATGGCGATGTTGTTCATCACGCACGATCTGGCGGTCGCGAAAAGCATGGCGGACGCGGTCGCCATCATGCGACACGGAAAGATCGTGGAGACCGGACCCGCGGGAGAGTTTTTCGACAACCCCCAGCATGAGTACAGCCGAAACCTGTTCGCGGCGCTACCGGATATCTCCAAGCGAGGGCTTCGGCTTCATGGCGAAAAGTCCGAAGAGGCTAAAGATCCGATCAAGTCCGGGCCGACGGCGGATGCGGAGCCTTTGCTTGAGGTCGAGGATTTGCGGATACATTTTCCGATCCGTCGTGGCGTGTTCCGGCGAGTCGTTGGTAACGTCCAGGCGGTGGACGGCCTGTCTTTCACGATGCGCGAGGGAGAGACCTTCGCTCTGGTCGGTGAGTCCGGTTGCGGAAAGACGACTACCGGCAAGGGCCTGATCCGCCTGTTGCCCGTCACGCGGGGGAAAGTGCGCTATCGTGGGCGGGATCTGGTCCGCCTTGCCGGGCGCGAGATGGCCCCGTTCCGCTCGGAGCTGCAGATCGTCTTCCAAGACCCGTTCTCGTCTCTCAATCCCCGGATGGTGATTGGCGATATCATCGCCGAGGGTATGCGGGTTCTGGACGTGGCGCGGGAGGTTGGCGAGCGGCGGGACAGGGTCGAGGAGTTGATGCGGCAGGTGGGACTCGAGCCTCGCCACCGGAATCGATATCCCCACGAATTCTCGGGCGGTCAGCGTCAGCGCATAGCGATCGCCCGCGCGTTGGCGGTCAATCCGAAACTAATTGTGTGCGACGAGCCAACCAGCGCGCTGGACGTCACCATCCAGGCGCAGATCCTGAACCTGCTACGCGACCTTCAGGAAGAGCGTGGTCTGGCTTATTTGTTCATCACGCACAACATCGCGGTGGTGTCCTGGATGGCGCACCGCATGGCGGTCATGCGTGAGGGACAGATCGTGGAGCAGGGCGACACGGTCGAGATTTTGCGGAACCCCCAGCACGAATATACGCGCGCGTTGCTGTCGGCGGTGCCTCGGCTGTAGTTTTCGGGTCTTGGCAGACGCGAATTCGCAGTTAATTGTGGTCGCATCTATATGGGCTTTATTCTGGCGATTGACGGTGCGGAACTGCAGAACCCGGAAATAGCGGCAACTCGCAGCACCCCATAGCGCACTGTGGCGGATGCCAAGTTGTACGCTCTCGTTGGGGGGACTCATCCTACCCCTCGAAAAATCAGCGCGCAGAAATGCTGCTATTCCCGGAATCACTGCCATCAACAGCAGAAGCCAGCCGAGCCCATGGTCGTGAACGCCTCCGGTATCATGCCCATAGGCGGGCAGGGCGGCCGACAATGCGAATAATACGCTCGTGATTCGATTGAAAAGTCGCATGAGTTCCTCCGTATGGTTCGAAATTCAGTAGAGTCCGGCCCGCTCTCGATCAGTCTCCGTCCGGATCGTCAAGCCCGCCAGCGGTCAGCACGAAATCGACGATTTCGGCAACTCCCTCTTGGGCCTTCAGGTTGCTGAATAGGAATGGCCGGGTTCCGCGCATGCGCCGGGAGTCTCGCTCCATTACCTCAAGACTCGCGCCGACCAGCGGAGCCAGATCGGTTTTATTGATTACTAGGAGATCGGAGCGCGTGATGCCGGGGCCACCCTTGCGCGGGATCTTGTCGCCGGCGGAGACATCTATCACGTAGATAGTGATATCGGCGAGTTCTGGGGAGAACGTGGCGGCGAGATTGTCGCCACCGGACTCGATCAGCACGATGTCCAGATCTGGAAAGCGCGTCACCATGTCGCCGATGGCTGCCAGGTTGATCGAGGCATCTTCACGGATCGCCGTGTGCGGGCAACCGCCGGTTTCGACTCCGCGGATCCGCTCTGAGTCCAGCGCGCCGGAGCGGATCAAGAAACGCGCGTCCTCCTCGGTGTAGATGTCGTTGGTGATGGCCGCGATTTCATGACTCTCGCGCAACCGCTTGCACAAGGCATCCATCAACGCGGTCTTTCCGGTGCCGACCGGGCCGCCAATACCGACGCGAAAGGGCTTGCTCATGATCGGAACAGTCGAGTGTACTGGGTTTCATGGCGGGAGGAGGTCCAGTCCACCATCAGGGCGGCCTGGCCGATGTCTTCACGGTCTCTGCGCATGGCTTCTTCGGCCGCCCGCAGTATGACTGGCTCCAATTCGGCCAGCGCTCGCTGCCCGTCGCTCTGTCCGAGGGGGATCAGCCGGATGCCGGCGGACACCAGATTCGCGGCCATCGCGTGAAGGTAGGAGGTCAGCGCGGGTTTCAGCGGAATGTCATGCGCCGCCGTAGTAGCCCCGACCGCGACCGGATAGACCATCGGGCGTTGACGCTCCGCAGCTTTCTCGCGGGCCCAGTCGAGCGCGTCGGCTGGCCATGGCTGAGCGGCGGCGGTTAGGAATGCTTGGCCCTGATGCTCGGTTTCCTCGCCGATCTCTCGGGTCGCTCGCATAGCATCGCCGCGCTCCAGAGCCCAGAGGAACAGATGCTCGTCACGTTTTTGGACCGCTTCGTGCGCGGCTCGGTACAAATCCGCGTCGACGCGTCCGCTACCGGTCTCGATGATCTCGGAAACCCAATCACGTAGCGTGTCTCGGTCATGTACCAGGCCAGCTTCCACGGCATGCTCGATGCCGTGGGAGTAGCTGTAGGCGCCGATCGGGAAGGATGGCGACATCCAGTTCATTAGGCGGATCAGTCGAGCGTCCTCGACCGGAAACTCTCGGAATTTCATGCATTCGCTAATGTTCATGTCGTCCGTCGCCGCGCGCGGCGTAGGCTCCAGGCTCTGGGGAGAATGGCGCTTGGCGTGGCTGGATCTGGGCGCCCAGTCGCCGGGCCATCTCGACGATGACGTGATCATTCCGGATTCGCAGCGCGCCGTCCGGTAGCGTTTGGATCGGGATATGGCGGTTTCCGATATGCCAAGCGACCTGGGCCGTTTCGGAGACGGTCGGGCAACTCAGGTCTACGACCGATTCCGCCGCCGCCACGACGCGCACGTATCCACCGTTCTCCAGTTCCAAGCCGTCGCCTTCGTCGAGGCGGGCCGCATGGGGCAAATCCAAAAGAAACGGCTCTCCCGAATCCGCTACGAGCCGGATCCGGCGGCGGTGCCGCCCGTCGTAATCCAGGGTGACCGTAGCGCGTTCCCGCTCGGCGGGCCACTCGTTCGCCAAGGAGACGGTCGTTGCTCGTCCCAGCATCAGAACAGGAAATAGCGTTGCGCCATCGGTAACTCGCTCGCTGGCTCGCAGGTCAGTAGATCGCCGTCGGCGCGCACCTCGTACGTCTCCGGGTCCACCTCCATCTGAGGCATCGCGTCGTTTAGGATCATGTCCGCCTTGGAGACTCGGCGGGTGCCGGATACGGGCAATAGGGATTTCGACAGACCCAACTGATCTTTCAGTCCCGCGTCCGCTCCCGCCCGGGACACGAACGTGACCGCGCTTTCGGTCATTGAGCGCCCGAAGTTTCCGAACATGGGCCGGTAGCGGACTGGCTGGGGAGTGGGGATGGAGGCGTTCGGGTCGCCCATCGCGGCGGCGGCGATCGTGCCGCATTTGAGAACTAAATCGGGCTTTACTCCGAAGAACATCGGCTTCCACAGTACCAGGTCCGCCAGCTTTCCGACCTCGACGGATCCGACATGCTCCGCGACCCCGTGGGTCAGCGCCGGGTTGATGGTGTATTTAGCGATATAGCGACGGACCCGCAGGTTATCGTTGTCGCCGGTCTCCTCTGGAAGTCGCCCTCGTTGCTTTTTCATCTTGTCGGCCGTCTGCCACGTGCGCAGGATGACCTCCCCGACCCGGCCCATCGCTTGGCTGTCGGAGGCGATCATCGAGAAGGCCCCGAGATCGTGCAGGATATCCTCGGCCGCGATGGTCTCGCGCCGGATACGGCTTTCCGCGAAGGCGATATCCTCCGGGATGCGGGGGTCTAGATGATGGCAGACCATCAGCATGTCGAGATGCTCGTCCACCGTATTGATGGTATACGGGCGGGTCGGGTTGGTGGAGGAGGGCAACACGTTGCGTTCCCCGCATAATTTGATGATGTCGGGCGCGTGGCCGCCGCCCGCGCCCTCGGTGTGGAAAGCGTGGATCGCCCGTCCCTGAAACGCGGCCACGGTGTTCTCCACGAAACCGGATTCGTTCAGGGTGTCGGTATGGATCGCGACCTGCACGTCCATCTCGTCGGCGACCGACAGGCAGTTGTCGATGGCGGCCGGGGTCGTGCCCCAGTCCTCATGCAGCTTGAGCCCGCAGGCGCCCGCCTCGATCTGCTCTCTCAGGGCAGGAGGCCGGGTGGCGTTGCCCTTGCCGAAAAACCCGAGATTCATCGGGAAGCCCTCGGCCGCTTGCAGCATGCGCGCGAGATGCCAGGGCCCGGGCGTGCAGGTGGTGGCGTTGGTGCCTTCGGCTGGACCGGTGCCTCCGCCGAGCATGGTGGTGACCCCGGAATACAGGGCCTCGTGGATCTGCTGAGGGCTGATCCAGTGGATGTGCGCGTCGATTCCGCCGGCCGTCAGGATGCGGCCCTCGCCGGCGATCGCCTCGGTTCCGGGTCCGACCACGATGTCCACGCCCGGCTGCACGTCTGGATTGCCTGCCTTGCCGATGCCCGCGACGCGTCCGTCCCGGATCCCGACGTCGGCCTTGACGATGCCCCAGTGGTCGACGATCAGGGCGTTGGTGATGACGGTATCGACCGCGCCGTTGGCGCGGCTGGCCTGGGACTGCCCCATGCCATCCCGGATCACCTTGCCGCCGCCGAACTTGACCTCCTCGCCATAGTGGGCGTGGTCCCGCTCCACCTCGATGAACAGGTCGGTGTCCGCCAGACGGACCCGGTCGCCGACGGTCGGCCCGAACATGGCCGCGTAGCTGGTCCGATCAATGCTGTAGGCCATGGCTCAGTCTTCCAGCGGTCCGTTGACGGCTCCGTTGAAGCCGTAGACTCGTCGCTCGCCAGCGTACGGCGTTAGGGTCACCTCTCTGCGCTGTCCTGGCTCGAAGCGAACGGCCGTTCCGGCCGGGATGTCGAGGCGTCGCCCGCGCGCGGCCTCGCGGTCGAAATCGAGCGCCGCGTTGGCCTCGTGAAAATGGTAGTGGGAGCCGACCTGAATCGGCCGGTCGCCGGTATTGGCCACGATTAGGGTCACCGTGTCGCGACCCTCGTTGAGCGTCAGCTCGCCTTCGGTCGGGAGGATCTCTCCGGGAATCATGGATCAGCGGATCGGGTCGTGGACGGTGACCAGTTTGGTCCCGTCGGGAAAGGTCGCCTCGACCTGGATGTCGCGGATCATGTCCGCCACGCCGTCCATCACCTCGTCACGGCCGAGCACCGTGGCGCCATCGCGCATCAGTTCGGCGACGCCGCGTCCGTCTCGCGCGCCCTCGACCACGAAGTCGCTGATCAGCGCCACCGCTTCCGGGTGATTGAGCTTGACTCCGCGCGCTCGCCTGCGGCGCGCCACTTCAGCGGCCATGGCGATGAGCAACTTGTCTTTCTCGCGCGGCGTGAGATTCATGGCGCCTCCCCTGTCAAGCCTGCCACAAGGTGGGCATTATAGGCGGATAGCCAGCCAGGTGATGCCGGAACGCCGCCCAGAACCGGCCGTAGGCATCGCGCAATTGCAGGCTATCCGGCCCGAGCCAGCGAATCACGAGGACCTTGCCCACGCGGCTCGCGCCCGCCCGCAGAGGGCGTTCCACCGTCTCGTCGATCAGTTCCCGGGCTGGCCCGATATGCTGGCGCGCGTCGGCACCGACGTAAAGGACGCTCGCGCACGCGCGAGCGCCGTCGAATCCCGCCGTGGCGGCGCGAACGCGCTCGATTCCAGAATCCAGATGCAGCGCGTCCGACCATATCAGGCGATCCTCCCAATAAACGTCCCAGGCGTCGCGTAGCAGTCCCTGGCGCATGCGCTCGCCCATGGCGACGCGACCGAGCACAATCATTTCTCCGCACAGCAGTCGCGCTCCTGGCATAGCCCGAATTTCGGTCGAGCGGCGTAGCCGCGACGAATCGAACAGAATGGTCTCTTGGGGTAGCCACTCCAGCCAAGAATCCGACTCGGCCCGCAACTCGATTCCGATACGAGAGTCCGCGCCAGTGGAGCGGTAAATCTTCTCCGCCGCCTGCGCCAGCACCCGTCCAGCCGCGCCGCTCCGGCTCGACACTCGGATATTGAGGCGGTCGCCGCCGACCACGCCGCCTGAGATCGTGACCAAGACGCCGGTCAGAGGCTCGCCCGCGATAGGGCGCGGGAACAGCATGCGCAGCGGGTCGCGCTGGTATAGCTCGCCGATCGCCGTGCCGTCTCGTCCCCTCTCGAAGGTCAAGGTCGCCGCGCCGTCCGTGATCGGAGACGCGCTCATATGGTCAGGTGCCGGCGGATATCGTCCTCGCGGAAGCCTTGGATCGGGCCTGACAGGACGACTCGGCCCCGGTCCATGACCGCGATGTCGTCGGCTAGGTCGCGGGCCATCTCGTAGTACTGCTCGACCAGCAGCACGGCCATGTCGCCGCGCTTGCCCAGCAATCGGATGACGTTCTCGATATCCTTGATGATGGACGGCTGGATGCCCTCAGTGGGCTCGTCGAGCAGCAGCAGGCGGGGGCGGGTCACCAGCGCGCGGCCGATTGCCAGCTGCTGTTGCTGACCGCCGGACAGATCGCCGCCGCGCCGGCCGAGCATCTTTTTCAGGGCTGGGAACAGATCGAACACTTCTGGAGGAACGCTGGCCTCGCCGCGCGGGAGACAGTTGAAGCCGGTCATCAGGTTTTCCTCGACCGTCAGGCGCGGGAAGATGTCCCGACCCTGCGGCACGTAGGCGATGCCGAGGCGGGCGCGGCGGTGCGCCGGGAAGTGGGTGATGTCCTCGCCATCCCACAGGATCCGCCCGTCGCGCGCCGGGATCTGCCCGGCCAGCGCGCGCAGGAAGCTGGTCTTGCCAACCCCGTTTCGACCCAGCAGGCAGGTGATGTGGCCACGTCTCGCGGAGACGCGGGCGTCGCGCAAGATATGGCTCGCGC
This sequence comes from uncultured candidatus Poriferisulfidus sp., assembly GCA_965116025.1. Lineage (GTDB taxonomy): Bacteria > Pseudomonadota > Gammaproteobacteria > Poriferisulfidales > Poriferisulfidaceae > Poriferisulfidus. The sequence goes on from OZ220480.1 coordinate 1,385,439, forward strand.
CATAGTACAGGTTCACTCCGGTGGCGGAAAGCATGTTATCGCCCCAGGTAGACCTCGATGACGTGCGGGTCGGACTGGATCGCGTCCATCGGACCTTCGGCGATGACTTGGCCCTCGTCGAGCACCGTGACCCGGCAGTCCAAGCCGCGCACGAAATTCATGTCGTGCTCCACCACGACCAGCGCGCGCTCGCGCGCGATCTCGCGCAGGAGGTCGATGGTCTGCTCGGTCTCCGCGTCCGTCATGCCGGCCACCGGCTCGTCGAGCAACATTAATTCCGGCTCCTGCGCGAGCAGCATGCCGATCTCCAGCCACTGTTTCTGCCCGTGCGACAGCGCGCCCGCGACTCGGTCGCGCCGCGCGGCCAGTCGGGTGGTCTCGAGGATCCGCTCGACACGCTCGTCACGCTTCGGGACGATGTCGGAGAGCAGCGCGGACAGGACGCGGCGGTCGGCCTTCAGGGCGAGTGCCAGATTCTCAAGCACGGTCAGGCTCTCGAATACGGTCGGTTTCTGGAATTTCCGGCCGATCCCGAGGTTGGCGATCTCGGTCTCGCTGAGCTCGGTCAGGTCGACGCGGTCGGCGAACAGTACCTGGCCTCGGTCGGGGCGGGCGCGGCCCGTGACCACGTCCATCATGGTCGTTTTGCCGGCTCCGTTCGGGCCGATGATGGCCCGCATCTCGCCAGGATCGATGATCAGGCTCAGGGAGTTGAGCGCCTGGAAGCCGTCGAAGCTGACCGAGACCCCGTCCAGGTACAACAGGGTTTCCGGGGCGATGGGGCAGGCCTCGGGGAGAGCGGCGTCAGGCGGAGGCATGAGAGTCCGAGCGCGCGACCTTCGCGATGGCGCGCCGCTCGCGCCATTGCCGAACCACGCCGACCAGCCCGCGCGGCATCAGCAGGGTGACCAGTATGAACAGGGCGCCTAGGAAGAACAGCCAGATTTCTGGCGCGATTCCGGTCAGCAGGCTTTTCGCGCCGTTGACCGCGACCGCGCCGGCGGCCGCTCCGAACAGGGTGCCCCGACCGCCGACCGCAACCCAGACCGCGACCTCAATGGATTTGGCGGGCGCGAATTCCCCCGGGTTGATGATGCCGACCTGCGGCACGTACAGCGCGCCGGCGATGCCGGCCAGCACGGCCGACAGGGTGAACGCGAACAGTTTGGCGTGGGTCACCTCATAGCCGAGAAAGCGCGCTCGGCTCTCGGCGTCGCGCGTCGCTATCAGCAATCGCCCGAGTTTCGAGACGACCACGTAGCGGCAGGCGAGGTACGCGAGCCCCAGCGCCACCGCCGAGGCGAGGTACAGCCCGACTTTGGTGGATTCCGCCGATAGGTCGAAGCCGAGAAGATCCTTGAAATCGGTCAGCCCGTTGTTTCCTCCGAAGCCCATTTCGTTGCGGAAGAACGCCAGCATCATGGCGAACACCATGGCCTGGCTGATGATGGAGAAGTACACGCCGGTGATTCGGGAACGGAAGGCCAGCCAGCCGAACGCGAACGCGAGCGCCCCAGGCGCCAGCAAGGCCATGAGCGCGGCGAAGGCGAAATTGTCGAATCCGTACCAGTACCAAGGCAGTTCCTTCCAGTCCAGGAACACCATGAAGTCGGGCAGTTCCGGATGTCCGTACACGCCGCGCTCCCCGATCTCGCGCATCAGATGCATGCCCATCGCGTAGCCGCCGAGCCCGAAGAACGCGCCATGACCAAGGCTCAGGATTCCGGCGTAGCCCCAGATCAGGTCCAACGCCAGCGCCAGCATGGCGAAGCACAAGAACTTGCCAAGCGTGGTGACCCAGAAAGTCGGCACGTGCAACCAGGCGTCTTCTGGCACGACCAGATTCAGCGTCGGCACTACCACGATCAGCGCCCCGGCGAGTCCCCAGAACGCCATCCATCCGCGGCGCGATTCCAAGGCGAGCAGGCGCGAGGTCAAGGGGCCCATATCAGTCTCCGGCGGCGCGGCCCTTCAGCGCGAACAGCCCGCGCGGGCGCAGCTGAATGAACAGGATGATGAAGATCAGCACCAGAATCTTGCCGAGGATGGCGCCAGAGACGGGCTCCAGAAACTTGTTGACGATGCCGAGGCTGAAAGCGCCGACGATGGCGCCCCACAGGCTGCCCACGCCGCCGAACACGACGACCATGAAGCTGTCGACGATGAAGTTCTGGCCGAGATTCGGGCTGACGTTGGAGATCTGGCTCAACGCCATGCCGGCGACTCCGGCGATGCCGGAGCCGAGCGCGAAGGTCAGGGCGTCGACTCGGCCAGCGCGAATGCCCATGGAGGCGGCCATCGAGCGGTTCTGGGTGACGGCGCGCATGTTCAGGCCGAAGCGCGAGTAGCGGATGAGCGCGGCCAGTGCCGCGACCACCGCCAGGCAAAACAGAATGATGCATAGGCGGTTGATCGTGATCGTCACGCCGGCGATCTCGATCGCGCCGGAGATCCACTCGGGATTGGCGACCTCTCGATTGTTGGCGCCGAACAGAGAGCGCGCCAGCTGCTGCAGGATCAGGCTGACTCCCCAAGTGGCGAGCAAGGTCTCCAGCGGCCGCCCGTACAGGAAGCGGATCACTCCGCGCTCGATCAGCGCGCCCATCGCGGCGGCCACCAGAAACGCCACGGGTAGGGCGGCGAGCAGGTAGAGCCCGAACAGCTCCGGCGGGACGACGCTGCGGAAGATCTCCTGCACTAGGAACGTGGAGTAGGCGCCCAGCATGATCATCTCGCCGTGCGCCATGTTGATGACCCCCATCACGCCGAAGGTGATGGCCAGCCCGATCGCGGCCAGCAGCAGCACCGACCCGAGGCTGACGCCGAACAGCAGGTTCTCGGCGATGCCGATCAGCCAGAGCTCGCGGTCGATGACCTCGACCGCGTCATGCAGGATCTCGCGGATCGCGGGGTCCGGCTCGGCTCCCTCCCGTAGACGGCGCTCCAGCAACGGGCGGAGCTCCGGTTCGGACGCCTTGGCCAGCCGGGTCGCCGCCGCCCGGCGCAGAACCGGATCGTTCGCTTCCAGCTCCAGCGCGGCGACGCCGATCTCGAGTCTGTCTCGAACGGTCTCGTCGGTTTCCTGATCGCGGGCCTGTTGGAACAGTTCCAGAGCCTGGGGTCCAGGGTTCTTGATCAGGTCGTTCGCGGCTTTGAGACGCCTCGTTGGCTCATCGCTGAATAGGGACAATCGCCCGGCGACGCGCCGGATCAATCGGCGCAGCCGGTTGTTGGCCTTGATCTTCCTCAGTTCGCGCGCGCTCGCGTCAGGCTCGGCGCGCCCGCTCGCCGCGTCCCGCACCGCGTATCGATCTCCGACGCGCTCCACGAGAACGATTCGGCCGTCCGAGCGAGCGCGCAACCGGCCTTTGGATAACGTCTCCAGAGCCTCCAAGGCGCGCGGTCCACCCAGCGTTCCGAGACGCTCGACGGCTTCGGCCTTTTGCTGGAATTCTTTGGTGTCGAGCGCCTGCAGGACGACGCGGAGCTCAGCCTCGGTCGGCTCAGCCGCGGCTGGCATGACGGAGAGCGCCATCGCGGAAAGCGCGATGGCGCCGAGGAGTTTCCGTCCAGACGGGATTTCCGCCCTCAGATGGACCATGGCGTCGTTCGGTCCCGTTCTTCTTGGCGGAGTAGCCCGAAGCCGGACCCGCGGCTCGCGCCGCAGGTCCGGTCGGATAAAGTCAGAAGCGCGGCTTCTCGCAGTTTCCGCATACCCAGGGCCAGGTCCAGTCCGCGGTCAGCTTGGCGCTTTCCGGGATGTAGTCGGACCAGGCGTCGCCCGCGACGACCCCGTCCGTGGACCACACGACATCGAACTGCCCATCGTCCTGGATCTCGCCGATCAGCACGGGCTTGGACAGATGGTGGTTGGCGTTCATCACCGCCATGCCGCCGGTCAGATTGGGCGCGGTCTGTCCGTACATCGCCTGACGCACCGCGTCGATATCGGTCGTTCCGGCCTGCTCGACCGCCTGCACCCACATCTGGAAGCCGATGTAGTGGGCCTCCATCGGGTCGTTGAACACGCGGTTCTCGTCGCCGATGAACGCGTGCCACTTCTGGATGACATCGGAGTTGCGGTCGTCCTCGACGCTCATGAAGTAGTTCCACGCGGCCAGGTGCCCGACCAGCGGGCCGGTGTCGATGCCGGCGAGCTCCTCCTCGCCGACCGAGAAGGCCACCACCGGGATGTCCTCGGCCGCGACGCCCTGGTTCCCGAGCTCCTTGTAGAACGGCACGTTGGCGTCGCCATTGATGGTCGACACGACGGCCGTCTTCTTGCCCGCCGCCGCGAACTTCTTGATGTCCGACACGATCGTCTGCCAGTCGGAGTGCCCGAATGGCGTGTAGTTGATCATGATGTCGCTCTCCGCGACGCCCCGGGCCTTGAGAAAGGACTCGAGAATCTTGTTGGTGGTGCGCGGGTAGACGTAGTCGGTACCGGCCAGGACCCATCGCTCGACGGATCCGCCTTCCTCGCTCATCAGATATTCCACGGCTGGAATCGCCTGCTGGTTCGGCGCGGCGCCGGTGTAGAAGATGTTGCGGGAGGACTCCTCGCCCTCATACTGGACCGGATAGAACAGCATGCCGTTGAGCTCCTCGAATACCGGAAGAACGGATTTTCGGGACACCGAGGTCCAGCAGCCGAACACGACGTCGACCTCGCGTCGCTCGATCAGTTCGCGCGCTTTCTCCGCGAACAGCGGCCAGTCCGACGCGGGGTCGACGACCACCGCCTCGAGCTCGCGGCCGAGCGCGCCGCCCTTGGCGTTCTGCTCGTGAATCAGAAACTCCATCACGTCCTTCAGCGCGGTTTCGCTGATGGCCATGGTTCCGGACAAGGAGTGCAGGACGCCGACCTTGATCGGCTCGTCGGCTCGGGCTCCCTCCAACGCCGCGAACGCGCCCGCGAGCAGGCACAGCGCGGCCATAAGATTGCGTACAGTTTTCATTTTTTCCCCTGTTGCGCTTGGTTAAAAGCGAGAGGACCGCCCCGAGTCCCGGGAGAATTCCCGGCCCGCGACCATGGATCAAAGATAATCCCCTCTTGGCCGAATATTCTAGCACGCCTCCGCGCGACGCGGCGATCAGCGCTCCGCGATCGGGGTCAGGACCTCGCGGAAGAACGGTGCCCAGGCCGCCACCAGCCACAGCGCGAAGAGCGTCTCGATCCCCAGCGCCCTGCGCCAGCGCGCCCGCGCTTCCGCCGTCGAGTCGGCGAGTCGGACCGATGACATGAGGATGTCGAACAGCAGGACGAAGAGCGTCAGCGGCGCGGCCGCGGGCAGGATCAGGGTCCAGACCAAATCCCAGCCCGCCAGGCTCAGTGGCTCGCCTGGATCGGTCGCGAGCAGGGCGAGAGCGGCGGCCAGCGCCAGCAACGCCATGCGCAGGACGCCGAGCTCGGCGACGAGCGCGCGTGGCGGAATCATGAGGACTGGTAGTGCTCCATCAGGATGCGGGCGATTTCCGGTCGCGCGAACTCGGGGGGAAGGTCCTCTCCGTTAGACAGCATCTCCCGCACCCGGGTGCCGGACAACAGCACGAAATCCTCTTTCGCGTGGTCCGGCGCGTCGCGCATCATGACCACCTTGTCGAGCTTCTTGGAATAGGCGGTGTGGTCCGCGCGGAATATCTCGATGTCCAGCGCTTCCTTCGGAGCCTCCTCGTCGAAGATGGTCTGCGCGTCGAACGCTCCGTAGTAGTCGCCGACTCCGGCGTGGTCGCGCCCGACGATCAGGTGCGAGCAGCCCGCGTTCTGGCGAAAGATGGCGTGTAGCGCGGCCTCGCGCGGCCCGGCGTACAGCATGTCGAAGCCGTAGCCGGTGATCATCACCGTGTTGGGGGGAAAGTAGAGCTCGACCATCTTGCGGATTGCGGCGTCGCGAACGTGAGCGGGAATGTCGCCGGGCTTGAGACGCCCGAGCAGCATGTGGATCAGCACGCCGTCGGCGCCGACCGCCTCCCGGGCGATCTTGCACAGCTCCTCGTGCGCGCGATGCATCGGGTTGCGGGTCTGGAACGCCACCACGCGGTCCCAGCCGCGCTCCCGGATCTCGTCGCGAATCTGGACCGCGGTGCGGAAGGTGTCGGAGAACTCGTCCGGGAAGTAGCTATAGTCCAGGACCTCGATCGGTCCGGAAACCAGCGTTCGGCCATTGTCGAGAAAGGTCTTGACGCCGGGATGGTCGCGGTCCGCGGTTCGGAAGACCTGCCGGGCCAGATTCTCGAGATCGCGCTCGGACAAGGTCTCGATGGCCTCGACCCGCTGGACGGCCAGCACGGGCTGTCCGTCACGGTTGCAATCGCGCAGGGCGACGCGCGACTCGCCCGCGATGGCGGAGGCGTCCTGGGTTTGGTTGAGGACCGGGACGGGCCAGAACAAGCCGGATTCGGCGCGCGTCTCGCGCCCGACGCGCAGGGCGTCCGCGGCGCCCATGTAGCCGTCCAGCGGCGTGAAGTATCCGCCAGCCAGCATCACGGCGTTGGAGACGGCGGCGGAGTTGAGCGTCAGGGAGGGCAGGGATTCGGCTTCCTCCCGCACCGCCGCGGCGCGTTCCGCGCCGTCGACGATGAGCGGGATCAGCCGGTCGCTGGCGTAGGGCTTGATCATGGCGTTCGTCCGTGAATGAGGAAGCCGTATTGTACTGAACGCGGGGCGTCGAGATTTGGATGCGCTCGCCTCGCGAGACGCGATCGCGTTGAGATTCTTGAGGAGCGCGTCTCCGTCGCGTCCAGAATCGCGACGCTCGGGACGTCTACGGATCTGGAGAGCTCGATCCCGACCGGCCGTAGGCGTCCTCGAACCTGCTGATGTCGTCCTCGCCCAGATAGGAGCCCGATTGCACCTCGATCAGTTCCAGCGGCTCCTCCCCGGGGTTCTCTAGGCGATGACGCGCGCCGCGCGGAATGAACGTGGACTCGTTTTCCGAAAGCGTGAACGTCTCGTCTCCCCGAGTCACCCGCGCGACGCCGCGCACCACGACCCAGTGCTCCGCCCGGTGCCGATGCGCTTGCAGGGAAAGTCGCTGTCCCGGATTCACGATGATGTGCTTGACCTTGAACCGGTCGCCCTCGTGCACCGAGTCGTAGTGTCCCCAAGGACGATAGACCTTGCGGTGGTGCAGGCATTCCTCGCGGTCCGCCCGTTTGAGCCGCTCGACCAGTCGCTTGGCGTCCTGCGCCGCGTCCTTGCCCGCGACGAGCAACGCGTCGGGCGTGTCGACGATGACGAGGTCCTCGACGCCGAGCGCGGTCACCAGTCGGGATTCGGAGCGCGCGTAGACGTCGCGGGCGTCGAGCAACGCCACGTCGCCTCGGGTCACGTTGCCGTTCTCGTCTCGCTCGTCGGGCCCGGATAGATCCGCCAGCGCGGTCCAGGAGCCCACGTCGGACCAGTCCGTCCCAAGCGGCGCCACGGCCACGTCCGCGGCATGCTCCATCACGGCGTAGTCCACCGAGATGGAGGGGGAGCGGCCGAAGGATTCCGCGTCCAGCCGCGAAAACTCGAGGTCGGGCGCTTTCCGCTCATACGCTTCCCGGGCGGCTTCGAGAACGCCTGGAGCGTGGCGCTCGAGCTCCGCCAGGTAGCGAGACGCCGCGAAGACGAACATGCCGCAGTTCCAGTAGCAGTCGCCCGCGTCAATGAGTCGCGCGGCCTCGTCGACGGCCGGTTTTTCCACGAAGCGCTCCACGATTCGGGCCTCTCCGCTCGCGTCCGTGGGAGATCCCGCTTGGATGTAGCCGTAGCCGGTCTCGGGGTGGTCGGGAGTGGCGCCGAAGGTCACGAGCCGGCCCCGCGTCGCTTCCCGAGCGGCCGCTTGAACCGCCCGCGCGAATTTTTCAGCATCCTGGATGACGTGATCCGTGGGCATCACCAGCAGGAGGGGGTCGTCATCCCTGTCGTTTTGGGACAGGGCTTCCAGGGCCGCGCAGGCGATGGCGGGAGCCGTGTTGCGGGCGACCGGTTCCAGCAGGATGGCCGCGGGCGTGATCTCGACATCCCGGAGCTGCTCCGCCACCATGAAGCGATGCCGCTCGTTGCAGACCACGATAGGGCGCCGCGCGCCGTCGACCGCGTCGAGCCTCCGCGCCGTGTCCTGCAGCAGAGTGCGCTCGCCCGTCAGGGCGATGAGCTGCTTCGGGTAGGCTTCCCGGGACAGCGGCCAGAGCCGGCTGCCGGAGCCGCCTGACAGGATGACGGGATGCATGGGGTCGCTCACGAAACTTCGGGTCGTCGAGACGGGTGACGGGCTAGTGGAGGTGACGCCATCCCCTTCACGTGGTGGCGCGTCGCCATTTCTTCCGGCGACTCATCCGTCCGCGAGATCCGGCGCTTTTCATCTTCCTTATTCATGGTTGGTATTCCTCCAGAATCTTTGGTAATTCTTCTATAGTCAAGGCGGAGCTTCTTGGTGGAGAGGGCCGCTCGAAAGATTTCAGACGATTAAGCCGTTTTCTGCGATTTTCCAGATAATATTGACCATCGACGATGACCACTAAAACGATTCCTTCGTCACAACAGAGCATGAATCGCCTCATCAATTCGACCATTTCCTTATACTGACTGTCCTGATTGCCACCACCTTCCTTTGTGTATTTGTGCATGGCATAAAAAGTTTTGGTCCCGGTCTTCCACCTGAAATCCAGTGACTTTCCAGGCAAGGTTTTTCCCTCATGCTCGGTTTCAAGATTCCCGTCGCTGGTGACCTTCATCGCTTTTGAGCCATGGGAAGGTAGTACCTCGAACTCTTTTACATCGGGCAAGCCGCGAATCCACTCTCCGGCAACTTTTTGATGTAAGCCTGTGCGTCTTGGCTCTTTAGCGAAGTGCGCGGCGAACATTTTGTCTTCTTCGATTTTTCGCAAGACCACTTCTTCCTCGTAGCCAAACCGCATAGCGAAAGTCGCTACCCGAGCCAGCAATCGATCAGCCTTATCGCGGATCTCACCATGAATATCCTCTTGCGACTGTTTCCACAGTTTTCGCTCAATCGCCTCGTAGTCTGGAGGTGGCCTATCCCACATGATGGATGATTCCTCGAGCCAGCCCCCAGTCGCAGCGCCTGCGATACTTGCCGTCCTTTCTTATGCCCTTGTAGCAGGTCATCAAGACATCGAACGTTTTTTCTCGAAACCGCGCGAGAAATCCGTTCCAGTCCGCGATTCTGATATCCGTGCCCACGGAAAGCTTCGTGATGTGACGGCCGGTGGATTTGACGGCGTAGTCCGCCAGCTCGTCGACCTCGCAAAAACGAATGGACGCCTCTTTCGTATTGTCAAGGGCGATCAAGCCGACATTCCCTCGCGGATCATTGAAGACGACCCTCGCTCCGGACTCCAGCGGCGTGGGCCTCAACGCCTTGATTTCGGACAGGAGCCCTATTCGGCAAGCTCCGGACCAGACATCAACGTCGTCCACCGGGCTGGGCGCGAACAGCGCCAAACCTACCGGATGCTTCGTGTCGGTGAACATTTCCGAGGTGAGGGAGACGAAGGATTGAAGCCGATCCTGAAAAAGGTTGGCCGTGATGAACGACTCCGGCACGAGCGCGGCCACATATCCGCAGTGATCGAGGCATCTGCGGAGAGCGAACTTGTACAGATTGTCGTAAGGACACTCAGGGAAATCCAGGCCCCGAGCCGTGGCGCTGTTCTTCGCGAGCCACGGAGGGTTGGTCACGCATGTCTTGAAACCCTCAGGAAACTCCTTAAGTGTGTCTCTGCGCCTTACGTCGCCCGCGGCCGGGGCGATATCGAAAGACGCGAAACGCGCGCACAGTCCCATGCTGGAAAGCGTCTCGATAAGACTGTTCGAGCCGGCGAACGGCTCCAGAATCTCGCTGTTCGGCAATCCCGCCCTTTCGGCCCATTCCTCGAACGGCGAATTTCTGAACGGGTTTCCCCGAGTGAAGTAGCGGCCGGATTCGCGTTTCTCTTTGGAGGGCGTCACGTCATTGGCCTCCCGCCAGCGAGACCCTCGCTCTCTATCGCGATCAGGTTTTCCATTCCGAATTTCGCGTCAATTTTCAAGTTGGGGAGCTCGCTTGGCTTTTCGCCTCCACCGGAGCGGGTTTCGCTCCTCTCGGCCTGCGCGTTGGACTATGCGGGTTGCCAGCAAGGTCGCTTTGGGCCGCGTTCGCGCCGGGTCTCGGTGGCCAGTTGGTCGTGCGCCAATCCATGAAGCGGGCGCGCGGCATGCTTGTGCGGAAGCGTTCGCTGGACATCTCGCGGATCATATCGCCTTATTTCTTGGGCCGCGTCACGAGAGGTGGCGCGGCTTGGAGATTTTACGCTATCAGATCTTTTCGCGGAGCGTCTGGTCAGCCGCGCTCCGGCCGATATGGATATAATTCCCAGAATCTCCAGTCCTTAGTGGGTTCCGCACCGCTCTCGAACGCTATCTGGAGACCTTGCTCGATCACTGAACTTCCGGGTTGACCTCTGAATATGCCGCGTTTCGCTTCCCGCGATGGCCGCGCCGCTTCGGAGGCGTCCGTCTCCGTCGTGGTGCCGACGTTTCGCGAGGCGGAGAACATCCCCGCGCTGGCCGAGCGCGTCGCCGCCACGCTGTCCGGCGCCGGGCTCGAGTGGGAACTGGTGCTGGTCGACGACGATTCGCGGGACGGGAGCGAGGCCGTGGTCGCGGAGCTGGCGCGGCGCATGCCGGCGCGCATGGAGGTGCGCGAGGACCCGCCCCGAGACCTTTCCTTGTCGGTGCTTCACGGAATTCGAATCAGCCGCTTTGATCGGGTGGTGGTGATGGACGCCGATCTGTCGCATCCGCCGGAGCGCGTGCCCGACTTGCTGCGCGCGCTGGACGGCGAGCGTGACATGGTCGTGGGCAGCCGCTACGCGCCGGGCGGACGCGTCGATGAGGACTGGGGGCTGTGGCGCTTCCTCAACTCTTGGGTCGCCACCCTGCTGGCCCGCCCGCTCGTCACCTGCTCGGATCCGATGTCCGGGTTTTTCGCGCTGGACCGCCGCGCGCTTCCGGACCTCGAGTCCCTGCGCCCGACCGGCTACAAGATTGGCCTTGAACTCATGGTGCGCGGGCGGTTGCGGGTAGGAGAGGTTCCGATCGATTTCTCGGATCGGTTCCGGGGCGCGAGCAAGATGAACGCGCGCCAGCAGATCAACTATCTCCGTCACCTCAAGCGTTTGTACCTGCACCGCTTCGGCGATCTGGCGCGCGCGCTGAGTTTCGGCGTGGTCGGGGTCAGCGGCTTCGTCGTCGACCTCGCCTTCTATCTGGGCCTGCAGGCGCTGGGCGTCGAGCACCGCTTGGCGCGCTTCCTGTCGTTCTGGCCCGCGGTCAGCTGGAACTGGTGGCTCAACCGGCGCGTCACCTTCGACGACCGCGTCCGGCAGGGCCCGGCGCGTCAGTGGGTCCGCTTCACGGTCGCGAGTCTGGTCGGCCTGGGGGTCAACGTTGGCGGCTATCTGCTTCTGACGAGTTTCGTGGCGGCGTTCGCCCGCAACCCGATACTCGCGTTCTTCCTCGGCGTCGCCTTGGGCGGTGGCGTCAACTTCCTGGTTTCCAATCTGTTCGTCTATCGCCGCCGCGCCGCCACGTCGCCGCGTGAGGAGCGCTGAGGGTTCCATGGGCAAGGCGAGCCGGGAAAAAGCGGAGCGCAGAGTCCGGGAGACGGCCGGGGAAGACGCCGCCGGGCGCGCGGATCCAGCTCTCGTCGGGAGCGCGCCCGAGGGGCTGGCCTTGATGTTCACGAGGAAGGGCCCGCCGAGCGACTTTCCCGGCCACGCGGGTCTCGGCGTCCTGCTGCTCGTCGCGCTGGTGATCGTTAGTTACTACCCGGCACTCACGGGCGCATTCATTTGGGACGACACTATTTTCGCCTCCATGCGTCAGACCCGGGAATGGTCCGGAATCCTGGATTTCTGGTTCCGTCCGGGACTACTCGAGCTGGAGGGGCATTACTGGCCGGTCGTCTACACGACTTTCTGGCTGGAGCACAAGCTATGGGGATTCGAGCCCGTGGGCTACCACGTGGTCAACACCCTGCTGCAAGCGCTCAACACCCTGCTGGTGTGGCGGCTGATGCTACGCCTTTCCGTGCCTGGAGCCTGGCTGATCGCCGCCGTGTTCGCCGTCCATCCGTTGCACGTCGAGTCGGTGGCTTGGATCATCGAGCGCAAGGACCTGCTTTCGGGGGCGCTGTATCTCGGTTCCGCGCTGCTCTGGTTGCGCTTTTTGGAGACGGCTCACTGGAAGCCCTACTCGCTGTCGATGATTTTGTTCGTCCTGAGCCTGCTGAGCAAGACCGTCACGGTGACCTTGCCAGCGGCGTTGCTGGTCCTGTGCTGGTGGAAGCGCGGGCGAATCGGTTGGGCGGACCTCAAGCCGTTGCTACCGTTCTTCGCGGTAGGGTTCGCGATCACCATCAGCGCCATCACGTACCAGGCGACCCGGGAGCCGCTGGAGCTCGACTACTCGCTCATCGAGCGAGCCCAGATCGCGGCGGGCGCCCTGTGGTTCTACTTGAGCAAGTTGCTGTGGCCGGTTGACCTGATCGTGATCTACCCGTTCTGGGAGGTTGGCGCCGGGAATTGGATGGCCTGGGGCTACGTGGCGGCGGCCCTCGCCTTGGCGACGGCTCTTTGGCTCGCGCGCGGACGGATCGGGCGCGGGCCGATGGCCGCCGCGGCGTTCTTCGTGGTGACGCTGTCGCCGGTGCTCGGCTTCATCGACTACGGCTACATGCAGTTCTCCTTCGTCGCCGACCGCTTTCAGTATCTGGCGGGCATCGGCGTGATGGCCGCGCTCATCGGCACCGGGACGAGCTGGGCCTCCCGATTGCCACCGGTCGGGCGAAGAGGCGTCTTGGGCATCGCGTTGATCGGGGTGGGCGCGCTGGCGACGCTGTCTTGGCAGCAATCGCGACTGTACCGCGACGAGATCGTCTTCTTCAGCTATATCGTCGAGCATAATCCGAAGGCTCGGGGGGGGCATCACAACCTCGCGGAGGCGCTGCGGGAGGAGGGGCGCGCGGACGAGGCGTTCGCCATGGCGCGCGCCGCCATGGCCAAGAAGCCAGACTTTCCGCACGCTTACAACAACTACGGCCTGATGCTCCAGGAGCGCGGCGAGTTCGACGAGGCGGAGAAAGTCTTTCAGGATGGCTTGAAGGTCGAGCCGGACGACGCGGGGCTCGCGATGCGACTCGCCGAACTGAGCCGGACCCGGGAACGCTATGAGGAGGCGTTGCGCTGGCTCAATCTCGTTATCGAGCGCCAGCCCGACGCCTCGCTAGCCTATGTGGAGAAGGGAGATGTCTTGTTCCATCTGGAGCGCTATGAGGAAGCCATCGAGACTCTGGAGAAGGCCCTGCTTCTGGACTCGGACTTGCGAGGGGAGGCGATGCTGCACAACTTCATCGGCGCGGCGGCGCGGAATCTGAGTCGCTTCGAGAAGGCGGAGAAGCATTACCGGGTCGCCTTGCGACTGGACCCGAAACAGCCCCAGGCGCACGCCAACCTCGTCGAGTTGCTGGTCGAGATGGAGCGTCCTGAGGAGGCGAGGCGCCACCGCGGAGAAGCACTCGAGACGTACGCGGGCGACCCCGCTGGAATCCAGCGCGTCCTTAATCTGCTCCGGGAGCGCCAGCGATACGAGGAGGAGCTCGCGTGGCACGACGAGATCGTCCGATTCCTCCCTGGGGACGCGTGGGGGCACGTGGGGAGAGGGGAGGTCTTGCTGCATCTGGAGCGTCCCGAGGAAGCGGTCGAGTCTCTGGAACGGGCGGTCGCCTTGGCGCCCGACGCGTCGACTGCGTCCTCGGCGCGCATGCTGCTGGCGCGAGTGGCGCGAACGCAGGGTCTGCGGGAGCGGGAGGAGGAGCTCTACCGGCTCATCCTGAAGGATGAGCCCAAGCATTTGGGCGCGCTCGAAGGGTTCGCCCGGGCGCGGATTGAGCGGGGACGTCCCACGGAGGCGGTTGAGTTCCTGGAGCGGATGATCGCCCTGGACCCCGATGGGCCGACCGCGTCCCTGGCGCGCATGCTACTGGCGAAAACGGCGCGGGCGCGGGGCTTGCTGGGACGCGAGACGGAATTCTACCTGCGCGTCTTGAAAGACGATCCGGAGCACCTTGGCGCGCTCGAGCGGCTCGCTCGGGCGCGGCTTGAGCAAGGGCGCCCTGAGGAGGCTCTGGAGCTCTACCGGAAGTTCGCGGACCTCGTGCCGAACCAAGAGGGCGCGTATGGAAACATCGGCCTTTTGCTGTACCGCATGGGCCGCTTCGAAGAGGCGCGCGAGGCGGTCGACCGCGCGCTCGCCTTGAATCCGGACCACCGCCAGGCGCGGCGCGTCCTCGAACAAATCCGCACGGAATCGCGGTAGCCGCGAATGGGCAGAAAGTCGAGACGGAAACGATCCGCGAGGCGGAGTCCCGGAGTTCCGGCGCCGCCGCCCCCGCCTCCGCGGGAGCGCTCCTTCGCGCTCGCCGCCTGGCTGGGAGCAAGGGAGCCCGAGGGGCCTCCGTGGAGGTGGTTTCCTTGGATCTTGGCGCTGGCGTTCGTGGCGCGGGCGGCGGTCGCCCTGTCTGGGGATTTCGTGCTGCATCCCGACGAGATCATGCAGTATCTGGAGTCGGCGCACCGCTTGGTCTTTGGCAACGGCGTCGTGTTCTGGGAGTTCCTCTACGGCGCGCGCTTCTGGCTGGTGCCCGGCTTCGTCGCCGGAATTCTCGCCCTGTTCGACGCCGTGGGACTCGGCGAGCCAGTCTGGTACGTCGGCGGGGTGAAACTGGCGTTCTGCGCGGTCTCCCTGCTGATTCCGGCGGGGATGTACTTTTTCGCGCGGCGCCAGTTCGGCGAGACCGCGGGCAGGATCGCGCTGGTGACCGGCGCGTTCTGGTACGAGCTGGTCGGTTTCGCGCACAAGCCGATGACCGAATTCGTTTCGACCGCCTTGCTGCTGGTTTTGCTCGCGCTCTGCGCGCGCCCGTCCCTGGACCGGACGCGGACGATTTGGGCGGTGGCGGCGCTGGCGACGCTCATGGCGGCCGTTCGCTTGCAGTACGCGCCGCTCGCGCTGCCGCTCCTCGGCGTGGCGTTCTTGCGGACCCGGCGCAAGGCGGCGCTGGTGTCGGCGACGGGCTTGTGCTTGCTCGCGGTCGGCATCCTCGACGGGGCCAGTTGGGGTGGGTCTCTGTTTCACTCCTACGTCACCAATATCGAGTTCAACCTGTTTCTCGGCGACTACCGCGCTGGGGAGAGTCCGGGCTGGCAGTACCTGCTGTGGCTCGTTCTCGCCAGTTCTGGCCTTGGCGCGCTGTGCCTCGCCGCGGCGGCGCCGTCGCCGCGGCGCTACGGCATTCTTCTCGCGCTGATCGCGATAGCCTTGCTAGCTCATTCCCTGCAATCGCATAAGGAATATCGATTCATCTTCGCGGTCATTCCTCTGTGGTTGCTGATCGGCTCGGATATGGTGGCGCGGATCATGGCGCGGACGGACGGAGCGTGGCGGGTCCCGGGTCTGGCCGCCGCCGCGTTCGCGGTCCTCTCCGTGGCCGGAATTCTGAACGCGCTGCCTTCCCAAGCCCAGGTCTACCACGCGTATTCGAGAGGGACCGGGTTCGTCCGGTTCCTGAGTGAGCAGGACCCGGCCTTCGCCGCCTACCGTTACCTCGCCCGGGCGCCGGACGTGCAGGCGGTGCTGCATACCGACCGGCATCACCATAACCTTCCAGGCTACTATTATCTGCACCGGAAAGTTCCGTTCTACGACATTCTGACGGGGTCGCTCGTCGCCGGCGACGGCGAGACGCTTCGGGCGTCCGTCAGCCATATCGTCTCCATGGAGCCCGGACTTCAGGTCCAGGGCTATCGGTTGGACCGGGCGTTTGGCGACCTTCGGATTCTCCGGCGCGAGGCGGACGAGCCCGAGATCCGCCGATGGGAGCGCTACGCGCCCGTCATGGTGAGCGTGGAGGCGAATGTCGTGAGACAGTTCAATCCCGCCGCTCCTCTTCCACCGCCGCGCTGGGGCATTCGGTTCCAAGACTAGAGGGCGCGTCGTTTTTGAAATCCGCGGGCCCCGCCCCCATTTCTCTAGGGAGAGATAGACCTTCCCTGATGGCATGAGATTGGACAAGCTAACCCAGCCGTTTCAGCAGGCGTTGATGGAGGCGCGGTCGCTGGCGGTCGCCCGGGACTGCCCGGAAATCGATCCCGCGCACTTGGCGCTGGCTCTGCTCGACCTTCCGGACACCGCGGTCGCCTCGTTGTTGCGCGAGGCCGGGGCGGATATGGACCGCCTGCGCGGGCTTTTGGGCCATCGGATCGAGTCGCTGCCACGGGTGACTGGCGAGAAGGGCGACGTTGGGATTTCCGCCGACTTGCGGCGGCTGCTTGACGCTTGCGATGGTCTCGCGCGGGAGCGTGGCGATCAGTACGTCGCGTCCGAGCTATTTCCGCTCGCCGCGCTACGGGACCGGGGAGAGGTTGGGAAGTCGCTGCGCGAATCCGGCGCGGACGCCGAGCGCTTGACGAAGGCGATTGAGGGGTTGCGCCAGGGCGAGCCCGTCACGGACCCGAACGCCGAGCAGCATCGCCAGGCGCTGGAGAAATACACCGACGACCTGACCCGGCGGGCGGAGCGAGGCAAGATCGACCCCATCATCGGTCGCGACGAGGAAATCCGGCGCGCCATCCAGATTCTGCAGCGGCGCACCAAGAACAACCCGGTGCTGATCGGAGAGGCCGGAGTGGGCAAGACCGCGATCGTCGAGGGTCTGGCGCTGCGCATCGTCAATGGCGAGGTGCCGGAGAGCTTGCGGGGCCGGCGGGTGCTGGCTCTGGACATGGCGGCGCTGATCGCGGGAGCCAAGTTCCGCGGGGAGTTCGAGGAGCGTCTCAAGGCGGTGCTCAAGGAGCTGGCGCGGCAAGAGGGCGAGTCGGTCCTGTTCATCGACGAGCTGCATACTCTGGTCGGCGCCGGGCGCTCGGAGGGGTCCATGGACGCCGGCAACATGCTCAAGCCGGCGCTGGCGCGCGGCGAGTTGCACTGCATCGGCGCCACTACCCTGGACGAGTACCGCGAGAATCTCGAGAAGGACGCGGCTTTGGAGCGCCGCTTCCAGCGGATCCTGGTCGACGAGCCGAGCGTGGAGGACACCGTCGCGATCCTGCGCGGGATCAAGGAGCGCTACGAGGTCCACCATGGCGTCGAGATCACGGACCCGGCGCTGGTCGCGGCCGCCACCCTGTCGGCGCGCTACCTGCCGGACCGCCGTCTGCCGGACAAGGCGATCGACTTGGTCGACGAGGCTGCCTCCCGCATTCGCATGGAGGTGGAATCGATGCCGGAGGAGATGGATCGCCTGGATCGGCGAATGATCCAGCTCAAGATCGAGCGGCAGGCCCTGCGCAAGGAAAGCGACCCGGCATCCCGCGAGCGGCTGAAAACGCTGGAGGAGGAACTGGATCGTTTGGAACGGGAGTACGCCGAGCTCGAGGAGGTCTGGAAGGCCGAGAAGTCGGCGGTCAGCGACACCGCCCGGGTGAAGAAGGAGTTGGACCAGGCGCGGCTGGATATGGATCGGGCCCGCCGCGAGAACGATCTGGAGCGCGCCGCCGAGCTGCAGCACGGAATTATCCCAGACCTCGAGCGCCAGCTGGAGCGACGCTCGGACGACGCGGAGAAGCCTCAGGCGACCTTGTTCCGGGACATCGTGACCGAGGAGGAGATAGCCGAGGTGGTGGCGCGCGCGACTGGCATTCCGGTGTCCCGGATGCTGGAGGGAGAGAAAGAGCGGCTGCTGCGCATGGAGGAGGCCCTGCACCGGCGCGTGGTCGGACAGGATGAGGCCGTGACCGCGGTCTGTCACGCGATCCGCCGCTCCCGCTCCGGGCTGACTGACCCGGGCCGCCCGATCGGGTCTTTCCTGTTCCTGGGGCCGACCGGAGTCGGCAAGACCGAATTGTGCAAGGCGCTGGCGGAGTTCCTGTTCGATCAGGAATCGTCGATGGTGCGCGTGGACATGTCGGAATTCATGGAAAAGCACTCCGTGGCGCGGCTGATTGGCGCGCCACCAGGCTACGTGGGCTACGAGGAGGGCGGCCGGCTGACCGAGGTGGTGCGGCGACGCCCGTTCGCGGTGATTCTGCTCGACGAGATCGAGAAGGCGCACCCGGACGTGTTCAACATTCTGCTGCAGGTGCTCGACGATGGCCGCCTGACGGATGGTCATGGGCGCACCGTCAGTTTCGCGAACGCGGTGGTGGTGATGACTTCCAACCTCGGCAGCGACACGATCCGAAGCATGGCGCGCGAGCCGCACGAGAAGGTGAAGAGCGCGTTGCGGGAACAGCTGACGGAGAGCTTTCGGCCGGAGTTCATCAACCGAATTGACGAGGTGCTGGTGTTCCGCGCGTTGCGGCGCGAGCAGATTCACGCGATCGTTCGCATCCAGGTCGAACGGCTGAGGGAGCGGCTCGCCGAGCGCAAGTTGAAGTTGGAAATGTCGGACGAGGCGATCGACTTCATCGGCAACGCCGGCTACGATCCAGAGTACGGAGCCCGACCTTTGCGCCGGGCGTTGCGAGATGATCTGGAGAACCCGCTGGCCCAGGCGTTGCTGGAGGGGGATTTCCCGCCTGGACGTACGGTTCGGGTGGACCGCGGGGACGCGGGGCTTCGCCTCAGCGCGGCGTGACCCGCTCGTCCAGGAACTCCGCGACTCCGTCCGTCGTCACCTCTTCCGGCTCGCCCTTCCGGCGATTCTGGTACTCGAGCGTCCCTCGCTCAAGGGCGCGCGGGCTGATCACGAATCGGTGCGGAATGCCGAGGAGGTCAGCCTCGGCGAACATGACGCCCGGACGCAGGCCTCGGTCGTCGAGCAAGACCGAGACGCCCATTTCCTCGCATTTCCGATAGAGCGCCTCGGCGGCGTCGCGCACCGCGGCGTCGCGGTCGGCGTTGATCGGGCATAGCAGCACGGAGAATGGCGCCATCGCCTCTGGCCAGAGAATGCCGCGCTCGTCGTGGTTCTGCTCGATGGCGGCGGCCACGACGCGCGTGATGCCAATGCCGTAGCAGCCCATGGTGACGACCCTCCGGCGACCGCCGGGGTCTAGCACGGCGCAGTCCATGGCCTGGCTGTATTTGTCTCCCAACTGGAAGATATGCCCGACCTCGATCCCGCGCGCGGCGCGCACGGTCCCGGCATCGCCCGGGCCCAGCTCTCCATCCTCGATGTCGCGGATATCGTGGACCCGCTCCGCGGGCGCGTCGCGTTCCCAATTGACCCCGGTGTAGTGAACGCCTTCCCGATTCGCGCCGCACGCGAAATCCGAAAGCGCGGCGGCGCTGGCGTCGACGTAGAAAGGGAGGTCCAGCTCAACTGGCCCTAGCGAGCCGACCGGACAGCCAAGCCTCTCTCGAATCTCCTCTTCGGTCGCTAAGCGCAATGGGTTGCGGACGCCGTCGAGCCGGGCGGACTTCACCGCGTTCAAGCGATGATCGCCGCGCAGGATCAGAGCGACTAGCGACCCGTCTTCCTCACCTTCGACGACTAAGGTCTTGACCGATCGTTCGGGCGGGACGCCGAGGAATTCCGAGACCTCCTCGATAGTGCGTCGTCCGGGCGTGTCGATCTCTCGCATTTCCTGAGTCGGCTCGGAGCGCGGGGACCGTGGGAGCGGGGCGGGCGCCTGCTCCACGTTGGCCGCGTAGCCCGAGCGTTCCGAATACACGATCTCGTCCTCGCCGGAGTCCGCCAGCACGTGGAATTCGTGCGAAAGCGCGCCGCCAATCGCGCCGGAATCGGCCCGCACGTAACGGTAGTCGAGTCCTAGGCGGTCGAAGATCCGGCAGTAGGCGAGACGCATGGCCTCGTAGGTCTCGTCCAGGCTGGCCGAGTCCAAGTGGAAGGAGTAAGCGTCCTTCATCACGAATTCACGGGCCCGCATCACGCCGAAGCGAGGGCGGATCTCGTCGCGAAACTTAGTCTGGATCTGGTAGTAGCACACCGGCAATTGGCGGTAGCTTCTGAGCTCGCGGCGCGCGATGTCGGTGACCACCTCCTCGTGGGTTGGGCCGAAGCAGAACTCGCGGCGGTGTCGGTCGGCGAGGCGCAACAGTTCTGGTCCGTATTGCTCCCAGCGTCCGGATTCGCGCCACAGTTCCGCTGGCTGCACGGCCGGCATCAACAATTCCACGGCGCCGCTACGGTTCATTTCCTCGCGCGCGATGGCCTCGACCTTGCGCGCGACTCTCAGGCCAAGCGGCATCCAGGTGTATAGTCCCGCGGCCAGCTTTCGGATAAGGCCGGCGCGCAACATCAGCCGATGGCTCGCCACCTCGGCGTCGGCCGGGGTTTCCTTGAGCGTGGTCAGGGGAAGTCGGGAGAGGCGCATGGTCGACGACGCTTGGCGCGCCCATCTTACAAAAACCGTGGGCATCGCCAGAATTTTGGCTTCATTCCGGCCCCGCTCGGCCGTCGCGTTGAAAGGCTTTGGCGATATCGCGTTTCTGGTAAAATCCGCCTCATTGCTCACCGCCACAAATTTCCATGAGGGCCACCATGCATTTTTCTGATACCGTCCGCGCCGCGCTTCGCGGGGTTGCGTCGTCTTCCCGCGTAGGGGGGGGGGGGGGGGGGGGGGGCATAGCCTCCGTTTCCTGACCGTTCTGGCCGGCTTCACGGCCTTTCTCTCCATTCCGCTGATTCCGCACTCCGCCATGGCGGCGGACACGGGAAACTGCGGCGCTCTTCCCAGCGGCTCGGGCGCCGCCGAGATCACCTGCAGCGACCCGACTTACACCAAGCCCGACGGCCCGCCGATCGGATACGAACTCGCTGGGTCGGGCCGGAGCGTGACGCTGACGGTCCAGCCTTCCGGGGCGGGCACGGTCACCATCACGTCCAGCGGAATACCCAGCGGCGCGAGCGACGCCCGGCCGGGGATCGTCCTGAGCGGGCCCGGCGCCCTGAAGAAAGTCGTTCTCGATGGGCGGGTTCGCATTGAGAGCGACGCGACCCGGAGGCTCGTGACGGGGCTGTCCACGACGGTGACGGTCACGCGCATCGGAAAGGCCTTTGATTCGAGGGACCGCGGGGCGGGGCTCAACCATGGCATCTACGTGAAGCACTTGGGAAGCGACGCCGACGCTCAGGCGAAGGACCGCGCCGAGGTGATGGTGGGAGCCGAGGCGCGGATCGGAACCGAGGACAAGCCGATGGGCGGGTACGGCGTGCTGGCGTACTTTCAGCATGACACGGACATTAGCGTGACGAACGCGGGCGAGATTTACGGGACGTACGCGGGGATACTGGCGCATCGCTCGGGCGGGGGCGACACCGTGATCAAGACGGCGAAGGGCAGCGTGACCTCACAAGGGATCCGGGCGTCGGCGGGGAATCTCCAGGACGATCGTCTGGAACAGCGCTGGCTCAGAGATGTATGGATAGCCCCGGGCTCGTCCCCTGGAGGCGGTGACATCACGATCGTCCATGAGGGCGAGATCGTGGTCCGAACCGACCCGCTCCGCTATCTGACCACGACGACCCCGACGACGCTTAGCCATGTGGAAAATCGAAACTCGTACGCGCGCGCCGGGATTCACGTGCTTCACCAGGACAAGAGCGCTCCGGCCGCGGACGGGCAGGCCAGCAGCGAGATCTCGATCACGTCGAGCGGCGACATCGAGATCGTGACGGATCCGGGCGTCGCGCCACGGTGGGGAACGCGAGGCGTTCTAGTCATAACGAAAGGAGACGACGATTCGGTGGTTCCGGTGACGGTGGACGTGACGGGAGGGAGCCTCATGGGAGAGGGAAGGGGAGACGGCCACGCGATCCAGATTCACCATGAGCATAACGGGGGGCTGGTCAAGGTGGATCTGGCGGGCGCGATCACCCGGACGGGCGCGAAAGGAGATGGCGTTCAAGTGTATCGGCGGCGAGCCACCGGACCGGCGACTGCCGTGAAACCCAGCGGCATCGAGGTGACGCTGAAGTCCGGGGCGCGGATCGGTATGGAGGCAGACGAGCCGACCGTGGGCCGGCATGGCGTGCTCGTCCGGCAGCAAATCTACGGGGGAGCGATCCGGGTGGCCGTATCCGAGGGAGCGAGGATCGGGACCGTGGGGACTCCGGTTGGCGTGCACGGAGTGTTCGCTGATGTCGTGAACGCTGGTGACGAGACTGACGTCATAGTCACCAACGAAGGCTTCATCCACGCGAAGGGATCGGGGGTGGTCGCTCTGCATCGCGGTGTGGGCGACGCGGTCGTGAAGCATCTGGCGGGGGAGATCGTCGCGGGCGACCTGCCCAACGATTTTTCCGAGTTCATAGCGGAACACAAGACGGAGCTGGCGGATCTGGAGTCCCGGAGCGCCGGTATCCTCGCCATTCATGGAGGCTCGGAGCCCCAGGCCGTTTCCGACGAGACGGCGGTCGCTTCTAGTGATCCCTCCACCTACGATGCCAAGATCGGGAAGATCGAGATCATGTCGAAGGGGGACATCACGTCGAAGGGCGACGGGATTCTCGCCTATGTGAGAGATCTGGACAATACGGAGGATCGGGTCGTCAAGACGATCATCCCGATCATGATCGACGTTTCAGGCGGGATGATCACGGCGGACGGGCATGGCGTGTACGCGGAGACCGCCACCACCTACGACGATGCCACTGAAGCCGGGAGGATTGAGGTCACGGTAGGGGAGATGGCGACGATCCGGGCCAAGAAGGACGGGGTGCACGTCAAGGGCATGCGGACCTTCGCGTCCGACCACGCCCGGAAGGAGCAATACGACCAGACGGTCACCATCAACGGCAAGGTGATGGGCGGCGGCGGAGACCACGCTGGCGTTCGGATGGTGAACGGCGGGACGCTGGTGATCGGGCCGAAGGCGGAAGTTGAGGCGGAGTCGGGGACTTCGGTGAGGGCGGACGGGGCGCTACATGTCACCCTGAAGGAGAACGAGCATGGGCAGATCGCTTTCGTCATGGGGAAATTCCTGAATAGTGGAAAGGACGCGCCGAACGTCTTCCAGCGGGAGTTGATGGCCGGCGCGAAGAAGACGATAGCCGTGGGGGACGCGGTGAAGGCGACGTCGGGGAAGACGGGGACGCATGGGGTGTATGACGCGGTGTTCGAGCGGATGGTCACGCTGAAGTCGATCACGGGAGGGGACCAGTTCCAGGTGGACTCCGAGAAGGAGATCAGCCGGACGTACCACGCCCGGGCTCGGGTGTACGAGGCGCTGCCGTCGGTGCTGCTGGAGATGAGCGCGCCGGGCGGTCGTCAGGCGCGCTTGTCGGCGACGCGGGACGGCGGTGGCGCGTGGGCGCGGGTCTTGGCGAGCGACGGCGAGCGGGAGGCGGATATGTCCACGACCGAGATGGACGATGCGGGTCGCGCGCTGTCTTGGGACTTCGAGCGCTGGGGCGTGGAGACGGGCTTCGCCGTTCCCACGGACCTGCCGGGCGTGACGCTGGGGGTGAGCGCGCATTATCGGGACGGCGAGGCGGATGTCGAGCGCGGCGGGAAGATCGAGGTCTCGGGCGTGGGCGTCGGGGTCTCGGCGACCTGGCGGGGTGAGGACGGCTGGTACGCGGACGGGGAGTTCTCGTACACGCGTTTCGAGGACGTCGACTTGAGCTCGGAGACTCGGGGGATGGTGGCGTCCGGGTTGGATGGAGAGGGTCACGCGGTCGGCGTGGAGGTCGGCAGGCGCATGGAGATGGACGGCTTCGCGCTGGTTCCGCGCGGAGGATTGACGTGGACATGGGTGGACATCGACGGCTTCGACGACGTTTCGGGCGTTGCTGGGAGCGGTCGGGTGTCGTTTCGCTCGGAGGACAGCGCGCGGGCGCGTATCGGGGTATTGTTGGAGAACGGCGAGACGTACGCCTCATTGGACGTGGAGCGCGAGCTGTCGGAGAGCCGGGAGGTGATGGCGTCGGGGTCGCGCCTGCGCTCGGAGGTGGAGTCCACGTGGGCGCGGATTGGCGTTGGAGGCGTGATGGCGCTGGACGCGCAGGGGGAGTCGACGCTATCGGCGGACGCGCGCTACGCGGCGTCGGACGGCGACAATCACGATTACGGCGCGAGCGTTCTGCTGAAGGTTCGCTTCTAATCGGCTTCTGATCGCGGCCCCGGCGGCGAGCCGGGGCCGCGGCGAGTCAGAATTGACGGCTCAGGCTTTCCTATTTCGCGATCCGTCTCCAAAGGCCGAGAGTTCGGTAAAAAAGCCTTGACTCCGAGATTGAGGGATTATATTCAGTACCGGTCCAGTAGGGTCAGAACATCTCGGATCATGTCAATTGATTCGCTGGAAGCAGACGGTTCGATGATGTTGCGGAGCCACATAATGCGTTCATTACTTCCGTCGAGTCCAATTCCGTGAGCAACCCCTGCACGATCCGGCGCAGCTCTGGCAAACTGTTCTGGATATAATCCCAGACGAGACCCGAATCCACACAATCATAGCCATGGATCAGCAGGTTTCGGAAGTCGATTATCCGGCGCGTTCGTGGGATTCGCTTCGCGAGTTTCGGATAATTCTTATGCAGCCGGGTTAACGCCTCGCCTATGATCTCGAACTTGCGCTCAACCGCAGCTCGCATCATCGCGTCCGCGACGTATGCGTTTCTATCGGCGCCATCCGTGAATTGATTGATATCCGCCCCTGCCTGATCGATATCCGTCAGCGGGACGCGAGGGTCAGAGCGCATAGACGAGCTCGCGCGACTTATTGATAGAGGCGCGCAGATATGGATTGCGGATCGCGCGTGCCTCAACGAGGTCTACAGGGCGTCCCAAGGTTTCGCGTAGCGCCTCAATGAGGTCGAAATACCGATCAAAAGGCGCCAGCGCGCTATTTGGATCAAATTCGACTAGGAAGTCGGCGTCGCTTGTCTCCAGATCGAAATCCGTGCCGCGCGCCGCGGATCCGAACACTTCAAGCCGCGCCACCCCGTAGCGTCGGCAAAGATCCGCCAGCTCTTCTCGCTTGTTAGCGATAATCGCGTGCATGGCTAATTTCTCTATCCGGTGGCGACCGACGTTCAGCGGTGGTTCCTAAAGAGAGGCGCTTTCGTCAAGATTTCTGGTCGTCGCGTGGCAACGCGTCCGTCTCGCCATATCTGGCATCAAGGACGACATTCAAGCGGGAATCCATTATACGTCGAATTCTTCCTTCTTCTGGGCCGCGCCATGGCTCAATACTTGGCGGACGCACGGCGGCGGAAGGCGATCCCCGGTGTATACTTTGAAGAGCTTCCATGAACGCCTTCACGATGTCCGATCACTGCCTGAAGGCATTCCGCGCGGCGGCTTCGCTACCGAGTCTCCCCAAGGTCGCTAAAGTCGTGCGCCCGACCCAGTCCTTGGCGATTTATCAGATTCGGTGGTTGAGGTACCGCTGCGAGACGCGCCCGCTCGACCGAGCGCGTCTCGCTGGCTTGCCGGTCGCTCCGTATCAGGCGCAGATCGAAGAGGCGTCGCGCGACCACGCTGTGGATTTTCACGCCACGATATATGAGGAGACGACGTGATCAAGTTGCTCCGGGAATGGTATGGGCGGAATTTCACGGACCCGCAGCAAGCCATTCTTCTGTTGCTGATCGCGCTGGGATTAGGGCTGGCTCTGCTCGTTGGCGATATCTTGGCGCCGCTACTGGTCAGCGTGTTGCTGGCCTACATCCTGGAAGGATTGATCCGCGCCCTGCAGGGCATCAGATTCCCGCGACTGGTCGCGTTCCTGCTGGTCTACGTCTTGTTCGTCGCTGGTCTGTTGCTGGCGTTGTTGCGTTTGGTGCCGATGCTGTCGGAGCAGGTGGTGGATCTCGCGTCGCGGCTACCGAGCATGTTGGCGACCGGGCAACGCTGGGTCGAGGCGCTTCCAGAGCGCTATCCGGAACTGGTCAACCCGACCCAGGTGGAGCAGATCCTGACGGCGGTCCGCGCGGAAGCGCTGGCGTTTGGCGACGAGATCATCCGCTTCTCGCTGGACACGGTGGTGGACGTGCTGTCGGTGGTGGTGTACGCGATCGTGGTGCCGATTCTGGTGTTTTTCCTGCTCAAGGACAAGCGGCGCATCCTGGATTGGGCGAAGACCTATTTGCCGGCCCCTCAGTCGCTTTCCTCCCGGGTGTGGAGCGAGATGGACCTGAAG
Source organism: uncultured candidatus Poriferisulfidus sp. (assembly GCA_965116025.1). GTDB lineage: Bacteria > Pseudomonadota > Gammaproteobacteria > Poriferisulfidales > Poriferisulfidaceae > Poriferisulfidus. Next base: position 1,411,594 of record OZ220480.1, read on the forward strand.
GTGTCCCAGTACCTTCGTGGAAAACTGGTCGAGATCGGGGTTGTCTGGGCCGTGACGTTCCTCGCGTTCGCGTTGCTTGGCCTGCAGTACGCGCTGCTCTTGTCGTTCTTGGTTGGGCTGTCGGTGATCATTCCGTACGTGGGCGCGGTGGTGGTGACGGTGCCAGTGCTGCTGGTCGGCGCCTTCCAGTGGGGGTTGAGCCCGGATCTCGCCTACCTGACGCTAGTCTACCTAGCGATCCAGTTCCTTGATGGAAACCTGCTGGTGCCGTTGCTGTTCTCCGAAGCGGTGAATCTCCATCCAGCCGCTATCCTGACAGCGATCCTGGTTTTCGGAGGACTGTGGGGAGTGTGGGGCGTGTTGCTCGCGATCCCTTTGGCGTCGCTGATCGACGTGGTGTCGCGTAGCTGGTCGCGCGCCGACGCGAGTCAGGGAGGTTAGGCTTGCACGATCTCGTCGACCGCCGCCAGGACCTCCGCGGCGTGGCCGGGCACCCGGACCTTCCGCCAAACGCGGCGCGCTATGCCTTCCGGGTCGATCAGGAACGTGCTGCGCTCGATGCCACGAACTTTTCGCCCGTACATGTTCTTCATCTTGATGACATCGTATTTTTCGCAGGCGATCTCGTCGGGATCGGAAAGGAGTCGGAATGGAAATCCATGTTTGGCTTTGAAGTTCTCATGGGTCTTGAGCGAGTCGCGAGAGACCCCGAGGATAATGGTCCGGCGGTGGCGAAAACGCGGGTGCAGATCCCGGAAGTCCTGTCCTTCCGTGGTGCATCCAGGCGTGTGGTCCTTGGGGTAGAAGTACAGGACCACGGGGTGGCCCCGGAATTCGGACAAGCGCGCGAGCTCGCCTCCCGTGGAAAGCAACTCGAAATCTGGAGCTCGGCTCCCTTCCACGACCGGTTTGGTTGCCATCTTCCGCGCATGACCTCAGAAAAAAGGGCCGAAAGCATATCATATCCGGTGAACGTTCCGGCGGTTGATGAGCGTTCCGACTTGACCGTGGAGCCGCGCTTCAGTCTCACGCCTCGCTGGAATATCAGCGCTCCCGGTCCAGCGCTCCGCCTTCCGAATGGCTCTGGACTCGCGAGACGTGCCGAGCGCCGAGACGGTCAGAGGCTCTTTCGCCATATCGCGTGGCCAGCCGCCGCATCGCCCTACCGGATGGCTGGAGGCTGAGCCTCGCGACCGGATAATTGCCCATCGCTTTACAATGCGTAAGGTGGATGTCTGATTTTGACGCATGCCGACACCAGGATCCCGTGAAGAGCTTCTTGATGCGATCAACACGAGCTTTGATCGTCTTGATAAGGATCTGAGGATGGTGCCCGTGGCGAAAAGCGATGAAGCGACCCTTGAGGGGCATGTCAAGGGCACGGCAATGAGCGTCCACGATCTGGCAAGCTATCTCTTGGTTGGAATATGCTGGTGCTGAAGTGGATTGAACAGGACGCGGGAGGCGAGCCGATTGATTTTCCTGAGACCGGTTTCAGATGGAATCAGCTCGGCGCGCTCGCGCGAAAGTTTTACGCGGATTTCGACACCGTTCCTCTTGGTCGGCTTTTGGAGGCTCTCGAAGTCACAAAACAGGAAATCGTCACGTTCATTTCCGGCCAGACCAACGAACGCCTGTACGGTGGGCCATGGTGCGGGAAGCACACCATGGGCCGAATGATCCAACTCAATACGTCCTCGCCGTACGCTAATGCCCGCGCGCGTTTGCGGAAATGGAAGCGGCGACATGGCATCGCATGATGGAGACTGACGGCGAAGGGTTCTCGCTTGGATGTTCAGGCTTTTGTCGTTGGAAAACGTCTCTTTCGATCATTGGCGAACTTCAGCATGCCGCTGATTACAATGGGTTTTCGGAAAAATTCATCGAGGGCCGCGGTGTTGACGGTGAGGCCCTGCCGCGGCGTGGGCGACCGGTCGCCTTCAGGGCCCCGCCGTCCGGGAACGTGAAACCGCGCTTCAGTCCCACGCCTCGTCAGAAGACTCCGTTTTCCCGGTCTGGGCGACATATATGGTTCGCCCCCTCCCTGCAAGTCGGAAGCTTGAGGCGACGGTCGATCGGCCGCGCACATATATCCGGCCTCTCGGTGGGAGGACGTCGCCTCCCGGGCCCCGATGGGTTCCGCACGCTCCGGCCTTATCATTTGTACGGCCTCGAAGGCCTATGTCAACACCAGGCTCTCGGAGCGTCGGTCCGACCTGTTCCGCCATCCTTTCGCTTCTTCCCCGCAACCGATCGGCGGGCGAAGCCCGCCGGGATCCGGAGGGAAGCCTCACGTCATGCAGGCTTCCTCCCGATAGGTTCCGCCACGCCGGAGCAGCGCCCAGGCGATGCGGACGTTCTTGTTCGCCAACGCGACCGCCGCCACGTTGTCGTGGTGGCGCTCGCGCAGGCCGCGAAGCCAAGCGCCGAGCGCGTCCTCGCGCTGGTCGGAGACCCGCAACACCGCTTTCGCGCCCAAGATCAGCAGGCCGCGCAAGGCGCGGTCCCCCCGCTTGCTGATCCCTCCGAGCTTCGGCTTTCCGCCGGTGGAGTATTGCCGCGGCACCAGGCCGAGGTAGGCGGCCGCCTCCCGCCCGTCGCGGAACTCGCCGCCGTCGCCCAGCTTCGCGACCAGGGCGCTGGCCGACAGCGCGCCTATGCCCGGGATCGTCATATATGGTTCGCCCCCTCCCTGCAAGTCGGAAGCTTGAGGCGACGGTCGATCGGCCGCGCACATATATCCGGCCTCTCGGTGGGAGGACGTCGCCTCCCGGGCCCCGATGGGTTCCGCACGCTCCGGCCTTATCATTTGTACGGCCTCGAAGGCCTATGTCAACACCAGGCTCTCGGAGCGTCGGTCCGACCTGTTCCGCCATCCTTTCGCTTCTTCCCCGCAACCGATCGGCGGGCGAAGCCCGCCGGGATCCGGAGGGAAGCCTCACGTCATGCAGGCTTCCTCCCGATAGGTTCCGCCACGCCGGAGCAGCGCCCAGGCGATGCGGACGTTCTTGTTCGCCAACGCGACCGCCGCCACGTTGTCGTGGTGGCGCTCGCGCAGGCCGCGAAGCCAAGCGCCGAGCGCGTCCTCGCGCTGGTCGGAGACCCGCAACACCGCTTTCGCGCCCAAGATCAGCAGGCCGCGCAAGGCGCGGTCCCCCCGCTTGCTGATCCCTCCGAGCTTCGGCTTTCCGCCGGTGGAGTATTGCCGCGGCACCAGGCCGAGGTAGGCGGCCGCCTCCCGCCCGTCGCGGAACTCGCCGCCGTCGCCCAGCTTCGCGACCAGGGCGCTGGCCGACAGCGCGCCTATGCCCGGGATCGTCATCAGCCGCCGGCAGCCCGGGTCGGCCTCGGCATGCGCCTGGATCCGCGCCCGGCAACGCCCCTCCCGCCGGTCCAGCTCCCGCACCTCCTCGTAACCTTCCGCCAGCGCCTCGCGGACTTCCGGAAGCAAGCCGTTCTCGCCGTCCTCCAGGATCTCCGGCAGCCGCGCCCGAAAGACCCCGATCCCTTTCGGCATGACGATCCCGTACTCCTGCAGGAACGCGCGCGACTGATTGACCAGCCGGGTGCGGCTCCGCACCAGCCGCGCCCGCGTCCGATGGCATTGCTGGATCGCTTGCTCGGCTTCCGTCCGCGCCGGCACGAAGCGCATGCTCGGACGGCTCCGCGCCTCGCAGATGGCCTCCGCGTCGCGCGCGTCGTTCTTGTTCGACTTCACGAACGGCTTCACGAAGGACGGCGCCATCAGCCGCGCGTCATGCCCATGACGACGGAACAGCCGCGCCCAGTGATGCGCGCCGCCGCAGGCCTCCAGCCCGACCCGGCATGGCGGCAGCTCCTCCGCGAAGCGTTCCAGCTGAGCCCGCGTGAAGCGCCTCTCCAGCACGATCTTGCCGGCGCGCGTCATGCCGCAAGCGTGAAACGCCTGCTTGCCCAGGTCCACGCCCAGATGGGCGATGGCCAGTTGATGTAGAGTCCGCTTCATAAGGGTCGTCCCGCTTTCGCGATGGGTTGGTTGTACTCTCATTGTGCCCGCTCAAGGCCAAGCAGGGAAGCGGGGCGAACCATCCCATCATTTGTTAAAATGCGGACGGGCTGACCCACAAACTCTCGCATGATTCGTCTTCAAGGTAGCATGGTCGCCATGGTCACCCCCATGCGCGCGTCCGGCGACATCGACTACGCGGCGCTGGCCGACGTGGTGGACTTTCATCTGGAGCGGGGCACTGACGCGCTGGTTCCGGTGGGCACGACCGGGGAATCGGCGACCTTAAGCGTATCGGAGCACCATGAGGTCATTCGCCGCGTGGTGGAGCGAGTGGATGGGCGAATTCCGGTGATCGCGGGCACTGGCGCCAACGCCACCGCTGAAGCCATCGAGCTGACTCGTTACGCGCATGAGGCGGGAGCCGACGCTTGCTTGCTGGTGACGCCGTATTACAACAAGCCGACCCAAGAGGGTTTGTACCAACACTATCGGGCGGTCGCCGAGGCCGTGCCGATCCCGCAGATCCTGTATAACGTTCCGGGTCGGACGGCCTGCGACATGTTGCCGGAGACGGTGACGCGGCTGGCTGGGCTGGAATGGATCGTTGGCATCAAGGAGGCGACTGGCGACCTGCACCGGATTCGCCGCCTGCGCGAGTCGTGCGGCGACGAGTTCATCATTATCAGCGGAGACGACGAGACATCCATGGATACGCTACTTAACGGAGGGCAGGGAGTGATCACGGTGACGGGCAACGTGGCGCCCGAGCTGATGCACGAGATGTGCATGGCCGGGCTGGAGGGAGATGCCGAGGCGGCGCGCGCCCATGATCGGAAGCTGGAGCTGCTCCATCGCGATCTGTTCGTCGAGTCCAGCCCGATTCCAGTGAAGTGGTGCTTGCACCGCATGGGATTGATCCCGGAGGGCATCCGCCTGCCGCTGACTCCGCTCTCGGAAGGGTTGCGCGGGACTTTGGAGGCCGCCATGCGCGCGGCGGGGGCGCTGGCGTGAGGCGCTGGGCATGGGCAGGCGGTCTGGCCGCGTTGCTCGCGGGTTGTGGGGACGAGCCGCTGACCATTGAGGAATTGGTTGGGGAGGCGGCCGATGTGTTCGAGAGCGATTGGTGGGGAGGTGAGGAGGAATATGGCTCTAGCCAGTCGACCGAGGCGCTTCGAGTGCCGCCGAAACTCAGCTTGCCGGATACCAGCGCGCAGTTAGCGATCCCGGAACTTGGCGGAGTCAGCGCGAAGAAGACGGGCCGGGGGGCGGCCTCAGTGTTGCCGGGCTTCATGGAAATGAAAGTGCGGCGGGAAGGAAGCGCGCGATGGCTGGAGGTGGGGGCGGACCCGGTCACCCTGTGGCCGCATCTTCGCTCTTTCTGGGAAGACCAGGGATTCGAGCTGGTCCAAGAGGCGCCATTGCTTGGCATCCTGGAGACGAAGTGGCGCGAGAAGGCGGATGACATCCGGGGACTGGACACGGAATCCGGAGGCCTGTACTACACGGCTTCACGGGAGAAGTTCCGCTTGCGTATGGAACGCGAGCCTAACGCGTACGCCAACGTGTTCATCACGCGACAAAAACTTGAGGTGGCGGGCTTGGACGCCAACGACACGGTGATCTGGAAAGCCGGGCGCCCGGACCCGGAGCGCGAGGCTGAGATGCTGGTCCGCTTGATGGAGCATTTGGGCTCCACTCGGATGGAAAGCGTGGCCACCTTGGAGGAAGAGGTGGTGGAGGCCACCGTCGGCCTGGACCTGAAGTATATAGGGGGCACCCCGGTGCTGATGGTCGGCGATCAGTACAGTAGCGTGTGGCGCCAGGTTGGCATCGCCTTGGAGCGGACCGGGCTGTACGTGGTCGATCTTGACCGCGACCAGGGAACCTACGTCTTCCGCTATCGAACGCGAGGCCCCGATGGCGGGCCAGCCGATACTCTCCTGGAGGTCCATCTGCTTTCCCGCGAGGAGGATCTGACTCTGCTGACGGTGCATCGGCACAAATCGGACCAGCCAGTGGACAAGGACCTGAATCGCGCCGTGTTGCGCGCGATCTTGGCGGGATACTCGCTCACGCCTCGGGAACTCACGGCCGAAGCGGAATAACTCGAGAAAGGGAACGCGCCGGGCTGCCGGCGCGGAGCGGCATCAGTCGCCTTGGTCTTGTGGCGTGATGCCCGACTGCGCGCGGGACATGGCGAGGTAGGTGATGTTGCCGCGCCGCGAGACGATGTCCCGAGACTTGTCCTTCTCGACGCATGCGTAGGCCGAGTGGTTGTGGATGGACTCGAAGTTTTCCGATTCCACCTTGTAGGCCCGAACCCGGTCGTCCTCGTTGAGTCGCAGGGCCAAATCGCGAACCATATCCTCCACGAACTTGGGGTTGTCGTAGGCGCGTTCGGTGACGAACTTCTCGTCTGGACGCTTCAGCAGTCCGTACAGTTCGCAGGACGCTTCGCTTTCGGCCATCTCGATCAACTCCTCGATCCACAGCGGGCGGGCCAAGGTCACGGTGAGCGTGATTCTCGAGCGCTGGTTGTGCGCGCCGTATTCCGAGATGTTCTTGGAGCAGGGGCACAGGCTGGTGACCGGGATCTCGACGGACGCGATCAGCCGCGTGTCGCCGCGATTGAAATTTCCGCGCAGGCGGACCCGGTAATCCAGATAGCTGCGAACGCCGGATACGGGCGCGGCCTTGTTCATGAAGAAGGGAAAGGCCATCTCGATGTGCCCCTCCTCCGCGTCGAGCCGCGTCGCCATGCCGTGCAGCAATTCGCCGAAGTTTTCCAGAGAGATCGCTTGTCGGTGGTCCTGCAGGACATGCACGAAGCGCGACATGTGGGTGCCCTTGACCTCGGGCGGTAGGTTGACCGTCATGGTTAGGCGCGCGACCGTGGGTTGCGGCGCACCACCGCGGTCCACGAACTCGATCGGATGCAGGATGTCCTTGATGCCGACCCGGTTGATCGGGATCGCGCGCGTGTCCGAAAGGCTCTGCTCATCGTGCAGGGATTCGTCGCTTTGGATAGGGTCTGGGTGGGCCATGGAGTCCGCTCTTTGAATATTCAGGCTCGCCCATATTACTCTGGAAGAGGCATCGGAGCAAACGTCGGATTTCCAGGCCGAGGCGTCGCTCCCGAATGAGCTCCAAGGTGTCACGGCAACTCGTCGAGACCTTGAGGTATGGCTGTTACTATGGAATTCGATGGGGCTGGGAGTCAGGCGTCGAGGCTCGTAGGGCCGCGCTCCCGCGCCTGCTGACGATATCGAGTTGCTCGTCTCGCGCGTGGCGGTGCCGGACATGTTCGGGTCATGTTAGACTGTCGCCACACGCCCTCGACAAACGGATTTGACCAAGGGGGCATTCCGAATTAACCGACGGTTGGAATTTTAAGGCGGTCCGGCCAAGAACAAGGGATGAAATCATGATCGAGACGATCGTTCAACTCGGCACCGCGGCGGCCATTCTGGCATTTCTTTGGAGTCTGCACCGGGATTCCGGCAAGTTGCACCGGGACATGACCGAGCTTCACAAGGACATGGCCGCCCACCGCAAGGAGACGAGCCGAGACATTGCCAGCCTCCGCGAGGACATGGCCATCCACCGCAAGGAAACGAGTCGGGATATCGCTGATCATCGCAAGGAGACGAGTCAGGATATCGCCGCCCTTGGCCAGCGGATGGCGCGGGTGGAGGGCTTGCTGGAAGGCCTCGCCGCGCGCCGACCGCAAGATTTTCAAGACTGACGAGCCGCGCGTTCGGGCGCGCCTTGCGATACTGGGGTTGCTCGTCCCGCGTGGCGGTGCTGGGCATGTTCGGGTCATGTTAGACTGTCGCCACACGCCCTCGACAAACGGATTTGATCAAGGGGGCATTCCGAATTAACCGACGGTTGGAATTTTAAGGCGGTCCGGCCAAGAACAAGGGATGAAATCATGATCGAGACGATCGTTCAGCTCGGCACCGCGGCGGCCATTCTGGCATTTCTTTGGAGTCTGCACCGGGATTCCGGCAAGTTGCACCGGGACATGACCGAGCTTCACAAGGACATGGCCGCCCACCGCAAGGAGACGAGCCGAGACATTGCCAGCCTCCGCGAGGACATGGCCATCCACCGCAAGGAAACGAGTCGGGATATCGCCAGCCTCCGCGAGGAGACGAGCCGGGATATCGCTGATCATCGCAAGGAGACGAGTCAGGATATCGCCGCCCTTGGCCAGCGGATGGCGCGGGTGGAGGGTTTGCTGGAAGGCCTCGCCGCGCGCCGACCGCAAGATTTTCAAGACTGACGAGCCGCGCGTTCGGGCGCGCCTTGCGATACTGGGGTTGCTCGTCCCGCGTGGCGGTGCTGGGCATGTTCGGGTCATGTTAGACTGTCGCCACACGCCCTTGACAAACGGATTTGATCAAGGGGGCATTCCGAATTAACCGATGGTTGGAATTTTAAGGCGGTCCGGCCAAGAACAAGGGATGAAATCATGATCGAGACGATCGTTCAGCTCGGCACCGCGGCGGCCATTCTGGCATTTCTTTGGAGTCTGCACCGGGATTCCGGCAAGTTGCACCGGGACATGACCGAGCTTCACAAGGACATGGCCGCCCACCGCAAGGAGACGAGCCGAGACATTGCCAACCTCCGCGAGGACATGGCCAGCCTCCGCGAGGAGACGAGCCAAGATATCGCCGGTCTCCGTGAGGACATGGCTATCCATCGCAAGGAAACGAGCCAGGATATCGCTGATCATCGCAAGGAGACGAGTCAGGATATCGCCGCCCTTGGTCAGCGTATGGCGCGGGTGGAGGGTTTGCTGGAAGGCCTCGCCGCGCGCCGATCGCGAGAGTCGAAAGCTTAACGGGGTCGCGCGCGGTCCCGAAACCGTTCCCAGACGTTGTTTCGCGCGGCTCTGGACGTGTTTTAGCTAGGGCGATGGCGATCAAGGAGAAGAATTTGGCGGATGGGTTTTTCTGGCCAGTCGCTCGCTTGGCCCGTTTCGGCGAAATCGGAGCCAGTCGCTCGCCTTTCCGCTCCGCCTCGATGCGGGGACGGGCGTTTCGTGGACTAGCCCCATGACGTCGCCGCGCGCCGAGCGGCAGGATGTCGATCCTCTAGAAACCCAAGAGTGGCTGGAGGCCCTGGATTCGGTTTTCAAAGAGGAAGGCCCGGCGCGCGCCCATTATTTGATCGAGCGTCTGCTGGACCGCGCGCGGCGCTCCGGCCTGACCATTCCGTACAGCGCGACGACGGCCTACCTCAACACCATTCCCGCGGCGCGGGAGGAGAATTGCCCGGGAGACGCCGCCTTGGAGTGGCGCATCCGCTCGCTGATCCGGTGGAACGCCATGGCGATGGTGGTGCGGGCGAACCAAGAGCATCCTGGCTTGGGCGGGCACGTGGCCACGTTCGCGTCGGTGGCCACCCTGTACGACGTCGGCTTCAATTACTTCTGGCGCGCGCCAGGCGAGGACCACGGCGGGGACCTGGTGTTCTTCCAGGGGCATTCGGCTCCGGGCGTTTACGCTCGCGCTTACCTAGAAGGCCGACTCGACAAAGAGCGCTTGCACCGCTTTCGCCGAGAGAGCGAGGGCGGCGGCCTGTCCTCGTACCCTCACCCGTACCTGATGCCGGATTTTTGGCAGTTCCCGACCGTGTCCATGGGGCTGGGCCCGATCCAGGGAATCTATCAGGCGCGCTTCATGAAGTATCTCGACCACCGCGGCTTGCTGGACGCGGGCGACCGCAAGGTTTGGGTGTTCGTCGGGGACGGTGAGATGGACGAGCCGGAGTCGGTCGGCGCTCTTTCAGTGGCTGGGCGAGAGCGGCTCGACAACCTGATTTTCGTGGTCAACTGCAACCTGCAGCGCCTGGATGGCCCGGTGCGGGGCAACGGCAAGATCATCCAGGAGCTTGAAGGCGTGTTCCGTGGCGCTGGCTGGAACGTCATCAAGTTGATCTGGGGTTCCTACTGGGATCCGTTGCTGGCTCGGGATGTCCAGGGCGTTCTGCTCAAGCGGATGGAGGAGTGCGTCGACGGGGACTACCAGACCTACAGCGCGCGCGATGGCGCGTACGTCCGCGAGCATTTTTTCGGCAAGTATCCGGAGCTCGCGGAGATGGTCGCCAACCTGGCCGACCGGGACCTGTGGCGTCTGAACCGCGGCGGCCACGATCCGCACAAGGTGTACACCGCCTACCGCGCCGCCGTCGCTCACCGAGATCAGCCGACGGTCATTCTGGCCAAGACCGTCAAGGGCTATGGAATGGGAACGGCCGGAGAGGGGCTCAACATCACGCATCAGCAGAAGAAGTTGAGCGCGGATGATTTGAAGGCGTTCCGTGATCGCTTCAAGATTCCGATCAGCGACGACGAGATTGAGGATCGGATTCCGTTTTATCGTCCGAGCGACGACAGCCCGGAGATCCGCTACCTGAAGGCTCGGCGCGCGGCTTTGGGCGGATATCTGCCGGCGCGCCGCCGGTCCGCCGCGCCGTTGCGCGTTCCGGACGGGATCCTTGACAAGATGCTCGCTGGCACGGACGGACGCGAGATTTCCACCACCATGGCGTTGGTGCGAACGCTGTCCTGCTTGTTGCGCGACCCGGAGCTGGGCCCGCGGGTGGTGCCGATCGTGCCGGACGAATCCCGGACTTTCGGTATGGAAGGCATGTTCCGCCAGTTAGGAATCTACGCGCCGTTCGGGCAGTTGTATGAGCCGGAGGACGCGGGCCAGCTGGCCTATTACCGAGAGGAGAGGACCGGGCAGGTTCTGGAGGAGGGCATCAACGAGGCGGGCGCGATGAGCTCGTTCCTGGCGGCCGGGACTTCCTACAGCGCGCACGGCATGCAGATGGTTCCGTTTTACATCTTCTATTCGATGTTCGGCTTCCAGCGCGTGGGCGACCTGATCTGGTCGGCGGGCGACCTGCAGGCGCGCGGCTTCCTGATCGGCGGCACCGCCGGGCGCACCACGTTGCCCGGAGAGGGGTTGCAGCACCAGGACGGGCACAGCCATCTCGCGGCTTCCGGAGTGCCGAATTGCTATCCGTACGACGCCGCCTACGCTTATGAGGTGGCGGTGATCGTCGAGGATGGCTTGCGGCGCATGTGCGAGTTGCAGCAGAATCGCTTCTACTACCTAACGGTCGAGAACGAGAGCTACGCGCATCCCCCCATGCCCGAATCCGCGCGGGAGGGAATCCTGGCGGGACTGCATCCGGTCGCGCGGGCGCGGGATCCAGACGCGGTCCGCGTGCAATTGCTGGGCTCTGGAGCCATTCTGCGCGAGACTCTGGAGGCCGCCGAGAGATTGCGCGCCCACGGGGTGGAGTCGGACGTGTGGAGCGTCACCAGCTTCGCGTTGCTGGCGCGCGATGGCGCTCGGGTGGCGCGGCATAATCGCCTGCATCCCGAAAGTCCGCGGGTTTCTTGGGTTGAGCGTTGCTTGGCCGACCATCCTGGGCCGATCATCGCGGCCAGCGACTACGTTCGCATGCACGCGGAGCAGATTCGCTTTTGCCTGCCCGCTGGGCGCGACTATCGGACGCTTGGCACCGACGGTTTCGGACGAAGCGACACGCGGGAGAAGTTGCGCGAGTTTTTCGAGGTCAACGCTGATCACATCCTGCATGCCGCGGCGCGGGCGCTTGAGGATTCGGGGCGGATCGGCGCGGCGGCGGCGCGAAAGATCGTGGCCGAATGCGCGGTGGATCCGAACCGCCCGGATCCGCTCGCCTCATGAGCCAGGAAATTCGGGTTCCCGACATGGGGGACATCGAGGACGCGGAGGTGATCGAGGTCTTCGCGCGGGCTGGGCAGTCCATCACCCAGGACGAGCCGCTGATCACCTTGGAATCGGACAAGGCCGCCATGGATTTGCCGGCTCCGTTCGGTGGAGTGGTAGAGGCCATGCACGTGAAGGTCGGGGATCGGGTGGCGGCGGACGCGCTGGTCGCGACCCTGACCGACCGGCCGGAAGCTACGGCGCCGGAACCCGGTTCTGCCGAGGGTGAGCCTGCCCCGCGTCCCGAGCCCGTTCCCGCTCCTCCGGTTGTTGAATCCGCCGTCAGTCCAGTTTCGCCGCCAGCGGTTCCAGAGTCTCCCCGCCTCGGCGCGGCGCCCCATGCTGGGCCTGCCGTGCGCCGGTTCGCGCGCGAGTTGGGCGTGGATCTGGAGCGGGTCTCCGGTAGCGGGCGCAAGGGTCGGATTACCCGGGAGGACATCCAGCATTACGTGAAGGCGATCCTGACCCGGCGGCAGGAGTCGACGGTCGCCGTCCGTCCGTCCGGTCCGCCGGTGGACGCTGATCGGTTCGGACCGACCCGAATCGAGCCGCTGACGAGGATTCGGAGACGTTCCGGCGCGAACCTGCAGCGCAACTGGCAAGTGGCCCCGCACGTCACCCAGCATCATAGGGCCGACATCACCGAATTGGATCGTGTCCAGCGGGGTCTGCGCGAGAGGAAAGGCTTCGAGGCGCTGACCATCACGGCCTGCGCGCTGCGGGCTTGCGCGCAAACGCTGAGACGCTTTCCTCGAATTAATGCGTCGCTGAGCGAAGATGGGCGGGATCTGGTGATTCGCGAGTACATCCATATCGGGTTCGCGGCGAACACCGATCAGGGATTGGTCGTCCCGGTCGTTCGCGACGCCGATCAGAAGCCGGTTCCCGTTCTCGCTGAGGAGATCGCCGCTTTGGCCGAACAGGCGCGGACCCAGCGATTGTCGGCCGATGACATGCGGGGCGGCGGCTTCACCCTGTCCAACCTCGGCGGCGTCGGAGGCGGGCATTTCACTCCCGTCATCAACCTTCCTCAGGTCGCGGTGCTAGGCGTCTCGCGCGCCGTGCGCGAGCCGGTCTGCGTCGAAGACCGGATCGAATCGAGATTGATGATGCCGTTCTCGCTATCTTACGATCATCGCGTCATCGATGGCGTGGAGGGGGCCCGGTTCGTGATGGAATTGGCTTCGTTGCTGGAGCGGCCCGATCAGTTGGACTGGGGAGAGGAGGGAATTCCGTGAAATCGATCGATCTGGTGGTGATCGGGGGCGGCCCCGGGGGCTACAGCGCCGCGTTCCGGGCATCGGACCTGGGCATGAAGGTGGCGCTGGTGGAATCGCGCCCGCGTCTAGGCGGCGTGTGCTTGAACGTCGGTTGCATTCCGTCCAAGACGCTTCTGCATGCGGCCAGCCTGATAGAGGACGCGGCGGAATGGCGGGAGCGGGGCGTGGCGTTCGACCCGCCGCGAATCGATCTGGAGGCGTTGCGCGACTGGAAGGAGAGAAGCGTCGCGCGATTGGCCGACGGTCTCGGCGCGCTGGCCAAGCGTCGCGGGGTCGAGGTGGCGGTCGGCAGAGGAGAATTCGCGTCCGCGCATACGCTCGTGGTCGAGACCGCGCGGGGAAAAGAAGAGACGCGCTTCGGACAGGCCATCATCGCGACGGGATCCCGGCCGATCAAGTTGGAGGCGTTTCCGGATGATTCCCGGATCCTGGATTCCTCGTCCGCGCTCGATCTGTCAGAGATTCCAGGGCGGTTGCTGGTCGTGGGGGGCGGCGTCTTGGGTCTGGAGCTCGCCACGGTGTTCCGCGCCTTGGGATCGCGGGTCACCGTGGTGGAGGCGCGGGAGCAGGTGATGGGGGAGGCCGACAAGGACGTGGCGCGCGCCTATCTCAAGCGCAACGCGAAGCGATTCGCCGCATTGCGCACGAGCGCCCGGATAGAGAAGGTGGAAGCGAAAGAGGGTGAAGTCGCGGCGCGAATCAGGGGCGCGGAACGCCAATGGGAAGAGGCGTTCGACGCGGCGCTGGTGGCGGTCGGACGAGTGGCGAACAGCCAGGGTCTGGGTCTGGAGAGCGCCGGGGTCGAGTTGGAAGAATCTGGCGTGATTCCCGTCAATCACCAGCAACGCACGAATATTCCTCACATCTTCGCCGTCGGCGACGTGACGGGCGCGCCGATGCTGGCGCATCGGGCTTCTTACCAAGGCCGGCTGGCGGCGGAAGTCGCGGCGGGCATGAGGTCCGCGTATGAGGCGAGAGTCGTTCCCTCGGTGGCTTACACTGATCCGGAGGTCGCGTGGGCGGGGCTGACCGAGCGCGAGTGCAAGGCTCGCGGGATCGCGTATGAGCGGGGCGTTTTCCCGTGGGCGGCGAGCGGCCGGGCGGTCGGGATCGGCCGCGTCGAGGGCATGACCAAGTTGCTGTTCGATTCGGAGACGAAGCGTCTGGTCGGAGCGGCCGTGGTCGGCGTCCATGCCGGAGAGTTGATCGCGGAGGCCGCGTTGGCCATCGAGACCGGCTGCGAGGCGGGAGACATCGCCGGCACGATCCATCCGCACCCGACGTTCTCGGAGACCTTGGCGCAAGCCAGCGAGGTGGCTCAGGGGACGGCGACGGAGATTCTGACTACGAGGGAGTGACCCGGAAAAGCGGGATTCATTGACGATGCCATTAGAGCGTCGCGAGGCAGATCCGCGGCAAGCCCGCGAGATCGGTCAACGTCTTCGGTCGGCCCCATCCCGCTCGCGCGACGATTTTCCGGCAAGTCGCGCCTTGGTCCGCGCCGTGCTCCAGCAGCAACCGGGCGCGCCGCCGCGCCCGACTCCGCGCCCGTTCGGCCAAGACCCGGAGCGCTTGGGTCCCCGAGGCGGGGGCGACCAGAGCGTGGCGAGGCTCCCGGCGCACGCCGGGAGACCGCAGACACGGATCGTGCGGGGCGACGTACGGCGGGTTGCCGAGAATCAGGTCGAAGGTCGCGTCGGGCCATGGGCCGCGCCAGTCGCCGCGGGCGAAGCGGACGTTCTCGAGTCGCAGACGCGAGGCGTTGCCTCGCGCTAGCCGGACCGCGGCGCGCGACAGATCCAGAGCCAGAACTCGGCAGTCCGGCCGGGCGCGGGCCAGAGCTAGGGCGAGCGCGCCGCTGCCTGTTCCCCATTCGAGGACGCGCGCGCGCGGTGGGAGGTCAAGCGTGGCGCGTTCCGCCAGCAACTCCGTCTCCGGGCGAGGGGCCAGCGTCTGGAGCGTCAGCCGGATCGAGAAGTCCAGAAAATCGGATTCGCCCAGCAAATGGTCGATCGAACGCCCTTCCCGTCGGCGCCGGATCAGGGATTCGCCCCGCGCTTGTTGCGCGGGCGTCAGTGGAAGTTCCGGGCGCGCCAGGAGCCAGGCTCGGGAATGGCGCAGGGCGTGGCTCCACAGCCATTCGGCGTCGCTGGCCGGACTGTCGCTGCAGGAGCTCAGTCGGGTTCGGGATTCCAGCAGCGCCTGGCGGAGCGCGCGCGGCTTATCCGTCACCGGCTCGCTCGGCCCGCATGGCGTGACGCTCTCGGCGAAGAGGGTCGAGGACCGGATCGAGATCCCCCTCGAGCATCTCGTGCAGAGCATGCACGGTCAGCCCGATGCGGTGGTCCGTGACGCGACTCTGCGGGAAGTTGTACGTGCGGATCCGTTCCGAGCGGTCCCCGCTGCCGATCAGGTCGCGGCGGAGGCTGGCCTCCTCCTCGGCGCGGCGGCGACGTTCCCGATCTAGCAATCGCGCGCGCAGCAGAGACATGGCCTGCTCGCGATTGCGGTGTTGCGAGCGCTCGTCCTGGCATTCGACCACGATCCCGGTGGGCAGGTGCGTCACGCGCACCGCGGAGTCGGTTTTGTTGAGGTGCTGCCCCCCGGCTCCGGAAGCCCGGAACCGGTCGACGCGCACGTCTTCCGGCGCGACCTCGATCTCGCCGATCTCGTCGGTTTCCGGGAACACCGCGACGGTGGCGGCCGAGGTGTGAACGCGCCCCTGGGATTCCGTTTGGGGAACGCGCTGCACCCGGTGCGCGCCGCACTCGAACCGGAGCCGGGCGTAGACGTCCCGACCGCGGATCCGCGCCACGATCTCACGAAAACCTCCTCGCTCTCCCTCGTTGCAGCTGACGCGCTCCACGCGCCAGCCGTTGCGCTCGGCGTAACGGCTGTACATCCGGAACAGGTCGCCCGCGAACAAGGCCGCCTCGTCGCCCCCGGCGCCCGCGCGGATTTCCAGAAACGCGTCGCGCCGGTCGTGCGGGTCGTCCGGGATCAGCGCGTTCTCGATCCGTTTCTCGATTTCTTCCATCCGTTGCCGCAGAAGCGCGAGCTCCTCGTCGGCGAGGGCGCGCAACGCGGCATCCGGATCGTCTCGCATCCCGGCGATCGAGTCCCGTTCCCGCTGGCAAGCCTGATATTCTTGGTATCGCTCCACCAGCGGAGCGAGTCGCGCGAATTCGCTGGACAGTTCGCGATGCCGCGCGCGGTCGGACAGGACCTCCGGGTCCGCGAGTTGCGGCTGAATCCGGGCATGGCGCTCGACCGAGCGGTCGAGCCGCGCCCGAAGCGACTCCCTCATGAGTCTGGCGGGCGGATCCGAAGCAGGGCGCGCGCCGAGTCGAGCAGGGAAAGGTCGTTGTCTTTGCCGGCCTCGTTCAGGGCCTGGGTCGGGTCGTGCGTCAGCCGGTTGCATAGCGTGTTGGCGAGCCATTCCAGGGTCTCGTCGGCCCCGCGTCCGCGGCGCAACCGCCGCCGCGCCTGCTCCAGCGTCTCGTTCCGCAACCGTCGCGTTTGGTCGCGGTAGTCCCGGATCAGGGCGAACGCGGATTCGCTTCGCGCGCGCCGCGCGAACTCTTCCACTTGCTGATCGATGATGGCGCTCGCTTCTTGGCGCGCGCTTTCGCGGGACCGCAGATTCTTCTCGACGACCTGGCGCAGGTCTTCCTGGGTGTACAGGTAGATGTCGGAGAGATGCGCGACGCGCGGCTCGATGTCGCGCGGCACCGCCAGATCCACCATGTAGATCGGCCGATGCCGGCGCCGCTGGATAGCGTCCTCGACGGTCCCTTTGCCGAGCACGGGCACCGGGCTGCCCGTGCTGCTGATGACGATGTCCGCGTCTTCCAGCGCGTGGCCGATGTGGGAGATTGGGATCGCGTGGGCCAGCAGGTCGCGGGCCAGTTGCCGCGCGCGGTCCAGATTCCGATTGGCGATCGTGAGGTGGCCGACTCCCGCGTCGTGCAGGTAGCGCGCCACCAGCCGCGCGGCCTCGCCGGCGCCGATCACCAGCGCCCGGCGCTCCTGCAGTTGATCGAAGAACTGCCGGGTGAGCGAGACCGCGACATGAGCGATGGAGACCGGGTTGCGGCTGATCTCGGTCCTCGTGCGCACTTTTTTCGCCGCCGAGAAAGTATGCTGGATCAAGTGGCGGAGCTCTCCGCCTAATGTGCCGGCCCGTTCCGCGTCGCGCGACGCTTGCTTGAACTGCCCGAAGATCTCCGGCTCGCCGGGCACCATGGAGTCCAGCCCGCTGGCGACCTCTATGGCATGCCGCACCGCGGCCTCTCCGGCGTGCCAGTACAGCGCGTCCTTCAGGTCTCCGCGCTCCACCTGATGCCAGTGGCAAAGCCAGTCGCGGACGCGCTCGATACCGTCCGCGCCATCATGGCTGAGATACAATTCGGTACGGTTGCAGGTGGAGAGAATGACCGCCTCGCTGACGCTCGACAGCGCCGCCAGCTCCCGGAGGGCGGCGTTCACCGAATCTTGGGTGAACGAGACTCTCTCGCGCAGATCGAGATCGGCGGTCCGGTGATTGATGCCAAGGGCGGCCAATGCCATAATATCGGGCTCCCGCGTGGTGTCCGCGACTGCTCTCGACAATTTTACGCCAACGATCCCACGCCGCGCGGCCGCGCGGGGTCGCTCGGCGCGATCAGGCCGGAAGCCCGACGCCACGACATCAGCGAAATCCAGGAGGTTGGAGCATGAGAACTTTCGGAATCGTAACCGCCGTCTTGGGCGCCATTCTGGGATTTCTCATCGGGCCGTTCGGGTGGTTCCTGCTGATCGTCGGGCTGCTCCTGATGATCGCCGCTTCCGCCGGGAAAGAGAAATCGCCAAAACCGGCCAGCGGCCAATCGACGGGCGGATACGCGGGGCTCGCGAAAAATAAGAAGCCTGGGCGCCGCGGCCCGGATTCCTTGGGCAAGTGAGCCGCTCCGCCGCGCGAGAAAGGATCATGGCGACGGCGTTCGGCGGCGCTCCAGCTTTTCCACGGAGAGCGAGAATCGAGCGCCGCCTCCCGCTCGGATTCGTCGCGCTCGCGTTTTCGCTCGGGCTGGCGTCGGGTTGCCAGTCCGCGCGCGAGCAGGTCGAGCCTGTGGCGGAGACTCCCGTCGCGGACCTGATGTACGAGCTGCTGCAGGGCGAGATGAGCGGGTTCCGTGGAGATCTGCCAGTCGCGTTCGATCACTACTACCGGGCGTCCCTGCTGACGGATGATCCCAAGGTCGCCTCGCGGGCCACCGAGATCGCTCTGTGGATGCGGGACTACGAACGCGCGTCGATGGCCGCCGCGCGCTGGCGAGAGCTGGTTCCGGAAAACCCGCATCCGTTGCGCGTGCTCGGCGCCACCCACGCGATTTCCGGGGATATTCCGGCCGCGCGCGCGGCATACGAGGAGTCCATCGACGCGTCTCCGCTCAGTCTGGAGATGGACCTGCTCGCGGTGACGAACTCGCTCTCCATCGAGGCGGCGCGGCCCGCGCGACTCGCCGTCCTCAAGGCTTTGGCGGGCAGCTATCCGAGCAGCGCTCACGCCCATTTGCATGTGGCGGGCATCGCGCGGGCGGAAGGAAAGACGGAGGAGGCCCTGGCGGCGGCGCGGCGCGCTTCCGAGCGACTTCCCCGATGGCCCGAGGCGATCGCCCTGCGCGCCGATATCCTGCGCGAGACGGGGCGCTCCGAAGAGGCGGTCGCGCTACTGCGCGAGACCCTGGAGATGCCGATCCAGAACGCGTCGCGCCTGCGCCAGATGCTGGCGGATATCCTGAACGGCCTGGGGAAGAAAGCTGAGGCGCGAGCGGAATTCTCCGCGTTGCTCGACTCCGACCCGAACAACCCGCATTTGCAAATGACGCTCGGCTCCCTAGCGCTCATGGCGGGCGACTGGAAGGAATCCGAGCGCCACTTTCTCGCGCTCCGGGCCAACTCCCGCCCGCTGGTGGCCGATCAGGAGCCGACCCTGAACCGCTCGGTCGGAGCGTATTTCCTCGGTCTGGCGGCCGAGGAGTCCGGGGACGTGGCGAAGGCCATGGACTACTACTACCAGGTCGATGAGCGGGACTATTTCGGGGTCGACGAGTACTATCAGAAAGCGCGGGCCCGAATCGGGCGTCTGCTGCTGGATTCGGGGTATCTGGATCGGGCGCGCATGCATTTCCAAGTGTCGCGCGGGCGTAGCCAGCGCGAGGGAAGCGTGGTGCAGCTATACGTCGCGGAGAGCGACATGCTATACGGATTGCGGCGATACGATGCCGGGTTCTCCTTGCTGAGCGAGGCATTGCAGAAATATCCGGGTCATGCCGCCCTGCTGTACAGCCGCGCCTTGCAGGCCGAGCGGCTCGGGCGGGTCGACTGGCTCGAGCGTGACCTGAGGGCGGTGCTCGCGGAGGATCCGGATAATCCGCAGGCCCTGAACGCGCTGGGCTACACCTGGGCGGACCACAACCAGAATCTCGACCTCGCGCTGGACTACATCGAGCGCGCGCACGCCCAGCTGCCGAATGACGCGGCGGTCACCGACAGTTTGGGATGGGTGCATTACCGGCTCGGCAATCTCGAGCGCGCGGAGACCTTGCTGCGACGGGCGTTCACGATCCAGCCCGAAGGAGAGATCGTGGCCCATCTGGTCGAGGTGCTCTGGACCTTGGGGCGGCGCGAGGAAGCCCGAAAAATCTACCGCGAGGCGGTGGACCGCCTTCCGGACGACGAATTCCTGGGACGAATCGGACGGCGCTTCTCCCTATGAAGAGAATGGGACTCGTTCCAGTGGCGGCTCTTCTGCTGTCGGCCGGTTGCGCGCCGCTGGAGCCGCCGCCCGAGACGGACGCGGACGACTTGGAACGGGCCCGACTCTGGGAGACGCACCGTCGCAGCGTGGCGGATCTCGACGAGTGGGGTTTTCGAGGGCGATTCGGCTTGCGATGGGAAGGCGGCCAGGTTCAGGGCCGTCTCCAGTGGCGGCAGATGGGCGCCGGCTTCCAACTTCGACTGAGCGGGCCGTTTGGGCTCAATCCCGTGCGGATCGCCGGCGACCTGCGAACCGGCGAGGCGGTCCTGGACGATGGAGAGAAGGTCGCGCGGGGAATGATCGAAGAGGTGATGCGCGCGCGTCTGGGCTTCGCGTTGCCGCTGGCGGAACTGGCGGATCTCGCGCGCGGCATCCCATCTTCCGATTCCGGCGAGGTCACGCTCGACGGACAGGCCCGGGCCCTGCGGATCCTTCAGGGAGGATGGGAGATCGATTATCGCGACTACAGCTGTTGCGAGGAGCCGGCTCTGCCCGGGCGAGTGCGTTTCGCCCAAGAGTCGATGCGCGGCGCGCTGGTGGTCCGCGAATGGAGCCGGAACTGACCGATGCGCCTGCGTGCGCCCGCCAAGCTCAACTTGTTTCTCCATGTGACCGGTCGGCGCGCGGACGGCTACCACGAGTTGCAGACCCTGTTCCAGTTGATCGACTACGCGGACCGCCTCACGATCAAGCCGCGAGAGGATGATCGCTTCGAGTACGCGGACGACTCGGGCAGGGATTTCGGGATGTCCAATCTGTGCCTGCGGGCCGCCGAGCTGGCGCGCGCGCGATACCCTGAAGGCTGTGGGGCCTCGATGTTCCTGAACAAGCGCATCGCGGTCGGCGCGGGGCTGGGCGGCGGCAGCTCCGACGCGGCCGCCGTGCTGCACGGACTCAATCGGTTGTGGGGCCGGCCATGGACCATCAGGGAGCTGGCCGCGATGGGGCGGGAACTGGGGGCGGACGTGCCGCTGTTCGTGCGCGGGCGCACCGCCTGGGCGGAAGGCGTGGGCGAGAGGCTGACGCCGGTGGACCGTCCGGAAGGGTTCGCGCTGGTGCTGCCGACCCCGTCGGAAGTGAGCACGGCCGAGGCGTACCGGTCCCTGGAATTGACACAATGGAGCGCTCCTATCAAAATGGAGGAGGTGGACGCTTACTGGGGAAGCAACGTCTTCGAGAAATCGCTTCGGGCCCGCCTGCCGGAAGTGGGCGCGCGTCTGGATTGGTTGCGCCGCCGCGCGCGCGCGGCCGTCACCGGCTCAGGTGGCTCGGTCTTCGCGTGGTTCGACGATCGCGGCGCGGCCGAGGCGGCGCTGGCGCTCTGCCCGCCGGAGTGGAACGGGAGGGTCGCCGCGAGTCTCGCGCGCTCTCCAGTGCTGGAGCGAGAGGACGCATGAAGGATGTTGGGCCGTCGCCAAGTCAGGTTAAGGCACGGGGTTTTGATCCCCGCATTCGCAGGTTCGAATCCTGCCGGCCCAGCCACCGTTTCGTTTTCCCGGAGGGAGCCTAGAGCATGAGCGACTACGACGACCTGATGGTGTTCGGCGGAAACGCCCATCCAGATCTCGCGCGGAAGATCGTCCAGCATCTCAGCATCCCGCTGGGCAAGGCCGACATCGGACGTTTCAGCGATGGCGAGGTGCGCGTCGAGATCAACGAGAACGTCCGCGGCAAGGACGTGTTCATCGTGCAGCCGACGTGCAGCCCGACCAACGAGAACCTGATGGAGCTGGTGATCATCGTCGACGCGCTGCGCCGCTCGTCGGCGCACCGCATCACGGCGGTGGTGTCGTACTTCGGTTATTCGAGGCAGGATCGCCGCGCCCGCTCGGGCCGCGTGCCGATCTCGGCCAAGCTGGCGGCGAACATCATCACCGCGGCCGGGGTCGATCGGGTTCTGACCATCGACCTGCATGCCGATCAGGAGCAGGGCTTCTTCGACATCCCGGTCGACAACATCTACGCCTCCCCGATCCTGATCAAGGACATCTGGCATCAGGGCGGGGATGGTCGCCTGGTGACGGTGTCGCCGGATATCGGCGGGGTGGTGCGCGCTCGCGCGTTCGCCAAGCAACTCGGCAGCGAGCTCGCGATCATCGACAAGCGCCGGCCGAGCCCCAACGAGTCCGAGGTCATGAGCGTCATCGGCGAGGTCGAGGGCATGGCCTGCGTGATGGTCGACGACATGGTGGACACGGCGGGCACCCTGTGCCACGCCGCCGCCGCCCTGAAGGAACGCGGAGCCACTCGGGTCGTCGCCTATGCCACGCATCCGGTGCTGTCGGGGCGGGCCATCGAGAATCTGGCGGACTCGGCGCTCGACGAGCTCGTCGTGACGGACACCATTCCGTTGCGCGAGGAGGCCCGGAGCTGCGACCGGATTCGGGCGCTTAGCGTGTCCGAACTGCTGGCGGAATCCATCTCCCGCATTCACCGGAACGAGTCGATCAGCACGCTGTTCATCGAGTGAGGACCGCCGCCGCTCGCGGATGGGACGCTGGCCGTCCCTGATCCAGAGAGATTCAGGCCCGGAGTCGGTCGCGACGCGAAAAGCCGTTTTGTTATAATGCGGCGACCGGACATCGAAAAACTTTTGGAAGCCAGAGAATATGTTCACCAGCGATCCCTTTGCTGATCTTTCGGCATACATCCCCGGCGCCGTGGCGCAGGGTTTCGTCATCGTCATGTTCGCCCTCGTCGTGGCGGGCACGCTGTTCGACGTCGTGCACAAGAAAAGCGCCAAGTACTTCTTCAAGGACTGGCAGAAGTCGAAAGACAAGGGAACCCGGCAGGTCGGGAGCGGCGAGATCGCGTCCATGGCGGCGCGGACCTTGGCGAGCGAGGTGCTGACCTCATCGGAGTTCTGCTCCGCGCGAAGGAGAATCGCGCACCTGCTCACCATGTACGGCTTCATCGGGCATGTCGTCGCGACCGCCGTCTTGGTGTTCGGGATCTCCGGCGCTACCGCTTGGTCCGTGGCGTGGCACGTCGGGGCCCTGATGGTCTGCGTGGGCGGCTACTGGTTCTGGTTCTTTATCCGGGCGGACGTGTCCGCCGAGGGCCATTCCCCGTTTCGAATCATCCGCGCTGACCTGTTCGTTCTGTCGTTGCTCGCGAGCGCGACGTTCGCTCTGCTCTGGTCTGGACTGCAGGGATCGCTAGCGGGATGGATCTTCTTTGGACTGTACGCGTTCGCGACCACGATGCTGTTCGGATCCGTGCCCTGGTCCAAGTTCGCGCACATGTTCTTCAAGCCCTCGGCCGCCCTGCAGAAAAGGGTGGCGGAAGCGGCTGGGTCGAGAAGCAATTTGCCAGCCCCGGCGGACAAGCCGGAGGCCTTCGGCAACGCGCGCGGCCTGCCGACGAATTATTGATCGGGCTATCCCCGACTCCAAGAACTTTCAAGGACTCTTCACCTCAACTACGGAAAAGGATAGGAAAGCATGCCAACTTTCGTTTATATGACTCGCTGCGATGGTTGCGGCCACTGCGTGGATATCTGCCCCTCGGACATCATGCACATCGATAAGACTTATCGGCGCGCCTACAACATCGAGCCCAACATGTGCTGGGAATGCTACTCCTGCGTGAAGGCTTGCCCGCAAAACGCGATCGACGCGCGCGGATACGCCGATTTCGCGCCTCTGGGCCATAGCGTCCGAGCGTTGCGCGAAGAGGAGAAGGGAACGATTTCCTGGAAAGTCATGTTCCGCGATGGTCGGGAGAAGAACTTCGTCTCGCCGATCCGGACTACCGATTGGGGGACGATCCCGTCTCCCGCCGACCTGGCGGAGCCTAGCGCGGAAGACTTTCGCACCGAGGAGCTCGCGCACGAGCCGGACGCGCTCAACATCGATGGCGGATTGCCCACGTTGAAAACAGCCTGAAAAGCTTTAACACCCCTGAAACTCAAGGAGCGACCTAATAATGGGATGGTTTGATCGAAGAAAAACGGTTTTCGTGGATTCCGACATTCTCGTCGTCGGCGGAGGCATGGCCGGTTGCGGCGCCACGTACGAATCCAAATACTGGGGGCGGGACCTGAAAGTAGTGTGCGTCGAGAAGGCGAACATCGAGCGCAGCGGGGCGGTCGCCCAAGGCCTGTACGCGATCAACTGCTACATGGGCATGCAGTGGGGCGAGAACCAGCCGGAAGACCACGTCCGCTACGCGCGCAGCGACCTGATGGGACTCGTGCGGGAGGATCTCGGCTACGACATCGCCCGGCATGTCGATGCCACGGTGCACAAGTTCGAGGAATGGGGGCTTCCCATCATGCGGGACCCGGAGACGGGTCGCTACCAGCGCGAGGGGAAATGGCAGATCATGATTCACGGCGAGAGCTACAAGCCGATCGTCGCCGAGGCCGCCCGCAAGGCCGCCAACGAGGTCTACAACCGAATCATGGTGACCCACCTGCTGATGGATGAGACGAAGCCCAACCGGGTGGCTGGGGCCGTTGGCTTCAACGTCCGCACCGGGGACTACTACGTGTTCCGCGCCAAGGCCGTGATCGTCTGCGCTGGCGGAGCCTCGCACATTTACAAGCCCCGCTCCGTGGGAGAGGGCATGGGTCGCACTTGGTACGCGCCATGGAGCAGCGCGTCCGCCTACGCTCTGCCGATCCTGGCCGGCGCCAAGATGACGCAGATGGAGAACCGGATCGTTCTCGCTCGCTTCAAGGACGGCTACGGACCGGTCGGCGCCTACTTCCTGCATCTCAAGACCTACACGCAGAACGGCCTTGGCGAGGAATACGAGTCCAAGTGGTACGACCAGACCAAGGAGCTCGTCGGCGACTACATCGACCAGCATCCGACCCCGACTTGCTTGCGCAACCACGCTTTTCTCGAGGAGGTGAAGGCGGGCAGAGGTCCCATCCGCATGGTCACCAAGGAGGCGTTCCAGGACCCGCACAAGGAAACCGTGGGCTGGGAAAACTTCCTTGGCATGACGATCGGGCAGGCGGTGGTCTGGGCGTCCCAGAACATCGATCCCAAGGAGATCAACCCGGAACTAACGACGTCCGAGCCCTACGTCATGGGGTCGCACGCGACCTGCTCGGGCGCTTGGGCGAGCGGTCCCTCGGATTTCGCGCCCTCCGACTATCAGTGGGGCTACAACCGGATGATGACCGTCGACGGTCTGTTCGGGGCCGGCGACACGATCGGCGGAAGCGCGCACAAGTTCTCGTCCGGGTCCTATACGGAAGGACGCATCGCGGCCAAGGCGGCGGTGAATTACGTCAATGACCTCAAGAACGAGAAGCTCAAGGTTGGCGAGAAACAGTATCAGGACCTGAAGAAGGTCATCTACAAGCCCTTGGAGAACTACGAGATCGGCCGCAACGAGATCGTGGCGGGCACCGTATCGCCTAGTTACATCCTGCCGATCCATGGCCTCCAGCGTCTCGAGAAGATCATGGACGAGTACGTCGGGGGGATCGGCACCAACTACATGACCAACGGACCGTTGCTCACGCGCGGGCTGGAGTTGCTGGACATGCTGAAGGAGGATATCGAGAACATTGGAGCCGAGGATCTGCACCAGCTGCAGAGAGCTTGGGAGCTCCAGCACCGTTTCCTGGCCTCGCAGTCCGTGGCCCACCACACGATGTTCCGCAAGGAAACGCGCTGGCCGGGATATTACTATCGTGGCGACTTCCCGAAGCTGGACGACGAGAACTGGCACTGTTTCACCCTGTCGCGCTACGACCGCGATTCCGACAGTTGGGAAGTGGAGAAGGCTCCGGTCCACCATATCATCGACTAGACGAATCGACGATCAGGAAAATCGTTATCGGAACGAGCGGACACGCGGCGCCTCCGCCAGCATTTAGAAATTTCAGGTGGACGGCTGGTCCGCGTGCCGCTCGCTTCCTTTCTCGGTCGGTCAGTGATAACCAGCGAAAAGGAAGAGTCGAAGCTTCGTTACGCGCCAGTCTCAGCAGATCTGGATCCTGTCTTTGTGCCCTTTTTGAATGCTCGCGAGGGCTCGTCGTTCGTCTCCAAAACGTTCCAAAGAAGCGAATCAAGCGCCTGTTGGCGGGTGGCGTTCGCGGTTTCCAAGTTGGTTTCCAACCGGTCACAAAGCCCCATGAGTTCATCGACTTTGGCGACAATGCGACGTTGCTCATCGAGAGGAGGAAGTGGAAATGGCGAGTTTGCGAAATACTCTTTTGGCACACGCTTTTGACCAGCTGTTCCAGTCATTTTGAGGATCCCAGGTTCTATGTATAGAGGGGATTTTAGAAATAGCACTATGTAGCGTGCGTTTACAAGAACTGGACGAACGACATGAAGTTCTGTTGTTCCACTTCCGATGCCGCCAGTCAGATTTTGAAACACTACAGATTTACCATTCTCGAAGCAAGGTGTGATCTTTGCTACACCAACATCACCTTCCGCAAAATGAGTGTAGCCTTTCTTGATCTCGCCCCAGAGATGTTTCATATGGCCATTTTTTAGGCCCCATTCTGCTGGAATCAAGGGCATTGGAACAAAGGAGGCGACATGATCGTCGCCAATATCGTTTCGTGGGCTGAGTACGCCAATATTTGCTATCCTCGTCCAAATCCATGTATCTGGTAGAAGGAACGGATGGCCGTTTACGCTGAGCGGCTTTAGGATCTTTAGGCTTCTCATTTTAGGACGATGCGCCAAGAGTGCTTTCTTCTCCGTAATCCTCTTGAGCAATTCAAATGCTGGTTCATCCGCCGGGTTCTGTGCGATCAATTTCCCCTGAACCGCGAGGTTCAGTATGGTCTGCCGGAGTTGTTTAATCTGATCGACACGAATTGTCAGAGAGGGAAGGGTATTGATTGCAAAACGCGCATGCGAGAGAAATGCCACATTGCTCGTATCTTGTATGGCCAGCCGGCTAAAACTGGCTTTGGCCAGACGACTTCGAATCTTTTCTCGCATTATCCATTTTGTGGCAAGCTGGTCGCAGAGCTCCATAAGCTCAGCGACCTTAGCGACGATGCGGCGTTGTTCGGCGAGAGGTGGGAGAGGAAATGGAGCGGTGATAGCGTCTCTAGTTCTCAATCTTGGCATCTTTGTTCCTTGCCCAAGTTGTGTCACATAATCCACAAAATCGGATCGTCGTAGGGCTAGCGCACAATATTCTGGGCAAATAGGGATGCATGTGCGTAGTGCTACGATTTCAGTCGTCGAATATCCTGGCTTGTCGGCGACTAGGACCTTGTTGAGATACGGTCGTAATTTTCCATAGAGAATATCGTGTGCTCGAAATTCTGATTTCGTACTTTTGGGTTTTCGTTCAGTAGTAGCAATTCGGCGAAGTAATCTCCCTGTCTCTTTTTCAATATCTTCCAGTTCAAGTAACCACGATTTCGGCTTCAGGGTACCAGGCTTTCGTTTGGTGCCAGCGTCATATAAAAAGATGTTGCCGAGTGCTATCCACCGCCATGAATCCGGTAGACTAAAAGGTGCTTCGGTCATTTTCACCCAACTGGCTTGATTTTTCTTCACCACTCCGGCTTTTGCTAACCGTTTTTTCTCTTGTATCACCCGTTTCAGCAATTCAGACGCTGGCTCATCTGCCGGATTTTGTTTGGCCAATTTCCCTCGGACTGCGAGATTTAGTACGAAGCGACGTATACTTGGAATAGCATCTGGATCTTTGTCAGCGTAATCAAAGAGCGCGAGCAGGCGTTCGATATTCATGTTTCCCGGGATGTCCCCAATTCGGCAAGCAATACCTGAACGACCCGATGAAGTTCTGGTAGGTCGGTTTCGGCATAATTCCAAACGCGATCCGGGATTACGATCGTATAGCCATGAATTAACAGATTTCTAAAATCAATGATAGCGCGTAGAGAAGGAATTCTTTTGGCGACATCTGGGCAAGCATCATTTAGTTTGTTTAATGCCTCTCCTATAATCTCAAATTTTCGCTCGACTGCAGCTTGTGTTCGAGTGTCGTTCATGTAGGCCGTGAGGTCCATGCCATCCATGAAACGCTCAATGTCTAAAGTTGCCCGTTCGACATCTTTCAACAGGACTCGAGGATCAGGAGACATAGATCGATTCGCGCGACTTATTTATAGATTCGCGAAGATATGGATTTTGGATCGCGCCAGATTCGATTAGATCAACTGGACGTCCCAATATCTGGCGCAATGCTTCTGCGAAGCCGAAATATTGTTGAAAAGGTTCTTTGGTGCTGATAAATTTGAACTCTACCAAAAAATCTGCATCGCTGGTTTGCGGATCGAAATCCGTTCCACGTGCTGCTGACCCGAACACATCAAGCCATGCTACATCATAACGCTGGCAGAGTTCTACTAGCTCATCTCTTTTCTCGGCTATAGCGGCATGCATGGTTTATCTTTCCGGGTTGATAGCAGTCTAATATGTATTGCTTATCGTAAAAGTGTCTCTGCTAGGGACCGTTTCAATTGGTCCCGCAGAGATATAACCTCGGCCTCCGCGACTTTAAGTTCCGCAAGTAGATCTTCTGGATCCCCTTGAGATTCTTTTTCAGTATAGGGATTCTTGATATCGAGGTTGTAGCCGTGCGCTTTGATTTCTTCAGTATGTATTTTCCATGCACGGGGGCTTTCTACTCGGTCCACCCGTTTTCTTCCTCCCCACCAAGCGGCACAGTTGGCCAAGTGCTCTCGGAGGATGGGCTTATTTTTCGAGTATGCTTTTTGCCCTTCGGGGACGAGGTGTTCCCAGAACCAGATATCTTTCGTCGATGTTCCTTTTTCGAAGAATAGCAGATTGGTTCCGATTGATGCGTAAGGGCGGAATACTGAATTTGGTAGGCGCACAATCGTGTGGAGATTGCACTTCTTCATTAGATGTTCCTTGAGCCGGGTTTTGACACCTTCGCCAAAGAGCGAGCCATCGGGTAGAACCACTGCGGCCCGGCCACCAGGCTTGAGGATGCGCATGATCAGGGCGAGAAACAAATCCGCCGTCTCGCTTGTTCGGAAGTGTTTCGGGAAGTTGGAATCGATGCCCGGTTCTTCCTTACCGCCGAATGGCGGGTTGGTTAGTACGATATCTACTTTTTCATTCCGTCCCCAAGAAACATAGGAGCGGGCTAGCGTATTGTCATGGCGAAGGAAGGATGGATCTTCAATGTTGTGCAGAAGCATATTGGTCACCGCGAGCATATGCGGAAGCGGCTTCTTCTCAAATGCGCGAAGAGAAGACTGAATTTTGGCTTCGTCTTCTGGCAGTTTCACGTAACGCTCACGCATATGCCGGATGGCGCAGGTGAGAAAGCCGCCTGTGCCACAGGCAGGGTCGAATAACGTCTCGCCTGGCTTCGGGTCGACCATCTCGACCATAAAGGACGTGATAGCGCGCGGCGTATAGTATTCGCCTGCGTTGCCTGCTGACTGCAGGTTATTCAAGATCTGCTCATAAATATCGCCGAAATGTTCTCGCTCGGCTAGCTCATTAAAGTTAATCTTATTAATCTTATTAATGACCTGTCGAATTAACTGTCCAGATTTCATGTAATTGTGTGCGTCTTCAAAGACACTTCGGACAACTGTGGCGCGTGGATCATTACTGGATGGTAACTCTTTCAGAGTAGGAAAGAGGTCTTCATCTAAAAAAGAAATTATTTCCTTCCCAGTTTTTCCTTCTGGGTCGCCAGCCCAGTTGCGCCACTGCAATCTGGCGGGAACAGGAGAGCAGTAGTTGTCCTTGATTTCTTCAAGCTCTTGATCTTGGTCATCAATTATCTTGAGAAAAAACATCCAACACAGTTGGCTGATGCGTTGCGCTGCCCCATCAACGCCTACATCTTGACGCATGACATCCTGAATAGATTTGATTATCGTATTGATAGACATATTTAGGCGGCTTCCTTGTAGAGAGCGGTTTGGAGATCTCGTACCGCCCGCTTGAAGCCTCGTTTGTTGCCGAAACGGCGGATTAACTGGAGTGGAGTTCCAATCATATTAAACGGAGGGGTTCTGAGTACATTGGCATTGTCTAGATCAAGTACACCATCATCGGCATATTTGTCGAGCAGTTTGTCAAGCACGTTGCGACATTGTCGTCCATATTTAGTGAATACGTCGAGTTTTTTTACGTTTTCGGCTCGCTCGCGGCGAGTTAGAGGCTTGGAATCAAAAGCGATATAGCAAATAAGGTCGAAGGGGTCTAACTTCTCCATACCTAGTTCTTCCGCGATTACAGACAGTACTAACCCCTCGGCCTGCATGCCGTCAATCATTGCCTGTTTGCGTTCGGCACCGCTCCACCGCATCAGGAAATCATCCAAACTAGAGAAGCGCTTTCGCAGTTTCTTTTTCGTGAAGCCTCGTAAAGTTTCAGTTCTGGGCCTGCCATTCTTGTCTACATAAACAACTCGTTCGGCGATGATGTGTGCATGAATGCCATCAATATAGATTTTTTTTCCGCCCCTTGGAGGTAAGGGATCTTGGCTGACTTCAATTTTGCTACCATCAAAAAGATCGGTAGGTTGGATGGAGTCGCCATTGAGTGGAGGGGCTATAGGTTCATCCTCCTTGGGTGTATATATCTGCACCGGGTCACCATCGAATTCAGGATCCGCGAAATGGTTGGTTGCGCCGCGAAAGTCAAGAAGAGTGAAGTAGTGCTTATGCGTATCTTCGTGCACCCTGGTGCCACGCCCGACGATTTGCTTGAACTCGGTCATTGATCCGATATTGCGGTCGAGCACGATTAACCGACAGGTTTGCACGTCAACGCCAGTGGAGAGCAGTCGTGAAGTTGTGACCAGAACGGGATATCTAGATTCTGGATCAATGAAATTGTCCAGCTCGTTCTGTCCATCTTGATCATCACCAGTGATGCGCATGACGTAGCGCACGTCTTCGCCGACAAGATCAGCGTTCTCGTTAATCAATGCCTGACGCATTCGTGCGGCATGTTCTTGGTCGACACAAAAGATAATAGACTTCTGGAAGCGGTCGCTACTCTCTTTCAAAAAGGCCGTTATTTTTTGCGCCACCAGTTTTGTGCGTCCGTCTATGACTAGTGTGCGGTCAAAGTCTCTGATACCGAAAATCCGATCATCAACTTTCACGCCGTCGCGGTCAAGTTGGTCTTTTTTCGGGCGATAGCCATCGATATCAAGATCTATATGGACCTTTATCACTTTGTAGGGGGCAAGGAAACCGTCGTGGATGCCTTGTTTCAACGAATAGGAAAATATTGGATCTCCGAAGTAGGCAATATTGGAGATGTATTTGGTTTCCTTTGGCGTGGCGGTAAGACCTATTTGGGTCGCTGATGAGAAGTATTCAAGGATTTCGCGCCAAACCGAGTCCTCGTCCGCGCTACCCCGGTGACATTCATCTATCACGATCAAATCGAAAAAACTTGGCGAGAACTTTCGATATATCTTTTTGTGATCTTCCGGGCCTGTTATCGATTGATACAAAGCGAGATAGACTTCATAGGCGTGATCAACGCTCACGTTTTCGCCATCACGTGTTATTGTTCCCGTTTGCGTGGACAGTTTTGCCATCGCCTTTCCAAACGGGCTGAAATCATTCACTCTCGCTTGGTCGACCAAAACCTTACGATCAGCGAGAAACAGGATCCGCTTCTTGCGTCCCGCCTTCCACAGTCGCCAGATGATCTGAAAAGCGGTATAGGTTTTTCCTGTTCCCGTGGCCATAACGAGCAGAATTCGGTCCCGCCCTTTGGCGATAGCCTCGGTCACCGCGTTGATAGCATTTACTTGGTAGTAGCGTGGGGTTTTGCCTCCGGCATCCTCATGGTAATCCTGAAGCACGATCTCTTCGGCTTCAGGATTCAAGCCTTTCCAAGCGCGATAGCGTACCCACAGGTTATCAGGCGAGGGAAATGCGTCCATGGCGAGGTTTCCTTCCATCCGCTCACTCGAGCCGGTACGGTCGTGACACACGAATCCGTTTCCATTGGATGAGAACGCGAAAGGAACCTCCAATGCTTCAGCATAGGCGAGTGCTTGTTGCATACCATCGCCAACAGCATAGGAGTTTTTCTTCGCCTCAATTACCGCGATGGGCAGACGGGGTTTGTAGAAGAGGACGTAGTCGGCGCGCTTGCGCTGTTCGCGTGTTGCTAACTTGCCGCGCACAACGATACGGCCAGCAGTGAAGCTATACTCTTCGAAGATTTGTTGCATATCCCACCCCGCTTTATACAAAGCGGGAGTAATGAATTTGGTGCAGATATCGCGTTCTGACAAATTTTGCGGGTTCACCCTAGTATTCAAGCCTCGGCTTCAGTTTTGATGAATGAGATAGATTGTAAATCATGAAGGCGGAGATATCATTTCGGAGGGAATTATAGCGATTGTTTGACAAGGTGAGGATCAAGGCCCCATATTAAAACCATTGTTTGACATTATTTCCTTTATATTCAATACTATTCTGCATAGTGACGGTGCAACATAATTGGAGACTCACATGAAAAGAACCGCCAACACCTTGAGCCTGTTCGACCTGATGCGGATGTATCCGGCCGAAGAGGACGCGATCCGATACCTGGAGCGTATCCGTTGGGGATCCACCCCCCGTTGCGCCCGTTGCGGCTCCCCCGACAAAATCAGCCCGAACAAAAAGCGGTTCGGCGATTACTGGTGCGGATATTGCCGCCAGTACTTCAATGCCAAGACGGGCACCCCGCTGGAGCACAATCGCATCCGTGACCAGAGGAAATGGATTTTCGCGTCCTACCTCCTGATGACGGCTCGCAAGGGCATCAGCGCGATGCAATTGCACAAGGAGCTGGACATCAGTTACAAGGCGTCTTGGTATCTGCTTCACCGCTTGCGCCTCGCGTGCGGCTCCAAGATGGAAGCCCTGCGCGGCATCGTAGAGGTCGATGAGGTTTATCTCGGGGGCGAAGAGGAAAACAAGCATGAGAGCAAGCGACTGAAAGTAGGGGGCGGAGCTGGTGGCAAACAGGCCGTCATCGGAATGCGCGAGCGCGGCGGTCGCGTCCAGGCGATGCCGATCGAAAAGACCGACAAAGAAACCTTGCGAGGCGTCGTGCGCGGCCATGTGAGGTCAGGCTCGACCATCTGCACCGATGACAGCCCTTCCTACCGTGGCGTAGCCAACCGGCATCGCACCGTGAACCATAGCGCGAAGGAATATGTGAATGGCATGGCTCATGTCAACGGGATCGAATCGGTCTGGGCAGTCCTCAAGCGCGGATTCAACGGCACCTATCACAACTGGAGCAAGAAACATTGTCGCCACTATGTGAACGAATTCGCGTTTCGGTTGAATGAGGGAAATTGCGAGAGGGACACGCAGGACAGGTTGGATGACCTGTTTCGCGCCATGACGGGCAAGACCATCACCTACGAGGAGCTTACGGCATGAGCGGGCTATACTGGGGGAATGATGGACGAGAAGACGCGGAAGAAGCTGGACAAGGCGATGCGGGCGTTGCTCGGCATGGGCGAGGTTCCGCTGCACGAAGAACCGAAATTCACGAAATCGGATTTGAGAAGGAAGTTCCGCTTGCGCGTGAATCGCAAGGGCGACGGACGAATCGAGGAAGTTTGAATCCTCACTTTGTCAAACAATCGCTATAATTCCCATTTCGGAGGTGCTGCACGGATCAAGTCGAGGACATCCCGCGCGAGTTTGGTTTCCGGGTCTAGGGCGAGCGCGCGCTCAAGGCTCTCGCGCGCCTCGTCGACGCGGCCCATCTGGTACAGCACCAGCCCAATGTTGCCGCGCGTGATCGCGTGGTCGGGCTCGAGCGCGGCGTACTTCCGGTAAAGCCCCAACGCCTCCGCGAGGCGGTTCTGCTTGTAGCGCGTCATGGCGAGTCGGTCGAGCGCGCCGACGTGGTTTGGCTGATCCTGCAGGGTTAGTTCATAGTAGCCCGCGGCCTGTTCCATGCGGCCCAGCGCCAAAGCCGCGTTTCCCATGATCACGTGCAGGTTTGGCACGGCCGGAAGGTTGGGATCAAGGGTGATCGCTCGCCCCATGGCTTCGATCGCCTCCTCGTGGCGCTCCAGTTCATGCAGGACGGCTCCCTTCCCGCCATAGGCCGCCGCGCTGTCGGGATTACGCCGTATGACCTTTTCGTATTGTCGCAACGCCTCCTCGTGCCGCCCCTGTAGCCGGATCGACTCGGCCAAATTCTGCATCAAGGAAGCGTCGCGTGGCTTGATCCTCAAGCCATCTCGGAAGATGGCCTCCGCCTCGGCATGCTCGCCTTGGTTGTGGAGTAGCAGACCGAGACCGTTGTAGGGATGCGGAAAGTCCGGCTTCTTGGCCATGGCGGCGCGCGCCATGGCGAGCGCCTCGTCCCTGCGTCCAGCTTTCTCCAGAGCTTCGGAGAGATTGTGGTGCGCGGTTCGGGCCTTTGGATTATGTTCAATAATATAGCTGAAGAAGGTGATCTCGTCGCGGTACAGTCGCGATTGCTGCCAAGACAGCGTCGCCAGCGCGCCCACCCCGATCAGGGCTATGCCCAAGACGCCTCTTCGCCCGATCGGTGGCAGCCGAGAGGCCCAGCTCGTCCCGGCGCCGATGAGCGCGGCCATCACGCCGATGCCCGCTAGATACTGATAACGATCAGCGACGAAGGAGAACTTCATGTATCCGTAGTCGACGAAGCCGAGCACCGGCGACAGCGTCACCACGAAGAACGCCGCCGCGGCCATCGGCCCGCGTCCGATCCGTCCGCGCGCGAGCCACAGCGTCGTCGCCAAGGCGAGGGCCGCCGCCACGTAGCCCCAGGCCATCCAGCTCTTGGCGCCGATTTCCCAGAACGGGTAGATCACCACCAGATCGACCGGCCACAGTAACTTGCTCAAGTAGAACCACAGGGCGCCCGCCGCGATCTGGGCTCGCTCGATGAGCGAGTAGTCGAAATCCAACGGCTCCCGATGGGATATGTACAAAAAATCGCCTAGAGTTATGACGAATCCCACCGCGAAGAGCGGTAGCAGCGGCTTGATGTCCGCCCAGGCGATGCGCCCATGTTTCCACCAGCACAGTATTGGCAACGCCGCTAACAGGGTGATCGTGACGGTCTTGCTCAGCAAACTCATGGCGAACAGGCCTATCGCCAGGAAATAGGGTCGCCAGCTCCGCGTCTCCAAAAAGCGTAGCCAGAGCAATGCGGCGCCAAGATAAAGCGTCCCCGAAAGCAGGCCCTTGCGCTCGATGATCCAGGCCACCGATTCGACGTGCAGCGGATGAACGGCGAACGTGGCGGCGATCAGCCATGCGCCGGGCACGGAAAGGCGTAGCATCAGCCGCCACACCAGCAGAGTGTTGAGCGCCTGGAGCGCGGTGTTGACCACGCGATAGCCAACGGGCTCGAGTCCCCATATCTTGTGCTCCAGCCAGAAGCTCGTGTAGAGGACTGGCCAGTAGTGTCCTTCCATGGCGATTGATTTCGGGTGGAACCAGATATCCCAAAGGCCGCTCCATTCCCGGACCGGGGTCGCGGACGTGAAAATAACATCGTCCCAGATGAACGTGCCCATGAGGGCCGGGTAGTAGCTGATGATTACCAGCGCGATTAGCAACAGGACGCCGAGCCTCGCGTGGCCGGGAAAGTCGCTCGGCGGGCCGTTTGGCGTGAAGAACGAGGTCAGGCTCCATGACGCGCGCACTATGGGCGCGGGATGTTCCTCGCGGCTCCCGGTTCGCGTCTTGACCGTTTTCTGGCCCCTACGCTCGACTTTGCTTCGTCTCGCCTTGCCCATTAAATTCTCAACGCTCGCCAGCGGGTGGAGCGCCAGCCGGATGCCGTGCCGATTCTACAATCTGTCGCGTATGGATGCTGGTCGACAGGGTCGCCAGGCGCGTCTATTCTGCCAGTTTGGCGATGATAGCGATCTCTGCCAGCAGAAAGCTGGTCGCGACGACGGGGGCTCGGCTGAAAAGAATTCCCGGTCTCGCCGTTTATTGAAAGCGAAACGCATACGCTATACTTTCGCCGCGCCTTCATTAGACGTGATTTTCCCCTTCAGTGCCTGACATAACGCTTCCCGACGGTTCCGTCCGTGGGTTCGAACGCCCGGTCACGGTGATGCGAATCGCCGAGGATATCGGGCCCGGACTGGCCAAAGCGACGCTGGCCGGGCGAGTCAATGGAAAACTGGTGGACGCCTGCGTCGAGGTGGCGGAGGATGCCGAGGTGTCCATCGTCACCAGCCGCGACGAGGAAGGAATCGAGATTCTGCGGCACTCGCTAGCGCACATGCTCGGACAGGCGGTCAAGCAGTTGTATCCGGACGCGCGCATGGCGGTCGGTCCAGTCATCAAGGATGGGTTCTATTACGACATCGCTCACGAGGAGCCTTTCACCGAGGCGGACCTCGAGAAGATCGAGGCCAGAGTGCGGGAGCTGGTCGCGCGGGACTACGACGTGCTACGGGAAGTGGTGTCGCGCGAGCGGGCCCGCGAGGTGTTCGAGGAGCGCGGGGAGACCTACAAGGCGCGGATCGTCGACGAGATCCCGGAAGGCGAGGAGATCGCGCTGTACCACCACCAGGAATACGTCGACATGTGCCGCGGCCCGCATGTACCGAACACGCGTCACCTGCGGGCTTTCAAGCTCACCAAGCTGGCAGGGGCTTACTGGCGGGGCGACTCCCGCAACGAGATGCTACAGCGAATCTACGGCACCGCCTGGGCGAATGAGAAACAGTTGCGCGCGTATCTGCGTCGGCTGGAAGAAGCGCGGAAGCGCGACCATCGCAAGCTCGCCCGCGCGATGGATCTGTGCCACTTCCAGGAGGAGGCGCCGGGCATGGTGTTCTGGCATGCCAACGGCTGGATCCTGTACCGCCAGTTGGAGGCGTATATTCGAGAGCGTTTGGACCAAGCGGGCTATCAGGAGGTGCACACGCCGCAGATTCTCGACCGTTCCCTGTGGGAGCGGTCTGGACACTGGGACAAGTTCGGCGAGATGATTTTCACCACCGAATCCGAAAGCCGGGAATACGCGGTCAAGCCGATGAACTGTCCGGGGCATGTGCAGCTGTTCAACCAGGGTCTCAAGA
Organism: uncultured candidatus Poriferisulfidus sp.; assembly: GCA_965116025.1. Classification (GTDB taxonomy): domain Bacteria; phylum Pseudomonadota; class Gammaproteobacteria; order Poriferisulfidales; family Poriferisulfidaceae; genus Poriferisulfidus. The sequence goes on from OZ220480.1 coordinate 1,448,452, forward strand.
GCTACCGGGATCTCCCGTTGCGAATGGCCGAGTTCGGCACCGTGCACCGCAATGAGCCGTCGGGCACCTTGCACGGGTTGATGCGGGCGCGCCGGTTCGTGCAGGACGACGCGCATATCTTCTGCGCTCCGGAGCAGATGCAAGACGAAATCGCCGACTTGATCGACCTGACGCGGACGACGTATCGGGACTTCGGGTTCGAGGATGTCATCCTGGGGCTTTCGACCAGGCCCGACCGGAGAATCGGGGCGGACGACCTATGGGATCGGGCTGAGGAGGCGCTGGACGAGGCGCTGGCGGCCACCGGGCTGGAGTACGTCACGCATCCGGGCGAGGGCGCGTTCTATGGTCCGAAGATCGAGTTCACCTTGACCGACTGCATCGGGCGCGAGTGGCAGTGCGGCACGATCCAGCTGGACTTCTCGATGCCGGATCGATTGGGGGCGCGTTACGTGAACGAGAGCAGCGAGAAGGCGGTTCCGGTCATGATCCACCGCGCCATCTTCGGTTCATTGGAGCGATTCATCGGCATCCTGATCGAGCACTACGCCGGTGACCTGCCGCTGTGGCTGGCGCCGCGCCAAGCGATGGTCCTGAACATCACCGATGCCCAGGCCGAGTACGCTTCCGAGGTGACGGCGCGACTGCGGGGAGTCGGCGCGCGAGTCGGAAGCGACCTGAGAAACGAGAAGATATCCTTCAAGATACGGGAGCACACGCTCGCGCATGTCCCGTACCTGCTGGTGGTGGGCGACCGGGAGCGCGAGAGCGGGACGGTCGCGGTGCGCGCTCGTGGCGGAGCGGACCTGGGTCCGGTACCGTTGGAGGAGCTGGCCGAGCGGTTTGCTGGTACAATTCGCGCTCGCAGATCAAATCTGATGGAGGATTGAGTATCAGCGCAGAGAAAGAGATTCGCCTCAATGAGGATATCAGCGTGCCGCGCGTGCGGCTGATCGATCAGGGCGGCGTCAACCGGGGCATACTGAGTCTAAGCGAGGCCCAGCGTCTCGCGACTGATGCCGAGATGGATCTGGTCGAGATTTCCCCCAACACCAGGCCCCCAGTGTGCAAGGTCATGGACTACGGGAAGTTCCGCTTCGAGCGAAAGAAGAAGGCGCAACAAGCCCGGAAGAAGCAGAAGCAGATCCAGATCAAGGAGGTCAAGTTCCGACCCGGCACCGAGGAGGGCGACTATCAGGTCAAGCTTCGCAACTTGATTCGGTTCCTGAGCGACGGGGACAAGACCAAGGTGACGATTCGCTTTCGGGGAAGGGAGTTGCATCACCGAGAGCTGGGGGAGCGCAAGCTGAGTCGAATCGAGGAGGATCTCAAGGAGTACGGCGAGGTCGAGCAATTTCCGAAGATGGAAGGTCGCCAGATGATCATGGTGATCGCGCCGCGCCGCCGTTGACCCCGCGCTGAACGCACCGAAGAGCCATGCCGAAACTTAAGACTAACCGGGGCGCGGCCAAGCGGTTCCGCAAGACCGCCAGCGGCAAGTTCAAGCGCCGCCAGTCGTACCGCAACCACATCCTCACCAAGAAGAGTTCCAAGCGCAAGCGCGGCTTGCGCTCGCCGGACCAGCTGGACTCCGCCGACGCCGCCTCGGCGCGGCGGTTGTTGCCCTACGCCTGACCGATCATGCCCCGAGTGAAACGAGGCGTCACGACGCACGCTCGCCACCGCGAGACGCGGCGAAACGCGCGCGGCTATTACGGCGCGCGTTCGCGAACCTTTCGCTCCGCCAATCAGGCGGTGATCCGCGCCGGACAGTACGCTTACCGGGACCGCCGGACGCGCAAGCGGGATTTCCGCCGGTTGTGGATCGTCCGCATCAACGCGGCCGCCCGGCTGTGCGGTCTGTCGTACAGCCGCTTAATGCATGGTCTGGCTCAGGCGCGAATCGAGATCGACCGCAAGATGCTGGCGGACATCGCGGTGAACGAGTTCGACACGTTCTCGCGGCTGGCGGATCAGGCCAAGGCCCGGTTGTCCGCGGATTCCTGAGCGCGGGCGGGCCGGCTCGCGCCATGCCGCAACTCGATTCTCTGCGTCAGGACGCCGACGTCGCGATCCGCGCGGCACCCGACACTTCCGAACTGGAGCGCCTGAGGGTTTTCTATCTGGGCCGTAAGGGGCGAGTCACTCTGGCCTTGCGCGGGCTTGGCGATCTCCCTGCCGAGCGTCGCCCGGCGGCCGGCGCCGAGATCCAGGCGGTCCGCGCTCACATCGAGCGCGCGCTCGCCGCTCAGGGCGAGGTCTTGGCGGAGGCCGAGACGCGAGCCCGGATCGCGTCCGAGACGCTTGACGTCACCTTGGCCGGCCGCGCGTTGCCGCCCGGCGCTCGCCATCCCACTCTGCTGACTCTGCGGCGAATCCGCGATTGGTTCTCGCGCTTCGGCTACGAGGTCGAGCGCGGTCCGGAGATTGAGGACGACCACCATAATTTCGAGGTCCTCAATATGCCTCCCGCGCACCCGGCCCGCGCCATGCACGACACCTTCTATCTTGGGGATGGCCGCCTGTTGCGCACGCACACCTCGCCGGTGCAGGCGCGCGCCATGAGCCGGCGTGGTCCGCCGATCCGGATGATCGCGCCCGGACGCGTGTACCGCCGCGACTCGGATCCGACCCACAGTCCCATGTTCCACCAGATCGAGGGGTTGCGCGTCGAGGAGAACGTCAGCATGGCTGATCTGAAAGGGACGCTGACGGCGTTCCTTCAATACTTCTTCGAGGACGGCGAGATCGAGACGCGCTTCCGCGCCTCGTACTTTCCGTTCACCGAGCCGTCGGCGGAGGTGGACGTCCGCCGCGCCGGCGGCGACTGGCTGGAAGTGCTCGGTTGCGGGATGGTGCATCCGGCGGTGCTGGAGAAGGGCGGAATCGACCCAGAGTTGCACGCCGGTTTCGCGTTCGGCATGGGCGTGGAGCGCTTGGCGATGCTGTACTACGGGATTGACGACCTGCGAGTGCTGTTCGCCAACGATTTGCGTCTCTTGAGCCAGTTCGAGGGAGTGGCCTGATGCGGTGCGATCTGTCTTGGCTGTCGCGCTGGGTGGAGAGGTTGCCGAGCGACGACGATCTGGCGCGGCGAATGACCTTGGCTGGATTGGAGGCGGACGAGCCGCGAGATTCGATTTTGGAACTGGAGTTGACGCCGAATCGCGGAGACTGCCTGAGCGTGCGTGGCTTGGCCCGCGAGGTGTCGACGCTAACCGGCGCGGCCTTGCGGGAGCCACTCGACCCGGAAGATATCCCGGTCGAGTCGAAGAGCGCGCCGCGTCTCGGCGAGGTTGACGCCGATGCCTGTCCCTATTATGGGCTTCGCCTGATCGAGGATATCGAGCCGCGAGCGGAAACCCCGGAATGGATGCGAGATCGACTGGAGCGCTCCGGCGTTCGGGCGCGCCAACTGCTGGTGGACATCACCAACTACGTTATGCTGGAACTGGGTCAGCCGCTGCATGCTTTCGACGCGGACGCGGTGGCCGGAGAGGTCTCGGTGCGCTGGGCGCGAGAGCGGGAAATGATCCAGACGCTGGACGACGAGAATCGGACGCTGGACCCGGACATGCTGGTGATCGCGACGGGCGAGCAGCCGCTTGCCGTGGCCGGGATCCTCGGTGGAGGATCCTCCGCGGTGCGCGAGGGAACCACTAGGGTTTTGCTGGAATCCGCGCATTTCGCGCCAGCGGCGATCTCTGGCCGCGCTCGGAGAATGAAGCTGCATACGGAATCCTCGCGTCGTTTCGAGCGCGGCGTGGATCCACGCCTTCCAGAGCGCGCCATGCGGCGGGCCACCGAGCTCATTCTCAAGCACGCCGGTGGGCGGGCATCCAAGGTGGAGAGCGCGGGACGACTGGCTCCAGAGTTTCGGCCCGAGCGAATTCGCCTGCGCGCGGCGCGACTGGAGAGGTGTCTGGCGCTCGCGGTGGAGCCGGAAGAGGTGGTCCGGATCCTGCGCGCGCTTGGTTGCCAAGTACGGGAGGGATCTAGGCAGTGGGACGTGAGAGCGCCGAGCTGGCGCTTCGACTTGGCGATTGAGGAGGACCTGATCGAGGAGGTCGCGCGGGTGGTCGGGTACGACCGGATCGAGCTGGCTTCGCCACCGCCGCCCGGGAGCTGGGAAGTTTCTTCCCGGCCGCGGACGGCGCGGGTTGAGCGTTGCGAGTCGCGGTTGGCGGCGTGCGGCTATTCGGAGGCCGTGACCTACAGTTTCACCGAGGAGAGTCTGGAGCGGGTCTTCGCTCCTGGGTCCCGCCCGTGGCGCCTGCGCAACCCCATCTCCGAGGGACAGGCGGTCCTGCGCTCGACGTTGGTGCCGAGCCTGTTGCGGGCGGCCCAGCGCAATTTGAACCGGCAGCGCGCCAGCGTTCGGCTGTTCGAGACGGCCCGCGTGTTTTCCCGGGACGGCGAGGAGACGCGCGAGTCTTGGACACTGGGCGGCGTGGCCTGCGGTCTGGCGCATCCGCCGCAGTGGGGAGCGCTGCCGCGCGAGGTGGACTTTTACGATGTCAAGGGTGACTTGCAGAACCTGTTTCAAGGCCAGCCCGATTCGCTGGAGTTCGAGCCGGGAGAGCACCCGGCGCTGCACCCGGGGCAGACCGCCCGCGCGCGACTGGGCGGGACGGAGATCGGGATCCTAGGCGCGCTGCACCCACGGCTGCATGCCAAGTTCGATCTGGGGAGCCCGGCGTTCGTGTTCGAGTTGGATCTAGACGCTTGGGACGACCCTCCGCCGCCGCGTTTCGCGCCTTGGCCAGAATATCCGTTCGTGTCGCGCGACTTGAACGTGATCGTGGACGAGAGCGCACCCGCGGCGGCGGTGGTGGATCGCGTTCGCGCGGTCGGAATCGAGTCGCTGCGAGAGGTGACCGTGTTCGACGTGTATCGGGGAAAGGGGCTGGAGCCGGGGCGCAAAAGTCTCGCGTTGCGTTTGATATTTCAAAGCTTTTCGGGTACATTAAAAGATCAGGACATTGACGGGAGCCTTGATCTGGTGATCGCGAATCTGAAAGAATTTCTGGGGGCGGAGACTCGGTGATGGCCAAAACTCTGACGAGGATCGATTTGGCGACCCGCCTGGTCTATCAGGTTGGCCTCAACCGGAGAGAGGCCCGTGCGCTGGTGAACGTTCTTCTGGACGAGATGTCGGAGGCGTTGGTTGCCGGGGAGGATCTCCACGTGTGGAGCTTCGGCAACTTCATCCTGCGCGACAAGGCGGCCCGCCCCGGACGCAATCCGCGCAGCGGTCGGGAGGCGATCATCTCCCCTCGGCGCGTGGTGACGTTCCGACCCGGGCAGAAACTGCGCAAGCAAGTGGAAGGTTATGAGTGAGAGCGGCCAGGACGCCCCATTGATCCTGCCGAACAAGCGATACTTTAGAATCCAAGAAGTCAGTGAGCTGTGCCAGGTCAAGGACCACACCCTGCGCTATTGGGAGAAGAATATCCCAGAGTTGAAGCCTCGCCGCCGCCGCGGAAACCATCGTCGCTACCAGCGCGAGGATATCCATCTGATACGGAAGATCAAGGCACTGACGGAGGAAGGATATACGTTGGAAGGAGTGAGGGAGAAGCTTCAGGATCGCTCGCCGACTCCATGGGATACCGAGCGAGCTCAGGCGATCCAGCAGGCGATCACGGAGCTCGAGCGGATCGCCGGACTGCTCAGGGAGTAAGATATGGACGGTGGAGAGCGCGCGCGGGGAAGAACCCCCCGGGCGGTCCGGCATGGGCGGGGTGTGGCGCAGTTTGGTAGCGCACCGCAATGGGGTTGCGGGGGTCGGAGGTTCGAATCCTCTCACCCCGACCAGTTCCGCCGCGACGGCCCGACGCGTTCCTGATCATGTCTTGGGACCTGGAGCTCATTCTGCTGGTGGCCACCGTCGCTACCGGCCTCGTCCACTACGCGTATCTCCTTTGGCACCGAAGGCGCCGCCAGGCGCCGCCGGCGCGCCGACCTTGGATCGTAGAGTGGTCGCGCGCGCTGTTTCCGGTATTGGCGCTGGTGCTGACGTTGCGCGCCTTCGTGGTGGAGCCGTTCCGGATTCCGTCCGGCTCCATGATGCCGACGTTGCTGATCGGAGACTTGATTCTGGTCAACAAGTACAGTTATGGCGTTCGGCTTCCAGTGTGGCACACCAGAATTCTGGAGTTCGGCCAGCCCGAGCGGGGCGACGTGGCGGTGTTTCGGTTTCCAGGGAACCCCTCCCTGGATTACATCAAGCGAGTGGTCGCCTTGCCGGAGGACGAGGTGGTCTATGCCGGAAAGCGGCTGTGGGTGAACGGGGAGGCCTATCCCCAGGAGAATCCGCGCCCATTCCTTGAGGAGCTCACTGGCCTGCCACGTCCGCATCACACTCGATACACCGAGCGAATCCAAGGCCGCGCGCACGACATTCTCCGCGATTCCCTGCACGAGGACGTCCCGCGCTCCTTCACGGTGCCGCCGGGCCACTACTTGGTGATGGGCGACAACCGCGACCACAGCAGCGACAGTCGGGTCTGGGGCTTCGTTCCAGAGAACCATCTCGTGGGGCGGGCGTTCCTGGTCTGGATGAATCTGGATTTCCTTTTGGAGTCGCTGACTCGCCCGGATCCCTCTCTGCTCCTCTCCCGTCTCGGACGGATTCGGTAACCGACGGAATGGCGCGGATTGAGGACTGGTTGCCGGAGGGGACGCGCGACAGTCCCGAGTATCGGATAGCCCGGACGCACCGCAGCGCTGGCGCGCCGCACAACGAGCGGCTGGAGTTCTTGGGAGACGCACTGCTCGGCCTGGTGGTCTCGGAAATCTTGTACCGGCGCTTCCCAGACCTTTCGGAAGGGGATCTCACCCGCCTGCGCGCGCACCTCGTCTGCCGTTCCATGCTGGCCCAGGTGGCGGAGGATGCTCAACTGGATCAGGCGCTGATCGCGGGGGATCTGTCATCGTCGCGCGCCCGGCGCGCGGCGGCAGGGAACGCGCTGGAGGCAGTGGTCGCGTCAGTCTACGTGACGCGTGGCCTGGAGGAGGCGCGCGTCTTCATTGAGCGGCTGTACGGCCGGCTCCTGGAGGATCTTCCGTCGCCGGATTCTCTGCGTGGCGCCAAAAATTCCCTGCAGGAGCACCTGCAGGCGCGGGGGCGGACGGCGCATGCCCGGTACACGCTGCTACGGGAGCGTCCGCGGGGCGAGTCTCCGCGCTTCGAGGTGCTGTGCGAGGTGGAAGATCCCGCGGTGCGGGCCCGGGGGATGGGCGAGCGCGTTCGTGAGGCGGAGCAGGACGCGGCGGCGGCCGCGCTCGCCCAGGTCCGGCGGCGGCTTCCTTGATGGACGCGTCTTCCCGTTGCGGTTTCGTGGCGCTGTGCGGCAAGCCTAACGTAGGCAAGTCCACGCTGTTCAACCGTCTGCTGCGGCGGACGCTGGCCGCCGCTACCGGGAAGCCGCAGACCACCCGGCACAACATCCGGGGCGTGCTGACTGAGGGGCGCGACCAGCTCGTGCTCGTGGACACGCCCGGCATCAACTCCGGGCGGACCCGGGCGTTGTCGCGCCTGCTCAACGCCAACGCCCGCGACGCGATGAGCCAGGTGGACGTGGCCGCGCTGGTGGTGGAGGCCGGGGTCTGGAACGCTCGCGACGAGAAGGTACTCGACTCGCTGCGCGAGGCGAAGATCCCGATCTTGCTGTGCGCCAACAAGGTTGATCGTCTGTCCGACCCGGCACTGATCCTGCCGTATTTCGCGAAATTGGCCGAGCTTGACTTCCGAGAATACTTTCCCGTCAGCGCGCGGACCGGGGAGGGCCGTGAGGACCTCATCAAGGTTTTGGCGCGGCATGTCCCGGAGCGACCGCATCTGTTCGAGGCGGATGTCATGAGCGACCGCCATGAGCGATTTTTCGCGGAGGAGCTGATTCGCGAGCAGTTGCTGGTCCAGCTGGACAAGGAGTTGCCATACGCCGCGCATGTCCACGTGACCGCCTTTCGTCTTCAGGGAGAGCGCGCGCACGTCTCCGCCCGGATCCTGGTGGAGCGCGAATCGCAACGCAAGATCCTGCTGGGGCGCGCTGGCGAGCGCATTGGCTCCATCGGGCGCGCCGCTCGGCTGCGCATGGGCGAGCTGCTGGATCGACCGGTAGTCTTGAAACTGCGCGTCGTGGTGCGGCGGGACTGGCAACGTGACGAGAGGATTCTCGCTAGCTACCGCGGGGACGCGTGATGCGACAGGACGATCTGGCCCCGGCCTACGTGCTTCAGGCGCGTCCTTGGCGCGAGACCAGCTTGCTGTACAAGATGGTCGCGCATCCGCGCGGGCGGGTCAGCCTGATCCACCGCGGGGCACGGCGCGGGGGCCGCGACCGGCCATTGCCGACGCTGACCCCGGTGCGCGTATCCTGGAGCGGGCGCGGTGGCTTGCATACCCTCCGTCAGGCCGAGGTGGGAGGTTCGGTGGCGATCCGGGATCCCGCACGGCAGGTTTGCGCCTTGTACGTCAACGAGATCGTCAGCTATCTGCTTCCGGATGATCGCGTCTCGGACGAGATATATCCGCTGTATGAAGACGCTCTGGCCCGATTGGCGGCCGCTTCAGACCTTGAGGGCGCGTTGCGTGGCATCGAGCTGGACCTGCTGCAGCTGGCTGGGCATCCGTTGCAGTTGGATCATACTGAGCGGGAGAAGGTTGAGCCGGAGCGGCGCTATCGCTACCGACCAGGCCTCGGGCCGGAGACCCTGTCGGAGTTGGAGAGCGACTCGCTCGAGGGAGTCAGTGGGCGCACTCTGCTGGGCTTGCAGGCGCGCGCGGAGCTGGACGCGCGCGCGCGACGAGAGGCGCGGCGCCTGATGCGCCAGGTTCTGGACTACTACGTCGCGCCGCGCGTGATCCGCTCGCGCGGCATCATGCGGGCGCTGGCGGGCTGATGGCGCCATCCTCCCGCGAGCTCCCGGATTCCGGCGTGGTCTCGCTTCCGAAGGCGGATTACGTGGTAGAGTGTCCATAGCGAGCACAACCGTGAAATCTAGTGGCGAACGTACGACTGGGAGTCAATATCGATCATGTGGCGACTCTGCGTCAGCAGCGTCACACAGCCTACCCGGATCTTGGCGAGGCGATCCGTCTGGTGGAGGCGGCGGGCGCGGACGGCATCACCATGCATTTGCGCGAGGATCGGCGTCACATCCAACTGGAGGACGTGGAACGGGCTCGTGAACAGGTGCGCGGCACTCTGAATCTGGAGATGGCCGTGACCGGGGAGATGCTAAAGATCGCGGAACGAATCCGTCCAGATTACTGCTGCTTGGTGCCCGAGCGACGCGAGGAGCTCACCACTGAGGGAGGGTTGGACGTGGTGGGGGGGGCTGATCGGATTCGGGAGGCTTGCGCTCGATTGAAGGCGGCGGGGATCCAGGCGTCGCTGTTCGTCGAGCCGACGTCCGAGGCGCTTAGCGCGGCGCTTGATCTGGGCGCGCCTATCGTGGAGTTGCACACCGGTCCGTACGCCAACACGGAGAATCCACAGGCGCGCGCGCGGGAGCTTGATCGCCTCGTCTCCGCCGCTCGGTCCGCGCGCGGGCGGCTGACGGTCAACGCCGGACATGGCCTGCATCGCGAGAACGTGGGTCCGGTCGCCGCGATCCCGGAGATGAACGAGCTCAACATCGGCCATGCCATCGTGTGCCGGGCGGTCATGGTGGGACTGGAGGCCGCCGTGCGCGAGACGCGAGCGGCCATGGAGGCGGCGTGAGAGAGTACCCGACCATCGAGTCCCGCATCGGCGACACTTCGCTGGTGCGCTTGCAGCGCATGGCGCCGAAGGGCGTGACGGTGCTGGCCAAGCTAGAGGGCGACAACCCGGCCGGCTCGGTCAAAGACCGGCCCGCCATGCACATGATCAACGCTGCCGAGCGGCGCGGGGAGATCCGCCCGGGCGACGCGCTGGTCGAGGCGACTAGCGGAAACACCGGAATCGCTTTGGCGTTGGCGGCGGCGATCCGCGGCTACCGGATGATCCTGATCATGCCGGAGAACATGAGTTTGGAGCGGCGCCAGACGATGGCGGCGTACGGGGCCGAGCTGATTTTGGTCACCGAGGCCGAAGGCATGGAAGGCGCGCGCGACCGGGCGCTGGCGATGAACCGCGCGGGCGAGGCCCATATCCTGAACCAGTTCGACAACCCGGACAACTCGGAATCGCACTACCAAGGCACGGGTCCGGAGTTGTGGCGGGATACTGGTGGCGAGCTGACGCATTTCGTCTCGTCCATGGGCACCACCGGAACTATCAGCGGGGCCGGACGCTACCTGAAGGAACGCGATCCTGAGGTCGAGGTCATCGGCGTGCAGCCGGCGGATGGTTCCGCGATTCCGGGCATACGCCGTTGGCCCGACGCTTACGTCCCGAAGATCCTGGAACGGGACGTGATTGATCGGGAGATCGATGTCACGCGCGCGCAGGCGGAGGAGACCATGCGAGAGATGGCCCGACGGGAAGGCATTTTCGCCGGAATCTCCTCGGGCGGCTGCATGCGCGCGGGCCTCCAGGTCGCGGAACGGGCCGCGCCGGGCTCGACCATCGCCGTCATCGTTTGCGACCGCGGCGACCGCTATCTCTCCTCGGGGGTCTATCCGTCATGATCGGCGAGGTGTTGGCCTTCGACATTGAGACCGTTCCAGACGTGGAAGCGGGGCGGAGGATCCATGGCTTGGGCGAAGAGATTCCCGACGAGGACGTGGCGCGCGCCATGGAGCAGTTGCGCATGCAGAAGACGGGCGGGCACCCGTTTCAGCCGCTGCACCTGCAGAAAGTGGTTTGCATCTCGGTGGTGTACCACGCGGATTCGGTGTTGCTCGCGAAATCTCTGGAGAGTCCCGAAGCCCAGGAGGACGCGATCATTCGCAGCTTTTTCGACGGCATCGACCGGGCGGCGCCGCGGCTAGTGAGCTGGAACGGGGGTGGCTTCGACCTCGCGGTGCTGAACTATCGAGCCTTGCGCCACGGGATTCGGGCCCGGATCTTCTGGGAAATGGGGGAAAGCGCTCGGGAATTCCGCTACAACAATTACATCAGCCGTTACCACGAGCGGCATCTGGACCTGATGGACATGCTGTCGCGCTACAATCTGCGCGCCGCGGCCGGGCTGGACGAGGTCGCCACGATGCTGGGCTTCCCCGGGAAGCCGGAAGGGATGTCGGGCTCCGAGGTGTGGCCCGCGTACCGGGACGGTCGCCTCGGCGATATTCGCGCGTATTGCGAGACTGACGCGCTCACCGTCTATCTGGTGTTTCTTCGCTTCGAGCACATGCGCGGCAAACTATCCCGCGCCAGCTACGTCGAGCTGTGCGATCAGCTGCAGTCCTATCTGGAGGAGGAGGGCAAGCCCCACTTTCGCGATTTCCTGTCGCGCTGGGACCGCGCGCGCGACCCGGTCGGATAGGCGTCAGTCCAGCAGTTTCTCGATGATGGCGAGGTATGTCTCGGCCAGCCGGTCGAGGTCCTCGACCGCCACATGCTCGTCAATCTTGTGGATGCTACGGTTGACGGGGCCGAACTCGACCACCTCGGCGCCGGTCGGTCGGATGAAGCGTCCGTCCGACGTGCCGCCCTCGGTGCTTAGCTCCGCGTCCGTCCCAAGCGTGGACGATACCGCGTCATGGCAGGCCCGGGTCAGATCGCCGGGTGGCGTGTGGTAGGGGAGGCTCGCCCTCTGCCACTCGATTCTGAAGTCCAGGTTCGCGTGGGCGAGAATGCCCTCGATTCGCTCGCGCAGATCGTCGGCTGTGACCGCCGGCGAATAGCGCAGGTTGAAGTCCGCGATCAGCTCGCCCGGGATGACGTTGGACGCGCCGCAACCGCTGTTGAGATTGGAGATTTGGAATTGGGTGGGCGGAAAACCCTCGCCGCCCTCGTCCCAGACGGTTCGGGTGAGTTCCACTAGGGCGGGGGCGAAGCGATGGATCGGGTTGTCGCATAGGGTCGGATAGGCGATGTGGCCCTGCGTGCCTAGCACCGTCAGCCGTCCAGACAGCGAACCGCGGCGGCCGTTCTTGATGACATCGCCGAGTCGCTCGCGGCAACTTGGCTCACCGACCACGCACCAGACCGGGACTTCCCCACGCTCGCGTAGCCGCTCGATTGCGATCCGGGTGCCGTGCTCGGCGACTCCTTCCTCGTCGCTGGTCAATAGAAGTCCGAGGGAACCCCCGTGGTCGGGTTTTCGCTCGACGTAGCGAGCGCAAGCGACGGTCATCGCGGCGATGCCGCTCTTCATGTCCGCCGCGCCGCGACCGTATAGAAGTCCGTCGCGGATGGTTGGGCGGAAGGGGTCGCTGCGCCACGACTCGGGCGGGCCGGTCGGGACGACGTCGGTGTGTCCGGCGAACATCAGTAGTGGGCCGTTTTCGCCGTGGCGCAACCAAAGATTCTGGACATCTTCGCAGGGCATGGATTCGGCGGCGAATCCATGCGGCGCTAGATATTCGGCGACGAGCGCTTGGCATCCCGCGTCTTCTGGCGTGATGGATGGCCGCTTGATCAGAGCGCTGGTGAGGTCTAGGATGTCTGTCACGCTATCGTTCCAGCGTTCGGGCCCACTCGGCTTCGTCGAAACCCACGCGCAACGCGCCATCGGTTTCCAGCAACGGGCGCTTCAGCAGGGTTGGATGCTCCAGTAGCAACTCGACGGCGGTCATGTTGGTCATGTCTACGCGGGCGCGCTCCGACAATCTCCTCCAGGTCGCGGAGCGGCGGTTCAGCAACGCGTCTGAGCCAAGTCGGGCGATCCAGCCTTCCACTAGGGGGCGCGTCAGCCCATCGGCGCGAACGTCGTGGAAGCGATAGTCGATATCGTTTCGGGCGAGCCACCCTCGCGCCGCCCGGACCCGGTCGCAGTTTGGGATGCCGTAGACGACCGTCGCTTGGCTCATCCGTCGACGGCCTCGCGCAGAAGGGCGTTGATACCGACCTTGCTACGGGTCTTCTCGTCAACTTGCTTGACGATCACCGCGCAGGCCAGGCTGTAGCGGCCATCGGAGGCGGGTAGCGAGCCCGGCACGACCACGGCTCCCGGGGGAACTCGGCCATAGAGAATCTCGTCGCGCGCGCGGTCGTAGACGCGAGTGCTCTGGCCGATGAACACGCCCATAGAGATGACCGCGCCGCGTCCGACGATCACGCCCTCCACGATCTCCGAGCGAGCGCCGATGAAGCAGTCGTCCTCGATGATCGTGGGGGCGGCCTGCAGGGGTTCCAGCACGCCGCCGATTCCAACGCCGCCGGAGAGGTGGACATTCTTGCCGATCTGGGCGCAGGAGCCGACCGTCGCCCAGGTATCGACCATGGTTCCTGAATCGACGTAGGCCCCAATGTTCACGAAACTAGGCATCAGCACCACCCCGGGGGCCAGATAGCTGCCGAAGCGCGCCGTCGCCGGGGGCACCACCCGGACTCCGCAACGTTCCAGATCTTCGCGAGCGCAGGCGGCGAAACGCCCCGGCACTTTGTCGCGATAGCGGGTATGCCCGGCCTCGATGATCTCATTGTCGGCGATGCGGAATGACAGGAGCACGGCTTTCTTGAGCCATTCGCGCACCACCCAGCCACCCGCGGCGGGTTCAGCGACCCGCAGGCGGCCGTCGTTAAGTCCTCGCAAGGCTTCCTGGACAGCATCGCGCACCTCGACGGGCGCGGAGGATGGCGTCAGGCTCGCGCGTTCATCGAACGCCCGCTCAATGGTGGACTGGAGGTTCATGGCAGGGAGCTGGTCTATGACTATGGCCGTTGATTTTACAGGAAGACCGCGGAGGCCGCCCTAAAAAAGTTCCGGAGTCTTGTATAATCCGCGCCTGACCGCATCATTGTTGCAGGGAAATTCCACCATGAGATATTATCTGACCGCTTCCAATGCCGCTCACACCTCGTCGCACGCCGCCTCGTCGTCTTCCGGCGTAGGGGGGGGGGGGGGGGGGGGGGCATAGCCCTCGTTTCTTGACCGTTCTGGCCGGCTTCACGGCCTTTCTCTCGCTTCCACTGATCCCGTCCTCCGTCGAAGCGGAGGAGTGCGGCGATGTCAGCACCACCAAAACGGTCACCTGCGACGCCGCGACCTACGGCGGCACCAGCGCCACCGATGCCAACCCCATCGAGTACACGGGTCAAACGGGCGGTCTGACGCTGACCGTGAGGCCTTCCGGGGAGATGACGACCATCAAGTCGTTCCTTCCTCCCGAGAATCCCGCCACCTCTCCCGCTGATCTCACCCAAGGCCGAAATTCCGGGATCATCGTGATCGGTCGCGGGGCGTTGACGGTCAAGCTGGAAGGCAAGGCGAGGATCGTGAACGAGGCGGGGTGGACGAATACGGCGGGCACGTACTCTTCTGGTAGCCAACAATACAGCGCGACCTTCATCGAACCCCGGTATCGGCGGGGTAGCAGGAACTACGGGATCGTTGTCGAGAATGACGAAGCCGGCTTGAGCTCAAGGACGGACAAGATCGAGATCGTGATCGGGGCCGAGGCGCGGATCGGCACTGAGGAGATTCCGGTGGGGCGTTATGGGGTGTTCGCGTATTACAGAAACGCGTCCGCCGAGGGCGACATGTTGATCGTGAACCGGGGCGAGATTTACGGATATTACCGAGGAATCTACGCGCACCACGAAGGGTCTGGAGATATCACCGTCGAGACGGCGAAGGGTAGCGTGACCAGTAAGGGGATTTTAGTCAATACGTCCAATAGTGGAGAGGGAGGGGACATCCGCGTCACGAACCACGGGACGCTCCAGAGTCCGAGGCAACGACCGCTGTACGCGAAAACGCTCTCGGGCGGAGAGGCCACGCTGTATGATGGTGATATTCCGCTCTACAATCAAGATGGCATTCAAGTCCAACACAGGGACGAGACCGAGGGCGCCGCCGATAACCCCAGCAGCACGATCACGATCACCTCGAGCGGAGATATTCGGGCCCGCAGGTATGGCATCAGCATCGTTACGCGAGGGGACGAGGATTCCGTGGTTCCGGTGACGGTGGACGTGACGGGTGGCGTCATCACGGCGGGCGAGGCGGACAAGCGGAGAGAGGGGGAATTGGGGAACGGAATTTACGTTCATTCCGATTCCCACAGCGGTGGGCTCATCAAGGTGGATCTCGCGGGCGAGATCGCCTGGACGGGGATTGAGGGAGACGGGATCTACGTCTACCGGACCAACTCGGCTGATTCCGACGACCCGGCCAATCAGGATGTCGAGGTGACGCTGAAGTCTGGCGCGCGGATTGGCATGAATGGGGACGAGCCGACCGTGGGCAGGCACGGCGTATGGATCGAGCAGTGGGCTCACGGGGGAACGCTCCGGGTGACCATCTCCGAGGGGGCGAGGATCGGGACCACGGAGACTCCAGTTGGCGTGCATGGGGTGCTCCTCGAGACCGACCACAGGGATGATGAGAACGACATGATGATCTCCAACAAAGGCTTGGTTCACGCGAGAAGTTCCGGGCTAGTCGGTTGGAACCATGGTTGGGGAAACGTGGTCGTGGAGCACCTGAAAGGCGAGATCATCGCGGGCGACGCGCCCAACTTGTTCGAGAATCTAGGGGAAGATGACCAAACGCAGCTGGTGCTGAAGCCCCGGACCGCCGGCATCTTCGCTTTCCATGGAGGCTCGAAGCTCCAGACGCTTCCCGGCGAGACGTTCGAAGACAACGACCCCTCCACCTACACAGCCGAGGTCGGAGAGATCAAGATCACGTCGAAGGCGGACATCACGTCGAAGGGCGACGGCGTTCTCGCCTATGTCAAAGACATTGATGTTCCAAACGATATCGTGTTCATCCCGATCATGATCGACGTTGCGGGCGGGACGATCACGGCGGACGGGCATGGGGTTTACGCGGAGACGGCCACTACCTACGAGGACGAGGACGCGCCGAAAGCTGGGAGGATAGAGGTCACGGTGGGGGAGATGGCGACGATCCGTGCCAAGAAGGACGGGGTGCATGTCAAGGGCATGCGGACCTTCGCGTCCGACCACGCCCGGAAGGGGCAATACGACCAGACGGTCACCATCAACGGCAAGGTGATGGGCGGCGGTGGAGACCACGCCGGCGTTCGGGTGGTGAAGGGCGGGACGCTGGTGATCGGGAGCGGCGGGCCGGAGGCGCGGCTCGGGGCGGCCTCGGGCGTGGCGGTCCACGCGGACGGGGCTCTGACCATCACGATGAGCAAGACCGCCGACGGGCGCATCGGCTGGGTCGTGGGGAAGATCCAGAACGGCGACAGTGGTGACACGACCTTCGCGGGCGTGGAAGTGGGGAAGACGTACCTTCTTCAGGATTGGGAGGAGACGAAGGGGATATACGACACGACGATCGAGCGGAAGGTGACCTTGAGGGAATACGCGGACGAGGACTATCACGAGTTCGAGCTGGTGTCTCAAGAGGAGATCGTTCGGGAGTACCATGATCGGGCTCGGGTGTACGAGGCGCTGCCGTCGGTGCTGCTGGAGATGAGCGCGCCGGGCGGTCGTCAGGCGCGGTTGTCGGCGACGCGGGACGGCGGGGGCGCGTGGGCGCGGGTTTTGGCGAGCGACGGCGAGCGTGAGGCGGAGACGTCCACGACGGCGATGGACACGGCGGGGCATGATCTGTCTTGGGACTTCGAGCGCTGGGGCGTGGAGACGGGCTTCGCCGTTCCCACGGACCTGCCAGGCGTGACGCTGGGGGTGAGCGCGCATTATCGAGACGGCGAGGCGGACGTCGAGCGCGGCGGGAAGATCGAGGTCTCGGGCGTGGGCGTTGGGGCTTCGGCGACCTGGCGTGGTGAGGACGGCTGGTACGCGGACGGGGAGCTCTCGTACACGCGTTTCGAGGATGTCGATTTGAGTTCGGAGGCGCGCGGGATGGTGGCGTCCGGTCTGGACGGAGACGGCCACGCGATCGGCGTGGAGGTCGGCAGGCGGCTGGAGATGGACGGCTTCGCGCTGGTTCCGCGCGGAGGATTGACGTGGACTTGGGTGGACGTCGATGGCTTCGATGACGTGTCGGGCGTTACGGGTAGCGGTCGGGTGTCGTTCCGCTCGGAAGACAGCGCGCGGGCGCGGGTTGGAATGTTGCTGGAGAATGGCCAGACGTACGCCTCATTGGACGTGGAGCGTGAGCTGTCGGAGAGCCGGGAGGTGATGGCGTCGGGGTCGCGCTTGCGCTCGGAGGTGGAGTCTACGTGGGCGCGCGTGGGCGTTGGGGGCGTGATGGTCTTGGATGAGAAGGGAGAGTCGACGCTCTCGGGGGAGGCGCACTACGCGGCGTCGGACGGCGACAATGAGGATTATGGCGCGAGCGTCCTGCTGAAGGTTCGCTTCTGATCAGACGTGTGATCGCGGCCCCGGCGCTCAAGCCGGGGCCCGCGTGGCGCGGTATCAAAACAGGAAGCATGCGCCGGAAGAATAGAGCGAACGGTGGCGGTTGGTCAGGAAGCGGCCGATCCGTCCTTGCGGCTCCGCCATGAAGCTCTCCTTATTCGCGCGCCGTGGCTCCAAGCCGTTCAATGCGCTCACGCATGGCATTCACGATGCGGTGCTGGGCTTTGGGGTCGAGAATAGGGCGGGATTCCATATCGGTGACGGTGAACACATCCCGCGCTTGCGCGCCCAAGGTGGTGATGCGCGCTCGGGTGATGCGTGCCTGGCACTGGTCCAGGGCTCGGCTGACGGTCCACAGGAGTCCGGGGTGGTCGGAGGCCGAGAGATGGATCCGGGTTTCGGTCGGGTTCTCGTGGCATGCGAATTCGATCTCGGTTGGGAGATCGAAGTGCCGGGTCCGGCGTTTCGGCCGGCGTAGCACTGGACGGTCGAAGTCTTTCGGCGAGCGGATCACGCCTCGCAGAGTCTCAAGCAACTCGTCCAGCGCGCGGCGGTTGTGGATCGGCATTCCTTCGGTGTCGGTCACTAGGAAAGTCTGCAAGATGTGGCGCTCGCGAGTCTCGGTAACGCGCGCGTAGAGCACGTTCAGGCTGAGCCGGGCCAAGGCCGCCGTGATTGAGGCGAACATGGGGGCGTGACTTTCGTCGTGGATCAGGATCTCCGTGCAGTGGTGCTCGCCCTGGTGGCGCGCGAACGCTTGGGTTGGGATGTCGGGCGCGCGAGTGAGGACGCGCTCGGTCTGCCAGGCCAAGTCGTCGTCAGTATAGTGCAACAGGTCGCCATCGCGCAGAGAACTCCAGAAGCGAAGGCAGTCGGACTCGGAGCAGACCAAGATCTTTTCCAGTGCTGAAGTCTTAAGCTCGCGGATTAGCTGGGCCGCGTCGAGCGGCTGGTCAAGGCCTCGCCGCAATTGCCGGTCGGCCGCGTCGTACAGCTGGCGCAGGAGCGCCTCGCGCCAGGGTGTCCAGAGCGCCGGGTTGGTTCCACGCAAGTCGGCGACGGTCAGCAGGAAAAGGCCGCGCAAACGTATCCCGTTGCCAACCCGTGCAGCGAACTCGCGCGCTACGTCCGGGTCGCCGATATCGCGCTTTTGCGAGGTCATCGACATCATCAGGTGCCGCTCGACCAGCCAGCGCACCATGCCGGAGTCGTAGGCGCTCAGGCGGTGTTCGCGGCAGAAATCCTGGGCGAGTGTGCCGCCAATCTCGGAATGGTCTCCACCGCGCCCTTTTCCAATGTCATGAAACAGTGCCGCGAGGTACAGCAACTCCGGCTTGGGAAATTGGCGGAACAGTTCATGGTAGAGGGGGTTCTCGCCTTTCCGCGGTGGCTTAGCGAGCCGCCGCAGCTCGGTCAGCACCTGCAAGGTGTGCTCGTCCACCGGGTGGATGTGGAATAGATCGTATTGCATCATGCCGACTGTCCGTCCGAAATCCGGCCAGTACCGGGCGAGGACCCCGTAGCGGTGCATGCGCCGAAACTCCCGGGCGATATGCCAGGGTTGGCGCAAGATGTCCAAAAACAGATCCTGGTTGGCGGGGCGGGCGCGGAAGGCATCGTCGATACGGTGCAGGTTGGCGCGGACCGCTCGAATGACGCGTGCCCGCGCACCTTGGATTTCTGGATGCCGCTGCAGGAGCAGGAACAGTTCCAGCAACCCTTGAGGGTGGCGCTTGAAGACATCGTCGTCACGGATTTCCAGGTAGCCGTCACGTTCCTGGAAACAGGCGCTCAGGCTTCGTGGCGCGCGGTGGCTGGGAGGACGCAGGCTTTCGCGGTACTGCTGGATCAGGACCTCGGCGAGACGGTCGACCTCGCTGGTCGAGCGGTAGAAATCCCGCATGAACGCCTCGATCATATCGTTGACGGTGTCGCCTCGGTAGCCGAGTCGCTTGGCGACCGTGTGCTGGTAGTCGAATAGCAAACGCTCTTCGGCCTGGCCACTGGCTTCATGCAGGGCGAAACGCGTCCGCCACAGGAATCGCTTTCCTTCGCGCAACAGATCCAACTCTCGCGGTTCGCAGAATTCCGAGGGACTGGCGATATCCGGGCGCCGCCGCAAGATCCAGTCGAGGGTCTGGATATCGCGCAATCCACCGGGCCCCTCCTTGATGTTCGGCTCCAACTGGTAGCTGTCGCCGCCAAATCGCTGGTGGCGGGTCTTTCGCTCCTCGACCTTGCCTTCGAAGAAGCGCTCCGGAGTCCACAAAGGAGCCTGGAGCAATCCGGTCCGGGGGATCAAGTTGTCCTCCAGCTCGCGCGCGAGCCGGAGATCCCCGCGCAACGGTCTCACCTCGAGCCAGCTGGTCATCAGCGTGATGTCGGCGCGGGCGTCGTCGCGGCATTGGCGGACGGTGCGCGCGCTCTGCGAGAGCCTCAGCCCGCTGTCCCACAGAGTCTGGAAGAACGGGCCCAAGGCTCGCGGCGCGGCGCGTCCCCGGTACAGCGCCAGGATATCAATGTCGGACTGGGGATGCAGCTCACCTCGGCCATAGCCGCCAACCGCGAGCAAGGCGAGGTCGCTTTCCTCGTCCATGCCTCCCGCGCTCCACAGCGCCCGCAACATCCGGTCGACGAGAGCGGCCCGGGCGCGAACCAGATCGTCGATGTCGCTCTGCAGGAAGCGTCGCGACAGAAATCGCTGGGTCTTTTCGGACCACCGTTTCCAGCCCGCGGGATTCGCGCCGCGCGGCAAAGGGCATGCGTCAAGGCATGCGCGGATCAGGGAGGAACTCACGAGAATCGTTCATCGGGACGGGCGGTCAGTACCTCGAAGCCATTCTCGGTGACCAAGACGGTGTGTTCCCACTGGGCCGACAGACTATGGTCGCGGGTCACCACGGTCCACCGGTCCGGCAACAGCCTTACTTCCGGTAGTCCGGCGTTGATCATGGGCTCGATAGTGAAGGTCATGCCGGGTTTGAGCATAATTCCAATGCCGGGTTCGCCGAAGTGCAGCACTTGCGGGTCTTCGTGGAATTCGCGACCGATGCCATGGCCGCAGTACTCGCGCACCACGGAAAGGCCATGACCTTCCGCGAAACTCTGGATGGCGTGGCCGAGGTCGCCGAGGCGGACGACCGGGCGCACCATGCGGATCGCGCGAAGCATCGCCTCGTAGGTCAAGTCGACCAGCCGCCGCGCCTGCACCGACGGTTTGCCGAGCAGGAACATGCGGCTGGTGTCTCCATGGTAGCCGTCCTTGATCACGGTAACATCGATATTGAGGATATCGCCGCGCTTGAGCGCGCGCTCTCCTGGGATGCCGTGGCACACCTGATGGTTGAGCGTGGTGCAGATGGATTTTGGAAAGCCGCGGTAGTTGAGCGGGGCCGGGATCGCGCCTTGCTTCTCCGTGATGTGGTGGTGGCACAGCTCGTTTAGATGGTCCGTGGTGACTCCGACCTTGACATGCTCGGCGATCATTTCCAGCACTTCCGCGGCGAGGCGCCCGGCGACCCGCATCTTCTCGATCTCTTCGGGAGTCTTTATGGTGATGGGCATGGGGCGATGGCGTCGGAATGGCTCATTTATGCTTATTATGCGTCACGCGCTCGCCGATGGCCGAAGTGACCGTCATTTTCGTCATCATTTGGTGCATGATTATGATGTCATCATGAGTGGAGGCCCGTAGTGAGAACGATCCTGAACATTGACGAGACGCTTTTGGCTCAGGCACGGCTTCTGACCGATATCGAATCGAAGTCGAAGCTGGTTCGCGAGGTGCCGGTCGCGCGCTGGTGGAACGGGATAGCGCGCGTCATCTCGCGCGTCTCGACGGTAGTCAGCTAAGTCTACAGGACGTTTCGCTCCGGAGCCTAACCGATGATTCTGGTTGGCGCGTCCGTTTAGGTCGAGCGCTTTCGCGGCGGCAACGAGTCTCTGTCGCGCTTGCTTGGCGACGGTCAGGTGGGAATTCATCCTTTCGTGATCGGCGAGATCGCCTGCGGCGATTTCACGGCGCGTGGGGAGATCCTGTCGATGCTTGAGTGCCTTCCCGCCATGCCCGTGGCGACGCGTTCCGAAGCGTTATTCTTTCTGGAGCGGAATCATATCGGAGGGAACGGTATCGGCTACGCGGAGAAGGGTTTGCTCAACGAGTGTACGCGTGGGAAGACGGTCGCCTTGGATATCCGGCGAATTTCCGCCCCCTTTCGCTCGTGCCCTTGAAATCAGGAATTAGCGTTCTCCCTTTTGTGGAATACTACTCTCAAATAGTCCTCTGTCGCATCAAATTCCGGTTCCGTTCCGTTGCATTCCTTCAAGAGAGGAATGATTTTTTTGCGCACTCCCATCCCGCGCGCGTCGACGTATCCATAATCGCGAAGCACCTCTACAATCAGGCGGTTGCGCGCCGATCTTTGGCCCGCGATCATCTTCTTGACTGTCATGGAATTCTGCAATGCGCCGGGGCTAATAATTTCGAGCCGATTCGCATAGCGCGCAACCTCAATCTCTTCGTTCCGGGTCCAATCTCGGTGGGCCACCGCGTTCACGAGAGCCTCCCGAATCGCCTCTATGGGATAGAGCCAGCGACGTTCGCGACGCATAGAATCTCCGACTTCCGCGATTTCTTCTGATACGAACGGTCGCATCGCATCGATAAGATTCTCAAGAAGACCTTTTTCCACGACTTTCGCGCCGCCGCCGGGAAATGGATTTCGTAGGCCGACCAGAGGCCCGTCA
Organism: uncultured candidatus Poriferisulfidus sp.; assembly: GCA_965116025.1. Classification (GTDB taxonomy): domain Bacteria; phylum Pseudomonadota; class Gammaproteobacteria; order Poriferisulfidales; family Poriferisulfidaceae; genus Poriferisulfidus. Next base: position 1,470,540 of record OZ220480.1, read on the forward strand.
AGAGTTTGATCATCAAGAGCGCTGTAGCTTTTATCATCGCCGTCGAACGCCATCCATCGGATGCCTCCCTGACGTAAGAACCTTCGTGGGGAATGCCCAAAAAGCATGATGCCGGCGATCGTGCATACTGGAGGCTCGCTCCCCAACTGGCTCATGAAACTCAGTCCGCAAAGCCGTTCGTGCCATTCCGAATCCCTTTTCGGAACCTCCTTGTCCCCCATTATCGTGAACAGATAGTCCTTCAGCCGATCCTGACTGAGATGGGCCAGTCCACTGCCCGATACCGGTAACAACTCTGCGTGTAGCATGCCCCCTAAAGCGTGCAGCCGCGCCTGTTGCTCTCGCGTCGCTGGCCGGGACACGCTCCCTATACGGATATAGACATCTTCCCGGCCCCTATCACGCACGACATAAGGCTTGGTCGCGCCCTGGCTCACGGTAATCACCGCGACCCAACCCTGCTTGTCGACTCGAATCTCCTCATAGAATGGGATGATGGTCGGGTGAACATAGCGACCGAAGACCGTGTCCATTACCCAGCGTTCCAAGTCCTCGCGCTGAATGCCGCTAATGGTCCCGTCATCGTCCACGCCAAGCAAAATACGCCCACCCTTAAAATTGGCTAAAGCCACGACCTCCTTGGCAAGTTGCTCGGGACGAATATCATCTCGCTTAAATTCCACTCCAGAATTCTCGCCATTCGCTATCAATTCCAATAGATCTACTTTGGTCATTCTTTAAAATGCTGAACGCCGTTTCAATTCGTGAGCGTGACGGCATTGTAACCCAGTGAGAGCGGCCAGAACGGTAGGATTGCGAAGAGGATTGGCCGCGTTCCGTCTGAAGAGAGTCAACCTTCCCCGGACGGAAAATTGCTGCGCCAATGCTTTCCCCCTCGGACTTACAGAAGCCGGGACATCTCTTCCCGCCAGGCGCGAACCATCTCCGATTCCGCTCCGAAAAAGCCTCGTTCGGCGCGCGCCATCCTAAACAGCACTGAGACTGGTTGCTCAGGCGGTCCTCCACCGCCCGTGCCTCCTCCAGGACCATGTATGGGATGGTTCGCGCCGTTTCCCTGCTTGGCCTTGAGCGGGCGCAATGGGAGTACGACCAACCCATAGCGAAAGCGGGACGAACCTATGAAGCGGACTCCATATCAACTCGCCATCGCCCATCTGCGAGGCGCGGATCTGTCCGAGCATGCGCGAAATCCCGGGCTGGCCAAACATCGTCAAAATCGATTAGCTCGGAAATCGGGGGATTCTGGAAACCGAAGTTTGGTCATCTTCGCGCCTTGATATAATCCGCCTTGATCATTCATCGTCGTGAGAGGCTTTCATGAGAGCTACCCTGCATTTTTCTGATACCGTCCGCGCCGCGCTTCGCGGGGCTTCGTCGTCTTCCCGCGTAGGGGGGGGGGGGGGGGGGGGGCATAGCCTCCGTTTCCTGACCGTTCTGGCCGGCTTCACGGCCGTTCTCTCCATTCCGCTGATTCCGCATCCCGCCGAGGCGGCGGCCACGGGGAATTGCGGCGCTCTTCCCAGCGGCTCGGGCGCCGCCGAGGTCACTTGCGACGACCCGACCTACACCAAGGCCGATGGCCCGCCGATCGGGTACGATCTCGCCGCGCCAGGCCGGAGCGTGACGCTGACGGTCAAGCCTTCCGGGGCGGGCACGGTCACCATCACGTCTAGCGGGATCCCCAGCGGCGCGAGCGACGCTCGGCCGGGGATCGTCCTGAGCGGGCCCGGCGCCCTGAAGAAAGTCGTTCTCGATGGGCGGGTCCGCATTGAGAGCGGCGCGAGCCGGCGGCTCGTGACGGGGCTGCCCACGACGGTGACGGTCACGCGCATCGGGAAGGCCATTGATTCGAGGGACCGCGGGGCGGGGCTCAACCACGGCGTCTACGTGAAGCACTTGGGAAGCGACGCCGACGCTCAGAAGGACCGCGCCGAGGTGATGGTGGGAGCCGAGGCGAGGATCGGAACCGAAGGCAAGCCGATGGGCGGGTACGGGGTTCTGGCGTACTTCCAGCACGCCACCGATGTCGGCGTGACGAACGCGGGCGAGATTTACGGGATGTATGCCGGGATACTGGCGCATCGCTCGGGCGAGGGCGACACCGTGATCAAAACAGCGAAGAATAGCGTGACCTCGCAAGGGATCCGGGCGTCAGCGGGGAATCTCCAGGACGAGGATCTGCATGAGAACTGGCTTAGGGATGTATGGATAGCCCCGGGCGAGTCCCCTGGAGGCGGTGACATCACGATCATCCATGAGGGCAAGATCGTGGTCCAAACCGACCCGCTCCGCTATCTGACCACGACGACCCCGACGGCGTTTAGACACGTGGAAGGTCGAAGCTCGTATGCGCGCGCCGGGATTCACGTGTTTCACCAGGACAAGAGCGCTCCGGCCGCGGACGGGCAGGCCAGCAGCGAGATCTCGATCACGTCGAGCGGCGACATCGAGATCGTGACGGATCCAGGCGTCGAGCCACGGTGGGGAACGCGAGGCATTCAAGTCATAACGAAAGGAGACGACGATTCGGTGGTTCCGGTCACGGTCGACGTGACGGGAGGAAGCATCATGGGAGAGGGAAGAGGAGACGCCCACGCGATCCAGATTCACCATGAGCATAACGGGGGGCTGATCAAGGTGGATCTGGCGGGCGCGATCACCGGGGCGGGGGGCGTGAGTGGACATGGGGACGGCATTCATGTGTATCGGTACCGACCGACCAAACCGGCGGCCGCCGTGAAATCCAGCGGCATCGAGGTGACGCTGAGGTCCGGGGCGCGGATCGGCGTGGAGGGAGACGAGCCGACCGTGGGCCGGCATGGCGTGTTCATCCAGCAGCAAATCTACGGAGGATCGATCCGGGTGGCCGTGTCCGAGGGAGCGAGGATCGGGACCGCGGGGACTCCGGTTGGCGGGCACGGCGTGCTCGCTGATGTCATAGAAGCTGCTGACGAGGCTGACGTCATGGTCACCAACGAAGGCTTCATTCACGCGAAGGGCTCGGGGGTGGTCGCTGTGCATCGCGGTTCGGGCGACGTGGTGGCGAAGCACCTGAAGGGCGAGATAATCGCGGGCGACGCGCCCGACATCTTCGACTTGCTAACGGAGGATCACCCGACGCAACTGGCGGACTTGAAGTCCCGAACCGCCGGCATCCTCGCCGTCCATGGAAGCTCGAGATTCAAAACGCCCGAAGGCGAGACGTTCAATGAAAATGATCCCTCCACCTACACCACCGAGACCGGGAAGATCGAGATCGCGTCGAAAGCGGACATCACGTCGAAGGGCGACGGAATTCTCGCCTATGTGAAAGATCTGGACGATACGGGTGATGTGCGAGCCGGAAAAATGATCATCCCGATCATGATCGATGTTTCAGGCGGGACGATCATGGCGGACGGGCATGGTGTCTACGCGGAGACGGCCACGACCTACGACGATCCCACGGAAGCCGGGAAGATCGAGGTCACGGTGGGGGAGATGGCGACGATCCGAGCCAAGAAGGATGGCGTTCACGTCAAGGGGATGCGGACCTTCGCGTCCGACCACGCCCGGAAGGGACAATACGACCAGACGGTCACCATCAACGGCAAGGTGATGGGCGGCGGTGGAGACTATGTTGGCGTTCGGATGGTGAAGGGCGGGACGCTGGTGATCGGGAGCGGCGGGCCGGAGGCGCGGCTCAGGGCGGCCTCGGGCGTGGCGGTCCACGCGGACGGGGCTCTGACCATCACGATGAGCAAGACCGCCGACGGGCGCATCGGCTGGGTCGTGGGGAAGATCCAGAACGGCGACAGCGGCGACACGACCTTCGCGGGCGTGGAAGTGGGGAAGACGTACCTTCTTCAGGATTGGGAGGAGACGAAGGGGATATACGACACGACGATCGAGCGGAAGGTGACCTTGAGGGAACGCGCGGACGAGGACTATCACGAGTTCGAGCTGGTCTCGCAAGAGGAGATCGTTCGGGAGTACCATGATCGGGCTCGGGTGTACGAGGCGCTGCCGTCGGTGCTGCTGGAGATGAGCGCGCCGGGCGGTCGTCAGGCGCGGTTGTCGGCGACGCGGGACGGCGGTGGCGCGTGGGCGCGGGTTTTGGCGAGCGACGGCGAGCGTGAGGCGGAGACGTCCACGACGGCGATGGACACGGCGGGGCATGATCTGTCCTGGGACTTCGAGCGCTGGGGCGTGGAGACGGGCTTCGCCGTTCCCACGGACCTGCCGGGCGTGACGCTGGGGGTGAGCGCGCACTACCGTGATGGCGAGGCGGACGTCGAGCGCGGCGGGAAGATCGAGGTCTCGGGCGTGGGCGTCGGGGTATCGGCGACTTGGTGGGGTGAGGATGGCTGGTACGCGGACGGGGAGTTCTCGTACACGCGTTTCGAGGATGTCGACCTGAGCTCGGAGACTCGGGGGATGGTGGCGTCCGGATTGGACGGAGAGGGTCACGCGATCGGCGTGGAGGTCGGCAGGCGCATGGAGATGGACGGCTTCGCGCTGGTTCCGCGCGGGGGATTGACGTGGACTTGGGTGGACGTCGACGGCTTCGCCGACGTATCGGGCGTTGCTGGGAGCGGTCGGGCGTCGTTCCGCTCGGAGGACAGCGTGAGAGCGCGGGTCGGGGCGCTGCTGGAGAATGGCCAGACGTACGCGTCTCTGGACGTGGAGCGTGAGTTCTCGGAGAGCCGGGAGGCGATGGCGTCGGGAGCGCGGTTGCGCTCGGAGGTGGAGTCTACGTGGGCGCGCGTGGGCGTTGGGGGCGTGATGGTCTTGGATGAGAAGGGAGAGTCGACGCTCTCGGGAGAGGCGCACTACGCGGCGTCGGACGGCGACAATCACGATTACGGCGCGAGCGTCCTTCTGAAGGTCCGCTTCTGATCGGCTTCTGATCGCGGCCCCGGCGGCGATCAGCCGGGGCCGCGTCTTGTATCGGGATGGCCGCGCGGGCTCTCCTACAAAAGATCCGAGACGCGCGACCAGCGCCCCGATGGCGTCCATGCGCGATTTTGGGAGTGCGGCGGTGGAGGAGCGCGGGCCGCTGGCATGATAGGTTTGAGGTCGTTCGCGTGATAAGGCCGGAGCGCGCGGAATCTATCGGAGCTCGGAAGGCGGCGTTCTCTCCCCAAGAAGCCGGATATATGAGGTCGGATGTATGCGTGCGGCTGATCGAGCTTCCGATTTGTGGGGAGGGGACGAACCATATATGTATAATGAGTTCTCGCGGGCGAGTCCCGCGAATTTCGCGTCCGGACCGACACGAGCGACGGGTGCCCCGCGGGGTTGTCGCGAGGGGTTTGGGCAGTTTGACAACCCGAAAGGTTTCGGATCTTGAAGATCTGGAGCCGCACTAGGAGGGCCGCGATGCCGTGCGCCACCTTGCGCGAGATGCTGGAGGCCGGAGTCCACTTCGGACACCGGACCCGATTCTGGAACCCCAGTATGGCGCCGTATATCTTCGGCGAGCGCAACAAAATCCACATCATCAACCTTGAGATCACCCAGCGCTTGCTGGACGAGGCCGCCGAAAGGTTGCGCCAATGGGCCGCCGAGGGCAAGACGATCCTGATCGTCGGCACCAAGCGCGCGGCGCAGGACATCGTTCGCGCCAAGGCCGAGGAGTGCGGCATGCCGTACGTCTCGCAACGCTGGCTGGGCGGAACGTTGACCAACTTCCACACCGTGCGGAATTCTCTCAAGCGCTTGGAGGACCTCAAGCGCATGGAGGGAGAGAACCTGATGGCGCGCGTCAGCAAGAAAGAAGCGTTGCGCCTGACCCGCGAGAAGCTCAAGCTGGAGCGTAGCTTGGGCGGCATCGAGGGCATGGAGCGGCTTCCGGATGCCCTGTTCGTGATTGACGTTCGCTACGAGGGCATCGCGGTGCGCGAGGCGCGGCGCTTGGGCATTCCGGTCGTCGCGGTGGTGGACAGCAACAGCTCCGTCAAGGGCATCGACCACGTGATTCCAGGCAACGACGACGCGATCCGCTCGATCCAGTTGTATATGGACGTGGTCAGCGCCGCGATCCAGAAAGGGCGTGAGCGAGCCGAGGAAGAGGGACTGGAGATTGACGCGCCGGCCTCGCGCGGGCCCGCGATCACGCGCAAGGGTCGGCGGGCCCGACTCAGCGTCGAGCCGAAGCCGGAGGAGCTTCCAGACGCGCCCGAGGGACCCGCGCCCGAAGCGGCAGTCGGCTAATGGTCTTGAGGATAATCTCATGAAGATTACGGCAGGACTCGTGAAGGAGTTGCGCGCCCGCACCGGGGTGGGGATGATGGAATGCAAGCGCGCGTTGAGTGAGGTCGACGGTGATCTTGACGCCGCTGTTCAGCGCCTGCGCGCGTCTGGGCGGATGAAGGCGGACCAGAAGTCAGCGCGCGCGGCGGCCGAGGGAGCGCTGGCGCTCGCGAAATCGGAGGACGGTTCGCGCGCGGTTCTGGTGGAGGTCAACAGCGAGACCGATTTTGTCGCCAAGGACGATGGCTTTCTGGCGTTCGCGCAGGCGTGCGCCGACGCGGCTCTGGCCTCAGGAGCCGAGACCGTCGAGGAGCTGATGGCCCAGACGATCGCCGATGGCCGCGCGCTTGAGGACGAGCGCCGCGACTTGGTGGCGCGGCTAGGCGAGAACGTCCAGGCGCGCCGCTTTCGATGTCTCGACGCCGCTGGCGCCGCGCTTGGTTGCTACCTGCATGGCCAGCGGATCGGAGTGGTGGTGGTGTTCTCCGGTGAGCCCGAGTTGGGACGTGATCTGGCGATGCATGTCGCGGCGTCCCGCCCGGTGTGCGTGGACGAGAACGATGTTCCGAAAGACCTTCTGGAGCGAGAGCGTTCCGCGCTGGCCGCGCAGGCCCGCGAATCCGGAAAACCTCCGGAGATCATGGAGAAGATGATCGCTGGGCGATTGCGCAAGTATTTGTCCGAGATCACGTTGCTGGGTCAGCCGTTCGTCCGCGACCCGGACGTGACGGTGGGCGAGCTGCTTCGCTCGCGGGACTCCTCGGTGCGGGATTTCGCGCGTCTGGAAGTCGGCGAGGGAATCGAGAGAAAACAGGAAAACTTCGCTGAGGAAGTCCGCGCGCAGGCGCGCGGGAGCTGACGCGCCCGCCATGTCCGCCGCCTACCGCCGCGTCCTTTTGAAGATCAGCGGTGAGGCCTTGATGGGCGCGAGCCGCTATGGCATCGACCCGGAGACGGTGCGCCGACTGGCCACCGACTTGGCCCGGGCGCAAGGCGAGGGGGTCCAGATCGCGGTGGTGGTCGGCGGCGGAAACATCGTTCGGGGCGAGGGGCTCGAGACCGCCGGGATCGACCGGGTCGCCGGTGACCACATGGGCATGCTGGCGACCTTGATCAACGCGCTGGCTCTTCAGGAATCGGTGGAGCAGCGGCAGGTCGCGTGCCGGGTGATGTCCGCGATCCCGGTGCCGCAGGTCTGCGAGGCCTACATTCGCCGTCGCGCCGTGCGCCACCTCGAGAAAGGGCGTCTGGTGGTGTTCGCCACCGGCACCGGCAACCCGTTTTTCACGACCGACACCGCCGCTAGTCTGCGCGCCGTGGAAGTGGGCGCGGATCTCTTGGTCAAGGCGACCAAGGTGGACGGGGTGTACTCTGGCGATCCGCTCTCCGAGCCGGACGCGCGGCGCTTCGAGCGAATCGACTACGATGACGCGTTGCGACGCAAGCTTGGGATCATGGACTCGACCGCCTTGGTGCTGTGTCGAGACAATCGAGTCCCGATCCGGGTGTTCAACATGTTCGAGGACGGCGCCCTGCTTCGGCTGATCGCTGGCGAGCCGGTCGGCACCCTCGTGCGCGCGGAGGCGGGGCATGCGTGAGGAGATCCTGTCCGACGCCGCCGAGCGCATGCGCAAAAGCCTAAGCGTGCTGGGCGAGGCGCTGACCCGCATTCGCACTGGACGCGCCCATCCCAGCTTGCTGGATCCGATCAAGGTCGAGTACTACGGAGCCGATGTGCCGATTTCGCAGGTTGGCAGCGTGACGGTGGAGGAGGGTCGCACGCTGGTGGTGCAGGTGTGGGAGAAAGACATGGTGGAGACGGTGGAGAAGGCGTTGTTGAACTCCGACTTGGGCATCACGCCGGCTAGCGCAGGGCAGGTCGTGCGCTTGCCGATGCCGCCGCTCACTGAGGAGCGGCGCCGGGCCCGGGCTCGGCAGGTGCGGGAGACTCTGGAGGAGGCGCGGGTCTCGATCCGCAATGTGCGCCGCGACGCCAACCACATGCTCAAGGACCTGCTTCGGGAGAAGGAAATCGGCGAGGACGAGGAGCGCCGCGACCAGGAGGCGGTGCAGAAGCTCACCGACGACTCCATCCGTCAGGCGGAGCGGATGGCGACGGATAAGGAAAAAGCCCTGCTGGAGATCTGAGGGTTCCGAAGAGTGATTCGCGAGCTCGCTCCGCGACGGCCTGATCTCCCGGCTCATGTCGCGCTGATCTTGGACGGCAACCGTCGTTGGGCGCGTCAGCGCGAGCGGTCTCACGAGGCTGGCTATCGCGCGGGCGTTCGGGCTACCCGCTCCTTGGTGGAGCACGCCGCGCGCCGCGGGATCCCGGTTCTCACCGTGTTCGCGTTCAGCAGCGAGAATAGCAAGCGGCCCAAGCCGCAGGTGGAGCTGCTGATGAGCTTGCTGATCGAGACGCTGGACGCCCAGGCCCACGAGCTCGTGGAACGGGGCGTTCGCCTGCGCTTCATTGGCGAGAGGGACCGGTTGTCGGGCCGGATTCGGTCTCGAATCCGAAAAATAGAGGCGCAGGCCCCGGATGAGCCGAGCCTGATCTTGTGCGTGGCCTTGCACTACGGCGGCCGCCAAGACCTGGTGGACGCTTTCCAGCGTTGCCGAGCGAAGGACGCGGACGCCATCGGGGAGGAGGAGGTGTCGCGGGCCCTCGGAACCGCGGGCCTGCCGGACCCGGACCTGCTAATTCGCACCGGAGGTGAATTCCGGCTAAGCAACTTCCTGCTATGGCAGCTGGCGTACACTGAGTTGTACTTCACCGATTGCCTGTGGCCGGATTTCGACGAGAAGGAATTCGACCGCGCTCTGGAGTGGTTCGCGGCGCGCGAGCGCCGTTATGGGGGAAGCTCCGGATGAGCGAGTTCCAGAAGCGTCTCGGCACCTCCGCCACCCTGTTGCTCGTGGTCGCGGCCGCGCTGATTTCGATCGAGTTCGGGATCTTCGCGCCTTGGTTCGTTCTCGTCGCGGCGGCGGGGGCGGTCGCGACTTGGGAATGGGCCGGATTGCTGGGCTTGCGCGGTGGGCTCCGGGCGCTTCACGTGATCGCGTGCGCGGGCGTGACCGTATCGATTCTGCCCTTGGACTCGCGGATTTCTGGAGTCGTGTTCGGAATGACGCAAGGCCTCGCGGCCACGCCAGCTTCCGATATCGTCTTTGGAATGGTGATCGGGCTGTGGGGACTGGCGTTGTTGCGCGTCGCGGGAGTTCCGTTCCCGGCGCGCGCCGAACGCATCTTCTTCGGAGCGCTGGGTCTGGTCGCGCCGCCCGCGGCCGTGGTCATCCTCACGAGCGGCGCTGGAATGATCCTGTGGCTGTTGCTGGTGGTGGTCATCGTGGCGGACACGGCCGCCTACGGATTCGGTCGCCGTTTCGGCCGGACCGCGCTGGCGCCGGAGATTTCCCCGAGCAAGACTCGCGCTGGTTTCGTTGGCGCCTTGCTGGCGGTGGCGGGCGTGGCCGTGCTGGCGGCATGGGAGCTCGACTTTCCTCCGGCGACTTGGTTCTCCTTCGTCGGTCTAGCCTTGCTGACGGCTTGCTTCAGCGTGGTCGGAGACCTTTCGATCAGCCGCCTCAAGCGCATGGCGGGAGTCAAGGATAGCGGCCGGATTCTGCCTGGACACGGGGGAGTTTTGGACCGGGTCGATGGTTTGCTGGCGGCGTCGGTGGCGTTCGCTTTCGGCGACGTGGCGCTGTCGAGGGTTCTTCCGACGTGAGCGCGATGCGACTGACGGTGCTAGGCGCCTCGGGCACGATTGGCGTCAACACGCTGGATCTCGCCGCGCGTCATCCCGACCGCGTCGAGGTGTTCGCGCTCGCCGCCCGGTCGGATCACCCGACTTTGCTTGAGCAGTGCCGCCGGCATCGCCCTCGGTACGCCGCCTTGGTCGACGCGGAGGCCGCGAGAAGCCTGCGCGCGGCCCTGCGCGCGGAGTCGCTTGACACCGAGGTCCTCCAGGGAGCCGGGGAGCTACGGGACTTGGCGAGCGATCCGCGCGCCGACTGCGTGATGGCCGGGATCGTCGGATTGGCGGGGCTGGAGCCGACGCTGGCCGCGGTGCGCGCTGGGCGAAAGACGCTGCTCGCCAACAAGGAGGCGCTGGTGGCGGGCGGCGGGCTGTTCATGGACGAGGTGCGACGGCACGGTTGCGAGCTGGTGCCGGTCGACAGCGAGCACAACGCGCTGTTCCAGTGCCTGGCGAGCTCCTCGCCTGAGGCGATCGAGCGGGCGACCTTGACGGCTTCGGGCGGACCGTTTCGGGAGACCCCGCTGGAACGGCTCGACGAGGTCACCCCGGACCAGGCATGCGCGCACCCGAATTGGTCGATGGGCCGAAAGATCTCCGTGGACTCCGCGACCATGATGAACAAGGGACTGGAGCTGATCGAGGCGCGCTGGCTGTTCGGCTTGGACGCCGATCGCGTGGACGCCGTGATCCATCCAGAGTCGATCGTTCATGCTCTGCTGACCCTGCGCGATGGCTCCACGCTGGCCCACTTGGGACCAGCTGATATGCGCGTGGCCATTGGGTACGCGCTGTTCGGGCGCGCGCGCCCGCCTTCTGGAGTCGAGCCCCTGAATCTGGCGGAATGCGCGCCGCTGAACTGGTATCCGCCACCGCCTGGACGCTACCCATGCCTGGATCTGGCGCGGCAGGCGATGCGAAAGAATGGTTTCGCGCCGATCGTTCTGAACGCGGCCAACGAGGTCGCGGTCGACGGGTTTTTGCGGGAGCGCATACGGTTTCCGCGGATCGCGGCGGTGGTGGAGCGCACGCTGGAGGAGATTCCCTCGGGCGAGCCAGAGGGCATTGATGACATCCTCGAGGCGGACGGCGCGGCGCGCGAGCGCGCCCGACGCGCCATGGAGGCGCCATGATCGTCGTGGTCAGTCTGGTGGCGTTCTTGGTCGCCATCTCGGCGCTCGTGACGTTCCACGAGCTTGGGCACTACTGGGTCGCTCGGCTTTGCGGCGTGACGGTGTTGCGGTTCTCGGTAGGCTTCGGGCGGCCGCTGTGGCGCCGGGTTTCGCGAAACGGAACCGAATGGGTGATCTCCGCTCTTCCGTTTGGCGGATACGTGAGGATGCTGGACCGGCGCGAATTCAAGAAGATCCCGGAGGAGCTCGAGGATGGGGAGTTCACTAGAAAGCCCCTGTATCAGCGAGCGGCGATCATCGCCGCCGGGCCGCTGTTCAACTTGCTGCTGGCCTTCCTCCTCTACTCTCTGGTGTTCATGACGGGCGAGCCTGGCCGACGGCCCCTGATCGGCCATGTGGCGGCAGGCTCCCCGGCCGCCGCCGCGGGGCTTCTTCCCGGAGACGAGTTGCTGTTCGTCAATGGAGAGCGGACGCGCACTTGGCAAGCCTTCATCGTGCCGCTTCTGGACACCGGTCTTGGCGACGGAGTCATGAGCATGGAGGTCCGTCGCGCTAATGGCGGCTTGGCGACGCTGGCGGTGGACTCGGGCTCGCGATTGCTGGAGGACGAGAACGTCTTCAGCACGCTCGGGATGTTCCCTCTGCGCCCGACCTCCACGACCGTGATCGGCTCCGTCATGGATGGCGGACCGGCCGCGAGCGCTGGCATGCGCGGCGGCGATCGCGTGCTAAGCTTCGACGGTTTCCCGGTCACGAGTTGGGAAGGAATGTCGGAGTACGCGCGCGCGCGACCGGGACGGACCATGACGGTCGAGTTCGAGCGCGACGGACGGACCTCGCGGCGGGACGTTCGCGTCGAGGCGGCCGACGTCTCGGGCGAGACGGTCGGGCGAATCGGGATCGCCGCGTATCGCGACGAGGAACTCGCCGAGCGCTTGCGCGTCGTCGAGCGCTATCCGATCGGGCGGAGCCTGGTTCTGGGGGCGGAGCGGACCTGGGACTTCAGCGTCCTGACCGTGCGCTTGATCGGGCAATTGCTCACCGGCGGCGCGGCGCTCAAGAATATCAGCGGACCGGTCGGCATCGCCGAGTTCGCGGGAACGTCGGCCATGATCGGGCTGGCGGCGTTCCTCTCCATGCTGGCTCTGCTGAGCGTCAGTCTGGGGATCCTCAATCTGCTTCCGATCCCGATCCTGGACGGTGGGCATCTGGTATATTGCTTGCTTGAGGCGCTGACCGGCCGGCCGGTGTCGGCGCGGTTCGAGGCCATCGCCCAGCGCCTAGGCATCGTCATGCTGGCGGCGCTGATGGGGCTCGCCCTTTACAATGACTTCGCTCGATTGCTGGGATAGTCCGTTGCCGCGCCTGAAACTCACCCTGATTCCGCTCGCGCTCGCCTTGTCGCTGGCGACCTCCCAGACGTTCGCGTTCGTGGTCGAGGACATCGAGTTGCGGGGGCTGCAGCGCCTGGAGGCGGCCACCGTGTTCACCTATCTGCCGGTGGAGGTGGGCGAGGAGTTCGACGTGGACCGCTCGCGCGAGGTGGTGCGCGCCCTGTTCCAGTCCCAGCTGTTCAGCGACGTGCAGGTGGAGCGACGCGGCGACGTGCTGGTGATCACGGTAGTGGAGCGGCCAGCCATCACCGAGATCGCCTTCGACGGCCTTGAGGTCATCAAGGACGAGACTCTCGAGGAGGTGCTGGAGAACGCCGGCATCGCCACCGGGCGGATATTCAACCAGCCGTTGCTGGACCGGCTCAATAACGAGATCCTGCAGCAGTACCACGCGATCGGCTTCTACAACGCGGAGGTCGACGTCGATGTGGTCGACATGGGCGCGAACCGAGTCTCCATCAACATCAACGTGGTGGAGGGCGAGCCGGCGGCCATCCGGCAGGTGCGCGTGATCGGCAACGTCTCCTACACCGAGGAGCGCCTGCTGGACCTGTTCGAATCCTCCGAGCCGGCCTGGTACGACATCTTGGGGAACACGGGCAAGTATTCCCGAGCGCAGCTCTCGGGCGATCTGGAACGGCTTCGCTCGTTCTATCTGAACCGGGGATTTCTCAAGTTCCGAGTGGATTCGGCGCAGATTTCGCTGAGCCCGGACCGCGGCGGCATCTACATCACGGTCCACATCAACGAGGGACGTCGCTTCGTGGTGCGCGAGGTGTCGCTGTCCGGCATTTTCATCGTGCCGAGAGAGGACTTGGTTTCGTTGCTGACCATCCATGCGGGAGAGTTTTTCTCGAGCGCTCGGGCGCGGACCTCGAGCGATCGCCTGAAGGCCCGTTTGGGCGAGGATGGCTATTCTTTCGCCAAGGTCAACCCGGTCACCGATCTCGACGAGGAGGCGGGCGAGGTGACGATCAACTTCTTCATCGACCCGGGGCAACGCGTGTACGTGAGGCGCATCGAGATCACGGGCAACTACACGACCCAGGATGAGGTGTTGCGTCGGGAACTGCGCCAGATGGAGGGGGCCTGGCTGTCGACCCCGAAACTGGATCTGTCGCGGCGGCGTCTGCAGCGTCTGGCGTACATCGACAGCGTGGAAATCACGCAGACCCGGGTGCCGGGCACCAACGACCAGGTCGACCTGACCATCGCGGTCACGGAACGTCTGGCCGGCAACCTTACCGCCGGCATCGGGTTCAGCAGCGGCAGCGGCCTCTCGCTGGCGGCCGGCGTGGAGCAGGAGAACTTCTTCGGCACCGGCAACCGCGTCGGGTTCCATTTCGACAACAGCGAGATATCGACGCGCTACTCCTTCGACTTCTACAACCCGTACTACACCAGCAACGGAGTCAGCCGCGGCTTCGGTATCAGCACGCGCCGGGTGGACACGGGCGATGGCGACGATCAGCGCACTGAGTACGAGTCTCGCGACTACATGGGCTATCTGAGCTACGGCATTCCCATCTCCGAGGACAGCACGTTCAACTTCACCACCCGCTTCCAGAAAATTAATTTCAACGTAGGCTCGGGCTCGTCCTTTCTGGTTCGCGGGTTCCTCGCGGACCACGACGGCGATTGCCGATACCGCCTAGCGATCGCGAACACGCGGGGAAACCTGCTCTCCTGCAGGGCCACGTACTACAACCTGTCGCTCGTCGGCGCCTTCACCTACGACACCCGCGACCGCAGCCTGTTCACCCGCGAGGGCTCGCTGCGCCAGGTGTCGGCGCAGGCCACGACGCCTGGCAGCGGACTGGAATACTACACCCTGTCCTACATCCAGCAGGAATACTTGAAGCTGACCGAGGACGTGACCTTGGCGATCAAGGGCGACGCCGCCTACGGCGACGGCTACGGGGGCACCGACGATCTTCCGTTCTCGCAGAAGTTCGTGTCCGGCGGGCCGCGGAGCGTGCGCGGCTTCAAGGTGAACACGCTCGCGCCCCGCGACGAGTTCGACGAGCCGTACGGGGGCAACCTGAAACTGGGCTATTCGCTCGAGCTGACGTTCCCGATCCCGTTCATCGACGAGGCCAACCTGCGCGGGGTCATGTTCCTGGATTCCGGGTACGTGTTCGAGGACGCGGAGGATTTCGACATCCAGGAGATGCGAGGGTCGGTCGGTGTCGGGGTGTCCTGGCTGTCGCCGCTTGGCGGCGTGTCGCTGGTCGTGTCCACGCAAATCAACGACCACGAGACGGACAAGACGGAGTCGTTCCAGTTCAATCTTGGGTCGCTTTAGGGCGACGGTGTAGAATTGTCGCCGACAGGAGCGTTCTTTATGATGAAACCATCTCTTTTTCGGGCCCGCGCCATCGGCGTGGCGCTGATCCTCATGAGCGGCGCGGCCGCGGCGCAAAATGCGAAGATCGGATTCGTCGACGTGGGCCGCCTTCTGGAGGATTCTCCGCAGGCGGTCGCGGCGCGGCAGAAGCTGCAGAACGAGTTCTCTCCGCGCAACGAGGAGCTGGAGAAGCTCCACAAGGAGGTGACGGATCTGGCCCAGAAACTGGCGGGGGAGAGCGACATGATGTCGGAGCAGCAGCGGGTTGAGCGGGAGCGGGACGTGCAGCGCCGCCGGCGCGACTTCGAGCGCAAGCGCGACGAGGTGCGCGAGGACTTGGCGATCCGCCGCAACGAAGAGCTCGGCAAGCTGCAGAAAGAGGTCAACGTGGTGGTGGCCGAGATCGCGAGCGACGAGGGCTTCGACCTGATCCTGACCCAGGCCGTGAGCCTGTACGCCAGCAAGCGCATCGACATCACGGATCAGGTGCTCAAGAAGATGAGCAATCCATAGCCCGCGTGGCGTCGCTGACCCTGGGCCAGATCGCGGAACTCGCGAACGCCCGGATCCCCGATCCTCCGCCGGCTCCAGATCTCCGCATCGATCACGCGGCTTCCCTGAGTGGCGCCGGGCCCGGCGCCATATCCTTCTACAACCACGCGCGGCATCGGGCCGATTTGGCGCGCACCCGGGCCAGCGCGGTGCTGTTGCGCGGGTCGGACCGGGCGCGTTGCCCGGTTCTCGCGCTGGCCTGCGAGGACCCATATCTCGGCCTCGCGCGGGTGCTGCAGGCCTTGTACCCGCTCCCCGAGGTCGCCCACTTCATCCATCCCGGAGCCAAGGTCGACGACCGCGCGCGGCTGGAAGCTCCAGTGCGAGTGGACTTCGGGTGCGTGGTCGGGTCGGGCGCTCGAATCGGCGCGGGCAGCGCGCTGGGCCCGCACTGCGTGGTTGGCGCCGGCGCGATCCTGGGCGAGGGTTGCGTCCTGCACGGCCGGGTCACCCTGCGCGAGGGAGTGCGACTGGGCGACCGGGTCGAGATTTGGCCCGGCGCGGTGCTCGGATCCGACGGATTCGGGTATGCCCAGGAAGACCGACGGTGGGTCAAGCTGACGCACCGCGGCGGCGTGCGCGTCGGGGACGACTGTGAGATCGGCGCCAACAGCACGATCGACCGCGGCATGCTGGACGACACCGTGATCGGGCGCGGAGTCAAGATTGACAATCAGGTGCAGGTGGCGCACAACGTCCACATTGGCGACCACTCCGCGGTCGCGGGGTGCGCGGGCATCGCGGGCAGCGCCCGGATCGGCCGCTACTGCCAAATCGGAGGAGGCGCGGGCGTGCAGGGGCACGTGGAGCTGGCCGATGGGGTTATCATTACCGGCATGTCCAAGGCGAACCGGACGCTGACCCACGCCGGAGCGTACAGCTCCGGAACGGGCATTCAGGAGAACGCGGATTGGCTGCGCAACGCGGCGCGCTTCCGGCGGTTGGACCGGATCGCGCGCGCCTTGCGGGAGGAAGAGAAAGCGTGAGCGAGGATTTCGACATTCGGGCGATTCACCGGCTGCTGCCGCACCGCTATCCATTTCTGCTTGTGGACCGGATCCTGCGGCTGGACCCGGGCGCCTCGATCCAGGCGGTCAAGAACGTGACGATGGACGAGCCGTGCTTCCCGGGACATTTCCCGGAGAATCCGATCTTTCCAGGCGTCCTGATCCTGGAGGTGATGGCGCAAGCGTCGGGCCTGCTGGTCTTCAAGTCGCCGGAATACTGTCCGAAGGACGAGAATCTGTACATGCTGGTCGGGGTCGACAAGGCCCGTTTCAAGAAGCCGGTGGTGCCGGGCGACCGGTTGGTGGTGGAGGTCGATCTGCTGCGGATGCGCCAGAACTGCGCGTCTTTCGACGCCGTCGCCCGGGTCGATGGCGATGTGGTGGCCAGCGCCGGGATCATGTGCATGTTCAAGGAACTTTCGCCCGCCGCGTAGCCGGCCTCGAGGCTTGAACGTTCATCCGACGGCCGTAGTGGACGCGGGGGCGGAGATCGATCCCGATGCGGAGATCGGGCCTTACGCGATCATCGGGCCGCGCGTCCGCATCGGCGCTGGCACCCGGGTCGGCTCGCACGCCGTCGTCACCGGGCGCACCACCGTGGGCCGGAACAACAGGATATTTCCATTCGCCGCCGTCGGCGGGATCCCGCAGGACAAGAAGTACGCGGGAGAGGACAGCGAGTTGGTGATCGGCGACGGCAACACGATCCGCGAGCACGCGACCCTGAACGTCGGCACGGCTCAGGGAGGCGGCCGCACCCGCGTCGGCGATCGGAACTGGATCATGGCGTACGTGCACATCGCGCATGACTGCGTGATCGGGGACGACGCGACGTTCGCCAACGGCGCGACGCTGGCGGGCCACGTCGAGGTCCAGGATCACGCTACCCTGGGCGGCTTCACGCTGGTGCACCAGTTCTGCCGCGTTGGCCTCCACGCGTTCAGCGGAATGGGGTCCGCCCTGAACAAGGACCTGCCTCCTTTCGTGCTGGCGTCGGGCAACTTGGCCCGGGCCCGTGGGATCAATCGGGAGGGCTTGCGCCGGGCTGGCTTCTCCGGAGAGACGATGGAGGCGCTGGGACGGGCTTATCGGTTGCTGGTACGGACGCCCGGCGCGCTGGCGGAGGACGAGATCCAGCGACTCGCCGGACGATACCCGGAGGTCGAGCGGATGCGGGCGTTCATCGCCGAGAGCCGGCGCGGAATTACGCGAGGAGGGGATTCCGGCTGAACCCCCGCCATCAGGCGGGAATCATCCGGCCGTCCCGATCATTCGCTCCACGCGGTCCGCCAGCGGGCCCATGCCGACCGCCGGCCCCAGCCGCTCCTCGACGATTCCCAATCGCTCGCGCGTCTGATCGAGGCGGGCCGGCTCGTTCAGCCAGGGCGTGAGGGCCTCCGCGACCCGGTCGGGCGTCGCGTCGGCCTGGATCAGCTCGTCCACCAGGTCCGCGCCCGCGACGATGTTCGCGAGACAGTAGCGGTCGACGCGAACCAGAACGCGCGCCAGCGCGTAGCTGATTCCGGCCAGACGATAGATCATGCAGAACGGCACGCGCATCAGAGCCAGTTGCAGGGTGACGGTGCCGGAGGCCGCCACCGCCATGTCGCAGATCCGCATGACGTCGTAGACGGGCTCTCGCAGGCATTTGACCTCAGGCAGTCCCGCCAGCCATGGCGCGTAGTCGTCCGGTTCCCTTCCGGGCGCTACCGCCAGCGCGAATTGGGGTCGGGCGGGATGCTCCCGCAACAACCGCGCCGCGCCGGCGCAAACCGGAGCCAGCCGCTCCAGCTCGCCGCTCCGGGAGCCGGGGAACAGCCCCACCACCGGTCGCCGCGAGTCGATGCCCCAGCGCTCGCGGAGCGCCTCGGGCGGCTGGGTCGAGACGGTCCGCCCGCGCAGGGGGTGTCCGACGAAGGACACGGGCACGCCGCGCTTCTCGTAGAAATCGCGCTCGAACGGGAAGACGACCGCCATGTGGTCGACGCGGCGGCGGATGGAGCTCGCCCGCCAGGGCCGCCAGGCCCAGACTTGCGGGCTGATGTAGAACAGCGTCGGCGTTCCGCGTCGCCGCGCGAAGCACGCGAGCCTCAGGTTGAATTCCGGGTAGTCGACGAGCACCAGCAGCGTCGGGTGCCGCGCGCGGACCTCCCGCTTGAGAGCCTTCAGGGCGGCGCGGATCTCCCGGTAGCGCCGCAGAACCTCCACCAGCCCGACCACCGCCAGATCGGTGGAATCGATGATCGTCTCGACGCCGGCCGCGCGCGACGCCTCGCCGCCCATCCCGAAATAGGTCCAGTCGGGGTGGCGGGAGCGGAGCTCCTCGACCAGTTCCGCCGCGTATCGGTCTCCGGACGCTTCCCCGGACACCAGCATCAGGCGCGGGGCCGTATCAGGAGAGCGCACGGTCGACGCCGGCGCGGACCCGCTCGATCTGGTCCGGCCGGAGTTCCGGGAACATGGGCAGCGAGAGGCATTGCCGGCAAACCTCCTCCACGCCCGGCAGCGAGACCCCGGCGGTCCAGCGCGCGTAGGCCGGTTGCCGATGCAGGGGGATCGGGTAGTAGACCCGGCTTTCCACACTGTCCTCGGCCAGACTCTTTCGGATGGAGTCGCGCCGCGGACTCAGCAACGTGTACTGGTGCCAGACGTGGCCTTCCGCGCTTTCGGGCGCGCGGACGCCTTCGCGCTGGTGGAGGCTCTCGGTGTAGCGCTCCGCGACTCGCCGCCGCCGGAGATTCCATTCGGCGACATGCGGGAGCTTGACGCGCAGGATGGCGGCTTGGATCTCGTCGATTCGGCTGTTCAGTCCCAGGGTTTCGTGGCGGTAGGGCTGGCGGGAGCCATGGTTGCGCAGGGCGCGCATCCGCTCGGCGAGCTCTGGATCGTCGGTCGCCACGGCCCCGCCGTCGCCGCATCCGCCCAAGTTCTTGCTGGGAAAGAAGCTAAAGGAGGCTATCTGGCCGAGGCTGCCGGTGGCCCGCCCCGCGATTCTCGCCCCGAAGCTTTGCGCGCAATCCTCGATGATGGCGATTTCCGGGCCGACCGCGTCCCGAATCGCGGCGACGTTGGCGGGGCGACCGAACAGATGCACCACCACGACCGCGCGGGCGCGGTCCGTGACCGCGTCACGGCACGATTCCGGGTCAATCAGGAAACTGCTCGGGTCGATGTCCACGAACACCGGGCGGGCGCCGGTCAGGGCGGCCGCCTCGGCCGGCGCGGCGAACGTGAAGGCGGGCACCAGCACGTCGTCGCCCGGACCGATCTCCAGCGCGCGCAACGCCAGACTCAGCGCGTCCGTGCCGGAGGCGCAACCGACCGCGTGGGCGATGCCGAGCGACGCGGCGAGCTCTGTCTCCAGCGCCTCGACTTCCGGGCCGAGCACGTAGCGCCCGCCGCGCAGCACCCGCAGGACCGCGGCCTCGATCTCCTCGCGCAAGGTCGCGTGCTGCGCGGTCAGATCCAGAAGCGGAACGGCGGCGCTCATGGGACGCCTTCTTCCCGCATGAGGCGAGAGACTTCCAGCGCGGTGCGCAACGCGCGCAGGCCATCCTCGCCCCGGACCATGGGTTCGGTCCCCTGTCGGACGCAGCGGAGAAAATGCTGGATCTCCTCGCGCAAGGAGTCGGTTTCTTGAAAGGTCTCGCGCTCGCGCGCGACGCGTTTCGAGGGAGGGCCATCGCCCGCGCGCAGACGGTATCGATCCAGTTCTCGCGTTCGCAGGTCCAGGGCGTAGCAGGAGTGGCGCTGGAACACGCGCATCCGGCGTTCGCTGCGCTGGCTTAGGCGGCTGGCGGTGACGTTGGCGACGCATCCACCGGGGAACTCGATCCGAGCGTTGGCGATATCCAGAGCGTCGCCGACCACGGCGGCGCCGCTGGCGCGGATCTCGCGGGGCTCCTCGCCGACCACGGTCAGGGCCAGATCGATGTCGTGGATCATGAGATCTAGGGTGACGTCGATCTCGGAGCCGCGCGGGGTCCAAGGCGCCAAGCGGTGGATCTCGAGGAAGCGGGGGGCGTCGAGGCCCCGCATGAGGGCGCAGAAGGCCGCGTTGAACCGCTCCAGCAGTCCGACCTGGATAACGAGATCCCGCGCGCGGGCCCGCTCGATCAGATCGGTGGCCTCCTCGACCGAGGACGTGAATGGCTTCTCGATCAGCGCGTGACAGCCGGCCTCCAGGCAGTCCCGGGCGACTTCGTAGTGCTTCGCGGTGGGGACGACGACGCTGACCGCTTCCGCTTGGCCTAGAATCTCGCGGTGGTTGGCGAAGCCGGGAATCCCGAGCTCCTCGCTGACTTCCGCGCGACGTTCGGGGTCGGGGTCCACGACTCCGATCAACTCGCTGTCGGGAAGCGCCGCGTATTTCCGCGCGTGAAACCGTCCCAGATAGCCGACCCCGATGACGGCGGTTCGAAGTGGGGGGCGCACGGGTATGGGAAAGCTCGGGTAGCGCGGAATCGCCCCGAAATTATAGCCCCCGCCCACTTCGCGCGCCCCGAATCCCGGCTTCGGTACAATGCCCCTCACGCCCCGAGTCTTGATGTTCGCTCCCTTTCCGACCCCGCCGATGTCCGCCGCCCTGGAACGCCTGCCGGCCCTGTTGGATCTCGACGGCGTCGCGGGGGTGGACGAGGCTGGGCGCGGCGCGCTGGCGGGCCCGGTGGCCGCGGCCGCGGTGGTGCTGCCGCGGGGGTGCCGCATTGAGGGACTGACCGATTCCAAGAAGCTGACTCCGGCGCGGCGGGCGCGGCTGGCGACGCGGATCCGGGCCTGCGCCTGGGGCTACGCGGTGGCGTTCGTGTCGGCGCGCGAGATTGATCGGATCAACATCCTGCAGGCGAGTCTGCGCGCGATGGCGGAAGCGGTGTCGCGGTTGCCGGCCGGGGTCGCGCATGTGCTGGTGGATGGCCCGAGCTGTCCGGAGTTGCCGTATCCGGCGACGGCGGTGATCGGCGGCGACGCCAAGGTGGGGAGCATCAGCGCGGCCTCGGTGCTCGCCAAGGAGGCGCGCGACGCCTGGATGCGCCACTGCGACGCGCGGGAGCCCCGCTACCGTTTCGCGCGACACAAGGGCTATCCGTCGGCGGAACACCTGCGGGCGCTGGCCGAGCACGGGCCCGGGCGGCAGCACCGCCGGACGTACGCTCCGGTGCGCGCGGCTCTCGCGGAAGGCGCGGCATGAGTTTCGTCCATCTGCACCTGCATACCGAGTACTCTCTGGACGACGGTCTGGTGCGGATCGAACCGCTCATGAAGCGGGTGGCGGAGCTGGGCATGCCGGCGGTCGCCCTGACCGACCGCGACAATCTGTTCGCCGCGGTGAAGTTCTATCGCGCCGCGTTGCGGTTCGGAATCAAGCCCATCTTGGGCGCGGAGATCGACCTGGAGGTGCCGGGGACGCGCGGCCGCGGCGGGCGAGTGACGTTGCTGTGCCGAGACGGCGAGGGCTACCGGAATCTCTGCCGGCTGCTGAGCGACCGTTACCGGCGTGGACAGAGCCGGATCCCGCGCCAGGACTTGGCGGGTCGCGCCGAAGGCCTGATCGCCCTCTCCGGCGGCGTGGCCGGAGACCTCGGGCAGGCCATGCTCGCTGAGAACCGTCAGGCCGCGCGCGTGGCTCTGGAGTATTGGAAGCGCTATTTTCCGGACCGGTTCTACTTGGAGGTTACCCGGACGGACCGGGAGCACGAGGAGGATTTTCTGCAGTTCGCGCTGGAGTGCGCGCGCGAGCGCGGGCTGCCCGTGGTCGCGACCAACGACGTTCGGTTTCTGTCGGCCGACGAATTCGAGGCGCACGAGGCGCGCGTGTGCATCCGCAGTCAGAAGCGCGTCAACGATCCGAAGCGCGCGCGCGAGTACAGCAAGGAGCAGTATCTGCGCCCGGAGAGCGAGATGCGGGAGGCCTTCCAGGATTACCCGGACGCCCTGATCGAGAACGCCGAACAGATCGCCTTGCGTTGCAATTGCCAGCTGGACTTGGGCCGGACGTTGCTGCCCGCCTACCCGACCCCGGAAGGGGAGTCCATGGACGATTATTTGGATCGGCAAGCGAGCGAGGGACTGGCGCGGCGCTTGGAGAGCCTCGCGCGGAGCGGGCGGATGGCGGGAGAGGAGGAGGCGTATCGAGAGCGGTTGGAGCGCGAGCTTGGAGTGATCCACGAGACCGGGTTCAGCGGCTACTTCGTGATCGTGGCGGATTTCGTGCGCTGGGCGCGCGACAACGATATTCCGGTCGGTCCCGGACGCGGCTCCGGCGCGGGCTCGCTGGTGGCCTACGCCCTCGAGATCACGGGCCTCGATCCGTTGCGCTATGGATTGCTGTTCGAGCGCTTCCTGAATCCGGACCGCGTCAGCATGCCAGACTTCGACATCGATTTCTGCAACCAGAACCGGGACCGGGTGATTGAGTACGTGCGCAAGCGTTACGGCGAGGACAGCGTCGCGCAGATCATCACCTATGGCACGATGGCGGCCAAGGCGGCGATTCGCGATGTCGGGCGCGCGCTCGGGGCGCCCTACAGTTACTGCGATCGCATCGCGCGCGCGGTGCCGAACGAGCTGGGCATCACCTTGGAGCGAGCCTATCGCGAATCGCCGGAGTTCCGGGAGTTGGTCAGCCATCCGGAAGACGCGACCGGCTCGCATCTGTACGAGGTGGCGTTGCGATTGGAAGGGGTGGCGCGCAACGCCTCGCGGCATGCCGCCGGGGTGGTGATCGCGCCAGGCGCTTTGACCGACTTCACGCCGCTGTACTTCGAGGCCCGGCACCCCGATGTGGCGATCACCCAGTTCGACATGAAGGACGTGGAGGCGATCGGCCTCACCAAGTTCGACTTCCTCGGCCTGCGCACGGTGACGTTGCTGCACCGATGCCTCGGCACGGTCAACGCGCGCCGGGAGGCGCGCGGAGATGCCTTACTGGATCTGGAGACGCTGCCGTTGGACGACCCGGAGACCTACGCGTTGTTGCAGCGGGCGCGCACCACGGAGGTGTTTCAGCTGGAGTCGGAGGGGATGCGCGACCTGCTGACGCGCATGAAGCCGGACCGCTTCGACGATCTTGTGGCGCTGGTGGCGCTGTATCGCCCGGGGCCGCTCAACTCGAAGATGGACGTCGAATACATCAAGCGCAAGCGCGATCCGGGCTCGATCCGCTATCTGCATCCGGATATGGAGCCGATTCTGGCGCCGACCTTCGGGGTGATTCTGTACCAGGAGCAGGTGATGCAGCTGGCTCGCGACCTGGCGGGCTATTCGCTTGGCGAGACTGACCTGCTGCGCCGCGCGATGGGCAAGAAAAAGCCGGAGGAGATGGCGCAGCATGCCGAGCGCTTCCAGAAGGGGGCGGTGGAGCATGGTCTGGAGCCGGCCGAGGCGAGGAAGATCTTCGATCTGATGAAAGAGTTCGCGGAATACGGGTTCAACAAGTCTCACTCGGTGGCGTACGCGTTGCTGGCGTACCAGACCGCTTGGTTCAAGACGCATTACCCGGACGCGTTCATGGCGGCGGCGATGTCCAGCGAGATCGATTCCACCGACAAGTTGGCGTTGCTGTGTCGAGAGGCGCGTTCGCTCGGGCTGGATCTGACGGGACCGGACGTCAACGAGTCCGATCACTATTTCACGGTCCCGGAGGAAGGGAAGATCCGCTATGGCCTAGGCGCTATCAAGGGGGTCGGGCAAGGGCTGGTGGCTCGTCTCGTGAAGGAGCGCGGGGCGAAGCCGTTCGATAGCTTGGAGAGTCTGTGCGACCGCCTGGACGCCCGGGATTACAGCGAGCGGGACCTGCGCGCGCTGATCCACGCTGGAGCGCTGGATGACCTTGGCGCGAGTCGGCGGGCGATGGCGAGGACGGCTGGGCGGATCAAGGAGCAGGCGCAGCGAGACCAGACTGACCGTGACGTGGGGCAGAACTCTCTGTTCGCGCGGGAGGCGCCGGAGTTTCGCGCGAAGGAGCGGGACGAGCGGGAGTACGAGTCCGCGGAGCGGTTGGCGTGCGAGTTCGAGTCCTTGGGTTTCTATTTTAGCGGACACCCGTTCGAGGAGTACCGCGCCCACGTTCGGCGAATGGGGGCGCGGTCCTTGGCGCGGGTGCGGAAGGACGTTGAGAAGGCGACCCAGTCCGAGCGCGGGCGAGCGTGGAAGACGCGCGCCGCCGGCGTGGTGATGAGGATTTCCTACCCGAAGAAAGGGGATGTCGCGTTCGTCGAGATCGAGGACGACGAGGACCGGATGGAGGTGGTCGCGCCGGAACCGGAGCGGGCCCGAGCGTTCCAGGTTGGAGACTTGATGCTGGTGGACGGCGAGGTGCGAACGCGGCCTCGGGCGGAGCGCTCCGAGAAGCCGAGGATCCGGGCGCGGTCGCTCTATACCCTGGAGGAGATGCGCCGGCGAATGGCGGAGCGGGTGGAGGTCGTGCTCAACGGCGACAGCGATCCGGACACGGTGCGCGCTATCCGGCAGGTGCTGGCCGACCATCGCGGCCGTTGCGAGGTGAGCGTCGCGCACATGGGGAGAAATGGCCGTAGTCGCTGGGCTCTGGACGAGGCGTGGAAGATTTCCGCGGGCGATGACGCCCTGCGGGCCTTGCGGGATCTGCCTGGCGTGGAGTCGGCGAATGTCCTATACTCGCGGGCCGATTTCTGAGGCTCGTTCCCATCGCCATGAATCCAGATTTTCTTGACTTCGAGCAGCCGATCGCGGAATTGGACGCGAAGATTCGGGAGTTGCGCCACATGGGGGCGGAGAGCGACTTGGATCTGGATGCGGAGGTCGAGCGTCTCCAAGGACGCCGGAGGGCGTTGATCGAGGATATCTTCTCCGGCCTTTCAGCTTGGCAAATCACGCAACTGGCCCGCCACCCGAAGCGTCCTTATACGCGCGACTACCTGCCGCGCCTGTTCGGCGAATTTCACGAGTTGCACGGCGATCAGGCGTACGCGGACGACCAGGCCATCCTGGCGGGCATGGCGCGTCTGGAGGGTATGCCGGTGATGGTGATCGGGCACCAGAAAGGACGCGACACGAAGGAGAAGCTGGAGTGCAATTTCGGCATGCCGCGCCCGGAGGGCTATCGCAAGGCGCGGCGCCTGATGCGGTTGGCCGAGCGATTCTGGATGCCGGTGATCACGCTGATCGACACTCCCGGCGCCTATCCGGGCATTGGCGCCGAGGAGCGCGGGCAGAGTGAGGCGATCGCGCGCAATCTGGAGGTCATGGCCGAGCTACGTGTCCCTATAGTGAGCGTCGTGATTGGCGAGGGGGGATCTGGAGGCGCGCTGGCGGTCGGGGTGTGCGACCATCTGATGATGCTACGGTACAGCGTCTATTCGGTGATTTCCCCGGAAGGCTGCTCGTCCATTCTTTGGAAGAGCGCCGACAACGCGCGGGAGGCCGCCGAGGCGATGGGTCTGACCTCGCGGCGCCTGCGGGAACTGGGTTTGATCGATGAGATCGTGGAGGAGCCGCCGGGCGGGGCGCACCGGGATTTGGACGCGATGGCCGTTACTTTGAAGCGCGCCTTGCTGGGCATTCTGGAGGAACTCGAGGCGATGGATCCGGGGGCGCTGGTCGATCGCCGCGAGGAACGGTTGCTGAAAGTCGGGGTGTGCCAGGAATGAGCTCGTCTCTCCACGAGGTCTCGGGGGCGCTGGGCATCCTTCCGAGGATTTGTCCCGAGGCGCGCGTCTGGGTCGTCGCGTACAGTGGGGGCATCGATTCCACCGCGTTGCTGCACGCCATGCGAGCGTTCGCCGCGAGGCGCGGCCATGAGCTGCGGGCGGCGCACGTCGACCACGCGTTGCAACCAGCGGCGCGGGAATTCGCGCGGCATTGCGCGAGAGTCTGTCGCGAATGGGGGATTCCGCTGGAATTGACGCGCCGAGAGGGAGCGGTGGAGCCCGGACGAGGGATGGAGGCGCGGGCGCGCGAGATTCGCTATCAGGCGTTACGACGGAGCTCCGGCCCCGGGACGGCGGTCCTGCTGGCGCACAACCGGGACGATCAAGCGGAGACCTTGCTACTGCAGCTGTTGCGCGGCGCGGGCGTGGCCGGGACGGCCGCGATGCCATCGTGCCGGGACTGGGGCGAGGGAAAGCTCGCGCGCCCGTTGCTGGACGTTCCGCGCTCGGTGATCGAGGCCTACGCGCGAGCGCATCGGCTGGACTTCGTGGAAGATCCGAGCAACCTTGATCTGGATATCGACCGCAACTTCTTGCGTCACGAAGCGTTGCCGTTGCTGGAGAGGCGCTGGCCCGCGACCCGACGCGCCTTGGCGCGCTCGGCCCGACATCACGGACATGCGACGCGCTTGTTGCGCGAGCGCGCCGAGGAAGATTTGGGGGATGAAGACGTGATCTCGATGGAGTCCCTGACCGCGCTTTCCCGCGACCGACAGGCCAATCTGGTGCGTTTCTGGCTTGAGCGAAAAGGGGTCGCGGCGCCGAGCGAGAAGTGCCTCGATCAGTGGCTAGACACCGCGCACGCCGCGGGCGTGGACCGGGTGCCTGAGGCGGATTTCGGAGACTACCGGATGTACCGTTGGCGTGGATATCTGCATTTGGCTCCACGATGGCCGGATCCGCCTAGGGACGCGCGCTGGCGCTGGCGCCGGGGAGAGGCTCTAGCGTTGCCGGAGTTAGGCATGAAATTGCACTGGGAGTCGTTGCGGAAGCAACTAGGGGAAGAGATCTGCACGGATCTGGAGGTGCGCCTTCGCGCGGGCGGAGAGCGTTGTCGACCGGAAGGCCGACGGCGGCGCGCGCTCAAGAAATTGTTGCAGGAAGCGGGCGTTCCACCTTGGCGGCGCGGCCGAATTCCACTAGTCTATCAACGCGCGAGTCTCCGGCTGGTCTGGGGGCATTTCGCGTGTCGACCGTAGCCGCTCCAGACTCCTACTTGGTGGAAATGCCGCGCTGCCGGGATCAGGCCCAGCCAGCACCATCAGTCTCCATCGAATAGATGCGGCCCGGCACTCAAAATCGAGAATCCGAAGATAATCTGGATGACGCGCTCGATTTCATGGATATTGGCTTTTCTTATTAACGGAGAATCCTCCTTACAACGAGGAGATTTGCCACCCGTCGCGTGGTTTGGTTCTCCGGTATGCTTTTCCACGCGCCAGAAGGCTTCGTCGCGATATCCGCCCAGTGTACAATATGAAGCCGTTCGAGACTGATCCTTGAAGCAGAGACAAATAATGACTAAGAATCCGTATTCGCCAATTTACGAGATCCGCGCCGCGCTTCGCTTCGCGTCGTCGTCCTCCCGCATAGGGGGGGGGGGGGGGGGGGGGCATAGCCTCCGTTTCCTGACCGTTCTGGCCGGATTCACGGCCGTTCTGTCCATTTCCTTGAATCCTCACTCCGCCGTGGCGGGGACCACGGGAGATTGCGGCGACCCCAGCGACGACGCGGTCACCTGCAGCGACGCGAGCTACACCAACGACGACGGCTCCCCGATCAAGTATGAGAATGAGAACGGGGGGCTGACCTTGACCGTGAAGCCTTCCGGGGCGGGCACGGTCACCATCACCGCCTCGAAGCTTCCTGCCAACGCGCGCGAGGAATTCCCGGGGATCCACCTGGACGGACACGGAACCCTGAAAGTCGTTCTGGATGGTTCCGTGAAAGTCGTGAACGGAGTGACCCGAACGACGGTGGAGGCCACGTACGAGGGAAAGACGGAGACGTTCATCCATCCGGATCACAAGCTGGGCTCCCAGAACGACGGGGTGTACGTGGCGTACGACAAGGACTCCGACCGGGGGACGACGGAGGGCATGGTGGAGGTGATGGTGGGGAAGGACGCGATGATCGGGAGCGCGACGGCGCCGGCGGGACGGTTCGGGGTTCACGCGGCTTTTGTGGACGCGGACGGCGACAAAAGGTATCCAGCCGGGAAGATCAAGGTGACGAGCGCGGGGGAGATATACGGCCATTACGCGGGGATTTACGCGAAGCACGACGGGGCGGGCGATATTGAGATCGAGACGTTGCAGGGGAGCGTGACGTCGATGGGGATCCAAGCGGTCTCGAACAAGGCCAACAGGAACAATCGGGGCGGAGACGTCACCATTCGTCATCGCGGCCGGATCGTGGTGAAGAATCCGGTTCGGTACGCGGACAGGATAACGACGGTGGCCACGCCGTTGAGCGCGGATTTGGCCGATAGCGAAATTCGGAACAAAGCCGGGATCTACGTTCGGCATTGGGACAAGGCCACGGGCACGGCCGCGAGCCCAAGCAGCTCGATCCTGGTCGAGTCGAGCGGCGACATCGTCGCCCATCCGTTCGATGACACAGTGAACAGAAGGGCTATTTACATCGACGTGGAAGGGGGCGCCAATTCCTTCGTTCCGGTCACGGTCAATGTGACGGGGGGAACGATGACGGCGGCCGACGAGAATGGAAAAGGAGGAGATGGCATTATCGTTTACTACCTTAACCATATCGGTGGTCTCATCAAGGTGGACTTCGCGGGCGAGATCGCTCGGACGGGGAGCGGGGGGGATGGAATCTATATTTATCGGGGCACCGACTATGATGATTCCAGCACCGCCCATAATCGGGACGCCGAGGTGACGCTGAAGTCCGGGGCGCGGATCGGGATGGAGGGGGACGAGCCGACCGTGGGCCGGCATGGAGTGCTGGTCCAGCAGCAAATCCACGGGGCAGCGACCCGGGTGGCCGTCGAGTCCGGCGCGATGATCGGAACCATGGGGACTCCGGTCGGTGGGCACGGGGTGCTCGTCGAGACCTTAGACGATGAAGACGATAACGACGTCATGGTCACCAACGAAGGCTTCATCCACGCGAAGGGCTCGGGAGTGGTCGCTGTGCCCCTCGGCCGGAGCGACGTGGTCGTGAAGCACCTGAAGGGCGAGATCATCGCGGGCGACGCGCTTGATATCTTCGATTCGCTAGTGGAGAGCAACCAAGTGAAACTGGCGGATCTGAAGTCTCGGACCGCTGGCATCCTCGTCGCCCATGGGGGCGCGGAGGCCCGGGCGCTTCCCGGCAAGGAACTTGATGAGAGCGATCCTTCCACCTACACCGCCGAGGTCGGGAAGGTCGAGATCACGTCGAAAGCGGACGTCACGTCGAAGGGGGACGGGATTCTCGCCTACGTGAAAGACCTGGATGGTCCAGGCGTCGCTACGATCATTCCGATCACGATCGACGCGTCGGGCGGGACGATCACGGCGGACGGGCATGGCGTGTACGCGGAGACCGCCACCGTCTACGACGATCCCACGGAAGTCGGGGATCCCACGACAGCCGGGAGGATCGAGGTCACGGTGGGGGAGATGGCGACGATCCGTGCCAAGAAGGACGGCGTTCACGTCAAGGGCATGCGGACCTTCGCGTCCGACCACGCCCGGAAGGGGCAATACGACCAGACGGTCACGATCAACGGCAAGGTCATGGGAGGCGATGGAGACCACGCCGGCGTTCGGATGGTGAAGGGCGGGACGCTGGTGATCGGGAGCGGCGGACCGGAGGCGCGGCTCGGGGCGGCCTCGGGCGTGGCGGTCCACGCGGACGGGGCTCTGACCATCACGATGAGCAAGACCGCCGACGGGCGCATCGGCTGGGTCGTGGGGAAGATCCAGAACGGCGACAGCGCCGACACGACCTTCGCGGGCGTGGAAGTGGGGAAGACGTACCTGCTTCAGGATTGGGAGGAGACGAAGGGGATATACGACACGACGATCGAGCGGAAGGTGACCTTGAGGGAATACGCGGACGAGGACTATCACGAGTTCGAGCTGGTCTCGCAGGAGGAGATCGTTCGGGAGTACCATGATCGGGCTCGGGTGTACGAGGCGCTGCCGTCGGTGCTGCTGGAGATGAGCGCGCCAGGCGGTCGCCAGGCGCGCTTGTCGGCGACGCGGGACGGCGGGGGCGCGTGGGCGCGGGTTTTGGCGAGCGATGGCGAGCGTGAGGCGGAGACGTCGACGACGGCGATGGACACGGCCGGGCATGATCTGTCCTGGGACTTCGAGCGCTGGGGCGTGGAGACGGGCTTGGTCGTTCCCACGGACCTGCCGGGCGTGACGCTGGGCGTGAGCGCGCATTACCGCGACGGCGAGGCGGACGTCGCGCGCGGCGGGAAGATCGAGGTCTCGGGCGTGGGCGTCGGGGCATCGGCGACCTGGCGGGGGGAGGACGGCTGGTACGCGGACGGGGAGCTCTCGTACACGCGTTTCGAGGATGTCGACTTGAGCTCGGAGACTCGGGGGATGGTGGCGTCCGGTCTGGACGGAGAGGGTCACGCGATCGGCGTGGAGGTCGGCAGGCGCATGGAGATGGACGGCTTCGCGCTGGTTCCGCGCGGGGGATTGACGTGGACCTGGGTGGATATTGACGGCTTCGCCGACGTGTCGGGCATCACTGGGAGCGGTCGGGTGTCGTTCCGCTCGGAGGACAGCGCGCGGGCGCGGATCGGGGCGTTATTGGAAAACGGCCAGACGTACGCCTCATTGGACGTGGAGCATGAGTTCTCGGAGAGCCGGGAGGCGATGGCGTCGGGAGCGCGGTTGCGCTCGGAGGTGGAGTCCACGTGGGCGCGATTGGGCGTTGGGGGCGTGATGGTCTTGGATGAGAAGGGAGAGTCGACGCTCTCGGGGGACGCGCACTACGCGGCGTCGGATGGCGACAATCACGATTACGGCGCGAGCGTCCTGCTGAAGATTCGCTTCTGATCAAGCTTTGATCCGGCCCCGACTTTGAGCGTCGGGGCCCGCCGATTATCGTCGCCCAAGACCCTTGGAGCGCCGTTGGCGCGGCGGCGCTTCCCGCGATTCACGCTCATTTCCTCTTGAAAATCCATTATTTTAGTTAGCGCGCGCCACGTGAACGAGATTCCGATGGCGCCTTTCCGGGCTTCCCTGTGGTATCCTGCACTCCCGTCCTGACAGTGTCGAGGCGCGGATCGTGACGCGTTTTGTCTTTATTACGGGCGGGGTCGTATCCTCTTTAGGAAAAGGGATTTCCGCCGCCTCTCTGGGCGCCTTGCTGGAGGCGCGCGGGCTGGCCGTGTCCATGATCAAGCTGGACCCCTACATCAACGTCGATCCGGGCACGATGAGTCCATTCCAGCATGGCGAGGTCTTCGTCACCGCCGACGGCGCGGAGACCGATCTGGACCTTGGTCATTACGAGCGCTTCGTGGACTTCCGGGCCAGCAAGGCGAGCAACTGGACCACCGGGCAAATCTACGAGCGGGTGATCGCCCGCGAGCGTCGTGGCGAATACCTCGGGGCGACCGTGCAGGTCATTCCGCATGTCACCGACGAGATCAAGGAGTGCGTGGACGTGGGCGCGGCCGGCGCCGACATCTGCATTGTCGAGATCGGGGGCACGGTCGGCGATATCGAGTCACTTCCGTTCATTGAGGCGATTCGGCAGATGGGCGGAGCCTTGGGGCCGTCCCGCGCGGCGTTCCTCCACCTGACTCTGGTTCCGTATATCAAGGTCTCCGGCGAGATCAAGACTAAGCCGACCCAACATTCGGTCAAGGAATTGCGCTCGATCGGTATTCAACCCGACATCCTGTTGTGCCGGACCGATATGCCGATTCCAGAGGATCAGCGCCGGAAGATCGCCTTGTTCACCAACGTTCCGGAGGCTTCCGTCATTGAGGTCGTCAACCAGGACGACATCCACGCCATCCCTCTGGCTTTGCATGAGCAGGATCTGGACGACATCGTGGTGGGCCGGTTCGGACTGGACGTTCCCAAGGCGGACCTGTCGCAGTGGCGGGCGGTCGTCGCCGCGCGCGAGGCCCAACGGGGAGCCGTTGTGGTGGCCATGGTTGGAAAGTACGTAGACCTGACCGAGTCTTACAAGTCCTTGAATGAGGCCCTGCGTCATGCCGGATTGCACAACGGGGTCCGGGTCGAGATCCGCTACGTGGATTCTGAGCGGATCGAGCGAGAGGGCGTCGGCCCGCTGGAAGGCGTCGACGTGGTGCTGGTGCCCGGCGGCTTCGGCGAGCGAGGAATCGAGGGCAAGATCGCGGCGGCGCGCCACGCCCGCGAGAACCGGATTCCCTATCTCGGCATTTGCCTTGGAATGCAGGTCGCGGTGATCGAGTACGCGCGCGACTGTCTTGGCTTGGAGGGAGCGCATAGTACCGAATTCGACCAGGACACTCCGCACCCGGTGGTGGCCCTGATCACCGAGTGGATGGACCGTGAGGGCGTGCTGGAACTGCGCGACGCGCATTCCGACTTGGGGGGCACCATGCGCCTGGGCGAGCAGGCCTGCCAGTTGGAGGAAGGAAGCGAGTTGCGCCGGATCTACCGAAGCGGTCTGATCCGGGAGCGTCACCGCCATCGCTACGAGATCAACGCCAACTACCTGGACCGGCTGTCTGGAAACGGCATGCGGGTGGTGGGTCGGTCGCACGACGACCGGCTGGTGGAGGCCGTGGAGCTGACCGACCACCCTTGGTTCATCGGCTGCCAGTTCCATCCCGAGTTCACTTCCACGCCGCGCCGCGGCCATCCGCTGTTCAACAGCCTGATCCAGGCCGCTCGTTCCTGACATGCGCGAATTCTGCGATTTTCGGGCGGGGGCTCGTCAGCCGTTGTTCCTGATCTCCGGGCCGTGCGTCATCGAGAGCGAGACTTTGGCGATGCGGGTCGCCGAGCGCTTGACCGAGATTACCGCCGGACTCGGCATGCGCTACGTGTTCAAGGCCTCGTTCGACAAGGCTAACCGCACCAGCGGGGGCAGTTTCCGCGGTCCGGGACTGGAGCGCGGCCTGCGCGTGCTGGAACGGGTCCGCGAGCGATTCGGGATCCCGGTGCTCACGGATGTCCATGAGGACACGCCGGTGGACGAGGTGGCGGAGGTGGTGGACGTTCTGCAGACCCCGGCGTTTCTCTGCCGTCAGACCAGTTATATCGCCCGGGTCGCCGCCGCGGGTCGTCCGGTCAACCTCAAGAAAGGGCAGTTTCTGTCTCCTTGGGAGATGGGGCCTGTGGTGGACAAGGCGCGCGCGGCCGGAAATGAGCGGCTGCTGGTATGCGAGCGCGGCGCGAGCTTCGGCTACAACAACCTGGTCTCCGACATGCGGGCGCTGGCGGTTCTGCGCGAGACCGGTTGCCCGGTCGTGTTCGACGCCACGCATTCGGTGCAGCTGCCGGGCGCTTCCGGCGACGCCTCTGGCGGGCAGCGGGAGTTCGTGCCGACCTTGGCGCGCGCGGCGGTGGGCGTCGGCGTGGCTGGCTTGTTCCTGGAGACCCATCCCGATCCGGATACCGCCCTGAGCGATGGGCCGAACGCGTGGCCCTTGGACGGCATGGCGCTTTTGCTCGAGACCCTGCTCGAGATTGACGAGGTCGCGAAGCGAAGCCTTCTGGAGAACTGATCGACGGCGCTTACAGCAGCAGCGCGCTGCCCAGGGCGAGGAAGGTCGCGAAGCCCACCACGTCGGTCACGGTCGTCAGGATCACGCCGCCGGCCAGCGCGGGGTCGACGCGCAAGCGGCGCAGGGCGGGGGGCAGCAGCACGCCGGCCAAGGCGGCGCAGACCATGTTGACGATCAGCGCGAGCGCGATGACCACGCCGATCATCCAGGTCTCGAACCACAGTCCGGCGACCAGCGCGACCACGCCGCACCAGATGAAGCTGTTGAGCAGGCCGACGCCGAGCTCCTTCGCCAGCAAGGCGCGGATGTTCTGGGAGCTGACTTGGCCGAGCGCCATGCCGCGGATGACCAGAATCAGGGTCTGGCTACCGGCGATGCCGCCCATGCTGGCGACGATAGGCATCAGCACGGCCAGCGCCACCACGCGTTGCAGGGCGTCTTGGAACAGCCCGATGGCGGCGGCGGCGATGAAGGCGGTGATCAGGTTGACGCCGAGCCAGACCGCGCGCCGGCGCGAGGCGGAAAGCGCCGAGTCGAACAGATCCTCGTCCTCGCCTAGCCCGACGTGACGATGCAGCGCTTCCACGCCTTCGTCGCGGATCACGTCCACCACGTCGTCCACCGTGATTCGCCCGAGCAGCAGGTTGTTCTCGTCGACCACGGCCGCCGACACCAGGTCGCGATCCTCAAAGATGGCCGCCACCGTGCGGTCGGGCATATCCGCCGGGATCGGCGGTGGCTCGGGCTCCATTACCTCGCCGACCAAGGTGTTCGGATCATGCAGCAGCAGCGCGGAGATGGGCAGCACGCCAAGGTAGCGCTCGAAGCGGTCGACCACCATCAGCACGTCGGTATGGCTCGGAATGCTGTCGTGCCGGCGTAGGTAGCGCAGCACCACCTCCAGCGAGACGTCCGCGCGCACCGTGATCACGCTGGTGTCCATCAGGCCGCCAGCGGTATCCTCGTCGTAGGTCAGCACCGCCTCCAGACGGGAGCGATACTGCTGGCCCATGTCGTTGAGGACTTGCGCGCTGACGGCTTCGGGGAGGTCGACCAGCAGATCCGCGAGGTCGTCGATGTCGAGTCCCTCGGTCGCCCCGACCAGGGCGTCCTCGTCCATCTCGCCGATCAGGGAGGCGCGGACCTCGTCGCCGACCTCAAGCAACACCTCGCCGTCGTGCTCGCGGTCCAGCATGCCCCAGACGATGAAGCGCTGGGCGCGCGGCAGGGATTCCAGCAGCTGCGCGACCTCCGCCGGGTGCAACGCCCGCAACATCTGGCGGACCGCTTGCATGGTGCCGGAGTTCAGAGCCTCGGCCAACTCCGCGACATGCGCGCTCGGCGTTTGCGCGGGCGTTCGCGAGAGCGGCGGGGCGGGAGTGGACGCGGCCATGAGCGGAGTTCAGGGCTTCGGGAAGTCCTGGCGGCGCAGGATGGGCCGGAAGGTCAGGCCTGGGCCAGCGCTTCGACCATGTCGTGGATTCGCTCCGGGTGCGCGCAGTCCAGGATTTTCCGGCACTGGCATCGCAGATCCTTGTACGAGACGTGGTTGATGATGTGCTTGATTTCCAGAAGGGATCCCGGGTGGGTGCTGAACTCGCGCAGGCCGAGGCCCACCAGCAGGCGGGTCAGGCGCGGATTGCTGGCCATCTCGCCGCACATGCCGACCGGCTTTCCGGCTCGCTCTCCGGCCTGGATCGTGTGGTGGATCAGAAACAGCACGGCCGGGTGGAGCGGGTCGAACAGGTAGTGCACCTGGTCGTCCACGCGGTCGATAGCCAACGTGTACTGGATCAGGTCGTTTGTGCCGATCGACAGAAAATCGAGATGGCGCGCGAAGACGCCGGCCGAGATCGCGGCGGCCGGCACCTCGATCATTCCACCGACCTTGATCTCGGGATCGTACGGCACGTCCTCTTGGGCCAGCCGTTTTTGGCAGTCGCGGATCAGCGCGAGGCTTTGCGTCAACTCGGAGTTATTGGTGAGCATTGGCAGCATGATCTGCACGGGCCCGTGCGCGGAGGCGCGGAGAATCGCGCGCAGTTGCGCCATGAACATCGGCTTGTTCTGCAGGGAGCGCCGGATGGCGCGCAGGCCCAGCGCCGGATTCGGGGCGATCGCGCCCTCGTAGTCCGGGTCGAACTCCTTGTCGGCGCCCAGGTCCAGGGTGCGGATGGTCAAGGGCTTGCCGTCCAGCGCCATCACCAAGTCTCGATACACTTCGTACTGCTCGTCGGCGCTGGCGCCTTCGGGGCGGTCCAGGTAGAAGAACTCGGTACGATACAGTCCGACCCCTTCCGCTCGCACCTCATGGACGTTGGGGATCTCGTCGAGCAGGTCGATGTTGCATTTCAGCGTGACCGTCTGCCGGTCGCGCGTGACCGCCGGCTTGTCGCGCAGCGTCATCAGGCGCTCCTTGCGCTCCTGCTCCATGCGCTGGTACTCTCGATACTGGTCGATCAGCCAGCTCGCGTTGTCGGCGCACAGGATGGTTCCGCCATGCCCGTCGATCAGCACCAGCTCGCCGTCCGCGAGCAGCGTGCCGGCGTCGTGCAGCCCGACCACCGCCGGGATCTGCAGACTGCGCGCCAGGATCGCCGTGTGCGACATGGAACTGCCGAACTGCGTGACGAAGGCGGCGACGTTCTGGTGCTGGATCAGCACGGTGTCGGCCGGCGTGAGGTCGTCGGCGACCACGACGCGGCCAGTCAGGTCGCGGCGCTCCGGGACTCCGGCCTCCGAGCCCGCCTCGCTCGCGGCCAGATTCTCCTGCACCTTGCGAATGACATGCTGCACGTCGTTCTGGCGCGTGCGCAGATAGGCGTCCTCCATGCTCTCGAACACGGCGACCAGTTGCTCCAGGGTGTTCTCTAGCGCCCATTCCGCGTTGCATCTCTCGTCGCGGATGGTGTCCGCGGGCATATCGACCAGCATGCTGTCGTCCAGCATCAGCAAGTGGGCGTCCAGGAAGCTCGTGACCTCTTGGCGCATTTTCTCCGGCACCATGTCGCGCACCTCGCGCAACTGCGCGCGGGACTTCTCCAACGCGCGGTTCAGGCGCTCGACCTCAGGCTCGATCTCGTCCGGCTCCAGCGCGCGCTTGGCGATCTTGCTCTCGCCTCGCTTGAGCACATGGATCCAGCCTTGGGTGATGCCCCGGGAGACCCCGATCCCGTTGATGATCATGGGCATGGTTCGGCGCCTTCTCCAAATCCACTCTCGAACAGGCTCTCGAGGGCCCGCATCGCCTCCTCCTCGTCCGGGCCGCTGGTGAACAGCCGCACCGGCGTGCCGTGGGTGGCCGCCAGCATCATGATGCTCATGATGCTCTTGGCGTTGGCCCGTCGGCCTTCCTTCTCGATCTCCATCTGGGCTTGGTATTGGCTCGCCTCGCTGACCAGCTTGGCGGCGGCGCGCGCGTGCAGCCCGAGCTTGTTGACTACGGTGGCGTTTTTCTCGATCATTCGGACTCTCCCGCTTCGATGATGATGCCGATGCGCCCGTTGGTGGCCAGGCTCTCGGCGAGTTGGCTTCGACCGCGTTGCTGCAGATTGAAGAGTTTCACGACCATCGGCAGGTTGATGCCGGAGACGAGCGTGGTCTCTGGACTCTCGCGCATTAGCCGTTTCGCCAGATTGTATGGCGTGGCGCCGTACAGGTCCGACAGGATCAGCAAGCCGTCCTTGCAGTCCAGCGAAGCGCGGAGCCCTCGAAGGTCGTCCAGCGCCGCGTCCAGGTCGCAATCCTCGACGACTCCGTAGCAGGCCAGGTTCTCCGGCTCGCGGGCGAAGATCCGCGTCGCGACGTCCACCAGATCCTGGCCCAGCTGGTGGTGCGTCACCGTTAGCATGCCGATGCTCACGCGCGCGCCTCCCGGTCCCGGTGCAGCACGGTGATTCGCAGGGAGCCGCCGTCCGCGAGCGACTCGGCCAGGCGTTCCGCCAGATAGACCGAGCGGTGCTGCCCGCCGGTGCATCCGATCGATATGTTCAGATAGTGCCGCCCGGCCTCAAGGAACAGGGGGATCCATCGGCCCAGAAATTTTCTCAGGTCTTCCAGCATCGCGTTGGCCTGTGGTTGTTTCGATAGATAGTCTCGAACCGCGGGGTCCGCGCCGTCCAGCGCGCGCAACTCGTCGACCCAGTGCGGGTTCGGCAATCCGCGCGAGTCGAACACGAAGTCCGAATCGCTTGGCACGCCGCGTCGGTAGGCGAAGGATTGTAGCAATATCGACAGCGAGGCGCGACCGAGGTCGAGACGCTGACGGATCAGGGCGCGCAATTCATGGACGTTGGTGCGGGACGTGTCCACGCGCAGGTCGGCCAGACTGGCGATCTCCGCGAGGCTCTCCCGCTCCCGCCGCACGGCCTCGCGCAAAGTCGGGAACCGGTCGGCCAGCGGGTGCCGGCGGCGCGTGTCGTGGTAGCGGCGAATCAGGGCGTCCTCGTCGGAATCCAGAAACAGCACGGTGACCTTGCAAGGCAGAGCGCGTAATTTCTCCAGGATGGACGGAAAGGCGGCCAGATCCTTCGGCAACGCGCGCGCGTCCATTCCGATGGCGGCCCGCTTCGGGTAGCGCGAGTCCGGGCGAGTCAGCAACGTCACGTATTCCAGCAGGAAAGCGAGGGGCATGTTATCGACGCAGTGGGCGCCGAAGTCCTCCAGCGTGTCCAGCGCGACCGACTTTCCTGAGCCGGACAGGCCGCTGACGATCACGAGCCGCATGGATCAGGACTTGGCGAGGGCCGTTAGCAGGGATTTGGGCTCGCGGCAGTCGCGCAGCGCCTTGAGCCGAGTGGGCGAGTCCAGGATCTCGGCCAGAGACTTGAGGTATCGCAAGTGGACGTCTTCAGCCTCGCTCGGCACCGCCAAGGCCACGAAGACATCCACCGGCGCGCCATCGATGGCGCCGAAGT
This sequence comes from uncultured candidatus Poriferisulfidus sp., assembly GCA_965116025.1. Classification (GTDB taxonomy): domain Bacteria; phylum Pseudomonadota; class Gammaproteobacteria; order Poriferisulfidales; family Poriferisulfidaceae; genus Poriferisulfidus. The sequence continues at coordinate 1,509,290 of OZ220480.1, forward strand.
CCACGCCCTTGACGAGGGTTAGGATGGCGGCGGAGCTATCCGTCGCCCCGGGCACCCGGCAGTGCGGAATGGCGACGCCTTGGCCGAGTCCGGTGCTGCCTAGGTGTTCCCGGGCGACCAGCAGGTCCAGCAGCGCATGGGCGCGAATGCCAGCGAGTCCCGTGGCCAAGGCCTCGCTCAGTGCTTCCAGCGCGCGCTTCTTGCTATGGATGTTCCGCCGCAACAGAAGACCGTCGGGGCGCAACAGGTCCAGAATGCCTCGCATGGCCGCCTCAGTTCAACTGATGGTGGGTGATCTGGCTCTGGTGGTGGTCCTTGAGTTTTTCTTTGTGCTTGAGGATCTGCCGGTCCAGCTTGCCGGTCAGCGTGTCGATCGCCGCGTACATGTCGGCGTGTTCGGCGCGCGCATGCAGGCGATGGCCACGGACGTGCAGGGTTGCCTCCGCGCGGTGCGTGTCGCGCTCGACCCCGAGCGTGATCTGGGTATTGATCACGTCGTCGAAGTGCCGGGTCAGGCGCTGGAACTTGGTGTGGATGTAATCGCGTAGCGGAGGAGTGATTTCAAGGTGATGGCCGGTGAGCTTCAGATTCATGACTACGCGTCCTCCCGTTTTGGAAGTATTATACAGCCAGGGCGAGTCTGGTGGGCGAGTTGGAATTCTCGAAATTTCGTGGTGGAGCGAAAGGTCGCGCGCCCTCCCATTGACTTAACCTAAATACTAGATATAATCGTCCTAAGGACGATTATATCTAGTATTTACAAATGAAAAAGCGTGCCGCGGGATTCCATGTGAGAAAGCTGAATCGGGCGGGCGCTTGCTTGGCCGAGTTCCTAGAAGAAAGCGAGAAGCCGGTGCTGACCCGGCTCGAGTTCTTCGGAATGATTCGGCGGATGTACCGGGAATCTCCCGAGAGGGGGTTGGGTCTGCGCAGTCACGCGCCGGGCGCGCGAGATTACGTTCGATTTCGGGCGGCCCTCAAGAAGGCTGGAGTGATCGGGAACGACCGAGATTACGGGGCGCGGGTCATCCGAGCGTTGTCCGTTCCGGACCTTCCGGCCGAAGGGATCGTCAGTCTCGTTGATCCTGACTGCTACGTCTCCCATCTGTCCGCCATGCAGTATTGGGGGTTCACGGACCGCGCTCCTAGATCTCTGTTGCTGACTTGTCCAGACCGTGGGACCGCGGCCGCCCGGATGAGGGCGCGCGCGGAGAAGTTCCTAGGGGAGAGGGTGCCCCCGTTCCCCCTGACCTTGATCGAGCACCCTGCCTTCGTTCGACGCCGCCCCATCCACGTCACTCGAAGCGGAGAGGCGGGCGCGTGCTTGAGGAATCGAAGTCATGATTATGGCTTCACGCTCGCTACGCCCGGACAGACCTTCCTCGACATGCTCCGGAAGCCTCGCCTGTGCGGAGGCATGGCGCATGTGCTCGACGTTTGGGAAGAGCATGCGGTCGTTTATCTGGAGGACATCGTCGCCGCGGTCGAGCGGACATCGTCTGGAATCGTCAAGACCCGGGCTGGCTATATCCTGGAGGAATTCCTCGGCCTGCGCGGCCCGGAGATTGAGCGCTGGAAGGAGCGCGCGCGACGTGGGGGGAGCCGCAAGCTCGACCCGGATCAAGACTACGAGCCGACCTTCTCGAGTACTTGGGAACTCTCGCTCAATGTCTGATTCCCCGATCAAGATCGATGTGGCGAGGTGGGTGGAGCGAGCTCGGGCCGATCCCGCCATCTATCGACGGCGCAAGGGGGTGCAGATTATCCTCAACGCCCTCGCTTCCAAGGCTCCTCTCAACAAGAAAATGTTTCTCAAGGGCGGCATGCTCATGGGGCTGGCCTATGACAGTCCCAGGCAGACGGTGGATATCGACTTGACGACGATTCTGGAGGCGAGAGACGGCGCTGACGAATGGATCCGCGATCTATTGAATCAGGAATTGCCGCGCGTCGCGAGCCAGCTGAATTACGCGGATCTCATGGTCGCCGCCCAGTCGGCCAAATGGCAACAGCGCGTGAGGCTGGAAGCCGCCGAGTTCCCTGCGCTGAGAATCCACGTCGCCTACGCGCTGCGAGGCACGAGACAGGAGAAGGCGCTCCAGAGAGGACAGGCTTCCAACATCATCAAAATCGACATCTCCTTCAACGAGCGCATGGGGCAGATCCAGATCCTGGAGTTGCCGGGCTTCGAGAGCTGCTTCGCGCGGGTGTCCGGGTTCTACGAGGGCTTGCCCTGGACGGGCTCGGCCTCCGCCTAGAGCTGGAAATCCTCTCCCAGATAGGTCTCGCGCACTTTCGAGTCTTTCAGGATTTCTCCGGGCTCGCCCTTGGCGATGACGTGGCCTTCGGAGAGGATGTAGGCGCGGCGGCAGATGCTGAGCGTCTCGCGCACGTTGTGGTCGGTGATGACGATGCCAATGCCGCGCTCGCGCAACTGCCGGATGATCGACTTGATGTCGGCCACGTGCAGGGGGTCGATGCCGGCGAACGGCTCGTCCAGCAGAAGGAAGTCCGGCTCCATCGCCAGCGCGCGGGCGATCTCGACGCGCCGGCGCTCGCCGCCCGACAGGGAGAACCCGCGGCTGCCGCGAATCCCGGCGATGGAGAGATCTTCCAGGAGCGATTCCAGGCGTTCCCGTCGTTCCGCTTTCGACAGGGACAGCTGTTCCAGCGCGCCCAGGACGTTGTCCTCAACCGTCAGGCGACGGAATACCGAGGGTTCTTGGGGCAGGTAGCCGATGCCCGCGCGGGAGCGCTGGCTCATGGTGAGGTCGCTGACGTCTTGACCGTTCAGCAGGATCTGGCCACGGTCATGGGGAATCAGCCCGGTGATCATGTAGAAGCAGGTCGTCTTGCCCGCGCCGTTCGGGCCGAGCAGCCCGACCACCTCGTGGTCTTCCGCGCGCAACGCGACCTCCGAGAGGACCTGCCGGTCGCGATAGGCCTTGCAAAGCCCCAAGGCCTCGAGCCTGGCCATCACTCGGGGACCGCGTTCAGCCGAATTCGGACCCGTCCGGAAGGCTTGCGGGCGACGGGAGTCTCGACGCGCTCCTCGTCGATCAGGTAGACGATCTCCTCTCCCGTGAACTGGTTCGCGTTGACGCGTAGCTGAACGTTTCCGCGCAAGGTCGCCTTACGTTGCGGAATCTGGTAGAGGATGCTGCCGGCGTTCGCGCGCAACGGCTTGCCAGAGGCCAGGATGCTGGTCCATCGGGCGTTTCCCTCAGCACGCAGGGCTTGTACCCGCTCGCCGTCGGAGTGCACCTCGAGTCGATCGGAGAGCAGGATCATCTCGCCTCGCTCGGCGCGCACGTTTCCGTGGTAGACGCTGACTTTCCTCCGCGCGTCCCACTCCATGCGGTCCGCGCTCAGGTCGAGCGGCTCCTCCGGGCTCGCCTCTTGGGCGCGCGCGGCGGCGAAGGGCGCCTCCAGCGTTTCCGCGAGCTCCGTCCGCGCGGGCGGGAATTGGCGGACCTTCACGTCCCGCCGCAACGCGCCGCCCGAGCCATCCAGCCGATAATCCATTCCAACGCCGCGCATCACGGCGTGACGCTGGCGGAGCGTCACCGCCTGATCGCTGGAAATCCGATGGCGCGCCGAATCCAGGGTCAGCGATTCGCCGCGCACCAGGGTGGGGGCGAGGTCTGGCGGAGACAGCAGGAGCTCCACGTTCCCGCTCAGAACGACCCGGGACTCCCGAATTTCCCCATGGCGCGCCGAGGCCGTGGAATTCTCGTACGCTGGGTTGAGCCAACGCAAGCGTGGCGCGTCCAAGCGCAGGACCTGGCTTTTCGGATATTGGTCCAGCCGGGCGGACTCGACCTCGTACAGTAATTTTCCTTGGATGTCTCGAATCCGATGGCGCGCGCGCAGGTAGCTGCTCTCGGGTAGTTCCCGCTCGGCCGCGGGGACGGGGAGCTCCGGCGCCGGGGCGCGAGCCAGGGCCCAGAGGCCGGCGACGAGGGCGGCCGCGAGCGCCAGCGTCAGCGGCGGGCGGAGGCGTTTCATCGGCGCAGAATCCAGTCGCACACGTCGCGCACCGCGCCGCGTCCTCCCGGGCTCGGGGTGATCCAGTCCGCGGCCTCGCGCGCCTCCCAGCGCGCGTCCGCCACCGCCACGCCCATGCCAGCGGCCTCAAGCAAGGGCGCGTCGGTCACGTCGTCGCCAACGCAGACGACCTCCTCCCAGCGGAGGTTCAGCCGCTTGATCATGGCGCGGGCCGTGGCATGCTTGTCGTCGCAGCCGAGGACGACCTCGCGGATTCCCAGTTCCCGCAGTCGCTTTCGGGTCGCCTCGCTCTTTCGCGCGCTGATCACCGCGACCGGCACGCTGGCCTCGCGCAACAGGACTAGCCCCTGTCCGTCGTGCACGTGGAAGCGCTTGGCCTCGGAGCCATCTTCGGAAAGGTACAGATGGCCGTCGGTCAGGACGCCGTCGACATCCAGGATCAGAAGCTTGACGTCCTCGGGTCTCATCGCAGTCCGGCCGCGATCAGGTCGTGCATGTTGAGCGCGCCGACTAGTTCGCCGTCGCGCAGGACCGGGATGGCGTTGAACCGACGGTCGCGCATCCGGTGCAGCACGTCCTGGGCGAGCTCGTCCGGCGCCGCGGACTGGAAGTCCCGCGTCATCGCCCGCTCGACCGCCGTGTCGTGGATGTCGACCTCGTCCGCTAGGCAGCGGCGCAGGTCTCCGTCGGTGAACACCCCGACGATTCGACCGTTCCGGTCCAGGACGGTCGTCATCCCGAGTCCCTTCCCGGATATCTCGGGCAGGGCGTCGCGTAGCAAGGTGCCGATGGCGACTCTCGGGACGCCGGTCCCGTCGCGCATCACGTCCCGCACGGTAGTTAACAGCTGCCGGCCCAGGCTGCCGCCCGGGTGGGTGTTGGCGAAATCCTCCGGCTTGAAGCCGTGGACATGCATCAAGGCCATCGCGAGCGCGTCGCCCATGGCGAGCGTCGCGGTCGTGCTGGAGGTGGGGGCGAGGTTGAGCGGGCAGGCTTCTCGCTCCACCGGAATTTCGAGGTGGAGGTCGGCCTGGCGGGCCAGCGCGGACTCGGGCCGCCCGGTCATCGCGATGATGGTGGAACCGATCTGGCGGACCAGCGGCAGCAAGTTCAGCATCTCCTCGGTCTCGCCGGAGAAGGACAGGGCCAGGGCGACGTCGCTGCGAGTGATCATGCCAAGGTCGCCGTGGCTCGCCTCGGCCGGGTGGACGAAGAACGAGGGGCTTCCGGTGCTGGCGAAGGTGGCGGCGATTTTCTGTCCGATGTGGCCGGACTTTCCCATGCCGATCACGATGATGTGCCCAGCGCAGCGGCTGAGCGTCCGGCAGCATTCGGCGAAATCCGGACCCACGCGGTCGGCCAGGAAGCGCACCGCGCCAGCCTCCTGAATCAATACGTCTCGGGCGACCTCGAGAATGTCCGAAGTCTGGTTAGAGTCGCTCATGCAGGGTCCATCATGCGCTCGGCGTTCCAGCCGAGATATCCTATATAGCACACCAGCAGCAGGAACGCGCCGGAGCGGGTTAGCCGCAGGCCGTCCCGACGCATCAGCAGGAAGCCGAGCAGGGCGGTCAGCGCCAGCATGAGCAGGCCGTCTCCCAGTAGCGTCGGCGAGACCGGGAACGGGTGGATGGCGGCGGGAACCCCGACCACGCCAAGCGTGTTGAACAGGTTGGAGCCGACCACGTTGCCGAGGATGAGCTTGCCACCCTCAAGGCGCCGGAGCGAGGCCAAGGAGGCGGCGAGCTCCGGCAGCGAGGTGCCGATGGCCACCAGGGTCAGTCCGACCAGCAGCTCGTCCACCCCTAGCGTTCGGGCCAGGCCGACGGCCGCCCAGACCAACGCCCAGGCGCTGCCGAGCGTGAGGAGCAGCCCGAACAGGACCAAGGCCAAGGCGGACAGGGGCGCGCGCTCCGCTGGCTGGCTGGCGATTGGCTCGGCGGCATGGCCGCTGCGCACGATCCAAACGATGATCCCGACCAGGGCGAGCATCAGGCCGATACCTTCCCAGCGTTCCAGCGACAGATCCTGGAGGGCCAGGAACACGGCCGCCGTGCCGAATAAGATCAAAGGGATATCGCGCCTCGCTAGGGTGGGATCCGCGCGCAGAGGAAGGATCAACGCCGAGATGCCCAGAATCAGCGCGATGTTGGCGACGTTGGAGCCGAAGGCGTTGCCGATCGCGATGCCGCCACTGCCGCGAGCGGCCGCCGTCGCGGAGACCAGCAACTCGGGCAGGCTGGTGCCGAACCCGAGGATCACCACGCCAATGGCGAACGCCGAGACGTTCAGCTGGCGGGCCAGGGCGGACGCGCCCTCGACTAGCTGGTCGGCGCTCCAAGCCAGCGTTGCGAAGCCAATGGCGACGACGATCAGGTAGGTCGGAAGCATGGGCGGTTAGGGACGGGCGTTTGATGGAAACCGAAACCGGGGAAGGTCGCCGTCTTCCTGGACGGCGTTGGGAAGCGAGGACGGACGGCAAGCGATTCTACCCCACGGTGGAAACCCGGGTTTTGGTAGACTAAAAGCATGCGCGTCCATTCCGCCTCGTTCCGGTTTTCGCCGGCCCCGGGAGCGTGACCGATCCATTAAAGGTCGGCCGCCGCCTTCGCCCTCGTCCTGACGCGCTCCTCTCCATGACGAACTGGCCGCGCGTCCTGTATGACCGCCTGGTGCTGGATCGACCCTGGGCGGCTCTGGTCTTTCTGGCCGTGGTGGTGGGCGCCATGGCGACGCAGGCCGGGAACTTCCGCCTGGACGCTTCGTCCGACTCCCTGTTGCTGGAAAACGACGAGGACCTGCGCTACTACCGCGCGGTGATGGACCAGTACGGCGGGCGAGACTTCCTGTTCGTCACCTACAACCCGCGCGCGCCGATGCTCTCCCCGGCCATGCTGGAGGGCCTGGAGTCCCTGCGCGCGGACTTGCTGGCGATGCCAACGGTCGAGGACGTGGTCACCATCCTGGACGTGCCGCTCCTGAACTCTCCCCCGATCGACTTCACCGAGCTCGGAAGCGTCAACCGCACCCTGCGCGATGCTGACGTGGACCGGGGTCTGGCGCTGCGCGAGCTGTCCACCAGCCCGTTCTACAGGGATATGCTGATGAGCGGGGACGGAGAGACCACCGCGCTGGCGGTTTATTTGCGGGCCGACAAGGTGGGCGACGCGTTGTTGCGCGACCGGGCCCGCCTGCGCGACGCGCGGCGCGCGGGGACCCTCGACGAGGCGGGCCGGCGGCGGCTGGAGGAGGTGACGCGGCGCTATGCCGACCATATGGCCGAGGTCGCGGACGCGCGCGCGGAGACCATCGCCGCGATCCGATCGGCGCTCGACCGCCACCGCGAGAAAGCGCGCATCTTCCTCGGCGGCGTCGCCATGATCGCGAGCGACATGATTGATTTCATCGACAGCGACCTGCGAATCTTCGGCGTCAGCGTGTTCGCCTTTCTGGTCCTGATGCTGACGGTCATATTTCGCCGTCCGCGCTGGATTTTGCTGCCGCTGGCTGGCTGCGCGGCCTCGGTCGCGCTGATGATGGGCACCCTGGCGCTGGCGCGCTGGCCGGTGACCGTGATCTCCTCGAACTTCGTCTCGTTGCTGCTGATCATCTGTATGTCGATGACGATCCACCTGATGGTTCGGTTCCGGGAGCTTCAGGCGAGAGAGCCGGACGGAGTCCCCCGGGATCTGGTCGCCCGGACCATGCGCTTCATGTTCATTCCGATTCTGTACACGGCCCTGACGACGATGGTGGCTTTCACGTCGCTGCTGATCAGCGGGATTCGTCCGGTGATCGACTTTGGATACATGATGACGGCGGGGATCGCGATGGCGCTGGGCGTGATCTTCCTGCTGTTCCCGGCGGTGGTGGTCCTGCTGCCGCGGGCGCGCGGTGAGGAGCGCGACTTCACCCAGAGCGTCACTCTGGCGTTCGCGCGCCTGACCGAGCGGGGGCGGAAGCCGATCCTGATCGTCGCCGGAGTCCTGGCGATCATCGGCGCGCTTGGCGCGGCGCGCCTGGACGTGGAGAACCGCTTCATCGACTACTTCGACCCCGACACCGAGATCTTTCAGGGCATGCTGGAAATCGATCAGCACTTGGGCGGAACCACGCCGCTCGACATCATCCTGGAGGCGGACCCGGAGGCGGTGGTCGAGGAGTATGGGGAATTCGAGGAGGATTTCTACGCGGACCTAGACGATGGCGCCGAGGAATCTCCAGGATATTGGTTCAATCCCTTGCGCTTGGGCGAATTGCGCCGACTGCACGAATGGCTGGACGCGCAACCGGAGGTTGGCAAAGTGCTGTCGCTGGACACGTTGATCCGGATGGCCGAGAGCGTCAACGACGGTGAGCCGTTGGATGACCTCAAGATCAGCTTGCTGCGCGAGGGGTTGTCGCGCCTTCCGGAAGACATGCGCGAAGTATTGTTGCGCCCGTTCCTGTCTGGAGACGGCAATCAGTTACGGGTGCAGCTGCGGGTGGTCGACTCCGACCCGAACCTGCGCCGCGCTGAGTTTCTGGAGCGGGTCGACGGGTTCCTGCGCGAGGAGATGGGATACGAAGAGTCGCGCTATCGCCAGAGCGGCCTACTGGTGCTGTACAACAACGTCCTCCAGAGCCTGTTCGCCTCGCAGATCCAGACCATCGGATTCGTGTTCCTGAGCATCCTCGCCATGTTCCTGGTCCTGTTCCGCTCGCTACGTCTCGCCCTGATCGCGATCCTGCCAAACATGTTGCCGGCATTGCTGGTGCTCGGCGCGATGGGCTGGCTCGGCATTCCGCTGGACCTGATGACGATCACGATCGCCGCGATCAGCGTTGGCATCGCGGTGGACAACACCATTCACTACGTCATTCGCTTCCGACGGGAGTTCCCGGCGGACCGCGACTACCGGGCGACCATGTGGCGTTGTCACGGAAGCATCGGGCGGGCGATGTACTACACCTCGCTGACCATCGTGGTCGGGTTCTCGATCCTGATGCTGTCGAATTTCGTGCCGACGTTCTATTTCGGGATGTTCACCGGACTCGCCATGCTGACCGCGCTGGTCGCCTCGCTGGCGCTGTTGCCCGCGTTGCTGCTGACGCTGCGCCCACTGGGTCCAGAGAAAGCGGAGCCGGTGCCCGCGATGAGAATATCCGCATAATGTGCGGAGAATAGAGAGTATAATCTCCGCAAAATCCGCGGAGACCGGCATGTACCTGTGGGAACGTGATCAATGGCCCGGCTTCTTCTGGAACGAGGCGCGCCTGAGAGAGCTCCTCGCTCGCGCGCATCTCGAGAGGGGGCGGTTGCTGGGCAAGATGGACGCTTTGGGGTTCGACCTGCGGGAAGAGGCCCGCCTGCGAGTCCTGACTCGGGAGATCGTGAAATCCAGCGAGATCGAGGGAGAGATTCTGGACGGCGACCAAGTGCGCTCGTCCATCGCCCGGCGTTTGGGATTGGAGACGGGAGGATCTCTGGACGCGGACCGGAACGTCGAGGGCGTCGTGGAGATGGTGCTGGACGCGACCGCAGGGCGCAACCGGCCGCTGACCGGGGAGCGTTTGCGCGGATGGCATGCGGCCTTGTTTCCGACCGGCCACAGCGGCCTGCGGAAAATCACCGTGGGAGATTGGCGTGATGATCGAGATGGCCCGATGCAGGTCGTGTCGGGCCCGATAGGAAAAGAGAGAGTTCACTACGAGGCTCCTCCAGCTGATCGGGTGCCCGACGAGATGACGAGATTCCTCGCGTGGTTCGAGCGGTCGGCCGACATGGACCCTCTCGTCAAGGCGGGCGTTTGCCACTTGTGGTTCGTGACGATCCACCCTTTCGAGGATGGCAACGGGCGCATGGCGCGCGCTGTGACCGACATGGCCCTTGCGCGGGCCGACGGCGACCCTCGACGCTTCTACAGCATGTCCGCACGGATCCGGGAGGAGCGCGATCGATACTACGGCGCACTCGAGCGAGCGCAAAGGTCGAGTCTGGACGCGACTCCGTGGCTGGAGTGGTTTTTGGCCTGCCTGATTCGGGCGGTCGAGGATTCGGAAAACGTCGTTGGCTTGGTCCTGCGCAAAGCGCGATTCTGGGAACGTTTCGCCCAGGAACCTCTCAACGCGAGGCAGATCAAGTGCCTGAACCGGATGCTGGATGGCTTCCAAGGAAAAATGACTTCCTCTAAGTGGGCGAAGATCGCCAAGTGCTCGCAGGACACTGCGTATCGGGACATCCTCGACCTGATTCGGCGCGATGTCCTCGAAAGAAATTCTGGAGGCGGACGTAGCGTCAGCTACTCAATCACGAAAGAAATTTCATAGAGTGCGGTCAATGCTTGGGGCAGGTTTTCGTCCGTCATATCCAGCTGGTCATCGAGTTGGTGCCGATTCTATAAGACCGCCACGGCCGGAAGTTCCACGACGACCCAGCCCGCCTGATTGGAGCAGGATGGTCTCTAGCCGCCGGTCGAGTAATGCAGGCCGAATGGGGCCGTCTTTCGCAGCGGGTGCAGAAAGGTCGGAACCGCGGCCGCGATGCCGTGGATCTGCGCCTCGGCCATGCTCGCGTTTCAGGGCGTGGAGTCCGGGCTTTCTGATCGCGGCTTCCCGAATCTATAAAACCGCTTGTCCAAGAAATCCCGCATGGCGTCGATCTGCTCGCCCGTCCAGTCGAGCCCGGCTCCCTCGCGGCAGTGATCCACGCGCGCGCGCAGTTCCGCGGCGTTCGCGACGATGCCTCTCGTCCCGCGATACAGCACGTGGCCGTCGCCGCCGGTGACGCGCGCGTGACAGGCGACGCAACGCTCTTGATGTACACTGCCCGCGTCAAACGCCCGCGCGTCTTCCGGGCCGGGCAGGGCGAGCGCCCCGAGCGGAACGAGAATCTTCCAGAGTCTCATGTCAAAGAGAAAGAATCTGATTTGGATTGATCTGGAGATGACCGGGCTCAACCCGGACGTGGACCGTATCATTGAGATCGCCACCGTGGTCACCGATCCGGAGCTCAACGTCCTGGCCACTGGCCCGGAGTTGGCGATCCACCAGTCGGATGCCTGTCTGGCCGGGATGGACGAATGGAACACCTCGCACCATGGCGCGTCCGGCTTGACCGAGGCGGCGCGCCGCTCTCGTTGCGACGAGGCGCGAGCCGAGCGCGAGACGCTGAAGTTTCTGGAGTCGCATGTCGCGCGCGGGGTCTCGCCGATGTGTGGCAATAGCATCTGCCAGGACCGACGTTTTCTGGCCCGCTGGATGCCGGAGTTGGAACGTTTCTTTCATTACCGCAACTTGGACGTTAGCACGCTCAAGGAATTAGCCGCGCGCTGGTATTCGGATCAGATCGAACCGTTCGAGAAGCCTTCCACGCATCGGGCGCTTGAGGATATTCGCGATTCAATTCGGGAGTTGGAGCATTATCGCCGACGAATGTTTCAGGTCGTGGCGACTCCCTGACGCGCCCGCGCCCTCCGCTCGCGCGGGTCCAGCACGGTGTCGCGGCCATCCAGAGCCGGGTCCATTTCCGGGTGGTCCAGGGTGTGATGCAGGCCGCGGCTTTCGTGACGCGCTATCGCGCAGCGGATGATCAGGTCGGCCACCTGCGCGAGGTTGCGCAACTCGATCAGGTCCCGCGAGACGCGGAAGTCTCGATAGTATTCGTCGATCTCCTCACGCAACAGGGCGCAACGGCGCCTCGCCCGCTCCAACCGCTTGCTGGTGCGCACGATTCCCACGTAATCCCACATGAAGCGGCGGAGTTCGTCCCAGTTGTGCGCGACCACCACTTCCTCGTCGGAGTCTGACACCCGGCTCTCGTCCCAGGGCGCGACTTCCGGCAGCGGCGCGCCGAGGGATAGCGCGGCGTTGATGCGCTCGCTCGCGGCGTGGGCGTACACCAGGCATTCCAGCAGGGAGTTGCTGGCCATCCGGTTCGCCCCGTGCAGCCCGGTGTGCGCGACCTCGCCGATGGCGTACAGTCCCGGGAGGTCGGAGCGGCCGTGGTGGTCGGTCACGACGCCGCCGCAGGTATAGTGCGCGGCCGGCACCACCGGGATCGGCTCGCGGGTCAGGTCGATGTCGCACTCGAGGCAGCGGGCGCAAGCGTTTGGAAACGCCTCTCGCAGGCGTTCGGCCGGCTCGTGGCTGATGTCGAGGTGCACGTAATCAAGCCCGAGACGCTTCATCTCGTGGTCGATGGCGCGCGCGACGATGTCCCGGGGCGCTAGCTCGCCGCGCTCGTCGAAGCGGCGCATGAATTCCTCGCCGTTGCCTGGGAGGCGCAGTTTCGCGCCCTCGCCGCGCAATGCCTCGGTCATCAGGAAGGATTTGGCGCGCGGGTCGTACAGACAGGTCGGATGGAACTGGATGAATTCCATGTTGGCCACGCGGCAACCGGCTCTCCAAGCCATGGCTAGGCCGTCGCCGGACGATGTATCCGGGTTGGACGTGTACAGGTAGGCCTTGCTGGCTCCGCCGGTGGCCAGGATCACGCGGCGAGCGCGGTAGGCGACGATCGCTCGGGTTCGGGTGTCTTGGACGTAGACGCCCACGCAACGGGGCTCCCCGGCGCTTCGCTGGACGATTAGATCCACTGCGATGCAGTGGTCGCGAATCTCCATGTTGGGGCGTTCGCGCGCCTGCCCCATAAGGGCTTCCTGGATCGTGCGGCCGGTGTGGTCGGCGACGTGCGCGACTCGTCGGCGGCTATGGCCGCCCTCCCGAGTCAAGTGTAGCCCGCCTGAGGGCGGGTGGGGAGTGAAGTCCACGCCCTGGTTCTGCAGCCAGCGGATCATCGCGGCGCCTCGGTCCGCGACTCTGCGCACCACTTCCGGATGGCACAGCCCGCATCCGGTCGAGATCGTGTCGGCGACATGCAGCGCCACCGAGTCCTTATCGTCCAGCGCGGCCGACACGCCGCCTTGAGCGTAGGTGGTCGAGCTTTCGGCGGGACTCGCCTTGCATAACAACGTGACGCGCAGGCGCGGGTCCATCTCCAGAGCGGCGCACAGGCCGGCCGCCCCGCCGCCGAGGATCAGAATATCCGTGTCGTGGGTGACGGAGGTCTCGCCTGCGGGCACGATTCCGCGAATTTCGCCGAGGGAAAGGGCAATTATAATGTCGCCTCCATGCATTGACCCCCATGCGCGCTTGACGAAGTCCCGCAAGAGCCTTTCTTGGCGGATCGATCCCAGGCGCCGAGATGAGCGACCGAAGCGACCGCGATCTGGTTCGCCGCGCCAAGGCGGGGGAGACGGGCGCGTTCGACGCGCTGGTCGAGAAATACCAGAACCGTATCCTGAATCTGGTCGGGCGCTATGTGTCGAATCCGGTCTCTCGCCAGGACGTGGCCCAGGAAGCCTTTCTCAAGGCGTGGCGCAACATCAAGAGCTTTCGAGGCGACAGCCAGTTCTACACCTGGCTGTTCCGGATCGCGGTCAACACGGCGATCAATCATTTGGCGGCCGCGCGGCGCAGGCCGGAATACACGTTGCCCCCGGATGAGGAGGGAGAGGCGAGCGTGGACGACATGCGGGTCGATTTGGATACGCCGGAGGGCATGGCGCAGGCCGAGGAGGTGGGCGCGATGGTGAACAAAACGATTTCCGAATTGTCGGAAGACTTGAGAGTGGCGATCACCCTGCGCGAACTGGAAGGCATGAGTTACGAGCAGATCGCCTACGTGATGAAATGTCCGGTCGGCACGGTGCGCTCGCGCATCTTTCGGGCCCGGGAGGCCATTGATGAGCGACTGCGGCCGATGCTGGAAGATTCTTCAGGAGGATTCGAATGAGCGACCAGCGCGGTGAATGGGTTTCCGCGTATCTGGACGACGAGATCACGTCCGCGGAGCGGGCCCGGGCGAGTCACGCGCTGAGCCGAGAGGCGGAAGCGCGCCGCCGTTTGGGACGTTACCAGATGATCGGCGAGGCGTTGCGCGGCGAGCTTCCGCAAGGAATGCGCGCGGGATTCGCGAGTCGGGTCTATCGGCGGATCGTCCAAGAAAGCCACCTCGTTTCTTCTTCCAGACGCGCGTCCTTGAGGGAGTTCTGGGTCTGGATCCGGAATCCAGTTCCGTTGGCGACGGCTGGCGGTTTGCTGGCCGCGCTGGGTGTGGCGGGACTGTGGCTTCTCGCGCAGCAGCCGGTGAGCGCTCCAAGGGTGGCCGCCCCGACGATTCCCTCCATCGCGAGCGCCCCGGAATCCGATCTGGACGCGAAGACGCGCCAGCGGATTCTCGGATACTTGGCGGTCCATGCGGAAGTTGAGCCCCGGACGCTGATGCCGTACGCTCAGTTGGTCGAATATGAGGAATAGGATGGCGCGGGACGCTTCGGGTCGTCTCGGAGTTCCGGGAAGCGATTCTCGCGGGCCGGAGTCCGTTTCGCGGACATGAGAAGCCTCGGAACTCTCGGCGGGCCGTCGTTGGCCTTGATTCTGGCGGGGCTGGCGCCGGCGACGCACGGCGAGCAGGATCCGGCGGGCTGGCTGGTCCGCGCTTCCCAAGCCGCCGAGCGCGCGAACTTCACCGGAACGTTGTCTTTGCTCAAGGCGGGCGCGCCGCGGCGCTTGATGAGAATCGAGCAAGGTTTCGACGGGCGGCATACCCACCAGCGCTGGATCTCGGTTTCCGGGGGAGAGGACTGCGAGATCGTGCGGCGCTCGAGCGAGGCCGCCGTGGCGTTCCCAGGCCGGAGGGTGGTTATCCACGGCTACCAGCGGCCGGAGGGACTGATCCCCAAGATGCGGATGGATTTGGGTCGCGTGCGGCAGCACTATGAGATCGAGATCAAGGGACGAGAGAGGATCGCGGGAAGAGACTGCCAGTTGGTCGTGGTCACCTCGAAGGATCGCTACCGTTACGGCTGCGAGCTTTGCGTGGACACGGCCTCGGGCTTGCCGCTACGGGTACGGATGATGACTCCGGACGGGGAGAAAATCGAGCGTTTCTCGTTCACGTCCCTGGACGTTCTGGACTCCATCCGGCAGTTCTCTCCGGGCAGCTTCTGGCTCGCGACCGACACGCGGGGCTTCCGGACGATTCGCCCGCCATACGGTTTTCAGCCGGCTCCGGACCGGTGGCGGGTCGAGAGCATGCCCCCGGGCTTCGAGAAGCGCCTCGCGGTGGTTCGCGAGTTGCCGCGCGACCCTAGGCCGGTATACCATATGGTGCTGGCGGACGCCATGTCTCGGGTATCGGTCTTCATCACCAGTTTGCCGGACGACGAGGGGACGCGTGACTGGTGGTTCGCGCGCAAGGCGCTCAACGGATACGTGACGGTGCGGGACGGTCACCAGGTCACCGTGGTGGGCAGCGTGCCAGCCGAGACCGTCCGAATGATCGGCGACTCGCTTCGCCGAACGCCCTGATTCCTTTAGAACTGAATTCGATTATGCAAGGAGCTTTGATGCTACAGACTTGGACCCCGAGAGCGATTTTCGCCGCCCTATGCCTCGCCTTGGCGCTCGCGCCCACACAAGCGCGCGAGTTGCCGGATTTCACGGACTTGATCAAGAAAAACGCGCCAGTCGTGGTCAACATCACCACGGTCCGCGATTCGAGAAGTTCCGCTCCAAGCGAAAATGGCGAGAATGGGCCGCGCGGACTTCCAGAGGACATGCCGGACTTCTTTCGGCGATTCTTCGAGCAGATGCCGGAGGCTCATCCGCGTCGCTCTCCGCAACCGCGCAGGCGCGGCGCCGGATCTGGGATGATCTATTCGCCGGACGGCTACATCGTGACCAACCACCACGTGGTCGATGGGGCGGACGAGATCATCGTCAAGCTCAGCGACAAACGGGAGTTCGTGGCGGAGAAGGTGGGGTCCGACCCGCGCAGCGACTTGGCGTTGCTGAAAATCGATGCCGAGGACTTGCCAACCGCCACGCTTGGCAACTCGGGGGACCTGGAGGTCGGGCAGTGGGTGCTCGCCATCGGCTCCCCGTTCGGCTTCGAGCATTCGGTCACGGCCGGGATCGTCAGCGCCAAGGGGCGTAGTCTGCCAAGCGAAAACTACATCCCGTTCATCCAGACCGACGTGGCCATTAACCCGGGCAACTCCGGCGGTCCGCTGTTCGATATGAACGGACGCGTGGTCGGCATCAACGCGCAGATATACACCCGCACCGGTGGCTTTATGGGTCTGTCTTTCGCTATTCCGATCGACATGGTGTCGCAGGTGATCGCGCAGATCAAGAAGGATGGTCGCGTCATGCGTGGCTGGCTCGGCGTCTACATCCAGGAGGTCACCAGAGATCTAGCCGAATCGTTCGGGCTGGACCGTCCGAAAGGCGCGCTCATCTCCGAGATCACCGAAGGGGCGCCGGCGGAAGAGTCCGATCTTGAGGTCGGCGATATCATCCTGAAATTCGACGGACGCGAGGTGGATAGCTCCAGCGCGTTACCGCCCATGGTTGGGCAAGTGAGGCCCGGGAGGACGGTCGAGGTCGAGATCCTGCGTGATGGCGAGCGGCGGAGCGTGGACGTAACTCTGGGGCAACTGCCTGACGATGGGGCGCCGATGGCGGTTCCGTCTGGAGACTCCGGGTCACCGGAGGAGTCCACCTTGGGGATGCGCTTGGAGGAGGTGCCTGATGGCGCGCGCGGGCGACGCGACCTCGACGAAGGCGGGGTCCTGGTGAAGGAAGTGACCGGGGATCCGGCGCGTTCCTCCGGAATCCAGAAGGGCGACGTCATCCAGATGTTCGCGGGAAAGAAAATCGAGACGTTGGAGGATTTCAAAAAAGCGGCGAAGAGCGTCAAGGGAGGCGAGCCGCAGCCAATCCTGGTACGGCGGCAGCAAGGCTCGCGGTGGCTGGCTCTGACGCCCGAATAGATCGTGCCCGAAGCCTTCCCGATGGAGAGGATCCGGAACTTCTCCATCATCGCCCATATAGACCACGGAAAGTCCACGCTGGCGGACCGCTTCATCGAGCTGTGTGGCGCGCTGAGCGGCCGTGAGATGAGCGACCAGGTGCTGGACGACATGGATTTGGAGCGGGAGCGCGGCATCACCATCAAGGCGCGTAGCGTGACTTTGCGATACCGGGCGAGGGACGGAGAGACCTATCGCCTGAACCTGATCGACACGCCTGGGCACGTGGACTTCTCCTATGAGGTGTCGCGCTCGCTCGCGGCCTGCGAAGGCGGATTGCTGGTGGTGGACGCGTCACAAGGAGTCGAGGCGCAGACCGTGGCGAACTGCTACAACGCGATTGAGCAGGATCTGGTGATCCTGCCGGTGCTGAACAAGATGGATCTGCCGCAGGCGGATCCGGCGCGGGCCTGCGAGGAGATTGAGGATATCATTGGATTGGACGCGACGGAAGCCGTTCGGATCAGCGCCAAGACTGGTCTCAACGTGGTGGATGTGCTGGAGCGGGTGGTGCGCGATGTGCCGCCGCCGGACGGAGATCCCGAAGGGCCGCTGAAAGCCTTGATCGTGGATTCTTGGTTCGATAGCCATACCGGAGTGGTGTCCTTGGTTCGGGTGTTCTCGGGCAAACTGGTGAAAGGCGACAAGATTCGGGTGATGTCGACCGGCCAAACGCGGCGCGTGGATTCCGTCGGATGGCATGCCCCGAATCTAGAGAAAACCGAGGAGCTTGGCTGTGGGCAGGTTGGCTTCGTGATGGCCGGCATCCGCGATATTGAGGGCGCTCCAGTCGGAGACACCTTGACGCTGGCCAACGGTGGAGCCGAGGAGGCGTTGCCGGGGTTCCGGGAAGCGCAACCGAAAGTGTTCGCCGGACTGTTCCCGGTGGACGCGGACGATTATGAGCCGTTGCGGGACGCGCTGGGGAAGCTGAGGCTGAACGATGCCTCGTTCAGCCATGAGCCGGAAACTTCCAAGGCGTTGGGATTCGGGTTCCGATGCGGATTCCTGGGCTTGCTGCATATGGAGATCGTGCAGGAGCGGCTGGAGCGCGAGTATCGACTGAACCTGATTTCCACGGCGCCGACGGTGGCCTGCCAAGTGGAGCTGAAATCGGGAAAGACGCTGGAGACTGGAAACCCTAGCCTGCTTCCGGAGCCACGCGAGATCGAGGAGATTCGCGAGCCTTATATCGAGGCGAGCATCCTGGTTCCCCAAGAGCATGTCGGCGCCGTGATCACGTTGTGCGAGGAGCGGCGCGGACGACAAAAGCGCCTGCAGTACTCGCGCAATCAGGTCAGCCTGGAATATTCGTTGCCGTTGTCCGAGACGGTGACGGATTTTTACGACCGACTCAAGTCGGTCAGCCGTGGCTACGCCTCGTTCGACTATCAACTGTCGCGCTTCGAGGCGGCGCCGATGGTGAAACTGGATTTGCTGATCAACGGAGAGCGGGTGGACGCCCTGTCGGTCATCGTTCATCAGTCCCGGGCGATCACGCTTGGGAAGGATCTGACGGCGCGGATGAAAGATCTGATTCCCCGACAGATGTTCGACGTGGCGATCCAGGCGGCAATCGGCTCGCGCGTCATCGCGCGCACCACCACCAAGGCCCTGCGCAAGAACGTGACGGCGAAATGCTATGGCGGAGACGTGACCCGGAAGCGCAAATTGCTGGAGAAGCAGAAGGCCGGAAAGAAACGCATGAAGCGGGTCGGCAACGTGGATATTCCCCAAGAAGCGTTCATGGCGATCCTGAAACTAGAGCCATGAGGTGGATCCGTGCCGCGCTGATTTTCGCGTCGCTGCTGGCCCAGCCCGTCGCCGCCCAGATTCTCACGGTGACGTTGCTCGGCACCGGCACGCCTAGACCAGATATTGAGCGTTTCAGCCAAGCGATTCTGGTCGAGGCGGGGGGTCGCGAACTGCTGTTCGACGCTGGTCGAGGCGCCGCGCTACGGTTGCACCAGATCGGGGTCTCGTGCGCTCAGCTGGACAAGGTGTTCCTGACGCATCTGCATTACGATCATATCGTCGGGCTCGACGATGTTTGGTTGACAGCCCGCCTGTGGCAACGCGCGGAGCCTCTGGAGGTGCATGGACCGACGGGGACCGAGCGTTTCGTGAATCACTTGGTTCAGGCTTACGAGGCCGATCACTACGCGCGGCGAGGGCAGAGCGGACTGGCGAAGAATGTGGGGGAGATACGGGCGGTGGAGATAGAGCCGGGCGTGGCGTACGAGGAAGGTGGACTGAAAGTGACCGCGTTCGCGGTGGACCACGGAAAGGTCAAGCCGTCGTTCGGGTACCGGGTGGATTATGGCGAGCGAAGCGTGGTTATCTCCGGGGACACGACGTATTCGGAAAATCTGCTCGTCCAGGCGGGAGGGGCGGATGTGCTGATCCACGAGATCATGATGGTCAGCGAGACGCTTTTGGAGAGAAATCCTCGTTTGAGGAAGGTGCAGGAATCCCACTCAAGCCCGGCGCAGGTCGGGCAGGTCTTGGCGCGGGTCCGCCCGAAGCTTGGCATTTTGGTTCATATGCTGAAATTCGGGGTGACCGAGGAGCGGATGCTGGAGGTTCTGGGCGAGCATTACCAGGGAGATGTGAGGATGGGGACGGACCTGATGGCGGTGGATATCGGAGACTCGGTGTACGTGTATCAGCGACGCTGAAAGTATTGGTTCGAGCTTCACGGATCTTCTGCCCCGAAACCGAGCTGGTTCGTTCATGCGCCGGTGTTCGGCCCTTGATTTTCCGCCCGTAGCATTCGTTTGATTTTCTGCATCTCCTGATAGAGATTCTCGTTGCTGATCTTGTTCGGGTCGGCCGTGACCACCTGCTCATTCTCTTCTTCCAGGACATTGACGATGATGCCAATGATCATGTTGAGAAACGCGAAAGCCGTGAGGAAGATGAAGGAGAGGTAATACGCCCAGCTCCACCAGTGCGCGTCCATCGTGGCGTGCATGATCTCGGCCCAGTCATCGAACGTCATCACCTGGAACAGGGTCAGCATGGACGCGGCGACATTTCCCCACAAGAGGGGGTCGACGGCCTCGAAAAATAGACTGCCTATCGCTCCATAGATGTAGAAGATGATCGCCATCATCACCATGACGTAGATCAACTTTGGTATCGCTTTCAGCAAGGAATTCAGAAGAAGCCTCACTTCGGGCATGACCCCAACCATCCGGAACGTTTGAAACACGCGGGCCAGCCGCGCGACGAGGGCCGTATCGCTACCCTCGACGGGAATGAGGCTGATGGCGACGATCACCGCGTCGAAAATATTCCAGATGTTCTTGAAGAAGGCGAATCTGGGGCGGGTAGCTAAAAATCTGATCGTCAACTCAATGATGAATATCAGGGTGACTAGTCGCTCCAGAATACCGATTAAGTGGTGAGCGAATGGCGAAATGTCAAACGTTTTCGCGCCGACGGCTATGGCCGCGACAAGGATGACGAAGATGACGAAAACGTCAAAGGCTTTGCTGTTTCGAACCGCTTCGATTCTTTTCTGCCGGGCAGGTTTTTCCATCTTTCCCATGAGATTCGATCTTGATGGTCTCTGTCCCGACTTTGGATTATCTTCTCAGTATCTTCGGGGAGTCTGTCATGCACTACGGTAAACTGGAATTAGTCTGCAATGAATGTCCACGGCTTACAAGACTATGATCGATTTCAATCTCTGGCAGGATTATAGTAGGAAAGAAATAGCGGACGTTCTTGGTATTCAGAGCACCGCGATGGCGAGAGGCGTTTTCACGCCCAAAGGACGCGATTTGATTTTTCTATTCGTGACTCGAGAGAATCAACGTTCGCAAATTCGATATCAGAATC